>NZ_JAJFTC010000005.1:0-263544 GCF_020733125.1 Enterobacter cloacae complex sp. 2021EL-01169
GGAGGTTCATCAGGCGCGGAACTCATCAAGGCGCGGGAATAAAATCCCATTCAGACGCCGGATAGATTCAAGCAAGCCAACTTGTCGTCAAAATCGGTGTTGCAAAAACGGGAGTGACCATAGATTCGTTTTCCAAGCGAACCCCTTGTTAACGGGCTGGGTGACGCGCCAGGGGACTTTCTTGGCCGCGTCTTTATGCAGCTGGAGCTGGGTGACAAATACCGGGGGCAGTTTTTCACCCCTTATGGACCCATGTTAACTGTTATGTCTTATTAAGTTTAGTGATATCAATTGGTTATGTTTTTTTCAATTAGTTATTTTTGCTTGCTAAACATGCACACCACTTTATATGAAAAAGATCTTTACTCATCTTCCCCATGAAAAGGAGGCCATACAGTTGTTTTTCGGGAAAGGATTAGAAGGGTGATGACATATTCATACTGTTCTGAATGTATTTTCATTTCACGCACTGAAGCGTCTTTATCTGCATGAGGGAACCAAATTGATGCAGGGATCTTCATTCCTGCTCTTTCCATTGAAATGTTCTGGTTTGCAGCAATCGATCCTTCTGGAATACTTACCACATTGCGTTGTGTGCGAAAGAAGGCTCCGTTATGGCGAGCTGCGGGACTGGAAAAGGCCCATTTCATGTACCCGTCACGAGATAAAATGAATACGGCATTTTCTTCAGTGCATTCAAGCCATTTTAATGCAGCTGCTGTCAGCGATACTCCATAACGAATCGCATACTGACTTAATACGTCAATATCAACGTCTGGCGTCAACTGTTTTCGGAAGTCATTGAATGGCATCAGTAAATAAGAAGCAAATAAATCTGCTTCTGATTCAATATTTTTATCTTCCCAGGATAACATATCATCACTGCTACATCTGAACTCATCACGAATTAGACGATGAAGTATGTAATGTCCCAGTTCATGTGCCTGAGTGAATCGAATTCTACCAGGGGATGTTAAACCGTTATTGTAAAGTAGCATCCAACGGCTGCGAGATTCATTGGCCATTAATGCACCATCAAATCCTTTGATGTCAACGGGTTCTATTTTTACTATAGGGTCAGCCCATTTGAACAACTCTGCCGCCTCCAGAGACAATTCCTCAACATTAACAGGAAATCGTTCTGTGCCGTGAATCTCACTGAAAGTATCGCAAATTTTTGTTAGCCGAATAGCTGCTTTTTGAGGCGTCCATATCTCTTGTTCTTGCATAACTAGAAGTCCTTTTTAAAGGTGTCCAATATTTTTCTTAACTGTGCTTTCGCTTCAGGTTCAAGATTTTTATAGCCACGAAAGAAAGCATCATCAAGATGTCTTTCTTCTGGTTCTCGAAGATCATCTTCTAAAAAGAAACTAGTCCCAACTCCCAGTGCATCTGCCAGGGCAGTTAGCTTTTCTGCCGAAGGACGTTGAGACTCGCGATTTTCCAGTTCCCATAGATAGCTTTTACTGAGTCCAGCCATGTCAGCGAGTTTTTCCAGTGTTAATCCACGCTGTTTACGCAAATCGCGCAGTTTTTCGCCAAGACGGGTTGCCATTGTTATATCTCCTCTTTCATCTCTTTCATCATTGTACCACTATTCCGAACAAAAAGTTTGACAAGTATGAAAAATGCACTCATTCTTATAAAAAGTTCGCTATACCGAACTTTGTGGCCGACGAAAATGAACATGACATGTCGTCCGGCTTGGATAGAGTGAAGACTTCTAGTGAGGATGAGATGTCAACAGAACATGTCGACCATAAAACTATAGCGCGATTTGCCGAAGATAAGGTAAATCTTCCAAAAGTAAAGGCTGATGAATTCAGGGAACAGGCCAAGCGATTACAGAACAAACTGGAAGGGTATCTTTCTGATCATCCAGACTTTTCATTAAAGCGAATGATTCCATCAGGTAGTCTGGCTAAAGGAACTGCTCTTCGTTCGTTAAACGATATCGATGTGGCTGTGTATATCAGTGGATCTGATGCACCACAGGATTTACGTGAGTTACTTGACTATCTTGCTGATAGATTGCGTAAAGCATTTCCCAACTTTAGTCCTGATCAGGTTAAGCCCCAGACATACTCAGTAACGGTTTCCTTCCGGGGCTCTGGCTTAGATGTCGATATTGTCCCTGTATTGTATTCGGGGTTACCTGACTGGCGAGGTCATTTGATAAGCCAGGAAGATGGCTCACTCCTTGAAACCAGCATTCCTCTGCACCTTGATTTCATCAAGGCCCGTAAGCGTGCTGCCCCGAAGCATTTTGCTCAGGTTGTTCGTTTAGCTAAATATTGGGCTCGTTTGATGAAGCAAGAGCGACCGAATTTTCGCTTTAAATCTTTCATGATTGAATTGATTCTTGCAAAATTACTTGATAATGGCGTGGATTTTTCGAATTATCCGGAAGCTTTACAGACATTTTTTACCTATCTGGTGAGCACTGAATTACGTGAACGTATTGTCTTCGAGGATAATTATCCTGCGTCAAAAATAGGCAAGTTGTCAGACTTAGTGCAAATTATCGATCCCGTTAATCCTGTTAATAATGTTGCTCGTTTATATACGCAGTCTAATGTGGACGCCATTATTGACGCTGCAATGGATGCCGGTGACGCTATCGATGCTGCATTCTATGCACCAACCAAGCAATTAACCATAACCTATTGGCAGAAAGTTTTCGGTTCTTCATTCCAGGGGTGAAATCATTATGTCTTCTTATAGTTATACGGTAGCAGAGACACAAACTTTCAGCGTAACCCACGCTCGTCACATGGCCGCTAAAGTTGCAACTGACTTGCGGCGGATGCAGCGTTTTTATGGTTACCCCAGTGATGCCGACATTGAAGCATACGAAGAAGAATTGGTTGTGATTCTTAAGGCTGGATATTTGGGTGAGGTCTCTTATGGTTTTCAGAAAAATAATAACTGGATCGAGCCGACCCTTCGATATACCGCAGGCGACTTGCTTGGTTCAGGAACAGATGACGATCCCGGAAAAATCCGCCAAGGAAAAGATGTATCGGGTGCATCCTTCTACAGTTTTATGACTTATAGCTCGAAATATCTGAATGCTACTCAATCGGAAAAAGATACTGCTTTGAAAGATCTACCATTCAAACGGGTAGGTGCCCAGTCTCCAGGGATTAATGGCTACCTCGAAAATGATAAGACTTACTCGGCCGGTGGTCGCTCCCTCACTCGCACTAGCGTAAGGAATTTTGTATGAACGTAAAACCATCACTTGATGAATTGTTTGAGCGGCGTATTAACTTCCCTGATTTTGAGCCTCAGGAGCGTCTGGCTCGTTTAGTTGGTCTTGATGAACACAAAGATCGATTATCAAAAATATTAGGCTTGCTTGTAAATCCTTATGGGATTCAGGAATGGGCCAAAAAATATCATCCAGATGCTCGTGCGGCTGTTGATACAGTACTCAGACGGCCACCTTTAGTTGTATTGGCTGGGGACGTGGGCTCAGGTAAAACAGAACTGGCGGAAACCATTGGTGATGCTGTTGCCCGGCAGGAAGATATTGATATTACGTTGTATCCTTTGAGCCTTGCTACTCGAGGGCAGGGTAGAGTTGGCGAAATGACTCAGCTGGTTTCAGCTGCATTTGATTACACCATTGAGGCCGCAGATAAATTAAAAAACACGAATGGAAAAGCTCGTGGTGCGGTTTTGCTGTTGATTGATGAAGCTGATGCATTGGCTCAATCCCGGGAAAATGCTCAGATGCACCATGAGGATCGTGCTGGTGTAAACGCTTTTATTCGCGGAATAGACCGGATCGCCAATCAGAAACTACCAGCGGCAGTTCTTATGTGTACTAACCGGCTGAAAGCTCTCGATCCGGCCGTCCAGCGTCGTGCTGCTGAAGTTTTAACTTTTTCCAGGCCAAATGATGAACAACGACACTATTTATTGCATTCAAAACTTACGGGGTTGGGATTAAATTCTACGGCGATAGAAGAATTAGTCAGGTTAACCGGTCCAAGGGACACGAATTCGCCGGGATTTACTTTCTCAGATATTACCCAGCGGCTAATACCATCAATAATTCTTACGGCCTACCCATATAGCGCAGTGTCAGTCCATTCAGCACTGCAGGTAGTCAATAAAATGACACCAACACCTGCATTTATTGACCGCTAATAATATAGTAAAGATAAATGCCCAAAAATAGTATTATGGGCCATACATACTTATGCAACGTATGAGTATTACTGAATAAAGGAATCTATTATGTCAGATTGGTCACTTTCTCAACTATTTGCTTCGTTACATGAAGATATTCAACTTCGACTGGGAACTGCACGTAAAGCTTTCCATCATCCAGGGGCTAAAGGGGATGCCAGTGAAGGAGTATGGATTGAAATGCTCGATACATATCTTCCCAAACGCTACCAGGCAGCTAATGCTTTTGTAGTTGATAGTTTGGGTAATTTTAGTGATCAGATTGATGTGGTCGTTTTTGACAGGCAGTACTCACCATTTATTTTTAAATTTAATGATCAAATAATTGTTCCAGCAGAAAGTGTCTATGCGGTTTTTGAAGCGAAGCAATCAGCGTCAGCAGAGCTTGTTGCTTATGCACAGCGAAAAGTTGCAAGTGTCCGCAGACTTCATCGTACCAGCCTTCCAATTCCACATGCTGGCGGGACATATCCAGCAAAACCACTCATTCCAATTTTGGGAGGGTTACTTACTTTTGAAAGTGACTGGAGTCCTGCATTGGGGGGGGCGTTCGACAAAGCTCTCAATGGGGATTTATCAGATGGACGACTTGATATGGGCTGTGTTGCATCACATGGGCATTTTTACTTCAATAACATTGATGGAAAATTCAATTTTGAACCAGGAAATAAGCCAGCTACTGCTTTTCTTTTCAGGCTTATTGCACAGCTTCAATTTAGTGGCACTGTGCCAATGATTGACATTGATGCCTATGGAAAATGGTTAGCTAACTGAGTACTGGTTTGTTTTTTTATTTATTTCGAGAAGGTTTATTTTTTAGATTGTAATTCAGCATTTCATTGATGGTTGCCTGTTTTGATATTCGAAGCTGAAGTTGTTGGATCTCATCCTGTAAAACTTTGTTTTTGGCATTTGCATCCTTTAACTTTTCACGTAATGCTGCCCGAGAACGCCGGGGAATATTATCTGCTATCCTCCTGATTTCATCTGCAATATCTGGATAGTAGTTCTGAATCAATGAAGTGCTCTCTTATTCCTCGCCAAGTGGTAGTTCTAACGGATATAGCAGCGGCGGTGGAGGCAGCTCCAGTAGCACCAGACCACGTTGGTCACGGGCGGGATCATCTGTGATTTATACCCCTGCGGAAGTGCGCACTCACACGCCAGCCCGTGAAAACGTTGAGAGGCGGGCCTCTGTCCCTGATTTACGAGATGTTTTTCTGTGCCATGCCTGGGACGATCGCAAGGACGCAGCCAAAGAGCTTCATGACCAGCTTGAGATGAACGGGGTCTCAGTCTGGTTTAGCGAAAAAGATGTTTTACTTGGTGCAACATTGCTGCGCGAAATCGATGAAGGATTGGCAAAATCACGCGTAGGGATTGTTCTGGTGACCCCTGCGCTACTAAAACGGCTCGCAGGAGAAGGGATTGCGGATAAAGAGCTATCGGCCCTTCTGGCACGAGACCTTCTTGTCCCTATCGTTCATAACACAACATATGAAGATCTTCGCGAAGTCAGTCCGTTACTTGGTTCGCGCAGCGGTTTGAGCACAGCTGAAGATTCAATGGCCAATATTGCCAGCAAACTAGCGGAGCTGGTAACAATCTAGCGTTGACATTAATCCCCGCAGGAACGCATGCTTTGATATCGATATGCTCGCATGGACAGATACTGCTCCGGCGAGCGTAGTTAAAATAGCAATCTATTGAACAACAGAACGATTTGTCCTCAGGTAAGGATGCATATGTCAGGTTTTCAGGAATGGTTACTGAGTAAGGCAACGGGCAATTATTTCCTGTACATCAAACGCTTGTCAGCAAATGATACTGGTGCAACAGGCGGTCATCAGGTCGGACTGTATATTCCTTCAGGTATTGTTGCAGAGCTGTTTCCCTCGATAGATAACACTAAGGAACAAAACCCCTCGGTTTTCCTCAATGCAACCTATTCCTCGCATGTTTGCAGTGATAGTGAAGCTCGCGCGATTTATTATAACGGCAGCTTTTTCGGTAAAACCCGAAATGAAAAGCGTATAACGCGCTGGGGGCCAGGGAGTCCGCTTCAGGATCCTGAAAACACAGGTGGATTGTCCATTCTGGCCTTTGAGCACGAGCCCGGAAGTGACAGTAAGAACGTTGATGTGTGGGTTTGCAAAAATCCTGACGAAGAGGACATTGTCGAATCCATTCTTGGCGAAATTATCCCTGGCGCGCTGAGGTTTGGTCCCGCAAAAGAAATTTTAGGGGGATTAGCTCTTCAGCCAAAAACAACCCGGAAGAAATACAAAATTCCAGAGCCCTGGGAGACCGCATTCCCATCTGGCTCCGAAATAATTAAATACGCTGCGGACTACTTTTCAAAGGGCTGTGCAGACCCAGACGAGCAACTCATCGATCGCAGGCGTGTAGAATATGATATTTTCCTCCTTGTAGAGGAAATGCATGTCCTTGATATCATTAAGAAGGGATTTAACTCGGTTGATGACTTTATCGCGCTGGCTAATTCAGTCAGTAACCGCAGAAAATCCCGGGCAGGGAAATCACTGGAGCTACATCTTGAACAACTTTTCCTTGAACATGGTCTTACTCAGTTCGCGACACAGTCCGTGACTGAAGGGAATAAAAAACCAGACTTCCTTTTTCCATCTTCTGATGCATACCATGACAAAGCATTTCCGGACGAAAAACTCCATATGCTTGCGGTAAAAACGACATGCAAGGATCGGTGGAGACAAGTGTTGAATGAAGCAGACAGGATACAAAACATCCATCTCTTTACGCTTCAGGAAGGAGTGTCATTGGCGCAATTTAAAGAAATGCAGCAAGAACGGGTCACACTGGTTGTTCCCTCTTCCCTGCACAAAAAATACCCTGAAGCTGTTCGTCCAGAATTGATGACTCTGGGACATTTTATTGCCAGGCTGATCGGCATCTACGCTGCATAAAGACGAAAGAAGGCCTCAGGCACGGCACCTGAGGCCTTTCATTATTTGGTTTTTGCTTTGTTTGTACGCACAGCAACAGCTTTACCAATGTAAGGTTCAAGCAATCTGGCAACAGCTTCAAATACAGGAACAACGACAGAGTTCCCAAACTGACGATAAGACTGGGTATCAGAAACAGGGATCCTGAACGGTTTGCCACCGACTTTTTCAAACCCCATTAGGCGGGCACATTCATGAGGCGTCAACCTTCGTGGCCGCCGGCTTTGGTTTTCTTCGTCGCGGAAATCTAATTCCCCTTTCGCTTTATCCCAACCTCTGTCAATCAGTATTTCAGAGCCATCTTTGTGGTAGCGTGCAGAGAGAGTTCTGGCCACACTATTCACATTCGTAGGATCAACGAGTCCGAACCCAAAACCATTGCCTTTCGCGGCATGTTTCTTGGCATAGTTATACAGGTATTCCCAGAGTTTCGGAGTCAAAATATATTTACTGTCAACTGCAGGATCCAGTAACTCTCCAAATGTTGGACGATTTTGTGGGTAGAATTTATGAATGTTGCGAAGGGTAAATCCATCGTGAATTTTAAGATCTCGGCGGAAACCGACTAATACAATTCGCTCTCTGTGCTGAGGTAAGAAATTTTTCCCGTCAATAATTTTAGGATCATCAGAACCTGAGACACCGGCATCAGCAACTTCGTAACCGAGCTCATCCAGTGTTTCCATGATAACTTTAAAGGTTTTTCCTTTATCGTGACTTTTCAGGTTCTTAACGTTCTCAAGGACGAAAATCGCCGGTTTTTTGGCTTTAATAATACGCGCAACATCAAAGAAAAGCGTCCCCTGAGCTTCACATTCAAACCCATGAGCTCTTCCTAATGAATTTTTTTTGCTGACACCTGCGAGGCTAAAAGGCTGGCAGGGGAATCCTGCCAACAGCACATCATGATCAGGAATTTCTTTGTCAATATGCTTATAGGCAGCTGTTTCCGACAAGTCTTCTCTGTCACTCAGAGTGACTTCACGAATGTCGAGGTTAAATTTATGTTCCAGCTCATCGTTAAACCAGTTAGCCTTGTAAGTTCGTACAGCCTCTTTGTTCCATTCACTGGTGAAAACACAATGACCGCCAATTTCTTCGAACCCTTTGCGAATACCGCCGATGCCCGCGAATAAATCGATAAAACGAAATGCGTAGTCAGGGTGATGCTTCGGAGGTTCTGGCAGCATTTTCCTGAGTAGAATTTCCTCAGCAGAGGTCAATGATTTTGGCCCACACTTTCCGTTAATCCACCGGTTTATCGTTTCCCTGCTCCAGTCATTATTGCCTACTTTCCTGAGCAGTTCTGCCACGTATTTTTGATCATAAATTTCAAGAACTTTTGCAATCAGCTCTTTGTCTTTTTCTTGCTGCAGTTTTTCTTCTTCTTCGGATTTCTGCAGGAGATCCTGCGCAAGCAATTCAAATTCAGACATAGCACCTCCAGTGGGTCTCATTGGTGACACCATATCACTCATTTGACCCAGATAAAATAAATTTATCTGGATATTTAACCAGTGGTTGAGATTTGTTCGCTTTTTTGGCTCCCCATCGAACCATAAACAAACATCTGTTTTGCAACACCGGGGGTCTGCAGTTCAGCACTCCACATTTTCCAGTCACGCACCATCGCATTGAGAATTGTAATAAATTTTCGAATGCATGCTGTGAGTGCGACTTTTTTTACCTTGCCTCGTTCAAGTAGCCCCTGATAGTAATGCTTCATTTTAGGATTGAACCGTACAACAGAAAGCACAGCCATAAACAAAATGGATCGAAGGCCAGCTCTTCCCACCCCAGATAACCCGACGGCCTTTCATTCGACCACTGTCTCTGTCATAAGGGGCAACCTCAACCAGCGCAGCAATTTGCCTCCTGCTGAGCTGTCCAAGTTCTGGCAGTATCTCGGCGGCTGGCCTGTTCGTCTGAGTTCACGGCACTTCAGGCAGCATAATCACATCCACACGCTCCCGTCCGGGAGCGTTTTTTATTGCTAACTGAAAACCACGTCCTGTGGGCGTGGTCATCAACAAGCTTTGGCTCTGCCTTATTGTCTTTGGATTTAAAGCTAACAGAACTGGCAGAGACTTCTTTTTAGGGTTTTTAGTACACCCCTATGGGGTGCAATCAAAGCCACCTTCTATGAAGGTGGATTTTTACTTCGTGCGCCGGGCATGGCGCGTAGCGCCGTGACTGGCGCTGTCTCTTAGCCGTGGTGGCTAAGGAACGACTACGAGGTGAAAGTCCTCCACACACCCGGTGAGGGGAAGTGTTAGCTGAACGGCAAGGGTGTTCATCGTGAGGTGAAATCTGAAGGAAGCCGAAGGCAAAATGCTGGCCTGACGAACAGGAAGCGGTTAAGGCGGCGCAGCGGGGTAAGGTGGCGAATATCACCAAAGCCCGATACTCACACGGAACGCTGTGACGTAAAGCCGACAGGTATAAGCAGGAAAGTCGCGCGAATTACCCCGGGAGGTCTGCTGTCCTGCCTGAGTGCTACCGTCCCCGCGAGAGGGCGGGATGGGGCAGCAGAAGTCAGCCGATGCCGTAGTAGTGCTGTAAAACCGGCAGCATGAAGGGCTGAACATGATTAACCGTGATTAGGACATCTGAACCCGATGATGATTAATGAGGCACAAGCGCAGGCAACTGCGGCCAGCGGCAGCGGAGACGGACGGTATCCGTCGGGGCTGTGCGCGGGTGCTGAAATCATACCGGCGGCAGATGAGCAAACGAAAGCGGAGCCGCTGACGATGGAGGCGGTGATAACGAGGGAAAACCTGATGCTGGCGTACCAGCGCGTGGTGGAAAACAAAGGCGCGGCGGGGGTAGATAACCTGAGCGTGGCGGAGTTGAAGCCGTGGCTGAAGCGACACTGGCCGGGCATCAGGCAGGCATTGATCGACGGAAACTACCAGCCGCGGGCAATACGCAGAATGGACATCCCGAAGCCGGACGGTGGCGTGAGGACATTGGGCATCCCGACGGTGGTGGACCGGCTCATTCAGCAGGCGATAGCGCAGCGGTTAAGCGCCATCGTGGATAAAGACTTCTCAGACTCCAGCTACGGCTTCAGGCCGGGCCGCAGCGCGTGGCAGGCAGTGCAACAGGCACAGCGCTACGTTCGCAGCGGAAAGCGATGGGTGGTGGACATGGATCTGGAGAAGTTCTTTGACCGTGTGGATCACCGGCTGTTGCTGGCCCGCCTGGCCCGGAAGATACGGGACAGGCGGCTGCTGAGGCTGATCCGCCGTTACCTGAAGGCGGAAATGGTCAAAGGCGGTGAAAGAGAGAAGCGGCGCGAAGGAATGCCGCAGGGCGGCCCGCTCTCGCCGCTGCTGTCAAACATCCTGCTGGATGAACTGGATAAAGAGCTGGAGCGTCGTGGACACAGCTTCTGCCGCTACGCGGACGACTGCAATATCTATGTGAGCAGCCGGAAAGCGGGCGAACAGATACTGGAAGCGGTCAGGGAGTTCGTGGAGAGCAAACTGAAGCTGAAGGTCAATGAGCAGAAGAGCGCGGTAGCGCGTCCGTGGGAGCGAAAGTTCCTGGGATACAGCGTGACGTGGCACAAACAGACGAGGCTGAAAATAGCGGCGGCAAGCGTGGGGAGGCTGAAGGATAAAATCCGCAGCCTGACGACGGGTAACCGCAGCCGCTCAGTCAAAGCGACGATCGATGAACTGACGCCATTGCTGCGCGGGTGGATAAGCTACTTCAGACTGACGGAAGTCAGGGGAATACTGGAGGAGCTGGACGGCTGGATCAACCGGAAGCTGCGCTGCCAGATGTGGCGGCAGTGGAAGAGGCCGCGAAGCCGGGCCAGAATGCTGCAAAAGGCAGGACTGGGGAGGGACAGAGCGATGCTCTCAGCCTATAACGGTCACGGAGCGTGGTGGAACTCGGGAGCCAGTCATATGAATCAGGCGATAAAGAGGTCGTGGTTCAGAGGACTGGGCTTAATATCACTGCTGGAACATCACAGGCAGTTCCAGCGTTAACATGAACCGCCGTATGCGGAACCGCACGTACGGTGGTGTGAGAGGACGGCGGGAGCGATCCCGCCTCCTACTCGATTGAAGCAGGGTATCTGGTTTTTTATCGCAGTTAACGCCTCCCGCTGCCAGTCTGACTTCTTATACGCAGCTGCCGGAGAGCCCCATGACCTGGAAAAACACAGCCGAGCAAAACGCCATCATTGAGTGGAAGGGCACTCATCTTGTGGTAAACGCTTTTGCCGGCACAGGAAAAACCACCACGTTAGTTAGCTACGCTGAAGCCAATCCGGAAAGCAGGATGCTTTACCTTGCCTACAACCGCGCTGTGCGGGATGAAGCTGAACGCAGGTTCCCCTATAACGTAGAGTGTAAAACGTCACATCAGCTGGCATGGGCACGGTTCGGCAAGCATTTCCGTGACCGGCTGACAGCCAGTCTGCGCATTACGGATGTGGCCAGAAAGCTCAACACCCGCCACTGGCCGCTGGCCAGACTGGCACTCAGCGGGCTGAACATGTTCCTCTGCAGTGCAGACCCCGAGCCAGGGCTGATACACCTGCCGTCTGAGGATGATCGCCACGGTCTTGATGCAGGTAAAATTCTGGGGGCAATCCAGATCCTCTGGTATGAAATGAGTCGTACTGATTCAGTCTTTCCCGTTACACACGATACCTACCTCAAAATGTTCCAGCTTTCTCAGCCTGACCTGTCAAAACGCTGGGACACCATCCTCTTCGATGAGGCGCAGGACGCCAATCCGGTGACCAGTGCGTTTGTACTGAATCAGCCCTGCCGGGTTATCCTGGTCGGCGACCGTTACCAGCAGATTTACCGGTTTCGCGGGGCGGATAACGCGCTCAATGCCCGGCAACTGGCGCAGGCAGATCGGTTGTGGCTGACAGCGAGTTTTCGGTTTGGCCCTGAGGTGGCGCGTGTGGCCAACATCCTGCTTGAACGTGCCGGAGAGGAAAAGCGCGTGGCAGGTAACGGGGGGCAGGATGCTGTCGTCAGCGACCTTCCTGCAGGGGCTGAGCACATTACTGTACTGAGCCGGACGGTGTCCGGCGTGATCGGCAGTGCCCTGACGGCGAGCCTTATGGAGAAAAAGGTCTTCTGGGTCGGGGGGATTGAAGGCTACAAAACGGAGGAGCTGGAAGACCTGTACTGGTTTTCCGCCGATATGCCTGAAAAGATGCAGTCCCCGCGCCTCAGCCGGGACTACCGGGATTTTGATGAGTACTGCTCAATAGCCAAAGCCACCCAGGACGTGGAGATGAACCAGGCCATTCGTCTGCTGGATGACTTTTTCCCCCTTCCGCAAAAGCTGGCCATTATGCGTCGTCAGGTCGTCAGTCATGAAAAAGAGGCTCAGGTCACGGTTTCAACCGCCCACCGTAGCAAGGGGCTCGAATGGTCGGTGGTAATGCTGAGTGAGGATTTCACCGACATTACCGATCCGCTTCTTTCGCAGGAAGAGCGGCAGGATGAGACTAACCTGTTGTACGTGGCTGTCACCCGGGCAAGAAAGACGCTCGTTCTGAACGAACTGATGCGCTGGCTCAGCGAAGCCGGCGAGGGCGATGATGAGAACGATGCCGTTATGCCCGACGACACGGGAGAAATTTCCGGGACTGAATAACTGGTTTTTTATGGTGTGGCGCAGGGAGGATCATAACACTGAGCAGCCCTGTACCAGGAGAACATCATGCTCAGCAGAATCCGGACCCTGAGGTCTCTGTTTTCAAAAGGCGAACCAGAAGCAGTACATCATATATCCACAGTCACGCCTGTCGGCTACCACGCCCCACGTGGTGCCGGTATGCTGTGCGCCAGCCCGCTACGAAAAACCTGCCTGCAGCAGATATGGGAGAACTGCTCTCTGCCCGCAGACATCTATCAGCGTCTCTATTTAGCGCCTCTTAATGGTTTATTAGCCAGGGTACAGAATGTGCCGGCCACGCAGAAGGGAAGGTGGTCACAGTCAGACGGCTTCGGCGATCTTACGCTGCAGTTCACGACCTGTGCGGTCAGGCTGGCAAAAGGGTATATGTTTCCACCCGGCGCGGCACCAGAAGAGCAGGCAGAACAGAATGTGATGTGGAATGCGGTGATTTTCTGGTCGGCGCTGTTCTGGCACCTGCCTCTTCTTGCGACTCTGGAGGGGGAGTTGCTTGACGGTAAAAGCTGGCTTCCGGGAATGACCATTCCGGACTCACCTTACCGTTTTCGGTTCCGGGAGGCTGAGAACGCATCAGCGTTTGCTGCCCTTGCCGCCGGGCAACTTATGCCGACAGAGGCGACGGGCTGGCTGGCAGAGAATCCCGAAGCACTGTGCAACCTTGCCGGCGCACTCTGGAATCAGCATCCGGGCATGCCATTGATACGCGGCCTGATGAAGCAAGCCGCTGAAAAAGTGGAATCGCCTTCGCTGGGGATATCAGGGGCAAATGAGAAAGTTGATACTCTCGCAGAGCCGGCCCTTTCAGTTTCGCGAACGTCGTCTGATCGAGAGACCGAATTACAACCCTCATCAGAAGCAAAACTTAAAACGGCATTGCCAGAAATTGCAGATTTGCAGGGAACTCTACTTGCATCTTCTATTGCACCGGTGCCGATGGCTGATGACGGCAATCTCGTCAGCAATGAAAAGGCAGGCGAGATTACGGAATGTGATCCAAATGAAACAGAAATGGCTGATACAGAGATGCTGCTAAGCCTTTTCAGTGCAATATCAGTGCCTGATATGACCGGGACTGAAGCATGTGATGAAGATTCTTCAGTCAATGCCAGAGCAGAAAATGAGCCAGAATTTTCCCCCCTTAATGAAATATCCCCTGAAGCTGATAAGCATGAGATAAATCAGACAGCAGCAGAAAACTCTTTCCCCGAACCTGATACTGAGGATAACATCCCATTACACTCTGTTAACATTGATATGCAAAAAACAGTGAAAAAAGAACAGGCTGGCACTGAATTTCTCAGGTGGCTTTCTGAGGGGATCAAGAGCAAGCGAATCGATATTAATCAGCCTGATTCGAGAGCGCATGCAGTTGCAGGGTTCATCTTTCTCCGGGTACCGGACATATTTTATCTTTACATCAGAGAAAGCGGATCAGAGCTGAGCAGGGATTCCCTACAGCAGGAATTTGAGAAGCTGCATATTCACAGGGTGCGCCGGGGAGAGCGTTTTATTAAAGCAAAACTGTACCATTCGCCCGGTAAAGAAGGCACGTTTAGACCTGTAAGTGGATATCTTGTCAAGACTACACACCTTTTCAGAGGGGCGTCTTCCCCTGAAGACAGCGGGCTTCTGTCTTTCCTTTGAAGGAGGGGCAGTCCATGGGGCCCTTAAGGGCAGCTTGATATAGAAAAAGGAAATGCTGTATGTCTGACAAAAACCATCATACGACATGGGAAGAATTGCTTGAGGAGTACTTCTTCGCCCGAAACCTGCGTGCTGCAACAGAATGGAGCTATACGAAGGTTGTAAAGGGGTTCCTGAAATTCATGGGTGCAGGCAAAACTCCATTAATGGTTACTCATCATGAAATACTGAGATGGCGGCGACATGTACTCAGAGAAAAGCAACAATCGGCGCAGACCTGGAACAATAAAATTGCACATCTCAGGGCCCTCTATAACTATGCGATGGAAAGTGGTTTATTGCCTGAGGGTAGAAATCCTTTCAACAATTGCACCGTACAGCGGGACAGAAAGAAAAAGCGCACGTTAACCCGCTCTCAGCTAACCCGCCTTTATCTGATAATGCAGCAGGCTGAAATTGAATCCAACAGGAGAATTTTCGGACGTGGCGGGCGGAGTGCGCTTTACCCGGTCTGGTTCTGGATAACCGTCCTGGATACGCTCAGATATACGGGAATGAGACAAAATCAACTGCTGCATGTTCAGCTCAGGGACGTCAATCTGACAGAGGGCTATATAGACCTGCGCCTGGAAGGAAGTAAAACGCACAGGGAATGGCGCGTTCCCGTTGTCAGGCAGCTGCGTTTGCGGTTGCAGCTTCTCCTGTCACGGGCAACAGAAGCTGGAGCCGGGCCAAAAGATAACCTTTTCGATGTCAGTTTTTACATTGCCGGAAGAAAGGCAAAGTTTGAAAGAAATGATGTGAGTGTGATGCATCAAAAGATCCGCTCTTTCTTTCGACGCCTGTCAAAGGAGTGCGGTTTTGCCGTTTCACCGCACCGTTTCAGACACACTCTTGCCACGGAACTGATGAAAGCGCCCGAAAGGAATCTTCAACTGGTTAAAGATTTACTGGGTCATCGTAGTGTCAGTACAACAATGGAATACGTGGAGCTCAGGATGGACATTGTGGGAAAAACACTGGAAGAAGAACTGTCTCTGCACACAGATCTCTGTGTAGAAAGGGAATTACAACTATTGACACAAAACTGATTGACTGGGATTATTGCCAGTGATCGAGAGAAGGGAGCCTGCTGGAACAGGCTCCCTCACTTGAGGGACTGATTCAGAAACGTTAACCAGTGCAGATACGCCTACACCGGAGGACATTCCGTAATGACCGGCCCCTGTATTAACCGCCCGTTAAGGTTCTCATCTCTTAACCAGCGTGCTTTGATGCAAAATTAGTGGTGCCCGGACTCGGAATCGAACCAAGGACACGGGGATTTTCAATCCCCTGCTCTACCGACTGAGCTATCCGGGCAACGGGGCGCATTAAACCCGATCTGCCCGGTGGCGTCAACGAAAAATGTTGTTTTCGTTACGGACTGCGCAATCTCTCACCATTTCGCCGCATCCTTAAGCGAAAAAGTGCGTCCAGAGCGCGGAGAGCGGCATGGCGAGCAGCAGCGCGGGCAGCATGTTCACCACGGCAAACATCTTAATCCCACAGATGCGCAGCCCGGTAGCAAGCAGCAGCAGGCCGCCGACGGCGGTAAAGTCTGCCATCATCGCCGGCGTAGTGAGCGGGAGAATTAACGTGGCGCAGGTAGCCAGTGCCAGCTGGATAAGCAGCATCGGCACGCAAATCGCCGCGACGGCAATGCCGAGCGTGGTAGCAAAAATGGTGGCGGTGAAGAAATCCAGAAACGCTTTTGCAATCAAAATGCTCGGGTCGCCCGTCATCCCTTCCTGCATCGAACCGAAAATCCCGGTGCCGCTGGCGCAAAACAGAATAATGATGGCGACGTAGTTCTGAATAAACGTCTCGTGCGTGCCGTGCTTCGCCTTGCCCGGTCGGGCTATCAGGTTTTTGGCTTTGCCTACCGCATTATTGATGCCTTTTTCCAGATAGCAAAACTCGCCAATCAGCGCGCCGAGCAGGGTGGCCAACACCATCACCGGCAGGTTGGCGCATTTGACCACTAACAGAATACCGATCCCTAACGAAGCCAGACCGAATATCGAGGGCATGGATGAGCGGATACGCTCCGGCAGCCGCTGGCTCAGCACTGCGCCGAGTACGCCGCCCAGCAATACGGCTCCTGCGTTGATAAATGGCCCGATAACCACGCTTAACTCCTGTTATTTAATCATTGATATTGCATTATTATGGCACGTCAGCGCTGCGCGGGCCTTAGCTTTGGGTGATATAAGTGCATACTGATTCCTTCTTGCACCTCAAAATAAAAGGTGACATTATTGCGCGAATTTTCTCCTTCCTGTCTCACCGTTCGGTGAGGGTAACTGCGCTTATGAAAACCATGAAAATCGCCGTCAGCCGCGAGCTGCTCTCAACGGTGTCTACGCATCGCGAAAAGGTGACGCTGGACAGCACGGATTTCACCGATGTGGCAGCCGTCGTCATGACGACGACAGAGAGTCGCAGCGGCATCCTTGCCTTGCTGAAACGCACGGGCTTTCATTTACCGGTGTTTATTTTCTCTCAGGAGCCGACGGAGGTGCCTGACGGCGCCACCGCGGTCATCTCGGGTAAAGCTCAGGAGTTTCTGGAACTGGAGACTGCTGCCAGCCGTTACGAAGAGAACCTGCTGCCGCCGTTTTTCGACACCCTGAGTCAGTATGTGGAGATGGGCAACAGCACTTTCGCCTGTCCGGGCCACCAGCACGGCGCGTTTTTCAAAAAGCATCCGGCAGGGCGGCAGTTCTATGATTTCTTCGGTGAGAACGTGTTCCGCGCCGACATGTGCAATGCCGACGTGAAGCTGGGCGATCTGCTGATCCACGAAGGGTCCGCCAAGCATGCGCAAAAGTTTGCGGCGAAAGTCTTCAACGCGGATAAAACCTACTTCGTGCTGAACGGCACGTCGGCGGCCAACAAGGTGGTGACCAACGCGCTGCTCACCCGTGGCGATCTGGTGCTGTTCGACCGCAACAACCATAAATCTAACCACCACGGGGCGCTGATCCAGGCGGGCGCCACGCCGGTTTACCTTGAGGCCGCACGTAACCCGTTTGGCTTTATTGGCGGGATTGACGACCACTGCTTTGACGACGCGTATCTGCGGGACCTGATCCGCGAGGCGGCGCCGGAGAAAGCCGACGAGCCGCGTCCCTTCCGCCTGGCGATCATTCAGCTTGGCACCTACGACGGGACGATCTACAACGCCCGTCAGGTGATCGACAAGATCGGCCATCTGTGCGACTACATTCTCTTTGACTCCGCCTGGGTGGGCTACGAGCAGTTTATTCCGATGATGGCGGAAACGTCCCCGCTGTTGCTGGAACTGAACGAGAACGATCCGGGCATTTTCGTGACCCAGTCGGTGCACAAACAGCAGGCCGGGTTCTCGCAAACCTCGCAGATCCATAAAAAGGATAACCATATCCGCGGCCAGGCGCGTTTCTGCCCGCACAAGCGTCTTAACAATGCGTTTATGCTGCATGCCTCCACCAGCCCGTTTTACCCGCTGTTCGCGGCGCTGGATGTCAATGCGAAAATCCACGAAGGGGAAAGCGGGCGCAGGCTGTGGGCCGAGTGTGTGGAGCTGGGCATTGAGGCGCGCAAGGCCATCATCGCCAACTGCCATATGATCAAGCCGTTTATCCCACCGGTGGTGGCGGGGCGGCCGTGGCAGGATCATCCGACGCACGCCATTGCCAGCGAGCTGCGCTTCTTCAGCTTCGAGCCGGGGGCCAAATGGCACGGGTTTGAGGGCTATGCGAGCGAGCAGTACTTTGTTGACCCGTGCAAGCTGCTGCTGACCACGCCGGGCATTGATGCCGAAACCGGGGAGTACACTGATTTCGGGATCCCGGCGACGATTCTGGCGCACTACCTGCGTGAAAACGGCATCGTGCCGGAAAAATGCGATCTTAACTCGATCCTGTTCCTGCTGACGCCTGCCGAAAGCAGCGACAAGCTGGCTCAACTGGTGGCAATGCTGGGACAGTTTGAACAACATATTGAAGACGACACCCCGCTGGCCGACGTGCTGCCGACGATCTTCCAGAAATACCCGGTGCGCTACCGGGATTATACCCTCCGCCAGCTGTGTCAGGAGATGCACGATCTCTACGTCAGCTTCGACGTGAAGGATTTGCAGAAGGCGATGTTCCGCAAGGAGAGCCTGCCTGAGGTGGTGATGAACCCGCAGGATGCCAATCAGGCGTATATTCGCGGGAACGTGGAGCTGGTTCGCATACGGGATGCCGAAGGGCGGATTGCTGCCGAAGGGGCGCTGCCCTATCCGCCGGGCGTGCTGTGCGTGGTGCCGGGTGAAGTCTGGGGCGGGGCGGTACAGCGTTACTTCCTGGCGCTGGAGGAGGGCATCAACCTGCTGCCGGGCTTCTCGCCGGAACTGCAGGGCGTGTACAGCGAGAAGGATGCTGACGGGATTAAGCGGCTGTATGGGTATGTGTTGAAGTAGACTCTCCCCCGAACGTAGGCCGGGTAAGCGTTAGCGCCGCCCGGCGATTTGCCCGGTGGCGCAAGCTTACCGGGCCTACAATATCGCTTCAGGCTTCTGCGCGCCGGTACATCCTCCTCGGATGCCCAATCTTGCCGTACAGCATCTCCACGCTGAGAAACCCCGTCTCCACGCAGTGCTCCAGATAGCGACGGGTGGTGGTTTTACTCAGTCCCGTCTCGCTCACCACCTCATCCACGGTAAAGCAGTGCGTTGCCTTGTCGTTAAACAGCGACTGCACCCGCGCCAGCGTATTTTCCTCAATGCCCTTGCTGCCGTTGTCCTGGCGGTAGTTTTTCGCCTGAAGCTGATACAGCGAATCGACGTTCTGCTGGTCGACAATCTTCCAGACGCGCTGCTGTTCGGCAAACTGCACAAACCGCTCCAGCGACTGGCTGAGCCGCTTCCAGGAGACGGGTTTGAGGATGTAGTCGAACGCGCCGTTGCGGATCGCCTGGCTGCAGGTGTCCATATCGCTGGCGGCAGTAATAAAAATGACCGAGCAGTTGGCGCGGGCCAGCATGGGGTTATTGATCAGCGAGATCCCTTTGCCGTCCGGCAGATAGTTATCCAGTAGCACCAACTGCGGCTGTTTGCTTGCAAGCTCTGCCTGGGCCGCAGCCAGCGACGAGGCAATGCCCACCAGCCTCAGACGCGGATGCTTGCTTATCAGCTCCGCGTGCAGTTGCGCCAGCTCGTTCTCGTCTTCAACAATCAGTACGTCGATAAGTTCATGTTGCATAGTCGGTGTCTTCCAGTTGCCGGGCGGTTCCCGTGGCCGGGATAAACAGGGAGAAAATGGCGCCGCGCGGGATATTATCGGCAACTTCTATCGCGCCGCCAGCCTGTGTGACGTAGCTTTCGATCAGATACAGACCAATCCCATGATCGCCGCGCGTTTTGGTGGTGATGCCGCGCTCAAAGATCCGCTCACGGATCTCCGGCTTGATGCCAACGCCCTGGTCGGCCACTTCAATAATCAGCTCCTGGTCGCTGAGCTTTATCAGCACCTCCACCGGCGCGTGGGGAAGCGGCGATCGCTGCGTCGCTTCGATAGCGTTATCCAGCAGGTTGCCAATAATCGAAATCAGCTCTTGCTCCCCCAGCGGCAGGAACGGCTTGTCCAGCCGACAGGCCGGGTCGAAACTCAGCTCGACCCCTTTCTCCCGCGCGCGGGCGGCTTTCCCCAGCAGCAGGCCGCACAGGGTCGGGGAGCTGAAGCGCGAAGAGATAAAGTCCAGCAGCTCCTGAGCGTGTTCAGACTGCGCCTGAATGTAGCCAATCGCCTCCTCATAGCGGCCCATATGCAGCAGGCCGGAGAGGGTGGTCATCCGGTTTAACTGCTCATGACGCATGATGCGCAGGTTATCGACGTAGCGTTTGACCTGGCTGAGCTGGGCGCTCAGCGAGTCGATCTCGTTGCGATCGCGGAAGGTGATCACCCAGCCCTGCAGCGATCCCTCAAGCATGATGTGGACCCGGCTGGCAATCACCGTGAGATCGTTAAAACGGCAAATCTCATCATGGGTATCTTTCGCCAGCATCGTCTGCGTGTCGAAGAACGGGACCGGATCGATCACCTGGCTTATCAGCTGCCCGCGAAGCTCACGGGCCGGCTGGCTCAGCCCCAGCAGCTTGCGCGCCGCCTGGTTGATGACTTCAATCCGCCTTTGATCGTCAATGGCAATTACGCCTTCATAAATAGACTCCATCAACGCCTTCTGCTGGCGTACCAGCAGGCCGATCTCGCGCGGCTCGAGGGAGAAGATCTGCTTCTTAATACTGCGGGTAAAGAACCAGGAGAAGATAAAGAGAGCAATCAGCAGCAGCACCGCGGCAATCAGGATATTGACCACTTTACTGACGGTAATGGTGTCCAGGTAGCTGGTGAGATAGCCGACCGAAACAATGCCGACCACCTGTCCGGCAGCGTTGAAGATGGGGGCCTTACTGCGCAGCGAAATACCCAACCCGCCTTTGCGGATGGTGGTGGTGCTTTTACCCTGCAATACGGCTTCGTTGTCACCGCCTACCAGCGTGGTGCCCACTCTGTCGGCGAAGACGGAGTGAAAAAGATGCTGGCCCTTATTATCACCAATCACAATAAAGCTGGCGTCACTGTGCGCAGAAATCTTCTGCATAAAATCATGGATGGCGGCGATATTCTTTTGTTCAACTTCATGTCGCAATGTTGGAATAAGCGCAATCTCTTCAGCCTGTATTTTGGCGCGCGTGCTCATTTCCTGATAAAGCTGTTTCCCGACATCGGCATAATAATATCCGCCCAGTAACGCAAAAAGCACTGAGAAAAAGGCAACCAGCGAAATAAACAGCTTTATCTGGAAAGAGACTTTCATAACTCTCACGCAAGGTAGCGACAAAGAACGCCAATATATCATCTTTTTTCGCGCGGACGTCCGCTTTGCCGAAAACTTGTGATCCCTTGCACAGCGGGCGTTGTAAAAGCGTTATCCCAAAGACGGGTGGCCTCTGGCTGCACGAATAAATGTTATTTGTTTGTTCAATTCAGAAAAGAAACCATAAAAACCACGGCCATAAATAAGGCGTAAATCACATTAAATAAAAGAAACCATTAAAACCATAGCTGCCATTAAAACTTCGCTTTTAATATGCCATTCCTCACATAAAGTAAGCCTTTGTGACTCTAAGCTGAACGCACAAAATAACCAAGGGGCTTATTATGAGCACAACTGACGATTCTTTCTCTGTTACCCACGACCCGATTGAAATTCAGCGGCCTTCGCTTAAAGAGCGCTGGTGGCATATTATGGATACCTGGAAAATCGGGATTATTCCTCTGCCGCTATTCGTTCTGGCGGGCGCGCTGATCGCCATTGATTGCCTGGGCGGAAAACTGCCGAGCGATATCGTGGTGATGGTGGCGACGCTGGCCTTCTTCGGCTTTGCCTGCGGTGAGTTTGGTAAACGCCTGCCGATTGTCGGCAAGCTCGGCGCGGCGGCGATTTGCGCCACCTTTATCCCTTCCGCGCTGGTCTATTATGGCCTGCTGCCGGACGTGGTGGTCGAGTCCACCACCAAGTTCTACAAATCCACCAACATTCTCTACCTCTATATCTGCTGCATTATTGTCGGCAGCATCATGAGCATGAACCGCACGGTGCTGATTCAGGGCTTCCTGCGCATCTTCTTCCCGATGCTGTGCGGCGAAATCGTCGGCATGCTGGTGGGGATGGGCGTCGGCCTGGCGCTGGGTCTTGAGCCATTCCAGATCTTCTTCTTTATCATTCTGCCGATCATGGCGGGCGGCGTGGGCGAAGGGGCAATCCCGCTTTCCATCGGCTATGCCACCCTGCTGCACATGGATCAGGGCGTGGCGCTCGGTCGCGTGCTGCCGATGGTCATGCTCGGCGGTCTGACCGCCATCATCATCTCCGGCTGCCTGAACCAGCTGGGTAAACGCTACCCGCACCTGACCGGTGAAGGCCAGCTGATGCCGAACCGCGCCAATGCCGATGCCACCGTTTCTCAACCGGCGTTCTCTGGCAAAGCGGACGTGACCACCATCGCCTCCGGCGCGCTGCTGGCGGTGCTGCTCTACATGCTGGGCATGCTCGGCCACAAGCTGATTGGCCTGCCTGCGCCGGTCGGCATGCTGTTTATGGCGGTGCTGGTGAAGCTCTGCAACGGTGCCTCTCCGCGCCTGCTGGAAGGCTCGCAGGTGGTGTACAAGTTCTTCCAGACCTCCGTGACCTACCCGATTCTCTTTGCCGTTGGCGTGGCCATCACCCCATGGCATGAACTGGTGGCCGCCTTCACGCTGACCAACCTGCTGGTGATTATCAGCACCGTCTCCGCGCTGGTGGCGACCGGGTTCTTCGTCGGCAAAAAGATTGGCATGCACCCGATTGATGTCGCCATCGTCTCCTGCTGCCAGAGCGGCCAGGGCGGTACCGGCGACGTGGCGATCCTGACCGCAGGCAACCGCATGAGCCTGATGCCGTTCGCCCAGATTGCTACCCGTATCGGCGGGGCGATTAACGTCTCCATCTCTCTGCTGATTCTGGGCAACTTCCTCGTTTAAGTTTTCAGGAAAGAACAATGAAACTCGCAAGCTTTTTATACCAGGGAAAACGCAGCTACGGCATTGTCCAGGCCGACGGCGTGATTGATTTAGGCCGCCGCCTCGGCGACCGCTACAGCGACCTTAAGGCGCTGCTGCAGGGCAACGGGCTGGCGCAGGCCACCCGCTACCTGCACGATGCCGTGGACGTGCCGATGAGCGCCATCACCTTCTTACCGGTGATTGAGCAGCCGGAAAAAATCCTCTGCGTGGGCATGAACTACGCCGACAAGCGCAAGGAGTTTGACCAGCACAACCCGGCCCCGACGCTGTTTGTCCGCTTCCCGGACTCACAGACCGGCCACAACGAGCCGGTGCTGAAGCCGCGCCACTCCAGCGAATTCGACTACGAAGGCGAGCTGGCGGTGATCATCGGTAAAGGCGGGGAGAACATCAGCCGCGACGACGCCCTTCGCCACGTGGCGGGCTACAGCTGCTACATGGACGGCTCCGCCCGCGACTGGCAGCACACCTGGTTTACCGCCGGTAAAAACTGGCGCAAAACCGGCGCGTTTGGCCCGTGGATGGCGACGGCGGACGAGATCCCCGATCCGCACCAACTGGCAATCCGCACCTGGCTGAACGGCCGCATGGTGCAGGAAGACAACACCAGCAGCATGATCCACAAGGTGGCGGAGCTGATCGAGTACATCAGCACCTTCACCCGCTTAAGTCCTGGCGATGTGATCATCACCGGATCCCCGGGCGGGGTGGGTAAAAAGCGTAACCCGCCGCTGTTTATGAAAGAGGGGGATCGCATTGAGGTGGAGATCGAGCATATCGGTCATCTCAGCAACGTGATCGTGGAAGCGCCAGCCGTCGGGCTTGCGGCAGCACATTAAGTAAGGCGGCAGCATGCATTCGCAACCCATCGATTTTCGCCACACGCTGGTGGCGAAACATCCGGAACGCTTAAGTCAGATCCGTTACCTGCTGGCAGACAGCGGCCTTGGCCTGGACAACGACATCACGCTGTTCGTCGAAGCCTGGTCCGGCCCGCAGCTGGTGGGTTGCGCAGGGCTTGCCGCCAACGTCATCAAGTGCGTGGCGGTCAACGAGCAGCTTCGCGGCGAGAACCTCAGCGCGCGGCTGCTGGCGGAGGTGCAAAATGCGGCGCTGGAGCGCGGCCATTTTCACCTCTTCCTCTGCACCCGGCCGTGCAACCGGGAGCGCTTTGCCCGCAGCGGCTTCTGGCCGATTGCCCAGAGCGGGAACAACGCCGTGCTGATGGAAAACACGCCGCAGGGGCTCGCGCGCTACTGCCGTTCTCTGCGCGCGAGCCGCAAGTGCGGGGAGAAGATTGGCGCCATCGTGATGAACGCCAATCCGTTCACCCTCGGCCACCGCCATCTGGTGGAGCAGGCGGCGCAGCGGTGCGATGCCCTGCATCTGTTCGTGGTGCGTGAAGACGCATCGTTCTTCCCGTTCAGCGCGCGGCTCGAGATGGTGCGCGCGGGCGTGGCGCATCTGCCGAACGTGGTGGTGCATGAAGGCTCGCAGTACATCATCTCTCGCGCCACGTTTCCGGCCTACTTCCTGAAGGAGACCGGCAAAGTGCAGCAGGCGTGGAGCGAGATTGACGTGCTGATCTTCCGGGACTTTATCGCCCCGGCGCTCGGCATTACGCACCGCTTCATCGGCTCGGAGCCGTTCTGCGATATCACCCGCCAGTACAACCAGACGCTGCACGACCTGCTGGCCTCGCATATCGAGGTGGTAGAAATGCCGCGCATCAAGGCCACCGGCAACGCCATATCGGCGTCCGAAGTGCGCCGCTTACTGAAGACACAGCAGTTTTCCCGGATCCGGGAGATTGTCCCGGACTCCACCTTCGCGCATCTCGAAACGCATTACCGTGCGAGTGCGGAAGTCGCTTAACTACCAGGAATTTATCATGAAAATTGTAAGGGAGGCGCTGGCCGGAACGCAGGAGTCCAGCGACCTGATGGTGAAAATTGCTCCCGCTCACGGCGAGCTGGAGATCGTCATCCACAGCGAAGTGATTAAGCAGTTTGGCGAGCAGATTCGCCAGGTGGTCAACGACACATTGCGCGCCATGAACGTGCACCAGGGATTAATCATTATTGAAGACAAAGGGGCGCTGGACTGTGTGATCCGCGCCCGCCTGCAAAGCGCGCTGCTGCGTGCCGCCGATGAACAGGCCATCAACTGGGGGGCGCTGAAATGAGCAAACTCCGCCGCAGTATGCTGTTCCTGCCGGGCGCTAACGCCGCCATGCTCTCCACCGCCTTTATCTACCGTCCCGACGCCATCATGTTTGACCTTGAGGACGCCGTTGCCCTGCGCGAGAAGGATACGGCGCGCATGCTGGTGTTCCACGCGCTGCAGCACCCGATGTATCAGGATATCGAAACCGTGGTGCGCATTAACCCGCTGAGCACGCCGTTTGGTCTGCTGGATCTGGAAGCCGCCGTGCGGGCCGGCGTGGACGTGATCCGTCTGCCGAAAACCGATACCCCGGACGACATTTACGAGCTGGAGGGCCACCTCGAGCGCATCGAGCAGGCGTGCGGCCGCGAGGTCGGCTCCACCCGCGTGATGGCGGCGATTGAATCGGCCATTGGCGTCATCAACGCCGTGGCGATTGCCCGCAGCTCTCCGCGCCTCATCGGCATTGCGCTGGCCGCCTTTGACTACGTGATGGATATGCAGACCGAGCGCGGCGACGGCACCGAGCTGTTCTACGCCCGCTGCGCCGTGCTGCACGCCGCCCGCGCGGCGGGTATCGACGCCTTCGACGTGGTGTGGTCAGACGTTAACGACGAGGCCGGGTTCCTGCGCGAGGTCGATCTGATCCGCAAGATGGGCTTCAACGGCAAATCGCTGATTAACCCGCGCCAGATTGACCTGCTGCACAACGCCTATGCCCCGACTCAGGAAGAGGTGGATCACGCCAAAAGGGTGATTGAAGCGGCAGAAGAGGGCGAGCGTAACGGCCTGGGCGTGGTGTCGCTCAACGGCAAAATGGTGGATGCACCGATTATTAACCACGCGCAGGTGGTGCTGGAGCGCGCGGCGGCCTCCGGCGTGCGTCGGTAAGGATGAGATGATGAATCAGACAGAACTTCTTCACGTGAATTTTCCCCATCTGCGGGACTTAAAATCCTTTGATACCGCCCACAGCGCCACGCCGTGGCTGGCGGACAGCGACGCGAAGCACAGCCGCAAGCTCTGCGCCTCTGTTGAAGAGGCGGTGATGCGAAGCGGCCTGCAGGACGGGATGACCATCTCCTTCCACCATGCGTTTCGCGAAGGCGACCGGGTGATCAACACCGTCGTGGCGCTGCTGGCGCGGATGGGCTTCAAAAACCTGACGCTGGCCTCCAGCTCGCTGATGACCTGCAACGACGCGCTGATCGAGCATATTGAAAGCGGCGTCATCACCCGGATTTACACCTCGGGCATGCGCGGCAGGCTGGCAGACGCCATCTCCCACGGGCTGATGGACGAGCCGGTGCAAATTCACTCCCACGGCGGGCGCGTGAAGCTGCTCCAGGACGGCGAGCTGAATATCGACGTGGCGTTTCTCGGCGTGCCGTGCAGCGATGAGTTTGGCAACGCCAACGGGACGCACGGCAAATCGTGCTGCGGCTCGCTGGGTTACGCCATGGTGGACGCCCACTTTGCCCGCAAGGTGGTGCTGCTGACCGAAGAACTGGTACCGTTTCCTAATATGCCTGCCAGCCTGGTGCAGGACCAGGTGGACTACATCGTTCAGGTCGAGAGCGTGGGCGACCCGGCGAAAATCAGCGTCGGCGCGGCGCGCGTCACCAGCAACCCGCGCGAGCTGATGATCGCCCGCTATGCGGCGGACGTGATTGAACACTCCGGCTACTTCAAACCGGGCTTCTCGATGCAGACCGGCTCCGGCGCGGCGGCCACCGCCTGCACCCGCTTTATGGAAGAGAAGATGGAGCGCAGCGGCGTGAAGGCGCGCTTTGCGCTCGGCGGCATCACCGGCAGCCTGGTGGATCTGCACGAGAAGGGGCTCATCGAAAAGCTGCTCGATACCCAGTGCTTTGACGGTCAGGCGGCGGCCTCGCTGGCGCGTAACCCGAACCACGTGGAGATCTCCACCAACGTCTACGCCAACCCCGGCAGCAAGGCGGCAAGCTGCGACCAGCTCGACGTGGTGATCCTCAGCGCCCTGGAGATCGACGTCGAGTTCAACGTCAACGTCATCACCGGATCCGACGGCGTGATGCGCGGCGCGTCCGGCGGGCACTGCGACGTGGCCGCCGCGGCGAACCTGACCATTGTGGTCGCGCCGCTGCTGCGCAGCCGCATTCCGACGGTGGTGAAGCGCGTTACCACGCGCCTTACGCCGGGGGAGAGCATCGATGTCCTGGTTACCGATCACGGCATCGCGGTCAACCCGGCGCGCCCGGAAATCCGCGAGCGGCTGCTGGAGGCCGGGCTGAAGGTTGTGGATATCAACGCGCTGTACGAGCGGGCGATCTCCCTGACCGGCGTCCCGAAACCGATTGAGTTCACCGACAAAATCGTCGGGGTGATCCGCTACCGCGACGGCAGCGTGATCGACACCGTGCGACAGGTGAAGGAGGAAGTATGACTTTAGCGACACCCGTTCGGGCGGGTGTCAGCCTTGACGAACTGCTGGCGTCGAAAGAGCGCCGCGCAGCGCGCCAGGCTGACATGCTTGAGCACTATCAACAACCGGTGATCTCCCTCACGCTGGTCACGCCTGGGGAAATCAAGGACAGCCTGCGCTACCGCAATACCATGGGCGTGGCGCTGCAGATGTGCGACCAGCTGCTGTGGGAAAACCGCTGGCAGGTGCTGGACCGCCAGGTGCTGTGGCTCCCGACCGGGCCCGAAGCCCTGTGGTGCGTGGCCCATCCGGCGGTGGAAATCAAAGCGCACTGTGCGGATCTGGAGCAGACGCACCCGCTAGGCAGGCTGTGGGATCTGGACGTGATTTGCCCTCAGCACGGCCACGTCGGGCGTCAGTCGCTGGGGGGGAATCTCAGGCGCTGCCTGATCTGCGACGCGCCCGCGCACGCCTGTTCCCGTTCGCGCAATCACCCCATTGAGCAGGTGGTTTCCCGCGTGGAGAAGACGATCGATGACTGGTTTGCTCGCGACTAAACCGCGCCCGGCTGACGTGCCCGCGCTTGCCGAAGCGGCGCTGTGGCAGGAGCTCGAGCTCACGCCCAAGCCGGGGCTGGTGGACAGGCTCAACAACGGTTCCCATCGCGATATGGACCACGTGCTGTTTGTCCGCAGCATTGCGGCGATTACGCCGTGGTTTTCGCGCTTTGCCGAGCTGGGCAGCGCGCATGCGGATAAACCGGCTGGCGAACAGTTACGGCTTCTCCGCCCGATGGGGCTGGCCTGCGAGCAGGCGATGTATGCTGCGACGAACGGAGTAAACACCCACAAGGGCGGCATTTTTGCCCTGGGGTTACTGTGCTTCGCCGCCGGGCGTGTGAAAAATGTCTCCGCAGAGAGCCTCTGCTGTGAGGTGAGTAACATCTGCCGCGGGCTGGTGTCGCGGGAGCTGGCCGCACGCAGCGGACAGGCGACGGCAGGCGAGCGGCAGTTTAAGCAGTACGGCTTAACCGGCGCGCGCGGTGAGGCGGAGAGCGGCTTTGCGACGGTGCGTCAGGCGCTGGCGCAGTGGAATGGACATTCACTTCACGGCCTGCTGTTGCGTCTGATGGCGGTCAATCAGGACAGTAATCTCGTGTCGCGCGGCGGCATGGAAGGGCTGCGCTATGTTCAGGGCTACGCGCGGGAACTGCTGGATAACAGCTGGGACCGCGAGGCGTTGATCAGAATGGATAACGCACTGATTGAACGAAATCTGAGCCCGGGCGGCAGCGCGGATTTATTGTCGGTGGGGTGGGTGCTTTCTGCAATAAAATAGCCGGGTGGCGGCTTCGCCTTACCCGGCCTACGGTCTGGTTTTGTAGGCCCGGTAAGCGCAGCGCCACCGGGCACAACAATCAATGCGCGATCGGCTGCGCACCGTGCGGTTCACGCACGTGCTTGTACTTGAACAGCGCGATGAACGCGAAGAACAGCACCAGCGAGTACGCCGCGAAGATCAGCCACACCGGCTGCCAGTTGGTGATGCCGTTGGTGGTGTACATCTCAACGACTTTACCGCTCACCACGCCGCCCAGAATACAGCCGAAGCCGTTGGTCATCATCAGGAACATACCCTGCGCGCTGGCGCGGATTTCAGGTTTAACCTCTTTTTCCACAAACACCGAGCCGGAGATGTTGAAGAAGTCGAAGGCGCAGCCGTAAACAATCATCGACAGCACCAGCAGCACGGTGCCGAACGGGCTTGGGTCGCCGTAGGCGAACAGACCGAAGCGCAGCATCCACGCCGCGATACTGATCAGCATGACGTTCTTGATGCCGTAGCGGCTCAGGAAGAACGGGATGGTCAGGATGAACAGCGTCTCAGAGATCTGAGAGATGGACATCATCACCGACGCATGCTCAACGATAAAGCTGCCGGAGAACAGCGGGTTGTTATCGAAGCTGTGCAGGAAGGTGTTGCCGAACATGTTGGTGATCTGCAGCTCCGCGCCCAGCAGCATGGAGAAGATGAAGAAGATCGCCATGCGTTTGTTTTTGAACAGCGCGAAGGCATCCAGGCCGAGCATGGTGCTCCAGCTCTGGTTTTTCTGCTGGTTAGACACCGGAATGGTTGGCAGCGTCAGGGTGAAGATCGCCAGCAATACGGAGAGCGCCGCACCGATATAGAGCTGCATATGGCTCAGTTCGAAGCCCGCGAAGCTTACGCCCCACATCGCCATGATAAAGCCGATGGTGCCCCAGATACGGATTGGCGGGAAATCGGTCACGATATCCATATCCGCGGACTTCAGGCGGTAGTAGGAGATGGTGTTGATCAGCCCAAGCGTTGGCATATAGGCCAGCGAGTTGAGCAGAATCACCATGAACATCGCCCCCGGCGTGGTCACCTGGGCTGCCATAAACAGCGTCCCCGCGCCCACCAGGTGGCAAAGCATGTACAGCCATTTGGCGCTTAACCATTTATCCGCCACGATCCCCAGCAGCGTTGGCATGAAGACAGCCGCAATACCGAGCGAGCTGTAGACGGCACCGATTGACGCACCATCGAACTTGAGCGTCACAAACATATAGGAGCCGAGTGTAGTCAGCCAGCTACCCCACAGGCAGAACTGCAGAAACGACAATATTTTAAGCTGCAGCTTAAGGTTCATGTTACTTTCCTCACAAGTGAGCGGGAGATATGTTGTTATAGAAACATTCAGGGTTGTTATTTGATGCAATTCTATCAGTTGGCAACGATATGTTTTGTTACCTCCCGCAAAAAAATGCAATCCACATTAATTTGCAGTTTGGATTGTGATGCAAATAACATTTTCGTATGGGTGGGGGGAAGCAGAACACCTTCTCCTTGCAGGAGAAGGTGTGCGGATCACCGGCGACGGTAGTTCTTCTGCGCCGTATTCACCTTATACAGATAACGACGGGATTCCGCGGACGGGTGGCGGGTGGTCAGGGTGGCGTAGACATCCCCCGGCGCCATGCTGTTGATGATGTTCGCGGCCTGCACTTTGTCATTTGAGAAGACGCGCAGCACGCTGCCCGCGCCGCCGTTATAGGCGGTGATCACCGCATAGCGACGCGACGTCGGGTTGTCGATGCCGCCGAGGTAGACATTGTTCAGCATCGCCAGATAGGCCGTGCCGGTATCAATGTTGCTCTGCGGGTCGAACAGATAGCTGCGGCTCGGCGTGCCGGATTTCCCCTGCGCGCGGAACACGTCTTTACCGGCGCTGTGCTGTACCACCTGCATCAGCCCCAGGGCGTCGGAACGGCTTACCGCATACGGGTTAAACGAGGATTCGGTCTGCATAATCGCCAGGATCAGCGACTCATCCACGCCGTACTTGCGTGAGGCCTGACGCACCATGCCTAAGTACTTATGCGCACGCTTGTCGAGGTGGTTCGGGACGAGGTTGATGGTGACGCTGTAGATAATCTTCAGACCGTTAGAGCGGCTCTTCAGGCGCGTCTGCAGCAGGTAATCGGCAAATTTCGTGGCGCGACCTTCCCAGCGGATCGGCTGGCCGGTCTGATCGACGACCTGACCGTACAGGAACGGCTCTTTCGAGATGGTGATATCGTCGGCATCGGAGTAGAGATCGATTGAGCCCGGATCGTCACCCATCAGCAGGGTTTTGATAATGGCCTGACGGAGTCGAGCCGCAGGGTCTGTGCCTGCGATGGTCTCAATCGTGATCGTCCCCTCATCAAAGTTGATGTGGCTACGGGTCAGATAGGCGTCGGTGTACTTAACGTAGTCCTTAGGTCCGGCAATAAGAACTTCGTTAAATCCCCATATGTTCTCGATGTTGTGGGCAAACTGCCCCATCAAAATGTCAAAACCGTTGGTGTCCTTGATCCAGGCTTCGTTGTAATCATCGCCTTTTTTTGACGAACACGAGACAAGCAACGGCGCAACAAGGGCTAGCGCTAAAAGTTTTTTCATCATTCCGGGAGTGCGTGTTGTGTTTGCTTAGTCGTTGCTTTCGCCGGGTGGCGCTGCGCTTACCCGGCCTACAAAACCGTAGGCCCGTGCAAGCGAAGCGCCGCCGGGCAACAGCCGCTCGATGTTATTTTTCCGGTGGCGTATAGCCTTCGATGTGCACGTCTTTACCTTCGAACAGGAAGCTCACCATCTCCTGCTCCAGCAGCTTGCGGTGTTCCGGGTTCATCATGCTGAGCTTCTTCTCGTTGATCAGCATGGTCTGCTTTTTCTGCCACTGTCCCCAGGCCTCTTTGGAGATTTCATTGTAGATGCGTTTACCCAGATCGCCCGGATAAAGCTGGAAATCCTGGCCTTCAGCGTCACGCTGCAGGAAAGTACAAAAAATCGTTCTGGCCATACTCATTCCTCTTTTTCTTGTCGATGCTAAACCATTGCACCGGCACGTAATTGCTGTAACAGGCGCTCCACGGGAGCCGCCAGTCCGACTGATGGCGGTTGCGCTAAGTTATACCAGAGAGCGGTGCCTTCATCCATGCACGAGGCGAAGGAGGACACGGGAAGCCACATCGGCACAATATCCAGATGGAAATGGCTGAAGGTGTGGCGAAACGCGGTCAGCTGCGTCAGGTTATCGGCAGCAATCCCGCGCTGTTTAAGCCATTCACGCAGCAAGTCTTCATCTTCAAACTGTGGGAAGCAGTATAGACCACCCCACAGACCGCTCGGCGGACGCTGGGCGAGGAAGACCTCATCGCCGTGTTGCATCAGCAGCATATAGCCGGTGCGCTCAGGCAGCGTCTGTTTGGGTTTCTTGCCCGGATACTGCGCCCAGGAATGGTTGGCATACGCCACGCAGAGGTTATTCACCGGGCAGAGTTCGCATTTGGGTTTTGAGCGCGTGCAGACCATGGCGCCGAGATCCATCATCGCCTGGTTGAAACGCTCGACGCCGTTGGCTGGGGTAACCGCTTCACTGATTTCCCAAAGGCGTTTTTCAACATCCTTCTTCCCCGGCCAGCCGTCAACGGCATAGCAACGTGCCAGCACGCGCTTGACGTTGCCGTCGAGGATCGGGAAATGCTTGCCTAAAGACAGGGAGAGAATGGCGCCTGCGGTCGAACGCCCGACGCCGGGTAAGTCCGCCACCTCGTCGAAGGTTTCCGGGAATTTCCCGTTGTGGCGCGTCGCGACCTGCTGCGCGGCCTTGTGCAAGTTGCGCGCGCGGGCGTAATAGCCCAGCCCGGTCCACAGGTGCAGCACCTCGTCAAGCGGGGCGTTCGCCAGATCGGTGACCGTCGGGAAGCGCGCCATAAAACGCTCGAAGTAAGGGATTACCGTGGCGACCTGCGTTTGTTGCAACATCACCTCGGAGAGCCATACTTTGTAAGGCGTTTTTTCAATTTGCCAGGGCAGGGTTTTACGCCCGTATTTGTCGTACCAGTCCAGCACCTGGGCTGAAAATTGAGAGGCTTGCATGGTCATCGATTCGCATAATCAGGGACGCAGATTGCAGCACAGCGTCAATCTGCTGTAAACCGGATCTTTCCCATGCTTGCATAGAAGCCTTAACTTTGGATAATGCCCGTTTCCCGAACATTCTCACAAGCAGACAACTCTTTTATGAAAAACGACGTCATTTCACCGGAATTTGATGAAAACGGTCGCCCGCTGCGCCGTATTCGCAGCTTTGTCCGTCGTCAGGGCCGCCTGACAAAAGGGCAGCAACACGCGCTGGACAACTACTGGCCGGTGATGGGCGTTGAGTTCAGCGAGCAGCCTCTGGATTTCAGCGAGCTGTTTGGCCGCGACGCGCCGGTCACGCTGGAAATTGGCTTCGGTATGGGCGCCTCGCTGGTGACCATGGCGAAGGCTCGCCCGGAGCAGAACTTCCTTGGTATCGAAGTGCATTCGCCGGGCGTGGGCGCATGTCTGGCAACGGCCCATGAAGAGGGCGTTGAGAACCTGCGCGTGATGTGTCACGACGCGGTGGAAGTGCTGCACAAAATGATTCCTGACAATTCTTTAACCATGGTTCAGCTCTTTTTCCCTGACCCGTGGCACAAAGCGCGTCATAATAAACGCCGTATCGTTCAGGCGCCGTTTGCCGAGCTGGTTAAAAGCAAGCTGAAGCTGGGCGGTGTCTTCCATATGGCGACCGACTGGGAACCGTATGCGGAACATATGCTGGAAGTGATGTCGTCGCTCGACGGTTATAAAAACCAGTCTGCGAGCAACGACTATGTACCGCGTCCGGAATCGCGTCCGGTAACGAAATTTGAACAGCGTGGCCATCGTCTTGGTCACGGTGTATGGGACTTAATGTTCGAGAGGGTGAAATAATGGCAAAGAATCGTAGCCGTCGTCTGCGTAAAAAGATGCACATCGAAGAATTCCAGGAAGTGGGCTTCTCCGTTGCGTGGCGTTTCCCGGAAGGCACCAGCGTTGAGCAGATCGATCAGGACGTGGATGCGTTCATCAACGAGGTGATCGAGCCAAACAAACTGGCCTTCGACGGTAGCGGCTATCTGGCCTGGGAAGGTCTGATCTGCACCCAGGAAGTGGGTAAATGCACCGAAGAACATCAGGCTCTGGTCCGTAAATGGCTTGAAGACCACAAGCTCGAAGATGTCCGCGTCAGCGAACTTTTCGACGTTTGGTGGGACTAATAAAGCAGTCAAGGGCCAGCATTAGCTGGCCCATTTTGTCTGAGGGAGTGTTTAAGATGCGCAAAACGTTGCTGGCTGTTGCTTTGATGGCAACCGGATTCACCGCCCATGCGGATTATCAATGTAGCGTCACCCCGCGTGATGACGTGGTGTTAAGCCCGCAAACCGTGCAGGTCAAAGGCGAGAACGGCAATCTGGTAATTACGCCAGAAGGGAACGTCACCTATAACGGCAAGCAGTACAACCTGACTGCCGCACAGCGCGAGCAGGCGAAAGACTACCAGTCCGAATTGCGTACCGCGCTGCCGTGGATTAATGAAGGTGCCCTGACGCGCGTCGAAAAGAGCCGCGTGGCGCTGGATAAGATCATCACCAAAGAGGTGGGTGAGAGCAGTAACATGCGCACCCGCCTGACGAAGCTGGACAAGCAGCTTAAAGAACAGATGAACCGCATTATTGAGACGCGCTCCGACGGCCTGACGTTCCACTATAAGGCGATCGATCAGGTCCGTGCCGACGGGCAGCAGCTGGTGAACCAGGCGATGGGCGGCATCCTGCAGGACAGCATCAACGAGATGGGCGCCAAAGCGGTGCTGAAAGGCGGCGGTAACCCGCTGCAGGGCGTGCTGGGCAGTCTGGGCGGCCTGCAAACCTCCATTCAGAACGAGTGGAAAAACCAGGAAGATGATTTCCAGCAGTTCGGCAAAGACGTGTGTAAACGCGTGGTGTCGCTGGAAGACAGCCGGAAGGCGCTGGTGGGGACGCTGAAGTAAGGTCTCTGCGCGCTGGGCCCCTCACCCTAACCCTCTCCCCAAAGGGGCGAGGGGATGGTTTGCTCCCTCTCCCTTTCAGGGAGAGGGCCGGGGTGAGGGTTGCAGCATTTGCAGTGTCTCAAGGATCTTTTCCAACACAGCCTCTTCATTATTCCAAAGTTCGTTGTTCCAGAATCGAATAACGTGCCAGCCCTTTTGGTTTAACCACAACGTCCTTTGATGATCGTATTCCTGATTTTCATCATGCTGTCCGCCATCCAGCTCAACTGCCAGACGTGCTTCGCAGCAGGCGAAATCCAGTATGTAGTTTCCTACCGGATGCTGTCGGCGAAATTTATAATTTTCGAAACGGCGGCTGCGCAGTAGATACCAAAGCCGCCTTTCTTCCGTTGTCAGCTCGCGTCTGAGCTGTTTTGCATATGAACGCGTAATTTCCATCCCCACACTCTGCCAGCCTTTCCCTCAGCCGACAGAACGGGATGCAAAATCCTGAACCAACCTTCAGGAATCTTCGGCGAGGAACAGCTCAAGAAGGGAATTGAGGAACAGTTTGCCGTGCTCGGTGATCTGCCAGTATTCCTCACATTCCGTGAGATACCCCTGCGCCAGCGCTTCGTCGATCTGCGGGCGAATCACCGACTCCGGCAGCCCGGTGTACAGCGCAAACTCAGCGCGCGGCGCGGCTTCCAGCAGACGTAAGCGGTTCATAAAGAACTCAAACGGCTTATCCGCCGCCTCGACGTCGTGCTGACGCTCCAGGTAGCGGCCTTCCATATACCCGCGAGGGTGGCGGGTTTTGGCAGTACGCAGAATACGCCCGTCCGGGAAGGTCACCTTGCCGTGTGCGCCGCAGCCGATGCCGAGATAGTCGCCAAAGCGCCAGTAGTTCAGGTTGTGCTGACACTGGTAGCCCGGCTTTGCATATGCCGACGTTTCGTACTGCTGATAGCCCGCCGCGGTTAACAGCTGGTGACCCTGCTCGAAGATATCCCACAGCGCGTCGTCATCCGGCAGCACCGGCGGACGCGAGCCAAACAGGGTGTTGGGCTCGATGGTGAGCTGGTACCACGACAGATGAGGGGGATTCAGCGCAATGGCCTGGCGCAAATCGTCCAGCGCCTCTTCCAGAGACTGATCCGGCAGGCCGTGCATCAGATCCAGGTTAAAGCTGCGCAGGCCCAGGCCGGTCGCCAGGTTTGCCGCGCGCTTCGCCTCTTCCGGGCCGTGAATACGCCCCAGGCGCTTCAGCTTCGGCTCGCTAAAGCTCTGCACGCCGATGGAGATGCGGTTCACGCCCGCGCGCTGATAGTCGACAAAACGGTCGGCTTCAACGGTGCCGGGGTTGGCTTCCATCGTAATTTCCGCATCCGCTGCCAGGTTCAGGCGCGCACGCACGCCGTCCAGCAGCGTTTGCATCGCCGGGCCTGACAGCAGGCTCGGCGTACCGCCACCAATGAAAATGGTCTTAACTTCACGTCCCTGTGCGTAAGGTACATCGGCATCCAGGTCGGCCAGCAGATGCGCAACGTAGTCATCGTGCGGCACTTCGCCCTTCAGCGCGTGCGAGTTGAAATCACAGTACGGGCATTTTTGCACGCACCACGGGATGTGAATATACAGACTCAGAGGTGGCAAATTAGCCATTACGCAGTGCTTCCAGTAACAGTTTCAGCGCGCGTCCGCGGTGGGATATCGCGCTTTTTTCTTCGCGGGTCAGTTCCGCAGCGGTTTTGCCCTCGGTCGGGACAAAGAAAATCGGGTCATAGCCAAAGCCGCCGTTACCCGCTGCTTCACGGGTAATCACGCCCGGCCAGCTGCCGTGGCAGACGATCGGCGTAGGGTCTTCCGCGTGACGCAGATAGACCAGCACGCAGTGGAACTGCGCGGTGCGCTGCTCGTCCGGGACGTCTTTCAGGGCGACAAGCAGCTTTTCCAGATTCTGCTGGTCGGTGGCGTCAACGCCGGAATAGCGGGCAGAGTAGATCCCCGGCGCGCCGCCGAGGGCGTCTACGGCCAGGCCGGAGTCGTCGGCAATCGCGGGGAGGCCAGTTACCTGCGCAGCGTGGCGCGCTTTAATGATCGCGTTTTCGATAAACGTCAGCCCCGTCTCTTCGGCGGAATCCACGCCAAGATCGGTCTGGGCGACCACGTCCAGACCAAAATCATTTAATAGCGAGGCCAGCTCGCGCACTTTACCGGCGTTGCCGGTCGCGAGAACAACTTTCTGCATGGTTTAGTCCTGTTCTGTCAGAGCCGCGACTTCCGTCGGGATAGATTGCGGATTAAGGATTTTTACCTGTTTATGTCGCCCCAGTTCGCCTTTTTCAATGATGACCTGGCTTTTGGCGACGCGAAACTGTTTTGCCAGATATTTGGTCAGATGCGCGTTCGCCTGGCCGTCAACCGGCGGGGCAGTGATGGCGACTTTTAACTCGTCGCCATGCAGTCCAACAATACCGTCACGGCTGGCTTTCGGCTGAATATACAGCCGTAAAACCAGCCCGTCAGCGCAGGTGCTTACGGCACTCATAGCGCCATCCACAGCCCCGGCAGCAGCATATCGCCCGTGGACTGCAGCAGTTCAGCGACCCCCATGTTGATCACATAGAGCAGCAGAACCAGGATCATCGGCGAAAAATCGATGCCGCCCATAGACGGAAGCAGGTTACGGATCGGGCGCAGCAGCGGCTCGGTCAGCTGAATCAAGGCGTACTCCACCGGGCTACGGCCCTGGCTCACCCAGCTCATGATCGCCATGACCAGCAGCACCCAGAAGATCAGCAGACCGATGGTTTTGATCAAAATCAGGACGGCGACAATCCAGATAATCGGCTGGAAGGTGAAGACCATAAACAGCACAATCGCTTTGATAACGCTCAGAATAAACGCCACCAGCAGAGACGAACTGTCGATGGGCCCCATGGCCGGGATAATACGGCGCAGCGGTCCGACAACAGGCTGCGTGATTTTCACGACAAACTGCGAGAACGGATTGTAAAAATCACAGCGGGCCCACTGCATCCAGACGCGCAGCAAAAGCGCCATCGTGTACAGCTCAATGACCGTTGAGAGCAGGAAAGTCAACGTCTTCATGGCGTTCCTCAGGTTTCCTTATTATTTTGAGTAGTCGCGCGCACCGAAAATTGCCGTGCCGATGCGCACCATCGTGCTGCCTGCCGCAATGGCGGCTTCCATATCATCCGACATGCCCAGAGAAAGCGTGTCTACCGTGTGATAGCGCGCTTTAAGCGCCTCAAATGCTACAGCCATTTGCTGTGCCACGGCAAACTGCCTTTCATAACTTGACTCAGGCGCCGGGATTGCCATCAAACCACGCAGGCTTAAGCGCGGCAGTTCGGCCACCTCGGCTGCCAGCGCATCCAGCTCGCTCAGCGCAATGCCGGACTTGCTGTTTTCATCGCTGATGTTGATTTGAATCAGCACGTTAAGCGCTGGCATCTCTGCCGGACGCTGGTCGTTCAGGCGTGTCGCAATGCGCAGACGGTCAACGGTATGGCACCAGTCGAAGTGCTCCGCCACCAGGCGGCTTTTGTTCGACTGCAGTGGGCCGATAAAGTGCCACTGCAGATCCGTCTTCCCCTGTTCCTGGAAGTAGCGAATTTTATCCACGCCTTCCTGGACGTAGTTTTCACCAAACGCCCGCTGGCCTGCGTCAATGGCTTCTGCGATGGCGCTCGCAGGCTTGGTTTTGCTGACTGCAAGCAGCGTAATTTCTTCTGAAGCCCGGCCGCAACGCGTTGCGGCGGCTGAGATTTTGTCCCGGACCTGTGCCAGGTTATGCGCAATGTCGTTCATTTTCCGAGGAGTAGTCTATGGATGTGGAAGAAATTGTGGCCCTTAGTGTAAAGCATAACGTCTCCGATCTACACCTGTGCAGTGATTCGCCACCCCGCTGGCGCAGAACCGGCCGCCTTGAACCGGCACCGTTTCCTTCTCCGGACCTCGGGGCGTTGTTAAAAGCGTGGCTCAACGATGAGCAGCAGGGGATATGGTGGGCCAACGGGCAGGTGGATTTTGCCGCTACGGTGGCGGGAGGCCAGCGCCTGCGCGGCAGCGCCTTTAAGCAGATGCGCGGAGTCTCTGTGACGCTACGGCTGTTGCCGCGTACCTGTCCGCAGCTCGCTTCGCTGGGCGCGCCGAGGGCAATCCCGGAACTGTTAACCAATGCGTCCGGGTTGATTCTGGTGACGGGGGCGACCGGCAGCGGCAAATCCACGACGCTGGCGGCGATGGTCGATTTTCTCAACCACCATACTGACGGCCATATTCTCACGCTCGAAGATCCGGTGGAGTTTATCTATCAGAGCGAGCGTTGCCTGATCCAGCAGCGGGAGATCGGCCAGCACAGCCCGTCATTTGCCGATGCGCTGCGCAGTGCCTTACGCCAGGATCCGGACGTGATTTTGCTGGGAGAGCTGCGCGACAGCGAAACGATCCGCCTGGCGCTAACGGCAGCGGAGACCGGGCACCTGGTGCTGGCGACGCTGCATACGCGCGGGGCATCGCAGGCGATTGAGCGGCTGGTCGATACGTTCCCGGCGCAGGAGAAAGATCCGGTGCGTAACCAGCTGGCCGGCAGCCTGCGGGCGGTGCTGGCGCAGAAGCTGGTTCCTGACTTACAGGACGGGCGCGTCGCGCTGTATGAGCTGCTGGTGAATACCGCGGCGGCGGCAAATCTGATACGAGAAGGAAAAACGTGGCAGCTGCCCGGCATTATTCAAACCGGACAGCAGGCAGGCATGCAGAACTTTGACCAAAGCCTGGCGGAGAGACGGGCGCAGGGGCGGCTGTAGGCCCCTGTGCTTAAAAGCCCTGCTCGAAATAGCTTTCGAGGATGATGACGGCAGAAGCGGAGTCCACGCTGCCTTTATTGAGCGCCCGGAAGCCACCGTGCTCAAACAGGCCAGCACGCGCTTCGACGGTGCTGAGACGCTCGTCGTGCAGCTTCACTGAGACGCCAAAGCGGCCATGGATTTTATTGGCGAACTTACGCGCCCGGGCAGTCAGCGGCTGTTCGGTACCGTCCATGTTGAGCGGTAATCCGACAATCACGTCATCCGGCTGCCACTCTTTGAGCAGGCGCTCAATGAGGTTCCAGTCCGGCGTACCGTCGTTGGCCTTCAGGGCGGTAAGCGGACGCGCGGTACCGGTGATGCGCTGCCCCACGGCGACGCCAATGCTTTTGGTGCCAAAATCGAAGGCCAGAAGCGTTCCGCTCATCAGGCGTGCCCCGCTACGCCAGGCATGGTCAGGATATCAATGCCAATCAACTTCGCCGCGTCGCGCCAGCGATCGGCAATCGGCGTTTTAAACAGGATATTCATGTCCGCAGGGGCGGTGAGCCAGGCGTTATCGAGGATCTCCTGCTCAAGCTGGCCTTTTTCCCACGACGAATAGCCCAGCGCCACCAGCACTTCAGAAGGCTGCTCTGCGGTGCCCAGCGTTTCGAGCACGTCACGTGAGGTGGTGATGACGGTGTTATCCGAAATGCGGATACTGGAAGAGAACACCGGCGGCGTATGCAGGATAAAGCCGCGATCTTCTGCAAGAGGTCCACCCAGCATCACGGGCTTATCAAGCCGGATCTCCGGCAGTCGGGCTTCAGCCGGGATTTTCAGCTTGTCCAGAATCCCTTCAACCTGGAGATTTTCCAGCGGTTTATTAATGATAATACCCATCGCGCCGTCTTCATTGTATTCACAAATATAAACCACGGCGCGGCGAAAAATCGGGTCCTGGAGAGCAGGCATGGCAATAAGAAAGTGATGCTGTAAATTCATTGTCAGAGGTACTGTTTCCTGGTTTAAAAAGCGACAGCGACCAGTATGCGGAGAAACCCGGGCGCTGTCACTCATTGGTGGGTTATTTCTGCAGGCGTTTTTCGATGGCGTCCATCAGCATTCCGGTGATCGAGACCGGGAATTCCGCTTCAATTTCACGAATGCAGGTCGGGCTGGTGACGTTCACTTCGGTCAGACGATCGCCGATGATATCCAGTCCGACGAAGATCAGGCCTTTGGCTTTCAGCGTCGGGCCTACGCGGCGGGCAATTTCCCAGTCGCTTTCGGTCAACGGACGCGGCTCACCCCGGCCACCGGCCGCCAGGTTACCACGGGTTTCGCCACCCTGCGGGATACGCGCCAGGCAGTAAGGGACCGGTTCGCCATCCACCACCAGCACGCGTTTGTCGCCGTCCTTGATTGCCGGAATATAGTTCTGCGCCATGCAGTAACGGGTGCCCAGTTCGGTCAGGGTTTCGGCAATCACGCCAATGTTCGGGTCGCCTTCTTTCACGCGGAAAATCGACGCGCCGCCCATCCCGTCCAGCGGCTTCATGATGATGTCGCCGTGCTTCTGCCAGAATGCCTTCAACTGCGCTTTGCTGCGGGTCACCAGGGTTTCCGGCGTCAGGTCAGAGAACCAGGCGGTGTAAAGCTTCTCGTTACAGTCGCGCAGGCTCTGCGGCTTGTTGACGATCAGCGTGCCTTTCTCTTCTGCACGTTCAAGGATATAGGTGCAGTAGATATACTCGGTGTCGAATGGCGGATCTTTACGCATCAGAATGACGTTGAGATCGGCCAGGGCAATGTCCTGCTCTGTGCCAAATTCATACCATTTGTCGTAGTTCTGCTCGACGTTAACGATGCGGGTGCGGGCGCGGGCTTCACCGTTGATCAGGTAAAGATCGTTCATCTCCATATAGTGGAGTTCATACCCGCGACGCTGCGCTTCCAGCAGCATGGCGAAGCTGGAATCTTTCTTGATGTTGATGTTTGCGATGGGGTCCATCACGATGCCGAGCTTGATCATCTTTCTCTCCAATAATGCGTCAACCCAGATCGCCAAACCGTACCTGTAGCGCGGTAATGGCCGTGAGTGCCGTTGTCTCAGTGCGCAGAACGCGAGGTCCCAACAGAATATCAGTAAACTGGTAACGTGCCGTCATCGCAATTTCGTCCGCCGACAGGCCGCCTTCAGGGCCAATCAGCAGGCGAACGCGCTCAACGGGCAGCGGCAGCGTATTGATGCTGGCGCTGGCGCGCGGATGAAGATTGAGCTTCAGCCCACTGTCCTCTTCTGCACACCACTCCTCCAGATCCATCGCCGGGCGGATCTCCGGAATACGGTTGCGGCCACTCTGTTCGCAAGCCGCGATGGCAATTTTCTGCCACTGCTGGATCTTTTTGTTCAGACGTTCCGCATCCAGTTTAACGCCACAGCGCTCAGAAAAAAGTGGCGTAATGAGGCTTACACCCAGTTCAATGGATTTCTGGATCGTGAACTCCATTTTCTCGCCGCGCGACATCACCTGGCCCAGATGGATGTGCAGCGGTGATTCCCGGTCATCCACTTCACCGCGCAGGACGTTCACGTGTACGCTTTTTTTATCTGCCCGCGTAATTTCGGCGTCGAAAACCTGGTTCGAGCCGTCGAACAACTGTATTGCCTGACCGGCGCCCATGCGCAGCACGCGGCCAACGTGGTTGGCGGCGTCATCAGACAGGGCGATTTCGCTGCCTGCGGTAATCAGTTCAGGATGGTAAATGCGGGGAATGCGCATAGTCAGAAATTCCGTGTCTCATACGATGTAAGCGAATTGCCGCTAGTGTAGGTTAGCTCTTTTGCGCCTGGCAAGCCCGCTGGACGTAAGGGTTGTGATTCCCCTGGACTCTGGCGATACGTTCGTCGCGCTGGCATTCCCACTCCGTCACCGGGTACTGCTTGTCCCAGGCGTTGAACAGTTGCGTCTGCTGGCGGGAAAGGTTGAGATCGTAACGGTCACGCATATAGAAATAGGTGCGGGCAATGCTGCCGCGCGCGCGGGCAGGGGGCTCGGCGACTTTCTCTTTAAAATCAATCTTCATACCGCACTGGCCGTACTGGCCTTCGCCACCGTTCCACTGGCTGTACATGAAGTTGCCGCGATCGCCGTTCACTTCGCCCACCGCGGGCTGTAGGTTATGCATGTCGCTTTCCATCTGGCGGTAAACCGGATCTTTGGCGCAGTTTTTACGTCCGCCTTCCTGCCAGCACTGGCGCTGGTGGCCAAACTGCCATGCCGGAACGACATGTTCCCATTCAATACGGCTGGCGCGGTTTTCGTTTTTACGCACCTTGTAGCCGCAGGATTCAAGGTCAACGACCCCTTTTTTACCCTGCCAGTTAATTTTACAGCCGCAGTAGAAATCGCCCGGCACGTCGGCGTTGACCTTAACACCGGCCGCTTTGGCCTGAGAGAAACTGTTGATACCGTCGGCCAGGGCGTGGCCTGAGAGCGCCGTCGTCAGAAAGGCGACCGCGAGAGAAAAATTACGGGACATCTTACACTCCGTGTCAAAACGAGCCCGCAACGTAACGAATGTTGTTCCTGTATGCAATCAGTCAGATCAGGAAAGTTCCTGAACGTTCAGATAATTATTCCGCCACCAGCGGCTCGCCGCATTTCACGCAGCGGTAGGTTGCCTCGCCGCGCACCACGCGATTATGGCGGCGGACGGTAAGCTGATGTTGCTGACACTGGCAGCGGTAGGGGAAGGTATTGCGGCGCACCGATTCCAGCTCGAACTGATGGGTTCTGCGCGCCGGAACGCCGAGCACTGCTTCCATCATCCACTTCCACTCCTTGCCGTGGGGGGCGACGCGTCCGAAGTGTTTCCACACCAGCAGGTGCGCCAGCTCGTGCGGCACCACCTCATCAATAAACGCCTGCTGGTTTTCCATCATCAGAACCGGGTTCAGGCGGATCTCATAGGATTCCAGCCAGGCGGTACCGGCCGAGGTGCCACGCTGCTGGTAGACGAGTTTGGGTTCAGGGTAATTGCGACCAAGCTTCAGGTTCGCCTGGGCGAGTTTTTCCCGCAGGCTGCGCATAACGGCCTGCTGAATGGCGATGGGGAGACGGGGAGCTTTCATAGGGGCAGAGAATAAAGCGGGAAGCGGGGAGGCGCAAGAGGCGCCTCCCGCAAGAGGATCAGTCGTGAGCGCCGATTTCGCGCAGCGGGCGACCTTTCATCAGGTTACGTTCAATATGTTCCAGCGAAACGTGTTTGGTTTCCGGAACCAGCCAGATAGTCAGCACAATGAAGAAGATGTTCAGACCGGCGTAGACCCAGAAGGTATTGGCATTGCCCAGAGTGTTGAGCATGGTCAGGAACGTTGCGCCGACGATCATGTTGGCAATCCAGTTCGTTGCGGTAGAGCAGGTGATACCAAAATCACGCCCTTTCAGCGGCTGGATCTCAGAGCACAGCACCCAGATCAGCGGACCGGCGCTCATCGCAAACCCGACGATAAACATCAGCAGCATGCCTACCGCAAAGTACTGGGCGGTTGGGGAGTGAATGCCCACATGCATCATGGTACCGAGGACGCCCATACCGGCCGCCATCACCAGGAAGCCCAGCGTCAGGGTTGGCTTACGTCCCCAGCGGTCCACCAGACCGATGGCGATAAAGGTCGCCAGCACGTTGGTCAGACCCACGATGACGGTCCCCCACATCTGCTCGGTGGTGTTGGTATAACCCGCCAGCTCAAAGATTTTGGGCGCGTAGTACATGATGACGTTCATCCCGGTGAACTGCTGCATCACCTGGAGCAGCACGCCGAGGAACACCGCCCGGCGGAAGTTGCTGTTCTCTTTAAACAGCGCCCAGCCGGACTGTTTGACCTTCAGGCTTTCGCGGATCTCTTCCAGCTCGTTTTTCGCCTCTGCGCTGGTATCGCGCAGGCGCATCAGCACGCGTTCGGCATCGTGGAAGCGGCGTTTTGCAGCAAACCAGCGAGGGCTGTCCGGCAGGAAGAAGACGCCAATCAGCAGCAGAACTGCAGGGATGATGATCACGCCGAGCATCCAGCGCCATGCGCCGCTGTAGCTAAACGCGGTATCGGAAAGGTATGCACCGAGAATACCGATGGTGATCATCAGCTGGTACATCGAAATCATACTGCCGCGGATTTTCTCCGGCGCGATTTCAGACAGGTAGAGCGGGGCGGTATAGGACGCCACGCCCACGGCCAAACCGAGCAGCACGCGGGAAACCAGCAGGACCTCAACGTTAGGCGCTGCGGCAGAGAAGAGTGAGCCGGCCACGAACAGGATCGCGCCAATCATCAGGCTCTTTTTACGTCCGAGTTTGAAGGAGAGCCAGCCGCTGCCGACGGCCCCAACGGCCGCACCGAACATCATGGAGCTGACCACCCATTCCTGGGTGTGAGCGCTAATCTGGAACTCGTCAGTGATGAAAGGTAATGCACCGGCAATCACGCCGATATCCAGGCCAAAAAGTAATCCTGCCAGGGCGGCGAGGAAACAGACGAAGAATGTCATCGCCTTGTTGGACGTACGCCCCTGTTTTTTATTGTCAGGCATTATGCCCTCCAGTTGGGTTATCAGTTTTATTGATGGTAAGGGTAGGTGAGCGACCCGTAAAAATATGTGAGATTAATCACATAGGTGTAATCGGTTACACTCGTGTGCAACCGTAAATAAAATTAAAGCTTTGAAAATATAGAGGTAAATGAAGTGAGGCGCATCGCGAAAGGAGATATTTCAGACTTAACTGAAAGGGAATGTAACAGCAGAAGAATGGCGATCATGCAAAGAGAATATTCTGAAAGCGGAGGGGCACCGGTGCGGTGTAATCGGTTCCAAAGAGTACACCTTTCTGCCGGGTGGCGGCTGCGCCTTACCCGGCCTACAAATGCCCAAAACTCGTAGGCCCGTGCAAGCGAAGCGCCGCCGGGCAAGGATGATCGCACAAATGCAAAAGGCCAGCCCGAGGGCTGGCCTTTTAAAAGCGATGTCAGTCGATTACTTCAGACCGGCAGCTTCACGCAGCAGGGCGGCTTTGTCGGTTTTTTCCCATGGGAAATGTTCACGACCAAAGTGACCGTATGCAGCGGTTTCTTTGTAGATTGGGTGCAGCAGATCCAGCATCTGAATCAGGCCGTATGGACGCAGGTCGAAGAACTCGCGCACCAGCAGGGTCAGCTGTTCTGAAGGCACTTTCTCGGTACCAAAGGTTTCCACCATGATGGAGGTGGGTTCAGCCACGCCGATAGCGTAGGAAACCTGAATTTCACAGCGGTCAGCCAGGCCGGCAGCAACGATGTTTTTCGCCACATAACGTGCCGCGTACGCTGCAGAACGGTCCACTTTTGATGGATCTTTACCGGAGAATGCACCGCCACCGTGACGCGCCATGCCGCCGTAGGTATCAACGATGATTTTACGACCGGTCAGGCCGCAGTCACCCATTGGGCCGCCGATAACAAAGCGTCCGGTCGGGTTGATGAAGAATTTGGTGGCGCTGCTCAGCCATTCGGTTGGCAGAACCGGCTTGATGATCTCTTCCATCACTGCTTCCTGCAGGGATTTCTGATCGATATCTTCGGCATGCTGGGTAGACAGAACCACCGCGTCAATACCGACAATTTTACCGTCGTCGTACTGGAAGGTGACCTGGCTCTTCGCATCCGGGCGCAGCCACGGCAGGGTGCCGTTTTTACGCACTTCAGCCTGACGCTGCACCAGACGGTGTGCGTAGGTGACCGGCGCTGGCATCAGCACGTCGGTTTCGTTGGTTGCATAGCCGAACATCAGGCCCTGGTCGCCCGCGCCCTGTTCCAGCGGATCGGCACGGTCAACGCCCTGGTTGATGTCTGGAGACTGTTTGCCAATTGCGCTCAGTACCGCGCAGGAGTTGGCATCAAAGCCCATATCAGAATGCACATAACCGATCTCACGCACCGTGTTACGGGTGATCTCTTCGATATCAACCCATGCGCTGGTGGTGATCTCACCGCCAACCAGAACCATGCCGGTTTTGACATAGGTTTCACACGCGACGCGTGCTTTTGGATCCTGCGCGAGGATCGCATCCAGCACCGCATCGGAGATTTGGTCAGCAATTTTATCAGGATGTCCTTCTGATACGGACTCGGACGTAAACAGGTGTTTTGCCATGTTTTATTTCACCTAAGAGGAATTTGGTTAGCTCAAGCTGCTGTGTGGAATAGCCAAAGGAGATAATTCTACCAAGGCCTGCAGGTTTTTGACACTGGCAGTATGAGTGTTAATCAGTATAGATGGATTAACATCTGGATGGCTATTTTAGGTCACTTCTTCACCCGATTTCCAGTTTTTTTTGACTCATCTCTCACTCAGTTGAAATTGCTGCTGGCAAAAATTCCTGACGGTGCTGGCAACACGCGCATTTTTGTTTTGCTTTTTAGCCCCCTTCTCGGTATAAAACGCGGCGCGCGGCTCATATAAAATAAGCGCTCGATGAACTCATCGTGTCGCCACTTCCAGCCGGGTAAAGCAGTGAACTTTTAGCTTTGGCTTGGGGTCCGTTTCAGCAGAGGCGGCCGTGGAGGTGATACGAGATAATGAACCATCGTTTTCCGCTAATTCAGCGCAGCCGTTCTGGCGCGCATTTGATTCCCGCAACCCGCATTTCTAGTCTGCAAACCTGCCGATGTTATACCCATCTCGGCGCTTCTCAGGATTCCAGGGCCGGTCACGCTTTGTGAAAACTGAACAAGGGCGCTCTTGTTAATACAAGAGTTTTCTCGTGGTTTCGCCGAACCTTGTCATACAGAGTTCGGATACGTGTTTTACAATGATATGAATAAGAAACCGGTCGCACGGTCTGGATTTCAGCATACTCTGCTGGGAAACGGAGCCGTTTATGGGTTGTTATCGCCGTATAACGCTGCGATAGTAGTCAACTGTTTTACACTTAATACAAAGAGTTGAGGTTCGCTATGTCTGACGACATGTCTTCTTTTTCGCCTTCGTCAGCGGGCGAACAGGGTGTACTACGTTCTATGCAGGAGGTTGCGATGAGCTCCGAGGAAGCCAGCAAGATGCTGCGCACTTACAATATTGCCTGGTGGGGCAATAACTACTACGACGTCAACGAACTGGGCCACATCAGCGTCTGCCCGGATCCCGACGTCCCTGAAGCGCGCGTGGATCTCGCCAAACTGGTGAAAGCCCGTGAGGCTCAGGGCCAGCGTTTGCCTGCACTGTTCTGCTTCCCGCAGATCCTGCAACATCGCCTGCGTTCGATTAACGCCGCGTTCAAACGCGCGCGTGAATCCTACGGCTATAAAGGCGACTACTTCCTGGTTTACCCGATCAAGGTAAACCAGCACCGCCGCGTGATTGAATCGCTGATCCACTCCGGCGAGCCGCTGGGGCTGGAGGCAGGTTCAAAAGCCGAACTGATGGCCGTGCTGGCGCATGCGGGGATGACCCGTTCAGTGATCGTCTGTAACGGCTATAAAGACCGCGAATACATTCGTCTGGCGCTGATTGGCGAGAAGATGGGCCACAAGGTCTATCTGGTTATCGAGAAGATGACTGAAATCGCTATCGTGCTGGAAGAGGCCGAGCGTCTGAACGTGGTGCCGCGCCTTGGCGTGCGTGCGCGTCTGGCGTCGCAGGGTTCCGGAAAATGGCAGTCCTCCGGCGGTGAAAAATCCAAGTTCGGCCTGGCGGCCAACCAGGTGCTGCAGCTGGTAGAAATTCTGCGCGAGCGTGGGCGTCTGGACAGCATTCAGCTGCTGCACTTCCACCTCGGCTCGCAGATGGCCAACATTCGTGATATCGCCACCGGCGTGCGAGAGTCGGCGCGTTTCTACGTTGAGCTGCACAAGCTTGGCGTGAATATTCAGTGCTTCGACGTGGGCGGCGGCCTGGGCGTGGACTATGAAGGGACCCGCTCACAATCTGATTGTTCCGTGAACTACGGCCTGAACGAATACGCGAACAACATCATCTGGGCGATCGGCGACGCCTGTGAAGAGAACGGCCTGCCGCACCCGACGGTGATTACCGAATCCGGTCGCGCGGTGACCGCGCACCATACGGTGCTGGTCTCTAACATTATCGGCGTTGAGCGCAGCGAAACCACCGAAGCGACGCCGCCGGCAGACGATGCCCCGCGTTCCCTGCAAAGCATGTGGGAAACCTGGCAGGAGATGCACGAGCCCGGCACGCGTCGTTCCCTGCGCGAATGGCTGCACGACAGCCAGATGGATCTGCACGACATTCACGTCGGCTACTCTTCAGGCACCTTCAGCCTGCAGGAGCGCGCGTGGGCAGAGCAGCTCTATCTGAATATGTGCCATGAAGTGCAGAAGCAGCTCGACCCGAGCAACCGCGCCCACCGTCCGATAATCGACGAGCTGCAGGAGCGTATGGCGGATAAGATTTACGTCAACTTCTCGCTGTTCCAGTCGATGCCGGATGCCTGGGGTATCGATCAGCTGTTCCCGGTTCTGCCGCTGGAAGGATTGAATCACGCCCCGGAACGTCGCGCGGTACTGCTGGACATCACCTGCGACTCTGACGGCGCCATCGACCACTACGTGGACGGCGACGGTATCGCCACGACGATGCCAATGCCGGAATACGACCCGGAGAACCCGCCAATGCTGGGCTTCTTTATGGTCGGCGCGTATCAGGAGATCCTCGGCAACATGCACAACCTGTTCGGCGATACCGAGGCGGTTGACGTGTTTGTCTTCCCTGACGGCAGCGTGGAAGTTGAGCTGTCTGACGAAGGGGATACCGTGGCGGACATGCTGGAATACGTTCAGCTGGATCCGAAAACCCTGCTCACGCAGTTCCGCGACCAGGTGAAAAACACCGGGCTGGACGATGCGCTGCAGCAGCAGTTCCTGGAAGAGTTTGAAGCGGGTCTGTACGGATATACGTATCTGGAAGACGAATAACGTTCGAAAGGGGCGTTAAAAAAGGGTCTGACGAAAGTCAGACCCTTTTGTTTTAGCTGTACTGCTCGTCGGTGAAGGTAATGGTTACCGGAGCATAGATATCAATCGGTCGATCGATTTGCAACGCCTTCCACTGTGGACGCGCGTTCATCGCACCTTTGCTCATGTCGCCATTCCACTTCTTGTGTTCCGGCGTTTTCGGCATGTCCATCCCGGTCTGACCGGTGGACGACCCCGGAGAAAGCTTAACGTCATTCCCTTTGGTGTTGCTGGATGGCGCAACGCCGTTGGTCATGTCGCCATTCCACTGCTTGTGTTCCGGCGTTTTCGGCATATCCATCCCGGTCTGACCGGTGGACGAACCCGGCGAGAGCTTGACGTCATCGCCTTTGGTGTTGCTGGATGGCGCAACGCCGTTGGTCATGTCGCCATTCCACTTCCTGTGGTCCGGTGTTTTCGGCATGTCTTTACCGGTTTTACCCGTTGCAGAGCCCGGAGAGAGCACCGGATAGTTAGTTTCCGGTACGGCCCATTTCTTCACTGGCGTAACCGTTGTGGCTTCTGGTTTCGCTTTTGGTGTAACCGTTGCGGCCTCTGGTTTCGCTTTTGGCGTCAGCGGCTGGGACGTTGACGGCGCAACGTTTGGCACGGCTTCACTGCGTGCGGTTTCAGACGCGACGGCCTCCTTATGGACCACCGAAGAGGCGGACGTGGAGGTCGTTGTCGCCGTCGTTTTCTCAATCGTCATATGCTGAGAATCAGACGTTGTACGCGTCGTGGTTGTCGTCTGCTGCTGCGTTGAGCCTGGCTTAGTCGGCGTACACTTCTGAGGGCAGCCGCCATCGTCCGTATGGCCGTCATCCGGCTTCGCTGAAGTATCGCTGTCTGCGTCAGCGCCGCTTTTCTTCTTCTTACGAATCCCCGGATCGGCAAGCGTGTAGGAAATGTTATTTCCTGCTTCTTTCTCATCACGCGTGACAACCGACATTTCATCTTTATGGGTATTGAGATCGCCATTCACTGCCGCACTGGTGGTGTCACCCACGGCGATAGTGGATTTCTGCGTTTCGTTGTAGTGAATTTCATCCACGGTGTCGACGTAGATGTTACCGGAAGGCACTACGCCATTGCTCAGGCCAATGCCGCCACCGCCGTACAGACCATCCTGCTCAACGTGGTCTTCCAGCGTTTTCGCATTGATATCACCCGCAACGTTCACCGATCCGGTGCCATCCTGAGATACCAGATTAGCCCCGGTCATATTGAGGTCGCCTCCGGTTTTCACATTCAGCTCGCCGCTGGTACTGATACCGGATTGCTTCGCTGTTTTAGACGAATCGTAACTTTCAGAGCCGCCGCCCCCGTTGACGGACGCGTTCGGGATGATGCCCGCTGCCGAGACGGAGATGCCCACAGAAGCGCCCCAGTTACCGCGGCTGCTTTCGGTGTGCTCGGTATTCTGCACGGAGGTGATATTCATATCGCCTGCAACGTTAACATCCGCTTTTTCTGCATCGATGTTAGCGCCCTTCATGTTCATATCACCGCCAGCGTTCACTGTCACCGTGTTGCCGTTGATAGTACTGTTCTTATACGACGTAGAGTTACCCGACCCGTGTTCCGTACTGCCGTTGTAATCGACTGAAATACCGCCGCTTGCGCCGGTTATATCCACTCCCACGCCTGCGGTAAGGCCGCCTTTGTGTTTTTCGGTTTCATTGGTGTAAGAGGTCGTTGATTTCGCTGCGTTAATGTCCACATTACCACCCGCATTGATCTCCGTATTCTGCGAGTTCACGTTCACGCCGTTGAGCGTGGTATCGTTGGTCGAATTAATGCTGACGTTTTTAGCATTAATATTGGTGGTATTCTCCGCCGTTGCGGTGCGCGTTTCTTTCGTTTTTGTCGTGTTCCCGCCGAAAGTGACGGAGCCGCCAGCAAGATCGTTTAGCATGATGTTGGACACATCGCCCAGCACTTCCGCCGTCGTGGTTCCGCTGTTAATCGACTGGCCTTGCTGCGATTTATCAATGAGATTCCCGGTTTTGTCGATCGCATCAACTACCGCACTGTGGGCCTCACCTGAAACACCGATAAAGCGGTCTTTATGTGTGACGGTGGTTTTGGTTTCATCCTCGTATTTGGTGCTTGCGACATCCTTCGCGTTAATGCTGAGCTTATCTCCGGCGGAGAGGTCAGCGCCGCCAATATCCGCCGTTTTTCCTGCATTTACGGAACCGGAATCGGTAAAATTAATGGACGCGTTGGTGTTCTGCTTGCTCTGGGTCGACACGGTATCGGTTGTGTCTTCCATACCCACCCTGAAACCGGCAGTATCGGTGATCGGTGCGCGGCCCGGTTTGGCACCAATCGCGGAGGTTTCAGAATTACCGCCTGCGCTGGTGTAGTCGCCAGAGGTGGTATTTTTTGTGGTGCCCTCGTTTTTGCCGTAGGAAGCCGAGGCGGATTTACCGGCGCCGCTGATGCCGGCCTCAGCAACAAACTGGCGAGACTGTGTGGTGTGTTCCTCAGCGGACACGTTTTCAGACGTCTTTATCTCAACGTTTTCTGCCGCGTTGATGGAGCCGCTTTTCGCGTCAATGCTGCCGCCTTCGATGACCACATTCTTGCTGGCATCAATCTGCACATTGCCGCCAGCCTTGACGGTTGCGCCGATAGCTTCGCCGGTCACCGTTTTGGTGTCGGTGGTGGTATAGCTGGACAGACCGTTGATCTCGGTATTGATGGTACGGTTAGAATCAATCTGATGCAGGTCGTTGAAGGTGACGTCACCTTCGCTCGCCTTCATATTCACGTCCTGGCCTGCCGTAATATCAGCCGCGTTGGAAGTGATGGTTTTCGCCTGCATGTTGATACTGCCGCCTACGGTGACGCCATCATCGTGCGCATGAATCTTCTGCTTGCCGTCTTCGCCGTGTCCGACAGATGCGGTCAGGGTGATGTCGCCCTTTTCAGCCTTCATGTCAATGTCGCCACCGGCGTTCACTGCCGCGCCGTTTGAGGCAATGCTGCCATTTTCCGACGTCATTGAGACGTTACCGCCCGCCGAGATGCCAGCATCTGTCGCATTGCTGATGTTGTTAATATCCTCTTTGGATTTCAGCGTGACGTCACCCTTAGAGGAGAGGGTACCGTTCACGTTGTTAATGGCGGTGGCATCAACTGAAAGGCTATTTCCGGCTGCAATGGACGCTGTGCCTTTACTGATATCACCGTTAGCCAGCTGGCTAAGGGTTTCAGGGCAAAGGTAGACCACCGGCACCAGCACTTCCGTCCCTTTGATGTTCTGGCTCACGAACCAGACGATATCCTGGGTTAGCCCATTGCGCTGCTCTTCGCTCAGAGGCTGCCCCACCACCAGATTTAGATCGCTGTTTTTCGCCGCAATACCGGCGTTATCCATCAGGTTTTGTACCAGCGCATCGCCTTCAAGACCGTCTCGTATCGCAAACATGCTGCCTACGGAGCGGCTGATCTCTCGACGAATCAGTTCGGAGATAAAGTAGTTATCGCCAATGACGTTAACGGTTTCGGTGGTAGTGTAATCCACCTTGTCGAAATAGTAGTCAGAGCCGCTGTACTTGCTCTGATCGATCATTTCCGGGCGCGTTTCGAAAATCGGAATGATGTGGTTGGCCGGGCCGCTGTATTCGGTACCGTTTTTCGCCGCCTCAGAGGCTTTTTTGAATTCGTCAGTGACTTCAAACATGCCCGGCAGAGAGACCAAATCCTTGATGGTCGGCAGTGGGCTGATCCCCATGGCCAGTTCATTCAGCTTTTTGGTATTGATGGCAACATCATAGCCCGCGACGGCGGTGTCGATGGTGTAGTCACCCACGTCGATATTCTCAATTTTGGCGTTTTCTTTGATTGTGCCAGCGTTAGCCAGGCCGTTATCCAGCGTGCCGCCATTGTGCGTAAAGTTACGACCCGCCGTGATTTCACCTTTTTCTGAAGGCACGAAGTAGATCATATTCGTCTTCAGAGGGGTAATGCTGGTGTCATTGCTTACCAGGTTATGCCATGCCGTGTTCAGGGTCGCGTAATCTTGCGAATTCCACGTTTCACCAAACACTTTGCTCATGACGTAGTTGAGCTGGGTTGAGTCATTCGCGGCGTCGAGAAGCGATTTATAGCTACGCTCTCTGTTTGGATCCTGGGTACCGCTTTTGGTTGCAGGTGCGCCGTCACCAAAGATGAAATCAAGGTATTGATAGAGCGAGTTGAAGGTCAGCGTCGTGTAGTGCTCTGCTGCCACCTTCCAGTAGTCGGTCAGTACTATCGGTTGCTCAAGGATGAGATTCAGATAGTCATACATGGATTCGGAGGTATAGGTTGGCGAGTTCAGCAGATTATCCGTGATGGTGATATCACGTCCCGCCTGGATCAGGCCGCCGTTATTTTTAACCTCTTTTTCGTCGAAAATGCCGCGCTGGTTAATATTAATATCTTTCCCGGCGCTGATTTCGCCGAGCTTACTCATAGCGATATCTGACGCCAGAACCGGGATGTGCAGAACCGTGGTAATCCTGACCTGCGTCATCACATTATCAATACCGGCCCATTGACCCACGGCATCCTGCGTTTGGGTTTGCGAAATGGTGCCACCCGTATAGGTGCTCTGGTTTTCCAGAGAGGCCGCATCAATATTGATGTTCTGTTCGGAGCGAATGATCCCGGCGGAGTTGATAATCGTTTTCGCGATGAGCGACATGTCACCCATGCTCAGCACGTTACCGTTATAGTCATTAACAAAGGCACCGTCGTGGGCATTAATATCCATCTTCCCTAACGACCAGAGCAGGCTGTTGCTGTTGTTCATTACCTCATTAGCGTTGATGTGTAAATCACCCCCCGTGACCACAGACTTGCTGTTGATCACCTTACCGTCTGCCTGGAGCGTCAGGTTGCCGATGGCTTCCATCATGGTGTTGTTGTACAGCGTACCTTCCGTGCTGAGCGTCATATCATGACCTGCACGAATACTGCGGTTATTGTCATTCAGCGCGATGGAGTCTTTTACCTTGAGCAATAAATCATGACCCGCTTCGAGGATGCCATTGATGTTATTGAATGAACCGGTATGGATGTTGAGGTCGTTTCTGGCAGAGGTCGTGCCGGAATCATGATTATTCAGCTGCGAGGCATTAATCGTGATGTTATTCCCGGCGATCAGGGCATTTTTTTCGTTGCTAATCGTCCCGCCCGCTACGTTAAGGTTCGTATTGTTGGCACCCGATAGTACCGCTGCATTGGCGTTGATCAGATTATTAGCGACATTAACTGACAGATCGCTCTGCGTCGACACAATCACCGCCTGTTCGGTGTTAAGCATGTTTTGCGCATTGATCGTAATGTCGCCGCCCGCCACGAGAGTGGACACCGACTGCTGCCCGTCCTCTGCGGTGAGGCTGCCAATGTTGCTCAACGTGTTGGCGACAATCTCCAGCGGGCCGTTTACAGCCTGAATGACACCGGCCGTGCGGTTGGTCAGAACGCCGATGGCGTTCAGCACCGTCTGCATATTGGCGGAGATGACCGCGCCGTCGCTGTTGATGAGCGACTCAACGTCTTCAATCGTCAGGTTACGCAGTGCAGCTAAAACATGCCCTTCACCTGTGTTGGCCAGGTTTTTGACGTTGCGAATAATCAGATCCAGACCTGCCTGAACCACACCGTCGTTTTTCAGCTCCTCAACGGCATCGATCGCGATATTGCCATTGCCGATAATCACCGAGCGGTTGTTTAACGTCTTCACGCCGCTGATATTCAGATTGCCCTCAGAGGCAATCACTGCATCGCTGCTGTTATTAAGCGTCGTGGTCGTCGCGATCGAGAGCGCATTATCCGATTTAATCATCGATGCGCCGCTGTTATTAAGGGTACCTACGTTTCTCAGCGTGGTATTTCCAGCACCGAATAGCGTTGCACCTTCAGTGTTATTGAGGGTGTTCACATCGGACAGTGACAGCGTGCCGTCAGAAATCACAAAACTGCCGGTGTTATTCAGCGTGTTGAGATGGGTAAGTTGCAGCGTCTTGCTGGCATACAGCGTGGCGGCGTTAAGGTTATCGACGGTGCTGACGCGATCGAGCGTCAGGCTACCGGCCTGAATGGTTGAGGCGTCGTTAAGCAACGATGTCGCTGTAACGGAGAGGTTTTCTCTTGCCGCGATCAGCGCGTCATGGGTGTTAGAGAGGGTGGAAATTCCGCTGGCATTGATATTATCGCCCTGGATCAGCCCATCGTCATTGTGTACTGCCAGCGCGCCGTCACCCTTTATGGTGAGGTTCTTCCCGGCAATAATGCTGCCTTTTTGACTATTCTGTAGCTCTTTTTTGACATCAAGCTGCATGTCAGTGGTCGCACTCAGCGTGCCGGCCTGGTTTTTCAGATTCGCGGTTGCGATGGCCAGTTTCTCGCTGGCACTGATGGTGCCGCTGTTACTGACGGTTGCACTGGCTTTACGGGGCTGGGTGGAGACATTACGTCCTGCAATACGTCCGGTATTGCTGAGCGTGTCGCCGCCGGATGCCACCGTCACGTCATGCTTGTTGCTGGCAATGGTGCCGTCGTTGACGATGTTACCGTCGGCATCAATGAAGATCAGCGCATCGTTACCGCTCAGGGTGCCGCTGTTTGAAACCTCACCGTTGACCTTAATGCGCATCTCACCGCTATTAGCGCCAATATGACCACTGTTGTTCAGGGTGCTGGCGGTCATAACCAGGTTTTTATCCGCGTAGAGGCGGCCTGCGTTGTCGAGATGGCCGACAGACAGCGTCTGGGCGTTGCTGGCATACAGGATGCCATTGTTCTTCATTGAACCTGATGCAATCCAGATATCCCCTGTGGCGCTGACGGAACCCTTGTTTTCAAACGCACCGGTCAGGTTGAACTGCAGCGTCCCTTTCTTCGCGAGAATAACGCCTTCATTGTTAGTCATGCTGCCCGCGGTAACGTTGACATTACCACTGTTGCTGACGATCTCCGCATCGGAGACGAGGGTGCTGAAGGGCACCTGCTGGCCATTCTGGATGACGACAAAATCGCCATTTTTTAACGTCACGACGCCACCGGAAATGACAGCGCCGTTAGCATCCAGCGCTTTTAGTTTTCCGGAAAGGGTGTACTGCCCGGCAACATTAATCTGAATGGCGGGTACCGCTGTTGTGGCACTGTTTTGCGCAATGATAGCAGCCGTATTTTGCAGCAGGGTTGAGGCATCAATTCGGATTGTGCCGTTACGGGAGATAACGTCGTTATTCACCGTCATGCCAGAGAGCGCATGCAGGATAATATTATTTTGCGCTTCTGTACTTCCGGTGCCGCTGCTGTTTTTGTTCAGGGCAATATTGTTGCCGCTGACAGTGACATTTTTATCGCTGCGTAAGCCTGTCAGCGTCACGTCGCCGTTCGCACTGATCTCAATGTCACCCGTGGCAATAATACTGCCCTCATGACGGACGCCTGCGCCGGATTCGGTGCTGATAAGTTGAATTTTACCACCGTACATTGACCCCATCGCCCGACCGTCAATCGCGACATCCGGCGTATGGCCGTCACCCGTGGCGCGAGTCGTGTGCTGGCGGCTGGAGAGATCGTAATCGTTCTGCCCGGCAACTACCTTAACGTCCGCCTGGCCGGCAATTTCACCTTCCAGTTTTGCACTTCGGCTGACAATGTCGAAGTAGCTTAGCCCTTCGGTAGAAATGCCTTGCCCTGTGAGAGACACGGTGCCTTTTTCAACAGCTAGTTTATAGTTGCCGTCCTCTTTCATCTGCACCTTACCGGTACTCAACGTCAGGCTGTTGGCATTAATGGTGGTGGCGCCGTTAACGCTAATACCGTTTTGGTTAGCAACGATCACGTCCGCTTTTCTGCCGAAGACTTCCATCGTCCCGTTAATATAGGACGCCTGGGCTCCCGTCACTTCACTGATAATTGCTTTTGCTTCATGCTCAAGCTGGGCGTTTTTAACCGTGTAACCCCCGATCTTAGACACACCATCCTGCATGCTGTTGTTAAAAATAAGGCCATTTTTATCAACGTTAAACTGGTCGAATTTATTATGCGAGACGCCTTTCGCATTCGGATCGGTGATATTCACGACTGGCGTGCCGTTAGCCGCCTGACCCATTGTTGGCCCTTTACTCTGGCTGGCATCCGGCACCGTTGCGGCTTCGGCATTAGCTGCGAGAATACCCGCTATTGAAATAAAAAGTGGGCAAAGGTGTTTATGCAAATTCCCTGCGGTTAGCTTCGTTTTTGAGGTTTTATTATTGCTCATAAAAATTCCTTAAATTAGAACGTTACTTCCATCTTGTAATAAACGACCGTGTTATCGACGGTATTCTCTTCCAGTGAATCTGGTTTTTTTATAGGCCAGCCCGCGAGGACATACGTTGAAAAATGGCTACCGGTAGCTTTAATCCCGACAGAGCCACCCATCATGAATTGGCTATCACATACGTTGACGCCTTTAGGGCAATTATCTTTGGCAAAGCCCAGGTCATAACCTACATAGGGAATAAGCTGATAGATACCGCCGACGCCAACATCGAATGGAAACTGCAGGGTATTGGCGATCCAGCCGCCGCTATCAACCAGCAGGCTATCGTCCTTGAAGCCGCGTACGGTGAATTCATCGCCCAGCGTTAATTTTGCATCGCTAACCAGTACGTTCGGGGTGTACTGGAACCCTGCGTTGAGTTCATACACGCCACCTAAACGGCCAGACTGAAAAAGCGGACGCGTCCAGCTGGCAATGCCGTTGTACTTGACGTAATCAAGGTCAAACCCTTTAAGGTCGGCATCGTTTTTCCAGGCGGAACCAAACCAGGGAACCGCTGCCGTCACGCCCACATCGCCATAGAACCAGCCGTTCATCAGAGCGCCGACCCAGGTAGCGCCCGACGAAATCGAGGTATAGGTTTTAGAGCTGACGTCTATACGCTGGTTTTCAATGCTGTTGTTGCTATTACGTCTTTCAACTTTTGCCCACCAGCTGGTTTTACCCGTGGCGTTACGGCCGAGCATGCGGCTGACACGCAGAGAAGCACGGTCAGAATCTCCGTCAGAAGCGTAGCTGGCGTTATTGCCGGCAAGCGTTTTGTCGTAGCTGGATTTGTAATAAAGCGCGTCAAACGACCAATAACCCAGTGGGATGCTGTAACTCGTTGACCACGAATCCTGATTATCCTGGTTATTCTTCAGGTTATTCCATGAATAATAAACGTTGAAAATATCATTGATGCCGGCAATGTTTTTAGCGGTTACGCTGCCATAATACTGCTGCCAGCCGTCAGCCTTAAAGCCAGAGTTGTTAAGACCCGCGGTGACCGAAAGAGGGAATGCAGGCACGTGCAGCAGATTAAGATCGGAATAGCTGTTTATAACAGACGGTTGAATTTCAATATTGTCGTTAGGGTAAACGCGCAGCAGGTTTTCGACCATTTGATCGACATCCTGCATGTTCAGAATCTTGTCTTTCGCAAAAGGATAGGCAGTGAACATGCGCGTGCGTTCACGGAAGGACGGCGCTTGCCCGTTAACCTTAAGATCGTGTATTTTTCCCCACATCACCCGCAGAGAGAGTGTGCCCGTTTTGATATTACCGGGCTCAACACCAATCAGCGTCGTGGCATAACCACGAGAAATATAAAAATCGGTCAGTTCTTTGGCCAGTTCAAATATTTCTGTTCGACCGAGCATTTTGCCCTCATAGCGATCGATAATCGCCTGACGCTGCGGTGAGTTGTCAAACTGCGTATCATCAAGGATGACAATATGATTGACCTGAAATTTCCAGTTCGAGTCGCTGCTGGCCAGGGTTTCATCTCCGGCTTCGCGCATTTTTTTTTGTTGCTGGATTAACTGCTCGGTCCGCTTGGCTTCTTCTATTAATGCCTGGCTGGTTTGTCTTTCGAGACGATCCAGTTCCTGTTTATTTTGCTGACCAGGGAGTGCCGCCGTAGCGTGAGCCACAGGAATGAACGGCACTAATAAAAGTGCATATTTTGAAAAACGCTGAAGCACGAATCTCTCCTTGATAATTATCTTAAAGCCATGGTGTATTGAATTGCGCCGACCACCCTGCCAGCACTTAATGAGTTTTCGCGATTAACCTCGGCAGGAACGAATATCTGGGCCTGATAGTTTTTAGTTAAGCGGGATGAAACCTGGAAAGGGTATTCTTTTCCAAGAACAAGGGCCGATGAGACATACGGGCTGGATTTTTCGTAAACCATAATCGCGAAATTTTTCGCGTAGCCTTCGCCGGTCTCGACGCCCAAAAGACCGTTCATTGATGCGAATTTGGTATTGATCAGGGAAGAGAAAGTTAAGCCAACTTGTGCCTGTTCCGGGCATGTGATGGTAATAGAAAAGTCCTTTTTATCACCTTGATAATTTAGCGTATTCTGGAATGAGGCAATACTGTAGGTCCCCAAATCGACGTTGGTCGACGAGGGATAAATGGAACATGAACGCGTATTTACTTTAATTGGCGCTGAGAAATTGATAGTAAGAATACGAAGCGCATCCTCTGGCGTGAGCAAAGGTTTGACTTTTACGTTAACCATTTCGCCGGCAGGGATCTCGGATTCTCCCTGATTAATATTACCTGTCTGCACGAACTCTACCAATACGGTGCTGTTGTCGATAGAACAGCTCGGGCTGCAGGTCACCGGAGAGCCGGAGTTACCCGGCACCCAGGTGTTCCCTGCGTTGGCTGGCCATTTCATCCGAATACCGATACCCGGAATTTCGGTTGTATAGACTTTATCTACCGAGGAAGAGAGATAATTTCGGCTGTAAGCGGTGTGCCACTGCGTTTGCGTTGATTCATCACAGATATATTTGATGTTAGGTGCAGTATACGTTTTCGACCATAAGACCGTTCCAGTGGAGCCTTTATCCGCAGGGTTTAACGTAATGTCGTCTGTAATATTTAAAACCTTTTCCACGCCTTCGAGTCTGCACGCAGAGGCTTTTGCTTCAAGGGTAAACATCCATAAAACGGATAATAAAACGAGATAAAGCAGAGTAGTAATGTATTTATTCATTTTCTGTTAAAGGCCTTTGCAGAGAATATCTATCGCATTAAAGGAGGCCGCTTTATTCATGTTGCGGGTGTTTCTGTTATCAGAAAGGTGATTGACTTCTGCTGAGCACGCGTTCATCACCTTATTACTATTCCATTTAATAACGATCGGCTTGCCAGGTTCAGGTAAGGTCAGCATTGCCAGGCCACCCTGTCCGACCATACCGAGCGTGGTATTGCTACCATCGGTAATGGATGCGCCGAAGGGGATCTTTTGCCCGGAGGCATGTGTGAAGCGCACAAAGGTCTGTTGCTTCTGCTGTGTTTCCATTTTGATATGCACGGCGGCACCGGCGGTTGGCACAATGCTCTTACGCGTATCCTCTACATCGACACTCATTGATGTACCTTTTGGATCAATGAAGACATCGTTGTATCTGTAAGGCGTCAGATAGCCGACAATCCCGTAGCCGTTATCTTTAATGACCGCATTTGAATCAGGGTAAACTCTTGCCCCTTCAGCGCCTTTGGCCTCTATCACGCCAATGGTGTCGCCTAACGTTGGGGTCAAATTGATACCGCCACGGTGTACAACCACGCCACCGTTCATGTTCAGACCGCCCATGAAGCTATGGAGGGACTGGCTGAACGCGACGCCGCCGGAAGCGATATCGCCCACATAAGACAGGTTGGTACCGAAGTTGGTTTCTGGCCTGCTGGACTCGCTGAAGTAGCCGCTAAAGCCATACTGCGATCGCTCGCCGGTCGAGCCGCTGAGCGAGGTGCGGATGGTGGCCTCATCACTGTTGTAGCTAAAGTTTGCTCCCAGGCGAGCCTGTTTTTCATAACGATGGCCGAGCGGCATAGATACGCTCAGGTAGATCGTATCGTCGTGACCACCGTCTTCATTGTTGGTTCGGCCAAGCGAAATGCCCCAGGTCGACGAGCCAAACCGGTTGTTGTATCCCAGCGCGTAGTTGGATTTTTCCGTGCGGCCCAGTTCATCGTTCCAGATGTTGCCGATGAAACCACTGACGTAGAAACTTCCCCAACCCGCAGGCAGCATCTGGTTGATGTTTGCTTCCAGGCGTTCACGATAGCGTTCGGGTAAATATCGGTCGTTACCATGCTCCAGCGCCTGCTTCACGCTGACGGCATCCGACAGCGAGTAGTAATTTTTACTGGAGTAGCGGTAACCCACCAGGCTGAAATTTGTCCCGGTTTCGGAAAGATTTTTAGCAAGGCTGATACGCAGGGACATGTCACACAGTGAGCCGCAGTCATCGCTCCCGGTGCTGGAGTTAAAGTTCGTATAAGAGCGGGTAACGTCCAGGCCTAATGCCCCCAGCGGGGTATTGATAGCCACACCACCCAGCAGGGCGTTGTAATCGCCATCAAACGCGGTTTGAGCGCCTACGTAACCGGTCAGATTATTAAGCAAACCGTACTGAAGCGTGCCTTCCGTCATCCACGGATCATCGGCAAGAAATGTGTTGCGGATTTCACCCGAGGAGACCGAATAGCGAAAATAGCCTTCGCGCAGCAGCTGCGGAACGCTGGAGTAGGGGACGGTAAAGGTATTGATGGTGCCATCGGTCTCTTTGACGGTGACTTCCAGATCGCCGTTGTAGCCCGTTGCATAGAGATCGCTGATGGCAAACTCGCCTGGGGGAACCACTTTTTCATAGAGGGTACTGCCGGACTGCTTGATGGTGACCGTCGCGTTGCTGTTGGCAAAACCACGAACGACAGGCGCATAGCTGCGCACGGAGTCCGGCAGCATGCGATCGTCGGTGGCGAGTCTGACGCCGCGAATGGCCGTTGTATCAAACATCTCCCCGCTGGTGTTGAGATCGCCCAGCACCACTTCAGATTGCCAGGCCGCAATTCCCCGGCTGGCAAATGCCTGCAGATGATCGACCCCTTCATCCTCAATATCATTGCCGAGGTTCAGGGTGTCATAGGTTACAAAACGCCACGCACCGAGCGTCATAGCGGTTTGCAGGTTACCAAAGAGATAGTTGCTGGTTTCACCTAACTCACGGTTGCGCGTGCTTGAACCACTCAGCGCGTAGGAGGCCATGAGGGTAGGTTCACCGTCATCCCATAGTTCAGGGCTGATATAACCCTCTGGTGTATTGAGCAGCATCGCCTGCGGAACGGTGACATCCAGGCGCTCATCATCCTGGTTGTAGGTGACGGTGGCGCCGGGGATAAGCGTTTCAAGGATCAGGCAGCGGCCCGTCTTCCAGTTTTCCGGCAGTTTGCTGGTATCGACATCAAAGCGGATAATCATTTCCGGCGTCATGCAGGCATTTACGCCCTGCGTATTGTTTGCCGGAATAAATGAAATGGGCCAGGTTCCTAATTTGCGCAAGTTGCTAAATACTTCCAGTTTGTAATCACCTGGCTGGATTTTATCTACCCCGTCGAACTGGCTAAGGTCTAATCCACTGTCATAGAAATTCATAAAGCCGCGAGAAAAGTTTACCGCTTTTTTTTCTGTTTCTGCGTTAACCTGGCCTGAAATGCACAATGCCAGAATCATTATCTGGCCAAGGGTACTTTTCGCTTTTTTGAGAAGCCTGTATTTATTATGGCGTGCGGACATTTGACCTTCCGAAAGGTAGAACGTATAAAAAGTTAAAAGTTATAGGTGCGCTTAATATATGCGCCTAAATCAGTGATATAATTGTATTTAAATATGCCGCGTCCACTCACTGCGCTCACCTGCGGAAAGTGATAAACCAGCGTTCCATAAGGGACAATCATGTCACCGGGGATCTCAATGTCTTTATTGTCGGCATTCGTTAGCCACACGCTCGTCATGCTCACGTGGAAAGGCGAATTATTGGTTCCCACCACGTCGTAGCCCTTTGCCACTTTACGCAGTTCCCACTTCAGATCGTCGCCCGCCTGCATGGGATTGCCTTTCAGGCCCGCAGGGCGATAGAAAAATTTGATCATCGTGCGGAACGCCATTTTTATCTGATTCCGATCCGCCTCTTCCGGCAGTTCAGGTGGAATATCCAGCACGTTTAGCCAGAGCAGGGTTTCACGATCTTTCGGGTATTTTCCTGCGGCTTCCTCTGTCTGGAATATACGGAAAACTTTCCCTTTCTGACCGTTTACGCGCGCAGCGGGAGGGTTGATAAAGAACGGAAGATTCTCCTTCTCCGTCCCATCGGTTTTGTCGGTGCTGGAAAGCCAGACCTGCACCAGCTCCGGGTTTTTACTGAGGTTATTTACGCGAACGGTTTGTTCACTCTCGTTTGCATTGAATGCCACACGAGTTGTTAAAATTTGTATAGTGGCGTTGGCGCAGGGGAACCACGTCAATGTCACCATTAACATTACTTTGAGAATATTACTGACCATCAGGCTCAACGTTCCTAAATGTGGCAGGGAAAGCAGTGGGATCACTCCCACTGCTCAAAGGTCTTACTGATACTTAATGGAATAAATGACGTCAGTGGTGACTTTACCGGCCGTTGCCGCACCGCCAGTGGCAACGTACTGCGCCCAGTAGTCGAAGCGAGCGGTATTACCCGAAATGACCGCTGTTTTCGGGTTATTGTTTGCGGTATTCAGATCCAAAACAGCTTTGCTGGAATCTAACAGACCGATTTCAACTTTATCGGCACCACCCGTGGTAACGGTGTTTTTCAGGTTACCGGTCGCGGTGTTGATATTGGTGCTCTGTGCCAGTTCGAAGAAGACGCTGGCGACTTTGTTGTTGGTGCAATTTGAGCCGCTCAGTTTAATGAAGAATGGCGTGTCTCCCGCGCGCTGACCCGCAGTGGCCAGCGCGGTGGTGCTGACGCTTGGCAGATGCACGGTGAAATCAGGAGAGGTGGATTCACCCTGTGCGTCACCGCCTGTAATAATACAGGTGGCGTCACTGATCGTTCCGTCAAAGGTAATTGTGCCATCTTCGGCCGCTGCTGCAGAACCCGCTCCCGCCAGAATGGTAAAAAGACCAATTTTTAAATATTTGTTCATAGATAATTCCATTTAGACATAAATTTTAATAAAGCGGCGGGATTGTAGGGAGTAAAAAAAGAGAAAACCACAGGATGAAACTAAATAAATTCCGAATTGAGACTGTCTCATGCTGTTTATGTATGTATGAATATGGTATGAGGTGTTTTTTTCTTTGAATTACAAGGGCGAAATAGATGGTGGGATGAATTAAATATTCACTTGGAAAATATATGGATTGTAAAGATTATAATATTTTTATGGCTATGGCTTTATTTGGTGAATAGGATGGGTTGTCTATATATGTTGTATTTATGAGTCGCTTGAATTTAATGGATTCAGGCGCTATTCTTAGCGCCATACAGCATTACGATATGAAACGATCCCTTCCTCGTCGGGCTTAACGACGCGGAAGGGATTTTTTTTCACCTTTAGCAACGATCGTCTATCTATGATACGAGGACAGGACATGAGCACTTTAGGTCATCAGTACGATAACTCTCTGGTATCTAACGCGTTTGGTTTTTTACGCCTTCCGATGAACTTCCAGCCGTACGACAGTGACGCGGACTGGGTGATCACCGGCGTGCCGTTCGACATGGCAACGTCAGGCCGTGCGGGTGGGCGTCATGGCCCGGCGGCGATCCGTCAGGTTTCCACTAACCTGGCCTGGGAGCACAACCGCTTCCCGTGGAACTTCGACATGCGCGAGCGTCTGAACGTGGTGGACTGCGGTGACCTGGTGTACGCCTTTGGCGACGCGCGTGAGATGAGCGAAAAGCTGCAGGCCCACGCCGAGAAGTTGCTGGCTGCCGGTAAGCGCATGCTCTCCTTCGGCGGCGACCACTTCGTGACCCTGCCGCTGCTGCGCGCCCACGCGAAGCACTTTGGTAAAATGGCGCTGGTGCACTTCGATGCCCACACCGACACCTACGCCAACGGCTGTGAGTTTGACCACGGCACCATGTTCTTCACCGCGCCGAACGAAGGTCTGATCGACCCGAACCACTCCGTGCAGATCGGTATTCGCACTGAATTCGACAAAGACAACGGCTTCACCGTGCTGGATGCGGGTCAGGTTAACGATCGCGGTGTTGATGACATCCTCGCGCAGGTGAAGCAGATCGTGGGTGATATGCCTGTGTATCTGACCTTCGACATCGACTGCCTGGATCCGGCATTTGCACCGGGTACCGGTACGCCGGTGATCGGCGGCCTGACCTCAGACCGTGCCATCAAGCTGGTGCGCGGCCTGAAGGATCTCAACATTGTCGGGATGGACGTGGTGGAAGTGGCGCCTGCGTATGACCAGTCCGAGATCACTGCGCTGGCCGCAGCGACCCTGGCTCTGGAAATGCTCTACATCCAGGCAGCCAAAAAAGGCGAATAAGCCTCTTCTGGCGTAAAAAAAACCTCTCCCTGGAGAGGTTTTTTATTGCCTTTAAAACACGTTAAACGGGTATTCCACGTAAGCGCGGATCTCGTCCCCGCCCACGTTATAATCGCTGGCGTTGCTGGAGACGCGCAGTACGGAATAGCGCAGTTTCAGTTTCAGATCCTTCGCCGGACCATCCTGCACCTGGTACTGGATCTGATTAAACCACTCGTGCTCTTTGCCGTTGCTGGTTTCTGCGGTTTTGATGTTGTCCCCGCGCACGTAGGCGGTGGTCCAGCTCAGACCCGGCAGGCCAAGGCCACCAAAGTCCAGACCGTAGGATGCCTGCCAGGAACGTTCATCTTCGCCGTTAAAATCAGACCAGTAGGAGTTTGCCAGCCAGATGGTGTTACCGCCATCACCCACGCCGCCCTGGTCGCGGTAGCCGCCGTAGTTGTAGCCGGTGCTGCCGCTGCTCTGCTGGTACGCCACTTTGAACGTGTGAATATCCCAGATGTAGCTCGCCGCCAGGCTCCAGATAGCGTTGCTGCGGCCCGTGTCGAGGCTGTCCGCATAACTCTGGTCCAGACGGGAGTTATAACCGTTGAAGTCGAGCACCAGCTGCTGCCCGGTGCTGAACGGCTGTTTGAAGTTCAGGCCCAGATATTGCTTGTTCATCACCTCTTCATTGTGAGAGGCGTAAAGCGCGCCGCTGAACTGGTCGTTGAACTGGTAGCTCGCGCCGCCGAAGGAGAGGCTCTTCAGCCCGCTGTCGTGGCGGTCGTCACTTTTACGCTGCTCGTCCGTGAAATAACCGGCATTGATTTCCAGACCATCGATCTCTTTTGAGGTCAGCATGGTGCCGGTATAGCTTTCAAACAGCAGGCGGGAGCTGTCGGCATTCACGATAGGCAATTCTGGTCGCTGATTCCCGTAGCTCAGTACGGTATTCGAGATGCGCATTTTGGCGGTTGCGCCAAACTTTGCCAGATCGGATTTTGCCCGGCCGTCGTCTTCCTGCTTAAAGAAGTCGATGCCGCCCGCGCCGCTCTTGCCGCGGCCGCCGTCCAGGCGCACGCCGTATTGAGCAATACCGTCCACACCAAAGCCAACCGGTCCTTCGGTATAGCCGGATGCAAACGTGGCGATGATCCCCTGACCCCATTCGGCTTTGTCCTGCTGGCCCTGATGATAATCACGGCTGATATACGCATTGCGTAAAAAAAGGTCCAGATGGCTGTCGTCAATAAAACCCTGGCTGTCGGATTGCTGACTTGCAGCGGCAGGTAATGCGGCAAATAAACTTAAAGCAATTAATGATAATTCTTTTTTCACGGAGGGAACGTCTCTGTCTGGATATATTAATTGAATAACTGCAGGGGGGATAATTACCGGAAAAAGTGACCTTTGCAATAATTATGTGACCAGGTGTTTCGATGTGACAGGGCAGATTTTGCGGGGCTTTCAGGGGTGTTATCGATACGTGCTGTTAAGTTAACAATTCATGCGAAATAAAAAGGAGGCAAAACTGCCTCCTTCTGAAATTATTTAATTCCGTCTGCGGCCATACGGTCGCGAATATGCTGTGCGCGTTCTTCAGAGGCAGGGTGATCGTCAAACATGGAGCTTTGACGTCCCGCTTCCAGCTTGGCCAGTTTTTCGAAGCTGGTGGCTAAACCGGATGGATTAATGCCGCGTTTGCGCAACAGATCGTAGGAGTAGTCATCCGCTTCGGACTCCTGACGCTGGGAGAACTGAGAGTTCACCAGCTTTTCACCTACGTCGCCCAGCTGTGACTGCGACAGGCTGCCAACGATACCGCCCGCTGAGGCTGCCGCTGCGCGGATGGCATTGGTGCCCAGGGCTACCTGCATCCCTTTCTTCACGTGGCCCAGGGCAACGTGGCCCATTTCATGGCCGATAACCGCTTCCACTTCGTTGTCGGTCATCATGTCCATCAGCCCGCTGTAGACGCGGATACAGCCGTTTGCCATCGCGAAGGCGTTGACGTCTTTCGCCATGTACACCTTGTAGTTCACCGGCTGGCCGTTGATGTTATCGCCCAGCGCGGAAGCAATCTTATTCAGACGCTGCGTGTAGGTACTGTCAGACGGTGCAAGGGTGGCTTTTCCGTCCATATCTTTACAGGCCTGGTCGCTCAGCGCTTTTACCTGCGCATCGCTCAGGGAATAGGCCTGAAAGGCCTCTGCGCCTGACGTCATCAGACCGTTAGAGTCCATATTCTGACAGCCGCTCAGCAGGAGCGTTGTACCCAGGGCCAGCACTATTGCACGCATTTTCATGAGGTTGCTTCCGTACTCGTTAATCTGAATAAAATCCGAAAAGTGCACCGTCAGCGAAGCCGGTGTCGGGCTAAGTATAAGGAATATCTACAGGGCCGGGCGAGCAGATTGCGCAACATGCGAGCATGATCCAGAGATTTCTTAACAAGCAAAAGAATGCTCCATGTACATGACTTGCGGCTTGGGTTACATTGTTGGCACTTTTTTCCGGCGTAGCCCAAAACGCGCTGTCGTCAAGGGCATGGCCTTTAACAGTCCGATCTGGAGTTAAAATGTCCTCACGTAAAGAGCTTGCTAATGCTATTCGTGCGCTGAGCATGGACGCAGTACAGAAAGCCAAATCCGGCCACCCAGGGGCCCCTATGGGTATGGCTGATATCGCCGAAGTTCTGTGGCGCGATTTCCTGAACCACAACCCGCAGAACCCGTCATGGGCTGACCGCGACCGCTTCGTGCTGTCCAACGGCCACGGCTCTATGCTGATCTATAGCCTGCTGCACCTCACCGGCTACGATCTGCCTATCGAAGAGCTGAAAAACTTCCGTCAGCTGCACTCCAAAACTCCAGGTCACCCGGAAGTGGGCTACACCGCTGGCGTAGAAACCACCACCGGCCCGCTGGGTCAGGGTATTGCAAACGCTGTGGGTATGGCGATTGCTGAGAAGACCCTGGCGGCGCAGTTCAACCGTCCTGGCCACGACATCGTTGACCACTTCACCTACGCGTTCATGGGCGATGGCTGCATGATGGAAGGCATTTCTCACGAAGTGTGCTCCCTGGCAGGTACCCTGAAGCTGGGTAAACTGGTTGCGTTCTATGACGACAACGGTATCTCCATCGACGGTCACGTTGAGGGCTGGTTCACTGACGACACCGCTGCACGTTTCGAAGCCTACGGCTGGCACGTTGTGCGTGGCGTTGATGGCCACGATGCTGACTCGATTAAACGTGCAGTAGAAGAAGCGCGCGCAGTGACGGACAAACCGTCCCTGTTGATGTGCAAAACCATCATCGGCTTCGGTTCTCCGAACAAAGCGGGTACGCACGACTCCCACGGCGCGCCGCTGGGCGACGCGGAAATCGCACTGACCCGCGAAGCGCTGGGCTGGAAATACCCTGCATTCGAAATCCCATCTGAGATCTATGCTCAGTGGGATGCAAAAGAAGTAGGCCAGGCAAAAGAAGCGGCATGGAACGAGAAGTTCGCTGCTTACGCGAAAGCCTTCCCACAGGAAGCGGCTGAATTCACCCGTCGTATGAAAGGTGACATGCCGTCTGACTTCGACGCGAAAGCGAACGAATTCATCGCTAAGCTGCAGGCGAACCCGTCTAAAATCGCGAGCCGTAAAGCGTCTCAGAATGCCATTGAAGCGTTCGGTCCTCTGCTGCCTGAATTCCTCGGCGGCTCCGCTGACCTGGCGCCATCTAACCTGACCCTGTGGTCCGGTTCTAAGCCAATCAACGAAGACACTGCCGGTAACTACATCCATTACGGTGTACGTGAATTCGGTATGACTGCGATTGCCAACGGTATCTCCCTGCACGGTGGTTTCCTGCCGTACACCTCTACCTTCCTGATGTTCGTTGAATATGCGCGTAACGCCGTGCGTATGGCGGCGCTAATGAAACAGCGTCAGGTGATGGTCTATACCCACGACTCCATCGGTCTGGGCGAAGACGGTCCAACTCACCAGCCGGTAGAGCAGGTGGCTTCCCTGCGCGTGACCCCGAACATGAGCACATGGCGTCCATGTGACCAGGTGGAATCCGCGGTGGCGTGGAAATACGGCGTTGAGCGTCAGGACGGTCCTACCGCGCTGATCCTCTCCCGTCAGAACCTGGCGCAGCAGGAACGTACCCCAGAGCAGCTGGCGAACATCGCGCGCGGCGGTTATGTGCTGAAAGATTGCGCGGGCCAGCCAGAGCTGATCTTCATCGCTACCGGTTCTGAAGTTGAACTGGCCGTTGCTGCATGGGAAAAACTGACTGCCGAAGGCGTGAAGGCGCGCGTGGTTTCCATGCCGTCTACCGACGCGTTCGACAAGCAGGATGCGGCTTACCGTGAATCCGTACTGCCTAAAGCGGTTTCCGCGCGTGTGGCAGTGGAAGCGGGTATCGCTGACTACTGGTTCAAATACGTGGGTCTGAACGGCGCTATCGTCGGTATGACCACCTTCGGTGAATCTGCTCCGGCAGAACTGCTGTTCGAAGAGTTCGGCTTCACCGTTGAGAACGTTGTCGCTAAGGCGAAAGAACTGCTGTAATCACCATTTTGCCCGGTGGCGCTTATGCTTACCGGGCCTACAAATGGCTCGAAAGTAGGCCGGGTAAGCGCTAGCGCGCCACCCGGCTTTTTTGTAAGCATTATTCCACCTAAAATGTGACGCAAGTCATATAGCTCGCTTATTCATCTGGACAGACATTCCTTTTATTCCCCGATTCGCTTATTCTTGCTGAAGCGTTTCAGTCGATTAAATGTTCGACAAATGACCAATCAATCGCAGTTTGTGACAGCAAGGATTCCCCTTCGGGCGTAGCTGGATTACTCTTTCAGCCACCTCAAACTCAGGGATTGCTTTGCAGGAGATCTATGACCGTACGCGTAGCGATTAACGGCTTCGGTCGCATCGGGCGTAATGTGATTCGTGCTTTGTATGAATCCGGACGTCGGGCGGAAATGACCGTGGTGGCAATCAATGAACTGGCGGATGCTGCGGGCATGGCGCATTTGTTGAAGTATGACACCAGCCACGGACGCTTTGCCTGGGATGTGCGCCAGGAAAGAGATCAGCTTTTTGTGGTTGATGACGCTATTCGTGTGCTGCATGAGAACAGCATCTCCGGGCTACCCTGGCGTGAACTGGGTGTGGATGTGGTGCTTGACTGTACCGGTGTGTATGGCAATCGCGAACATGGCGAAGCGCATCTCGCGGCAGGTGCGAAAAAAGTCCTGTTTTCTCATCCCGGCAGTAACGACCTCGACGCGACCGTCGTGTTTGGCGTCAACCAGCATGAGCTGCAAGCCGAACACCGCATTGTCTCCAACGCCTCCTGTACCACTAACTGCATTATTCCGGTCATCAAACTGTTAGACGATGCGTATGGCATTGAGTCCGGCACCGTGACCACGATTCACTCCGCCATGCACGATCAACAGGTCATTGACGCTTACCACCCGGATTTACGGCGCACGCGTGCAGCGAGCCAGTCAATCATTCCGGTGGATACAAAGCTGGCTGCAGGGATCACCCGAATTTTTCCGCAGTTCAACGATCGTTTTGAGGCGATTGCCGTGCGCGTCCCGACGATCAACGTCACCGCGATCGACCTTAGCGTGACGGTGAAAAAACCGGTAAAAGCTTGTGAAGTCAACCTGTTGCTGCAAAAAGCGGCACAGGGGGCATTTCATGGTATAGTTGACTATACGGAATTACCGTTGGTCTCAGTAGATTTTAACCACGACCCGCACAGCGCCATCGTCGATGGCACGCAAACGAGGGTCAGTGGCGCACACCTTATCAAGACGCTGGTCTGGTGTGATAACGAATGGGGCTTTGCTAACCGAATGCTCGACACCACGTTAGCAATGGCTGCTCAAGGTTTCAGGTAAGGCGCATCGTGCGTCTGCAAAACTTTAAGAATCAACGAGAGGATTCACCATGTCTGTAATTAAGATGACCGATCTGGATCTGGCTGGTAAACGCGTTTTCATCCGTGCCGATCTGAACGTACCGGTTAAAGATGGCAAAGTGACCAGCGACGCGCGTATCCGTGCATCTCTGCCAACCATCGAGCTGGCTCTGAAGCAGGGCGCGAAAGTGATGGTCACCTCCCACCTGGGTCGTCCAACTGAAGGCGAGTACAACGAAGAGTTCTCTCTGCTGCCAGTGGTTAATTACCTGAAAGACAAACTGTCCAACCCGGTTCGCCTGGTGAAAGATTACCTGGACGGCGTTGACGTTGCAGCCGGTGAGCTGGTTGTGCTGGAAAACGTTCGCTTCAACAAAGGCGAGAAGAAAGACGACGAAACCCTGTCCAAAAAATACGCTGCACTGTGCGACGTATTCGTGATGGATGCATTCGGTACGGCTCACCGTGCTCAGGCGTCTACCCATGGTATCGGTAAATTCGCAGACGTAGCGTGTGCCGGTCCTCTGCTGGCTGACGAACTGGAAGCGCTGGGTAAAGCACTGAAAGAGCCTGCTCGTCCGATGGTCGCTATCGTTGGTGGTTCTAAAGTTTCTACCAAACTGACCGTTCTGGATTCTCTGTCTAAAATCGCTGACCAGCTGATCGTTGGCGGTGGTATCGCGAACACCTTCGTTGCCGCTCAGGGCCACAACGTCGGTAAATCCCTGTACGAAGCAGACCTGGTTGACGAAGCCAAACGCCTGCTGGGTACCTGTGATATCCCGGTTCCAACTGACGTTCGCGTCGCGACTGAGTTCTCCGAAACCGCAACCGCGACCCTGAAATCTGTAAACGACATCAAAGACGAAGAGCAGATTCTGGACCTGGGCGACGTTTCTGCACAGAAACTGGCTGAAATCCTCAAAAACGCAAAAACTATCCTGTGGAACGGTCCTGTTGGCGTGTTCGAATTCCCGAACTTCCGCAAAGGGACTGAAATCGTGGCTAACGCAATCGCAGACAGCGAAGCGTTCTCTATCGCAGGCGGTGGTGACACCCTGGCAGCAATCGACCTGTTCGGTATCGCTGACAAGATCTCCTACATCTCCACTGGTGGCGGCGCATTCCTCGAATTCGTGGAAGGCAAAGTACTGCCAGCAGTAGCAATGCTCGAAGAGCGCGCTAAGAAGTAAGCCATTCAAGGGCAGGGAAACCTGCCCAATTTTCAGCGCGCTTTTAAGAGCTCGCACCTTTTCTAACGGCCGAAGATACAGGACTAAGCAACATGTCTAAAATTTTTGATTTCGTAAAACCTGGCGTTATCACTGGTGATGACGTACAGAAAGTGTTCCAGGTAGCTAAAGAAAACAACTTCGCTCTGCCAGCAGTTAACTGCGTGGGTACCGACTCCATCAACGCCGTACTGGAAACTGCTGCTAAAGTTAAAGCTCCAGTTATCGTTCAGTTCTCTAACGGCGGCGCTGCGTTCATCGCAGGTAAAGGCGTGAAAACTGACATTCCTCAGGGTGCTGCAATCCTGGGTGCTATCTCTGGTGCGCACCACGTACACCAGATGGCTGAGCACTACGGTGTTCCAGTTATCCTGCACACTGACCACTGCGCGAAGAAACTGCTGCCGTGGATCGACGGTCTGCTGGACGCGGGTGAAAAACACTTCGCGGCAACCGGTAAGCCACTGTTCTCTTCTCACATGATCGACCTGTCTGAAGAGTCACTGCACGAAAACATCGAAATCTGCTCCAAGTACCTGGCGCGCATGGCCAAAATGGACATGACCCTGGAAATCGAACTGGGTTGCACCGGCGGTGAAGAAGATGGCGTGGACAACAGCCACATGGACGCTTCTGCACTGTACACCCAGCCAGAAGACGTTGATTACGCTTACACCGAGCTGAGCAAAATCAGCCCACGCTTCACCATTGCAGCGTCCTTCGGTAACGTACACGGCGTTTACAAACCAGGTAACGTGGTTCTGACCCCAACTATCCTGCGTGATTCTCAGGAATACGTTTCCAAGAAACACAACCTGCCGCACAACAGCCTGAACTTCGTCTTCCACGGCGGTTCCGGTTCTTCTGCTCAGGAAATCAAAGACTCCGTAAGCTACGGCGTTGTGAAAATGAACATCGACACCGACACCCAGTGGGCAACCTGGGACGGTATCCTGCAGTACTACAAAGCGAACGAAGCTTACCTGCAGGGCCAGCTGGGCAACCCGAAAGGCGAAGACCAGCCGAACAAGAAATACTACGATCCACGCGTATGGCTGCGCGCAGCGCAGACGTCCATGGTCACCCGTCTGGAGCAGGCTTTCAAAGAACTGAACGCGATCGACGTTCTGTAATTTGAGCTGCTAACAGCATCAGAAGGCCCGCAAATGCGGGCCTTTTTTTATGCTTTTTCAATACCCTGCCAGCCCTGTTTTTGTGATCTGTTTGGCAAAGCCTGTGCTTTTTGTTTACCCTTTACTGACCTGCCTGTCTCCATGGGGGATGGATTTTGTGTTTTGGTTTAACAAAAGGAAGAATAAATGGAACAACTCGATGTTGTAGACAGCATCAATAACGCCGGTAACTGGCTGGTGCGCAACCAGGCCCTGCTGCTGAGCTATGCCGTGAACATCGTCGCGGCGATTGCCATCATCATCGTCGGGATGATCGTGGCGCGTATTGTCTCGAATACGGTTAACCGCGTAATGCTGGCCCGTCACATTGACGCCACGGTGGCAGACTTCCTCTCCGCACTGGTGCGCTACGGCATTATCGCCTTCACGCTGATTGCCGCGCTGGGCCGTGTGGGGGTGCAAACCGCCTCCGTCATTGCCGTTCTCGGTGCCGCCGGTCTGGCCATTGGTCTGGCACTGCAGGGCTCGCTTTCAAACCTGGCGGCAGGCGTGCTGCTGGTGACCTTCCGTCCGTTCCGCTCCGGCGAATACGTTGACCTTGGCGGCATTGCCGGAACCGTGCTGCAGGTGCAGATTTTCTCAACGACTATGCGTACCGTCGATGGCCGCATCGTGGTCGTGCCGAACGGGAAAATTATCGCGGGCAACATCATCAACTTCTCCCGTGAACCGGTGCGTCGTAACGAACTGATTATCAGCGTGGCATACGACTCCGACATCGATCAGGTGAAGTCGCTGATTACCAATATCATTGCTTCAGACGATCGCATTCTGAAAGACAAAGAGCAGACGGTTCGCCTGAATGAACTCGGCGCTTCCTCCATTAACTTTGTGGTGCGTATCTGGAGTAAAAGCAGCGATCTGCAAAACGTGTACTGGGACGTGCTGGAACGCATTAAGCGCGACTTCGACGCCAACGGCATCAGTTTCCCGTATCCGCAGATGGACGTGAATCTTAAACGCGAGAAAGCCGCCGAGTAATCCCCCGACGTTGTAGGCCCGGTAATCGCTAGCGCCACCGGGCTTTACCTTCATAAGCTCCGCTAATACCCAATTAATATTATCCATTTCATCTAATGTGATTCGCGCAGTATAGTCAGCTTCCAGAACAACTCTGCGAGAAAATCATCATGCTATCTTATTATTTTCAAGGGCTTGCCTTAGGTGCAGCCATGATCCTTCCCCTCGGCCCGCAAAATGCGTTCGTGATGAATCAGGGCATCCGCCGCCAGTACCATCTGATGATTGCCCTGTTGTGCGCGGTAAGCGATTTGCTGCTGATCTGTGCCGGGATTTTTGGCGGCAGCGCGCTGCTGATGCAGTCTCCGTGGCTGCTGGCGCTGGTCACCTGGGGCGGCGTGGCGTTTCTGCTCTGGTACGGATTCGGCGCGCTGAAAACGGCGATGAGCAGCAACCTCGAACTGGCGAGCGCGGAGGTTATGAAGCAGGGCCGCTGGAAGATTATCGTCTCCATGCTGGCGGTGACCTGGCTTAACCCGCATGTGTATCTCGACACCTTCGTCGTGCTGGGCAGCCTGGGCGGTCAACTGGACGTTGAGCCGAAACGCTGGTTTGCGCTCGGTACGGTCAGCGCCTCTTTTCTGTGGTTCTTCGGTCTCGCCATTCTGGCGGCATGGCTGGCGCCCCGCCTGCGTACGGCCAAAGCCCAGCGCATCATTAATACCCTGGTCGGCCTGGTGATGTGGTTTATCGCTTTCCAGCTGGCGAAAGAGGGGATTCATCATGTCCAGGAATTGTTCAACTAATCCTTGTCTTATGGACAACTGAATAAGACCCGCTAAGCTTGCTGGCATGCGCCCTGTTATTGGGGCACTCTTCGCAACATGGAGGAATGACAGTGAAGTTTAAAGTGATGGCCCTGGCGGCATTAGTGAGTTTCGGTGCGGTGTCGGTGCAGGCAAGCGAATTGCCGGATGGCCCGCACATCGTCACGTCAGGCACCGCAAGCGTGGACGCGGTACCCGATGTTGCAACCCTGGCAATTGAGGTGAATGTGGCGGCGAAAGATGCAGCGACGGCCAAGAAGCAGGCTGACGATCGCGTTGCGCAATACCTCTCTTTCCTCGAGCAGAACGGTGTCGGTAAAAAAGATATCAACTCTGCGAACCTGCGTACTCAACCCGATTACGACTACCAGAATGGCAAAAGCATCCTGAAAGGCTACCGTGCGGTGCGTACCGTTGAAGTGACCGTGCGTCAGCTGGATAAGCTTAACTCGCTGCTGGACGGTGCGCTGAAGGCGGGCCTGAACGAGATCCGTTCCGTGTCGCTGGGCGTTGCGCAACCGGAGAAGTACAAAGACGAAGCGCGTAAAGCGGCGATTGATGATGCCATTCACCAGGCGGAACAGCTGGCTTCTGGCTTTAAGAGCAAGCTCGGTCCGGTTTACAGCGTGCGTTACCACGTCTCTAACTACCAGCCAAGCCCGATGGTTCGTATGATGAAGGCTGACGCAGCGCCGGTATCCGCTCAGGAAACTTACGAGCAGCCGACAATCCAGTTCGACGATCAGGTGGATGTGGTGTTCCAGCTTGAACCTGTTGCAGCACAGCCGAAACCGGCTCAGTAATCTGTAGGCCGGGTAAGGCGTAGCCGCCACCCGGCTTTTCTTTTTAATCCTGTCTCAATACCTTATGCCCGTACGCCAGCAGCGCGTCAGTGACGTTGCGCATCATGCGGCTTTCCGGCGCAAAACGGTGCCAGTAGAGCATCCGACGCTGATAAAGCCCCGGCGTTAAGTCAATCAGCTCACCGCTTTTCAACTCTTTCTCAATCTGCAGGTGCGGGATCATGCAGCAGGTGGTGCCCTGGCGCGCAAGCTGCACGAAGGCTTCTGACGAGTTCACGATATGGCACGGCACGCTGCCCGGCGGCAGGTCGAAGTTTTGCTGCAGGAACGCCTGATGCATATCGTCCAGATGGTCGAAGGCCACGGCAGGGGCTTTCAGCAGCGCCGCGCGGGTGACGCCGTTGGGGAAGTAGCGTTCCGCAAAGGCTTTTGAACCCACAAACAGATAGTCCAGAGCGCCTAACTGATCGACAAGGCAGCTTGGCAGCGCCTGCGGCTGAATACTGACCGCCCCAACCACTTCACCGCGACGCAGGCGCTCCTGGGTGCGGGTTTCGTCTTCAACCTGCAAATTCAGGCGGATAGGGGAGTCTGCGAGGACCGGTGCCAGGGCCGGCAGCAGCCAGGTTGCCAGACTGTCGGCGTTGACCGCCAGAGAGAGCAGCAGCGGCGTAGAGCCCGTTTGTTCGTCACCCAGCCACTCGTCTTCCAGCAGTTCAACCTGACGCAGCAGAGCGAGGAGCTTTTGCCCTTGCTCTGTTGGACGTGGCGGCACGGTACGCACCAGCAGCGGCTGGCCGAACATGTTTTCAAGCTGTTTGATACGCTGAGAGACGGCGGACTGCGTGATGCAAAGCTTTTGCGCCGCGCGCTCAAAGCCTCGTTCACGAATAACTGCATCAAGTGCCTGTAGTGTTCTGTAGTCCGGACGTTTCATTGCTCTGGCTGGCTCCTTAATTTTGCTTATTCTGCACTATGACACAATTTTCCCTTTGTGGCAGACGAATTCCATTCGACGTGTTCTATAATGCGCCCTGAGTTTTAACACCACAGGCAAAACGATCATGACGCAGGATGAACTGAAAAAAGCAGTAGGATGGGCCGCTCTCCAGTACGTACAGCCGGGTACCATTGTCGGTGTCGGTACGGGATCAACCGCGGCACACTTTATCGATGCGCTGGGCACGATGAAGGGGCAGATCGAGGGCGCGGTTTCCAGCTCTGATGCTTCCACGGAAAAGCTGAAAAGCCTCGGCATTACCGTTTTCGATCTTAACGAAGTGGATCGTCTGGGGATTTACGTTGATGGCGCGGATGAAATCAACGGCCACATGCAGATGATCAAAGGCGGCGGCGCGGCGCTGACGCGCGAAAAAATCATCGCCTCCGTTGCGGACAAGTTTATCTGCATCGCCGACGCCTCCAAGCAGGTGGACATTCTGGGGAATTTCCCGCTGCCGGTTGAAGTGATCCCGATGGCCCGCAGCGCGGTTGCCCGTCAGCTGGTCAAGCTGGGCGGTCGTCCGGAATATCGTCAGGGCGTAGTGACCGACAACGGCAACGTGATCCTCGACGTTCACGGTCTGGAAATTCTTGACGCGATTGCGCTGGAAAACGCCATCAACGGCATTCCAGGCGTAGTGACCGTAGGGCTATTCGCCAACCGTGGCGCGGATGTGGCGCTGATCGGCACCGCTGACGGCGTGAAAACCATCGTAAAATGATCTGACGGGGGGAGTCCTCCCCCCGCTAAAAAATTTTTGAAACGCTAAATTCGGTGACTTGTGTCACGTTTTTATGCCTCTTTTGCCGATCCTTCCGCGTTTGTAAATTTCCATAGCATTTTCCTCTGCCATTTTGCGCTGTATGACTTTCCTTCAGCGTACTGACGCAAACGTTCATATTGCTGCAATAGTTTTTTTTGATATGTTGGCTACAGCGGATTTATATCCAGCACAACATCAGTTCAGACAAAAACAGGGTCGGGTAAATGGCAAAGGTATCACTGGAGAAAGACAAGATTAAATTCCTGCTGGTCGAGGGCGTGCATCAAAAAGCAATCGATAGCCTTCGTGCGGCAGGTTACACCAACATCGAATTTCACAAAGGCGCGCTTGATACCGAAGAGCTGAAAGCGTCCATCCGTGATGCCCACTTCATTGGCCTGCGATCCCGTACTCACCTGACTGAAGATGTGATTGCCGCGGCGGAAAAGCTGGTGGCTATCGGCTGCTTCTGCATCGGTACCAACCAGGTTGACCTGAATGCTGCTGCAAAACGCGGTATTCCTGTCTTTAACGCCCCGTTCTCCAACACCCGTTCCGTGGCGGAGCTGGTGATTGGCGAACTGCTGCTGCTCCTGCGCGGCATTCCGGAGGCTAACGCCAAAGCACACCGCGGCGTCTGGAACAAACTGGCTGCGGGCTCCTACGAAGCCCGTGGGAAAAAACTGGGTATCATCGGCTATGGCCACATCGGTACCCAACTGGGGATTCTGGCGGAATCTCTCGGTATGCATGTCTATTTTTACGATATCGAAAGCAAGCTGCCTTTAGGCAATGCCACCCAGGTTCAACACCTGTCTGACCTGCTGAACATGAGTGACGTGGTAAGTCTGCACGTGCCGGAAAATGCCTCCACCAAAAACATGATGGGCGCAGAAGAGCTGGCGCTGATGAAGCCGGGCTCACTGCTGATTAACGCCGCGCGCGGCACGGTGGTCGATATCCCTGCGCTGTGCGATGCGCTGAAGCGTAAGCATCTGGCAGGGGCGGCCATCGACGTTTTCCCAACGGAGCCCGCCACCAACAGCGATCCGTTCACCTCTCCGCTGTGCGAGTTCGACAACGTGATCCTGACGCCGCACATCGGCGGTTCGACTCAGGAAGCGCAGGAGAACATCGGTCTGGAAGTGGCGGGTAAACTGAGCAAATACTCCGACAATGGCTCGACGCTCTCCGCCGTTAACTTCCCGGAAGTGTCTCTGCCGCTGCACGGCGGTCGTCGTCTGCTGCATATTCACGAAAACCGTCCAGGCGTGCTGACTGCCATTAACCAGATCTTTGCTGAGCAGAGCGTCAACATCGCCGCGCAGTATCTGCAAACCAATTCGCAGATGGGCTATGTGGTTATTGATATCGAAGCGGATGAAGACGTTGCCGAGAAAGCGTTGCTGAGCATGAAGGCCATTCCGGGGACGATTCGCGCGCGTCTGCTTTACTGATGGTGCGGTCTGTGGTGTCGGGGGGCTTACGCTTACCCGACCTACAATGTTTGAGGATTTACGTAGGCCGGGTAAGGCGCAGCCGCCACCCGGCTTTATGCTACCAAAGCCACGTTTTACTGGGCGTCACTACCGCCGGCAACGGCACATCCCATTTCTCCACCGGCAACGCCTCCACGCCCTGGCAATCATGCGCGTAGCCTACCGGCTGCAACCCATACTGCTGCCAGTTTTGCAGCGTCCGGTCGTAAAAACCGCCGCCCATACCTAAGCGCTGTCCCTGCTCATCAAACGCCACCAGCGGCGTAATCAGCACATCCAGCTGTGACAGCGGCAGCACGTCGCGCACATCGAGTTTCGGCTCGGTGATTTTCAGACGATTCACCACCAGCTCGCTGTGCGGGTGATAGTGCAAAAACAGCAGATTGCCTTCACTGATCGGGTGCAGCACCGGCAGGTATACCTTCTTCCCGGCGCGCCAGAGTTGCTCTATCAGCGGTTGGGTGTCCAGCTCGCCGTCAAACGACAGAAACAGGGCAACCGTGCGCGCCATCACGACAGGGGGATACGCCATCATACGGGCGGCGGCCTGCTGGGCAAAATGCGCTTGCTGTTCTGGGGTTAACGCACGACGGCGTTGACGAATGAGCTGACGAATGTCCTGGCGTGAAGCTGAAACTTCAGGGAATTGAGTCATGGTAGTTGGTAGAAGAAAAGAGAGGGAATCTCCGAGATGCCGCCGCAGGCTGTAACCCTTGAACCCTTGGTTCAAGGTGAATGTGTCGTCATAGTTTTAAGGCTTCTCGGACGGACCGAGCATGCTCACCAACCATGGAGCGCCACATTCTTGTGGTATGAAATATCGGCTCAGGGGACTGGCCCGCTTGCGAACATCTCAGAGAAATTTTGTCTTCACAGTTACTCTACCATAGTCAACTGAGAAGTGTTATTCAAACTTGGGTCCCGGTCTTTCGGGATTGCGACCTTGATCAAGCAATGCTTGTTCTATGGTCTGCTGGAGCATTTTTATGCGCTGCTCCATGCTTGCCGCGTAGTCGCGGGTCTTCGCTTTTTCCTGAGTCAGTTCATAGCTGATGTTCAACGCGGCGATGAAAACCAGCTGCTCAGTATTTGTGACTCTAGTGCGTTCTTTTAGATCTTGCAACCGCTGATTCAAATCGTCCGCAGCCTGATTCAAAGCATCCCTTTGTTCAGGCGGACAATTCACTCGCAGTGAACGGCCAAAAATCTGGAGATCGACGGGTTGTGCAGACATGCCACCTTCCTGCTGATTGACTGCGCTGCCTTCGCTTACTGCCCCGGGGGCTGCGAAGGGGCGACACTATAGCTACCCTGATGTGAAGATACAAGCCCTTTTCTGGTATCACCAGGGTCCAAAGTGGTAGCATATCATGAAACTTCCCCCCAATGATGACGAATGCGCATGTCTATACAGAACGAAATGCCTGGTTACAAGGATTTAAACCAGTTACTGAACCAGCAGGGAGTTGGTTTAACCCCTGCCGAAATGCACGGTCTGATCAGTGGCATGCTGTGCGGCGGAAACAGCGACAGCTCCTGGCAGCCGCTGATCCACGACCTCACGAATGAAGGGCTGGCGTTTGGTCACGAGCTGGCGGAAGCGCTGCGTAAAATGCACGCCGCCATCAGCGATTCGCTGGAAGACGATGGCTTCCTTTTTCAGCTTTATCTGCCTGACGGCGACGACGTCAGCGTGTTCGATCGCGCCGATGCGCTGGCCGGCTGGGTAAACCACTATCTGCTGGGGCTGGGCGTCACGCAGCCTAAACTGGATAAAGTGACCGGCGAAGCGGGTGAGGCGATCGACGACCTGCGCAACATTGCCCAGCTTGGCTACGATGAAGACGAAGACCAGGAAGAGCTGGAAATGTCTCTCGAAGAGATCATCGAGTACGTGCGCGTAGCGGCACTGCTGTGCCACGACAACTTTACGCGCTCACAGCCGACCGCACCGGAAGTTCGTAAGCCAACCTTACATTAAGAAAAATAACGCACAGGAGGGTGTCATGGTTATCTCGAGTCAAGAGTATTCGCGCCGCCGTCAGGCGCTGCTGGCGAAAATGCAGCCGGGCAGCGCCGCGCTAATTTTTGCTGCGCCTGAAGTGACGCGCAGCGCCGACAGCGAATATCCCTATCGCCAGAGCAGCGATTTCTGGTATTTCACCGGCTTTAACGAGCCGGAAGCGGTACTGGTGCTGATTAAAAGCAATGACACCCACAACCACAGCGTGATATTCAACCGCGTGCGCGACCTGACGGCCGAAATCTGGTTTGGCCGCCGCCTGGGCCAGGAGGCCGCGCCGGCGAAGCTGGGCGTTGACCGGGCGCTGGCGTTTAGCGAAATCAACCAGCAACTCTACCAGCTGCTTAACGGCCTCGACGTGCTCTATCACGCGCAGGGCGAATATGCCTACGCCGATGAGATTGTCTTCACCGCGCTGGATAAGCTGCGCAAAGGCTCGCGGCAGAACCTGTCCGCGCCTGCCACGCTGACGGACTGGCGTCCGATAGTGCATGAGATGCGCCTGTTTAAGTCTGAAGAAGAGCTGAACGTGATGCGCCGCGCGGGCGAAATCAGCGCGCTGGCGCACACCCGCGCGATGGAGAAATGCCGCCCCGGGATGTTCGAATACCAGCTGGAAGGCGAAATTCACCACGAATTTAACCGCCACGGCGCGCGCTATCCCTCCTACAACACCATTGTCGGCGGCGGGGAAAACGGCTGCATTCTGCACTACACCGAAAACGAAAGTGCGCTGCGCGACGGCGATCTGGTGCTGATTGACGCCGGTTGCGAATATCAGGGCTATGCGGGGGACATCACCCGTACCTTTCCGGTGAACGGTAAATTCTCGCCGGCACAGCGCGCGATTTACGACATTGTTCTCGAATCCCTTGAGACAGCGCTCAAACTGTATCGTCCGGGGACTTCCATGCAGGAAGTGACCGGCGAAGTGGTGCGCATCATGATTACCGGTCTGGTCAGGCTCGGGATCCTGAAAGGGGATGTCGACACCCTGATTGCTGAAAATGCGCATCGACCGTATTTCATGCACGGCCTGAGCCACTGGCTGGGGCTGGACGTGCATGACGTTGGCGCATACGGCACCGACCGTTCGCGCGTGCTGGAGCCGGGCATGGTGTTAACCGTGGAGCCGGGTCTCTACATCGCGCCGGATGCCGACGTGCCAGAAGAATACCGCGGGATTGGCATTCGTATTGAAGACGATATCGTGATTACCGAAACCGGTAACGAAAACCTGACCGCCAGCGTCGTGAAAAACGCTGACGATATCGAGGCGCTGATGGCAGCGGCGCGCGCATGAGCGTGATCATCGTGGGTGGCGGCATGACCGGGGCCACGCTGGCGCTGGCCATTTCGCATTTGACGCAGGGCCAGCTTCCGGTGCACCTGGTAGAAGCCGTTGCGCCAGAGGCGTCGAATCACCCCGGTTTTGATGCCCGCGCCATTGCGCTGGCGCAGGGAACCTGTCAGCAGCTTGCGCGCATTGGTATCTGGCAGGCGATAGCCGACCGTGCCACGGCGATCGGTACTGTTCACGTCAGCGATCGCGGCCATGCTGGCTTTGTCACGCTGGAGGCGCAGGATTACCGTATTGATGCCCTGGGTCAGGTTGTTGAGCTGCACGACGTCGGATTACGTCTGTTCCGCCTGCTCCAGGACGCGCCGGGCGTTACGCTGCATTGCCCCGCGCGCGTGGCCAGCGTGAGCCGAAGCGAAGCGTCGGTCAGCGTGACCCTGGAAAGCGGCACCGTCCTTGAAGGCCAGCTTCTGGTCGCTGCGGACGGTTCGCGCTCGTCGCTCGGCACCCAGTGTGGCGTGGAGTGGCGCCAGCAGCCTTACGGGCAGGTGGCGGTCATTGCGAACGTCGCTACCGCAGCTGACCACAACGGCAGGGCCTTTGAGCGCTTTACGCAGCATGGCCCGCTGGCGATGCTGCCGATGTCGGACGGGCGCTGTTCCCTGGTCTGGTGTCACCCGCAGGATAAGGCGGAAGAGGTTAAGGCCTGGTCCGACGAACGTTTTTGTACCGAGCTGCAGAAAGCCTTTGGCTGGCGGCTGGGGCGTATTACCCATGCCGGCAAGCGGACGGTCTACCCGCTTTCGCTGACCACGGCGTCTCAGTCTGTCTCCCACCGTCTGGCGCTTGTCGGTAACGCTGCGCAGACGCTGCACCCCATCGCGGGGCAAGGTTTCAACCTTGGCTTACGCGATGTCATGAGCCTGGCCGAATCTCTGGCGCAGGCGTGGGGCGAGCAAAAAGACTGTGGGGCCTATTCGGTGCTGAGTCATTACCAGAAGCGCCGGCAGGCGGATAAAGAGGCCACCATCGGTGTGACCGATGGTTTGGTTCATCTTTTTGCCAATCGCTGGGCACCGCTGGTTGCGGGTCGCAACCTTGGGCTGATGGCGATGGAATTATTCATTCCGGCACGTGACGTGCTGGCGCAGCGGACCCTGGGTTGGGTCGCGCGTTAAGGAGTTATCACCGTGCAAAATGTTGATGTCGCCATCGTTGGCGGCGGAATGGTTGGACTGGCATTGGCCTGCGGATTACAGGGCAGCGGCCTGCGCGTGGCGGTGCTGGAGCAAAAGCAGCCTCAGCCCGTTGCACCGGATGCGCCGCCGGAACTCCGCGTCTCGGCGATCAATGCGGCCAGCGAAAAGCTGCTGACGCACCTTGGCGTCTGGGCAGATATTGTGGCGCACCGCGCCAGCTGCTATCACGGCATGGAAGTGTGGGATAAAGACAGCTTTGGTCATATTGCTTTTGACGATGAAAGCATGGGCTATAGCCATCTGGGGCACATCGTTGAAAACGCGGTGATCCACCACGCGCTCTGGCAGAAAGCACAGCAGTGCAGCGACGTGACGCTGATTGCGCCTGCGCAGATCCAGCAGGTGGCGTGGGGCGAAAACGAGGCGTTTATCACCCTGCAGAGTGGCGACATGCTGACCGCGCGTCTGGTGGTCGGTGCTGACGGTGCCAACTCCTGGCTGCGTAATAAAGCCGATATCCCGCTGACGTACTGGGATTACCGCCATCATGCTCTGGTCGCGACGATCCGTACCGAAGAGCCGCACGGCGGCGTGGCGCGCCAGATTTTCCACAACGATGGCATACTGGCGTTCCTGCCGCTTGCCGATCCGCACCTGTGCTCAATTGTCTGGTCCCTGGTGCCGGAAAAAGCCCAGCAGATGCAGGAGGCGACGCCGGAGGCCTTTAACCAGGCGCTGTGCGTGGCCTTTGATAACCGCCTTGGCCTGTGCACGCTTGAAAGCGAGCGTCAGGTATTCCCGTTAACCGGCCGCTACGCGCGCCAGTTTGCGGCGCACCGTCTGGCGCTGGTGGGGGATGCGGCGCATACCATCCATCCGCTGGCCGGGCAGGGCGTCAACCTTGGCTTTATGGACGCGGCGGAGCTGGTAGAAGAGCTGCGTCGCCTGCATCGTGAAGGCAAAGATATCGGCCAGCATCTCTACCTGCGTCGCTACGAGCGCAGCCGCAAGCACAGCGCGGCGATGATGCTGGCGGGCATGCAGGGCTTCCGCGAGCTGTTTGCCGGGTCAAATCCAGCGAAGAAATTGCTGCGCGACATCGGCCTTAAGCTTGCTGACACCCTTCCGGGTGTTAAACCCCAACTCCTCCGTCAGGCGATGGGTCTTAACGACCTGCCGGACTGGCTACGTTAAAATACACGTCATCCTTCAAGCTGCCTCTGCGTTGGCCGCGTCTGCTCACCCCAGTCACTTACTTATGTAAGCTCCTGGGGACTCTCAGACTTGCCGCCTTGATGCAACTTGAATGATTTTGTGTATTGACCCCTGTCACACTTTCTTTTCCCGGCCTCTGCGCCGGGGAAATTCCCTCGTTTGAAATATTCTAATTTCACGTCATTTTTCGCATTAGATAATCTAATGTCGTGTTTTTCTCGTTACGGAAATTCGGCCCGTTTTTCCGCACGAAATATCACCATGTGCTAAATCCTGTTAGATCATTGTTAATTTTGTGCGGGGTTAATCGCATTTTTCCAGTGGATAACTCTGTAGGCTTTTCAGCGTTTTTTGGTCATAAGCTAATGTGATGACCTGTTTTGCCTTATGGTTAACCGCCGTTTTCGGTGGTAAGTTCAGGTAAAAGAGAACGTTTGCGTCGGTGCCCGAACGCGGGGCCGATACCGGGTTTCACGGTGAATTTTTCAACGAGGACAAGATGGCTCAACAGACTCCTTTGTACGAACAACACGTGTTATGCGGCGCCCGCATGGTGGACTTCCACGGCTGGATGATGCCGCTGCACTACGGCTCGCAGATTGATGAGCACCACGCGGTGCGCACCGATGCCGGTATGTTCGACGTGTCCCATATGACGATTGTCGATCTGCGCGGTAGCCGCACCCGGGAGTTTTTGCGTTATCTGCTGGCAAACGACGTCGCCAAACTGAAGACGCCGGGTAAAGCGCTCTATACCGGCATGCTGAATGCCTCGGGCGGCGTGATTGATGACCTTATCGTCTACTACTTCACCGAAGATTTCTTCCGCCTCGTTGTAAACTCCGCCACCCGCGAAAAAGACCTCTCCTGGATCACCCAACACGCCGAACCGTATGCCATCGACATCACCGTCCGTGATGACCTGTCGCTGATCGCCGTTCAGGGGCCTAACGCGCAGGCGAAAGCCGCGTCTCTGTTCAACGATGAGCAACGTAAAGCCACCGAAGGCATGAAGCCGTTCTTCGGCGTGCAGGCGGGCGATCTGTTTATCGCCACCACCGGCTACACCGGTGAAGCGGGCTACGAAATTGCGATGCCGAACGAAAAGGCCGCTGATTTCTGGCGTGCGCTGGTGGAAGCGGGCGTGAAGCCTGCGGGCCTGGGCGCGCGCGATACGCTGCGTCTGGAAGCGGGCATGAACCTCTACGGTCAGGAGATGGACGAAGGCGTCTCTCCGCTGGCCGCCAACATGGGCTGGACCATCGCGTGGGAACCGGCTGACCGTGACTTTATTGGCCGTGAAGCGCTGGAGATGCAGCGCGAGAAGGGCACTGAACAGCTGGTTGGCCTGGTGATGAAGGAAAAAGGCGTGCTGCGCGGCGAGCTGCCTGTACGTTTTACCGATGCTGACGGCAATCCTCGCGAAGGCGTGATCACCAGCGGAACCTTCTCACCGACACTGGGCTACAGTATTGCACTGGCACGCGTGCCGGCGGGCATTGGCGAAACGGCGGTGGTGCAAATCCGCAACCGCGAAATGCCGGTCAACGTGACCAAACCGATTTTTGTTCGCGCCGGTAAGCCGGTCGCCTAACTATTTTTATCAGGAGAACTTCAATGAGCAATGTGCCAGCAGAACTGAAATACAGCAAAGAACACGAGTGGCTGCGTAAAGAGGCGGACGGCACTTACACCGTCGGGATCACCGAGCACGCGCAGGAGCTGCTGGGCGACATGGTGTTTGTTGACCTGCCTGACGTGGGCACGACCGTGAGTGCGGGCGACGACTGCGCCGTGGCGGAGTCCGTAAAAGCGGCATCAGACATCTACGCACCGGTAAGCGGTGAGATTGTTGCGGTCAACGACGCGCTGAGCGACTCCCCTGAGCTGGTCAACAGCGAGCCTTATGAAGGCGGCTGGATCTTCAAGATCAAAGCCAGCGACGAATCCCAGGTTGCCGCGCTGCTGGATGCGACCGCATACGAAGCATTACTGGAAGACGAATAACGTTGTGCCGGATGGCGCTGCGCTTATCCGGCCTGGAGATCAACGTAGGCCCGGTAAGCGTTAGCGCCACCGGGCAACAGCGTTACAGATAACTACGATTCACTGCACGTTTCAGGAACCATCGCTCATGACACAGACTTTAAGCCAGCTTGAAAACCGTGGCGCCTTCATTGAACGTCACATTGGGCCGGATGCTCAGCAACAGCAGGAGATGCTGAAGACGGTTGGCGCGGATTCATTAAACGCACTGATCGGCCAGATTGTGCCAAAAGACATCCAGCTAGCCACGCCGCCTCAGGTGGGGGAAGCCACCACGGAGTTCGCCGCGCTGGCGGAGCTGAAGGCTATCGCCGGCCTGAACAAGCGCTATAAGTCTTACATTGGCATGGGCTACACCAACGTGCAGTTGCCGCCGGTGATCCTGCGCAACATGCTGGAAAACCCGGGCTGGTACACCGCCTATACGCCGTATCAGCCAGAAGTGTCCCAGGGTCGTCTGGAAGCGCTGCTGAACTTCCAGCAGGTAACGCTGGATCTGACCGGTATGGATATCGCCTCCGCGTCTCTGCTGGATGAAGCGACCGCCGCCGCCGAAGCGATGGCGATGGCGAAGCGCGTGAGCAAACTGAAAAATGCCAACCGCTTCTTCGTGGCGGCGGACGTGCATCCGCAGACGCTGGACGTGGTGCGCACCCGTGCGGAAACCTTCGGCTTTGACGTGATCGTCGATGACGCTGACAAAGTGCTGGATCACCAGGACGTCTTCGGCGTGCTGCTGCAGCAGGTGGGCACCACCGGCGAAGTGCACGACTACGGCGCGCTGATTGCCGAGCTGAAATCCCGCAAGGTGGTTGTGAGCGTTGCCGCCGATTTTATGGCGCTGGTGCTGCTGACGGCCCCGGGCAAACAGGGCGCGGATATCGTATTCGGCTCTGCGCAGCGCTTCGGCGTACCGATGGGCTACGGCGGCCCGCACGCGGCGTTCTTCGGCGCGAAAGATGAATTCAAACGTTCCATGCCTGGCCGTATTATCGGCGTCTCCAAAGACGCTGCCGGTAATACCGCGCTGCGCATGGCGATGCAGACCCGCGAGCAGCATATCCGCCGCGAGAAAGCGAACTCCAACATCTGTACCTCACAGGTGCTGCTGGCAAACATCGCCAGCCTGTACGCCGTGTTCCACGGTCCGGCTGGTCTGAAACGTATTGCTAACCGCATTCACCGCCTGGCCGATATCCTGGCCTGCGGCCTGCAGCAAAAAGGTCTTAAGCTGCGCCATGCCCACTACTTCGATACCCTGTGCGTGGACGTGGCGGACAAAGCCGCCGTGCTGGCACGCGCGGACGCGGCAAAGATCAACCTGCGCAGCGACATCCACAACGCCGTCGGCATTACGCTGGATGAAAGCACCACCCGCGACGATATCCTGAACCTGTTCAGCGTGCTGCTGGGTGACGCGCACGGTCTGGACATTGACGCGCTCGACAAAGAAGTTGCGCTCGACAGCCGCTCCATTCAGGACAGCATGCAGCGTAACGACGCCATCCTGACGCACCCGGTCTTTAATCGCTACCACAGCGAGACCGAGATGATGCGTTACATGCACTCTCTGGAGCGCAAGGATCTGGCGCTGAACCAAGCGATGATCCCGCTGGGATCCTGCACCATGAAGCTGAATGCTGCAGCAGAGATGATCCCGATCACCTGGCCTGAATTCTCCGAGCTGCACCCGTTCTGCCCGCCGGAGCAGGCGGAAGGTTATCACGTGATGATTAACCAGCTTTCCGACTGGCTGGTGAAGCTGACCGGTTACGACGCGCTCTGCATGCAGCCGAACTCCGGCGCGCAGGGTGAATATGCGGGCCTGCTGGCAATCCGTCACTATCACGAAAGCCGCAACGAAGGCCATCGCGATATCTGCCTGATCCCAAGCTCCGCCCACGGCACCAACCCGGCTTCAGCCCAGATGGCGGGCATGGAAGTCGTGGTGGTCGCGTGCGATAAGAACGGCAACATCGACCTGGCTGACCTGCGCGCGAAAGCCGAACAGGCGGGCGACAAGCTCTCCTGCATCATGGTGACCTATCCGTCCACCCACGGCGTGTACGAAGAGACCATCCGTGAAGTGTGCGAAGTGGTGCACCAGTTCGGCGGTCAGGTATACCTCGATGGCGCGAACATGAACGCGCAGGTGGGCATTACCTCTCCGGGCTTTATCGGCGCGGACGTGTCGCACCTTAACCTGCACAAAACCTTCTGCATCCCGCACGGCGGTGGCGGCCCGGGCATGGGCCCAATCGGCGTGAAGGCGCACCTGGCACCGTTTGTCCCAGGCCACAGCGTTGTGCAGATCGAAGGCATGCTGACCCGTCAGGGCGCGGTCTCTGCGGCACCGTTCGGTAGCGCCTCTATCCTGCCAATCAGCTGGATGTACATCCGCATGATGGGCGCGGAAGGGCTGAAGCAGGCGAGCCAGGTGGCCATTCTGAACGCCAACTACATTGCGACCCGCCTGAAGTCTGCCTTCCCGGTGCTCTATACCGGCCGCGACGGTCGCGTGGCGCACGAGTGCATCCTCGATATTCGTCCGCTGAAAGAGCAGACCGGCATTAGCGAGCTGGATATTGCCAAGCGTCTGATCGACTACGGCTTCCACGCGCCTACCATGTCGTTCCCGGTTGCGGGCACGCTGATGGTGGAGCCAACGGAGTCCGAAAGCAAAGCCGAGCTGGATCGCTTTATCGACGCGATGCTGGCCATCCGCATGGAAATTGACCGCGTGCAGGACGGCGAGTGGACGCTGGAAGATAACCCGCTGGTCAACGCTCCGCACACCCAGCACGAGCTGGTGGCCGAGTGGAACCACGGCTATTCCCGCGAGCTGGCCGTCTTCCCGGCGGGCGTGGCGAACAAATACTGGCCGACCGTGAAGCGTCTTGATGATGTCTACGGGGACCGTAACCTGTTCTGCTCCTGCGTACCGATGAGCGAATACCAGTAACATTGCTGATGTAGTAACGTAGGCCGGGTAAGGCGAAGCCGCCACCCGGCTTTTTTATTGGGAGAAGAAAATGGGCATTGCACTTGTGACCGGCGCCAGCCGGGGCATTGGGAAAGCCACTGCGCTGCAGCTGGCCCGTGAAGGCTACACCGTGGCGGTGAACTATCATCACAACATTAAGGCCGCAACGGATGTGATCAACCAGATTGTTGAGGCGGGCGGTAAAGCCTTTGCCGTTCGGGCAGACATCAGTGATGAAGCTCAGGTGCTGGCGATGTTTGAAAGCCTCGATCGTGAAGGCGAGCCGCTGACCGCGCTGGTGAATAATGCGGGGATTCTGTTTGAGCAATCCACCATTGAGAATCTCTCCGCCGAGCGCATTAACCGCGTCCTGGCGACCAACGTCACGGGCTACTTCCTCTGCTGCCGGGAAGCGGTAAAACGCATGTCCTTCAAACATGGCGGCAAGGGCGGGGCGATAGTGAATGTCTCTTCCGCGGCGTCCCGCCTGGGCGCACCGGGGGAATATGTGGATTACGCCGCGTCCAAGGGGGCGGTGGATTCGCTGACAACGGGGCTGTCGCTGGAGGTGGCGGCGCAGGGCATTCGAGTCAACTGCGTCCGTCCGGGCCTGATCTATACCGATATTCATGCTTCGGGCGGAGAACCGGGGCGAGTGGACCGCGTGAAAGCGTTACTGCCGATGCAGCGCGGCGGCCAGCCGGAAGAGGTCGCCCAGGCGATTGTCTGGCTGCTGAGCGAAAAGGCGTCGTACGTGACGGGGAGTTTTATTGAGTTAGCGGGCGGGAAATAAGCCGGGTGGCGGCCCGGCCTCCTATTCGTGTAGGCCCGGTAACCGCAGTGCCACCGGGCAAAAAATCACAGCGCCTCGCCGTTGCTGGCAATCACGCCTTTATACCACTCGAAGCTCTTCTTGCGGGAACGCGACATGTCGCCCGTGCCGTCGTCGTGCTTGTTCACGTAGATAAAGCCGTAGCGCTTGCTGTACTGGCCGGTGGTGAACGACACGCAGTCGATACAGCCCCATGGCGTATAGCCCATCAGATCGACGCCATCGTGGGTGACGGCTTTGATCATCTCCTCCACGTGGGCACGCAGGTAGTCGATGCGATAGTCATCGTTGATGCTGCCGTCTTCTTCCACCTTGTCGTAGGCACCGAAGCCGTTTTCAACGATAAACAGCGGCTTCTGGTAACGCTCGTACAGTTCGCACAGAGAATAGCGCAGGCCCACCGGGTCAATCTGCCAGCCCCAGTCGGAGGCCTTCACGTGCGGGTTCGGCACGCTGCCTTCGAAACCGGAAATGGCATCGCCGGTACCGCCTTCCGCCTTCACCGCGTTGGTCATGTAGTAGCTGAAGCCCAGGTAGTCGCAGGTGCCTTCGCGCAGGATCTGCTCGTCACCCGCTTCCATTTTGATGGAGAAGCCACGACGCTCCCATTCGTTCAGCACGTAGGACGGGTAGTAGCCGCGCAGCTGGACGTCGGTAAAGACGTAGCGCTCGCGCATCGATTCCTGGGCGAACATCACGTCTTCCGGTTTGCAGGAGAACGGATAGAGCGCCACCATCGCCAGCATGCAGCCGACTTTCATCTCCGGGTTGATGCGGCGCGCGGCTTTCACCGCCAGGGCGCTGGCCACAAACTGGTGGTGCAGGACCTGGTACATGGTCTCTTCCGGATTTTCATGTTCCGTATAGACCACGCCCGAGCAGCAGTAGCCGAACAGCGGGGCGCGCCAGTTGCGCTGGTTGTTGATTTCGTTGAAGGTCATCCAGTATTTGACCTTGTTTTTGTAGCGTTCGAAGACCACTTCCGCGAAGCGCACAAAGAAATCGACCACTTTACGGTTGGTCCAGCTGCCGTACTCCTTCACCAGGTGCAGCGGCATTTCGAAGTGGGAGAGGGTGATCACCGGTTCGATGTTGTATTTCAGCAGCTCATCGAACATGTCGTCGTAAAACTTCAGCCCTTCTTCGTTTGGCTGCGTTTCGTCACCGTTCGGGAAGATACGCGTCCAGGCAATCGAGGTGCGGAAACACTTGAAGCCCATCTCGGCAAACAGCTTGATGTCTTCTTTGTAATGGCCGTGGAAATCAATCGCCTCATGGTTGGGATAGTATTTTCCCGGCACCACGTCCTGCGTGATTTCGCGCGGCACGCCGTGTGCGCCGCCCGTCAATACGTCGCAAATGCTTGGCCCTTTGCCGCCTTTGTTCCAGCCGCCTTCAACCTGGTGAGCGGCAACCGCGCCACCCCATAAAAAATCTTTTGGTAAGGTCAATTTTTTCATCGCTGCTATTCTCAATAAATGGCTTATTGGCATCGAGTCTAGCAAAGCGAAATTAAATGTCACGATATAACAAATTGGGCATAATGTGATTTGTCACATCAAAAAAACAGGATGTTTTATTCTGCAAGTTTCTTCGCCAGCTTACGGCCGAGAGATTCCAGAATATAGATGACGGGAATTTGCGTGGTGATATCGTAGACGCCTGCAATACGCGTCTGGGGAACGTGCCAGGAGAGATTAAAGTCCGCCAGTTTTGCGAGACGCGAGTGCTCGTGGCTGGTAATGGAGAGCACCTTGCAGTGATGCAGGCTAAACTGGCTGGCGAAGCGCAGGATCTCCTCGGTCTCACCCGAGACGGAGAGCACAATCGCCAGCGCATTTTTCGCCATGTCATTGGTGACCGGGAAATAAGGGTCATCAATATGGTTACTGAATTTTCCGATATTAGAAAAGAAACGTGCGCCATATTTTGCCAGCGAGCCTGATGTCCCTGCGCCGACAAATATAATGCGTTCCGACGATAAAATAATATCGACCGCATTATCTAATAACGCGTCGAACTCTTCATTATTTACGCTTTTAAAGAAGCTGATTATTTCGCTGGCGCCGAAATTCGCCTGCTGGGGCTCGTTTTGTTCAAGATAAAGCTTAAAGCGAACGCGAAACTCCGAGTAGCCTTCGCAGTTAAGCTTGCGGCAAAAGCGCAGGATGGTGGTCGTCGAGACACCCGCCGCATCCGCCAGCTCGCGGATGGTCATGTACATGACTTTGTCACGGTTTTTAATGACATAGTTGTAGACCATCATCTCCAGGTTATTGAAACTGGCAATGGCGGAGTGGGTGAACATACTCACAGTGGCATAACTCTTATTCAGACTTCATGTATCCATCATAACATGCGGCCAGACGGCAGGATCCATTTTTATGCTCTTGATTCTTAATGGTTAAATTTTAACGTGAACAAATGTTAGGTGAAAAATTCATTTATACCTATGATTTTTAGGTATAAATCCTGAAGTGAAATTATTTTAGCTAACAGGTGTTCACTGGAATCATTCTCAGTTAGCATAGTGATGCGATGAATAATCATCTTTTGTTTTCCCGGAGTTTTGTATGGTGAGTAGACCATTAATCGCACAGGGATATTCGCTGGCTGAGGAAATAGCCAACAGCATCAGCCACGGCATTGGCCTGGTGTTTGGGATTGTCGGTTTAGTGTTATTGCTGGTGCAGGCGGTAGACGCCAATGCCAGCGCGATGGCTATTACCAGCTACAGCCTCTATGGCGGGAGCATGATCCTGCTGTTTCTGGCCTCGACGCTGTATCACGCGATCCCGCATCAGCGGGCCAAGATGTGGCTCAAGAAATTTGACCACTGCGCTATCTATCTTCTCATTGCAGGTACCTACACGCCGTTTCTGCTGGTGGGGCTCAACTCACCGCTGTCGCGCGGGCTGATGATCGTTATCTGGAGCCTGGCGCTGCTCGGGATCCTGTTTAAGCTCACCATCGCGCACCGGTTTAAGGTGCTGTCGCTGGTCACCTATCTGACCATGGGCTGGCTGTCGCTGATCGTGGTGTACCAGCTGGCAATCAAACTGTCGATAGGGGGCGTAACGCTTCTGGCCTTAGGCGGCGTGGTGTATTCGCTCGGCGTCATTTTCTACGTCTGCAAGCGCATTCCGTACAACCATGCTATCTGGCACGGTTTTGTGCTGGGCGGCAGCGTGTGCCACTTTTTGGCGATTTATTTGTACGTGGGGCAGGTGTAGTTTTTCGTCGGGTGGCGGCTTCGCCTTACCCGACCTACGGGATAAGTAGGCCCGGTAAGCGCAGCGCCACCGGGCGATACAGCATCACTCTTCCAGAGAATACGGCAGCGGCTCGATGCTCAGTGTGTTCACATCGTCACGCACGCGGAACACGCTGTCGGCTTCCATGTCGTTGTTCATAACGGCCTGCACCAGAAGACGTCCATCATCCAGCTGTACGGCGGCTAATACGGTGCCGGTACGGCGCCAGTTTTCACCCATCTTCAGCTCTAAATCTTCACCCGCTTCAGGGACGCGGCTGGCATGTCCCGCCAGCGTCCACAGCGCGCGTTTGTTTGCCCCGCGGAATTTCGCACGCGCGACCATCTCCTGGCCGGTGTAGCAGCCTTTTTTAAAGCTGATGCCGCCCAGCGCCTGTAAGTTCGTTGCCTGAGGAATAAACTGCGCGCTGTTTGCAGCGTCAATGATCGGCAGACCCGCTTCGATGTTCAGCGCCAGCCACTGCTGGCTGTTGTTAAGCTGCGCTTCGCCGCGCAGCGCCTCGGTGACGCGTTCGGCAGTTGCCGCATCCGTGACTAACAGGAAACGCTCCGCCGGGTGTTCAAACCACAGGATTGAGGTGGCGCCTTCGCTGACGAGCTGCTTTTCGGCATCCGGCAGTTCGCTGAACAGGTTTTTCAGCGCCGCACGCGCCTGGAAGCCGGCCACACCCAGCAGGACATGTTCGTCGTCTGCGGCAATGGTGACTTTGGAAAAGACCGCGTATTTTTTCAGCTCTTTGAGCTGGGCGTCTCGCAGGCTGCGGCGCTCAATAAAGGCAAAGCCGTCCTGACGGCGGAACAGACGCAGGTTGCTCCACATTTTGCCTTTTGGATCGCAATGGGCGGCCAGCAGGTGCTGGTGTTCGGTCATCTGGCTGACGTCGGCGGTCACCTGGCCCTGCAGATATTTTTCGGCGTCGGCACCGGTGAGCGTTGCCAGCGCCCAGTCATCAAGAGAAATAAGCGTCAGCGGCAGACGCGCAGAGGCGGCGGGCTGGCGAGGAGAAAATGGTGTAAAGGCCATAACGATATCCTGAATTGCTTAACGCTTTGATAATGCCTAATGGTAAAAGAGCCTGCAGGCAATGCAAGCGCTTTCAACAGGCCATTTGTGCCATAAACCGGTTCTGCGTAGCGCCACGCAAAATAGTGTAATCCGCTGTGTTTGTAGGGATTATTCTGGAAGCCTGCTCGTTGATCGCAATATTCCAGTAATGAAACGGTCAAAAACACGTTACACTAGCTGGTGTCCCCGTAGAGAAATAAAGAACACCGAATGGGGTACCGACTGTGCCAAACGTAATGCAGGAAACTGAACATGGATATTAACAACAAGGCCCGTATTCACTGGGCGTGCCGTCGCGGCATGCGTGAACTTGATATTTCCATCATGCCTTTCTTCGAATATGAGTATGACACCTTAAGCGACGACGATAAGCGTCTGTTTGTCCGCCTGCTTGAGTCTGACGATCCGGATTTATTCAACTGGCTGATGAACCACGGCAAACCCGCCGACACCGAGTTGCAACGGATGGTGCAATTAATTCAAACACGGAATCGGGAACGTGGTCCTGTGGCAATCTGATCTTCGCGTCTCGTGGCGCTCGCAGTGGATGTCTTTATTGCTCCACGGCCTGGTTGCGGCCTTTGTGTTACTGATGCCGTGGCCGCTGAGCTATACGCCGCTGTGGCTGCTGCTACTTTCGTTTGTCGTTTTTGACAGCGTACGCAGCCAGCGTCGCATTAATGCCCGTCAGGGAGAGATCAAGTTACTGATGGATTCCCGCCTGCGCTGGCAGGGAAAAGAGTGGGATATTCTCGGTATGCCCTGGATGCTCAACTGCGGCATGATGTTACGGTTACGCAAGGTGGACGGCGGGCGGTGCCAGCATCTTTGGCTGGCGGCTGACAGTATGGATGCTGCCGAATGGCGAGACCTGCGCCGGATGCTGTTGCAGCAGACGACGCAGGGGTAGCGCGCGTTAGCTAAACTTTTCTGCCATTTCGCCGAGAATCTGCTCGCACCAGGTTTGCAGACGTTCATCGCTAAGATCGTACTGGTTGGTTTCATCCAGCGCGAGCCCAACAAACAGCTCGCCGTCGGCAATAATCGGTTTTTTACTGGTGAACTCGTAACCTTCGGTTGGCCAGTAGCCGATGAACGACACCCCTTTCGGCGCCAGCTTGTCGTGCAGCATGCCGAGTGCGTCCAGGAACCATTCCCCGTAACCCAGCTGATCTCCCATGCCGTACATGGCAATGATCTTGCCGTCGAGATTGACTGAGTCGAGTTGATCCCAGATGGCTTCCCAGTCTTCCTGTATCTCACCAAAATCCCAGGTTGGGATGCCCAGGATCAGTACATCGTACTGTTCCATCAGCGCGACCGCGTCATCTTTCAGGTTATGCAACGTCACCAGTTCCGGGCCAATGATGTCGCGAATTTTCTCTGCCGCCATTTCGGTGTAGCAGGTGCTGGAACCATAGAACAGACCAATATTCATCGCGTAACTATCTCAATTCATGCTTTGACTTTGCGCGTAGTGTACCAGAAACCGGTCACAATCAGGCATAATGGCCTGACTGCAGAATCAAAGGGGCTGATGTGGAAAAGGATCTCGCACTCGTTGAACAGTTTCTCGACGCGCTGTGGCTGGAAAAAAATCTGGCCGAGAATACGCTCAGCGCCTACCGGCGCGATCTTACCATGCTGGTGGAGTGGCTGGCCCGTCGGCAGCTCTCGCTGGCGAGTGCGCAAAGCGACGACCTGCAGGCGCTGCTCGGTGAACGTGTAGAAGGGAGATACAAAGCCACCAGCTCTGCACGCTTGCTCAGCGCCATGCGTCGGCTGTTCCAGCATCTCTACCGTGAGAAGATCCGCGAAGACGATCCCAGCGCGCTGCTGGCATCCCCTAAGCTCCCGCAGCGGCTGCCGAAAGATCTCAGCGAAGCACAAGTTGAGAGATTATTACAGTCACCGGCTGTTGACCTGCCGCTGGAGTTACGCGATAAAGCGATGCTTGAGCTATTGTATGCTACCGGCCTGCGCGTTTCGGAGCTGGTTGGCTTGACGATGAGCGACATCAGCCTGCGTCAGGGCGTGGTGCGCGTCATCGGTAAAGGAAACAAGGAAAGGCTGGTTCCGCTGGGCGAAGAGGCGGTTTACTGGCTGGAAACGTATCTGGAGCACGGTCGCCCGTGGCTGCTCAACGGCGCGTCTATCGACGTTCTGTTTCCGAGCCAGCGCGCACAGCAGATGACGCGGCAAACATTCTGGCATCGCATCAAGCATTACGCCACACTGGCCGGTATCGACAGTGAAAAGCTATCGCCGCACGTATTGCGTCATGCCTTCGCGACGCATCTGCTCAACCACGGCGCGGATTTACGCGTGGTGCAGATGCTGCTGGGACATAGCGATCTTTCCACGACGCAAATTTACACCCATGTCGCGACGGAACGCCTGCGGCAGCTACACCAACAGCACCACCCTCGTGCGTGAGTGCCGACGAATTGTAACAGGATCAACTATGAAAAAGAGTTTCGCGCTATTCACCCTGCTGGCAGCCTCCTTCACCGGTTTCGCCCATGCTGACGACGCCGCTATCAAACAGTCGCTCGCTAAGCTTGGCGTCACCGGCAGCGATATTCAGCCAGCACCGGTCGCCGGGATGAAAACGGTACTGACCAACAGCGGCGTGCTGTACGTCACCGAAGACGGCAAACACATTATTCAGGGGCCGATGTACGACGTGAGCGGCGCGCAGCCGGTCAACGTGACCAACCAGCTGCTGATGAAAAACCTGAACGCGCTCGAAAAAGAGATGATCGTCTATAAGGCGGCGCAGGAAAAACACGTTATTACCGTCTTCACCGATATCACCTGCGGCTACTGCCACAAGCTGCATGAAGAGATGAAAGACTACAACGCGCTGGGTATTACCGTGCGTTACCTGGCCTTCCCGCGCGCGGGCGTGCAGAGCCAGCCGGAGCAGGACATGAAGGCCATCTGGTGTGCAAAAGACCGCAACAAAGCGTTTGACGACGCGATGAACGGCAAAGGCGTTAAGCCGGCCTCCTGCGACATTGATATCGCTAACCACTACGCGCTGGGCGTGCAGTTTGGCGTGAGCGGTACGCCAGCGATTGTCCTGAGCAACGGGTACGTCGTTCCGGGCTATCAGGGACCAAAAGAGATGAAAGAGTTCCTCGACGCGCACCAGAAACAGGTTAGTGGTAAATAATCCGCGTGAAAGCCCCGATAAAATTGCGCCGCCGCGAGGCGGTTGAACCGATTGATTTGCCGGACGATCTCCCGCCGCTGCTGAAGCGCCTCTACGCCAGCCGCGGCGTGCGTCGTGCTGAGGATCTTGAACGCAGCGTAAAAGGGATGCTGCCCTGGCAGCAGCTGAACGGCATCGAAAAAGCCACTGAAATGCTCTACAACGCCCTGCGTGAGAACACGCGTATTGTGGTAGTAGGGGATTTCGACGCCGACGGCGCAACAAGCACCGCGCTGAGCGTGCTCAGCCTGCGCGCGCTGGGCTGCGATAACGTCACGTATCTGGTGCCGAACCGTTTTGAAGACGGCTACGGACTCAGCCCGGAAGTGGTCGATCAGGCCCACGCCCGCGGTGCGCAGATGATCATGACCGTCGATAACGGGATCTCTTCCCATGCGGGGGTCGATCATGCCCACGCGCTGGGGATCCCGGTGCTGGTTACCGATCACCATCTCCCCGGTGAAACGCTGCCTGCCGCCGACGCGATTATTAACCCCAATCTGCGCGACTGTGATTTTCCGTCGAAATCCCTCGCGGGCGTAGGCGTGGCGTTTTATCTGATGCTGGCGCTACGTACCCTGTTACGCGACAAGGGCTGGTTCGAATCCCGCGGTATTGCCGTACCGAACCTGGCCGAATATCTCGATCTGGTGGCGCTGGGTACCGTCGCGGACGTGGTCCCGCTCGATACCAATAATCGTATTTTGACCTGGCAGGGCTTAAGCCGTATCCGGGCAGGCAAGTGCCGTCCGGGGATCAAGGCGCTGCTGGAAATCGCCAACCGCGACCCGCTCAAGCTGGCGGCAAGCGATTTGGGCTTTGCCCTCGGTCCACGCCTGAACGCGGCCGGAAGACTGGACGATATGTCCGTTGGCGTCGCGCTGCTGCTGTGCGACAACCTCGGTGAGGCGCGCGTGCTGGCCAACGAGCTGGACGCCCTGAACCAGACCCGTAAAGAGATTGAGCAGGGGATGCAGGCCGAAGCGCTGACCCTGTGCGAAAAACTGGAGCGCAGCGGCGACACGCTGCCGGGCGGCCTGGCAATGTACCATCCCGAGTGGCATCAGGGCGTGGTCGGCATTCTGGCGTCGCGCATTAAAGAGCGCTTCCACCGCCCGGTGATCGCCTTCGCCCCCGCGGGCGACGGCACGCTGAAAGGCTCTGGCCGCTCGATTCAGGGTCTGCACATGCGCGACGCGCTGGAGCGTCTCGATACGCTGTATCCGGGCCTGATGATCAAGTTCGGCGGCCATGCGATGGCGGCAGGCCTGTCGCTGGAAGAGGCGAAATTCGACGAGTTTCAGCGCCTGTTCGGCGAGCTGGTCACCGACTGGATTGACCCGGCCCTGCTGCAGGGGGAAGTGGTGTCCGACGGCGAGCTTTCACCGCTTGAGATGACAATGGACGTGGCGCAAATGCTCCGCGATGCCGGTCCATGGGGACAGATGTTCCCGGAACCGCTGTTCGACGGCCGTTTCCGCCTGCTGCAGCAGCGCATCGTCGGCGAGCGTCATCTGAAGGTGATGGTTGAACCGGTCGGCGGCGGCCCGCTGCTGGACGGCATTGCCTTTAACGTTGACACGGCGGTATGGCCGGACAACGGCGTGCGCGAGGTCGAGCTGGCGTACAAACTGGACATCAACGAGTTTCGCGGTAACCGCACCCTTCAGATCATCATCGACAATATCTGGCCAATTTAGCGGCAGTAATCTCTATAAAAAAGGGCGTGGATTCGGTACAATCCCGCTCTTATCACCGCATTTTGACAAGTCCATAAAAGAAAACAGACCATGTTTGAAATTAATCCGGTAAAAAACCGTATTCAGGACCTCACGGAGCGCTCTGACGTTCTTAGGGGGTATCTTTGACTACGATGCCAAGAAAGAGCGTCTTGAAGAAGTAAACGCCGAGCTGGAACAGCCGGACGTCTGGAACGAACCTGAACGCGCACAGGCGCTGGGTAAAGAGCGTTCCTCTCTCGAAGCTATCGTAGATACGCTGGATCAAATGGCCCAGGGGCTGGAAGATGTTTCCGGTTTGCTGGAGCTGGCCGTCGAAGCCGACGACGAAGAGACCTTTAACGAAGCCGTGGCAGAACTCGACGTGCTGGAAGAGAAGCTGGCGCAGCTTGAATTCCGTCGCATGTTCTCCGGCGAATACGACAGCGCTGACTGCTATCTTGATATTCAGGCAGGTTCTGGTGGTACCGAAGCGCAGGACTGGGCCAGCATGCTGATGCGTATGTATCTGCGCTGGGCCGAAGCGCGCGGCTTCAAAACCGAAATTATCGAAGAGTCTGAAGGTGAAGTGGCCGGTATTAAATCCGTCACCATCAAGATCATCGGTGATTACGCCTACGGCTGGCTGCGCACTGAAACCGGCGTTCACCGCCTCGTGCGTAAGAGCCCGTTCGACTCCGGTGGCCGTCGTCATACCTCCTTCAGCTCCGCGTTTGTTTACCCGGAAGTTGATGAAGATATCGATATCGAAATTAACCCGGCGGACCTGCGTATCGACGTTTATCGCGCATCCGGCGCGGGCGGCCAGCACGTTAACCGTACGGAATCGGCGGTGCGTATTACCCACATTCCAACCGGGCTGGTAACACAGTGCCAGAACGACCGTTCCCAGCATAAGAACAAAGACCAGGCCATGAAGCAGATGAAAGCGAAGCTTTATGAGCTGGAGATGCAGAAGAAAAATGCTGAGAAACAGGCGATGGAAGACAACAAGTCTGACATCGGCTGGGGCAGCCAGATCCGTTCTTACGTCCTTGATGACTCCCGCATCAAAGACCTGCGTACCGGGGTTGAAACCCGCAACACGCAGGCGGTGCTGGACGGCAGCCTGGACCAATTTATCGAAGCAAGTTTGAAAGCAGGGTTATGAGGAACCAACATGTCTGAACAACAAGCACAGGGCGCTGACGCGGTAGTCGATCTTAACAACGAACTGAAAACCCGCCGCGAGAAACTGGCAGCGCTGCGCGAGCAGGGCGTGCCGTTCCCGAACGATTTTCGTCGTGACCACACCTCAGACCAACTGCACGCTGACTTCGACGCGAAAGAGAACGAAGAGCTGGAAGCGCTGAACGTTGAAGTGGCCGTTGCGGGCCGCATGATGACCCGTCGTATCATGGGTAAAGCCTCCTTCGTGACCCTGCAGGACGTTGGCGGCCGCATTCAGCTGTACGTGTCCCGTGACGATCTGCCGGAAGGCATCTACAACGAGCAGTTCAAGAAGTGGGACCTGGGCGATATTCTGGGCGCGAAAGGTAAACTGTTCAAAACCAAAACCGGTGAACTGTCTATCCACTGCACCGAGCTGCGTCTGCTGACCAAAGCCCTGCGCCCGCTGCCGGACAAATTCCACGGCCTGCAGGATCAGGAAGCGCGCTACCGTCAGCGCTACCTGGATCTCATCTCTAACGATGAATCCCGCAAGACCTTCAAAATTCGCTCCCAGATTATGGCCGGTATCCGCCAGTTCATGGTCAACCGCGACTTTATGGAAGTGGAAACCCCGATGATGCAGGTGATCCCTGGCGGCGCGTCTGCGCGTCCGTTCATCACCCATCACAACGCCCTGGACCTGGACATGTACCTGCGTATCGCGCCGGAACTGTACCTGAAGCGTCTGGTGGTTGGTGGTTTTGACCGCGTGTTCGAGATCAACCGTAACTTCCGTAACGAAGGGATCTCCGTTCGTCATAACCCAGAGTTCACCATGATGGAACTCTATATGGCGTACGCGGATTACAAAGATCTGATCGAGCTGACCGAATCCCTGTTCCGTACCCTGGCGCAGGATATTCTGGGCACCACGCAGGTTCCTTACGGTGAAGAAGTCTTCGACTTCGGCAAGCCGTTCGAAAAACTGACCATGCGCGAAGCGATCAAGAAGTACCGTCCGGAAACCAACATGGCCGATCTGGATAACTTCGATTCTGCGAAAGCGATCGCCGAAAGCATCGGTATCAAGGTTGAGAAGAGCTGGGGTCTGGGCCGTATCGTGACCGAGATCTTCGAAGAAGTGGCCGAAGCGCACCTGATTCAGCCGACCTTCATCACCGAGTACCCGGCTGAAGTCTCTCCGCTGGCGCGTCGTAATGACCAGAACCCTGAAATCACTGACCGCTTCGAATTCTTCATCGGCGGCCGTGAAATCGGCAACGGCTTTAGCGAGCTGAACGATGCGGAAGATCAGGCTCAGCGCTTCCAGGATCAGGTTGACGCGAAGGCGGCAGGCGACGACGAAGCGATGTTCTTCGACGAAGACTACGTGACCGCGCTGGAGCACGGTCTGCCACCAACGGCGGGTCTGGGAATTGGTATCGACCGTATGGTGATGCTGTTTACCAACAGCCACACCATCCGTGACGTGATCCTGTTCCCGGCGATGCGCCCGGTGAAGTAAGGCGTTAAGATGTAAAAAAAGCCCCGAAAGGGGCTTTTTTATTGCGCCGCGAAGGCTTTGAGTTTTTCGCGGGCGGTTGTCGCTTCCATGACCATCCACGGGCTAAAGGCCCAGGGCGTCGCGTCCAGCGCGCGGAATAGCGCGTCCAGCTCAACCCACTGATAGTCCATCACTTCATCTTCGTTTATTGTCACGTCATTGGTAATGCGTGCCGCGAATACAGGGCAAATTTCGTTTTCCACGATCCCGGACGGGTCGGTTTCCCGATAGCGAAATTCAGGGGCGACGGCGGTGATATCGGTCAACTCCGCGCCCACTTCGAAGCGGCAGCGGCGGATTATCGCCTGGACTGTCTCTTCACCCGACTGCGGGTGGCCGCACACGGAGTTGGTCCAGACGCCGGGCCAGGCTTTTTTGCTTAAGGCGCGTCGGGTGATCAGACATTCGCCTTTTGCGTTAAAAAGCCAGGAAGAGAACGCCAGATGCAGCGGGGTATGTAACGTGTGCGCGGCATATTTTTCCTGAGTGCCAATCACCATTCCCTGGTCGTTTACCAAAATAACGTGTTCTTGAATACTCATTGATGCTCCAGTGCCAAATTGCCGAGTGGTTCAGCACCATCAGCCGAAGCATTATACTGCATTCTTATACGAACGGTTTGGCTCGTAGAGCGGAAAAGGGCATGACCCCTGTTCGTTTTGGCTGTTATCATAGTGCGCCATTCACGCTGACCGAGGATCTGTTTTGTTTGCAGGAAGCCTGACGAGAAAACCCCTTACCGCTATTTTTTGCCTGACGCTGACGCTATTACTGGTGGGCTGTTCAGGGAGCAAATCTTCGGATACGGGAAGCTATTCCGGTTCGGTCTACACCGTCAAACGCGGGGACACCCTGTACCGGATTTCGCGCGCAACGGGAACCAGCGTGAAGGATCTGGCGCGTCTGAATAACCTTTCTCCGCCCTACACCATCGAGGTGGGGCAGCAGCTGAAGGTTAGCGGCGGATCGTCCTCCGGTAAAAAATCCTCTTCGAAAGGCAAAACCGCCAAAGTGACGCCGTCCTATCAGGTGCCACAATCGTCATGGCCGCCGGTTGGACAGCGCTGCTGGATTTGGCCTGCCAGCGGTAAAGTGGTCGCCCCTTACTCACTCTCTGAAGGTGGCAACAAGGGTATTGATATCGCCGCTGCGCGCGGTACGCCGGTTTATGCCTCCGGGGCCGGGAAGGTGGTTTACGTGGGTAACCAGCTGCGCGGCTACGGTAACCTGATCATGATTAAGCATGGCGAAGACTACATCACGGCCTATGCGCACAACGACACGATGCTGGTCAACAACGGGCAGAACGTCAAAGCAGGGCAGAAGATTGCCACCATGGGCAGTACCGGTACGGATTCAGTGAAGCTGCATTTCCAGATTCGCTACAAGGCGACGGCCATCGATCCGCAGCGTTATCTTCCTGCGCCCGGCAGCAAACCGAAGTGCTAAGTGATTATTTAATCGCCGGTTAGTTGTGAAGAGGCTTGTATGAAGGTGCGTAAGGTCTATAATGCCTTACGCACCTCAAAGCGGGCGTAGTTCAATGGTAGAACGAGAGCTTCCCAAGCTCTATACGAGGGTTCGATTCCCTTCGCCCGCTCCAGATTTTCTTGATGTTATCCTCCTCTGTCTATTTTTTTACCAGCCTATCCTTTTCCATCCAGGTATCGTCATGCTGTTGTTTGATCGCTTCAACGAAGTTATCACCCATGCCTCCATATTCAGCACTGAGTTATCAGGTGTCATCAGAATTTGCAGCACGATGAATGCAACGGATAATTTAATCTGCGCTGCTAGCTGATGTTTATATCTAACTATTGGAAGGGGTGGTTAAAATTTTTTGAAAGAAGAAACAATCAGGCAATAATAAAAAATTCCGATATGACGCTCTTCGTCATAACGGTTTTTTTAAACTTAACGCAAATATTACTACCAATTATAGTAGCCCTCTTTTTGAGACTATTCCCTATTGCGCCAGAGCTGGCATATTGAGGAAAACAAAAACTATTATCCTTTAATATGCGCTATTACAGCAAAGCCGTCTTTTTTTGCTCGTTTTATTTTTTTGCTCTCTGAGCCATGCAGCCCCCTTACTCCTGCTGACCGGGACACAGTGCGTCAGCAGCAGGAGGAACTGTTATTAAAGAGCCAGCAACAGCGTGAGGAGCTGGAGCGGAGTATTCCTCGCCCTGCGCCCGCCAGACCGCTGCCTGTTTCCGGCTCCGGACCCTGTTTCACCATTCATACCATTACCCTTTCCGGTGCGACCTTAATCTCCCCAATAACCCGGCAGAACCTTGTCGCGCAGGCCGGTAACGATCTCTCCCTGTCAGGTACGGATATCCGTGCCGGTAAATCGGTCTCACTCAGTGGCGAAAATGACCTCATGGGGGTGAGCCGGGATACCCGCGACGGTGAAAACCACAGCAGCAGCGCCCAGTATGGTGTGACGGCATCTGCTGGCGGCTGGGCTGTTGAGGCTGCTAAAGCCGCAGAGACGGCTGCCCGCAGCGCAGGGCGCTATGTCGGACTCGTCGCTCGTCAAGGCTAAAGTGTCTTTAACGGCGGAGACGTCCTCTCAGGACAGTCGTTACAACAGTACCGACACGCAGGGCACCACCATTAATGCCGGTGAGAATGTCTCTGTCCGTGCCGGAAATGACATTGCCGGTATGGGGATACAGATCGCGGGTAAACACGTGGCGCTGGATGCGGGGCGCGATATTCTGTTGTCTGCCTCCCAGAACACAACCCTCTCTGAGAGTAAAAACAGCGGTAGCCAGTTCAGCGTTGGTGTCGGTGTGAGCCTGATTGGTGCACAAAACGGCATCTCGGTGGAGCTGGGAGCGTCACAGCATAAGGGTAAGGAAAACAGCCAGTCACAGCGCAATACGAACAGCGTTGTCCATGCTGATGAACAGCTTACGGTGAACAGCGGACGCGACACCATCCTGAAAGGTGCGGAGCTGGAAGGTAACCGTGTGGTGGTGAATACCGGACGCGATCTCACCATCAGCAGCGTGCAGGATACAGCCAGTTATGACAGCAAGCAGTCTTCGTCAGGCGCGTCCCTCAGTCTGTGCATACCGCCACTGTGTTATGGTGCCTTTTCCGGTAGCGTCAGTGCATCGGTGAGAATATCACCCAGAATGGTAAGAGCGTCGCTGAACAGAGCGGGATATTCGCAGGCAAGGGCGGCTTTGCCGTCACCACCGGAAATCATACCCAGCTTGACGGCGCGGTGATTGCATCCACGGCGTCTGCAGATAAAAATAGCCTCGACACCGGTACGCTGGGTTTCAGTAATCTCCATAACGAGAGCCAGACCAGCGGCAACGGCTACACGGTGGCGCTTTCCGGCAGCGCGGGCGGCAGCGGAAACGGTGAAAACCGCAACCTGGCACCGGCCATCGGTACGGGCCAGGCAAAAGAGAGCCACACCGGCACGACCTCATCAGCGGTGAGTGGCGGTAGCATTGTCATTCGCAACCCGGCGGGACAGAAACAGGATATTGCTGACCTGAACCGTGATACGGCTGACGCCCACCACGGCGTGGACGTGAACGGTGATGTGCAGAAGGTCAGGGATAACCTGGCGGTCCAGAGCGAAGGCGCGGCGCTGGCCACCTCTGCGCTGGATGCTTACGGCAAGTATGCGGAGCAGAAAGCGCGGGAATCCAATGCGGTGCTGGGCGCGAAGCTGGCGTCAGAAGGAAAACTGTAGGGCGATACGCCGCAGGAGCAGGAAGCATTCCTGAAGACGCAGCCCGGATATCAGAATACCGAGTACGGTCCGGGGAGTGCCTTCTGGACTAAGGGCAGCGCAGCGGCGGGATTACTGGCAGGTGCGCTTGGCGGTAACCTGAAGGCAGGTGCGGCAGCGGGGGCGGCCCCTCTGCTGGCGACCCTGGTCAAGGAGCAGAAAGATCCGACAGCCCGTGCCGCGCTGCACGGTATTGTGGCTGCGGCGCTGACGCAACTGAGTGGCGGGAGCAGTGCGGATGGCCTGAAGGCTGGTGCCATAGGGGCCATTACGGCCTCGGCGATGACTGACCATCTGGTCAGCGCGCTGTATGGAGATAAAAAATCCAGTGACCTGACGGCAGAGGAGAAACGGCTGGTCAGTAGCCTCGTGAGTATCGCAGGTGGTCTGGCGGGCGCAGCAGTGACGGATGGCAGTGTCTCCATGGCGGCGACGGCGTCGGAAACGGCGAAGGTGGAGGTTGAGAATAACACGCTGAGTCCTGGCCATGATGAGGAAGAGCTTGAGAAAGAGCACGGCGACCGCCTCCCAAAAGTCTACAACATTGCCAGGCCTGGGGTGTTGTTTGACGAAGATGGTAAGCCGCTTCCTGGAACTGCTGGTCTTGGGATTGGGGCTGTTCCGATTGGTGGTAAATCTAAAGATACTCAGATTTGGACAGAAACCAAGAAAGCAAAACCTGTGGGTAATGCCTATGGACACTGGACAAAACATGGGAAAGAATTTCCTGAGTATCAGAATGCTAAGCAATATGTTGATGCTGCCCATAATTTTATGACAACCCCACCGCAAGGTACCTTAACTAAAACTCGCCCTAACGGAGACACGCTGTATTACAATCCTGCGACTAATGTCTTTGCTTCAAAAGATATAAATGGTGTACCGCGTACAATGTTTAAACCAGAGAAAGGTCTCGAATATTGGAAAAAACAATGATGAATAATGGCTCTTATCCTTGTCCATGCTGTGGAAATAAAACAATTGATGAGCTGGGTTGTTATGAAATTTGCCCTGTATGTGGGTGGGAAGATGACCCTGTACAATCGGCTGATCCAGATTTTTCTGGCGGGGCAAACTCTTCGAATTTAAATGAGGCGAAACGAGCATTTAACAAACAGTAACTGATAAAACGATCCCAGCTCAATGGCTGGGATCGTTTTATCAGCCTTTAACCCCTTGAAACGCTTAACAGCGAAAAAAGTTGCAGCAGCAGATGTACCTTAGCAAAAACACCCTGTAAGTCACTGACTGAACAGGGAAAAATGTGTTGTTCCTGCCGGAATGCACAGGAAAGAGTTGTTGTTGAGAATAACACGCTGAACAGCGCAATGTGTGCACAGGAGCCGTGGGCATGCAGAAATCCATTGCTGGAAGGTGGTGGGTTTGGGCCAGGAGGCGGGACTGCTGCCGCCACTGGTGCAGGTGTAGCAATCGGTGAAGCGCTGACTAATGATAAAGAACAGCCAAATACTGGCGCAAATTGGACGGATGAAGAAAAGGCAGAACTGGGGGGAGCGGGATCAGGCACGCCGGGGGGCTGGGAGCCGCAGGATGAGGAGAATGCTCGGAATAACAGGGCTTCTACTGCCCCATCAAAAGATCGCCTTAATGAGGCCGCTTCAGCATCTAACAGAAATGGATTGACTGATGCCGGACGAGCACTACAAAAGCATGGCGGAAGAGAAGGTTCCGCATATTCTTATTCCAGTCAAAAAGCGTCAGTTCTTAATCAGGAAGCTCAGAATATAGTTAACGAAATATTAAACAATCCAAATACTAAGATTGAATCCCGAGTGGTTTTTGAAAATAAACAAAGGATTACTGTTGTTGAAGCTACAGCTCCTGATGGACGAGCATTAGGATTTAATTCTGATGGTTCAAGATTAATTGGCTTCCGTGAACCACCAACTAAATAGAGGTCTCATATGTTGGAATATAGCGTAGGTAGTTCAGTTGATCGGGAAGATCTTTATGCTGAATTGTCTTTTAATCGAGTCCAGTGGGGTGAAATCTCACTATCAGAAGACAGGAAATCAGTGAATATTATTATTTATCCAGATGAAAGTAATATTCTTGAATTTCAATGCGATGAGTTTTTACAGCTTATAGAGAAGGCAAAGTCTCATCTTCTTCGCCTTGAACCACTGTCTAAATGACACAGATCCCGGCCACTGTGCCGGGATCGTTTAATCAGCCGTTAAGTTTACCCCCAATGCGGCGCTGGGCGCGAAGCTGGCGTCAGAAGGAAAACTGCAGGGCGATACGCCGCAGGAGCAGGAAGCGTTCCTGAAGACGCAGCCCGGATATCAGAATACCGAGTACGGTCCGGGGAGTGCCTTCTGGACTAAGGGCAGCGCAGCGGCGGGATTACTGGCAGGTGCGCTTGGCGGTAACCTGAAGGCAGGTGCGGCAGCGGGGGCGGCCCCTCTGCTGGCGACCCTGGTCAAGGAGCAGAAAGATCCGACAGCCCGTGCCGCGCTGCACGGTATTGTGGCTGCGGCGCTGACGCAGCTGAGTGGCGGGAGCAGTGCGGATGGCCTGAAGGCTGGTGCCATAGGGGCCATTACGGCCTCGGCGATGACTGACCATCTGGTCAGCGCGCTGTATGGAGATAAAAAATCCAGTGACCTGACGGCAGAGGAGAAACGGCTGGTCAGTAGCCTCGTGAGTATCGCAGGTGGTCTGGCGGGCGCAGCAGTGACGGATGGTAGTGTCTCCATGGCGGCGACGGCGTCGGAAACGGCGAAGGTGGAGGTTGAGAATAACTCGCTGGGTGTCGTTATACAGGGCGGTAAACTGGCTGCACAGGGATGTCTGAAAATTTCTGCTTGCCGTGATCGCCTGGTTGGCAGTGGTCTGGGTGCTTTACTGGGCATTGGTGCATCCACATCAGCAATGGATACATTGTCACAAGATGAGCAGTTGCATCTGATCTATGTGGCCTCGCTCAATGATCCTTCCCAGCTCAGTCAGTTAAATAATGCTCAGAAAGCGGCCTATGAGTCCCTGACAGGTAAGACGATCACCAGTACTGGTGGTACGCAGGTCATCAACCCGGGACCATCAAACACTGGTGGCGACCAGACTGTAACTGGAAATGTGCCCTCCAACACAGGGAAGAATAGTGTAGCAACCGGAGGGATAAATCATACTGGTAATACCAACGGTGATGGAGCGTCAAACAATAATGGCTGGACGACAACTACGCCGGTTCCGGATTCTCCTTCACTGGATGATCTTTTCTATCAGAACGAGAAGATCCCCGGTCTTGAAAATGTTCGCCCTGAAAATCCCGGTTATCCAGCCAATCAGAGTGTTATTGAAAAAATGAACGAACCTAAGTTTATTGCCTGGATAGGCAATACAGATTGTACGGATTGCTCAGATATCGCACCTAAACTTCTCGATGCAGCTGGCGGGCACGGGAAAATTATTGAAGCAAGGCCGACGACTCCGTACAACTTAAATGTGTATGAAAATGGAAAAATTGTACATGAACAAGCATTTCATCAGGTTTATACCGATGGTCAGTATGTTTACGATCCAAGAGTGTCCTTAAAACCAATTCCTAAAGGAGATTGGGAAAAACATATCAAATCTATAAATCAGGGAAGTGTTACGATCTCTGATAAATTACAGGGGTTAAAATAATGTTTCCGATAGGTAAGAAAGAAACAATCTTGTTGGACTTCATTGGTTCTCTTGGAAAACTGGAGTGGTTACATTATCAGAGCCGTATTGAAGATGAATGGATAAATGACCATTTTGAAAAAATTGATCGCTCTAAGTATCCTCCTTATACCAGTTTTCGTTTTGAAAAAGAGGTTCCAGAAGTTATCGCCTTACTGGAAGATGCGATTCAATCATATAAAGGTAAAGTTGAGTGGTGTATGACCCATCATCCGAAAGAGTATGGTACTGGTGTTAATCATCGTATTTTGCCTACATTTGTTAAGAATCTCAGAGTCAGTGAAGGTATGGAAGATGTTAACGAGTATATTGAAAACCATTATCCTGATTTTGGCCCAATCGCCTATGAAGATCTTGTTGGACTGACGGAGCATGTTCAATCAGTTTTCAAAAATGCTGGATATGATGCATAAATTTTCTTTATATGCTCTGTAATAACATTTTGATATGGAGCCTTAACCCGTTATGCGTAGGGATGGAAAGAAGGGGCAGGTAAATATTTAAGTCGGAATGCCTTAACAATAATCGCTAGCGCCACCAATCCTGGCATCTGCGCATTTCTTTATTTTGTAGACCCGGTAAGCGAATCTCTACCGGGCCATGGCAGATTAATTATTGACTCATCACCCTTTCGGGAACACCCAAACATGCTTCTCCGGCAGCGAAAGATGGCAGTGCTGCGGATCCCGAACCTCATGCCCATACGCGCGGATCACAAAATCATCCCCCACCGTGCGGAACAGGTACTCCCAGCGGTCGCCAAGGTACATGCTGGTGAGCAGCGGCAGCTCAAGCTGATTTTCCCCAGGCCCCTCGACCACCGCGACGCGCTCGACGCGGATCACCGCCGTGGCGTCAGCGCCACTCTGCACGCCTTCACCGGCCTGGCCCCACAGCACCCAGCCTTTGCCTTCGATGCGCGCTCTGCCGTCGCGCACTTCGGTGACCTTGCCGTGCAGGCGATTGTTGCTGCCCATAAACTCGGCGGTAAACAGCGTCTTCGGCGAGCCGTACATCTCCTGCGGCGTGCCCTGTTGCTCAATTTTGCCGTTGTTCAGCAGCAGGATGCGGTCGGAAATGGACATCGCTTCGTTCTGGTCGTGCGTCACCATCAGCGCCGATAGCCCGAGCTTGATAATCAGCTCGCGCAGGAACACGCGGGCCTCTTCGCGCAGCTTGGCGTCGAGGTTGGAAAGCGGCTCGTCCAGCAAAATCACCGGCGGGTTGTACACCAGCGCGCGGCCAATCGCCACGCGCTGCTGCTGCCCACCGGAGAGCTGGTGCGGGTGACGTTTGCCAAGATGGCCCAGACCAAGCTGGTCCAGCACGTCCTGCACGCGCTGCTGGATCTCTTTGGCCGGGACTTTGCGCAGCTTGAGCGGATAGGCCACGTTCTCAAATACGGTTTTGTGCGGCCACAGGGCGTAGGACTGGAATACCAGCCCCAGGTTACGCTCTTCCGCCGGGACCTCACTGCGCGGCGTGCCGTCGTAAACCTTATTGTTGCCAATCACAATCGAGCCCTGAGTCGGCTTTTCCAGACCCGCGACGGCACGCAGCAGGGTGGTTTTGCCGCTGCCGGAGGGGCCTAACAGGGAGACCACTTCGCCGCGCTTCAGGTTCATGGAGACACCTTTTAAAACAGGATTGTCGCCGTAGGTTAAGTGCAGATCGTCAACCGCTAATTCAATCATGTATTTTCACTCCGAAACGAAGGGCAATGCCCAGACCTACCACGACAAGCAGGATGTTAATGAAAGAGAGCGCCGCCACGATATCAATGGCACCCGCGGCCCAGAGGGAAACCAGCATCGATCCGATGGTTTCCGTGCCGGGTGAAAGCAGGTACACACCCGTTGAGTATTCGCGTTCAAAGATCAGGAACATCAGCAGCCACGAACCGATAAGACCGTAACGGGAGAGCGGGATGGTAACGTGGCGGGTGATCTGCCCGCGCGTCGCCCCGGTGCTGCGCGCGGCTTCTTCAAGCTCCGGCCCTACCTGCAGCAGCGTGGAAGAGATGAGCCTCAGCCCGTAAGCCATCCACACCACGGTATAGGCCAGCCAGACGCTGAAAATGGTGCTGCGCAGCGAGCGTAGCCAGACGATGACGTTTTCACGCATCCAGTCGGTCCAGGCGAATCCGGAAAGCCAGCCGGATTTCAGCGAGTTATCCAGCCACATCGGCAGGAACAGGAACACCCACAGGAAGGCCAGACCCGCCAGCAGGCCAGGCACGGCGCGCGGTACCAGCACGCTGTAGTCCAGGAAACGCGTGGTGTTATCCGGCTTGCGGTGCATGGCAATGCCGACAAACAGGTAGCACACCACGGCCAGCGCGCCGCCAATGACGCCAATCGCCATGGAGTTGACGATGGCGCGCAGCAGGTTGGGCTGCGCCCAGATGGTGCGGAAGGTGTTCAGAGAAAGCTCGTCCCACAGCGAAACGCCCACGCCCCAGTTGGAGATAAACGCGCGCAGCACCACGCCGAGCAGCGGAACGCCGATGGTGACGGTGAGCCAGAAGGCAATCACCGCGCCAGCCACCCAGCGCCATTTACCCAGCGGCAGCGCGCGGGCCTGGGAGGCCTTGCCCTTCATGGTGACGAAACGGTTGGCGGTGCGCATCAGGCGACGCTGGAGCATCACCAGCGGGATGGTGATGCAGATCAGCACCACGGCAACCGCCGCCATCAGGTTATAGGACGGGGTACCCATCTTGTTCGTCAGTTTATAAAGATAGGTCGCCAGCACCATATTGCCTTCCGGGTCGCCGAGGACCAGCATCAGGCCGAACACTTCCAGCCCGAGGAAGAACAGCAGCACGGTGGCGTACAGAATAGACGGGCGCACCATCGGCAGGCTGACGGAGGTCATCACCTGCCAGGGCGACGCGCCCGCGGTGCGTGCGGCTTCTTCCACGTCGGAGCCCACGCTGCGCAGCGCTGACGAGATATACAGATAGGCGTGCGGGACGTGCGTCAGGCCGGCAATGACCACAATGCTCGACATGTCGTAGATATTCCACGGCACAAAGCCAATCAGCGCCTCCGCCCACTGGGAGAGAAAGCCCACCGGACCGGCGGCCACCACGTAGCCGAAGCCCAGCACCATCGGTGAAACGAAAATCGGGACCAGGATCAGCGGCTCAATCAGCCGGCGACCGGGCAGGTCGGTACGCACCATCAGAAACGCCAGCACGCCGCCCAGCGGGATAGAGATAAAGACCAGCCCGAAAGCCAGAATAAAGCCGCTTTTCAGGGCCTTATAAAAATCGGGGTCGGTGAAAATAAAATCAAATGATTCAAAGCTCCACTCTTTTGACGGCGAAAAGAACGGCGCGGACAGGAAGCTCTGGATCACGATAAACGACAGCGGCGTGTAGATAACCAGGGCGGTTATCAGCACGACGATGCCTCGCGGCAGGCTTTGCCACTTTCTGCGTAATGTATTCATGGGGTATCCCTGGTGTTGCAGCCCAGAAAAACGAACTCAGTCGATAAGGGAGCGCGGCGGCCAGCGCCGCGCTCAGACGCTTATTTACCGGCGGCGGTACGCCACTCTTTGATGTACTCGAGGCGTTTTTTCGGCTGCAGGTATTCCAGCAGCGTTTCATCAACCGGGATCGGCTTCAGCGCGTTGCCGAGGATTTTGGTCAGGCCGTCGATATCATTTTTCCCTTCGATATCGTTACGAATGGAGGGAATGTCCGCCTGGTTGGCCAGAATGCTTTGCCCTTGTTCAGACAGCACGTAGTCCAGCCACAGCTTCGCGGCATTGCTGTTTTGCGATTGCTGGCTGATGAACGACACGCGCGACAGCACCAGGGTGTAATCCTTCGGATAGGAGATGCCGAGTGACGGATCGTTCTTCGCACGCGCTTCCGCGTAGGAACCGAGGATGTTGAAGCCAATCAGGTTTTCACCGGAGGAGACGCGCTCCATCATGGTGCCGGTAGACGACTGCACCGACAGGCCCCCTTTGGCGACGTCGGCCAGGGTCTTAAAGTAGTTCGGATCGGCGTTGTGATCCTGCACCGAGAGCATAAAGCCCAGCCCCGATTTTTCGATGTCGTAGGTGGTGACTTTGTTCTTGAATTTGTCCGTCTGGCTGGCAATCAGCTTCGCCAGCGCGGCGTGAGAATCCGGCACGTCACCGGTCGGGATCAGGCGCTTGTTGTAGATAAAGACCACCGGCTCATAGGTGGTGCCGTAGGCCTTATCTTTCCAGACCGCCCATTTCGGCAGCTGGCTTTGCTCCGGAGATTTGTACTCCATGGCGTAGTCGGTGGCGAGCTTCAGGCCCGTGTCCATTGAGGAGCTCCAGACCACGTCGCCGCTCACGCCGCCGGAAGCCTGTTCGCTGATGAAACGGTTGTACAGCTCGGTGCTGTTCATGTCGTTGTATTCGACTTTAATGCCCGGGTAGGTTTTTTCGAAGCCCTGGATCAGCGGCCCGGCAGCTTTGATGTCGGTAGTGGAATAGATGACAACCTTGCCCTCTTTCGTGGCGGCATCAACCACTTTTTGATACTCAGCAGGATAACCCTGCGGCAGGGCAGACAGTGCAGAAGCAGAGAACAGTACGGTAGCGGTAAGCAGAGAAATTCGGAACGTGTTCGACATTATAGTTAACCTTTTAGTTACATTTGAGGAACTAATTGTCAACATAGCGTAAAGCGCGCCTCCGACAATAGGGAGGCGAGGGCAATGATTCCGAAGTGTGATTGTCGCCGTCGTTTCAGCAATTAACACCATAAAATCCGCGAACGTTAGCCAACGAACGGTTGCGGATTACGGCTTATCGGGGGCTTTGCGGTATAACCGGCGAGGATGACCAATATTGCCGTACAGCATTTCAACGCTGATTAACCCGCTCTCCACGCAGTATTCAAGATAGCGACGCCCCGTGGTTTTGCTGATCCCCACGTTTTCTACCACCTCTTCAACCGACATCGCGCTGTCGGGATGCTCGGCGAACAGGCGTTTTATCCGCTCCAGCGTCTGGGGTTCAATGCCCTTTGTGGATGGCGTTACGGAGGCTTCCGCGGCAGGCAGATGAAACAGGCGATCCAGCGCATGCTGGTCGACCACCTTCACCTGCTGTACGGTGTGGATGAAGCGCATAAAACGCTCCAGCGAGGCGTGCAGGCGCTGGAAAAAGACGGGCTTGATGAGGTAGTCAAACGCGCCACTGCGCATGGCGTGGCTGCAGGTCTGCATATCGCTGGCGGCGGTGATGAAGATCACCGAACACTCATAGCTTTTCAGCAGCGGGTTATCGATGAGCTCCACGCCTTTCCCGTCCGGGAGATAGTTGTCCAGCAGGATAAGACGCGGCTGATGCTGACGAATCAGGCTGCATGCCTGCTCAATCGACGCGGCGATGCCCACCACGCGCAAATGAAAATTCTGCTCGATATACTCGCGATGCAGCTCCGCCAGGTGCGGCTCATCTTCAACGATCACAACATCAAGTGCTCGGGTCATGCTTTAGCCCATTCGGAATAAACACAGAAAAAATAGTCCCCTGAGGCGTATTGTCGGCAATCTCAATGCTGCCGCCAGCCTTGTCGATATATCCTGCCACCAGATACAGGCCAATACCGTGCTCGGTGCCCACAATGTCGTTTTCACGTTCCGGCTTGCTGCTGAATCCCTGGCGGAAAATATGCGGCTTCATCGCATCCTCCACCCCGCAGCCCCGGTCGGCCACCTCGATCAGCAGCTCCTGGTTTCGGTCAGAAATGTAGAGTTCCACCGGCGCGGGGACCGGAGCCTTAAGGGTCGCGTCTACCGCGTTATCCAGCAGGTTACCAATAATGGACATCAGCTCCGTTTCGTTGAGCGTGGCGGGCATGCGGGTGAGCTGGCAGGCGGGATCAAACAGCAGTTCGATCCCTTTTTCGCGGGCGCTGACGTATTTTCCGAGCAGCAGCCCGCACAGCGCGGGAGAAGAAAAACGGGCGGAGACAAAGTCCAGCACGCGCTGCGCGCCTTCGGACTGCACCTGAATGTAGCGAATCGCCTCGTCATAGTGTTTCATCTGCAGCAAGCCCACCAGCGTGGCGGTCCAGTTCAGCTGCTCGTGGCGCATAATGCGCAGGTTATCCGCATAGCGCTTGATCTGACTGAGCTGGCTGCTGAGCGTGTTAATGTCATTTTTGTCGCGAAAGCTGTACACCCAGCCGCTTTCAACGCCCGGTTCGACCTCAATCGCGACGCGGTTGACGATTACCTCCCGCTGGTTCAGCACGGCAATCTGGTCGTGGCTGCCACTGCTCACCGAGGCGTAGCGCTGGGATAAAAAGCCCGGCGACGTCTGCAGAACGTCTTCCAGCGGTTTACCGATAAGTTCTTTCTCACTTTGCCGGATATCCAGCATTTCTCGTGCGGCGCGGTTAATTAAAATCAGCTGCTTCTCATCATTGACGGCAAATACCCCTTCATACATCGCTTCTAATAGCGCGCGCTGCTGCAAAACCAGCTGAGCGATATCTTTCGGCTCCAGTCGGAACATCTGTTTTTTGATATTGCGGGTAAACAGCCAGGAGAACATAAACAGCAGCAGCAGAAGCCCCGCGCCGTACAGCCCGGACTGCCAGAGAATGCGGGCGTTAATATTGGCAATATAGGAGGTTAGATAGCCGACCGAGACAATACCAATCACCTGGTGCTGCGCGTTAAAGATCGGCGCTTTGCTGCGCAGTGAAACCCCAATCCCGCCCTGACGCACGGAAATAATGGTTTTGCCCTGTAATACCTCCGCATTATCCCCGCCGATCATCGGTAAATTTATGCGTTCCGGGGATTCCGAATGATAGAGGTGCTGTTCCTCGGTATCGCCAATCACAATGTAGCTGGCATCGCTTTGGGCGCGCAGCGGCTGAATTAACCGGGCGATGCCGGGGATATCTCTGGCCGCGACCATGGCCGCCAAACCCGGCATCAGCGCGATCTGGCTGGCCTGAACCCGGGCGCGCTGGCCGAGATCGTGATGGAGCTGTCGGTCAATAAAATGAAACAGGATCGTTCCCAGCAGAACTAACAGCAGGCAGGAAAAGCACACCAGCGCTAAAAATAGCTTTACCTGAAAAGAGAGTCTGCGTTTCATTCAACCTGCGGATGTTATGTAAAAGTGACATTTGCCGAGCCTGACATGGGCAAATAGCGGACGCAATCTGGCAAGAAAAGAGTTGTGACCTGGCTTTTCGTTTTCGGCGTTATAGCCATCAGGATCCCGTAAGGCTATGCTTCATTCAGCACGATAATAATTACAGAGGCAATGTCATGGATAAAGAGCTACTGGATGCGGGTTACCGGGCCTATACCGGCGAGAAAATTGACGTCTACTTCAACACCGGGATCTGCAAACACTCCGGTAACTGCGTGCGTGGGAGCGCAAAGCTGTTTAATCTGAAACGTAAACCGTGGATTATTCCCGATGAAGTGGACGTTGAAACGGTTGTCCGCGTGATTGATACCTGCCCGAGCGGTGCGCTGAAGTATCGCCAAAAATAAGCGAGGAACCATGGATATTCTGGAAGGCCATAACAAGTTTTACGTGAATGATGCGAACGGCAACCAGGTGGCGGAGATTGTCTTCGTGCCAACCGGCGAGCACCTGAGCATTATCGAGCACACCGATGTGGATGAGAGCCTGAAAGGGCAGGGCGTCGGTAAACAGCTGGTGGCGAAAGTGGTGGAGAAGATGCGCGGTGAGAATCGCAAAATTATCCCGCTGTGCCCGTTCGCGAAACATGAATTTGATAAAACGCGGGAATATGACGATATTCGGGCGTAAATAACACCGGCGATGGCCGGTGTTTTTTCAGACTGCTGACAACGTGCGATTTGTGAGTTTCGCCCGGCGGCGCTACGCTTGCACGGGTCTACAATGAATTGTCAATTAATTGATATCTTTGTGAAATGTAGGCCGGGTAAGCGCAGCGCCACCCGGCAAAAAAGACAGTTATCTCACCTGCTCAAACAGCAGTACCATCGCGATCAGCACCATCAACCCTCCCGATGCCCTGCTCACCAGACGGGCCGCCTGTGGCCGGGTCGCCAGCACCGCTTTCGAACCATACCCCACCAGCAGATAGACCAGGGTACAGGTAATAAGGTGCATCATCCCAAGCGCGGACATCTGCATCGCTATCGACCAGCTTCCGGTTGGGTCTGTGAATTGCGGAAGCAGGGCCAGGAACAGCAAAAAAACCTTCGGGTTAAGGCCGCTAATGCAGAGTCCTTTCACCGCCCACTGCGTCCAGTGACCCGCATGCTGGGTGGCCTTCTCCGGTGCGGCCGGGTGACGCAATAACGTTATGCCAAGCCACAGGAGATACAGGGCTCCCGCCACGGTCAGCCCGGCTAACGCCAGCGGATGTTGAGCAATCAATACCCCCACGCCTGCCACCACAATCAATGTGGCTAGCAGATGCCCGGACATCAGCCCCATCACCGCCGGGACCACGCGGCGGCCGTTGATTCCGGCGCTAATAGCGTAGGCCCAGTCGGCCCCCGGGGTCATGATGAGCAGAAACGAAACCACCCAAAAGCCGGCCACAATACTCATTTCCATCGTCCTGAAATACTCCCGCAGTGCGTTATACGTTGCGAAAAAGAATATCGCTAACACTGCGAAATAGGCTTTCAATGTTATGCTCATAACACGGTGAAAATGAGAAAATCTTCCACATGGATAGCATCGATAGAAAAATTCTTGCTGAGCTGCAGTCTGACGGCCGCCTGTCGCTTACCGAGCTGGCTGAGCGGGTGAATCTGAGCCTTTCGCCGTGCCATCGTCGCGTGCGGGCGCTGGAGCAAAGCGGGGCCATAACGGGATACCGTGCCAGCCTCGACCCCGCCAAAATGGGGTTTAACTTCCTGGCAATCGTCTTTGCGACGCTGAAAGAGGGGGACCGCAAGGCGGTCAGCGCGTTTGAAGAGGCGGTGGAGGAGATCCCGCAGATCGTGCTGGCGCAGCGTCTGTTTGGCGATCCTGATTATCTGATGCACGTCGTGACCCGCGACCTTTCCGCTTTCCAGAAGCTCTACGACGAGAAGCTCTCCGCTATGCCCGGCGTGCAGCATCTTCGCTCAACGCTTGTCATGAAAACGGTGGTGCAGGACAGGCCTTTTCCGCTGTAAGCAGGAGGCCGGGAGTTAATGGCCTGCCCGGCAGCGCGCCGGGCAGGAAAGGGAATTAGCCGACAAACATCACCGACACGCACAGCACCCCGACGATCAGCGTCAGCAGGTTGCCAATGGAACGGTACGGTTTCAGGGAGGGGATCAGATACGTCGACAGCGTCGGCATGATAAACAGGATCATGGCGATAAGCGGGCCGCTGATGGCGTAAATCATCGAAATGGCGTTCGGGTTAATGCAGCAGACGGCAAAGGTGATTAACGACACCCCCATGATGGATATCGCGCGGTTAAAGGCGCGGCTCTTTTTCACGCCCACCTGGTTCAGCGACGACTTCACGATCTCCGCCGCCCCTTCAATCACCCCAAAATAGGTGCCGAGAAACGATTTCGACATCGCAATAATCGCCACGACAATCCCGGAAATCCCCAGCCACGCCGGTGAGGAGGGCATCATCGACAGCGCAGACAGGATTGTCACCCCTTCCTCTTTGGCGGCCACAATATACGACGGCGGAATAGAGAGCAGGCAGCTGAAGACAAAGAACAGCACGCTCAGGCAGATAATCAGGTATGCCACCTTCATGATTTTCTTGCATTTAGCCATGGCCTCGTCCCCGAACTTCTCGCGGCGGTCAACGGCAAACGTCGAGATAATCGGCGTGTGGCTGAACGCAAACACCATCACCGGAATCGAAATCCAGACCTGGTGCAGCGTATGGCGATCGACGGCCATCTGGCTGGTCAGCAGCGAGGGTTGCCAGCTGCCGATCAGGTAGAGCGAGACAAACAGGAAATAGGCGATCAGCGGAAACACCAGGAAGCCCATCACTTTTATCGTGATATGCCGTCCCATCAGGAAGATCAGATTCAGGACCAGCACCACGCCCAGGCTAACCAGCACGCGAACGGTGGTGTCTACCGTCAGGTGTTTTGCCAGCTGCTCGGTTAACGAGTTGGTGATGGCCACCGCATAAATCTGCACCACCACAAAGAAGGCGATGAAATAGAGCGTGGTGATCAGGTTGCCGATCTTCCTGCCGTAATAGTGCGAAACGGCGCCGGTGATCCCTTCGTTGCCTTTCGTTTTCGACGAAAGGATAAATTGCGCCAGCGCTTTGTGCGGCCAGTAGGTTAAGGGGTAGGCCACGAGGGCGGTAATAAACAGGACGATTGCGCCTGCGGAGCCCAGCTGAATGGGCAAGAACAGCGTTCCTGCGCCCACGGCCGTGCCGTAGAGAGCGAAACTCCAGAGAGTCTCATCTTTTGACCAAATTTTCGACATTAGAGCAACGTATCAACTATCAAACCATCAGAATGGCGTGCAATTTACCATAGTTATGCCCTAAGAGCGCAGTTGCTTCGAAGACGTCGGGCCGGAACGGGCGTCCGGCCAGAGGCGGTTCAGCCTGCCAGGGCGCGTCGTTGCTGGCGGCGCTTAAGAAATTTCTCACGCAGATTATCGTACGCCCAGTTATAGAACATGGTGTACGGCAGGAAGAACAGGAAGAAACCTATTTCAAGTGTGAATGCCTGCAGCAGGGTGACGCCCAGCACGGCGGCGACAATCGACACGCCAATCACAATAAAGCCGCATTCGAACCCCAGCGCATGCAGCGCACGCACTTTTGCCGTACGTTTGACGCGCTGAACAGGCCAGAAACGGTCGAAGCCGACGTTATAAATAATGTTCCACAGCATGGCGGTGGTGGCCAAAATAATGGTCAACCCACCCATTTCCACCACGGAACGCTGCATAAGCCACGCCGCGGTAGGGGCGAGGATCGCCGTCGCAATCCCTTCAAAACAGACAGCATGAAAGATCCGCTCCGGCAGTTTACGTTGGAGTGCATCCTGATGTTGCATAGCGATAGACCTCGTTAATTCGCCAGTATGGGCGTTGATGTGGCCTATTTTTATCGCTAAAGCTGATATATTAAAGATAGTATCCATCGTAAAAGTAGATAGGTTATGCGCTATTCACCCGAAGCCCTGACCGCGTTTGTCGAGACCGTTGCAGCAGGTTCTTTCTCTGCGGCCGCACGCCGGCTGCGTAAAAGCCAGTCGACGGTCAGCACGTCCATTGCCAACCTTGAAGCCGATCTGGGATTTGAGCTGTTTGACCGCTCGGCGCGCCAGCCGGTGCTAACGGCCCAGGGGGAACAGGTGCTGGGCTACGTGCAGGCTATTCTCGCCGCCAGCACGCGGCTGGATGAGCTGGCGGTGTCGCTCACGGCGCGAACCGAGGCGCGTCTGACGTTTGTCCTTTCCGATACCCTTAACCCGGACGTGCTGGAAGAGATGATGAAGCAGTTTGACGCGCGCTTTCCCCATACGGAATTTGAATGTCTGATTGGCGAGGAGGAGGACGTGATCGATCTGCTGCAAAAGGAGCGCGCGCAGATTGGCCTCACCGAAGCGCGAGACGGTTATCCTACGGATATCGGCGCCATCCGGCTGCCGATGCAGACCCGCATGGCGATCTATGTCGCGACCACGCATCCGCTGGCCGGGCAGGATGACGTTCAGCGTGACGAGCTGCACGGCTGGCGAGAGCTGCGGCTGAGCACCTATCTTGAGCGTGAGGCGGAGATCGCGCGCGGGCCCGTCTGGTCAGCCCCGAATTACCTGTTACTCTTGAGTATGGCGGTACAGGGATTTGGCTGGTGCGTCTTGCCGTGCGCGCTGGTGGAGGAATTTGCCGCCGCGAAATCCCTGGTACAGCTCAATGTTCCCGGCTGGCCGCGGGCGATCGGCATCGATCTGCTGTGGAATAAACGATCCCCTCCCGGCGTTGCCGGAAGCTGGCTGCGGCAGTATCTGCAGGATGCACGCTGATCCTTGTGATTAAACTCACTATTTTTAAACAATTAAGATAATTGCCAGTAACAATCCTCTACTATCGTCATGTCATTTAACACAGAGGTCGTGATGAAAGATGTCGTAATAGTGGGTGCGTTGCGTACAGCTATCGGCTGTTTTCAGGGAGCGCTCGCGCGTCACTCGGCGGTTGACCTGGGCAGCGTGGTGGTGAAAGCGCTGGTAGAACGTAGCGGGATCGCAGCACATGAAGTTGATGAGGTGATTCTGGGACAGGTCCTCACGGCCGGTGCCGGGCAAAACCCTGCGCGACAGGCGGCGCTGAAGGGCGGACTGCCCAATACCGTCTCCGCTATCACTATCAACGACGTATGTGGTTCAGGATTAAAAGCGCTGCATCTCGCGACGCAGGCCATTCAGTGTGGTGAGGCGGACGTGATCATTGCGGGCGGGCAGGAGAATATGAGCCGCGCGCCGCACGTCCTGACCGACAGCCGTACCGGCGCGCAGCTGGGTAACAGTCAGCTGCTCGACAGCCTGGTGCATGACGGGCTGTGGGATGCCTTCAACGATTATCATATGGGCGTAACGGCGGAAAACCTGGCGCGCGAGTACGGCATCAGCCGTGAGGTCCAGGATGCCTATGCGTTAAGCTCGCAGCAAAAAGCGCGTGCGGCAATTGATTCCGGCCGTTTTCGCGACGAAATTGTCCCGGTCAGCACGCAGCGTCAGGGGGGCGAGGTTATCGTTGTGGATACCGATGAGCAGCCGCGCACCGACGCCAGCGCTGAAGGGCTGGCGAGGCTGAATCCTGCGTTTGAAATGCAGGGCTCGGTCACGGCGGGAAATGCCTCTTCCATTAACGACGGCGCCGCGGCCGTGATGATGATGAGCGAAAGCAAAGCCCTCGAACTCGATCTTCCCGTGCTGGCCCGCATTAAGGCATTCGCCAGCGTGGGCGTGGATCCTGCGTTAATGGGGATCGCGCCGGTCTATGCGACCCGTCGCTGTCTGGAGCGTGCGGGGTGGCAGCTTTCTGATGTGGATCTGATCGAAGTGAACGAAGCCTATGCCGCGCAGGCGATCTCCGTCGGAAAAATGCTGGAGTGGGATCCGCTGCGGGTCAACGTAAACGGTGGGGCGATCGCGCTGGGGCACCCGATCGGGGCGTCCGGCTGCCGGATCCTGGTTTCGCTGGTCCACGAAATGAAAAAGCGCAATGCCCGCAAAGGAATTGCCACGCTCTGTATAGGCGGCGGGCAAGGGGTGGCGCTGGCCATTGAACGCTAATTTTTCCTCATTAAAAAAAGACCTCCTCCGGGAGGTTTTTTTTATCGTGATCTTTATCTCCCGACGGTTTTAGCGTGATCCGGGCATCAATTCCGCGATAAACAAAAATAAAAATGAAACGTTGTTTTAAATATAATTGAAAAGCCCTCTTTATGCCGATAGTATGTGCTCATCATGTAAAACGGAACGCTGTTTCGTTTTACTTCCCGCCTTCGGGCATGACCACATCTGGAGGTTACCGTGGACGTCAGAGAAAGCATCCACAGCGCGCACGCCAAAACGCTGGATACGCAGGGGCTGCGCAAGGCATTTTTAGTCGAGCAGATATTCGAGGCTGACAGGTACACCATGGTTTACAGCCATATCGACCGCATTGTTGTGGGCGGCATTATGCCCGTCACGAAAACCGTCTCCGTGGGCGGCGAGGTCGGTAAACAGCTGGGCGTAAATTATTTCCTCGAACGTCGCGAGCTGGGGGTGATTAACATCGGCGGGCCGGGCACCATCACCGTAGACGGACGGTGCTATGAGATTGGCCATCGCGAGGCGCTGTACGTGGGTAAAGGGGCGAAAGACGTGGTCTTTGCCAGCATCGACGCCAGCAGGCCTGCGAAATTCTACTATAACTGCGCGCCGGCCCACGCCACCTGTCCAACCAAAAAGGTGACCCCGGCAGACGTCGCACCCGTGACGCTGGGCGACAACCTCACCAGCAACCGCCGCACCATTAATAAATACTTCGTGCCGGACGTGCTGGAGACCTGCCAGCTCAGCATGGGGTTGACCGAACTTGCGCCGGGCAACCTGTGGAATACCATGCCGTGCCATACCCACGAGCGCCGCATGGAAGTCTACTTCTACTTCAACATGGATGAGGACGCCTGCGTGTTCCACATGATGGGACAGCCGCAGGAAACGCGCCATATCGTGATGCATAACGAGCAGGCGGTGATTTCGCCGAGCTGGTCTATTCACTCCGGCGTAGGGACAAAAGCCTACACCTTTATCTGGGGAATGGTGGGTGAAAACCAGGTCTTTGATGACATGGACCATGTTGCGGTTAGCGATCTGCGCTAGTCGCGGGCAGTGACGCATAAACCTGCCTGTGAGTGACAGGCTCTGAAAGAGTAAGGAATAAACATGATTCTGGATGCATTCTCTCTGCAGGGAAAAGTGGCGGTGGTTTCCGGGTGTGACACCGGGCTGGGTCAGGGGATGGCGTTAGGCCTGGCGGAAGCGGGCTGCGATATCGTCGGAATTAATATCGTTGAACCGACGGAAACCCTCGAGCGCGTGACGGCCCTGGGCCGCCGCTTCCTGAGCCTGACCGCCGACCTGCGTAAAATCGATGCCATTCCTGAACTGCTGGATCGCGCGGTGGCGGAATTCGGTCACATCGACATTCTGGTCAACAACGCCGGGCTGATTCGCCGTGAAGATGCGATCAATTTCAGCGAGCGCGACTGGGACGACGTGATGGATTTGAACATCAAGAGCGTATTTTTCATGTCCCAGGCGGCGGCAAAGCACTTTATTGCGCAGGGGAACGGCGGCAAGATCGTGAATATTGCCTCCATGCTCTCATTCCAGGGGGGTATCCGCGTGCCGTCTTACACCGCCTCCAAAAGCGCCGTGATGGGCGTGACCCGCCTGCTGGCAAACGAGTGGGCGAAACACAACATCAATGTGAATGCGATTGCGCCGGGTTACATGGCGACCAACAACACGCAGCAGCTGCGTGCGGACGAGCAGCGTAGCGCGGAAATCCTCGACCGCATTCCGGCGGGGCGCTGGGGGCTTCCGGGCGATCTGATGGGGCCGGTGGTCTTTCTGGCCTCGTCGGCATCGGACTATATCAACGGCTACACCGTGGCGGTCGATGGCGGCTGGCTGGCGCGATAGCCCGCATCGGGTCTGGACCTCTGCTTTTGGGCAGAGGTTTTTTTTGCTTAAAAATTGTCAAAATCCATATGGATAAACACGGAAAATCCATACTAAAAAGTCATGAACGACAGTCATCACACTTTTAATCTTTAAAAATTAGATGATTAGTAAAAGCATGTGATTATTCAGCGTTATTTGAAATTGTAATGTCCATCACAGAACGCTATGTCGCAGCGAAATAATCCATATCTTCACCTTTTCCCGCCTGACACTTTTTCTCGCTATCTCGTAATTTCACTTAACGAATTTCACTGTTCAGGCAGGAAAATATGACATCTATAAATGACTCTACCCTAATGCCCGCTGCGCTGCGTGATACTCGCCGCATGAACCAGTTTGTCTCAATTGCCGCCGCCGTGGCGGGCCTGTTATTTGGACTGGATATTGGCGTCATTGCCGGTGCATTGCCCTTTATTACCGATCACTTTACCCTGAGCAGCCGCCTGCAGGAGTGGGTGGTGAGCAGCATGATGCTCGGCGCGGCCATTGGCGCGCTGTTCAACGGCTGGCTCTCGTTTCGCCTGGGGCGCAAATACAGCCTGATGGCCGGGGCGATTCTTTTTGTCGCGGGCTCCATTGGCTCCGCCTTTGCCGCAAACGTTGAGGTTCTGCTGCTTTCCCGCGTGCTGCTGGGCGTGGCGGTGGGGATTGCTTCCTACACGGCACCGCTTTATCTCTCCGAAATGGCGAGCGAGAACGTGCGCGGGAAGATGATCAGCATGTATCAGCTGATGGTCACGCTCGGTATCGTGCTGGCGTTCCTGTCTGACACCTACTTCAGCTACAGCGGCAACTGGCGCGCAATGCTTGGCGTGCTGGCGCTGCCAGCGGTGGTGCTGATTGTTTTAGTGATTTTCCTGCCGAACAGCCCGCGCTGGCTGGCGCAAAAAGGGCGCCACGTTGAGGCGGAAGAGGTGCTGCGCATGCTGCGCGATACCTCCGAAAAAGCCCGCGAAGAGCTGAACGAGATCCGCGAAAGCCTGAAGCTCAAGCAGGGGGGCTGGGCGCTGTTTAAAATCAACCGCAACGTGCGCCGGGCGGTCTTCCTCGGCATGCTGCTGCAGGCGATGCAGCAGTTCACCGGCATGAATATCATCATGTACTACGCGCCGCGCATTTTCAAAATGGCCGGGTTCACCACCACCGAACAGCAGATGATCGCCACCCTGGTGGTCGGGCTGACCTTCATGTTTGCCACCTTTATTGCCGTATTCACCGTGGACAAGGCGGGCCGCAAACCGGCGCTGAAAATTGGCTTCAGCGTGATGGCGCTCGGCACGCTGATCCTCGGCTACTGCCTGATGCAGTTTGATAACGGCACGGCTTCCAGCGGACTCTCCTGGCTTTCTGTCGGGATGACCATGATGTGTATCGCAGGTTACGCGATGAGCGCCGCGCCGGTGGTGTGGATCCTGTGCTCCGAAATTCAGCCGCTCAAATGCCGCGACTTTGGCATCACCTGTTCCACGACCACCAACTGGGTATCGAACATGATCATCGGCGCGACCTTCCTGACGCTGCTGGACGCGATTGGCGCAGCGGGAACGTTCTGGCTCTATACGGTGCTGAACGTGGCATTTATTGGCGTCACGTTCTGGCTGATTCCAGAAACCAAAGGCGTGACGCTGGAACACATCGAGCGCAAGCTGATGGGCGGGGAGAAACTGCGGAATATTGGCGTGTGATCGGATTGCCTGTTTACATGTTTAACCTATGCCGGAGGTGGAAAGGGAGATTAATCACAATCATAACGTGATGAAACTCACTACTAACTCTGGCAGGGGTAGTCAGATAATGGTGTTTAGAATTAGGATTTTTCTTAATCTATTGTATTATTGAGCCACAGCGATCAATGAACAAAGATGCGTAGCATCAAGAGAAAGAAGAATTCCTATGTCAGAAATGGATTTCAAAAAAAGCACAGATATTGATTTCCCCCATTATTCCACCCGTAACGAACACGCTAAAGAAATAGATCTTTTAGGTTTATTAGCAGTTTTAGCGGCGGCTAAAAAGCGCATCGTTGCCGTTACCCTTGCTTTTGCTCTCGTGGGGCTGGCCATTTCATTTTTGCTGCCGCAAAAATGGACCAGTAAAGCGGTGATCACCCCGGCAGAACAGTCGCAGTGGAACCCGCTGCGCCAGATGATGGTGGCGTTACAGGTGCTGGATGTGGACGTGAAGATTACCCGTCCAGAAGTCTTTGATCTTTTTATTAAAAAGTTTCAGTCGCAGTCATTGCTTGAAGAGTATCTGAAATCCTCTTCTTACGTGATGTCGCAGCTTAAAGACGCTGAGGTGGATCCGCTTGAGCTGCATCGGGCGATAGTCAATATCTCAGACAGAATGAAAGCGGTGAATAACGATCAGGGAAAAGACGCGGATAAAACCCCCTATATCTCCTGGACATTAAACTTCACTGCGCCGACAGCAGGCGATGCGCAATCCGTTCTGGAGGGATACATCAATTATATCGCGGCTATTGTTGAGAAAGAGACAGTGCAGAATATCCGCAACCAGATCGCGCTGAAAACGAAAGTCGTTGAGCAGCAGCTAGAGCTGGATCGCGTCCGTTTGACCAATATTCACAATACCAACCTGCAGCGGCTGAATTATTCCCTGGAAGTCGCGAATGCCGCCGGCATCAAGAAGCCGGTCTACAGCAACGGGCAGGCGGTAAAAGATGATCCGGATTACTCTGTTGCGCTCGGTGCTGACGGTATCGCGCAAAAGCTGCAGATTGAAAAAAATCTCAAGGACGTGACCGAGCTGAATGCGGATTTCCAGAACCGGGAATATTATCTGGCGCAGTTGAAAAAGCTCTCCTTTGCGGATGTTAAACTTGAGCCATTCCGGTACCAGCTCTCTCCCTCCATGCCGGTGAAAAAGGATGGTCCGGGCAAGGCCCTGATTGTCGTTCTGGCGGCGCTCCTGGGGGCACTGTTTGCCTGCAGTAGCGTTTTACTGCGGGAGGCGATGCTCACCCGTAATCCACTCCCCGAGCCGGTGACGGAATAAACCCTGCAGATTAACAAGGCGCTCAAGAGAGCGCCTTTTTTTATTGGCACCGGTTGTGTTAAAAGAAGAAATCAACGAAAAGGAGGGATGATGAAAACGATCGGCCTGTTAGGTGGAATGAGCTGGGAATCGACAATCCCTTATTATCGCCTGATTAACGAAGGGGTAAAACAGCGTCTGGGGGGGCTGCACTCCGCAAGCCTGCTGCTGCACAGCGTTGATTTTCATGATATCGAAGCCTGCCAGTCGAGCGGCGAGTGGGATAAAGCCGGGGCGATCCTGGCCCAGGCGGCGCTGGGGCTGGAGCGGGCTGGCGCCGAGGGTATATTGCTTTGTACCAATACCATGCACAAGGTGGCATCGCATATTGAGAACCGCTGCTCGCTGCCGTTCCTGCATATCGCTGACGCGACCGGGCGTGCAATTGCGGCATCCGGGATGCGCCGCGTAGCGCTGCTGGGCACGCGCTACACCATGGAACAGGATTTCTATCGCGGTCGCTTGCGCAGCGCGTTTGGGATCGAAAGCCTGATCCCTGAAGAAGAAGACCGGGCGCGCATCAATCAAATTATCTTTGACGAGCTCTGTCTCGGCACCTTCAGCGAAACCTCCCGCGCCTTCTACGTCAGCGTCATCGAAAAACTCGCGCAGCAGGGGGCCGAAGGGGTGATCTTCGGCTGCACGGAGATCGGTTTGCTGGTACCCGTTGAGCGAAGCCCTCTTCCGGTATTTGATACCACCGCTATCCATGCTGCGGATGCCGTGGCGTTTATGCTGTCATAGTGGGTCCTGCAGGTCAGGTAAGCGAAGCGCCACCTGACGCGCGTGCTCCATGACGTGTTCGGTGAAAGCATCCACCAGCGCGGAAGCCGGACGGTGTAGCGGACGGATAAGGCTTACGGTGAACGGGACGGACACGCTAAAGCGGCGGATGACGATCCCGCTTCCCGCATAATCCAGCGCCGTGAGCGGATTCACCACCGCGACGCCGACGCCGGCACGCACCATCGCGCAAATCGAGGCCGCGCTGTGCGTTTCCACCGCCATTCGCCGTTTTACCTGATGCTCGGCAAACAGGGTATCCAGCAGCTGTCTGTAACTGTCGGTCTGCGACAGGCTGATGTAGTTTTCCCCGTGGAAATCCTCCGGCGTGAGCACCGCCTTACCGGCAAGCCGATGCCCGGCGGGCAGAACGCACACTTCATCTAACGAGAGCAGCTCCGTGCGTGCCGTGCCCGCTGGGGTGGTGAGGGTTTCGGTTAGCCCTAAATCATGGCGCTGTGCCGAAAGCCACTCTTCAAGCAGGGGAGATTCCTGCGGCACGATGGTGAGGCTGACCTCAGGATAGCGGGCCAGAAAGGGCTGGAGCAGCATCGGCAAAAAGGATTGCGAAAAGACGGGCAGGCAGACGATCGACAGCTCGCCCTGGCGAAACTCGCGCAGGCTTTCCGCGGCACTTACTATTCTGTCCAGCCCGTACCAGGAGCGCTGAACTTCCTCGAACAGGCGTAACCCCTGTACCGTTGGGTGAAGCCTGCCCCGGGTGCGTTCGAACAGCTTCAGCCCCAGCACTTTCTCGAAGCGCGCCAGCTCGCGGCTCACCGTCGGCTGCGAGGTGTGCAGCATCTGTGCGGCTTCGGTGAGATTGCCGGTGGTCATCACGGCGTGAAAAATCTCGATATGGCGTAAATTGACGGCGGGCATAGGGCACCTGAAAGCAGAGAAGTGGCCATATCATTTTTGCATAGACTCGCGATAAAACGATATTTTTTATTCTCCTTGCGCTGTGGCGTAATCATCAAAACGCATTTATCCGGAGAAGACCATGCCACGCCCGCTGAACCAGACTGATACCGATTTGAACGCCGACAACCTGCTGCGCCTGCCTGCCGAGTTTGGCTGTCCGGTGTGGGTCTACGACGCGCAGATCGTCCGCGAGAAGATCGCCGCCCTGCATCAGTTCGACGTGGTGCGTTTTGCCCAGAAGGCCTGCTCCAATATTCATATTCTGCGCCTGATGCGTGAGCAGGGCGTGAAGGTTGACTCCGTTTCACTCGGCGAAATCGAGCGCGCGCTGGTAGCCGGATACGATCCGAAAGCCGACAGCGACGCGATCGTCTTTACTGCCGATGTGATCGACGATGCGACGCTGGCGCGCGTTCACGAACTGCAGATCCCGGTAAATGCCGGTTCTGTGGATATGCTCGAGCAGCTCGGTCAGGTTTCTCCCGGCCACCGCGTCTGGCTGCGCGTGAACCCGGGCTTTGGTCATGGCCACAGCCAAAAAACCAATACCGGCGGCGAAAACAGCAAGCACGGGATCTGGTATGCCGACATGCCTGCCGCGCTGGAGGTGTTACAGCGCTACAACCTGAAGCTGGTGGGTATTCATATGCACATTGGCTCTGGGGTGGATTACGGCCACCTGGAACAGGTGTGCGGCGCGATGGTGCGTCAGGTTGTCGACTTCGGTCAGGATCTGGAGGCGATCTCTGCGGGCGGTGGTCTCTCCATTCCTTATCGCGAAGGGGAAGAGGCGATCGATACCGATCACTATTACGGTTTGTGGAGCGCCGCGCGCGATCAAATTGCCGCGCATCTGGGCCACGCGGTGAAGCTGGAAATTGAGCCGGGTCGTTTCCTGGTGGCGGAAGCCGGCGTGCTGGTTTCGCAGGTGCGCAGCGTGAAAGAGATGGGGTCTCGCCACTTCGTCTTGATTGATGCAGGCTTTAACGACCTGATGCGTCCGTCCATGTACGGTAGCTATCACTACATTACCGCCCTGGCTGCCGACGGCCGCGATTTAACGCAGGCGCCGCGCGTTGAGACGGTCGTTGCGGGGCCGCTGTGCGAATCGGGTGACGTGTTTACCCAGCAGGAGGGCGGCAAAGTGGAAACCCGCGCGCTGCCAGAGGTCAAACCGGGTGATTATCTTGTGCTGCACGACACCGGTGCCTACGGGGCGTCTATGTCCTCTAACTACAATAGTCGCCCGCTGCTGCCGGAAGTGCTGTTTGATAATGGCAAGGCGCGGCTGATACGCCGTCGCCAGACCATTCAGGAACTGCTGGCTTTAGAACTCATCTGATGAAAGTACGGCCCCGTTGTGACCGAATCGCGTAACACCAGCGTGCCGGTAAACGGCGGGATGGCATCGACCGGCTGGTTTCTTGCCAGCCGGATCGCCTGATCGATGGCGGTGACAATCATATTGTCGATGGGCAGATAAACCGACGAGAGCGCAGGCTCCAGCCATTTCGCGCTTGGGGCATCATCAAAGCCGAACAGGGAGATATCCTGCGGGATTTTCAGCCCCGCCTGGTGCAACGCTTTGGACGCCCCCAGCGCCATATCGTCGTTACAGGCAAACAGGGCGCTAAACGGTACTCCGTCGGCAATCAATTCCTTGCAAAGCTCGTATCCCCGCGTCATTCCTGCATCGCCGTACTTTATCCGACGCTCGTCCAGACGGATACCGTGCTTTTCCAGCGCCTTGCGATAGCCCATCAGCCGCGCTTTACCCGTGGGAGTGTGGATCGGGACGGTGATACAGGCGATCTCCCGATGGCCCTGGCCAATCAGGTAATCCACGGCCTTAAACGCGGCATCCTGCTGTTCGAAGAACACGCAGCGATCCGGCGCCTGGCTCACTTCACGGTTAATGACCACCAGCGGCGTTTTCACGGTGTTCATCAGTTTGACGATCGCTTTTTCGCTCATGTAGCGCGTGTAAAGCACGATGGCGTCGCACTGGCGATCGGCCAGCATCTGCACCGCCTGCTCTTCCTGTTCCGGCGCGTCGTGACCGTCGGTGACGATCAGCTGTTTCCCGTGAGTTTCGGTCTGCCGCGACGCCTGCTGGAGAAGGCGGCCAAAATAAAAGCCGTCAAAGGTCGAGACGACCAGACCAATGCTGTTGCTGGTCTGGTTAGCCAGCGAGCGCGCGAGAAAGTTCGGGCGATAGCCCAGCTCTTCCATCGCAGCAAACACCTGCTGACGCGTACTCTCTTTTACCTGACCTGTGCCGTTCAGCACGCGCGATACCGTGGCCTTCGACACGCCCGCGCGCAGTGATACATCCAGCATTGTTGCCATTCTATATTCCTGCTTCCACGTAACGATCTGCAGTTTACCACAGAGCTTATGCCGTATAAGCGATGCGGGAAGCGCAAAAACTCTGCCACGATCACGCTTTTTGGTAACGATTCGTCCGGCCAGCCTGAAGTCAAACTCAATAGCCTGACTCTGGTAAGATAATCACCGAACCGGGCTGGAGCATCAGGCCAGTAAATACATGAGAAAATGCAGGTGAAACATGAATAAGGCTGTCATCCTCCCGCTTTACAAGGCGCCACACTTCGCAGAGCAGGTTACCGACTGGATCTGGCAGGCCTTTGGCGAAGGGCTTCCTCGGGCATTTTTCCACAGCATTGTTGAGCACAGCCAGACGCCTGGGGCATTACCGTTGACGTTTATTGCCGTTGACGGCGAACAGCTTCTTGGCACGGTGGGACTCTGGCGCTGCGATTTGATCACCCGTCAGGATCTCTGTCCGTGGCTGGCGGCGCTCTACGTTGACGACGCGGCGCGAGGCAAAGGGCTGGCGGGGCAGCTTCAGCAGCATGTTATCGCTTACGCCGCGCAGTCCGGGTATGAGGAGCTCCATCTCTGGTCTGCCTGCCGCGACTTTTACGAACGTTACGGCTGGCAGTATATCGGTGATGGGCTGGAATACCCCAACACGCGGGTGCACCTCTACCGTTATTCGCTCTGCGCTTCTGCAGGCGACGCAACGGAGTGACGACGGACCAGCGTCGGGCTAAACAGATGGGTAATTTCCGGCGGCTGGCTCTGTTCAGCCAGCGCTAGCGCCAGCTCGGCGGCCTGCGTTGCCATGGTGATGATTGGGTAGCGCACGGTGGTCAGACGCGGGCGAACGTAGCGGGAGACCAGCACGTCGTCGAAGCCAATCAGCGAAATTTCTGCCGGTACCTCAATTCCGTTGTCATTCAACACCCCCATTGCCCCTGCGGCCATAGAGTCGTTATAGCTGGCAACCGCCGTGAAATTCCGTCCGCGGCCCAGCAGTTCGGTCATGGCCTGTTCACCGCCGCTCTCGTCCGGTTCACCGTAGGCCACCAGACGGTCATTACACGGCAGCCCGTTTTCACGCAGGGCATCGTAGTAGCCCTGCAGACGGTCTTCCGCATCAGAAATGGGGTGATTGGAACAGAGATAGCCAATCCGGGTATGGCCCTGCTGAATCAGGTGCCGCGTGGCAAGCCAGGCGCCGTAGCGGTCGTCGAGGGCCACACAGCGTTTCTCAAAGCCGGGAATGGTGCGGTTGATAATCACCATTCCGGGCATCTGCTTCATCAGGTGAATCAGTTCGGCATCCGGGATCATTTTAGCGTGAACCACCAGCGCCGCGCAGCGGTGGCGGATCAGCTGTTCAATGGCCTGGCGTTCCTTTTGTTCGTTATGATAGCCATTGCCGATCAGCAAAAAATTGCCTGTCTGATAGGAAACCTGTTCAACCGCTTTCACCATGGCGCCGAAAAAGGGATCAGAAACATCGCCCACCACCAGACCAATCGTTTCTGTGGACTGCTGGGCGAGCGCGCGAGCGTTGGCATTGGGATGATAATTCAGGGATTCCATGGCGCTTTGTACCGCCTGACGTGATGCGTCACTGGCCTTTGGTGAATCATTAATCACGCGCGAGACGGTGGCCACCGACACGCCAGCCAGACGGGCCACATCCTTTATTGTCGCCATTCATTACCTTCTTATTGGGGGTAAGCGTTTACACACCAAATAGTGTTGCGGAAAAGCGGCGTGCATACAAGGGGAGCGGATTTCCGCTCTCCACAAACGTGACGCAGCACACCCCTGGCGGTGTAATCGTTACACGCCCAGTCATGTCTGAAAAATGTGAATCTGAACCTTTAGTTACACTTTGCCTCAGGCTGTTGCGATTGTCCGATAGCAAGGGCGTTAAAGAGGTTGATACAGTTGAGATCCCAGAGGTATTGATTGGTGAGAATTCTTAGTACGGTTTCGTACTCATCTCTTGCACCAACCTGCGCGGATGCGCAGGTTTTTTTTCGCCTCCACTTTTGCTGTCGCTCCCTTATCACTTCTCGTGTAATCTGCCACCATTTACTAATAACCCTCCACACTGGCTGGCAAAGGGAGTTGAGATGCTATTTGGGTTCTTCCGTACGCTTTTCCGTATTCTTTTTCGCATCCGCATCACTGGCGACACCCGGGCGCTTAGCGGCGAACGCGTTTTGATCACACCAAACCATGTTTCCTTTATAGACGGCATCCTGCTGGCGCTGTTTTTGCCCGTGCGTCCGGTGTTTGCGGTGTATACCTCCATCAGCCAGCAGTGGTATATGCGCTGGCTCTCGCCGCTGATTGATTTTGTGCCGCTCGACCCGACAAAGCCGATGATGATTAAGCATCTGGTACGTCTGGTCGAGCAGGGGCGTCCGGTGGTCATTTTCCCTGAAGGACGGATCTCCGTGACCGGTTCGCTGATGAAAATCTACGACGGCGCGGGGTTTGTTGCGGCGAAGTCAAAAGCGACCGTGGTGCCGCTGCGTATTGAAGGCGCGGAGCTGACCCATTTCAGCCGTCTGAAGGGGCTGGTGAAGCAGCGTCTGTTCCCCAAAATCACGCTGCATATCCTGCCGCCAACGTCATTACCGATGCCCGACGCGCCGCGTGCCCGCGATCGCCGTAAAATCGCCGGGGAAATGCTGCATCAGATCATGATGGAAGCGCGTATGGCCGTGCGCCCGCGCGAAACGCTCTACGAATCCCTGCTTTCCGCGCAGTACCGCTATGGCGCGAAGAAAAACTGCATCGAAGACATTAACTTTACCCCGGATACCTATCGCAAGCTGCTGACCAAAACCCTGTTTGTGGGGCGTATTCTGGAGAAGTACAGCAAAAAGGGCGAAAAGATTGGCCTGATGCTGCCTAACGCGGGCATCAGCGCGGCAGTGATTTTCGGTGCGGTTTCCCGAGGCCGTATTCCGGCGATGATGAACTACACGGCGGGCGTGAAGGGGCTGACCAGCGCGATAACCGCTGCGCAAATCAATACCGTATTCACCTCCCGCCAGTTCCTGGACAAAGGCAAGCTCTGGCATCTTCCCGAGCAGCTCACTCAGGTGCGCTGGGTCTTCCTGGAGGATCTGAAAGCGGACGTGACCACCGGCGACAAGCTGTGGATTTTTGCGCATCTGCTGATGCCACGTCTGGCCCAGGTCAAACAGCAGCCGGAAGATGACGCGATTATCCTCTTCACGTCGGGATCGGAGGGCAACCCGAAAGGCGTCGTCCACAGCCACAAGAGCATTCTGGCAAACGTTGAGCAGATCAAAAGCATTGCCGACTTTACCGCGAACGACCGCTTTATGTCGGCGCTGCCGCTGTTCCACTCCTTTGGCCTGACGGTGGGGCTGTTCACGCCGCTCCTGACCGGTGCAGAAGTGTTCCTTTACCCAAGCCCGCTGCATTACCGCATCGTGCCGGAGCTGGTGTATGACCGTAACTGCACCGTGCTGTTCGGGACCTCTACCTTCCTGGGGAACTATGCGCGTTTCGCCAATCCGTATGACTTCTATCGCGTGCGGTACGTGGTGGCCGGTGCGGAAAAACTGCAGGAGAGCACGCGGCAGATCTGGCAGGACAAGTTTGGCCTGCGCATCCTCGAAGGCTATGGCGTGACCGAGTGTGCGCCCGTGGTCTCGATTAACGTGCCGATGGCGGCGAAACCAGGTACGGTTGGCCGCATTCTGCCGGGGATGGACGCGCGTCTGCTGGCGGTGCCGGGCATAGAGGACGGTGGCCGCCTGCAGCTGAAAGGGCCAAACGTGATGAACGGGTATCTGCGCGTGGAAAATCCGGGCGTGCTGGAAGCGCCGACGGCGGAGAACGTCAACGGCGAGGTTGAAACCGGCTGGTACGACACCGGCGATATCGTCCGCTTTGATGAACAAGGCTTTGTACAGATCCAGGGACGCGCAAAACGCTTCGCCAAAATTGCCGGTGAAATGGTCTCTCTGGAAATGGTTGAGCAACTGGCGACGGCCGTGTCTGCCGAGAAGATGCACGCTACCGTCGTGAAGAGCGATGCCAGCAAAGGTGAGGCGCTGGTACTGTTTACGACCGACAGTGAGCTTAAGCGCGACAGATTACTGAGCTATGCACGCGAACACGGTATTCCTGAACTGGCCGTGCCGCGCGATATTCGCTACCTGAAACAGCTCCCGGTGCTGGGCAGCGGGAAGCCCGATTTCGTGACCCTGAAAGGCATGGTTGAAGAGGCGGAACAGCAAAATGCGTGAGTCAGTACACACTAACACATCCCTCAGGTCGAAAGGCATGATGGCCGTCATCGCCGCGCAGTTTCTCTCTGCGTTCGGTGATAACGCGCTGCTGTTTGCCACGCTGGCGCTGCTGAAAGCCGAGTTTTACCCCGACTGGAGTCAGCCGATCCTGCAGATGGTGTTTGTGGGCGCTTACATTATTTTTGCTCCATTTGTGGGACAGGTGGCGGACAGCTTCCCGAAAGGCCGGGTAATGATGTTTGCCAACGGCCTCAAGCTGCTGGGGGCGGCCAGCATTTGCTTTGGCTTCAATCCGTTTATTGGCTATACGCTGGTGGGCATTGGGGCCGCCGCCTACTCGCCGGCGAAGTACGGCATCCTCGGAGAGCTGACCACGGGGGATAAGCTGGTGAAAGCCAACGGCCTGATGGAATCGTCAACCATTGCCGCTATTCTGCTCGGATCCGTCGCGGGCGGCGTGCTGGCCGACTGGCATGTGCTGGCGGCACTGGGCGCGTGTGCGGTGGTGTATGGCGGGGCGGTCGTGGCGAACCTGTTTATTCCGAAGCTGCCGGTGGCTCGCCCGGGCCAGTCCTGGCGCGTTAAACCAATGACCGGCAGCTTCTTTAATGCCTGCCGCGTGCTGTGGCGTAACGGTGAAACGCGTTTCTCCCTGATGGGGACCAGTATGTTCTGGGGCGCGGGCGTTACGCTGCGCTTCCTGCTGGTCCTGTGGGTGCCGGTGGCGCTGGGCATTACGGACAACGCGACGCCGACCTATCTTAATGCGATGGTGGCCATCGGCATTGTTGTGGGGGCAGGTGCGGCAGCGAAGCTGGTGACGCTTGAGACGGTTGCACGCTGCATGCCAGCAGGGATCCTGATTGGCGTGGTGGTGCTGATCTTCTCGCTGCAGCATGCGTTATTGCCTGCTTATGCCCTCCTGATCCTGATTGGTATTCTGGGGGGCTTCTTCGTGGTGCCGCTGAACGCGTTGCTGCAGGAACGGGGCAAGCAAACCGTCGGGGCGGGGAATGCCATCGCCGTACAAAACCTAGGTGAAAACCTGGCGATGCTGTTAATGCTGGGACTCTACTCGCTGGCGGTAAAAGTGGGTGTGCCGGTGGTGGGGATTGGCGTCGGGTTTGGCGGGCTGTTTGCGATTGCGATTGCAGGCTTGTGGATGTGGCAACGTCGCCGTTGATATATAGCCGGGTGGCGGCTTCGCCTTACCCGGCCTGGGTTTGAGCACCTGCAGGCCCGGTAAGCGTAGCGCCACCGGGCAAAAGTATCAGGCTACGGTGCAGGATAAGTATAAACCTGATGCACCGCTTCAATCTCCGCTAGCACCTCTTCACTCAGGTTCAGATGGAAACTCTCAATATTGGTTTTCAGCTGTTCCATCGTGGTTGCACCCAGCAGGGTACTGGCAACAAACGGCTGACGACGCACGAAGGCCAGCGCCATCTGCGCAGGGTCAAGACCGTGACGCTTCGCGATATCCACATAGGCGGCAACGGCTTTCTGCGTCTGCTCGCCGCTGTAGCGGGTAAAGCGGCTAAAGAGGGTATTACGCGCACCGGCCGGTTTCGCACCGTTCAGGTATTTCCCCGTCAGCGTGCCGAAGCCGAGACAGGAGTAGGCGAGCAGTTCCACCTCTTCATACTGCGTCACTTCGGCCAGACCCACTTCATAACTGCGGTTAAGCAGGCTGTAAGGGTTCTGGATAGTCACGATACGCGGCAGATCGTGCTTATCCGCCAGGTGCAGATAGCGCATGACCCCAAAGGCCGTTTCGTTAGAGACACCAATGTAGCGGATTTTTCCCGCACGCTGGCATTCGGTCAGCGCTTCCAGCGTTTCCAGTAGCGTCACGGTGGGGGCGCTCTCATTCCAGCTGTAGCCGAGCTTACCAAAGCAGTTGGTAGGCCGCTGCGGCCAGTGCACCTGGTAGAGGTCGAGATAGTCGGTTTGCAGGCGCTTGAGGCTGGCGTCCAGCGCGGCGCGGATATTTTTGCGATCGAGGATCTGGTTCGGGCGGATCCCGGTATCGTTGTTGCGCGCGGGGCCACTGACTTTGGAGGCAATTACCAGCTTTTCACGGTTGCCGCGTTTTGCCAGCCAGTTACCGACGTAGGTTTCGGTAAGTCCCTGCGTCTCAGGACGTGGCGGAACAGGGTACATCTCTGCGACATCAATCAGGTTAATGCCCTGGCTGACGGCGTAATCGAGTTGTGCATGGGCATCGGCTTCGCTGTTTTGTTCACCAAATGTCATCGTGCCCAACCCCAGTTGGCTAATTTCCAGAGCGCTGTGGGGGATACGGTGATAATGCATAGCCGGCTTCCTCAATAGACTTATAGACCGCGTCAGGCCGTGCCCGACAAAGGAATATAAACATGGCAGAGGGGAAGCAAAAGGGGAAGAAAAAAATCAAAAAGGCCAGCAAGCGACTGACCTCTCTCTGTTTATCGCTCGATAATTTGCGAGACTTCGTCGCGATTGATCTGCATTTTATTGCCTTCCTGGTCGCGGTAGCTGACCAGACCGGTATCATCGTCGACTTCGGGTTTGCCGTCGGTCAGGATCATTCGACCATCTTTTGTCGCCATGACGTAATCGCTGCTACAGCCCGATACAGCAAACGCTAAACCGACTGCTGACACTAACACTGCCCATTTTTTCATCGTTATCGTCCTCATCTGGCTTGTATCAAATCATAATCTAGTATTAACCCGATATGGCGACTTGAGGAAGCGGTAAAATCTTAAAAAGCAGTCGATTATGTTCGAGAGCTCTCAAAATAAGTAAAAAACTATGTTTTCAACAGGAAATGACGTGCGAGTAGTGCACCGGTGAAATTCTTTTTGAGATAAAAACCGCGCGGCAACGTCAGGATAGGCTCGCCCTGCGCGCCGATTGCCTCGGTAAGTGCTTTACTGTTGGCCGCTTTCGGACGCAGCTGTAATACTTCTCCGTGTCGGGCGGTGATACGCTCTACCTGCCCAAGCACAATCATGTCCATCAGTTCCTCCCAGTCCAGACGCAGCTGATGCTCCTCATCCTCGTCAGGGCTCCAGAGCAGCGGCGCGCCGACGCGACGGTCAGCCAGGGGGATCTGACGCTCACCCTCAACCGGTACCCACAATACGCGCTTCAGCTTGTGGCGAACGTGGCTGGTTTCCCAGGTTACACCGGTATTGCCGGTTAATGGCGCAACGCAGACGAAGGTGGTCTCAAGCGGCTTGCCCTGGCGGTCTACAGGAATGGTTTTTAGCTCCACGCCAAGCGCTGCAAAATCCTGCTCGGGTTTGCTCCCTGCGCTGGCACCCAGCCACAGCTCCAACAGCATACCGATCCAGCCTTTATCCCGCTTAAGATCCTTTGGGATCGGAAGCCCGGCCATTGCCGCCAGCTCGCCAAGCGAAAAGCCAGCCAGACGCTGTGCCTGCAGTAGCAACTGGCTCTCGCTGGACGGCGGTGAGAGCAAGGGTGTAAGCGGGTGCATGACGGTAACCTTTTGATTAAAAAATAAACGAAGAAATTGTCCCCTGTGGATAGAGTTTAACTATTTCTGTACCAATATTACATCTCTATGATTTATAGGGTTTTTTATTGGTCTGAAATCGTTCCGCCTGGGTGAGAAAACCGGTTGTTCAAATCTGGTCACTGACAATGAACAGGATCTTACACTATGTTATCCACAGAAAAATGGGATAACTGGGCATAACCCTGACTACTGTTTCCATTTACAGCCTTGACGTGCGATGAAAATCGAATTTTCAAACAAATTGTGACTAACTTATTGGCACAATCTGTGGATAAAACCGACGCTGTTCGATCTTTCATCAGTGCGACGATCCCTGATGTGACGATCGTCACGCTAATCAGTTTTTTGTTTATGTAAATACGCATAACTATATGAAAATAATCATGTTAATTCGATGGGGTATAAAAGGGTCTTTCGCGGCGCTTGAGGTTGTTCATCGGAAATCAGACACTTCTTCACAACTATATCCACAGAAAAGGTGAATAAAATTCCCTTTGCTGTCTCACATCTGTTTATAACTCCGCACATATTTGTGAGTTATTCAATTGTTATTAGGTTGCAGGCCTGTAAGAGAGTGGTTTACCGCCTCCCTGTAGTGTGAAACAATCATTCATATATAAGGTTTAGTTTGGGGTAGTCCGGTGATTGATGACGATGGCTACCGCCCAAACGTAGGAATAGTAATTTGTAATCGTCAGGGCCAGGTGATGTGGGCCCGTCGATATGGTCAGCACTCCTGGCAGTTCCCGCAAGGCGGGATCAATCCTGGAGAGTCCCCAGAACAAGCGATGTACCGGGAGCTTTTTGAAGAGGTCGGTTTGAACCGAAAAGATGTTCGCATCCTGGCTTCGACCCGCAACTGGTTGCGTTACAAGTTACCGAAACGTTTGGTGCGTTGGGACACAAAGCCGGTTTGTATCGGCCAGAAACAGAAGTGGTTTCTGTTGCAGTTGGTGGGCAACGATTCAGACATCAATATGCAAACCAGCAGTACGCCGGAGTTCGATGGCTGGCGCTGGGTGAGCTATTGGTATCCTGTTCGTCAGGTCGTGTCATTTAAGCGCGATGTTTACCGTAGGGTGATGAAAGAGTTTGCAAGTGTGGTGATGCAGCTTCAGGAGATCCCGCCTAAGCCGCAGAGCGCACCTGCCTGGCGACGTAAAAGAGGTTAAGCTACGCAAATCATGCTCACCCGCTTGCGAGAAATAGTCGAGAAGGTGGCCAGCGCGCCGCGTCTGAACGAGGCGCTGAATATTCTGGTCACCGACATCTGTCTTGCGATGGAGACCGAGGTCTGTTCGGTGTATCTGGCCGACCACGATCGGCGCTGCTATTACCTGATGGCGACCCGTGGTTTGAAAAAACCGCGTGGACGCACCGTAACGCTCGCATTTGATGAGGGTATCGTGGGTCTGGTTGGGCGACTGGCTGAACCCATTAACCTTGCTGACGCGCAAAAACACCCCAGCTTTAAATACATTCCTTCCGTAAAAGAAGAGCGCTTCCGCGCTTTCCTTGGCGTGCCGATTATCCAGCGTCGCCAGCTGCTCGGCGTGCTGGTTGTCCAGCAGCGTGAGCTACGTCAGTACGACGAAAGCGAGGAGTCATTCCTCGTCACGCTGGCCACGCAGATGGCGGCGATCCTCTCCCAGTCTCAGCTTGCCGCGCTCTTTGGCCAGTATCGCCATACGCGCATTCGTGCCCTTCCGGCCTCGCCAGGCGTGGCGATTGCTGAAGGCTGGATGGATGCCACGCTGCCGCTCATGGAGCAGGTTTACGAAGCCTCAACGCTTGATGAAGCGCTGGAGCGCGAGCGTCTTACCGCCGCGCTGGAAGAGGCCGCGAATGAATTTCGTCGCTACAGCAAGCGCTTTGCCGCAGGCGCGCAAAAAGAGACGGCGGCCATCTTTGACCTCTATTCGCACCTGCTTTCCGATGCGCGCCTGCGCCGTGAGCTTTTTGCGGAAGTGGATAAAGGCTCGGTCGCGGAGTGGGCGGTTAAGAAGGTCATCGAAAAATTTGCCGATCAATTTGCGGCACTGACCGACGGTTACCTGAAAGAGCGCGCAGGCGATCTGCGCGCCCTGGGGCAGCGCCTGCTGTTCCATCTTGATGACACCATTCAGGGGCCGAACGCCTGGCCAAAACGGTTTGTTCTGGTCGCCGATGAACTCTCAGCAACGACGCTGGCTGAACTGCCGCAGGACAGGCTGGCCGGTGTGGTGGTGCGCGATGGTGCCGCCAACTCGCACGCCGCCATTATGGTGCGCGCGCTGGGTATCCCTACCGTTATGGGGGCGGACATTCAGCCGTCGGTACTTCATCGCCGTACGCTGGTGGTCGACGGCTATCGCGGTGAGCTGCTGGTCGATCCTGAGCCGGTTCTGCTCCAGGAATACCAGCGTCTTATCAGCGAAGAGAATGAATTAAGCAAGCTGGCGGAAGATGACGTTAACCTGCCCGCCCAGCTTAAGAGCGGTGAGCGGATCAAAGTCATGCTCAACGCCGGTTTAAGCCCTGAACATGAAGAGAAGCTGGGCAGCCGCATCGACGGCATTGGCCTGTACCGCACTGAAATCCCTTTCATGCTGCAAAGCGGCTTTCCCTCTGAAGAGGAGCAGGTGGCGCAGTATCAGGGCATGCTGCAAATGTTTAACGACAAACCTGTCACCCTGCGAACCCTGGACGTCGGGGCGGATAAACAGCTGCCCTATATGCCGATCAGCGAAGAAAACCCGTGCCTGGGCTGGCGTGGGATCCGCATTACGCTCGATCAGCCGGAGATCTTCCTGATCCAGGTGCGTGCGATGCTGCGCGCCAACGCGGCGACGGGCAATCTCAGCATTTTACTGCCGATGGTCACCAGCATCGATGAGATCGACGAAGCGCGTCGGTTGATCGAACGTGCAGGCCGTGAAGTGGAAGAGATGATCGGTTATGCGATTCCGAAACCGCGGATCGGCGTCATGCTTGAAGTGCCGTCTATGGTCTTTATGCTGCCGCAGCTGGCGAACCGGGTTGATTTTATCTCTGTCGGCACGAACGACCTGACGCAATATATTCTGGCCGTCGACCGTAACAACACCCGCGTCGCCAGTATCTATGACAGCCTGCATCCGGCGATCATTCGCGCCTTAGCGATGATTGCCCGTGAAGCGGAGCAGTACGGCATTGATTTACGCCTGTGCGGTGAAATGGCCGGGGACTCCATGTGCGTTGCGATCCTGATTGGTCTGGGATATCGCCATCTGTCGATGAACGGTCGCGCTGTTGCCCGCGTGAAGTATCTGTTGCGGCATATTGACATCAATGATGCCCGCGAGCTGGCTGAACGTAGCCTTGAGGCGCAGCTGGCAGCAGAGGTCCGCCACCAGGTCGCGGCGTTTATGGAACGACGCGGTATGGGCGGTCTGATCCGCGGCGGCCGCTAAAGCCTTTCTCCCTCTCCCTGTGGGAGAGGGCACCAGCGCGCATAAAACCCTATACACATCTTTTACATCTCGGGCGCATCCTCCGCGCCCGCCTTGTGCTATGATTCGCAACTTTGGAGCCTCTGCTTACGGCAGAATCGCATTTCTACCGCTGTCCACTTTCAGCGGAATAACAACATCTTGTGGTGACAGATGAACAGTGGTTATCTGCATTTTCCGGAATTTGATCCGGTCATTTTCTCAGTAGGACCTGTTTCGCTTCACTGGTACGGTCTGATGTACCTGGTGGGCTTCATTTTTGCCATGTGGCTCGCGGGCCGTCGCGCCAGCCGTCCTGGCAGCGGCTGGACTAAAAACGAAGTTGAAAACCTGCTCTATGCGGGCTTCCTCGGCGTATTCCTCGGTGGCCGTATTGGGTATGTGCTGTTCTATAACTTCCCGGTATTCCTGAACGATCCCCTCTATCTGTTCCGCGTCTGGGACGGCGGCATGTCCTTCCACGGCGGCCTGATTGGGGTGATTCTGGTGATGGTGATTTTTGCCAAACGCACCAAACGCAACTTCTTCCAGGTGTCAGATTTCATCGCACCGCTGATCCCGTTTGGTCTCGGCGCTGGCCGTCTGGGCAACTTTATCAACGGTGAGCTGTGGGGGCGTGTCGACCCGAGCGTTTCCTTTACCATGCTGTTCCCGGGCTCGCGCGCGGAAGACTTGGCGCTGCTGCCGTCGCATCCTGAGTGGCAGTCCATTTTCGATACCTACGGCGTGCTGCCGCGCCATATGTCTCAGCTGTACGAGCTGGCGCTGGAAGGCGTGGTGCTGTTTATCATCCTCAACCTGTTTATCCGCAAGCCTCGTCCGATGGGGGCTGTTTCCGGGCTGTTCCTGATTGGCTATGGCGCGTTCCGCATCATCGTCGAATTCTTCCGCCAGCCTGACGCCCAGTTTACCGGCGAGTGGGTACAGTACATCAGCATGGGGCAGATCCTCTCCATTCCGATGATCGTCGCGGGTGCCATTATGATGATTTGGGCGTATCGTCGTCGTCCACAGCAACAACTTTCCTGAGGAACCATGAAACAGTATCTTGAATTGATGAAAAAAGTGCTCGATGAGGGCACGCCGAAAAACGACCGCACCGGCACCGGTACGCTCTCCATTTTTGGCCACCAGATGCGCTTCAACCTGCAAGAAGGCTTCCCGCTGGTGACGACAAAGCGCTGCCACCTGCGCTCGATCATTCATGAACTGCTCTGGTTCCTGCAAGGCGATACTAACGTTGCGTATCTGCACGAAAATAACGTCTCCATCTGGGACGAATGGGCAGACGAGAACGGCAACCTGGGCCCCGTTTACGGCAAGCAGTGGCGCGCATGGCCAACGCCTGATGGCCGCCATATTGACCAGATCACCACCGTGATGAACCAGCTGAAAAACGATCCGGACTCGCGCCGCATCATCGTTTCCGCCTGGAACGTTGGCGAACTGGATAAAATGGCGCTGGCGCCGTGCCACGCGTTCTTCCAGTTCTATGTCGCTGACGGCAAGCTCTCCTGCCAGCTCTACCAGCGCTCCTGTGACGTGTTCCTCGGCCTGCCGTTTAATATTGCCAGCTATGCGCTGTTAGTTCATATGATGGCGCAGCAGTGCGACCTGGAAGTGGGTGATTTCGTCTGGACCGGTGGGGATACCCATCTCTACAGCAACCATATGGAACAGACGCATCTCCAGCTAACCCGCGAACCGCGTGCGCTGCCGAAGCTGATCATCAAACGCAAACCGGCATCAATCTTCGACTACCGCTTTGAAGATTTCGAGATTGAGGGCTACGACCCGCACCCGGGCATCAAAGCGCCTGTCGCGATCTGATGCCGTAAAGCCTGACACAACCGGTGCTGTTTAGCGCCGGTTTTTTTTCGCCTTTCTCCCGTTTCCCGAAGCGCTATCCAGAAAGCGTGCAACGCGCTGCAACCCTCCCAATTCTGCGGATGACGCCTCGTAAAACGATAATCCGATGCTCGTCATGTTCACGGCGCTTCGCCACACTCCCGGTATGAAAAAAGAGAACGGTTTTACGCTTATCGAAACGCTGGTCGCTGTTTCGCTTGTCGTCATCCTCAGCGCTTCAGGTCTGTACGGCTGGGACAGCTGGCAACGGCATCAGCGGCTGTGGCAAACCGCCAGTCAGGTGCGAGATTACCTGCTGTTTCTGCGCAACCATGCCAACCGCCATAACCGCGACCATCAAATTACCCGTCAGCGGGTTGGCGACAGGGACTGTCTGGTGAGCTCTGCCGTGCAGGGCTGTGAGAAGGACAGCTCCTTTGTGCTGATTCCCCTCTGGCCTGAGGTCGCGATCGGCGAGGTCACGCCGTCGCTGGGGTTCTATGGATTACGGGATACGGCATGGGCAGGGCGGATACGCGTTCAAAGTCGTGCCGGAGACTGGCTGATTATCGTTTCAGACGGAGGGCGCATCAGGATGTGTAAGGTCTCCGAGGGAGGACAATGTCGATGAGACAGGGCGGCTTTTCGCTTACCGAAGTGCTGATTGCTACGGCCATCAGCAGCCTGTTATTGATAAGCGCATCGCGCTTTTTACCCGGATTACAGCGGGCGGTATTACTGCAATCTGCCCAGCGAGAGCTGGAAGAAGAGGTCTGGCAACGCCTGTTCGCCCTCGGCAAACAGCTTCAGCGTGCGGGGTACTGCGCGGGAAATTGCCAGGGACAGGCGCTGACGATCGGCAGGCAGGGGCGCTGCATCATTGCGCGGTGGGATGCCAACAGTAACGGCTACTGGGATAGCAGCGCGTCAGAAAATGACAGCACCGGTTTTCGTCTGGAATCGGGGGCGCTGGAAACCCTGCGTGGCGCGACGTCGTGTGAAGGAAAAGGGTGGGAAAAGCTCACGGACCCGGACAGGCTTGCGATAGCACACTTTGTGGTGAGGAGAGTCGAACATGCCGGTTTTGCGCCAGAGCTGAATATCGAACTGGCCGCGAGGCGTAAAGATGAAAAAGGGGAACCCTGGCAGGCGTTGTATACGGTCACGGGGTACAACCTGTGAATCGTCAACGCGGCATATCTTCGCTGGCGTTGGTTCTGCTTTTACTGGTGCTCGGTACTTTCATCCTGACGGGGCTCAATCAGCAGGTCACAACGTTCAGTGCGCTCGTCGGCGGTGAGAGCCGCTCGCTTCAGCAGCAGGCGACGGTGCAATCCGCGCTTGAGTGGGGGCGCGTTCAGCGCTGGGCGTCAGCGCCACCAGTCCAGTGCAAAACGACATCGGCATGGCGGGTGTGTTTGCGTCAACTGAGCGAGGCGCGGGTACTACTGATAGCCGGCGGCAACGACCTGCTGCTCTGGCGCAGGGGAGAGATCGTCGACGGGATAGTGCGCTTTTCGCCTCACGGCTGGAGCGATTTTTGCCCCCTTAAGGAGAGTGCGTTATGTCAGCTGCCGTGAGCAGAGAAAAAGGCTTTAGCATGGTTGAGGTCCTGCTGGCGATGATGCTGCTGGTGGTGGTCGTGACGGCACTGTCGGGGTATCACCGGGCGCTGGCGGCGCGGTTCACCGTGTTTAATCAGTATCGCCAGCTCTGGCACCATGCCTGGAACCAGTCTCAGCTCTCAACAAATGTTCTCCCGGCAGGCTGGCAGGCCAGTCGGGGGCAGACAACGCTCGCAGGATGTGTCAGCATCACGGTTACACTTATTTCTCCTCTGGGTCGGCGCGGTGAGTTAACGCGTCTGCATTGCCCGGTTAGCCAGTAGTCGGGAGCGTCTATGTTAAGGGTCTACCACTCAAATCGTCTGGATGTGCTGGAAGCACTGATGGAGTTTATCGTTGAGCGCGAGCGGCTTGACGATCCTTTTGAGCCTGAAATGGTGCTGGTGCAGAGCACCGGTATGGCGCAGTGGCTGCAAATGTCGCTTTCCCGCAAATTTGGTATTGCCGCGAATATTGATTTCCCGCTGCCTGCGAGCTTCATCTGGGAGATGTTTGTCCGCGTGTTGCCGGATATCCCGGAGCAGAGCGCCTTCAACAAGCAGGCCATGAGCTGGAAGCTGATGGCGCTGCTGCCGGAAATGCTGCAGCACGATGAATTTGCCATGCTGCGCCACTACCTCAATGACGATACCGACAAGCGCAAGCTGTTCCAGCTGGCGTCGCGCACTGCCGATCTCTACGACCAATACCTTGTTTACCGCTCCGACTGGTTAATTCGTTGGGAAGCGGGCGAGTTGGTTGAAGGCCTGCCGGAGGCGCAAATATGGCAGGCCCCGCTGTGGAAAGCGCTTGTGGAGCATACCGAGAGACTGGGGCAGCCTAAGTGGCACCGTGCCAATCTCTACGATCGGTTTATCTCGATACTTGAAAATGCGTCGGAACGCCCGGCCCGACTGCCGTCACGCGTTTTTATCTGCGGGATATCCGCATTACCCCCTGTCTATCTGAAGGCGCTGAATGCGCTGGGTAAACATATTGATATTCATATTTTGTTTACCAACCCTTGCCGACAGTATTGGGGGGATATTCTCGACGAACGCTGGCTTGCACGGCTGGTAACTCGCCAACGAAAACGCCTTTTTGAAGAACGATCCATCCCGCTGTTTAAAGACGGCTCGACGGCCGGGCAGCTTTTCGATGAAGATGGTATCCAGAACCTGCCCAATCCGCTGCTTGCCTCGTGGGGGAAGCTGGGGCGTGACTACATTCACATGCTTTCAGACATCACTTCCTCAGGTGAAGGTGATGTGGATGCCTTTGTTGAGATCGCCCCGGACTGCCTGCTGCATAATATTCAGTTAGATATTCTGGATCTGGAAAACCGCGCCGTCATGGGCGTGACGGCGAACGAGTTCGAACGCAGCGACAATAAGCGAAAACTGGATCCTGACGATCGCAGCGTCACGATCCACGTTTGCCACAGCCCGCAGCGTGAGGTCGAAGTGCTTCACGACCAGCTGCTGGCGATGCTGCAGGAGGATCCCGATCTGACGCCACGTGATATCGTGGTGATGGTGGCGGATATCGACACCTACAGTCCCTTTATTCAGGCCGTCTTTGGCAGCGCGACGGGGGAACGGTACCTGCCTTACGCGATTTCTGACCGTCGTGCCCGCCAGTCGCATCCGGTATTGCAGGCGTTTATCACTCTGCTGTCACTGCCGGATAGCCGGTTTATCTCCGAAGATGTCCTGGCGTTGCTGGATGTTCCCGTGCTGGCCGCACGCTTCAACATTAATGAAGAGGGTCTGCGCTACCTTCGTCAGTGGGTGAATGAGTCTGGCGTGCGCTGGGGGATCGATGACGATAACGTTCAGGAGTTCGAGCTTCCCGCAACCGGACAGCACACCTGGCGATTTGGCCTGACGCGTATGCTGTTGGGCTATGCCATGGAAAGCAGCCAGGGTGAGTGGAATGAGGTGCTGCCTTACGATGAGTCCAGCGGGTTAATTGCTGAACTGGTGGGGCATTTAGCATCGCTATTAATGCAGCTTAACCGCTGGCGATATGCGCTGTTGCAGCCGCGTCCACTTGAAGAATGGCTCCCGGTCTGCAGGGCGTTACTCAATGATTTCTTCCTGCCGGACAATGACACCGAAGCGGCGATGGCGCTCATTGAAACCCAGTGGCAGGCTATCATCGACGAAGGCGTGAATTCCCACTACCACGAGGCCATCCCGTTGTCGCTGTTGCGTGATGAGCTGACGCAGCGGCTTGACCAGGAGCGAATCAGCCAGCGTTTCCTGGCGGGGCCTGTCAATATCTGCACCCTGATGCCCATGCGTTCTATCCCGTTCAGGGTGGTCTGCCTGCTTGGCATGAACGACGGTGTGTATCCGCGCGCGCTGCCGCCGCTGGGGTTCGACTTAATGAGCGCAAACCCAAAACGGGGCGATCGTAGCCGCCGCGATGATGACCGCTACCTCTTCCTTGAAGCGCTCATTTCTGCTCAGAGCAAGCTCTATATCAGCTATATCGGCCGTTCTATTCAGGACAACAGCGAGCGTTTCCCCTCCGTACTGGTGCAGGAGCTGGTGGACTATATCGGCCAGAGCCACTACCTGCCGGGAGATGAAGAGCGCAACTGTGATGAAAGCGAGCAGAGGGTGAAAGCCCATATCACCTGTTTCCACAGCCGCATGCCGTTTGACCCGGTGAACTATATTGCCGGCGAGCGCCAGAGCTATGCCCATGAGTGGTTACCGGCGGCGAAAAAAGAGGGGAATGCGCATACTGATTTCATTCAGGAACTTGACCCGCGCCCCATCGACACCCTGACCTTCGAGCAGCTTCAGCGGTTTTGGGCACATCCGGTGCGCGCCTTCTTCCAGCAGCGACTGCAGGTCAACTTCCGCTCTGAAGAGAGTGAAATTCCTGATGCAGAACCGTTTACGCTGGAAGGTCTGGAGCGCTACCAGTTAAACCTGCAGCTGCTGAATGCGCTGGTTGAAGAGGAAGATGCGGACAAACTTTACCGTCGCTACCGTGCTGCGGGTCAGCTGCCCTACGGAGCGTTTGGGGAGATCGTCTGGGAGGCGCAGTGCCAGGAGATGACCGCTCTGGCAGAGCGCGTAAGAGCGTGCCGACAGCCGGGGAAAAGTATTGAAATTGATCTCAACTGCAACGGGGTACAGCTCACGGGCTGGTTAACCCAGGTACAGCCGGATGGGCTGCTGCGCTGGCGGCCCTCAATGCTAAGCGTTTCGCAAGGATTGCAACTCTGGCTGGAACATCTTGTCTACAGTGCGGGTGGGCAGAAAGGCGAAAGCCGCATTTTCGTGCGCAAAGAGGGCGAATGGCGCTTCCCGCCGATGGAAGCCGAGCAGGCGTTAGGGTATCTCTCTTTGTACATTGAAGGCTACCGTCAGGGAATGAACAAACCGCTCCTGTTACTACCGGAAAGTGGCGGCGCCTGGATAAAAGCCTGTTATGACGCGCAGAATGATGCGATGTTAACGGATGAGGCTTCGCTCCAGAAAGCGCGCAGTAAGTTTATGCAGGCCTATGAAGGAAACATGATGGTGCGGGGTGAAGGTGAGGATGTCTGGTATCAGCGTTTGTGGCGAGCGCTCGAGCCAGAGTACTTTGAGGCGATCACGGAAGAGGCGCAGCGCTACCTGTTGCCGTTGTTTAGATTTAATCAGTCCTGAGTGCTGTATAAAAATTGCGCAGATAAAGGTGTTCATTTATGATGCACTTCTTATCACGGACTGATGTACCCAAAGAAAGAGATGTTGGCGTGTCCAGCACGCAGTTTGTTAATGATGTAGCCGTGATAAAGAGGTCGTAATGCCAGGCAGCACCTTGTTTAAAGCGTTTGTTTTGTTTATTGCCCTTTGGGCGCCCGTCACTCACGCAGACTCCGGTTGGCAACCCGTTCAGGAAACTATCCGTAAGAGCGAAAAAGATACCCGTCAATATCAGGCTATTCGCCTTGATAACGGGATGACCGTGCTGCTGGTTTCCGACCCGCAGGCGGTGAAATCCCTGTCGGCATTAGTGGTGCCGGTTGGGTCGCTGGAAGATCCTGACGCTCATCCTGGGCTTGCACACTATCTGGAACATATGACGCTGATGGGGTCAAAAAAATACCCGCAGCCAGATAGCCTGTCCGAATTTTTGAAGATGCATGGCGGCAGCCACAATGCCAGTACGGCACCGTACCGCACGGCCTTTTATCTCGAAGTCGAAAATGATGCGCTGGAAGGGGCGGTCGATCGCCTTGCCGATTCCATCGCCGCGCCGTTGCTGGATAAAAAATACGCCGATCGTGAACGTAATGCGGTGAATGCCGAGCTGACCATGGCCCGCACGCGAGACGGTATGCGCATGGCGCAGGTCAGCGCCGAAACCATCAACCCCGCGCACCCGGGTTCGCGCTTCTCAGGTGGTAACGTGGAAACCTTGAGCGACAAACCGAACAGCCCGGTGCTGGATGCCCTGCACGCGTTTCGCGATAAATACTACTCCGCCAACCTGATGAAAGCGGTCATCTACAGCAATAAACCGTTGCCGGAGCTGGCAGCCATGGCGGCCAAAACCTTTGGCCGGGTGCCGAATAAAAATATCGACCTGCCGCAAATCACCGTTCCGGTGGTCACTGACGCGCAAAAAGGCATCGTGATCCACTACGTTCCTGCCATGCCGCGCAAAGTGCTGCGCGTGGAATTCCGCATTGATAACAACACGGCACAGTTCCGCAGTAAAACCGATGAGCTGGTCACCTATCTGATTGGTAACCGTAGCCCGGGTACGCTGTCTGACTGGCTGCAAAAGCAGGGGCTGGCGGAAGGCATTCGCGCCGACTCCGATCCGGTTGTGAACGGCAATAGCGGCGTGCTGGCGATCTCAGCGACCCTGACTGACAAAGGACAGGCCAACCGTGATGAAGTCGTAGCGGCTATCTTTAGCTACCTCTCCTTACTGCGTGAGAAAGGCGTCGATAAGCGCTATTTTGATGAACTCGCGCACGTGCTGGATCTCGATTTCCGCTACCCGTCCATCACCCGCGACATGGATTATGTGGAGTGGCTGGCGGACACCATGATCCGCGTGCCGGTGGAACATACCCTCGACGCGGTGAATATTGCCGACCGGTATGATGCCGGGGCGTTAAAAGACCGCCTGGCGATGATGACGCCGGAGAATGCCCGCATCTGGTACATCAGCCCGAACGAACCGCATAACAAGACGGCGTACTTTGTCGATGCCCCTTATCAGGTGGATAAAATCAGCGCCCAGACCTTCGCCGACTGGCAGAAGAAGGCCGGTGAGATTGCGTTGAAGCTGCCGGAGCTGAACCCCTATATTCCGGATGACTTCTCGCTGATCAAAACGACGAAAGATTACCCGCATCCGGAACTCATCATTGATGAGCCAACGCTGCGCGTCGTGTACACCCCAAGCCGGTATTTTGCCAGCGAGCCAAAGGCCGATGTTAGCGTGGTGCTGCGTAACCCGAAAGCCATGAACAGCGCCAAAAATCAGGTGATGTTCGCGCTCAATGACTATCTCGCCGGTATCGCGCTCGATCAGCTCAGCAACCAGGCCGCCGTGGGCGGGATCAGCTTCTCCACCAACGCCAATAACGGTTTGATGCTTAATGCAAACGGCTATACCCAGCGCTTGCCTCAGCTGTTCCAGGCCCTGCTGGAGGGCTACTTCAGCTACACGCCGACGGAAGAGCAGCTTGAGCAGGCTAAATCCTGGTATGCCCAGATGATGGATTCTGCCGAGAAGGGCAAGGCTTACGATCTGGCGCTTATGCCGGCGCAAATGCTGTCGCAGGTTCCTTATTTCCAGCGTGAGGATCGCCGCGCGCTGCTGCCTTCCATCTCCTTAAAAGACGTGCTGGCGTACCGCGATGCGCTGAAAACCAACACGCGTCCGGAGTTCCTGATCGTTGGCAACATGAGTGAGGATCAGGCCAAAACCCTGGCGCAGAATGTTCGCACTCAGCTCGGCTCTAAAGGCGACGAGTGGTGCCGCAACCAGGACGTGCTGGTTGAGAAAAAGCAGAATGTGATCTTTGAAAAAGCGGGTAACAGCACGGATTCCGCGCTGGCCGCGGTCTTTGTGCCAACGGGCTACGATGAATTTGCCAGTTCAGCGCAGAGCGCCGTGCTGGGACAGATTATTCAGCCGTGGTTCTATAACCAGTTACGCACAGAGGAGCAGCTTGGCTACGCGGTGTTTGCCTTCTCCATGAACGTCGGTCGTCAGTGGGGGCTGGGCTTCCTGCTGCAAAGCAGCGATAAACAACCGGCGTATCTCTGGCAGCGTTACCAGGCCTTCTTCCCGCAGGTGGAAGCAAAACTGCGTGCCATGAAGCCGGAAGAGTTTGCCCAGATCCAGCAGGCCGTCATCGCGCAGGTGATGCAGCCGCCGCAGACGCTGGGTGAAGAAGCCTCGCAGCTGAGCAAAGATTTCGATCGCGGTAATCTGAAATTTGATTCGCGTGATAAAGTAGTGGCCGAGATAAAACAGCTGACGCCGCAGAAGGTTGCCGACTTCTTCCATCAGGCGGTCATTAAGCCGCAGGGAATCACCATCCTGTCCCAGGTTTCCGGTAGCCAGAACGGGAAAACGGAATACGTGAACCCGAAAGGCTGGAAAGTCTGGAAGAGCGTCAGCGCGCTGCAGCAATCTATGCCCTGGAGTAAGAAAGTATGACCGATACCGCTGAGTCCCTTGATCCCTTACGTTTACCTCTGCAGGGTGAACGATTGATTGAAGCCTCAGCGGGAACGGGAAAAACCTTCACCATTGCCGCCCTCTATCTGCGCCTGCTGTTAGGGCTTGGCGGCAACGCCGCTTTTCCGCGCCCTTTGAGCGTGGAAGAGCTGCTGGTGGTCACCTTCACCGAGGCCGCTACGGCGGAGCTGCGGGGCCGTATTCGTACCAATATCCACGAGCTGCGCATTGCCTGTCTGCGTCAGAGCACGGATAACCCCCTCTACGCGAGCCTTCTGGAAGAGATTGCCGATAAGCAGCAGGCAGCCCAGTGGCTGCTGCTCGCTGAACGGCAGATGGACGAAGCGTCCGTCTTTACCATTCACGGTTTTTGCCAGCGCATGCTGAGCCTGAATGCCTTCGAGTCCGGTATGCTGTTCGAACAGCAGCTCATTGAAGATGAGTCCGTGCTTCGCTATCAGGCCTGCGCGGATTTCTGGCGTCGCCACTGCTACCCCTTACAGCGCGATATTGCCGAAGCGGTACACGCGCTCTGGAAAGGCCCGGAAGCGCTGCTGCGCGCGATCGATCGTTATCTGCAGGGGGAAGCGCCGGTCATCAAATCCCCGCCACAGGCAGATGAAACCCTGGCCACGCGGCATGAAAAAATCATCGCGAAAATTGCAGACATCAAGCAAAAGTGGATGGAGTCAGTCGGCGAGATTGACGCCATTATCGAAAATTCCGGCATCGATCGTCGCAAGTTCAACCGTGGCAATCAGGGAAAATGGATCGACAAGGTCAGCGCCTGGGCGCAGGAAGAGACGCGGGGCTACCAGCTCCCGGACGCGCTGGAGAAATTCTCCCAACGTTTCCTGGCTGAGCGGACCAAAGCCGACGGCATTGTGCCTGAGCATCCCCTGTTTGTGGCGATTGAAACCCTGCTGGCGGAGCCCCTTACGCTCAACGATCTGATGATCGCTCGCGCCATGACCGAAATTCGTGAGGCCGTGGCACGCGAAAAGCGCCGCCGTGGCGAGCTGGGGTTCGACGATATGCTGAGCCGCCTGGATGCGGCGCTGTGCAGTGAAAATGGCGAAGCGCTTGCCGCCGCGATTCGCACCCGCTTCCCGGTGGCGATGATAGACGAATTCCAGGACACCGACCCTCAGCAGTACCGCATTTTCCGCCGTATCTGGCGCCAGCAGCCCGACACCGCGCTGCTGTTAATCGGCGATCCGAAACAGGCCATCTACGCCTTCCGCGGTGCGGATATTTTCACCTATATGAAAGCCCGCAGCGAGGTTGATGCGCACTACACGCTCGATACCAACTGGCGCTCCTCTCCCGGCATGGTGGAAAGCGTCAACGCGCTGTTTAGCCGCATGGAAACGGCGTTTATGTTCCGGGAGATCCCGTTTCAGCCGGTAAAATTTGCCCCGAAAAACGCCTCGTTGCGCTTCGAGTTTAACGGCGTGACGCAGCCTGCCATGAACTTCTGGCTGCTGGATGGGGAAGGCTGCGGCGTTGCCGACTATCAAAATGCCATGGCCCAGCACTGTGCTGCGCAAATCCGTGACTGGCTCAGTGCGGGAGCGCGAGGCGAGGCGCTGCTGTGGAAGGGGGATAACCCCACCCCGGTAAAGGCATCGGATATTACGGTGCTGGTGCGCAGCCGTCAGGAGGCCGCATTAATCCGCGACGCCCTGACGTTACTGAATATCCCCTCCGTCTACCTCTCGAACCGCGACAGCGTCTTTGAAACGCTGGAGGCGCAGGAGATGTTATGGCTGCTGCAGGCCGTGCTGGCCCCGGAGCGGGAAAGTACATTGCGCAGCGCATTAGCCAGCGCGATGCTCGGACTGAACGCGCGCGATATTGATGCGCTCAACAATGACGAAGCCGCGTGGGATGCGGTGGTGGAAGAGTTTGTCCACTACCGGGAAAGATGGCAGAAGCGCGGGGTGATGGCGATGGTGCGCGAGCTCATGGCTCAGCGCCACATTGCCGAGAATATGCTGGCTACCGCAGGCGGCGAGCGGCGTTTGACCGATATTTTACACATCAGCGAACTCTTGCAGGAAGCGGGTACGCAGCTGGAGAGCGAGCATGCCCTGGTGCGCTGGCTGGCGCAGCAGATTGCCGATCCGAACAGCAATTCCTCGAGCCAGCAGATGCGCCTCGAGAGTGATAAACATCTGGTGCAGATCGTCACCATCCACAAGTCGAAAGGCCTGGAATATCCGCTGGTCTGGCTGCCGTTTATCGCCAATTACCGCGTGCAGGATCAGGCTTTTTACCACGATCGCGAGTCTTTTGAGGCGGTGCTCGATCTCAGCAACGCGGAGTCCAGCGTTGAGCTGGCAGAGGCCGAACGTCTGGCGGAAGATTTGCGCCTGCTCTACGTGGCGCTGACGCGCTCGGTATGGCACTGCAGCCTGGGCGTTGCGCCTCTGTTCCGTCGCCGTGGCGAAAAGAGCGGAGAGAGCGATTTTCATCTGAGCGCGCTGGGGCGGCTTATTCAGCAGGGTGAACCCAAAGACGCGGCGGGCCTGCGCCAGTGCATCGAATCGCTTTGTACTGAGCATGTTGCCCTGCATATTCCATCGCTGCCCGACAACAGCCGCTGGCACATGCCGGAGCCGCACGAGTCAGATCTCCATGCCCGTCAGGTGGTACGTACGATTGCCGACGACTGGCGCGTTACCAGCTACTCTGGCTTACAGCAGCACGGGCAGAGTATTGCGCAGGATCTGATGCCAAAACTGGACGTGGATGCCGCAGGCGCCGGTAGCGTACCCGCTGAGCCGGTGCTGACGCCGCACCAGTTCCCGCGCGGCGCCTCGCCGGGCACGTTTTTACACAGCCTGTTTGAAGAGCTGGATTTTACCCAGCCGGTTTCCGAAGAGTGGGTGCTGAAGATGCTACAGAGCGGTGGTTACGACGCGCAATGGCAGCCGGTTCTTACTGAATGGATCCGCGCGGTTCTGCACGCCCCGCTCACGGCCCAGGGGATCTCGCTTAGCCAGTTGACCGCCAAAGATAAGCAGGTGGAGATGGAGTTTTATCTTCCCATCGCCAGCCCGCTCAGGGCCGAGGTGCTTGATGCGTTGATCCGCGAGTACGATCCGCTGTCCGCCGGGTGCCCGCCGCTGAACTTCCGCCAGGTGCAGGGGATGCTAAAAGGCTTTATCGACCTTGTTTTCCGCCACGACGGGCGCTACTACCTGCTGGATTACAAATCGAACTGGCTGGGCGAAGACAGCACAGCCTATACCCAACAGGCGATGGCGTCGGCTATGCAACTGCATCGCTACGATCTGCAGTACCAGCTTTATACCCTGGCGCTGCACCGTTACCTGCGCCATCGTATTGCCGATTACCGTTACGAGGCGCATTTTGGCGGCGTGATTTACCTGTTCCTGCGCGGCGTGGATGCCAACGACCCGCGTTCCGGCGTCTTTAGCACGCGTCCGGCTGTGGAACTGATTGAAAAAATGGATAACCTGTTTGCCGCAGGCACGGAGGAGATGGCATGACGATGCAGGCGCTACTGCTGGACGCGGTTGAACAACGATTACTGCGCCACCTGGACGTGCAGTTTGCCATGATGGTGGCAGGCGAGGAGCCAGCCGTCATGCTTGCCGCCGCGATTCTGAGCAAAGACGCGGGGGAAGGGCACGTATGTCTGCCGCTGTCGCGTCTGGCGGTGGATGAGAAAATGCCTCCGGCTTTACAGGCGTGTTTCGCGCTGCTGGGTGACGCACTGGACTGGCAGGCGATACTACGCGGTTCGCCTGCCGTGAGCGGAGCCGATACCGGGACGCCAATGATTCTGGTCGGCGAGCGTTTGTATCTTAACCGGCTGTGGCGTAACGAACTGACGGTGGCGCGCTTCTTCAGCGAGACCAACGCCCCGCTTCCCTGCGATGAAACGCAGCTTCGGCAAACGCTGGATGCGCTGTTTTCCTCTGACGAGGCGACAGACTGGCAGAAAGTGGCGGCAGCCGTGGCCTTAACGCGTCGGATCTCGGTGATTTCAGGCGGACCGGGCACCGGGAAAACGACCACCGTGGCAAAACTGCTTGCCGCGCTGATTCAGCTCTCGGGTGAGCAAAAGTGCCGTATTCGCCTGGCGGCCCCCACCGGTAAAGCGGCGGCGCGTCTGACGGAATCGTTAGGCGGCGCGCTGCAAAAGCTGCCGCTTACCGGGGAGCAGCTTGCGCTTTTCCCCAACGAAGCCAGCACGCTGCACCGTTTGCTTGGCGCTCAGCCAGGTCGCCAGCGTCTGCGCTACCATGCCGGTAATCCGCTGCATCTTGACGTGCTGGTGGTGGATGAAGCGTCGATGATTGACCTGACGATGATGTCGCGGTTGATTGATGCGCTACCGCCGCACGCGCGCGTCATTTTTCTCGGCGATCGTGACCAGCTTGCCTCCGTGGAGGCGGGGGCCGTACTGGGCGATATTTGCACCTATGCCAGCCTGGGGTATACCGCTGAACGCGCCCAGGAGCTCGCCCGTCTTACCGGATGTACGCTCACCTCTGAAAGCCACTCGCTTGCGGGCGCGCTGCGCGACAGCCTGTGTCTGCTGCAGAAAAGCTACCGTTTCGGCAGCGATTCCGGCATCGGCCAGCTTGCGGCGGCCGTAAACCGGGGAGACAGGCACGCCACCTCCGCGGTGTTTGCCGGAACCTTTACGGATATTGAGAAAAAATCGCTGGAAAGCGGGGAGGCGTATCAGGCGATGCTGGATGATGCCCTGCAGGGGTATCAGCACTTTCTGACGGACGTACAACAGCAGCGTTCACCGGAGCAGGTCATTGCTGCATTTGGTGAATATCAGCTGCTCTGTGCGCTGAGGGAAGGTCCCTTTGGTGTCCGGGGCCTGAACGACAGGCTGGAACAGCTGCTGGTGCAAAAGCGTAAAATAAACCGCACCCCACACTCGCGCTGGTATGAAGGGCGACCGGTGATGATTTCCCGCAACGACAGCGCGCTGGGGTTGTTTAACGGGGATATCGGGATTGCGCTCGACTGCGGCCAGGGGCTGCGCGTCTGGTTCCAGATGCCGGACGGGAGCGTGAAGTCTTTCCAGCCCAGCCGTTTGCCCGAGCATGAAACCGCCTGGGCGATGACGGTGCATAAATCCCAGGGCTCTGAGTTTAACCACGCGGCGCTGGTCCTGCCTACGCAGCTTTCCCCCGTCATTACCCGCGAGCTGATCTATACCGCCATTACGCGCGCGCGTCAGCGCCTGTCGCTGTATACCGATGAACGCGTGCTGGTGCAGGCGATTGCCACCCGCACGGAACGCCGAAGCGGGCTGGGCGCGATATTTGAGTCCCTCTGAACGAACGCCCTCGCCGCACGGTGAGGGCGTCGTATCATCCCAGGTCCGCCATCAGCACTTTTGAACGGCGCTGATAGTTGTACATCTCTTTCTTCGTTTCCGGCAGAGAATCGATATCCACCGGCGTGAACCCGCGCTCCTGGAACCAGTGAATGCTGCGCGTCGTCAGGACGAACAGCTTGCTCAGCCCCATCTGGCGCGCCTGTGCCGCCACGCGCTCAAGCAGCATTTCACCGCGTGAAGAGCTGCGGTAATCAGGATGCACCGCCACGCAGGCCATTTCACCGATCTTCTCTTCCGGGAACGGATAAAGCGCGGCGCAGGCAATCGTCAGGTTATCGCGCTGAATAATGGTGAATTTGTCTATCTCCATTTCCAGCTGCTCGCGTGAACGACGCACCAGAATACCCTGCTGTTCCAGCGGGCGGATCAGCTCCAGAATACCGCCGATGTCGTTAATGGTGGCGCGGCGGATCTGCTCCGCGCTCTCCATGACAATCTGCGTACCAATACCGTCGCGGGAGAACAGCTCCTGCAGCAGGGCACCGTCTTCCTGATAGCTGATCAGGTGGCTACGACGCACGCCGCTGCGGCAGGCCTTCACGGCGCCACGCAGGAAGCGGACGGTGCCGGAGTGGTAATCGCCTTCGGCTTCCAGCGCCTCCACGCGGGCCTGGGCTTCATTCGGAAAGAGTTCCGGCACGATCGTTCCTTCATCATTCACGACGCCCTGCGAGGAGCAGAACCCAATCATTTTTTTCGCCTTCAGCTTGATCGCCAGCTGCGTGGCGATCTCTTCTGAAGTGAGGTTGAAGCTTTCGCCGGTCACCGAAACGGCGACCGGGCCCATCAGCACGATGGCACCGCTGTCCAGCTGGCGGTGAATGGCTTCTTCATCAATACGACGAATGCGGCCGCTGTGGCAGTAATCCACGCCATCGTCCACGCCGAGCGGCTGGGCAATGATGAAGTTGCCGCTCACGACGTTGATATGCGCGCCCTGCAGCGGCGTGTTGTTCAGGCTCATGGACAGGCGAGCGGTGATATCCAGCTGCAGCAGACCTGCCGCCTGCTTCACCAGCTCAAGGGTTTTGGCATCCGTGACGCGGGTATGCTTGTGGTAAATCGGCTCGTGGTGGTGAGCGGCCAGGTTAGCGTCGATCTGCGGGCGCGCGCCATAGACCACCACCAGGCGGATCCCCAGGCTGTGCAGCAGGCCAATGTCATTGACGATGCTGGAAAAATTTTCATGCTCAATGGCTTCGCCGCCAAGCATGATGACAAACGTTTTTCCCCGATGGGCGTTGATATAGGGAACAGAATGGCGGAATCCCTGGACCAGTTCGGTTCTACGTTCCTTCACCATGGCACAACCCTTAATGAATGTTTATTCGTAATTTCTGTATTTTTATTCGATTGTGGCCGCGTGTGCAAGCGCAAATTTTCCGCGACCTACAGAAAATGATAAGTAATCCGTGCGTTAGCGTATGATTGTTTACCCTTTTATAGATGACAGTTTATGCGTCATTCGTTAAAGTTTTCGGTCAATCTGGACATTTTGTATATCAGTCAGTGTTCTTGCTCGGGAGAAGCATGTCGGGATCCAATTCAGCAATAAGCCGCCGCCGTTTGTTAAAAGGGGCCGGGGCAATGTGGTTGCTTAGCGTCAGTCAGGTCGGTCTTGCCGCCACCAGTCAGGTCGTGGCGGTGCGCGTCTGGCCATCGTCGACCTATACGCGCGTGACGGTCGAATCCAATCGCGTGCTGAAATATAAGCAATTTGCCCTCAGCAACCCGGAACGTGTGGTGGTGGATCTCGAAGGCGTTAACCTCAACTCCGTGCTGAAAGGGATGGCGGCGCAGATCCGCAGCGACGATCCGTTTATTAAATCGGCGCGCGTCGGGCAGTTCGATCCGCAAACCGTGCGCATGGTGTTTGAACTGAAGCAGAACGTGAAGCCGCAGCTGTTTGCCCTGGCGCCTGTCGCGACGTTCAAAGAGCGCCTGGTGATGGATCTCTATCCGGCCAATGCGACGGATATTCAGGATCCGCTTCTTGCCCTGCTGGAAGATTACAACAAAGGCGATCTGCAGCGTCAGGTTCCGCCGGCGCAAAGCGGTCCGCAGCCGGGGAAAGCAGGGCGCGATCGTCCGATTGTGATCATGCTCGATCCAGGCCACGGCGGCGAAGACTCCGGTGCGGTGGGGAAATACCGCACGCGTGAAAAAGACGTGGTTCTGCAAATTGCCCGTCGTCTGAAGGCGCTGATTGATAAAGAAGGCAACATGCGCGCCTATATGACGCGTAATGAAGACGTCTTTATTCCGCTGAAGGTCAGGGTGGCGAAAGCACAGAAGCAGCGCGCAGATTTGTTCGTCTCGATCCATGCGGATGCGTTTACCAGCCGTCAGCCAAGCGGCTCGTCGGTGTTTGCGCTCTCAACCAAAGGCGCGACCAGTACCGCAGCAAGATACCTGGCGGATACCCAGAACGCCTCGGACCTGATCGGTGGCGTGAGCAAAAGCGGCGACCGCTACGTCGACCACACCATGTTCGATATGGTGCAGTCGCTGACCATTAACGACAGCCTGAAGTTTGGTAAAGCGGTGCTGGGCAAGCTGGGCAACATCAATAAGCTGCACAAGAACAGCGTTGAACAGGCCGGATTTGCGGTACTCAAGGCGCCGGATATCCCGTCCATCCTGGTTGAAACCGCGTTTATCAGTAACGTGGAAGAGGAGCGTAAGCTCAAGACGGCAAAATTCCAGCAGGAAGTGGCGGAGTCGATTCTGGCAGGGATTCGTGCGTATTTCTCTGACGGGGCGACGCTGGCGCGGCGCGGGTAGATCTTTTGGCCGGGTAAACGCCCGGCAAATTCACAAACGACAGATACAAAAAAACACCCTTAAGGGTGTTTATTGTTTTAGAAGTGTTGGTTGCGGGGGCCGGATTTGAACCGACGACCTTCGGGTTATGAGCCCGACGAGCTACCAGGCTGCTCCACCCCGCGTCCGTCTTTCTACTCTCGCAGAAACTTACTTCTTCAAATTTGATTGGTTGCGGGGGCCGGATTTGAACCGACGACCTTCGGGTTATGAGCCCGACGAGCTACCAGGCTGCTCCACCCCGCGTCCGTCTTTCTACAGTCGTAGAAGATACTTCATCAAATTTTAATTGGTTGCGGGGGCCGGATTTGAACCGACGACCTTCGGGTTATGAGCCCGACGAGCTACCAGGCTGCTCCACCCCGCGTCCGTGGATGCGCACTATACTCGGATAGACTTGTGATGCAACCCCTTTTTCACATTTATCATGATTTTGTATGCAAATTGAACGACATGGCGCTGTTTGGACTATTTTTTGCGCAAAATTTGCCAAAGGGCATGCGATCGCATTTCATTAGCCCTGGCGGTTTGTTATCTTCATCACGCGGAAATGGGCAACTTAAAGACGAGACAGAATGAAAGGACGTTGGGCGAAGTATCTGATGGCGGGCGCAATGGTAGCGATTCTTGCGGCCTGTTCTTCCAAACCGACCGATCGCGGTCAACAGTATAAAGACGGGAAGTTATCCCAGCCTTTCTCTTTAGTTAATCAGCCTGATGCGGTCGGCGCACCGATCAATGCCGGAGATTTCTCCGAGCAGGTCTACCAGATCCGCAACGCATCACCGCGTCTGTACAGCGCACAGAACAACGTTTATAGCGCGGTGCAGGACTGGCTGCGCGCGGGCGGCGATACGCGCAACATGCGCCAGTTTGGTATCGACGCCTGGCAGATGGAAGGGGCCGATAACTACGGCAACGTCCAGTTCACCGGCTATTACACCCCGGTTATTCAGGCGCGACACACGCGTCAGGGCGAGTTCCAGTACCCTATCTACCGTATGCCGCCAAAACGCGGCCGTCTGCCGTCGCGCGCTGAGATCTACGCCGGGGCGCTGAGTGAAAATTACGTTCTGGCCTACAGCAACTCCCTGATGGACAACTTCATCATGGACGTTCAGGGCAGCGGCTATATTGATTTTGGCGACGGCTCGCCGCTTAACTTCTTCAGCTATTCCGGTAAAAACGGCCACGCCTATCGCAGTATTGGCAAGGTGCTGATCGACCGCGGCGAAGTGAAGAAAGAAGACATGTCGATGCAGGCGATCCGCGAGTGGGGCGAAAAGCACAGCGAAGCCGAGGTGCGTGAGCTGCTGGAGCAGAACCCGTCGTTCGTCTTCTTTAAACCGCAAAACTTCGCGCCGGTGAAAGGGGCGAGCGCGGTACCGCTGATTGGCCGCGCGTCGGTGGCATCGGATCGTTCGATTATTCCTGCGGGCACCACGCTGCTGGCAGAGGTCCCGCTGCTGGACAACAACGGCAAATTCAACGGCCAGTATGAGCTGCGTCTGATGGTGGCGCTGGACGTTGGCGGCGCGATCAAAGGGCAGCACTTCGATATCTATCAGGGCATTGGCCCGGATGCAGGCCACCGCGCAGGCTGGTATAACCACTACGGACGCGTGTGGGTGCTTAAGGCGGCACCGGGTGCCGGAAACGTATTCAGCGGCTGATTGTGGTATTCTGAACGCAATACGGATTACTGTTCAGGGTGAGGAGAACCTCACCCTTTTTACATCTGAGGTGTTATGTCTGTGGTAATCAGCGATGCCTGGCGCCAGCGTTTTGGCGGCACGGCACGTCTCTATGGTGAAAAAGCCCTGCAGCTGTTTGCGGATGCGCACGTCTGCGTCGTGGGCATTGGTGGTGTGGGGTCGTGGGCCGCAGAAGCGCTGGCGAGAACCGGTATTGGCGCAATCACGCTGATTGATATGGATGACGTGTGCGTCACCAACACCAACCGTCAAATCCACGCCCTGCGTGATAGCGTCGGCCTGGCAAAATCTGAGGTCATGGCGGAACGTATCCGCCTGATTAACCCGGAATGTCGGGTCACGGTGATTGATGATTTTGTGACGGCAGATAACGTCGCTGAATACATGAGCAAAGGCTACAGCTATGTGATTGACGCCATCGACAGCGTGCGTCCAAAAGCGGCGCTGATCGCCTACTGTCGTCGTTACAAGGTTCCCCTGGTGACGACCGGCGGCGCGGGCGGGCAAATCGACCCTACGCAGATCCAGGTGGCCGATCTGGCGAAAACCATTCAGGATCCTCTTGCCGCCAAGCTGCGTGAACGCCTGAAAAGCGACTTTAACGTCGTGAAGAACAGCAAGGGCAAGCTGGGCGTAGACTGCGTGTTCTCGACCGAAGCGCTGGTCTACCCGCAGGCGGATGGCTCCGTGTGTTCGATGAAAAGCACGGCGGAAGGGCCAAAGAGAATGGATTGCGCCTCAGGTTTTGGCGCGGCCACCATGGTGACCGCTTCCTTCGGCTTTGTGGCGGTGTCTCACGCCCTGAAGAAGATGATGGCGAAGGCGGAACGTCAGGCCTGAGCCTGACGTGCGGCGTCCAGTACCGCGTCGTTGAGCGCGATCAACCCCTGACCGCGCGAGGCGCTGAGCTGCGCGCGCAGCCCCAGCTCATCAAATAACGCCAGCGGCGAATGCGCCAGCAGTTCCGCCGCGCTTTTCCCTTCCACTGCCGTCAACAATACGGCCAACAGGCCCCGGACGATGCGGCCTTCGCTGTCGCCGAAGAAGTGCAGCTTCTCGCCGGAAACGCTCACGCCCAGCCAGACGCGATTTTCACAGCCTGCAATCTCTTTCGCCTGCGCCTTGAGATCGTCAGAGAGGGTCGGTAACTGCTTACCGAGAAGAATCAGCTGGCGATATTTATCTTCCCACTGTGAAAGCGGGGCAAAGGTCTGTTTTAACGTCTCTTCAGTGATGACGGTGCCAAACGGATGTCCGGCTAAAGCAGCGTGAGTCATTAATCCACCAGTATTTCAAGCGCGCGGTCGACGGCGGCAACCAGCGCGTCAACATCGCTTTGTGTGTTATAGGGCGCGAACGAGGCGCGCAGCGTGCCGCTCACGCCGAGCGCCGCCAGCAGCGGCTGCGCGCAGTGCTGCCCGGCGCGCAGGGCGATGCCATACCCCGCCAGCAGCGTCACCATGTCGCTGTGATGCACGCCCGTAAAATCAAAGGCGAGCAGGCTTGAGTCCTGAACGCGGAACGAGCGGAAACCCGGGCGCTTTTTCAGTTCTTCCTCTGCCAGCGTCGCCAGTCCCCGGCTCCAGCTTTCAGCCTGCACAACGTCTGTTTCTGCCAGCCACTCCAGCGCCGCGCTTAGGCCAATCACACCCGCCACGTTCGGCGTACCGGCCTCCAGGCGATAGGGAACATCCTGCGTTTTGAAGCCATCGAACGACACTTCGGTGATCATTTTGCCGCCACCCAGCCACGGCGTCATTTTTGACAGCAGTTCTGGCTTGCCGTACAACACCCCAATACCGGTTGGCCCGTAGAGCTTATGTCCTGAGAAGGCATAGAAGTCGATATCCAGCGCCTGCACGTCGGCGGGGAAATGCACCACGCCCTGGGCGCCGTCAACCATCACCACCATCCCGTTGGCATGCGCGATGCGAATCGCCTGAGCCAGGTCCGGGCAACCACCGGTGACGTTAGACATCTGTCCGAGCGCCAGAATGCGGCTGCGAGGGGTAATCAACTCGGGGAGACGGGCCACATCGGGCAGAAGGTCTGCGCCCAGCGGAAGCTTCACCACGCGTGCACCCGTTTGTTCGGCCACCATCAGCCACGGCACCAGGTTGGCGTGATGTTCCGCCTCGCTGACGACGATCTCATCGCCCGGCTGAAGCAGCGGGCGCGCGTAGCACTGGGCCACCATATTGATGGCCTCGGTGGTGCCGCGCGTCCAGACGATATTTTTCCCGCTTTCGGCATTGATCAGGTGCGCCACGCGATCGCGTGCGGCTTCGTAGCGCGCGGTTAATCGCTGCGCCTCGGCAAACTGGCTGCGATGCACGTTCCCGGCGCTCAGGCTGTAAAACTGCTGCGTGGCGTCAATGACCGCCTGTGGCTTAAGGGCGGTGGCGGCACTGTCCAGATAAATACCGGCATCGGCCAGCGCCGGAAACTGTGCGCGGAACTGCGCAGGACTGAAAGCGTTCATGGGATTCCTCATTTCAATATCTCGATCGTCGCGCAATTTCCGCGGCAGGGCAAGGAGGTTGATATCTATCAGAATTGTCTGCTTATCCTCATGACCCCAAAAAAGCAGGTTATGCTAAATAGTGTTAGGCGGATGTTTTAGCCTGTTATAAATCGAGGTTTGAATAGCATTAATTGCTAAAGGAGAATAATCATGAATAAGACAGCTGCAATCATCTCTGCCTGTGCGTTTACTTTTGCCCTGAGCGCCTGTTCCGGTAACAACTACGTGATGCACACCAACGATGGTCGTTCCATCGTTTCGGAAGGGAAACCGACAACCGATAACGATACCGGGATGATTTCGTACAAAGATGCTAACGGGAACAAGCAGCAGATCAACCGCACGGACGTGAAAGAGATGAAAGAGATCGAGCATTAACCGATCGCAGGCGAAAAAAAAGCACCGCAAGTTGGCGGTGCTACATTAATCACTATGGACAGACAGGGTAAATGTACAGGAAGTGAAAAATTGGTAGCGTTGCTACCGTGGTCTGAATCGCAGACCAATTGCAAACACAACAACACAACATCACAACCGTAAGCCAAAAGCCCTTCAGAACACGCATTCCGAAAAAAGCTCTTCGTTCCGGCTCAGGAAGTGCCGCCACTATAGGTATTTGCTGGTAGTTCCTCAACGGACAAATTATAATGGCTCAGATAAAAAAAACTAATAGGTTAAACGTTGTTTCCTATTTGTTAAATTCCTTTAACATCTAAGCCATATAACCATGTCAAAGCGATTGCCCCCCCTCAACGCATTACGTGTTTTTGATGCAGCAGCACGTCACCTGAGCTTCACCCGCGCAGCCGATGAGCTTTTTGTGACACAGGCCGCAGTAAGTCACCAAATCAAGTCTCTGGAGGATTTTCTGGGCCTTAAGCTGTTTCGTCGACGCAACCGCTCGTTGCTGTTGACCGAAGAGGGGCAGAGCTATTTTCAGGATATTAAAGAGATTTTTTCGCAGCTTACTGAAGCCACGCGTAAGCTACAGGCCCGCAGTGCAAAAGGTGCTCTGACTGTTAGTTTATTGCCCAGTTTTGCCATTCAGTGGCTGGTGCCAAGACTCTCAAGCTTTAACTCAGCTTATCCGGGGATAGACGTTCGAATCCAGGCCGTGGATCGTCAGGAAGACAAGCTGGCCGATGACGTGGACGTCGCGATTTTTTATGGGCGCGGTAACTGGCCGGGCTTGCGTGTTGAGAAATTATACGCAGAATATCTCCTGCCGGTCTGTTCCCCTCTGCTGTTAACGGGCGACAAAGCGCTGAAGTCTCCCGCTGACCTGGCGCAGCATACGCTTTTGCATGATGCCTCTCGACGCGACTGGCAAACTTATACCCGTCAATTAGGTCTTACACATATAAACGTGCAGCAGGGACCCATCTTTAGCCACAGTGCGATGGTGTTACAGGCTGCCATTCACGGGCAGGGCGTGGCGTTGGCGAACAACGTCATGGCGCAGTCCGAAATAGAGGCAGGTCGCCTGGTCTGCCCTTTTAATGATGTACTGGTCAGCAAGAATGCGTTTTATCTGGTTTGTCATGACAGTCAGGCAGAACTGGGTAAAATAGCCGCCTTCCGGCAGTGGATACTGGCGAAAGCGGCAAGCGAGCAAGAAAAATTCCGCTTCAGGTATGAACAATAACGTTTGTGTGCCGGGCACGCATCAATTCAGGACTTAAACATGACCAGCCGATTCATGCTGATTTTTGCCGCGGTGAGTGGCTTTATTTTTGTTGCACTGGGCGCCTTTGGCGCACATGTCTTAAGCAAGTCGTTGGGCGCTGTAGAGATGGGCTGGATCCAGACCGGCCTTGAATATCAGGCGTTCCATACGCTGGCAATCTTTGGGCTGGCGGTGGCGATGCAGCGCCGTATCAGCATCTGGTTTTACTGGAGCAGCGTCTTTCTGGCGCTGGGTACGGTGCTTTTCAGCGGCAGCCTTTACTGTCTGGCACTTTCGCATTTACGCCTGTGGGCGTTTGTTACACCTGTCGGTGGCGTCAGCTTCCTGACGGGTTGGGTATTAATGTTTATCGGAGCTATCCGTCTGAAACGCAAGGGCGTTGTTCATGAATAAGGTTGTTTTATATTGTCGCCCGGGGTTTGAGAAAGAGTGCGCCGCGGAAATTACCGATAAAGCGGCGAAGCGCGAAATCTTCGGCTTTGCCCGCGTAAAAGAAAACGCGGGCTATGTGGTATTCGAATGCTATCAGCCTGAAGATGCGGATAAGCTGGCGCGCGAGCTGCCGTTCAGCTCGCTGATTTTTGCGCGCCAGATGTTTGTCGCGGGTGAGCTGCTCAAAGACCTTCCCCCGGAAGACCGCATCACCCCCATTGTCGGCATGCTGCAGGGCGTGGTGGAGAAGGGCGGCGATCTGCGCGTTGAAGTGGCGGATACCAACGAAAGTAAAGAGCTGATGAAGTTCTGCCGTAAGTTCACCGTTCCGCTGCGCGCGGCGCTGCGTGATGCGGGCGTGCTGACGAACTACGAAACGCCGAAGCGTCCGGTGGTGCATATCTTCTTTATTGCACCGGGCTGCTGCTATACGGGCTACTCGTACACTACCAACAACTCTCCTTTCTTTATGGGCATCCCGCGTTTGCGCTTCCCGGCCGATGCGCCAAGCCGTTCTACGCTGAAGCTGGAAGAGGCGTTCCACGTCTTTATCCCGGCGGATGAGTGGGATGAGCGTCTGGCAAACGGCATGTACGCTGTCGATCTCGGCGCGTGCCCGGGCGGCTGGACCTATCAGCTGGTGAAACGCAACATGTGGGTATCGTCCGTTGATAACGGCCCAATGGCGCAAAGCCTGATGGACACCGGACAGGTCACCTGGCTGCGTGAAGACGGTTTCCGCTATCGCCCGAACCGCAACAACATCTCATGGATGGTGTGCGACATGGTTGAGAAACCGGCGAAAGTGGCCGCGCTGATGGCCTCCTGGCTGGTGAACGGCTGGTGTCGCGAGACCATTTTCAACCTCAAGCTGCCGATGAAAAAGCGCTATGAGGAGGTGTCGCAGAACCTGGCCTACATTCAGGAGCAACTGGACGAGCACGGGATTAACGTGGAGATCCAGGCGCGTCAGCTGTATCACGACCGCGAAGAGGTGACGGTGCATATTCGTCGCTGGTGGGCGGCCGTAGGCGGGCGTCGCGACGAGCGATAGTACGTGCTTTGTTTTGCCCGGTGGCGCTGCGCTTACCGGGCCTACAAAACCCTGTAGTCGTTTTATCGTTCTAAGCGCAACTGCTGTAAATTCCCGTCCAGCTGTAAATCCGTCTGTAGCGTTGCGATTTCCCGGCAGATAAACGCCATCTCTTTATGCGCCTCCAGCTTCTTGCGCCATTTTTCGGGCACCTCGTCCAGACGGGCGTAAATGCCCTCCAGACTCTGAAAATCGGTTAGCAACTGCGCGGCGCTCTTCGGCCCAATACCGGCCACGCCCGGAACTTTAGAGCTGCTGATGCCTGCCAGACCCCAGTAATCCGGCAATTGCTCAGGCGATACGCCAAACTCGCTGGCGATGAACGGCGCGTCCAGCCAGCGTTTTTGAAAATAGTCGCGAATGCGAATAGTCGGTGAGAGCAGCTGGCAGTAGCCTTTATCCGTTGAAACGATCGTGGCCTGATGCCCGGCACTCGCCACCTTTACGGCCAGGGTGGCCGCGAGATCGTCGGCTTCATTTCCCTGTGCGCCCCAGCAGGGGACGCCCCGCTGTTCAAATGCGGCGCGCAGCATGGGTAATTCGGCGTGAAGATCGTCCGGCATCGGTGCGCGTCCGGCTTTGTAGTCGGGCAGACGCTGGTGCCGCCAGCCCGTGTTGCGGGCTTCGTCATCAAAAACCGCGACCGCATGGGTGGGTTCACTGTGGCGGATAAGCTGTTCCAGCGCGTGCAGGCAGGTGTCTTTACAAGGCGTCCCCTGTACCGCATGGATACGGCGAATCAGGTTAAGTGCATCGACGATAAGTAAATGAACGGCCACAGATAATCTCCCTTCTATCTAATGCGTGAAGGGTAACACTGTCAGCAGCGTGAAACTATGAATGGTGGGGAAAACAGGAAGAAGCCTCGCAAAACGAGGCTTCCTGAGAGGCTTAATCGCAGGTTACGATCTTCATCGCCAGGCCACCGCGAGAGGTTTCGCGGTATTTGGCGTTCATATCTTTACCGGTTTCGTACATGGTCTCGATAACCTTATCGAGACAGACGCGCGGTTCGCTGGTGCGGCGCAGCGCCATACGCGCCGCGTTCACCGCCTTCACGGAGGCAATCGCGTTACGCTCGATGCACGGAACCTGTACCTGTCCGGCAACCGGATCGCAGGTCAGCCCCAGGTTGTGTTCCATGCCGATTTCCGCAGCGATGCACACCTGCGCCGGGCTTGCGCCCAACAGCTCCGCCAGACCTGCCGCCGCCATGGAGCACGCCACGCCGACTTCACCCTGACAGCCCACTTCCGCACCGGAAATGGAGGCGTTCATCTTATACAGCGAACCAATCGCACTGGCCACCAGCAGGTAGCGTGCCAGCGAGTTCGCGTTCACTTCACGGATAAACTTGTCGTAGTACGCCAGTACGGCCGGAACGATGCCGCAGGCACCGTTGGTTGGCGCGGTGACCACACGGCCCCCTGCGGCGTTTTCTTCGTTTACCGCCAGGGCGAACATGTTGATCCAGTCCACCACGGCCATTGGGTCCGTAGTCGTTTTGTCAGTGCTCACCAGCATACGGCGCAGCGCTGCCGCACGACGCGGTACGCGAAGCTTGCCCGGCAGAACGCCTTCGGTGGTGATCCCGCGCTCAATACCGCCGCGCATCACTTCCCAGACGTTAGCGAAGTGCTGTTCCAGCTCCTCTTTGCTGTGCAGCGCCAGCTCGTTTTTCATCATCAGACCGGAGAGGGAAAGGCCCGTCTCCTGGCAGTGGCGCTGGAGGTCTGCCGCCGTTTTGTACGGATACGGCACCTCGACAGAAGAGGTACTGGTTTGACCAAAGTGGTCTTCGTCGACGATAAAACCGCCGCCGATAGAGTAGTAAGTCTGGCTGTATACCGCTTTGTCGCCGGCCAGCGCGGTAATGCGCATGCCGTTTTCGTGTAGCGACAGGTTGTCCGCATGGAAATTCATGCAGTGGTCAACCGGGAATTCAACCTCATGCTCGCCGTTCGCCAGCAGCAGGCGCCCGTGGGTGTTCACGTCCTGGATAAAGCCAGGGATCGCATCAATATCAACGGTATCCGGCAGGTTTCCCGCCAGGCCCATGATAATGGCGATATCGGTGTGGTGGCCTTTCCCGGTCAGGGAAAGTGAGCCATATACATCGACAACCACGCGGGTGATGTCGTGCAGGATGCCGCGTGCAATCAAGTCATCCGTGAACTGCTTACCGGCTTTCATCGGTCCGACGGTGTGAGAGCTGGAAGGACCAATACCGATTTTGAAGATATCGAATACGCTAATCATGATGCGTCCATTGCTTTCAGTCAGAGAGGAGGGTGTGCGCCGTCCGGGGACGGCGCGGGTGAGAATCAGAACATGGTGTACAGGGAGTAGAAGATCGCAGAGATAGCGATAAGCCCCATGATAACCACAAAGACGTTGCTGACATGACCGCTGTACTTACGCATAGCCGGGACTTTCTGAATCGCGTACATCGGCATCAGGAACAGAATCATCGCGATGACCGGGCCGCCCAGGGTTTCAATCATGCCCAGGATGCTTGGGTTCAGCGTCGCTACCGCCCAGGTGGTGAGCAGCATGAACAGTGCAGTGATTTTGTTCAGCTTGTTGATTTCAATGCTCTTGCCTTTACCGCGCAGAGATTTAATCACCATACCGTTGAAGCCTTCACGTGCGCCGAGGTAGTGGCCCAGGAAGGATTTGGTGATGGCGATCATCGCGATGATCGGTGCCATCCACGCAATCAGCGGTGCGTTAAAGTGGTTCGCCAGGTAAGACAGAATTGAGATGTTCTGCTCTTTCGCTGCCGCCAGGTCCGCCGGGGAGAGGCTCAGTACGCAGCTGAAGACGAAGAACATAACGGTCAGTACCATCATGATGTGAGCGCGTGCCAGGATACTGGAGCACTTCTTCTCTGCGCCATTACCGTACTCTTCACGTTTCGCCACGGCGAAAGAGGAGATGATTGGGGAGTGGTTGAAGGAGAAGACCATTACCGGGATCGCCAGCCACAGGGTCATCAGCAGGCCGTTACCGGTTGCAGACGCGCTGCTCAGGGACAGGGTTTCCAGCGCTGCGCCGTTCCACTGTGGGATCAGGTAGCAGGCCAGCAGCATCAGTGCGGCTACAAACGGGAACACCAGCACGCTCATCGCTTTCACAATCATCTGCTCACCGAAGCGCACGATGGTCATCATGCCGACAATCAGGATCAGAGACAGGATGGCACGCGGTGGCGGCGTCATGTGCAGCTGGTGCAGCATGAAGCTTTCAACGGTGTTGGTGATCGCCACGCTGTAAACCAGCAGGATAGGGTAAATCGCAAAGAAGTAGAGCAGGGTAATCAGTTTACCTGCGCCCACGCCGAAATGCTCTTCAACCACTTCAGTGATGTCTTCGCCCGGGTTTTTACCGGACAGCACGAAGCGGGTCAGACCGCGGTGTGCAAAGAAGGTCATCGGGAAAGCAATGATAGCCATAATGATCAGCGGAATCAGACCGCCGACGCCTGCGTTGATAGGAAGGAACAGTACACCAGCGCCGATTGCCGTGCCGTAAAGGCCAAGCATCCACATGGTATCCGTTTTGCGCCAACCACTTCGGGATTCAATCGAAGCAACGGTGCTGGTTTGAGTGGTTTCCATCTGTATCTCCTGGAGGAAGCAAATTGTCAGGTTTTTAGTCAAATCCGATGAAAAAGTGCCTGACGGTAATATGAAATTCGTTCAGTGACGGTTTTTTAATAATTTTCGCCCGTAACTATTGGCGGGCGGAAAGATACATTCTCGTTACGAATCTATCAGTGATCGCGATCCCAAATGCAATAATCCACTTATGATGTGGGCATCTTTAGACCATTTATCTGTTAAAAAAACATCAAAGAGAATTTACGCGCGCGAAGGCTACCACCAACGACATGTGCGCTGAAAGACTGGCCCTTGATATAGGTGTCTTTCGCTGTAAAGAAATGGGTTTTTAGTATTTTCTGGCAGGTAATTTGGATTAAGGCTGATAATTTACGGTTGAAAAATACAGGTAATCGTTTGCGTTTGTGGCGATTTTGTAAAAGATATAAGTGATGCCTATGAATTACATCAGGAATAAAAAAAGCCGGAACGCGCGACAGGGCGACCCGGCTTTGATGAGATGCCGCTAAGCGTTATGTGCAGATTTCGTAGCAAGGAATATAGGCGGAGCCTGGCAGCTTCATGCGGTGCTGGGCGACAAAGCCCTGCAGCATGTCATCCATGCGGCGCATCATCTCCGGGTCGCCGTGGATCTTGTACGGACCGTACTGCTCAATGGCGCGGATACCGACCTCTTTGACGTTGCCCGCCACAATCCCGGAGAAGGCGCGACGCAGATCGGCGGCCAGGACTTCCACCGGCTGGTCCGGGTAGAGTTTCAGGTTCGCCATGTTCTCGTGTGAAGGCTCGAACGGGATCTGCAGGTCCGGCGCAATGCGGATTGACCAGTTAAAGCTGTAGGCATCCCCGGTATCGCGACGGTTCTCCTTCACCAGCGGCATCGCTTTTTTCATCTGGCGCGCCACTTCCGCAGCATCGTCGATGATGATGCGATAGTGACGACGCGCGGCTTCACCCAGCGTGTGTACGATAAACTCGTCCAGCACGCGGAAGTAGTCGGCGCTCTCTTTTGGTCCGGTCAGGATCAGCGGCAGGACCTGATCTTTGTTGGCCGGGTTCATCAGAATACCCAGCAGATAGAGCAGCTCTTCCGCTGTCCCCACGCCGCCCGGGAAGATGATGATGCCGTGGGCGATACGAACAAACGCTTCAAGACGTTTTTCGATATCCGGCATGATAATCAGCTCGTTAACCAGCGGGTTAGGTGGCTCAGCGGCGATGATGGACGGCTCGGTCATGCCGATAAACCGTCCCTCTTTGTAGCGTTGCTGCGCGTGACCCACTGCGGCACCTTTCATTGGCGCTTCCATCGCACCCGGACCACATCCGGTACAGATATTCAGCTCGCGCAGGCCAAGCTGGGTGCCCACCCGACGCGCATAAAGGTATTCGGTTTCGTTAATGGAGTGACCGCCCCAGCAGACGACCATGTTCGGCGCTTCACCCACGTGCAGGGCACGGGCGTTGCGCAAAATAGAGAACACCAGGTTGGTGATATGGACCGAACTTTCCAGGTCGAGATGCTGGAAGCGGCCTGCGTTGTGGATCTGCCCGTTAACAAACAGGATGTCACGCAGCACCGCAAACAGGTTAGCCTGAAGTGAACGGATGATGCGTCCGTCGACGAATGCCTCTTCCGGCGGGTTGATGACTTCAAGCTTCACGCCGCGCTCGCGGCGCAGCACGTTGATATCAAAGCTTTCGAAGCGGGACAGCAGTTCTTTACTGTTATCTGTCAGGCTTCCGGAGTTCAGAACGGCAAGTGAACAGTTACGAAACAGTTGATAAAGATCGCTGCTGGCCGTGCGTTTAAGCATGTCCACTTCCAGCTGCGACAACATATCCATTGAGCCAAGCGGGCTAATATGTGTAATCAAGTGAGCTCCTTACGGGACGATTATCGTCTTTCCCTGTTGATTACAATAGCCCTGCCGCGTGACGTTTCACAACCTAAAGCGCGGAAGATACCGCGCATATTGTGAAAATATTTATATTACTGACGCACCAGCCGGCCCGTCGCAGGCACAAAATCGGTGTTGGTACGCCACGGGTTGATGTCCAGGCCGCCGCGGCGGGTGTAGCGCGCGTAAACGCTCAATTTTTCTGGCTGGCAGAAGCGTTGGATATCGCTAAAGATGCGCTCCACGCACTGCTCGTGGAATTCATTGTGATGGCGGAACGACACCAGGTAGCGCAGCAGCTTTTCCCGGTCGATTTTTGGCCCGCGATACTGGATCTGCACCGAGCCCCAGTCCGGCTGGTGGGTAATCAGGCAGTTGGATTTCAGCAGATGGCTCACCAGCGTCTCTTCAACCACCTTGCCGCTCGCCGCGTTTTCGAGGTAATCGGCGCTGAATTCATAATTCTCCACCTCGATATCCTGATCGTCGATGCAGGTCCCGTTGAAGTGGGCGACTGGCTGGCCTTCCAGCTCGTGCAGGCGATACAGTGATACGCTCACCTTTCCCTGCGCGCAGGCGCTTAAATCACGTTCCAGGGTGCGCTGAACGTCGTCCCAGCTGTTGAATTTGGTCTGGTTAAAACTGTTGAGATAGAGCTTAAAGCTTTTGGACTCGACGAGATTCACGCTGGCATAGTCCAGCTCAACGTGTCCCACCGCCACCTGCGGCAGGCCGCGCGCGTTGAGCCACGAGAGTTCGTACAGCGTCCAGATATCGCCACCCACGAACGGCAGCGCGTCCGCGTGCAGTCCCAGAGGGTCGCGGTTCAGGCTACGCGGCACGCCCTGCAGCAGGCTTGCATCGTAGGTATCGCGGTAATCGGTCGATTTACCCAGCGTTAAGCCGGTTAACGCCTGATGATTTTCGTAAGACATGTTTCATAGCCACTTTACAGGTACACTTATGGCCTGAGTTTATCCTGTCTGACAAGAAGAGAGAAATCGGTGGACATCGAAACTGCAAATGCCCTCACTACCTTCACGACCCGCTACTGCGACGTATGGCATGAAAAGCAGGGCACGTGGCCGCAAAGTGCTGATTTATATGGCGTCCCTTCGCCGTGCATTATCTCTTCGCTTGAGGATTACGTGATCTGGCAGCCGAAGCCGAATAACGGTGAGCAGAATGTAAATGCGGTTGAACGGGCAATGGACATTGTGGTACAACCAGCGGTTCATGCGTTTTATGCCACGCAGTTTGCAGGGGATATGCCCGCGCGCTTTGCGGACATGACGCTGACGCTGTTGCAGACCTGGAGCGAAGACGATCTGCAGCGTGTTCAGGAAAACCTGATTGGTCATCTGGTCACGCAAAAACGTCTTAAGCTTTCTCCGACGCTCTTTATTGCCACGCTGGACAGCGAGCTGGACGTTATCTCCGTCTGTAACCTGTCAGGCGAAGTGATTAAAGAGACTATCGGTACCTGCAATCGCGAGACTCTCGCCCCTTCTCTTGCGGATTTCCTCACCCGACTTGAGCCCCTTCTGTAATCCATGCTGCTACAGCGCGTGTGAGAGATCTCTTACAAGGTTTGTGAGAGATCGCTGGAACATTCAGTATTACCTCATTAAATTCAGATTAATATCACTCTATTTTTCAACGAATTAGTTGTTCCTCCTATTATTTTTAGGGAGTCCCCGCGTCTTACAACTCTGGCTGAGTGGGTTGTAAGACGAAGCGGAATAGCGGATTCTATCTCCGTCGACAGGAAGCCGACACGAGAAACGAACATCAGGATGATGGCGTTTCTCACACAGGACTCGTCAGGATGGCGCAGCAGGAAGGCTTCTGGATGAAGCGAAGTGGATAACGCAGGATGCGTAAGGGACACCTCCAGGAAGGAGAACGAGAGCCGGTCAGGATGGTCGGTGGGTCAGGAAGGCCAGGACGTTTCAGGATGAAACAAACACGTCAGGAAGATGTGTGCAGGATGCGAAAGGTAGACGGATGACCAGGCCTTCGGGCTTCAGGAAAAGTTGTCACGGATGAGCAGGGAGCACGAATTGTAGCTGGAATGCTGCGGAACGAACCGGGAGCACTGTTTTTACAGTGCTCCCTTTTTTTATTTCTGCCTTTCGCAATGCTATGCTGCGCGCCGTTCACATTTTCAGTTGAGGTTACTATGACGCAACACGATAGCGTTCGTGCTCAGTTGCACGCCATCGAAGCCCTTTTGCGCCAACATCAGCTGTGGCAGGAGACCGCGCCGCAGCCAGAAGCGTTCGCCAGCACCCAGCCCTTTTGCCTGGATACGCTGGCCCCTTTCGAGTGGCTGCAGTGGGTGTTAATTCCGCGCATGCACGCCCTGCTTGAGGGGGGGCACCCCTTACCCCAGGCGTTTGCTGTCTCTCCCTATTATGAAATGGCGCTCGACGCGACGCACCCTGCGCGCGACGTCATGCTGGTCGAACTGGAAAAACTGGATGCCCTGTTTGCCGGTGAAGATGCATGACGCTTGAGATCCTCTATCAGGACGAGTGGCTGGTGGCGGTGAATAAACCGTCAGGCTGGCTGGTGCACCGCAGCTGGCTGGATCGCGATGAGAAAGTGGTGGTGATGCAGACCGTTCGCGACCAGATTGGTCAGCATGTGTTTACCGCCCATCGCCTCGACAGGCCGACCTCCGGCGTGCTGCTGATGGGGCTTTCCAGCGAAGCTGGCCGTCTGCTGGCCCAGCAGTTCGAACAGCACCAGATCCAGAAGCGCTACCACGCGATCGTGCGTGGCTGGCTGACCGAGTCCGCCACTCTGGATTATCCGCTGGTGGAGGAGCTGGACAAAATCGGCGATAAATTTGCCCGGGATGACAAAGGCCCGCAGCCGGCCGTGACGGATTATCGCGGCATGGCAACCACGGAAATGCCGGTGGCCACCAGCAAATTTCCGACCACACGCTACAGCCTGGTCGAGCTTCTGCCGAAAACCGGGCGCAAGCACCAGCTGCGACGCCATCTGGCGCATCTGCGCCACCCGATTATTGGCGACAGCAAACACGGTGATTTGCGCCAGAACCGCAGCGCGGCCGAACACTTTGGCTGCCATCGTCTGATGTTACACGCAAGCGAGCTGAACTTGATGCACCCGTTTACCGGCGAGCCGCTGACTATCCGCGCGGGGCTGGACGACGTCTGGATGCAGGCGCTGTCACAGTTTGGCTGGCTGGGACAACTCCCCGAAAATGAAAGGGTTGAGTTTGTATCGGGCAACGTTCAGGATAAAGAGTAAGCGCATTCACTATGGGAAAATAGCATGGCTGAAGTAGGCATTTTTGTCGGCACAATGTACGGCAACTCGCTGCTGGTCGCGGAAGAGGCGGAGGCGATTCTGGCAAGCCAGGGTCATAAAGCCACGGTCTATGAAGACCCGGAGCTGGCGGACTGGGAAAAGTATAAAGATAAATACATTCTGGTGGTGACCTCCACTACCGGGCAGGGCGATCTGCCGGACAGCATCGTGCCGCTGTTCCAGGGCATTAAAGACCAGCTTGGCTATCAGCCAGACGTTCACTACGGCATCATCGCCCTCGGCGACAGCGCTTACGCCAACTTCTGCGGCGGCGGCAAGCAGTTCGATGCGCTGTTGCAGGAGCAGAGCGCCCAGCGCGTCGGCGAGATGCTGCTGATTGATGCGGGTGAGCACCCGGAGCCAGAAAGCGAATCAAACCCGTGGGTGGAGAACTGGGCCTCACTTCTCAAATAACACTCTGCCCGGCGGCGCTTCGCTTGCGCGGGCCTGCGGGTTTTACAGGCCGGGTCAGGCGTAGCCGCCACCCGGCATCACACTCCGCACCAAACGCCATTTCCGTGAACCACCTTCCACTCCTCTGGGCTTATGCCCTAAACAACCTCCCTCACGCCCTTTAATACTGTGTTTTTGCACGGTGAGGTGAAGAGGCACTCCTTCATATACTTTTCCGGTCACGATAAAACGGCTTCAGGCCGTACCAAAACGACAAAAACCAATCTCATTCTGCTTACCCTACCGGTGCTGTACAGAATGAACCAGGCGAAAGCTATGTTTCAGGAGTGCAACAATGAGTTCATTAAGCCACGCAGCGAGCAGCGCTGAAAAGCGCACCAATGCCCGCTACTGGATAGTGGTGATGCTGTTTATCGTCACGTCCTTTAACTATGGTGACCGCGCCACGCTGTCGATTGCCGGCTCGGAAATGGCAAAAGATATCGGCCTTGATCCCGTGGGCATGGGTTACGTTTTCTCCGCCTTCTCGTGGGCCTACGTCATCGGGCAAATTCCTGGCGGCTGGCTGCTCGACCGCTTTGGCTCGAAACGGGTCTACTTCTGGTCCATCTTCATCTGGTCTGCCTTTACTCTGCTGCAGGGCTTCGTCGATATCTTCAGCGGCTTCGGCATTATCGTCGCGCTCTTCACGCTGCGCTTCCTGGTGGGCTTAGCGGAAGCGCCTTCCTTCCCGGGCAACAGCCGCATTGTGGCGGCCTGGTTCCCGGCGCAGGAGAGGGGAACGGCGGTGGCGATTTTCAACTCCGCACAGTACTTCGCGACGGTGATCTTTGCGCCCATTATGGGCTGGCTAACCCATGAGGTGGGCTGGTCGCACGTGTTCTTCTTTATGGGCGGACTCGGGATCGTCATCAGCTTTATCTGGCTCAAAGTGATCCACGAACCCAACCAGCACCCTGGCGTAAACAAAAAAGAGCTGGAGTACATCGCTGAAGGCGGCGCGCTGATCAACATGGATCAGAAATCCTCGACGGCGAAAGTGCCGTTCAGCCAGAAATGGGCGCAGATCAGGCAGCTTGTCGGATCGCGCATGATGATCGGGATCTATCTGGGCCAGTACTGTATCAACGCCTTGACCTACTTTTTCATCACCTGGTTCCCGGTGTACCTGGTGCAGGCACGCGGCATGTCGATTCTGAAAGCGGGGTTTGTTGCCTCGGTCCCGGCCATCTGTGGCTTCGTGGGGGGCGTGCTCGGCGGGGTGATTTCCGACTGGCTGATGCGCCGCACGGGTTCACTGAACATCGCGCGTAAAACGCCCATCGTGCTCGGCATGCTGCTCTCCATGACCATGGTGTTCTGTAACTACGTCAATGCCGAGTGGATGATTATCGGCTTTATGGCGATGGCCTTCTTCGGCAAAGGCATTGGCGCGCTGGGCTGGGCGGTAATGGCGGATACGGCCCCGAAAGAGATCAGCGGCCTGAGCGGCGGTCTGTTCAACATGTTCGGCAACATCTCCGGGATTGTGACGCCCATCGCTATCGGCTACATCGTCGGAACCACCGGCTCGTTCAACGGTGCGCTAATCTACGTGGGTGTGCATGCGCTGGTGGCGGTCCTGAGTTACCTGGTGCTGGTGGGGGATATCAAACGCGTCGAACTTAAACCTGTTGCGGAGCGTGGCTGATGACAACGCAATTGAGCCCAACCGTCACCGAGATGAAGGTCATCCCGGTGGCCGGACAGGACAGCATGCTGCTCAATATTGGCGGCGCCCATAACGCCTGGTTTACCCGTAATATCGTCGTGCTAAAAGACAGCGCAGGGAATACCGGCGTGGGCGAGGCCCCTGGCGGAGAGGTGATTTACCAGACGCTGGTCGATGCCATTCCGCTGGTGGTGGGGCAGGAGATTGCCCGTCTGAACAAGGTGGTTCAGCGGGTGCATAAAGGCAACCAGTCGGCAGACTTTGAGACGTTCGGTAAAGGTGCCTGGACGTTTGAACTGCGCGTCAATGCGGTCGCCGCCCTGGAAGCGGCTCTGCTTGATTTACTGGGTAAGGCGCTCAATGTCCCGGTCTGCGAACTGCTGGGGCCCGGCAAACAGCGCGATGCGGTCACCGTGCTGGGCTATCTGTTCTACATTGGCGATCGCAATAAAACCGATCTCCCCTATCTGGCTCGATCCACGGGCGATCACGACTGGTATCGCCTGCGCCACCAGGAAGCGCTCTCCAGCGACGCGGTGGTGCGGCTGGCCGAGGCGGCGCAGGATCGCTACGGCTTTAAGGATTTCAAGCTGAAGGGCGGCGTGCTGCCCGGCGAGCAGGAGATTGAAACGGCTCGGGCGCTGAAAAAGCGCTTCCCGGATGCGCGGATCACCGTTGACCCAAACGGTGCATGGCTGCTGGATGAAGCCATTAGCCTGTGCAAAGAGCAGGGGGATGTCCTGACCTATGCGGAAGATCCCTGCGGCGCGGAACAGGGCTTCTCGGGCCGCGAAGTCATGGCCGAGTTCCGTCGGGCCACCGGGCTGCCTGTCGCGACCAATATGATCGCCACCAACTGGCGCGAAATGGGTCATGCGGTGATGCTGAACGCCGTGGACATTCCGCTGGCGGATCCGCACTTCTGGACGCTCTCAGGCGCGGTCCGCGTGGCGCAGCTGTGCGATGACTGGGGACTCACCTGGGGCTGTCATTCTAACAATCACTTTGATATTTCGCTGGCGATGTTTACCCACGTTGGCGCCGCTGCGCCGGGTAACCCGACCGCCATCGACACGCACTGGATTTGGCAGGAAGGCGAAGCCCGCCTGACGAAAAATCCGCTGGAAATCATCAATGGCAAGATTGCCGTACCGGATGCGCCGGGCCTGGGCGTGGAGCTGGACTGGGATCGGATCCATAAAGCCCATGAGGCGTATAAAAAATTGCCGGGCGGCGCGCGAAACGATGCGGGCCCGATGCAGTACCTTATTCCCGGCTGGACATTTGACCGTAAGCGCCCTGTTTTCGGACGTCACTGATAAAAGGATTACACGATGAGTACTTTTACGACCCCTGTCGTCACTTCCATGCAAATCATTCCGGTTGCGGGCCATGACAGCATGCTGATGAACCTGAGCGGCGCGCACGCGCCGTTCTTCACGCGCAACATTGTCATCATCAAAGACAATGCTGGCCATACGGGCGTGGGCGAAATTCCGGGCGGGGAGAAGATCCGCAAAACGCTGGAGGACGCCATTCCGCTGGTGGTGGGCAAAACGCTGGGTGAGTACAAAAATGTCCTGAACACCGTGCGCAACACCTTTGCCGATCGCGATGCCGGGGGCCGGGGTCTGCAGACCTTCGATCTGCGCACCACTATCCACGTGGTGACCGGCATTGAAGCCGCGATGCTGGATCTGCTGGGCCAGCATCTGGGCGTTAACGTTGCGTCGCTGCTGGGCGAGGGGCAGCAGCGCAGCGAAGTGGAAATGCTGGGCTATCTGTTCTTTGTCGGCGACCGCAAGCTGACGCCACTGCCGTATCAGAGCCAGCCTGATGAACAATGCGACTGGTACCGGCTTCGCCACGACGAGGCAATGACCCCGGATGCGGTGGTGCGCCTGGCGGAAGCGGCATACGAAAAATATGGCTTCAACGATTTCAAACTGAAGGGCGGCGTGCTGGCCGGGGAAGAAGAGGCGGAAGCCGTCACCGCGCTGGCAAAACGTTTCCCGCAGGCGCGCGTGACGCTCGATCCGAACGGGGCCTGGTCCCTTGATGAAGCGATTGCGATCGGCAAGCAGCTGAAAGGCGTGCTGGCCTACGCGGAGGACCCGTGCGGGGCTGAGCAAGGCTTCTCTGGCCGTGAAGTGATGGCGGAATTCCGTCGCGCTACGGGGCTGCCGACCGCGACCAATATGATTGCGACCGACTGGCGTCAGATGGGACACACCTTATCCCTCCAGTCAGTCGATATTCCGCTGGCTGACCCGCACTTCTGGACGATGCAGGGTTCGGTGCGCGTGGCGCAGATGTGCCATGAGTTTGGCCTGACCTGGGGTTCGCACTCCAACAACCACTTCGATATCTCGCTGGCGATGTTCACGCACGTCGCCGCCGCTGCGCCGGGCTCGATCACTGCTATCGACACCCACTGGATCTGGCAGGAAGGTAATCAGCGTCTCACTAAGCAGCCGTTTGAGATCAAAGGTGGCATGGTGCAGGTGCCTTCTACGCCGGGGCTGGGGGTTGAGCTGGATATGGATCAGGTCATGAAGGCCCATGAGCTGTATCAGAAACACGGTCTGGGCGCGCGCGACGATGCGATGGCGATGCAGTATCTGATCCCTGACTGGACATTCGACAATAAACGCCCGTGCATGGTACGATAAACGCATTGGGACCGCTCCCATGAGCGGTCTTTTACGTGGTGTATGCTTAACGTAACGACTATGCGTAAGGATGGCTTATGAAAATTGTTATCGCACCGGACTCGTATAAGGAAAGTTTGAGTGCGCTTGAGGTTGCGACAGCGATAGAACGTGGTTTTCGCGAGATCTTTCCCGAGGCGGTTTACGTGAAGCTGCCGGTCGCGGACGGTGGCGAAGGGACGGTTGAGGCGATGATCGCGGCAACGCAGGGAAGCATTGTGCATGTTCCGGTGACCGGCCCGCTGGGCGAGCGCGTGGAGGGGTTCTATGGCTTGTCCGGAGATAAGCAGAGCGCCTTTATTGAAATGGCGGCGGCAAGCGGCCTGGAGCGGGTTGCGCCTTCGCAGCGTAATCCGCTGAAAACCACCTCCTGGGGCACGGGCGAACTGATTCGTCACGCGCTGGATGTGGGCGTTAAGCATATTATTATTGGCATTGGCGGCAGCGCTACCAACGACGGCGGCGCAGGGATGGTGCAGGCGCTGGGGGCGAAGCTGCTGGACGACAATGAACAGCCTCTTGGGCAGGGCGGGGGCGAGCTGGGAAAACTCGCGCGTATCGACCTGAGCGGGCTGGACAAGCGTCTGGTGGAATGCCGGATTGAGGTGGCCTGCGATGTAACCAATCCGCTTACCGGGAAGGATGGCGCGTCAGCGGTATTCGGCCCGCAGAAGGGCGCCACTCCCGAGATGATCGTCACCCTGGACAACGCGCTTGCGCACTATGCAAGCGTGATTGCCCGGGACCTGGATATCGACGTGCTGAACCTTGCTGGCGGCGGCGCGGCGGGGGGAATGGGCGCGGCGCTCTACGCCTTTTGCGGCGCGCAGCTGCGCCAGGGCATTGAGATCGTGACCGATGCGCTACACCTGGCCGACCAGGTGGCCGATGCGGATCTGGTGATCACGGGGGAAGGCCGCATTGACAGCCAGACGATCCACGGCAAAGTCCCGGTGGGGGTGGCGAAGGTGGCAAAACGCTTTAACAAACCCGTTATTGGCATTGCAGGCAGCCTGACGGCGGACGTTGGCGTGGTACACGATCACGGCATTGATGCCGTGTTTAGCGTGATTTACACCATCTGCACGCTGGAAGACGCGCTGGAAAATGCCGGCGAGAACGTCAGGATGGCCGCAAGGAATATCGCGGCGGTGCTGAAAGTGGGGCAGGCATTTTAGCTGTGATTGCCGGGTGGCGGCTTCGCCTTACCCGGCCTACGTTAGTGCACCTGTAGGCCCGGCAAGCGTAGCGCCACCGGGCTTTTACCTCAGCTCCCCAACACCTTCATCGCTTCCCGCGTCACGTTATCCATTTCATCCAGCAGCTCCAGGAACTCCGGTTCAAGCTCCGATTCCGGCGTACCGGCACGCAGCTGTTGCTCCAGAAGCTGACAGAGGTTTTTCAGCCGCGGTACGCCGCTGTACCCGCAGCTGCCGTGCAGCTTGTGGATTGCGTCCAGCAGATCTTCCGGGTTTTCACCCACCAGCTGCTCTTCCACCTTGTTGCGAATTTCCGGCAGAAACGCGACCAGCATTTGCAGCATGTCGCGGGCCAAATCGGGTTTACCTGCCGCCTGGCGCAGCGCGAGCTGCCAGTCAAAGGTGGCGTTCTGATTAACGCTTATCTCAGCCTGCTCGCTGGAAACCGTGTACGTTCCGCCAATATGACCCGGCTTGTAGCGCAACAGCAGGCTATGAAGTTTCTCTTCATCGATGGGCTTTGCCAGATAGTCATTCATCCCGGCGCTCAGCAGCTTCTCCTTCTGGCCCGCCATCGCGTGCGCGGTGACAGCAATAACCGGCGTTTGCTGCTGATGCGGCAACTGGTGGATCAGCTCGCAGGCCCGAATGCCGTCCATACCCGGCATCTGAATATCCATCAGGATTAAATCGAACTGCATCTGCTTAGCCTGTTCAACCGCCTGCGCGCCGCTGGTGCACAGCTCCACATGCTGAACCTGGTCCTCAAGCAATGCGCCAATGAGCTTCAGGTTGGCCGGATTATCATCCACCGCCATCACGCTCATCGGCAATTTTTGCTCATCGTTAATCAGCGGAAGGGCATGCTGGCTAAGACGGCAATATTCCGTGAGGGCTGGCAGCAAACGGGTTGCGGTCAGTGGTTTCAAAAGGCACGCGGCCGCGCCGTCGTTTTTCAGTTCTTCCGCGTTGAGCTGCCCATGGCACGGTAGCGCCAGCAGCAGGTAGTCGGTCATCGACGCGGCTTTCGCCAGGCGCTCCTGCTGCATGGTCAACTCGCCGGTGAAGGTGACCGGAATGCCCATCAGCAGAATATCGTAATGCTCTACGGCAAGCGCCGAGAAGGTGGGGCTGTAGACCACCTCCAGCGGCGTGGTGCTTAAGATGTCGAGCGTACACTGCGCCGCCGCAGCGTTAGGCTCAACGTAGGCCAGACGCTTGCCTTTCAGGCAGTCCGTCACCGGGCCATCGGTCAGCACGTTCGGATTAAGGTCCAGATTAATGTGGAACCAGAAGGTTGAACCGCGGTTTGGCTGGCTGTGGAAAGAGATATCGCCGCCCATCTCGTTCACCAGACGCTGGGTGATCACCAGCCCCAGACCGGTACCGCCATGACGGCGGGAGATGCTGGCGTCCGCCTGACGGAACGCCTGGAACAGACGCGACTGGTCGCGCTCCGGAATACCGATGCCGGTATCGCGGATCTGGACTTCAATCTGGACCTTATTGCTGCTGATCGAGCGTTTCTCTACCAGGATGTCGATATTACCGCTTTCGGTGAACTTAATGGCATTCCCGACAAGGTTGGTTATGACCTGCTGCAGGCGCAGCGGATCGCCAATAACGTTATCCGGCACGTCGTTTTTAATATTAAGCGTCAGCTCCAGGCCTTTGTCGTGCGACGAGTGCGCGAGCAGCGTCACCACTTCATCCAGCGTGCTGCGCAGCGGGAAGGGGATACTCTCGAGGATTAGCTTGCCCGCTTCCAGCTTGGAGAAGTCCAGCACGTCGTTAATGATCGCCAGCAGGTTGTTGGCCGAGCGTTCAATGGTGTGCAGGTGATCCCGCTGAGTGGGGTTGAGCTCGCTTTTCAGGGTCAGACGGGTAAAGCCGATCACGCCATTGAGCGGCGTGCGCAGCTCGTGCGACATATTGGCAAGGAATTCCGATTTAATACGCGCCGCTTCCTGAGCGCGCTTTTTCGCCAGATCCAGCTCAACGTTCTGGATCTCCATCTGCTCCAGCGTTTCGCGCAGGTCGGACGTCGCCTGGTCAACGTTGTGCTGCATCTCTTCGTGATACGCCGCCAGCGACATCGCCATCGAGTTGATGCCGTTTTTCAGCATATCCAGCTCGCCCAGCATAAACCCTTCCACACGGCTGTCGAGCTGTCCCCGGCGAATGCGGTCAACCGTGTTAACCATGTTGCGGATGGGACCCGTCACGTCGCGCATCAGGCGCCAGCCGAAGATCAGCGCAATGCCGATGCAGAACAGCATCATCACGCCGGAAATGAAGATCTCTTTGTACTGCTGTAGCCGGACCGACTTGAGATCCAGCTCCAGCGCCACATATCCCAGCATATTATTGCTGGATTTGGCGTCGGACTGTGCAGACTCATCGGGGGAATAGCTTTCCGACACGATCGGCGTGCGCAGGATCATGATATCGCCGCGCCGCAATACGGTGAGGTGGCGCGGGAACGGCGTACCGTCCGGGATTTTCAGTGCTGCCGGATCGAGATGAAAGTTTGAGGTCACAAACAGGCGGTTATGTTCGTCGTAAACGGAAATGGCGCGTACGATGTCCGAGTGACGACGGTGGAGTACGCTGATTAACTGCCCAATGGATTCGCGGTTTTGCAGGTTCATGCCGTACTCGCTGGAGACGGCAAGCGGTTCGATAATGCTGGCGCCTGCATCTTCCAGCTGTCGCTGCAAATCGTTATAGCGGTGCACCACAAAGAAGATACTCAGCAGCAAACCGATGAGAACGGTGGGGGCGAGGATCAAAATCATCATGCGCGCGCGCAGGCTGTAGTTGGTCATGGCGTTCCGTTATGGGACAATTAAGATAATTATGGTTATGTGAGAAAAATCTCGGCGATGGCGCAATTCTACTCTGCAAAGCGACGCGTGACGACGCGTCAAATCATCACTGTTGAGGCCACGGAACTCGATCCGTTTGGCCAGGGAGTGGCACGCCACAATGGTAAGGCTCTGTTTATAACAGGTTTACTGCCAGCAGAACGAGCAGAAATTACGCTAACGGAAGATAAACGCCAGTTTGCGCGCGGGCAGGTAAAGCGTCGCCTCAACGATAGCCCGGAGCGTGTGGCACCCCGCTGCCCCCATTTTGGCGTGTGCGGCGGCTGCCAGCAACAGCATGCGAGCACAGAATTACAGCAAAAAAGCAAAAGCAACGCGCTGGCGCGTCTGCTCAAACATGACGTTAACGAAATTGTTGCGGATGAGCCCTGGGGCTATCGTCGTCGCGCGCGCCTGAGCCTCAGCTATCAGCCAAAAACGGAGCGGCTGGAGATGGGGTTTCGCAAGGCCGGCTCCAGCGACATCGTTGACGTGAAGCGGTGCCCCATTTTGGTGCCCCATCTTGAGGCATTGCTTCCGGAAGTGCGCATCTGCCTCTCCGGGCTGGACGGCGTACGCCATCTTGGGCACGTCGAACTGGTCATGGCAAACAATGGCCCGCTGATGGTGCTGCGTCATACCGCGCCGTTGTCGAAGAAAGATCGCGAAAAACTGGAACGCTTTTCGCATTCCCACGACCTGGCGCTTTTCCTTGCACCACAAAGCGAGATACTTGAACAGGTTACCGGTGAGGCGCCCTGGTATGCGTCAAACGGGCTACGCTTAACGTTCAGCCCGCGGGATTTCATTCAGGTGAATGATGGCGTTAATCAGCAGATGGTGGCGAAAGCGCTGGCGTGGCTGGACGTTCAGAAAAGCGACCGGGTGCTCGATCTGTTCTGCGGAATGGGCAACTTCACGCTGCCGCTAGCGCGAGAAGCGGCCAGCGTCGTCGGCGTGGAAGGCGTTGAGGCGCTGGTGGCGAAAGGGCAGGAGAACGCGCGGCAGAACGGCTTGCAAAATGTGACATTCTTTCATCAAAATCTTGAGGACGATGTCACCCAACAACCGTGGGCAAAGCAGGGCTTTGATAAAATTTTGCTCGACCCGGCGCGTGCCGGTGCCCCGGGCGTGATGGCACATATTATTAAACTCGCGCCAAGGCGTGTGGTCTATGTTTCCTGTAACCCGGCAACGCTTGCCCGGGACAGCGAGGCACTGCTCAGCGCGGGTTACCAGATTCAGCGTCTGGCAATGCTGGACATGTTCCCGCACACTGGGCATCTGGAATCGATGGTGTTGTTCGAGCACATCTAATTTGTTTGGCTTGTCGACTTCGACAGGCCCTGGTCCCTAAAGGAGAGGACAATGGTTGCGGTAAGAAGTGCACATCTCAATAAAGCTGGGGAGTTTGACCCACAAAAATGGATCGCAAGTCTGGGAATTTCCAGCCAGCAGTCGTGTGAACGCTTAACCGAAACCTGGGCCTATTGTCTGCGCACCACGCAGGGGCTTCCCGACGCCGATCTTCTCCTGTGGCGCGGCGTGGAGATGGTTGAAATCCTGTCCATGCTGAACATGGACATCGAAACGCTGCAGGCCGCGCTGCTCTTCCCCCTCGCGGATGCGGACGTGGTCAGCGAAGACGTGCTGCGCGACAGCGTCGGAAAATCCGTCGTCGCGCTGATCCACGGTGTGCGCGATATGGCAGCCATTCGTCAGCTCAAAGCCGCGCATACGGATTCCGTCTCCTCAGAGCAGGTCGATAACGTTCGCCGGATGCTGCTGGCCATGGTGGATGATTTCCGCTGCGTGGTCATCAAGCTGGCCGAGCGTATTGCCCACCTGCGAGAGGTGAAGGATGCGCCGGAAGACGAGCGCGTGCTGGCCGCCAAAGAGTGTACAAACATCTATGCGCCGCTGGCGAACCGCTTAGGGATTGGTCAGCTGAAATGGGAGCTGGAAGATTACTGCTTCCGCTATCTGCACCCGGCGGAATACAAACGGATTGCCAAACTCCTGCACGAGCGCCGCATCGACCGCGAGCATTATATCGAGGAGTTTGTCGGCGGCCTGCGCCAGGCGATGAAAGAAGAGAACGTGCGCGCTGAAGTCTACGGTCGACCAAAGCACATCTACAGCATCTGGCGCAAGATGCAGAAGAAACACCTCGCCTTTGACGAGCTGTTTGACGTGCGCGCCGTGCGTATCGTGGCGGAGCGTCTGCAGGACTGCTACGCCGCGCTGGGGATAGTGCACACGCACTTCCGCCATCTGCCCGATGAGTTTGACGACTATGTCGCCAACCCCAAACCGAACGGCTATCAGTCAATCCATACCGTGGTGCTTGGCCCTGGCGGTAAAACGGTCGAGATTCAGATCCGCACCAAACAGATGCACGAGGACGCCGAGCTGGGCGTTGCCGCGCACTGGAAATACAAAGAAGGCACGTCCGGCGGGGCGCGTTCAGGCCACGAAGACCGCATTGCCTGGCTGCGTAAGCTGATTGCGTGGCAGGAAGAGATGGCCGATTCCGGCGAGATGCTCGACGAAGTGCGCAGCCAGGTCTTTGACGATCGCGTCTACGTCTTTACCCCGAAAGGGGACGTTGTCGACCTGCCGGCCGGCTCTACGCCGCTCGATTTTGCCTACCACATCCATAGCGATGTGGGGCACCGCTGCATCGGGGCGAAAATTGGCGGGCGTATCGTACCGTTCACCTATCAGCTGCAGATGGGCGACCAGATTGAAATCATTACCCAGAAGCAGCCGAACCCGAGCCGGGACTGGCTTAACCCGAACCTGGGGTATGTCACCACCAGCCGCGGGCGCTCGAAGATTCACGCCTGGTTCCGTAAACAGGATCGAGACAAGAATATCCTTGCCGGTCGCCAGATCCTTGACGACGAGCTGGAGCATATCGGGATCAGCCTGAAAGAGGCGGAGAAATTCCTGCTGCCGCGCTACAACTTCAACGAGCTTGATGAGCTGTTAGCGGCGATTGGCGGCGGTGATATTCGTCTGAATCAGATGGTGAACTTCCTGCAGGCGCAGTTCAATAAGCCAAGCGCGGAAGAGCAGGACGCGGCGGCGCTGAAGCAGCTGCAGCAGAAAACCTACGCGCCGCAGCAGCGCAGCAAAGACAACGGCCGCGTGGTGGTCGAAGGTGTCGGTAACCTGATGCACCACATTGCCCGCTGCTGTCAGCCAATCCCAGGCGACGATATCGTTGGCTTTATCACCCAGGGGCGCGGAATTTCGATTCACCGTTCCGACTGCGACCAGCTTGCCGAGCTGCAGTCCCATGCGCCGGAGCGCATCGTGGAAGCGGTCTGGGGCGAGAGCTACTCCGCCGGCTACTCGCTGGTGGTGCGCGTCACTGCCAACGACCGCAGCGGCCTGCTGCGCGACATCACGACCATTCTCGCCAACGAGAAGGTCAACGTGCTGGGCGTCGCCAGCCGCAGCGATACCCGCGAGCAGCTTGCCACCATCGATATGACCATCGAAATCTATAACCTGCAGGTGCTGGGCCGCGTGCTCGGCAAGCTGAACCAGGTGCCGGATGTGATTGACGCGCGTCGTCTGCACGGCGGCTAAACATCCTCTTCCGTAGGCCGGGTAAGGCAACGCCGCCACCCGGCATTTTTTCTTCAGGACAGAACTATGACTCAAATCGACCGCCTGCTCGGCATCATGAAACGCCTGCGCGACCCGGAAAACGGCTGCCCGTGGGACAAAGAGCAGACTTTCGCCACCATCGCCCCGTACACCCTTGAAGAGACCTACGAGGTGCTGGACGCCATTTCCCGTGAAGATTTTGACGACCTGCGCGGCGAGCTGGGCGATCTGCTTTTCCAGGTTGTGTTCTACGCGCAGATGGCGCAGGAAGAAGGGCGCTTTAACTTTGACGATATCTGCGCTGCCATCAGCGACAAGCTTGAGCGCCGCCATCCCCATATTTTCGGTGACGCTACCGCAGGAACCAGCACCGAAGTCCTGGCCCGCTGGGAGCAGATCAAAAGCGCCGAGCGGGCAGAAAAATCCCAGCACTCCGCGCTGGACGACATTCCGCTGAGCCTGCCCGCGCTGATGCGCGCGCACAAAATCCAGAAACGCTGCTCCGCCGTGGGGTTTGACTGGACCTCCCTCGGCCCGGTGCTGGATAAAGTGCACGAAGAGATTGACGAGGTGATGCACGAAGCGCAGCAGGCGGTGGTGGATGAAGCAAAGCTTGAGGAAGAGATGGGCGATCTGCTGTTTGCGACCGTCAACCTTTCTCGCCACCTGGGTGTAAAAGCGGAAACGGCGCTGCAAAAAGCCAACCTTAAGTTCGAACGCCGCTTTCGCGAAGTGGAGCGGATTGTCGCCTCGCGAGGCCTGGAAATGAGCGGTATTGACCTCGACGCGATGGAAGAAGTCTGGCAGGAAGTAAAGCGCCAGGAATCTGATCTCTAACGAAATTTTGCGATCAAGCGCAATTTGTGTGATTTTTTAAATGACAAGCGCTTGATTTGCGTCAAAAACATTTACCCAAAAGGGGCTATTTTCTCACTCCTTATGTTTGTCATGGCCTGGAATGGAGACGGAGAATGAAAGTTTGTGGCGCTCGCCGTGTTCGGGTATACTACTTTCCCGTCCTGGTTATTCCATCGTTTCACCCTAACTTCTCAGGTTCAGCATGACAACGAACTATATTTTTGTGACCGGCGGGGTCGTATCCTCTCTGGGTAAAGGCATTGCCGCAGCCTCCCTCGCAGCCATTCTTGAAGCCCGTGGCCTCAATGTGACCATGATGAAACTGGATCCGTACATCAACGTCGATCCTGGCACCATGAGCCCAACCCAACACGGGGAAGTGTTCGTTACTGAAGACGGCGCTGAAACCGATCTGGATCTTGGCCACTACGAGCGTTTCATTCGTACCAAAATGACCCGTCGTAATAACTTCACGACTGGCCGCATCTACTCTGACGTTCTGCGTAAAGAGCGACGTGGTGACTATCTGGGCGCGACCGTGCAGGTTATCCCACACATCACTAACGCCATCAAAGAGCGTGTCCTTGCCGGTGGCGAAGGGCATGACGTTGTGCTGGTTGAAATCGGTGGTACCGTGGGTGATATCGAATCCCTGCCGTTCCTCGAAGCGATTCGTCAGCTGGCGGTAGACATTGGTCGTGAACACGCGCTGTTCATGCACCTGACGCTGGTGCCTTACATGGCGGCGGCAGGTGAAGTGAAAACCAAACCGACCCAGCACTCTGTTAAAGAGCTGCTCTCTATTGGTATTCAGCCTGACATCCTGGTTTGCCGTTCCGATCGCGCCATTCCGGCGAACGAACGTGCGAAAATTGCATTGTTCTGTAACGTGCCTGAAAAAGCCGTTATTTCAATGAAAGATGTCGATTCCATTTATAAAATCCCGGGCCTGTTGAAATCACAGGGTCTGGACGATTATATTTGTAAACGATTCAGCTTGAACTGTCCGGAAGCTAACCTGTCTGAATGGGAACAGGTTATTTACGAAGAAGCCAACCCGGCAGGCGAAGTGACTATCGGTATGGTCGGCAAGTACATTGAGCTGCCGGATGCCTATAAGTCCGTGATCGAAGCGCTGAAACACGGTGGTCTGAAGAACCGTGTCTCCGTGAACATCAAGCTGATTGATTCGCAGGATGTTGAAACGCGTGGCGTTGAAATCCTGAAAGATCTGGATGCTATCCTTATCCCTGGCGGCTTCGGCTACCGTGGTGTAGAAGGCAAGATCGCCACCGCGCGTTATGCGCGTGAAAACAATATTCCATACCTCGGCATCTGTCTGGGTATGCAGGTTGCGCTGATCGAATTTGCGCGCAACGTAGCGGGAATGGAAAACGCGAACTCTACGGAATTTGTGCCAGACTGTAAGTACCCTGTTGTGGCGCTTATCACTGAATGGCGTGATGAAGACGGTAACGTCGAAGTCCGTACCGAGAAGAGCGATCTGGGTGGCACTATGCGTCTCGGCGCACAGGCCTGCCAGCTGACTGACGATAGCGTGGTTCGCAAGCTGTACGGCGAGCCGGTCATCACCGAGCGCCATCGTCACCGCTATGAAGTCAACAACATGCTGTTGAAACAAATTGAAGCTGCGGGTCTGCGTGTTGCGGGCCGCTCCGGGGATGATCAGTTAGTCGAGATCATCGAAGTGCCAAACCATCCGTGGTTTGTCGCCTGCCAGTTCCACCCGGAATTTACTTCAACGCCACGTGACGGGCATCCGCTGTTTGCAGGCTTTGTGAAGGCCGCCAGCGACTACCAGAAGCGTCAGGCGAAGTAAAAAAAGTTAGAACGGCAACGCGTACCTTTGGTACGCGTTGTTTGTCTGGAGTTTTAGTTTAACTTGTACTGAGGAAAATCTAATGTCCAAAATCGTTAAAGTCATCGGTCGTGAAATCATCGACTCCCGTGGTAACCCGACCGTTGAAGCCGAAGTTCATCTGGAAGGTGGTTTCGTCGGTATGGCAGCTGCTCCATCAGGTGCTTCTACCGGTTCCCGCGAAGCGCTGGAACTGCGTGATGGCGACAAATCCCGTTTCATGGGCAAAGGCGTACTGAAAGCGGTTGGCGCTGTTAACGGTCCTATTGCTCAGGCTATCGTTGGCAAAGATGCCAAAGATCAGGCTGGCATCGACAAGATCATGATCGATCTGGACGGTACTGAAAACAAATCTAACTTCGGTGCGAACGCAATCCTGGCCGTTTCCCTGGCGAACGCCAAAGCGGCTGCGGCGGCTAAAGGTATGCCACTGTTCGAGCACATCGCTGAACTGAACGGCACCCCAGGCAAATACTCCATGCCTGTACCAATGATGAACATCATCAACGGTGGTGAGCACGCAGACAACAACGTTGATATTCAGGAATTCATGATTCAGCCAGTTGGCGCGAAATCCCTGAAAGAAGCAGTACGTATGGGTTCTGAAGTGTTCCACAACCTGGCTAAAGTTCTGAAAGCTAAAGGTATGAACACGGCTGTGGGTGACGAAGGTGGCTATGCGCCAAACCTGGGTTCTAACGCAGAAGCACTGGCTGTTATCGCAGAAGCGGTAAAAGCAGCGGGCTACGAGCTGGGCAAAGACATCACCCTGGCGATGGACTGTGCAGCATCTGAATTCTACAAAGACGGTAAATACGTTCTGGCTGGCGAAGGCAACAAAGCGTTCACCTCCGAAGAGTTCACTCACTTCCTGGAAGACCTGACCAAACAGTACCCAATCGTGTCTATCGAAGACGGTCTGGACGAGTCTGACTGGGCTGGCTTCGCATACCAGACTAAAGTACTGGGCGACAAAATCCAGCTGGTGGGTGACGACCTGTTCGTAACCAACACCAAGATCCTGAAAGAAGGTATCGAGAAAGGCATCGTTAACTCCATCCTGATCAAATTCAACCAGATCGGTTCCCTGACCGAAACGCTGGCTGCGATCAAAATGGCGAAAGACGCTGGCTACACCGCGGTTATCTCTCACCGTTCTGGCGAAACTGAAGACGCGACCATTGCTGACCTGGCTGTGGGTACCGCTGCTGGCCAGATCAAAACGGGTTCTATGAGCCGTTCTGACCGTGTTGCTAAATACAACCAGCTGATTCGTATCGAAGAAGCGCTGGGCGAAAAAGCACCATACAACGGTCGTAAAGAGATCAAAGGCCAGGCGTAATCGCCTAAGCCTTAACATGAAAATGCCAGTCGAATGACTGGCATTTTTTTTGGCTATTTAAAATCGACCGCCATTTGCTCCGGAATGGTCAGCCCCCGGGTGGTTTGCACGCAGCGGGCAATATAATCCGTAAACCGGGGTGGCTTCGGCATCCCCATGCTCAGCAGCTTATCGTTGCTGAATCGCACGTTAAGCGTGGCAAACGCACCGTATAACCGCATGGCTCTCAGCATCAGACGTTCGTTGCACGGGCCAAAAATCGTTTTCAGTTCACGGCGCATTCTGACCAGCGTTTCGTAGCTGACCTGTGCGTACTTATCGCCGACGGGTGCTTTCTCCAGCGCCTGCGCCATCGCATTATCAATATCCGCAAAGCGAACGCTGTTCTCTTCTCCGGCCGAAATGTGTACCACTTCCCCCGGACGCGCGTTGCTGTTGAGCAGCATTAACAGCGCGTCGGCGCAATAATCCACCGGGACAACGTCGATCCGGTCCTCCATCGAGCACATAAACTTCTGCAGCATCAGGCCCATGCTGAAGACCCAGAAAATACTGCTCGAGGGCGTGCAGCCGTGGCGGGTATGGCCGACAACGATGGACGGACGCGCGATGAGCAGCGGCAGGTTCGGACATTCCTGGCGCATCAGCTGTTCGATGGTTGACTTCGAAAACGTGTATTCCACCAGGTGTTCAGCATTCTCTCTGAATTCGGCGCTTTCGGCGACCAGGGAATCCTGCTCCGGCGTACATGACATTGCCGTGCCCACGTGGAGGAAGCGTTGTAGCGTTGAAACCTGCTCCATGCGGCGCGCCAGTGCCAGCGTTCCTTCCACGTTGACCTTCCAGATGAGCGGGTTGTTACCAAATGAGGCAACAGCTGCACAGTTCACGACATGCGTGACCTGGTCCAGACGCGGATCGTTCAGGAAGGCTTCAGGCTGGCTGAGATCGCCAATGAGGATATTGTCCACGCTCAGAGTGGCCAGTTTGTCCTCAGGAACGTTGAACTTGCGCATGTTCTCCAACACGCGCTCCAGCCCGCTCTGCGGATCGCTGGCACGCGCGAGCAAAAGCAGTTTTACGGATTGATCGCTGGTCAGAATTTTTTCCAGTACTGCACCGCCCAGAAATCCCGTCACACCTGTAATCATTAACATCTTCATTAATACCGTCTCATTATGATTGATGAGGCGGATTGTAGGCGTGCAAAAGTAAACGGCATTTAAATAATAAAACGCCGAAATAGACAGCATCTTAAGCTTATTTTAAGGAAAGGAATTCAGGTGGAGATATTGGACATTACAGGCAGGGTGAAAATTCAATTTATTAAAATGAATATTTCAACGTGATGATTTTAAAGTCCTTTTTGTGGTGCTTATCGGGTGGTGAATTTAATTCTAAATGTAATAAATATAATACTTTGTTACACCAAACATTTACCGGATAAATGATTTAAACACCACTTAACTTAAATCAGGCGACATTAAGCGCAGGCTATTTTATTTAGCCTGCGAAGGGTTTTTAGAGTAACAGAGGAAGCGTGGCGCTGGCCGTTTGCTGGCTAACGTCGCCGTAACGGCCATCCAGCGCAATCAAGGACGTGGTCAGCAGTTCGACCAGCAGCATGACCCCAACTTTGGCATTGAGCGCGCCCGCGCTAAGCGGCCCCTCTGGCTTGGCGGCCACCAGCTGCATGTCGCTCAGGGACGCCAGCGGGCTACGAGGCGTATTGCTGAGTGCCAGAACCTTAGCGCCGCGCTTGCGGGCAAGCTTCACCACGTGGAGTAGATCCCGCGTTGAGCCGGAACTGGAGATAGCCACCACCAGGGTTTCTGACGAAAGCGTTGTCGCATTCATTGCCGCGCGATGCATATCGCTAAACAGCTGTGCGGGTTTGCCCAGCCGCAACAGCTTGTAGTGCAGATACTCCCCGAGGATCGCGCTGGCCGCAACGCCATAAATCTGCACCGACTGCGCCTGATGCAGCGCCAGCGCGGCCTTTTCAAGCAGCGTGCGGTCAAGGAGCCGGGCGGTGTCCTGCAAAGCCTGCACCGACTCATCCACGACGTTATCAATCTCATCCCCCGCCTGACGCGCGGGCTGGCCCTGCTGAATATCCAGCGCAAGCGCCATTTTAAATTCGTTATAGCCCTTGCAGCCCAGCGTGCGGCAAAGACGCGTCACGCTGGCCTCGCTGGTGTGGCTCTCGCGCGCCAGTTCGGTGATCGTCAGGTAGAGCACCCGGGCAGGATCGCTGAGAACAAACTCACCGAGTTTTTGTTGTGTTGGGCTGTACCCGGAAGCCTCCTGGCGTAGCTTCAGCAGCAGGTTTTCATGGTCTGACATGCTCGATCCTTAATGCGTTTCTCTGCGACTAGTGTGGCGGAAAGCGGGGGAAGGATGCCAGTCATTTCGAAAAAGTATGATCGTTGTCCTGGTTTTTGATGATGATTTTCACTATCTAAAATTAATATGGTAAAAATTTTCATCTATTAATGGGGGGATGAAAAAATGATGCAAATATTCAGTGGGGCTTCTTCAGGGGGATGGTTTGAAAAAGCGCAGCGCTTTGGCAAATCCTTTATGTTGCCGATTGCCGTGCTGCCTGCGGCAGGTCTGCTGCTGGGGATAGGCGGCGCGCTATCCAATCCCAACACGCTGGCGGCCTATCCGTTTTTAGACGTGAGCTGGCTGCAGGCCATTTTCACCATCATGAGCAGCGCAGGATCCATCGTGTTTGCGAACCTCTCGGTGCTGTTTGCGGTTGGGGTCGCCGTCGGGCTGGCAAAAAGCGATAAGGGCACGGCGGGGCTGGCGGCGCTTCTCGCGTTTCTGGTGATGAATGCCACCATCAACGCGCTGCTGATCCTCACCGGCAAACTGGCGCATGAGAACCCGGGTGCGGTGGGGCAGGGCATGACGCTGGGTATTCAGACGCTGGAAACCGGCGTCTTTGGCGGCGTGGTGATTGGGCTGGTAACCTGCGCGCTCCATCATCGGTTTAACAAGATTGCACTTCCGCAGTTCCTGGGCTTTTTTGGCGGCTCGCGCTTTGTTCCTATCATCAGCTCGCTGGCGGCGATACTCGTCGGTGCGCTCATGACCGTGGTCTGGCCACATTTCCAGAAGCTGATTTTTGGTCTCGGCGGGCTGGTGGATGCGACCGGCTATCTGGGTACTTTGCTGTACGGCTTCATTTTACGCATGCTGGGTCCGTTCGGTCTGCACCACATCTTCTATCTGCCTTTCTGGACCACCGCGCTTGGCGGGAGTGAAATCGTCAACGGACACCTCGTGGAAGGCACGCAGCGGATCTTCTTCGCTCAGCTGGCTGACCCGAACACGCAACATTTCTATGAGGGCACGTCACGCTTCATGTCCGGGCGCTTTATTACGATGATGTTTGGCCTGCTCGGGGCGTGCCTGGCGATGTACCACACGGCAAAACCCGAGAACAAAAAACGCGTTGCCGGGCTGCTGCTTTCTGCGGCGTTAACCTCGTTCCTGACCGGGATTACCGAGCCTATCGAATTCTCGTTCCTGTTTATTGCGCCGGTGCTCTACGTCATCCATGCGCTGTTTGACGGGCTGGCATTCATGCTCGCGCACATGCTGCATATCACCATCGGGCAAACCTTCTCCGGCGGTTTCATCGACTTCGTGCTGTTCGGCATTTTGCAGGGAGAAGCCAAAACCAACTGGATGTTCGTTCCGCTGGTCGGCGTACCGTGGTTCTTCCTTTACTACTTTACCTTCCGCTATCTGATTAACCGCTTTGATTTCGCGACGCCAGGTCGGGAAAAGGAGGCGATGGCTGATGAGGTCAGTCTGCCGCAAAACGAACGCGCAGCCGCGGTGATCGCCGGATTAGGCGGAAAAGAGAATCTGGACGAGGTGGACTGCTGCGCCACGCGTCTTCGCGTCACGGTTAAAGACGGCAGCAAAGTGAATGAGTCGGCACTGAAAGCCACCGGGGCGCGCGGCGTTATCGTGCGCGGCAACGGCGTTCAGGTCATTTATGGCCCGCACGTCACGATTATCAAAAACGAAGTGGAAGAGATCTTATCGTAATGAAAACTGTACTGGATACCCTGAAGGGAAAACTGGTCGTCTCCTGTCAGGCGCTGGAAAATGAACCGCTGCACAGCCCGTTTATTATGTCGCGCATGGCGCTGGCTGCGGCACAGGGCGGGGCTGCCGCCATTCGCGCGAACAGCGTGGTGGATATCGAGGCCATCAGGCAGCAGGTGTCTTTGCCGGTCATCGGCATCATCAAACGGGATTATCCCGAAAGCGAGGTGTTTATCACCGCGACAATGAAAGAGGTGGATGAGCTCATGAGCGTCTCGCCGGACATCATTGCGCTTGATGCGACGGCGCGGCCACGTCCCGGCGGAGAATCTCTGGAAACGCTGGTCTCACGCATCCGCGCACGTTATCCCGCGGTGCTGCTGATGGCGGATATCTCCTCCGTGGAGGAAGCCGTGACGGCGCAGGCGCTGGGCTTTGACTGCGTCGGCACCACGCTTTACGGCTACACGGCGGAAACGGCGGGCAATTCTCTTCCGGAAAACGACTGCGCCTTCCTGAAGGCGGTGCTGGCCGCCGTGACGGTGCCCGTGGTTGCCGAAGGCAACGTGGATACCCCCGAGCGTGCGGCCAGGTGTCTGGCGCTGGGCGCGCATACGGTGGTGGTCGGCGGCGCGATCACCCGTCCGCAGCAAATTACCGAACGGTTTATGGCGGCGATTGACGCGCAAAGCACCGATGGAGCATGACCATCCGGCGGGGATCTGCGATACTTATCGTTTATCCCCTTTACTGAGATGACTATGCAGTACCCGATTAACGAGATGTTCCAGACCCTGCAAGGCGAGGGTTACTTTACCGGCGTTCCCGCTATTTTCATTCGTTTACAGGGATGCCCGGTTGGCTGTGCCTGGTGTGATACCAAACATACGTGGGATAAGCTCGCAGATCGGGAAGTGTCGCTGTTTAGCATTCTGGCGAAAACCAAAGAGAGCGATAAGTGGGGGGCAGGCAGTGCTGAGGATCTGCTCGCCATCATTGGTCGTCAGGGCTGGACGGCGCGTCACGTGGTGATCACCGGCGGTGAACCCTGCATCCACGATCTGACGCCGCTGACCGAGCTGCTCGAAAAGAACGGCTACAGCTGCCAGATCGAAACCAGCGGCACCCATGAAGTGCGCTGCTCGCACACCACCTGGGTGACGGTATCGCCAAAAGTGAATATGCGCGGCGGGTATGACGTGCTGTCTCAGGCGCTGGAGCGCGCGGATGAGATTAAGCACCCGGTAGGACGCGTGCGTGATATCGAAGCGCTGGATGAACTGCTGGCCACGCTGACGGACGAAAAGCAGCGGGTCATTGCCCTGCAGCCTATCAGCCAGAAAGACGATGCAACGCGTCTGTGCATTGAAACCTGTATTGCGCGCAACTGGCGCCTGTCGATGCAGACGCATAAGTATCTGAATATCGCCTGAAAAAAGCCCGATGGCGCGAGCGCTTACCGGGCCTGGGTTTCGAGGCTTTTGTAGGCCGGGTAAGGCGAAGCCGCCACCCGGCAAGCATCACTCGCCGCGATAGATGCAGCCCGCGGTGCAGGTCTCTTTGATCATCACCGCGCTCAGCAGCGGTACCCGCGGTTTCATCTGATCCCAAATCCATTTTGCCAGCACTTCGCTGGTCGGGTTTTCAAGGCCCGGGATCTCATTCAGGTAGTAGTGATCCAGACGATCGTAGGTCGGCTTAAACGCCGCCTTCAGCTCGGCAAAATCCATGATCCAACCGGTATGCGGATCAACTTCACCGGTGATCTCAAGACGCACCATGAACGAATGCCCGTGCAGACGGCCACATTTATGCCCTTCAGGGACATGCGGAAGGTGGTGGGCGGCTTCGAAGGTGAAATCTTTAAACAGTGTGGTGGACATGATCGCTCTCAGTAATGCGGAAAAAACCGCCGCATAGTACCGGAAAGCACAATTTTTAGCATTAACTAAAACGGCTCTGAGCGGCAACCGCCTCGTATACGGGGTGTTTATCGCTATTTCTTCTTATATTTCAAATAATTATTTAATCGGTTTTATCGCTAAGCATGACAACCAAAACAGGTTAGTCCATTTGGTTATTTATTATTTCCATCCCTTCTTTAATTGTTATTATCCTCGCCGTTAACCTTATCTTCAGTTTGGATTTATTCGCTTAAAGTCCGCTTGGCTACTGGAACATAACGACGCATGACAACACAGGCCCCACCTTCAAATTTGCTTCCCCTGAACCCGGAGCAACTGGCGCGCCTTCAGGCTGCCACCTCTGATTTTTCTCCCACTCAGCTTGCCTGGGTCTCCGGTTATTTCTGGGGAATGCTTAATCAGCAGCCTGGCGCTGTGGCGGGTGCACCGGCCACGGCCGTAGAAATTCCGGCCATTACCCTGATTTCCGCCTCGCAGACGGGTAACGCCCGCCGCGTGGCCGAAGCGCTGCGTGACGACCTGCTGGCCGCCAGGCTGAACGTGAACCTGGTCAACGCCGGGGATTATAAATTTAAGCAAATCGCGTCAGAAAAACTGCTGGTGGTGGTGGCTTCTACGCAGGGTGAAGGTGAACCCGCAGAAGAAGCGGTGGCGCTGCATAAGTTCCTGTTCTCGAAAAAAGCGCCGAAGCTGGATGGCACGGCGTTTGCCGTCTTTGGCCTGGGCGATACCTCCTATGAATTCTTCTGCCAGTCCGGCAAAGACTTCGACAGCAGGCTGGCGGAGCTGGGCGCAGAGCGCCTGCTGGACCGCGTTGACGCGGATGTCGAATACCAGGCCGCCGCCGCCGAATGGCGTGTCCGCATCGTTGACGTGCTAAAAGCGCGCGTGCCGAAAGAGACGTCGACGCAGGCCGCGTTCACCGCGACGGGTGCTGTTAACGACATCCACACCAGCCCGTACACCAAAGAGGCGCCGCTGGCGGCGAGCCTGTCGGTGAACCAGAAAATTACCGGCCGCGATTCCGAAAAAGATGTGCGCCATATCGAAATCGATCTGGGCGACTCGGGCCTGCGCTATCAGCCTGGCGATGCGCTGGGCGTCTGGTATCAGAACGATCCGGCGCTGGTGAAAGAGCTGGTTGATCTGCTGTGGCTGAAAGGCGACGAGCCCGTCACCGTTGACGGCAAAACGCAGCCGCTTTCTGAAGCGTTGCAGTGGCATTTTGAGCTGACGGTGAATACCCCGAATATCGTCGAAAATTATGCCACCTTAACGCGCAGCGAATCCCTACTGCCGCTGGTGGGCGACAAGGCGAAGCTGCAGCATTACGCCGCGACGACGCCGATTGTCGATATGGTGCGCTTCTCTCCGGCTCAGCTGGATGCCGATGCGCTGATCGGCCTGCTGCGTCCGCTGACCCCACGCCTGTACTCCATTGCCTCGTCTCAGGCCGAGGTGGAGAGCGAAGTGCATATCACCGTCGGCGTGGTGCGCTACGACATCGAAGGTCGCGCCCGTACGGGTGGGGCATCGGGCTTCCTGGCAGACCGCGTGGAAGAAGAGGGCGAAGTGCGCGTCTTTATCGAGCACAACGACAACTTCCGCCTGCCGGCAAACCCGGAAACACCGGTCATCATGATTGGCCCGGGCACCGGCATTGCGCCGTTCCGCGCCTTCATGCAGCAGCGTGCGGCGGATGGCGCACCGGGTAAAAACTGGCTGTTCTTCGGCAACCCGCACTTTACGGAAGATTTCCTCTACCAGGTGGAGTGGCAGCGCTATGTGAAAGAAGGCGTACTGACCCGCATCGATCTGGCCTGGTCCCGCGACCAGAAAGAAAAAGTATACGTACAAGACAAACTGCGCGAACAGGGCGCAGAGCTGTGGCGCTGGATCAATGACGGTGCCCACATTTATGTCTGCGGCGACGCCAATCGCATGGCGAAAGACGTTGAGCAGACTTTGCTGGAAGTGATTGCCGAATTCGGCGGTATGGATGCCGAAGCGGCGGATGAATTTTTAAGTGAGCTGCGCGTTGAGCGCCGTTATCAGCGAGATGTCTACTAATGAGCGAAAAACATCCAGGGCCACTGGTGGTCGAAGGTAAACTGACAGACGCCGAGCGCATGAAGCTGGAAAGCAACTATCTGCGTGGCACCATTGCTGAAGATCTGAATGACGGTCTCACCGGCGGTTTCAAAGGCGATAACTTCCTGCTGATCCGTTTCCACGGCATGTATCAGCAGGACGACCGCGACATCCGCGCCGAGCGTGCAGAGCAGAAGCTGGAGCCGCGTCATGCGATGCTGCTGCGCTGCCGTCTGCCGGGTGGGGTGATTACCACCAAACAGTGGCAGGCGATCGACAAGTTTGCCGGTGAAAACACGATCTACGGCAGCATCCGTCTGACTAACCGTCAGACCTTCCAGTTCCACGGCATTCTGAAGAAGAACGTCAAGCCGGTGCATCAGATGCTGCACTCCGTTGGGCTGGACGCGCTGGCGACCGCCAACGACATGAACCGTAACGTGCTCTGCACCTCGAACCCGTATGAGTCCGAGCTGCATGCCGAAGCGTACGAGTGGGCGAAGAAGATCTCCGAGCACCTGCTGCCGCGCACGCGCGCCTATGCAGAGATCTGGCTCGATCAGGAAAAAGTCGCCACCACCGACGAAGAGCCGATCCTTGGCCAGACCTACCTGCCGCGTAAGTTTAAAACTACGGTGGTGATCCCGCCGCAGAACGATATCGACCTGCACGCCAACGACATGAACTTCGTGGCGATTGCCGAAAACGGCAAGCTGGTGGGCTTTAACCTGCTGGTGGGCGGCGGCCTGTCCATTGAGCACGGTAACAAGAAAACCTACGCCCGTACCGCCAGCGAGTTCGGCTTCCTGCCGCTGGAGCATACGCTGGCCGTGGCGGAAGCGGTGGTGACGACCCAGCGCGACTGGGGTAACCGTACCGACCGTAAAAACGCGAAAACCAAATACACCCTGGAGCGCGTGGGCGTCGAGACGTTCAAAGCGGAAGTGGAGCGTCGCGCGGGCATCAAGTTTGAGCCGATCCGCCCTTACGAATTCACCGGTCGCGGCGATCGCATTGGCTGGGTGAAGGGTATCGATAATAAATGGCACCTGACGCTGTTTATCGAAAACGGCCGTATTCTAGATTATCCGGGGCGTCCGCTGAAAACCGGTCTGCTGGAAATTGCGAAGATCCATAAGGGCGAGTTCCGCATTACCGCTAACCAGAACCTGATCATTGCCGGCGTGCCGGAAAGCCAAAAGGCGAAGATCGAGAAGCTGGCGCGCGATCACGGGTTAATGGATGCGGTCAAACCGCAGCGTGAAAACTCAATGGCCTGCGTGTCGTTCCCGACCTGTCCGCTGGCGATGGCGGAAGCGGAACGTTTCCTGCCGTCATTCACTGACAAGGTAGAAGCGATTCTGGAAAAACACGGCATTCCGGACGAGCATATTGTTATGCGCGTGACGGGCTGCCCGAACGGCTGCGGTCGCGCGATGCTGGCCGAACTGGGGCTGGTGGGGAAAGCGCCGGGGCGCTACAACCTGCACCTGGGCGGTAACCGTATCGGCACGCGCATTCCGCGTATGTTCCGCGAGAACATCACCGAGCCGGAAATTCTTGATTCCATCGACGAGCTTGTCGGGCGCTGGGCGAAAGAGCGCGAAGCGGGTGAAGGCTTCGGTGACTTTACGGTGCGTGCGGGCATCATTCGCCCGGTGCTCGATCCCGCCAGGGATTTCTGGGAGTAACCACGAGAGGTAACTATGTCCGAACTCGATCTAAACGCCCTTAATGACCTGCCAAAAGTCGAACGCATTCTGGCGCTGGCAGAAACCAATGCCCACCTTGAAAAGCTGGACGCCGAAGGGCGCGTGGCGTGGGCCCTGGAAAACCTGCCGGGAGAGTATGTGCTCTCGTCGAGCTTTGGTATTCAGGCGGCGGTCAGCCTGCATCTGGTGAATCAGATCCGTCCGGACATTCCGGTGATCCTCACCGATACCGGCTACCTGTTCCCGGAGACCTACCAGTTTATTGACGAGCTGACGGACAAGCTCAGGCTGAACCTCAAGGTCTACCGCGCGACGGAAAGCGCGGCCTGGCAGGAGGCGCGCTACGGCAAGCTGTGGGAGCAGGGCGTTGAGGGCATTGAGAAATACAATGAGATCAACAAGGTCGAGCCGATGAACCGGGCGCTGAAAGAGCTTAATGCCCAGACGTGGTTCGCGGGCCTGCGCCGCGAGCAGTCCGGCAGCCGGGCAACCTTACCGGTGCTGGCGGTGCAGCGCGGGGTCTTTAAAGTGCTGCCGATTATCGACTGGGACAACCGGACGGTGTATCAGTACCTGCAAAAGCACGGGCTGAAATACCATCCGCTGTGGGACCAGGGCTATCTGTCGGTGGGCGATACCCACACCACGCGTAAGTGGGAACCGGGAATGGCGGAAGAAGAGACGCGATTCTTCGGGCTGAAGCGCGAGTGCGGGTTGCACGAAGGGTGATAACCTTTTTGCCCGGTGGCGCTGCGCTTACCGGGCCTGCTAAGGCTCGTTCCATATGTAGGCCCGGTAAGGCGTAGCCGCCACCGGGCTTAACGGCCTCAGGCTTTCCCCGCTTTCGCCAGCTCCTTCACCAGCGGCAGCATCACCTTCACCACATCACGACTGCGGTGTTCAATCCGCTGCGGCAGCGCGCGATCGATGTGCTGCTGATTGTCCAGCATCACGTTGTGCCAGCTCGTCCCGTCCGGGAAGGCCTTCGATTTAGCCCGCTGCTGGTAGCCATCTTTTTTGCCCAGCGCCCAGTTCGTCGCTTCCACGTACAGCACCGGAATGCCCGCCTTATCGAACACTTCCCCGTCGTTGCAGCAGCCTGTGCCTCGCGGATAATCCGGGTTACCGCCAGGGTTGCTGGTGGCATAAACCCCATGGCTGCGGGCTATCGCCAGCGCCCGGTCGCGCGTCAGTTTCCGCACGGTACCCGGCGTACTCTGCCCGCTGTTGAAATAGAGCTTGTCGCCGACGATCAGGTTGTCGAGGTTGATCACCAGCAGCGTATTTTTCTTCTCCTCAGCGCTCATGCGCTTAAGGAGATTCTCAGCGCCGAGTTTGCCCTCTTCCTCACCGCTGGTGGCAACAAAACGAATGCCATATTGGGTGGGAATATCTTTCATCCGCTCGGCCAGTTCAAGCATCACGCCGAGGCCTGCGGCATTGTCGTCCATGCCCTGCAGCGTCAGCCCGCCAAGATTGTTATCCGTATCGGCGTCACTCATCGGGGCGTAGGTATCAAGGTGCGCCATAATGATAATTTGCTCTTTTGCGCTGCCTTCGTGGGCCGCAATCACCGTACTGCCGGTCACGTTATGCCAGTTTTTCGTTTTATTGCGTGAGGTATAGACGTAGCGGCTGTGAAACGATCGGATATCGCTCTGGTAACCCATGTCGGCAAACTGCTGGCGAAGATAGTCCGCGGAGAGCATTTCCGCAGGCGATCCGGTCATGCGGCCAGGGAAAACGGTGGCAATATGCCGCGCCTGCATAGTGGCGATTTCACCATAAGGTTGGTTTTTTGCCTGGGCAGGAAGAATAAAGCAAACGCCGAGCGCCAGGGCAGCAATACGGTGGCGCGTTGCGGAAAACATAGTGAGTCCTTAAAAACAGAGCAAAATAATAACCCGCCTAGTATGAAACTGTGATCGTCCATACACAATTTGAATCGTTCTTAAATGCCCGAAATTTCGCGCGTTAAGCACTTTTTGGTATTAGCTTTTTCACAGCGTTATTCCATTGAGTAACTACTCATTCCAATTCGTAATTTCATTCGGTCTAAGCCGCCCCCTATAGTCCCTCTATTCCTCGTTGTTAGTGAGTTGTTGCCTGTGGACTATCTGCCCTTATTTGCTGCGATTAAAGAGAAACCGGTGCTGGTGGTTGGCACGGGTGAAATCGCCGATCGCAAAATCGCGTTTCTGCAGCGCGCAGGGGCCCAGGTGAAAGTCGTTGAAGAGGCGGATTTCGACGAGTCACAAATCGACAGCGTCGTGCTGGTAATTGCGGCGACCGACGATCGTGAACTGAACCAGCGGATCTCCGACGCCGCTCAGGCCCGTTACCGCCTGGTGAACGTGGTGGACGACCAGCCTTTATGCTCGTTTATTTTCCCGTCGATCGTTGACCGTTCGCCGCTGCTGGTGGCGATCTCCTCCGGCGGTACCGCACCGGTGCTGGCGCGCGTGCTGCGGGAAAAAATCGAAGCGCTGCTGCCGACCAGCCTCGGGCGCATGGCGGAGAAAGCCAGCTACTGGCGCAACCATTTGAAAACCCGCCTGACCAGCGTGACGGAACGCCGTCGCTTCTGGGAACGCGTGTTTCGCGGCCGCTTTGCCAGCCTGATGCATGCCGGTAATGAGACAGCGGCGCAGAAAATCCTCGAGGACGAACTGGATAACCCCGGCAGTACGGGCGGGGAGATCATTCTGGTGGGCGCGGGGCCGGGCGATGCCGGGCTCCTGACGCTGCGCGGCCTGCAGGTGCTGCAGGATGCGGACGTGGTGTTCTACGACCACCTGGTCACCGACGGCGTGCGCGAGCTGATCCGTCGCGACGCGGAGCAAATCTGCGTCGGCAAACGGGCGGGTGAGCACTCGGTGCCGCAGCACGACACCAACCAGATGCTAATTGACGCCGCGAAAGCGGGCAAAACCGTAGTGCGCCTGAAGGGGGGCGATCCGTTCATTTTCGGTCGCGGCGGCGAAGAGCTGCAGGCGGCAGCTGAAGCGGGCGTTCCGTTCCAGGTGGTGCCCGGCATCACGGCGGCTTCTGCGGTAACGGCCTACGCCGGTATCCCGTTGACCCACCGCGATTACGCCCAGAGCGTCACCTTTGTGACCGGCCACTACAAGGCGGACAGCACGCCGTTCGACTGGTCGCATCTCGCCCAGAGCCGCCAGACGCTGGCGATATACATGGGCACGATGAAAGCGGCGGACATCAGCGAACAGCTTATTCAGCACGGTCGCGAGGCGACGACCCCCGTTGCCGTCATTTCTCGCGGCACGCGCGTCGATCAGCATGTTGCTGTCGGCACACTTCAAGACCTTGCAACCCTGGCGAAAGATGCCCCGATGCCTGCCCTGATCGTGGTGGGGGAAGTGGTGCAGCTGCACAGCACGCTCGCCTGGTTTCAGCACACAACCGATACAGAAGGCTTTGGTTCTTCTGTTGTAAATTTGGCTTAAGGAACGGTTATGGACCAAAAACGTCTTACACACCTGCGGCAGCTCGAAGCGGAAAGTATCCATATTATCCGCGAAGTGGCCGCCGAGTTTTCTAACCCGGTGATGATGTACTCCATCGGTAAAGATTCCAGCGTCATGCTGCATCTGGCGCGTAAAGCGTTTTATCCGGGCACGCTGCCGTTCCCGCTGCTGCACGTGGACACCGGCTGGAAATTCCGCGAGATGTACGAATTCCGCGACCGTACCGCGAAAGCCTACGGCTGCGAGCTGCTGGTGCATAAAAACCCGGAAGGGGTGGCGATGGGCATTAACCCGTTCGTGCACGGCAGCGCCAAACACACCGATATCATGAAGACCGAAGGGCTGAAGCAGGCGCTGAATAAATACGGTTTTGACGCGGCCTTCGGCGGCGCGCGCCGTGACGAAGAGAAGTCCCGCGCCAAAGAGCGTATCTACTCCTTCCGCGATCGCTTCCACCGCTGGGACCCCAAAAACCAGCGTCCGGAGCTGTGGCACAACTACAACGGCCAGATTAACAAGGGCGAAAGCATCCGCGTCTTCCCGCTCTCCAACTGGACCGAGCTGGATATCTGGCAGTACATCTATCTGGAAAACATCGAGATCGTTCCGCTGTATCTGGCCGCCGAGCGCCCGGTGCTGGAGCGTGACGGCATGCTGATGATGATCGACGACGATCGCATCGACCTGCAGCCGGGTGAAGTGATCAAAAAACAGATGGTGCGTTTCCGCACCCTCGGCTGCTGGCCGCTGACCGGCGCGGTGGAATCCAACGCCCAGACGCTGCCGGAGATCATCGAAGAGATGCTGGTGTCGACCACCAGCGAGCGACAGGGGCGCGTGATTGACCGCGACCAGGCAGGCTCCATGGAGCTGAAGAAACGTCAGGGTTATTTCTAAGGAGCCGCCATGAACACCACTATTGCTCAACAAATTGCCAAAGAAGGCGGCGTGGAAGCGTATCTGCACGCGCAACAACACAAAAGCCTGCTGCGTTTTCTGACCTGCGGCAGCGTGGATGACGGGAAAAGTACCCTGATTGGCCGCCTGCTGCACGATACGCGCCAGATTTACGAAGATCAGCTCTCCTCCCTGCATAACGACAGTAAGCGTCACGGTACCCAGGGCGAAAAGCTGGATCTGGCCCTGCTGGTTGACGGCCTGCAGGCGGAGCGCGAGCAGGGCATCACCATCGATGTGGCCTACCGCTATTTCTCTACCGAGAAGCGCAAATTTATTATTGCCGACACCCCGGGGCACGAACAGTACACCCGCAATATGGCGACCGGCGCGTCGACCTGTGACCTGGCGATCCTGCTGATCGACGCCCGTAAAGGCGTGCTGGATCAGACCCGTCGCCACAGCTTTATCTCCACGCTGCTGGGGATCAAACACCTGGTGGTGGCGGTCAACAAGATGGATCTGGTGAACTTCAGCGAAGAGAAGTTCGAGGAGATCCGCCAGAGCTACCTGACCTTTGCCGAACAGCTGCCGGGCAAACTGGATATCCGCTTTGTGCCGCTCTCGGCGCTGGAAGGGGATAACGTCGCCTCCCAGAGCGCGAACATGCCGTGGTACAGCGGCCCGACGCTGCTGGAGGTGCTGGAGACGGTTGAAATTCAGCGCGTGGTCGACACTCAGCCGATGCGCTTCCCGGTGCAATACGTGAACCGTCCTAACCTCGATTTCCGCGGTTTCTCCGGCACCCTTGCGTCAGGCTCCGTAAAGGTCGGTCAGCGCGTCAAGGTGCTGCCATCCGGCGTGGAATCGACCATCGCCCGCATCGTCACCTTTGACGGTGACCTGCAGGACGCAGGCGCCGGTGAAGCGGTTACGCTGGTGCTGAAAGACGAGATTGATATCAGCCGGGGCGATCTGCTGGTGGATGCCCAGGAAACGCTGGCCGCCGTGCAGGGGGCTTCCGTGGATGTGGTGTGGATGGCGGAGCAACCGCTGACGCCGGGCCAGAGCTACGACATCAAAATCGCCGGCAAGAAGACCCGCGCCCGCGTGGACGGTATTCAGTTCCAGGTGGACATCAACAACCTGACCCAGCGCGAGGTCACCGAGCTGCCGCTGAACGGTATTGGTCTGGTCGATCTGACCTTTGACGAACCGCTGGTGCTGGATCCGTATCAGCAAAATCCGGTGACGGGCGGGCTTATCTTTATTGACCGCCTGACGAACGTCACCGTCGGCGCGGGGATGGTCCGTGAGCCAAACGAACAGGCGTCCGCGGCTTCAGAATTCAGCGCCTTTGAGCTGGAACTGAACGCGCTGGTGCGTAAGCACTTCCCGCACTGGGGCGCGCGCGATCTGCTGGGAGGCAAGTAATGGCTGCCCATGATGAGAACGTCGTCTGGCATCCTCATCCGGTCACCGTCGCCCAGCGCGAACAGCTCCACGGTCACCGTGGAGTTGTGCTGTGGTTTACCGGGCTGTCCGGCTCGGGTAAATCGACGGTGGCGGGCGCGCTGGAAGAGGCATTGCATCAGCAGGGCGTCAGCACCTACCTGCTGGATGGCGACAACGTGCGCCATGGCCTGTGCAGCGATTTAGGGTTCAGCGACGACGACCGCAAAGAGAACATCCGCCGGGTCGGGGAGGTCGCCAGCCTGATGGCCGACGCCGGGCTGGTGGTGCTGACCGCATTTATCTCTCCACACCGCGCCGAGCGCCAGATGGTGCGCGAACGCGTGGGCCAGGATCGCTTTATCGAAGTGTTTGTGGATACGCCGCTGGAGGTTTGCGAAGCGCGCGACCCGAAAGGGCTGTACAAAAAAGCGCGTGCCGGAGAATTGCGCAACTTCACCGGCATTGACGCGGTATACGAAGCGCCTGAATCGCCTGAAATTCACCTGGAGGGTCAACAATTGGTAACAAATTTAGTAAGCCAATTATTAGACCTGCTCAGACGGGACGATATTATCAGATCCTGAGACGGTATCGTTCGGGAGCTGTCTTCCCGAACGATGAGTCACGGTCACAGGACTAGCTATGCGCAACAGTGAACATTACATCACCACCACCGGGTCGGAGCCGCTTGCGACCGACGACGAAACGACCTGGTCATTTCCTGGGGCCATCATTGGCTTCGTCTCATGGTTGCTGGCGCTGGGTATCCCGTTTCTTATCTACGGCGGCAACACGCTGTTCTTCTTTCTCTACACCTGGCCTTTCTTTCTGGCGCTGATGCCCGTGGCGGTTGTCGTCGGCATTGCGCTTCACTCGCTGCTCAACGGCAAGCTCCTGTACAGTACCGTGGTCACGATTGTGACGGTGGTGCTGATGTTTGGTCTGTTATTTTTGTGGCTCATGGGCTAACTTCAGCCATAATTCAAACCGTAACCAACTGTGTAACGATATTGAGCAGGACGATTCTGCGGAAAAAATGTGGTACATTTGCCCGCGATGTTGCGGCATCTCTGTTACCCCGGCGTAGTGCTCTGGGGAAGTCTTGGGATGATGATGCCGTTTTTCAGGGGGCAGGATGGGTAAACTAACGCTGCTGTTGCTGGCTTTGCTAATCTGGCTGCAATATTCGCTGTGGTTCGGTAAGAACGGACTACACGACTATAGCCGGGTGAGCGATGACGTCGCGGCTCAGCAGGCAACAAACGCCAAACTTAAGGCGCGAAACGATCAACTCTTCGCTGAAATTGATGACCTCAATGGCGGGCAAGAGGCGATTGAGGAACGCGCACGCAATGAACTCAGTATGACTAAGCCGGGCGAAACCTTTTATCGTCTGGTTCCGGATGCGTCTAAACGCAATCAGGGCTCAGCACAAAACAATCGATAATCAGGCCCAGGATTACGACATGGCAGTAACTTTTTCGGACGTATGCGCCGTGGTGCCGGCCGCAGGTTTTGGCCGGCGCATGCAGACAGAATGTCCCAAGCAATACCTCTCTATTGGCGATAAAACGATCCTCGAGCACGCCGTGGCGGCGCTGCTGGCGCACCCGCGGGTGACGCGGGCGATCATCGCTATCAGCCCCGGCGATGAGCGCTTCGCGCAGCTCCCGCTGGCAAATCATCCACAGATTACCGTTGTCGATGGCGGTGCCGAGCGCGCCGATTCCGTGCTGGCAGGCATTCAGGCGGCCGGTAACGCGCCGTGGGTGCTGGTGCATGACGCGGCGCGTCCGTGCCTGCATCAGGACGATCTCGCTCGCCTGCTGGCATTGAGCGAAACCAGCAAAGTGGGCGGCATTCTGGCCGCCCCCGTGCGCGACACCATGAAGCGTGCCGAGCCGGGCAAACGGGCTATCGCCCACACCGTCGATCGCGTCGATCTCTGGCACGCGCTGACGCCGCAATTTTTCCCCCGCGAACTGCTCCACGACTGCTTAACGCGCGCGCTTAACGAAGGTGCGACCATCACGGACGAAGCCTCTGCGCTGGAGTACTGCGGTTTCCACCCTGAGCTTGTTGAAGGACGTGCTGATAATATTAAAGTGACGCGTCCGGAAGATTTACAGCTCGCGGAATTTTATCTTACCCGTTCGACCCATCAGGAGAAGGCATAATGCGAATTGGACACGGTTTTGATGTACACGCCTTTGGCGGCGAAGGCCCAATTATCATTGGCGGCGTGCGCATTCCTTATGAAAAAGGGCTGCTGGCGCATTCTGATGGCGACGTGGCGCTGCATGCGCTGACCGACGCGCTGCTGGGCGCGGCCGCACTGGGTGATATCGGCAAGCTGTTCCCGGACACCGACCCGGCGTTTAAAGGGGCGGACAGCCGTGAACTGCTGCGCGAAGCGTGGCGCCGCATCCAGGCGAAAGGCTACACCCTTGGCAACGTCGACGTGACGATTATCGCTCAGGCCCCAAAAATGCTGCCGCACATTCCGCAGATGCGCGTATTTATTGCAGAAGATCTGGGCTGCCATATGGACGACGTGAACGTGAAAGCGACGACGACCGAGAAGCTGGGCTTTACCGGTCGCGGCGAAGGGATTGCCTGTGAAGCCGTGGCGCTGCTGGTGAAGGCGAGCAAATGACAGAATTCGACAACCTGACATACCTGCACGGTAAGCCGCAGGGGAGCGGGGTGCTGAAAGCCAGTCCGGAAGATTTCCTCGTGGTGGAGGATCTGGGCTTTGAGCCGGATGGCGAAGGCGAACATATCCTGGTGCGTATTCTGAAAAATGGCTGCAATACCCGCTTTGTGGCCGACGCGCTGGCAAAATTCCTCAAAATTCATGCCCGCGAGGTGAGCTTTGCCGGGCAGAAAGATAAACACGCCGTCACGGAACAGTGGCTCTGCGCGCGCGTTCCCGGCAATGCGATGCCTGATTTAAGCAAATTTGAGCTTGAGGGCTGTAAGGTACTGGAATATGCCCGCCACAAGCGCAAACTGCGTCTGGGCGCGTTAAAAGGCAACGCGTTTACGCTGGTGCTGCGCGAAGTGACTGACCGTGAAGACGTTGAAAAACGCCTGAATGCCATCAGCGACCGCGGCGTACCGAACTACTTTGGCGCGCAGCGCTTTGGCATCGGCGGCAGCAACCTGCAGGGCGCACTGCGCTGGGCGCAAAGCGACGCGCCGGTGCGTGACAGGAATAAACGCAGTTTTTGGTTGTCGGCGGCCCGCAGTGCGTTGTTTAATCAGATTGTGAGCGAAAGGCTGAAAAAACCGGACGCGAATCAAGTTGTTGTTGGCGATGCGCTACAATTAGCGGGACGCGGAAGCTGGTTTGTGGCAACGGCCGAAGAGATGGCCGATGTCCAGTCGCGCGTGGACGCAAAAGGGCTGCTGATCACCGCCGCGTTGCCCGGTACGGGCGACTGGGGAACACAGGGCGACGCGCTGGCCGCCGAGCAGTCAGCCGTGGCGGATGCGCCAGAATTGCAGTCCTTGCTGGTGCGGGAAAAAGTCGACGCGGCACGCCGCGCGATGCTGCTCTATCCGCAGCAGTTAAGCTGGAACTGGTGGGATGACGTGACCGTCGAGTTACGCTTCTGGCTGCCGGCAGGCAGCTTTGCCACCAGTGTTGTCAGGGAACTTATCAACACCTCGGGTGATTATGCGAATATTGCTGAGTAACGATGACGGGATCCACGCGCCAGGCATTCAGACCCTGGCGAAACACCTCCGTGAGTTTGCGGATGTGCAGGTCGTGGCGCCCGATCGTAACCGCAGTGGAGCGTCTAACTCGCTGACGCTGGAGTCGTCGCTTCGCACCTTTACCTTTGAAAATGGCGATATTGCCGTACAGATGGGCACGCCAACCGACTGTGTTTTTCTGGGCGTGAACGCGCTGATGCGGCCGCGTCCGGATATCGTCGTCTCCGGCATTAACGCCGGGCCTAACCTCGGCGATGACGTGATTTACTCCGGCACCGTGGCGGCCGCAATGGAAGGCCGCCATCTGGGGTTCCCGGCGCTGGCGGTCTCGTTGAACGGCTACACGCACTACGACACCGCCGCCGCGGTGACCTGTTCGATCCTGCGGGCGCTTGGCCGCGAGCCGTTGCGTACCGGGCGCATCCTCAACATCAACGTGCCGGATCTTCCTCTCGATGAAATTAAAGGCATCCGCGTCACGCGTTGCGGGAGCCGACATCCGGCCGATCAGGTGATCCCGCAGCAGGATCCGCGCGGCAACACGCTTTACTGGATCGGCCCTCCTGGCGATAAGTGCGATGCGGGTCCGGATACTGACTTTGCCGCCGTGGAGGAAGGCTATGTTTCGGTTACCCCGCTGCACGTAGATTTAACCGCGTATAGCGCGCATGATGTGGTGTCGGGCTGGCTGGATCGCGCAGGAGTGAACGCGCAATGGTAAACAAACGTGTACAAACTCTTCTGGAACAACTACGCGCGCAGGGGATCCGCGACGAGCACGTGCTTGAAGCGCTCGCCCTGGTTCCGCGTGAGAAATTTGTAGACGAGGCGTTTGAACACAAAGCGTGGGAAAACGTGGCGCTGCCCATCGGGCAGGGCCAGACGATTTCGCAGCCTTACATGGTGGCTCGCATGACGGAGCTGCTGGAGCTGACGCCCGATTCGCGCGTGCTGGAGATTGGCACCGGGTCGGGGTATCAGACCGCGATCCTGGCGCATCTCGTTCATCACGTATGCTCCGTTGAGCGGATCAAAGGTTTACAGTGGCAGGCGCGTCGTCGCCTGAAACAACTTGATTTACATAATGTTTCGACACGACACGGTGATGGATGGCAGGGTTGGAAGGCTCGTGCCCCGTTTGACGCGATCATCGTGACGGCGGCCCCGCCAGAAATTCCAGCTGCCCTGTTGTCGCAGCTGGATGAGGGGGGCATTCTGGTTCTGCCTGTCGGGGACGAGCAGCAGCTGTTGAAGCGCGTTCGTCGGCGCGGCGGCGAGTTTATTATCGACACCGTGGAAGCCGTGCGCTTTGTGCCTCTGGTGAAGGGGGAGTTGGCCTGAGACTCGGAATTATCCAGGGTTATTAAGGCAAATTCAGCGTATGGTGTGGCGCGAAAGATTCGTGCCATCACGGTAAATTTTAAGTCACTGGTAGTTAACACATTCCTGGGGGATAAATGAGCGCGGGAAGCCCTAAATTCACCATCAGCCGTGTTGCGGCATTATCACTGGTTTCGCTCTGGCTGGCAGGCTGTACAAGTTCTAGCAACGCGCCTGCGCCCGTCAGTTCCGTCGGCGGAAACAGCGGCTCCGGTAACACGTCCAGCGGAATGTTAATCACGCCGCCACCTAAAATGGGGACGGCTGCGCCGCAGCAAACACCACAAATTCAGCCTGTGCAACATCCTGTTACACAGCCAGTGCAGGTTCAGCCAGTTGAACAGCCTGTTCAGACCCAAAACGGCCGCATAGTCTATAACCGCCAGTATGGGAACATTCCGAAAGGCAGCTACACCGGTGGCAGCACCTATACCGTGAAACGCGGCGATACGCTGTTCTACATTGCGTGGATCACCGGGAACGATTTCCGTGACCTCGCGCAGCGCAACAACGTCCAGGCCCCATATGGTCTGGAAGTCGGGCAAACGCTCCAGGTGGGCAACGCGACGGGTACGCCGCTTACGCCTGGCAACACGGTTTCAGCGGCCGATGTGACGGCTCAAAATAACAGCGTTAAGCCTGCACAAAAATCCACCACGGTGGTTGCTTCACAACCTGTAATTACGTATTCTGAGGATTCAGGTGATCAGACTGCTAACAAAATGTTGCCGAATAATAAAGGGACTGCGACTGCTGTCACAGCACCGGTTACGGCACCTGTGGTTAGCTCTACTGAACCGACTGCCAGCAGTATGACCTCCAGTTCGCCGATTTCTGCATGGCGCTGGCCGACTGACGGCAAGGTTATCGAGAACTTCTCTTCCTCCGAAGGGGGAAATAAAGGGATCGATATCGCAGGGAGTAAAGGACAGGCTATCATCGCGACCGCAGATGGACGCGTTGTTTATGCCGGTAACGCTCTGCGCGGTTACGGTAATCTTATCATCATCAAACACAACGATGATTACCTGAGTGCCTACGCCCATAACGACACAATGCTGGTCCGGGAACAACAAGAAGTTAAGGCGGGGCAAAAAATCGCTACCATGGGTAGCACCGGAACCAGTTCTACACGCTTGCATTTTGAAATTCGTTACAAGGGGAAATCCGTAAACCCGCTGCAGTACTTGCCGCAGCGATAATTTGACGGGGCATGCCAGCCAGGGTGTCTCGTTCAGGGATCACGGGTAGGAGCCACCTTATGAGTCAGAATACGCTGAAAGTTCATGATTTAAATGAAGACGCGGAATTTGATGAGAACGGAGTAGAGGCTTTTGACGAAAAAGCCTTAGTAGAAGAGGAACCCAGTGATAACGATTTGGCTGAAGAAGAGCTGTTATCGCAGGGCGCCACACAGCGTGTACTGGACGCGACTCAGCTTTACCTTGGGGAGATTGGTTACTCCCCACTGCTAACGGCCGAAGAAGAAGTCTATTTCGCACGTCGTGCTTTGCGTGGTGATGTTGCCTCGCGTCGTCGCATGATTGAAAGTAACCTGCGACTGGTCGTGAAAATTGCCCGCCGTTACGGCAATCGTGGTCTGGCTCTGCTGGATCTGATTGAAGAGGGCAACTTAGGTCTCATCCGCGCAGTTGAGAAGTTTGACCCGGAACGCGGGTTCCGTTTCTCAACCTACGCGACCTGGTGGATTCGTCAGACCATCGAACGGGCTATTATGAACCAGACCCGTACGATTCGCCTGCCGATTCACATCGTCAAAGAGTTGAACGTGTATCTGCGTACCGCGCGCGAGTTGTCCCATAAGTTGGACCACGAGCCAAGCGCAGAAGAAATTGCCGAACAACTCGATAAACCGGTTGATGACGTAAGCCGTATGCTGCGTCTCAACGAGCGCATTACCTCCGTTGACACCCCGCTGGGTGGCGACTCCGAAAAAGCGCTGCTGGACATCCTGGCCGATGAAAAAGATAACGGTCCGGAAGACACCACGCAGGACGATGACATGAAGCAGAGCATCGTCAAATGGCTGTTCGAACTGAACGCCAAACAGCGTGAAGTGCTGGCGCGTCGCTTCGGTTTACTGGGGTATGAAGCTGCGACACTGGAAGACGTCGGCCGCGAAATTGGCCTGACCCGTGAACGTGTTCGTCAGATTCAGGTTGAAGGTCTGCGTCGCCTGCGTGAAATCCTGCAGGGGCAAGGTCTGAATATCGAAGCGCTGTTCCGCGAATAAGCAACCTTTCGTCAAAAAAGGCCCGTCGTGAGACGGGCCTTTTTCTTTTGTGTTACGGCTGCGTCGCCGTCTCGTGCAGCAGACGCCAGGTTATTTTGTCACCTTCCTGATTAAGCACCGCGGTTGACCAGCGCACGTTAACGGGCAGGTCTGGCCGGGTTTGCGTCTCCCGGTAGTGAAGCACTGCACCCCGTTCGCCGCTCTGGATCGTGGTTAATTCGTCAATGACGATTTTCAGCCCGGGACGGCTTCCGCGCTGTTTTTCCAGAAAACTGGCCAGGCCGTTATAGTCGACCTGCACACCGCCCGGCGGGATCATCAGAAAATCGCGCTGGAAACGGGAGAGCAGCGCGTCGGCCTCGCCTTCACCTTTGCCTAACCATGCTTCAAGCGCAATGTGGAGGTCGATAATGTCGTGTTCGAAAGGCGTCATGAATTCTCCTGTCGCAGCGGGTTTAGCACCTGCGTATTGTTAAGACGAAAAACGTACGGTACAGGCAGCAAGGTCATGCCTGCGGCAAAAATAAACATCCCGTGCCAGGCGGCGTGTGGCGTCAGCCACGCCTGCGCCAGGTTCAGCACCTGCGCCAGCAGCAGGGCACCGGCAAAAAAGCTCAATTGACGATTGAGATTCCACAGCGCGCTGGCATCCGGCATCTCGTCCCGGCGCGTTGTCAGAAACGCGCTGCTCTGAGCCGTGCTGCTGCACAGGCTTCCCCCGGCGCCCATCAGGGCAAACGCGACGGCAGGCAACAGCGTAGCCGAACTGACGTCAATCAAAAGCAGAATGCCCGTCGCCTGCAACAGGCAGCCGATGACGATCAGGGGGCGGGGGCCGATACGGTTAAAATAACGTCCCGTTGCCGTGATGGCGATAAACGATGCCACAGACCACGGCAGCATGAGCATGCCCGTAGCGGCTGGGCTCATGTTCGCCACGTTCTGAAGATAAAACATGCCCGTGACGTTCACCCCAATAAATACGCCAGGAACGCAGATATAGACAAGCATGGAAAAACGCAAAAGCGGGTCCGCGAGCAATGACAGGTTTAGCAGTCTGGCCGCGTTCATCGCAGGCATTTCGTGTTTAAGCCACAGGCAGGCCAGAACAAAGGTCACGATAGCGACCGGTAGCGTGGCGAAAAAGATCCATCGCCAGCTTAGCGTCTGTACCAGCAGTCCCCCGATAGCCGGGGAGCAGGCCGGGGCAAGCAGCGCGACCAGCATCACCGCCGAGGAGAGTCTGGCACGCTCGTGAGGCTTATACTGTTGCCAGGTCAGCGCCTGTCCAACGGGGATCAGTAAGCCTCCTCCCACGCCCTGAAGCACTCGCCAGGCGATCAGACTTTCAAGCGTTGCAGACAGGCCCGCCGCTGCGGAGGCTGCGCTGAACAGAAAAAGCGAAAGCAGGATGACGCGCTTTGGTCCGATGCGGCGCGAGAGCAGGCTGCTGAACGGGATCGCCAGCGTCAGGCCGGCAATGTAGCCGTTACTGACCCAGGCAAGGGCAGAAGGCGTGGTGTTAAAGGCGTGAGCCATCGCCGGAAAGGCGACGCTGGCAATAAACATGTTGATCAAATCAAGAAAAAAGCCCAGCAGATAGACAACGGCAACTTGGCTGCGATACGTCATGGTGGATCCTCCGGTGAGGTGGCGTATCGTATCGGCTCGGGAAGCACGGATAAACCTGACAAAGCGCGATATACTGTCAAAAATATTTTGACAGTAAAGGGTGTGATGATGATTAACCTGCAGCGGACGCAGATGTTTGTCGCGGTGGCCGACACCGGCAGTTTTACGGCGGCCGCCGAGGCGATGGGGCTGACAAAAGCGGTGGTTAGCTTCAATATCCGCCAGCTTGAAGATGAGCTGGGCGTTACGCTGCTGCTGCGCTCCACCCGCCGCCTGACGCTAACCGAGGCGGGCGTGCTTTTTCATCAGCGCAGCGTCGCGCTTCTGAAGGAGGCCGAACGGCTGCAGGATGATGTCCGTGCGAACCATGCGGGGCTCACCGGCGAGCTGCGGATCACGACCACGCCTGAATATGGCGCCCGGGTCGTGGTGCCGCTGCTGGCCAGGTTTAGCCAGCAGCACACGGATCTTCGCGTCCGACATGTTTCGTCGTCACTGCACGCAGACCTTATCTCGGAGCGCTTTGACGTGGCCATCCGGCTGGGGACGCTTGTTGATTCGCGCAACCACGCCGCACTGATTTCTCACTTTTCTATTCTCCCCGTCGCGACGCCCGAGTGGCTTGCGAGAAACCCGATCGAATCGCTTGCGCAGCTGGCGCAGGCCGACTGGATTATCCACGAGCGCTTAGCCTCGCCGCTGCGCTGGCAGGTGAAAGATGCCCGCGGTGCGCCTGACATGCTGGAGATAAAAAAGGCGCCGCGTTTGTTTGCCGACAGCGCTCAGGCCCTTATGGCTTTTGCGCTCGCAGGCGGTGGGGTGGCGTTACTGCCGGAATGGCTGGTGCGCGATTCGCTTGATGCGGGAACGCTGGTGACGATTTTACCGGAGTATACCTTTGCGCGGCAGGGGATCTATGCGGTCTATCCTGATGCCCGGCATGTGCCCGCAAAAGTGCGCACCTTTATCGATTTTATGCGCACCAGCGTGAGTTAATCGTGCATCATCTTTTTGATGAGCGCAGAGAACTGCTCCCGCTCGGCCTTGTTAAGGCGTCCTAAAAAGGCCTCATCAACCTCATTGCCTACCGGCTTACAGTCTGCAAGCAGGGCCTCACCTTCTGGCGTGAGGAAGACAAAGCGACGGCGCTTATCCGCAGGGTCGTGCTCGCGTTTGACCAGCCCGCGCGCCTCCATGCGGCTCAGCATTTCCGCCAGGGTCGCTTTCGTGCTGACCGCGACTTCAGTCAATGCCACCTGTTCAATGCCCGGATGCTCGGCAATCGAGCGCATCACCGCATACTGCGGCTTGGTCAGTTCCGGCAGGACATGTTGCCACTTCGCGGTATGCTGTTGAAAAAGCTGACGTAACAGGTGGAACGCCTCTTGTCTTAGTTCCATGAACACTCCGACAGAAAAAATCACCCCCTATGATAGCCGCTAAAGTCCAGGATGATAATGCGGCATTTTTTAGCATTTTGTGTGATCGTGTACGAACAATCTTGTCAGAAAAACAATCCGGGAGTAGTTTACCTCTAATGTTCGTACACGAACAAATTGATTGAGGTGATGAATGAGATTGATCGTGGGAATGACCGGGGCGACGGGTGCTCCGCTGGGCGTGGCGCTGCTGCAGGCGCTGCGGGAAATGCCGGAAGTAGAGACGCATCTGGTGATGTCGAAGTGGGCAAAAACCACCATTGAGCTGGAAACGCCTTACACCGCCCAGGACGTTGCTGCCCTGGCTGACGTCGTCCACAGCCCGGCTGACCAGGCCGCCACCATCTCCTCCGGCTCGTTTCGTACCGACGGCATGATCGTCATTCCCTGCAGCATGAAAACGCTGGCCGGGATCCGCGCGGGCTATGCCGAAGGGCTGGTGGGCCGTGCGGCGGATGTCGTGCTGAAAGAGGGGCGTAAGCTGGTACTGGTGCCCCGTGAAACGCCGCTCAGCACCATTCATCTGGAGAACATGCTGGCGCTCTCCCGCATGGGCGTGGCGATGGTGCCGCCCATGCCTGCGTACTACAACCACCCGCAAACCGCCGATGACATTACCCAGCATATTGTGACCCGCGTGCTCGACCAGTTTGGCCTGGAGCATAAAAAGGCGCGCCGCTGGAACGGGTTGCGGGAGGCGAAACATTTTTCACAGGAGAATAAAGATGGCATTTGATGATCTGAGAAGCTTCCTGCAGACGCTCGATGAGCAAGGGCAACTGCTGAAAATTGAGGAAGAGGTAAACGCCGAGCCGGATCTGGCGGCGGCAGCCAACGCGACCGGCCGCATCGGTGACGGCGCACCCGCGCTGTGGTTCGACAACATTCGCGGCTTTACCGATGCCCGCGTGGTGATGAACACCATCGGCTCCTGGCAAAATCACGCTATTTCGATGGGGCTGCCTGCGAACACGCCGGTGAAAAAGCAGATCGACGAGTTTATTCGCCGCTGGGATAAATTCCCGATTGCGCCAGAGCGCCGCGCCAACCCGGCCTGGGCGCAGAATACGGTGGACGGTGAAGACATTAACCTGTTCGACATCCTGCCGCTGTTCCGCCTGAACGACGGGGACGGTGGTTTTTATCTCGACAAAGCGTGCGTTGTCTCGCGCGATCCGCTCGACCCGGATAACTTCGGCAAGCAGAACGTTGGCATCTACCGCATGGAAGTGAAGGGCAAGCGCAAGCTCGGCCTGCAGCCGGTGCCGATGCACGATATCGCCCTGCATCTGCACAAAGCGGAAGAGCGCGGCGAAGACCTGCCGATTGCGATTACGCTGGGCAACGACCCGATCATTACCCTGATGGGCGCGACGCCGCTGAAATACGATCAGTCGGAATATGAAATGGCCGGTGCGCTCCGTGAAAGCCCGTACCCGATTGCCACCGCGCCGCTGACCGGCTTTGATGTGCCGTGGGGTTCTGAAGTGATCCTGGAAGGGGTGATTGAAGGCCGTAAGCGCGAAATTGAAGGGCCGTTCGGCGAGTTTACCGGCCACTACTCCGGTGGCCGTAACATGACGGTTGTCCGTATCGACAAAGTTTCTTACCGCACCAAACCGATTTTCGAATCCCTTTACCTCGGCATGCCGTGGACCGAGATTGATTATCTGATGGGGCCAGCCACCTGCGTGCCGCTCTACCAGCAGCTGAAAGCGGAGTTCCCGGAAGTGCAGGCGGTAAACGCGATGTACACCCACGGTCTGCTGGCGATCATCTCCACCAAAAAGCGTTACGGCGGCTTCGCCCGCGCGGTTGGCTTGCGCGCCATGACCACGCCGCACGGCCTGGGCTACGTGAAGATGGTGATCATGGTGGATGAGGATGTCGACCCGTTCAACCTCCCGCAGGTGATGTGGGCGCTGTCATCGAAGGTCAACCCGGCAGGCGATCTGGTGCAGCTGCCGAACATGTCGGTGCTTGAACTCGATCCGGGATCCAGTCCGGCGGGCATTACCGACAAACTGATTATTGATGCGACCACGCCTGTCGCACCGGACACCCGGGGCCACTATAGCCAGCCGGTTCAGGATCTTCCCGAAACCAAAGCCTGGGCTGAAAAACTGACCGCGATGCTGGCTGCACGCCAATAAGGAGGAAAAGATGATTTGTCCACGTTGTGCCGATGAGCATATTGAAGTGATGGCGACGTCACCGGTGAAAGGGGTCTGGACCGTTTACCAGTGCCAGCATTGTCTGTATACCTGGCGCGATACCGAACCGCTGCGCCGTACCAGCCGCGAGCACTACCCGGAAGCGTTCCGCATGACGCAGAAGGATATTGACGAGGCGCCGCAGGTGCCGACAATCCCGCCGCTGCTCTAAAAAAAAGCCCGGTGACGCTGCGCTTACCGGGCGATAATATTGTGCGGCCTTTTGCCCGGTGGCGCTGCGCTTACCGGGCCTACGGTTTTGTAGGTCGGGTAAGGCGAAGCCGCCACCCGACAAAACAGACCGCAGAGAACTAAACCAGACTCTTCAACCGATAAATCCACTCCAGCGCCTGACGCGGCGTCAGGGAATCAGGATCGAGATTCTCCAGCGCTTCCACGGCAGGCGATGTCTCTTCCGCTGGCACCAGCAGCGACATCTGCGTACCATCGATCTGCGTCGCCGCCGCATTCGGTGACAGGCTTTCCAGTTCACGCAGTTTCTGACGCGCGCGCTTGATCACCTCTTTCGGTACACCGGCCAGCGCCGCAACGGCCAGACCATAGCTCTTGCTTGCCGCGCCATCCTGCACCGTGTGCATAAAGGCGATGGTGTCGCCGTGCTCCAGCGCATCAAGGTGGACGTTAGCCACGCCTTCCATTTTCTCCGGCAACTGCGTCAACTCGAAGTAGTGGGTGGCGAACAGCGTCATGGCCTTGATTTTATTCGCGAGGCTTTCCGCACAGGCCCAGGCCAGCGACAGACCATCGTAGGTTGACGTTCCGCGTCCGACTTCGTCCATCAGCACCAGGCTGTGCTCCGTCGCATTATGCAGAATGTTAGCCGTTTCGGTCATCTCGACCATGAAGGTTGAGCGGCCGCTCGCCAGATCGTCCGCAGCCCCGACGCGGGTAAAGATACGGTCGATGGGGCCAATCTCCACGTTTTGCGCCGGAACGTAGCTGCCGATATAGGCAAGCAGGGCAATCAGCGCCGTCTGACGCATATAGGTACTCTTACCGCCCATGTTCGGACCGGTAATGATCAGCATTCTTCGCTGGGGCGACAGGCTCAGCGGGTTGGCGATGAACGGTTCGTTCAGCACCCGCTCGACCACCGGGTGACGCCCTTCAGTGATGCGAATGCCGGGCTTGTCGGTAAAGGTCGGGCAGGTGTAGTTCAGCGTTTCCGCGCGTTCGGCCAGGTTCACCAGCACGTCCAGTTCCGCCAGCGCGCTGGCGCTCAGCTGCAGGTCGGCCAGGTGTGGCATCAGCATGTCAAACAGCTCTTCATAGAGCTGTTTTTCCAGCGCCAACGCTTTGCCTTTCGAGGTGAGAACTTTGTCCTCGTACTCTTTCAGCTCGGGAATGATGTAGCGTTCAGCGTTTTTCAACGTCTGGCGGCGCACGTAGTGAATCGGCGCCAGGTGGCTCTGCCCGCGGCTGATTTGAATGTAGTAACCGTGAACCGCGTTATACCCTACCTTCAGGGTGTCGAGCCCAAGACGCTCGCGCTCGCGGATTTCCAGCTTATCAAGGTAGTCCGTCGCGCCGTCGGCCAGCGCGCGCCATTCGTCCAGCTCCTCGTTGTAGCCAGGGGCAATCACGCCGCCATCACGCACGAGAACCGGAGGCGCATCAATAATGGCGCGTTCAAGCAGCTCGCGGAGTTCGGTAAATTCGCCCATGGTTTCGCGGAGTTTCTGTACCGGCGCGCTGTCAACGTCGCTCAGCTGCGCACGCAGTTCCGGCAGCTGCTGGAAAGCATGACGCATCCGCGCCAGATCGCGCGGTCGCGCCGTGCGCAGCGCCAGACGGGCCAGGATACGTTCCAGATCGCCCACCTGACGCAGGACCGGCTGCAGCTCGGTATAGCGATCCTGCAGGGCGGCAATCGTCTGCTGACGGCAAACCAGCGTAGCGGTATCGCGAATCGGCATATGCAGCCAGCGTTTCAGCATACGGCTGCCCATTGGCGTTACCGTATTGTCGAGGACCGACGCGAGCGTATTTTCTACGCCGCCCGCCAGGTTCTGCGTGATCTCCAGGTTACGGCGCGTGGCGGCATCCATGATGATGCTGTCCTGCTGGCGCTCCATGGTGATAGAGCGGATATGCGGCAGGGCGGTGCGCTGGGTATCTTTTACGTACTGCAGGAGGCAACCTGCCGCACACAGCCCGCGCGGGGCATTTTCAACGCCAAAGCCAATCAGATCGCGGGTGCCAAACTGCAGATTCAGCTGCTGGCGCGCGGTATCAATTTCGAATTCCCAGAGCGGACGGCGGCGCAGCCCGCGACGACCTTCAATCAGCGCCATTTCGGCGAAATCTTCGGCGTAGAGCAGTTCTGCCGGGTTGGTGCGCTGCAGTTCGGCAGCCATCGTTTCACGATCGGCCGGTTCACTCAGACGAAAACGCCCGGAGCTGATGTCCAGCGTCGCGTAGCCAAAGCCTTTGCCGTCCTGCCACAGCGCGGCCAGCAGGTTATCCTGGCGCTCCTGAAGCAGGGCTTCATCACTGATGGTGCCCGGCGTGACGATGCGCACGACCTTGCGTTCCACCGGACCTTTTGAGGTCGCGGGGTCGCCGATCTGTTCGCAGATGGCAACAGACTCACCCTGATTCACCAGTTTCGCCAGGTAGTTTTCTACCGCGTGGTGGGGTATACCGGCCATTGGAATGGGTTCACCAGCCGATGCGCCACGTTTGGTCAGCGAGATGTCGAGCAGCTGCGATGCGCGTTTGGCATCGTCATAAAACAGCTCGTAAAAATCGCCCATACGATAGAACAGCAGGATTTCCGGATGCTGTGCCTTCAGCTTCAGATACTGCTGCATCATCGGCGTATGTGCGTCGAAATTGTCGAGTGTGCTCATGGAGTTATGATGTCCATTTCTTTGAATATAAACCGTTTTGAGCGGCTCAGTGGCCGTTTGTTCCTTCTATTGTCGCATGAAAAAAAGGTACGGCGCAGAAAAATGTCGCCGCTTTACGAGGCATCTTCCGACATGAGCTCAATGACGATTTTTCCATGCTCTACGCCCACTCGCACCCGGGAGTGGGTGGTAAACCCTGCCTTTTCAAGCCAGTCTCCTTTTAAGCTCAGCGCCGCATGCACGCTGTAGCGCTTCGGTATCTTGGTATTGCGGTCTTCATGGCGCTTTCTGAAATATCCCACTTTTAAATGGCGATAGGGTTTGTTGATAGCGAGTTCTTGCATAGGGTCTCCCGACAACACGGATAAAAGTCATTACTGATGCCTGTATAAAATACCAGTGATGGTTGGGCCTTGCAGGGCTAAAACTGGAATCAGGCTTCAGAAAACGACATGCAATAACTGAAATCCCGCATTGAAAGGTGTATTATTTTTGCACTTTATTGTTCGGTAAGTCGCTATGTCCGGTAAACGAATTTCACGCGAAAAAGAGACCATCGCGAAAATGATCGCGCTGTATCAGAAGCAGTGTCCTCAGGCCTCTGTGGAAGAGGGGCACTATCAGGCGCTAAATGCCTATGCCGATAAGCGTCTGGATAAATGCGTTTTCGGGGAGGAAAAGCCCGCCTGTAAACAGTGTCCGGTCCACTGCTACCAGCCTGCAAAACGCGAAGAGATGAAGCAGATTATGCGCTGGGCAGGCCCGCGAATGCTCTGGCGTCACCCCATTCTCACCGTCCGCCATCTGATGGATGACCGTCGTCCCGTACCGGAACTGCCGGAAAAGTATCGTCCGAAAAAGTGACCGGTTCAGCTTCTGAGCGGGCGGCAAATCACGTTAAGGGCCAGCGCGCTGCAGAGCGGGAAGAGGGCCAGCAGCAGCCAGGGGAGCATCGCCTGCGTTGAAGGCACCAGCGCGCGATCCAGAAGGCTGCCAAACAGCAAATTCCCGGCCAGTACCGCAATGCCTCCGGCGGTGGCGAGTGCGCCGTAGTGCGCCCCCAGCGTGGACTCCTCGGCAAACCGGGGGACCAGGTCCTTAGCTGAGGGTACCAGCAGCATCTGTCCCAGCGTCAACAGCGTCACGAAACAGACCGACGGCAGCAGGCGCAGCCAGCCCTCAGGCGGTGCCGTCGGCGCAAACATTGCCACGCTTGCAAAGGCGGCGGAGAGGAATAAAAAGCCCACCGGCAGGATCCTCACCGCGCCCACGCGCCGGGCGAAACGCGCCAGCGGCAGCTGTAAAGCAACAATCAGTACAGAGGCCAGCATAAAAAGCGGGCCGAGATCTTTCTCGTTACCGCCGGAGCGCTGGATCTCTACCGGCAGCGCCAGATAGAGCTGGTTATAGCTTAAAAGCCACGAGCTATAGGCAATGATAAAGGCGACAAAGCGGGGCTGGCGGAACGTCGTCCACCAGGGAACGAGCTTTAGCGTCCGCGCGGCGTGGCGTGACGCGGGCAGGCAAAAGTAGAGAACCACCAGCGCAACGAGAAAGACTCCAGCGCCCGCCAGCGCCACCTGGCGAAAGCCCAGGCCGGTGAGCAGGGCGCCGGCAACCGGGCCCAGTACCGCACCGAGTTCCCCGCAGACCGCAAACAGCGCGAACCACTCCGCCCGGCTTCGTTTACCTTTCGCCTCGCTATCCGTGCCTGCTTTCGCCAGCAATGCCTCAATAGAAGGAGAAAACAGCGCGCCGCCCACCCCCGTCAGGCACGCGCCCAGAATAATCGGCCACAGCGATTCACCAAGCGCCAGCAGCAGATACCCCGTGACGCGAATAATGCACCCGCTCAGGATAACGATTTTCGCGCCAAACCGGTCCGAGAGCGCGCCGCCGACGATAAACATCCCCTGCTGAGAGAACGTGCGCAGGCCGAGGATCAGCCCGATCAGCCCGCCGGAGAGCAGCATATCGTCGCGCAGGAATATCGCCAGGAAGGGGACAACGGCGTAAAAGCCGATGTTAAAAACAAACTGGCTACCCAGTAAAACGGGGGGCCAGAGCGTGGTGGCAGGGCGAAGGGGCATCGTTGGTCACTCGCCCCTAAACGATAAAGTGAATGTGTTTTTTGCCATGGAACGGCGAGATCTCGATTTTGGTTTTGACCCGGAAGACGTCCCAGAGCAACGACTCGGACAGGATGTCCTGTGGTGTCCCCGTCGCCACAATTTGCCCTTTCTGCATCACAATCAGCGAGTCGCAGAACATCGAGGCGTGGTTGAGATCGTGGATAGCGACAATGCTGGTGACCGGTAATTCGCTGATCAACTGCATCAGCTGCATCTGATGATGAATGTCCAGGTGGTTTGTTGGTTCATCCAGCAGGATTTCCGTCGGGGTCTGGGCCAGCGCGCGGGCAATGTGGACGCGCTGGCGCTCACCGCCGGAGAGACTCAGCCACCCCTGGTCGCTTTTATCCAGCATATCCACGCGCTGCAGAGCGGCGGTGACGGTTTCGTCATCGTGCGTGCTCCAGTTGGAAAAGGCGGAGTGGTGCGGAATCCGCCCGAGTTTGACCACGTCGCGCACGCGCATGTTGGCGTCAGTCATGCCGTGCTGCTCCACGAAGGCGACCCGGCGGGCCAGCTGCTTTTTGGCAATACGAGAGATGTCCTGGCCGTCCAGCGTCACACAGCCCGCATCCGGGCGACGCAGCCCCGCGAGGATACGTAAAAGAGACGATTTACCGCAGCCGTTAGGGCCAAGCAGTCCTACCGTTTCGCCCCGTGAAACCTTCAGCGAGACGTCATTAACGATGACTTTTTTGTCGACCTTCCAGGTAATATTTTCAGCGCAGATGCTCATCACTTATTCCTTGAGCGGTAGATAATCACGGCAAAGAACGGAACGCCAACCAGCGCGGTGACCACGCCGACGGGCAGGCTTTGCGGCGCAATCAGCATGCGCGAGGCAATGTCTGCCAGCACCATCAGGATCGCGCCTGCCAGCGCGCTGGCAATCAGCAGCGTGCGGTGGAGCGGCCCGAACAGGAAACGCATGACGTGCGGCACCACCAGCCCGACAAAGCCGATTGACCCCGCCATGCTGACGATGGTTGCGGTAATCAGCGCGGTGGTGGTAAAGAGCGCCAGGCGCACCCAGGGGACAGCAATGCCCAGCGACGCCGCGGCGTCATCACCGAACGTAAAGGCATCCAGCGCCCGGGAATAGTAGAGGCACACGGCTAACCCAATCAGCACCACGACCAGTGCCAGCTGGAATTCAGGCCAGCGTACGCCGCTGAAGCTGCCCAGCAGCCAGAACATCACGTCGCGCGCCTGCTGGGCACTGGCGGAGGTGCTAATGGTGTAGGCGGTAATGGCGTTAAAAAGCTGCGAGGCGGCGACGCCTGCCAGAATCGTACGTTCATTCCCGCCGCGCGCGCCGTTCGTCAGAAACGCGACAAACGCAAACGCGGCGAACGCCCCGGCAAAGGCCCCGGCAGAGAGCGACACCGCACCGGTGCCGATCCCCAACACGACGACAGAAACCGCCCCGGTCGATGCGCCCGCGGATACGCCGAGCACGTAGGGTTCCGCCAGCGCGTTCTTCAGCAGGCTCTGCAATACGGCCCCGCAGATGGCCAGACCTGCGCCGCAGCAGGCCGCCACCAGCGCGCGGCTCAGGCGGAAGTCCCAGATCACGCTCTCATAGATGCGAGTGAGCGGAACATTGGTGAGCCCCATTTTATTGCTGATGGCGTAAAACACGTTATCCAGCGGGATGGACAGCTCGCCGACGCTGACGCTCAGCGCGATAACCAGAAATAGCAGGACAAAGGCGAGCAAACACGAGGTCGTCAGAACCAGGCTCTGCCTGGCCTGAAGGACAGCGGTGGTCATCAGTTCAGCCCCAGTTTTCTGAGCTGTTCGCCAACCTGCTCAGCCCCGTAAATCGTGCGAATTGTCGGGTTCATGGCCTGACCGTCCATCACCACGATATGGCCTTTTTTCACCGCGTCCAGCTGGCTGACGGCCGGATCGCTTTTCAGGAATTTGATTTTCTCTTCCGCGTTATCCAGCGCCCAGCGGTTGCGATCCAGGCTCGAGACCACAATCACATCCGGATTGGCGGCAATAATGCTTTCCCAGCCCACAGTTGGCCATTCGGTCTCGGAGGTGATGGCGTTATGCCCGCCCATCAGGCTGGCGATAAACCCGGAGGGGCTATTTTTACCGCCTACGTAGGCGTCCGCAGAAGGGGAGGAGCTGGAGAACCAGAAAACAAAGGAGAGATCTTTTTTGTTCTTGCCGAATTCCTTACGCAAGTCGGCCTCACGTTTTTTGAAATCGGCAATCACGGCCTGACCGCGGTCTTCAACGTTAAAGATTTTGGCGAAATCCTCAATCTCCTGATAGAGATACGTCATATCCCACAGTTTCTGGCGGCTGCCGTACATATCGCCGGTGGCTTTTTTGGTCGCACACATGCCCGGGGACACGTAGCTGTTCACGCCCAGGGTCATCAGATCGTCGCGTTTTGCGACCTTGCTTTCTGGCCCCAGCAGCAGCGGTGACTGCGCGGGGACAAAGTCGGGATTTTGCGCAAGCACGGATTCAAGGGTAGGGATTTCGACCGTCAGGGTTTTGATTTTTGCGTTCTGTTCCGCCAGCTGCGGCAGCACTTTCGTCGGCCAGAAGGCGCTGGCCTTCACCTTATCTTCCAGCCCCAGCAGGAGCAGAATTTCGACGGTATTCTGACCCAGAGCCACGACGCGTTCCGGCGCTTTGGTGAATGTCTCTTTATAGCCACAGTTTTCAATCGTCAGAGGATATGTGGTTGCCAGAGCAGAACTGACCGACGCAACCGCCAGGCCTAACGCGCAGATGACCTTCTTCATGAAACGCTACCCTTGATTAATATTATTATTGATGCAAATGAAACTCATTATTAAGGCGGAATTTTATACAGAGGAAACGATTTTGTGTCAATGAGGGACAATTGCGCAGGGTAACGAAAGGCGGTGCCAGAAAAACACCGCCGGATTGGGGGCTTAAACCAGGCTCTCTTTGTCGATCCCGAGACGCTTCATGCGCGACAGCAGGGTAGTGCGTTTTAACCCTAAACGCTGGGCGGCACCTTTTGGCCCGGCGACCACGCCGTTGGTCTCTTTGAGTACGCGCATAATGAGCTGATATTCATCTTCTCCCTCTTTCGCCGTCTCGGCGGCGGGCACGGTCACGTCAGGCAGCGTCACTTCAGGCAGGGAGAGCTGCAGGACATTTCCGCGCGTCAGCAGCACCGCACGCTCGATGACGTTTTCCAGCTCGCGCACGTTGCCGGGCCACTCCATCGATGAAAGGGTACGTAACGTCTCGGCAGGAATGCTGTCGATGTTTCGCCCCATCCGACGCGCGATCTTGGCGGTAAACGCTTTGACCAGCAGGGGAATATCTTCCGGGCGCTCGCGCAGCGGCGGCAGGAAGATCGGGAAGACGTTCAGGCGATAGTAGAGATCGCTGCGAAACTCGCGGTCGGCGACCATTTTTTTCAGGTCGCGGTTGGTGGCGGCAATCAGCCGCACGTCAGTCTGGATAAGCTTGTTGCTGCCAAGACGTTCAAACTCCTGCTCCTGCAGGACGCGCAGCAGTTTTGGCTGTAGCTCCAGCGGCATATCGCCCACTTCGTCGAGAAACAGCGAGCTCTTGTCCGCCAGCTCAAAACGGCCCAGCCGCTGGCTGCTGGCCCCGGTGAATGCACCGCGCTCGTGGCCGAACAGGTCGCTTTCCAGCAGGCCTGCGGGCATCGCCGCGCAGTTCATCTTCACCATCCGACGGCTGTTGCGGTTGCTCAGGTTGTGGATGGCGCGGGCAATCAGCTCTTTACCCGTACCGGTTTCGCCCAGGATCAGCACCGTGCTGTCGCTTTGCGCCACCATCTCAACCTGCTTGAGCACGCTGTACATGGCGTCGCTGCGCCCGATGATTTCACCAAACTCGCTGTCCACGTTGTTGAGCTGTTCGGTCAGGGCCAGGTTCTCATCCACCAGCCGCTCTTTCAGGCGGTGGATCTCCTGATAGGCGAGGGCGTTATCCAGCGCGATGGAGATACGCTCGGCGATCTGGCGCAGCAGCTTCAGGTTGGCGGTGGTAAACACGGCTTCATCACACTGCGCCAGCTTCAGCACACCCAGCATGGTGTTGCCGGACATCAGGGGAAGCAGGCACAGGGTCTGAATCTTGTTGCCCCAGGTGTTAAACAGCATCCGCTCGTACGGTGCCACCGGGTCCTGCTCGCTCAGGTTGAGCAGCAGGATCTCTTTGCTCTTAAACACCCGCTCAGACAGGGTGCCCGCTTCGTCCACTTCGCTCTGCTCGTGCGCCGGGTTGGCTTCATCCAGATAATGCGTGGAGTAGATGTTCAGCTTGCCCTTGCGATGGCCGCGCAGCGCGATGCTGATGGCATCGATTTTGAAATAGTGGTGGATCTCCTTCGAGACTTCGCTGACCAGCTCGTCCATATCAAGGCGCGACAGCACGGCGTTGGTGATGGCGACCAGAATGCGGAAGTTGTCGCGCTCGCGGCTCAGCAGGTCGTAATCCACGTTATTGGTCACGCGGCTTTGGATCTGCTCCGCGACGACGGCCACAATCTGGGTAAAGGTGTGCAGACGCTCGTATTCCGCCTCGCTCCAGGGCTGGTCGGTCGTGCGAATAAACTCGCAGCCACCAAAAATATGTCCCTCCGCCGCGAGCGGCAGCATGCTGTAGTGGCCGAACGGCTGGTAGAGGTTGCTCTCCGCGAGCCGCGGCCACGCCGTGCGGAACTCCTCAAAGTTGCAGTGCAGCGCTTCCGGACGGGAGAGAATACGGCGCACCGGGCCATGCGCGAGATACGTTTCGTCTTCGTACTCAAACGTTTTGCCATTATCGCGCGTTGAATAGTAGCTCGCGCGGTGCGTTCCGCTATGCCACAGTACAATCGCCGCGCTGTCGGCCAGCGCTGATTGCCTGACCAGCCGCGTCAGGGCATCGCTCAGCGCGCCGAGATCGGGCTGCTGTAAAAGTGTGCGCGTGATATCAAACAGGCCCTGCTGTCCAAGATCGCTCATCGGTGTATACGGCATTATTGCTTTCCAATAGAAACTGGCAAAAAAGAGACATTCAGTGCTGACCGCTTATGGCGCGGCTCTAGCAAATTCGGGGTAACGGTTCCGCGTGCGGCAGGTCCAGCGTGCGCTTCACGCCGTAAAGTCCGGTCAGGCGCACCCCCTTGCGCTCAACCACTTCGCCAATGATGGCGGCCTCTTTCCCTAATGGATGCGCGCGCAGCTCAGCAAGAACGGCTTCTGCCGCCGCGCGTTCCACGCCGATCACCAGCTTGCCTTCGTTAGCAAAGTTCAGTGGGTCAAGTCCCAATAGTTCGCACAGCCCCCGCACGGCAGCTTTTACAGGCAGGCCACGCTCGGTCAGTTCAATTCCGCACCCGCTGCTTGCGGCGAATTCGTGAACCACGGCATTCACCCCGCCGCGGGTGGCATCACGCAAGGCCTTCACGCCGGGAATAGCACACAGCGTCTGAATCAGCGGGGTGAGCACCGCGCAGTCGCTGCGCAGTTCACCGTCCAGCCCTAAGCCTTCGCGCAGGTTAAGGATAGTCGCTCCGTGGCAGCCCAGCGTGCCGGTTACCAGCAGCACGTCGCCCGCGCTAAGCCGCTGTGCGCCCCAGTGAATGTTGGCGGGGATAGCCCCCATTCCGGCGGTGTTGATAAACAGCTTATCGGCTGCACCGCGCTGGACCACTTTGGTGTCCCCGGTGACGATAGCGATACCCGCCTCGCGCGCGGTGTGTGCCATGCTGTTCACCACCGCCGTGAGCGTCTCCATCGGCAGACCCTCTTCGAGGATGAATCCGCAGGAGAGGTAGCGGGGAATGGCGCCGCTGACGGCCACGTCGTTGGCCGTGCCGCAGACGGCGAGCTTGCCGATATCGCCGCCGGGAAAGAACAGCGGATCGATGACGTAGCTGTCGGTGGAGAAGGCCAGCTGGTCGCCCAGGGCGGTGAGGGTGGCGAGGTCAATGCGCGCCTGGTCTTCCTGCTCGGCGAGCCAGGGGTTGTTAAAGGCCTCCATGAACAGCCGGTTAATCAGCTGCTGCATCGCCTGTCCACCGCTTCCGTGCGCCATTTCCACCGTGTTCATGCTTCACACTCCTGGTTGCGATATTGATACCACGCGGCGCATGCCCCTTCGGAGGAGACCATCAGCGCGCCAAACGCCGTTTGCGGGTTACAGGTTTTGCCAAATAACGGGCACTGATGCGGTTTGCATTTGCCGGTGAGCACCTCGCCACAGCGGGCCCGGGGATCGTCGCAAACCTGCTGCGGCTGCGGGCGGAAATGCGCTTCGGCGTCGAACGCGCGATAGGCTGGCGTCAGGCGCACGCCGGATTCGGTAATCAGCCCCAGTCCTCGCCACTCGCTGTCGCCTTCGACGCTGAACACCTCCGCAATGGCACGCTGAGCCCGTTCATTGCCGGCATCCGGCACCACGCGGCGGTACTGGTTTTCGACCGCGCTCAGGGCCGCTATTTTCTGCTCAACCAGCATGGTGACACCTTGCAGTAGATCAAGTGGTTCGAAACCAGCCACCACTAACGGACGATTGTACTGTTCAGCGATAAAACCGTAGGCGTCTGTGCCAATCACCATGCTGACGTGGCCCGGTGCCAGAAAGGCGTCAATGCCGTTGCCTGGCGCTTCCAGCAGGCTGCGCAGGGTGGGGATAAGCGTAATGTGCTGGCAGAAGAAGAAAAAGTTATCGACGCCGCGCGCTTTCGCCTGCTGCAGCGTGATGGCGGTGGCGGGCATGGTGGTTTCAAACCCCAGGCCAAAAAATACCACCTTGCGCGCGGGGTTATCCGCTGCCAGCGTCAGGGCATCCATCGGCGAATAGACGATCCGGATGTCCGCCCCGCGCGCTTTCGCCTGCAGCAGCGAGCCGTTTTTCCCCGGCACGCGCATCGCGTCGCCAAAGGTGCAGAATATGACGTCGGGCCGGCTGGCAATCTCGATACAGCTGTCGATGCGTCCCATTGGCAGCACGCAGACCGGGCAGCCGGGGCCGTGGATAAACTCAATGTTCTCCGGCAGCAGCTGGTCGAGGCCAAATTTGAAGATCGCGTGCGTGTGCCCGCCGCACACCTCCATGATCCGCAGCGGCCTTTCTTTGGTGTAGTCCAGCCGCGCCGCGCGCGTTTTGAGGTGTCCGATAAGCTGCAGCACCTGCTCCGGCGCGCGGTATTCATCAACGTAACGCATGATTACCGCTCCTCGCCGTACAGCAGCGCGCCGACGTCCGGCTCCACGTCGAACATGTTTTGCAACGCATCCAGCGTGTCGCGGGCTTCCGCTTCGTTAATCACGCTCATGGCAAACCCCACGTGGACCAGCACCCACTGGCCGAGACGCGACGCGCCCGTTTCATCGGTGCTGCCCACCAGCGTCAGGTCTACATCACGCAGGATGCCGCAAACCTCGACTTTGGCCTGATTACCGTTGAGGGAATGGATTTGTCCCGGTACGCCTATGCACATCGTTCGTTCTCCAGCCAGCGTAACCAGCCGTCCATGCCGTCGCCGCGCGTGGCGGAGACCATCATGATCTCAATCTCCGGGTTCACCTCGCGGGCATACGCCAGGCACTTATCCACGTCGAAATTCAGGTACGGCAGCAGGTCGACTTTGTTCAGCAGCATCAGGGATGCCGCGGCGAACATGTGGGGGTATTTCAGCGGCTTGTCTTCGCCCTCGGTCACCGAAAGCACCGCCACCTTGTGTCGTTCACCCAGATCGAAGCTCGCCGGGCAGACCAGGTTGCCGACGTTTTCAATAAACAGGATGCCGTTATCCGCCAGCGGCAGGCGCGGGGCGGCGTCGGCAATCATCTGCGCATCCAGATGGCACCCTTTGCCGGTGTTGACCTGTATTGCCGGGGTGCCGGTCTCGCGGATGCGCGCCGCGTCGTTTACCGTTTGCTGGTCGCCCTCGATCACCGCGCAGGAGACGCGCCCGTTGAGGCGTTTGAGCGTTTCGGTCAGCAGCGTGGTTTTGCCGGAACCGGGGCTGGAGACCAGGTTCAGCGCCAGCTGTTTGCGGGCGGCGAAGCGGGCGCGGTTGCGGGTGGCGATCTGGTTATTTTTGTCCAGCACGTTGATTTCCACGTCCAGCATCTGGCGCTGGCTCATGCCCGGCGCGTGGGTACCCGCTTCGCCGTGGCCGTAATGCAGGTCGCCCGCGTCGGAACGCTGCGGCGCAAAGGTAATGCCGGTCAGGGCTGCCGCAGGGCGCGGGGCAGGGGAAAAGGGCGCGGAGCGAAACGCGGAGTGGGGACGGTGCTCATCCCCTTCTATATACAGGTTGCCTTCGGCGCAACCGCAGGTACTACACATACTTTACTCCTTCTCGATTTCGAGGCGTTGGATCTGCATGCCGTCATCCGCCACGATGCGCAGCCCGGAGCTCTGACACTGCGGACAGCGCTGTACCTTTGATGAGAGCAGGGTGACGTACTGCTGACACTGTTCGCACCAGCACTCCGCCTGCTGCTCCTCAATATGCAGTTCGCAGCCTTCCGCCAGCGTGCCGCGGCACACCAGCTCAAAACAGAAGGTCAGGGCGCTGGTCTCGACGCAGGAAAACGCCCCGACCTTCAGCCAGACGCCGGTGACGCGTTTCGCGTGGTTTTGCACAGCCTGCTGTTCGATAAGTTCCAGAGCCCGCTGGCAGAGGGTGATTTCGTGCATGACGCCTCCTCAATGAATTGCCCCGGTAATGCAATAACAGTGCCAGCTTGATTTTTGTTAAGGCGTGTCGATGTCACCGCTGTCGAAATGACACGTCGACACCGCGATGTTGACAGCGAATTTTTAATTAAATCCATTGAAAATCATAAGCATAAAAACTGGCATGGAATCTGCTTAACAGCCGCTATCTCCATTAAACGGATACCTTTTATGACTATTTGGGAAATCAGCGAAAAAGCGGAATACATCGCGCAGCGTCATCAGCAGTTACAGGACCAGTGGCACCTTTACTGCAACTCTCTGGTTCAGGGCATTACCTTGTCGAAAGCGCGTCTTCACCACGCGATGAGCTGTGCGGCGCAGGGCGATATGCGCTTTGTCCTCTTCGGCCATTTCATCATCAACGTCACCCTGGCGGATAACTTCAACAGCCACACCATCGAGTACCACCTCGAGACAAAAGACGGTGAAAAACAGTGTATTGCAAAGGCGCAGCTGATGGCTGACGGCATGGTGGACGGCCACGTCAGCAACCGCGATCGCCAGCAGGTACTGGAGCACTATCTGGAAAAAATCGCCCCGGTTTATAACGGCCTGTACACCGCCGTTGAACACGATCTCCCGGTCAACCTGAAGCAGCTGATGGACGGAAATACCTCAGCGAACGTGGCCTGACCCATGCGTGTCGAGAAGTGTCGACAAGACAGTTTTTCGACAAAAATGACTATCACCAGAGGATAACCCGGTGAACCGTTTTGTAATTGCTGACTCGACGGTCTGCATTGGCTGTCGAACCTGTGAGGCGGCGTGTTCGGAAACGCATCGCCTGCATGGGCTGCAGTCCATGCCGCGCCTGCACGTCATGCGTAATGAAAAAGAGTCTGCCCCGCAGCTCTGCCATCACTGTGAAGATGCCCCGTGCGCGGGTGTCTGTCCTGTAAATGCCATCACCCGCGTGGATGGCGCAGTCCAGCTGAATGAAAGCCTGTGCGTAAGCTGCAAGCTGTGCGGCATTGCCTGCCCGTTCGGCGCGATTGAATTTTCCGGCAGCCGCCCGCTGCATATTCCGGCCAATGCCAACTCGCCTAAAGCCCCGCCCGCGCCGCCGGCGCCTGCACGCGTCAGCACGCTGCTGGACTGGGTGCCCGGCATCCGTGCCGTGGCGGTGAAGTGCGACCTGTGCAGCTTCGATGAACAGGGCCCGGCCTGCGTACGGACCTGTCCGACGAAAGCGCTGATTCTGGTTAACATTCGCGACATCGCCCGTACCAGCAAGCGCAAGCGCGAGCTGACCATTAATACCGACGTCGGCGATCTTTCGCTTCTGCAGGCGCTCAACGAGGGGGTGAAATGAACGCGATTACGATGATTACCAGCGCCGTGGCGTACTTTGCCGCCGCCGCCGTGCTGGCGTGGCTTCTGTCATTCCATAAAACCCTGAGCGGCTGGATCGCCGGGATCGGCGGGGCGGTCGGCAGCCTGATGACGCTGGCGGCGGGTGGGGTTGTTCTGCTCGGCGGGCAGTCCGCTGAGGCCGTGATGCCGCTGATTCGCCACACCGTTGCGATTACGCCGCTGAACGCCATCTGGCTGGTGACCTTTGGCCTGTGCGGGCTGTTTATCAGCCTGTTCAATATCGACTGGCACCGCCATCCGCACGCCAAAGCCAACGGCCTGCTGGTGAACCTGCTGATGGCGACGGCGGTCTGCACCGTGATCGCCAGCAACCTCGGCGCGCTGGTGGTGATGGCGGAGATCATGGCGCTCTGCGGCGTGTTCCTGACCGGCTGCAGCGCCTCCGGGAAAGTGTGGTTTGCGCTGGGACGCCTCGGGACGCTGCTGCTGGCGCTGGCCTGCTGGCGGGTGTGGCAGCGTTTCGGCACGCTGGAGTTCGCTGCACTTAACGGGCATCCGCTGGGCAATGACGTCTGGCTGCTGGGCGTGATCGGCTTTGGCCTGCTGGCCGGGATTATCCCGCTGCACGGCTGGGTGCCGCAGGCGCATGCGAATGCCTCCGCGCCCGCTGCCGCGCTGTTTTCTGTGGTGGTGATGAAGGTCGGTCTGTTCGGGATTCTGGCGATTACGCTGACCAGCGGCCAGCCGCCGCTGTGGTGGGGCGTGGTGCTGCTGATTGCGGGCATGATCACCGCCTTCATCGGCGGCCTGTACGCGCTGATGGAGCACAATATCCAGCGCCTGCTGGCGTACCACACGCTGGAGAATATCGGCATCATCCTGCTCGGCATGGGCGCGGGCGTGACCGGGCTGGCGCTGAATCAACCGGCGCTGATTGCCGCCGGCTTTATCGGCGGTCTGTATCACCTGATTAACCACAGCCTGTTTAAAAGCACCCTGTTCCTCGGGGCGGGCAGCGTCTGGTTCCGCACCGGCCATCGGGATATCGAAAAGCTCGGTGGGATTGGCAAAAAAATGCCGGTGATTTCGCTGGCGATGCTGGTCGGGCTGATGGCGATGGCCGCGCTGCCGCCGCTGAACGGCTTTGCCGGGGAGTGGGTGATCTATCAGTCCTTCTTCGCCCTCGGTCAGAGCGAGGCGTTTATCGCCCGCCTGCTGGGGCCGCTGCTGGCGGTCGGGCTGGCGATTACCGGGGCGCTGGCCGTGATGTGCATGGCGAAAGTCTACGGCGTGACCTTCCTTGGTGCGCCGCGTACGCGTGAGGCTGAGAACGCCTGCTGCGCACCGGTACTGATGGGCGTAAGCGTGGTCGCGCTGGCGCTGTGCTGCATCGCGGGCGGGGTTGCCGCGCCGTGGCTGCTGCCGCTGCTGGGCCACGCCATTCCGCTGCCGCTTGAGACGGCGCACACCGTCGTTTCCCAGCCGATGATTGCACTGCTGCTGATTGCCGCGCCGCTGCTGCCGTTCGTGCTGATGCTGTTCTTCAAACGCGACCGGCTCACCTCCCGCTCGCGCGGTGCCGCGTGGGCCTGCGGTTATGAACACGAACAGTCGATGGTCATCACCGCCCACGGTTTTGCTATGCCGGTGAAAGAGAACTTCGCCGCCATGCTGAAGCTGCGCCACTGGCTGAACCCGGTGGGCTGGGTACCCGGCTGGCAGAACGCTGCCGCGCCCGCGCTGTTCCGCCGTCTGGCGTTGATCGAGCTGGCGGTGCTGGTAGTGATTGTGATTTCACGAGGAGCCTGACATGAGTCTGTTACTGGCAATTCTTCAGGCGCTGGTGCTGTTCGCCGCCGCGCCGCTGCTGTCGGGCATCACGCGCGTGGCGCGCGCCCGGATGCACAACCGTCGCGGGCCTGGCGTACTGCAGGAGTACCGCGATCTCTTCAAGCTGCTTTCTCGCCAGAGCGTGGCCCCGGATGCCGCAGGCTGGGTCTTCCGCCTGACGCCGTTCGTGATGGTCGGCGTGATGCTCACCATCGCCACCGCGCTGCCGGTGGTAACGGTGGCTTCGCCCCTGCCCGTGCTTGGCGATCTGATTACCCTTATCTACCTCTTCGCCATCGCCCGCTTCTTCTTTGCGATTGCGGGCCTGGACACCGGTAGCCCGTTTACCGGCATCGGTGCCAGCCGCGAGGCGATGCTCGGCGTGCTGGTTGAGCCGATCCTGCTGCTGGGGCTGTGGGTCGCCGCGCAGGTTGCGGGTTCCACGCACATCAGCTTTATCACCGACACCGTTTACCACTGGCCAGTTGCCCGCTCCCTTCCGCTGGTGCTGGCGCTGTGCGCCTGCGCGTTCGCCACGTTTATCGAGATGGGCAAGCTGCCGTTCGATCTGGCCGAAGCCGAGCAGGAGCTGCAGGAAGGGCCGCTCACCGAATACAGCGGCTACGGCTTTGCGGTGCTGAAGTGGGGCATCAGCCTCAAACAGCTGGTGGTGCTGCAGATGTTTGTCGGCGTCTTCTTCCCGTGGGGGCAGATGACGCACTTCTCCGCGGGCGGTCTGCTGCTGGCCGTCGTGGTTGCCGCCCTCAAGCTGCTGGTCGGCGTGCTGGTGATTGCCCTGTTCGAAAACAGCATGGCGCGCCTGCGTTTTGTGGAAACGTCCCGCATCACCTGGGCCGGGTTTGGTTTTGCATTTTTAGCGTTCGTCTCCTTGCTGGTGGCGTGATTAAAGAGAGTATTTATGTCTGAAGAAAAGAAAGGTCAGCAGTATCTCGCCGCGTTGCATCAGGCTTTCCCGGGCGTGGTGCTGGAGGAGTCCTGGCAAACCAAAGACCAGATCACCGTCACCATTAAGGTGAACTATCTGCCGGAAGTGGTGGAGTTTCTCTACTACCGGCAGGGCGGCTGGCTGTCGGTGCTGTTCGGTAACGACGAGCGCCAGCTGTGCGGCAGTTACGCGGTGTACTACGTGATGTCGATGGAGCAGGGCGAGAAGTGCTGGATCACCGTGCGCGTCGAGGTCGACCCGAATAAACCGGAATACCCGTCCGTCACGCCGCGCGTGCCCGCCGCCGTCTGGGGCGAGCGCGAAGTGCGCGACATGTATGGCCTGGTGCCGGTTGGCCTGCCGGACGAGCGCCGTCTGGTGCTGCCGGACGACTGGCCGGACGAACTCTATCCGCTGCGCAAAGGCAGCATGGACTACCGCCAGCGTCCGGCGCCGACTACCGACAGCGAAACCTACGAGTTCATCAACGAGCTGGGCAGCAAGAAGAATAACGTGGTGCCGATCGGCCCGCTGCACGTCACCTCTGACGAACCGGGCCACTTCCGCCTGTTCGTTGACGGCGAAAACATTATCGACGCCGACTACCGCCTGTTCTACGTCCACCGCGGCATGGAGAAGCTGGCGGAGACCCGCATGGGCTACAACGAAGTGACGTTTCTTTCTGACCGCGTGTGCGGCATCTGCGGCTTCGCCCACAGCACCGCCTACACCACCTCGGTAGAGAACGGCATGGGGATCGTGGTGCCGGAACGCGCGCAGATGATCCGCGCCATCCTGCTGGAGGTGGAGCGCCTGCACTCGCACCTGCTGAACCTCGGCCTGGCCTGCCACTTCGTCGGCTTTGACTCCGGGTTTATGCAGTTCTTCCGCGTGCGCGAAGCGTCGATGAAGATGGCGGAGATCCTCACCGGGGCGCGCAAAACCTACGGTCTGAACCTGATCGGCGGGATCCGCCGCGACCTGCTGAAAAACGACATGATCCAGACCCGCCAGCTGGCGCAGCAGATGCGCCGGGACGTGCAGGAGCTGGTGGATATGCTGCTCAGCACCCCCAACATCGAGCAGCGCACCGTGGGCATTGGCCGTCTTGACCCGGAGATTGCCCGCGACTTCAGCAACGTCGGCCCGATGGTGCGCGCCAGCGGCCACGCCCGCGACACCCGCGCCGATCACCCGTTCGTCGGCTACGGCCTGCTGCCGATGACCGTGCACAGCGAGCAGGGCTGCGACGTCATCTCCCGCCTGAAGGTGCGCATCAACGAGGTGTTCACCGCGCTGAACATGATCGACTTCGGTCTGGACAACCTGCCGGGCGGCCCGCTGATGGTGGAAGGCTTCACCTACATTCCAAACCGCTTTGCCCTCGGCTTTGCCGAAGCGCCGCGCGGGGACGACATCCACTGGAGCATGACCGGCGACAACCAGAAGCTCTACCGCTGGCGCTGCCGTGCGGCGACCTACGCCAACTGGCCAACCCTGCGCTATATGCTGCGCGGCAACACGGTCTCCGACGCGCCGCTGATCATCGGCAGCCTCGACCCGTGCTACTCCTGCACCGACCGCATGACCGTCGTGGACGTGCGCAAGAAGAAAAGCCAGGTGGTGCCGTACAAAGAGCTTGAGCGCTACAGCATCGAGCGTAAGAACTCGCCGCTGAAATAAGGACTCGCCATGTTTACCTTTATCAAAAAAGTGATCAAAACCGGCACGCAGACCAGCCGCTATCCGCTGGAGCCGATGCCGGTCGACAAAAACTTTCGCGGCAAGCCGGAGCACAACCCGCAGCAGTGCATCGGCTGCGCGGCCTGCGTCAACGCCTGTCCGTCGAATGCCCTGACGGTGGAAACGGATCTCAAAACCGGCGAGCTGGCCTGGCAGTTTAACCTTGGACGCTGCATCTTCTGCGGCCGCTGTGAGGAGGTCTGCCCGACGGTCGCCATTCGCCTGTCTCAGGAGTACGAGCTGGCGGTGTGGAAGAAAGAGGATTTCCTGCAGCAGTCGCGCTTTGACCTGTGCCACTGCCGGGTCTGCCAGCGCCCGTTCGCCGTGCAAAAAGAGATCGATTACGCCATCGCGCTGCTGCAGCACAACGGCGACGCGCGCGCGGAACACCACCGCGAAAGCTTCGAAACCTGCCCGGCGTGCAAGCGTCAGAAATGCCTGCTGCCGTCCGACCGCATTGATATCACCCGCCACATGAGAGAGGCCAGCTGATGGAAAACCTACTGGGCCCGCGCGACGCGAACGGCATTCCGGTGCCGATGACGGTGGACGAATCCATCGCCAGCATGAAGGCGTCGCTGCTGAAAAAAATCAAACGCTCGGCCTACGTCTACCGCGTGGACTGCGGCGGCTGCAACGGCTGCGAGATTGAGATCTTCGCTACGCTGTCGCCGCTGTTTGACGCCGAGCGCTTCGGCATCAAGGTGGTGCCGTCCCCGCGTCATGCGGACATCCTGCTGTTCACCGGGGCCGTCACCCGCGCCATGCGCTCGCCCGCGCTGCGCGCCTGGCAGTCCACGCCGGACCCGAAAATCTGCATCTCGTACGGCGCCTGCGGCAACAGCGGCGGCATCTTCCATGACCTCTACTGCGTCTGGGGCGGCACCGACAAAATCGTGCCGGTGGACGTCTACATTCCGGGCTGCCCACCGACGCCCGCCGCCACGCTGTACGGCTTTGCGATGGCGCTCGGCCTGCTGGAGCAGAAAATCCACGCCCGCGAGCCGGGCGAACTCGACAACCAGCCGGCCGCCATTCTGCACCCGGACATGGTGCAGCCGCTGCGGGTGAAGGTTGACCGCACGGCGCGCAGGCTGGCGGGGTACCGCTACGGGCGCCAGATTGCCGATGATTATCTGCGCCTGCTGAGCCAGGGTGACCACCAGGTCGCACGCTGGCTGGAGGCGGAAAAAGATCCGCGCCTCAATGAGATTGTGGCGAACCTGAACAGCATCGTCGATGAGGCGCGTATCCGATGAGTGAAACGGTGGTGTTCAGCCAGCTGAGCCGTAAGTTTATTGATGAGAACGATGCCACGCCGGATGCGGCGCAGCAGGTGGTCTATTACAGCCTGGCGATTGGGCATCACCTCGGGGTGATTGACTGCCTGGAGGCCGCGCTGAGCTGTCCGTGGCCGGAATACCTGGCGTGGATTGCCACGCTGGAGGAGGGCAGCACGGCGCGGCGCAAAATGGAAGGCGTGCCGAAGTACGGCGAGATCGTGATCGATGTGAACCACATTGCCATGCTCGCCAACGCCTTTGACGCGGCGCTGGGCAGGCAAACCCCCGAGCAGCAGACTTGGAGCAAAACGCTGCGCGGCATGCTGCATGATATTCATCAGGAGAGCGCCATCTACCTGATGGTGAGGAGATTACGTGACTGACGTTTTACTGTGTGTCGGCAACAGCATGATGGGCGACGACGGCGCGGGTCCGCTGCTCGCAGAGATGTGTGCCGCCAACCCGCAGGGCGACTGGGTGGTGATTGACGGCGGCAGCGCGCCGGAAAACGACGTGGTGGCCATCCGTGAACTGCATCCGGACAGGCTGTTAATCGTCGATGCCACCGATATGGGGCTCAACCCCGGCGAGATCCGCCTGATTGACCCGGACGACATCGCCGAGATGTTTATGATGACCACCCACAATATGCCGCTGAACTACCTCGTGGATCAGATCAAAGGTGACGTGGGCGAGGTGCTGTTTTTGGGCATTCAGCCGGACATTGTCGGGTTTTATTACCCGATGACGCCGCCGGTGAAAGAGGCGGTGGACGTGGTGTATTCACGGCTAGCGGGATGGGTTGGGGATGGAGGTTTTTCTCAGCTCTGAGCAGCGCCCGGTGGCGCTACGCTTACCGGGCCTACGGTTTTGTAGGCCGGGTAAGGCGAAGCCGCCACCCGGCAAAACAGGCTACTCGAGATCCGCCCCGTTACTCGCAATCACCTTCTTATACCATCCGAACGATTTCTTGCGTTTCCGTTCCAGCGTGCCGTTTCCGGCGTCGTCGCGGTCAACGTACACAAACCCGTAGCGCTTGCTCATCTCACCGGTTGAGGCCGAGACCAGGTCAATGCAGCCCCAGGTGGTGTAGCCCATCAGCGGCACGCCGTCCTCAATCGCGTCGCCCATTGCGCGGATGTGCTCGCGCAGGTAGCTGATGCGGTAGTCGTCGTTAATCTCGCCGTTTTCATCAACGACGTCTTTCGCTCCCAGGCCGTTCTCCACCAGGAACAGCGGCTTCTGATAGCGGTCGTACATCATGTTCATGGTGATGCGCAGCCCGAGCGGGTCGATGCCCCAGCCCCATTCGCTCACCTGAATGTGCGGGTTGCGCAGGGACTTCACGATGTTCGCCGCGCTGGTGTTGCCCGCGTTCATGTCCGCCGAGGCGCAGCGCGAGGCGTAGTAGCTAAACGAGACAAAATCGACGGTATTTTTCAGCAGTTCGTCATCGCCCGGGTCTTTAACAATCACCACGCCTTTCTCGCGGAACACGCGGGCAGAATAGGCAGGATAGCGGCCGCGCGCCTGCACGTCGATAAAGAACAGGTTCTCGCGGTCTTTCTCCAGCGCCATCCACACGTCTTCCGGCTTGCAGGAGTAGGGGTAGAAGTTACCGCCCGCCAGCATGCAGCCCACCTGGTTTTCCGGGTTTACCTCGTGGGCAATTTTGGTCGCCAGCGCGCTCGCCACCAGCTCGTGGTGCGCGGCCTGGTATTTCACCTGGTCTTCGTTTTCGCCTTCCTCAAACACCAGTCCCGCGCCGGAAAACGGGCTGTGCAGCATGATGTTGATTTCGTTGAAGGTCAGCCAGTATTTCACCAACCCGTTAAATTCTTCGAAGCAGGTGCGGGCGTAGCGGGCGAAGAAATCGACCATCTTGCGGTTGCGCCAGGAGCCGTATTCCGTCACCAGGTGCATCGGCACGTCAAAGTGGCAGAGGGTCACCAGCGGCTCGATGTTGTATTTTTTGCACTCCTCGAACACCGCGCGGTAAAAGGCAATGCCTTCTTTGTTCGGCAGCGGCTCGTCGCCGTTCGGATAGAGGCGGCTCCAGGCGATCGAGGTGCGGAACACCGTAAAGCCCATCTCCGCCATCAGGGCGATGTCCTCTTTATAGCGATGGTAAAAATCAATCGCCTCGTGGCTCGGGTAGAACTCGTCGTCACGCAGCGAGAAACGCTTTTCCTTACCGAGCTTCACTGCCAGGCGATTCGCGCCGTGGGGGATCATATCGACCGTCGTCAACCCTTTGCCGCCTTCACGGTAAGCCCCTTCGCTCTGGTTGGCGGCAAGCGCGCCGCCCCATAAAAATCCTTGTGGAAAAACAGACATTCTTACCTCGCTTTCAATTTATGCTTTTGCTGCGTTGTTCTGTACCGGTGCGGTCTGCAGGGCGCGCGCTTTTTCAGCCTCGTCTTCGACCGGAATATCCTCAAAGCCCAGTATCAGGGTCAGAATAAACGACAGCACCACTGCCAGACCCATCACGCCAAACACCCAGACGATGGTCATCGGGTTGGCCGGGTCGAAGAACTGCACGCTGGTGAACAGCCCCGGTGCCGCCATCGAATGGCTGGCAAGACCGGCTATGCCCGCCACCGCGCCGCAGATAAAGCCGCTGATCAGGCTGGCAATCAGCGGGCGTTTCAGACGGATCGCGACGCCGTACAGGGCCGGTTCAGAGATCCCCGCCATGATGGCGGAGGCCGCCGCCGCCAGCGCCGTCTGGCGCAGCTCCGGGTTTTTCGTTTTCCACGCCACCGCCAGCGACGAACCGCCGAGCGACAGGTTGGCGCCAATTTCCGACGGCATCACCATCCCTTCCTTGCCCGTTTCGGCAATGGTCTGAATGATGGTCGGCGTAAAGACGCGGTGCATCCCGGTCATCACCAGCAGCGGCCACAATGCGCCCATGATCGCCACGGAGAGCCAGCCCAGGTAGCCGTGAATGGTGTAGACCAGCGCGGAGATGGCGCTACCGATCCAGATCCCCAGCGGGCCAATCAGCACGATGGCGAGCGGGGCGGCAATCAGCACGATCAGCATCGGCTTGAGGAAGTTTTTCGTCACCGCCGGGGTGATGCGATCCACCCAGCGTTCGATGTACGACAGGCACCAGGTCATCACCAGCGCGGGGATGACGGTGTAGGTGTATTTCACCGCCGTCACCGGGATAAAGGCGAACTCAACGTGCTCGCCCTGCGCGGCTTTCGCCATCAGCTCGATAAAGCTCGGGTGCACCAGCACGCCCGCAATGGCTATCGCCAGCGACATGTTGGTTTTGAATTTCACCGCCGCCGAGGCCGCCACCATCAGCGGCAGGAAGAAGAACGCGCCGTCGCCGATGACGGTCAAAATGGTGAGCGTCGGTGCGCCTTTGGGCAGCACGCCGGTCATCTCGAGGATCATCGCCAGCAGCTTGACCATCGAGCCGCCGATGATCGCCGGGATCAGCGGGGACATGGTGCCGATCAGCGCGTCGAGGATCCCGGCGCCAATGCGGCGTAACGTCAGCTTTTGCGGGCCTTCCGGCACCGCGGGCTGCAGGTCAGCGGGCAGCAGGCTTACCACCTCGCGGTACGCCTGAGAGACGGTATTGCCAATAATCACCTGGCACTGGTTGTCGTTACGCACCACGCCGAGCACGCCGCTGATGCTTTTCAGGCGCGCGGCGTCGGTGAGGGTTTCGTCTTTCAGAACGAAACGCAGTCGCGTCATGCAGTGGGTGACGGCGACGATGTTCTCTTTGCCGCCCAGCGCGCTGATAACGTCGTTCGCCAGCGCAGCGTAATTTTTGGCCATCGGATGTGATCCTGTTATCGTTGTGTGAAATGTAGGAAACCGGTTCCACATAATCATCATGAGTTTTTATGAATGAAACAAGATCGCTTTTTGACCATTTTTTCGTTTCGTGATGAATGTCGCAATGAGGTGCCGAAAGCGTGATGTCGCCGCTGCGACAATTTTTCTGCAGTGCAGTACACTGCCCGCATGAGTTTCGGATGGAAAAAAAACATGACCACGATGCTGGAAGTGGCGAAGCGGGCAGGCGTTTCGAAAGCGACGGTGTCCCGGGTGCTGTCGGGTAATGGCTACGTCAGCCAGGAGACCAAAGACCGGGTGTTTCAGGCCATTGAAGAGAGCGGCTATCGCCCAAATTTGCTGGCGCGCAACCTGGCGACCAAACGCACCCAGACGCTGGGCCTGGTGGTGACGAACACCCTTTATCACGGCGTCTACTTTAGCGAACTGCTGTTTCACGCCGCGCGCATGACCGAAGAGAAAGGGCGACAGCTGATCCTCGCGGACGGCAAGCACAGCGCCGATGAGGAGCGCGAGGCGATCCAGTATCTGCTGGATATGCGCTGCGACGCGGTGATCATCTATCCGCGTTTTCTGAGCGTGGATGAGATGGATGCGATCGTCGAGAAGTGCGAGCAGCCCATTATGGTGCTCAACCGCCGCCTGCGGAAAAACAGCAGCCACAGCGTCTGGTCCGATCATAAAGCCTCCAGCCAGGACGCGGTGTCACAGCTGATTGCGAAAGGGCATCGGGAGATCGCCTTTATCACCGGCTCGATGGATTCTCCCACCGGGGTCGAGCGTCTCTCCGGCTACAAGGATGCGCTGGCGCAGCACGGTATTCCGCTGCGCGAGGGGCTGATCGCGCAGGGGAAGTGGAACCCCGCCAGCGGCGCGGCGGCGGTGTCCGACCTGCTTGCGCGCGGTGAGCGCTTTACGGCGCTGGTGGCGAGCAATGACGATATGGCCATCGGTGCCCTGAAGCAGCTGCACGACAGCGGCGTGGCCACGCCCGACGCGGTGTCGGTGATCGGTTTCGACGATGTGGCCATCGCACCCTACATCGTGCCGTCGCTCTCCAGCGTACGCATTCCGGTAACGGAGATGATTCAGGAGACCATCAGCCGCCTGATCTTCATGCTCGACGGCGGCGAGTTTAAATATCAGCAAACCTTCTCCGGCGAGCTTGTCCTGCGCGACTCGGTTATTGACGGCCCACACCGCTGATGTCGACAGCTGTCATCGTCATAAGTGACGATGACAGCGCCGCTGCGATTTTTAAAGTTCTATAAAATCAATATGTTAATTATTGGCACGGTTTATGAATATCTCCGCGCATAACTGTAATGCTGGAGAAGCAGATGAACCGTTTTATTATGGCCGATGCCAGTAAGTGTATTGGTTGCCGTACCTGTGAAGTGGCGTGCGTGGTTTCCCATCAGGCGGAGCAGGACTGTGCGTCGCTCACCCCTGACACCTTCCTGCCGCGCATCCACGTCATCAAAGGCGTGAATATCTCCACCGCCGCCATCTGTCGCCAGTGCGAAGACGCTCCGTGCGCGAACGTCTGCCCGAACGGGGCGATTAAACGCGAGAAAGGCTTTGTGCACGTGATGCAGGAGCGCTGCATTGGCTGCAAAACCTGCGTGGTTGCCTGCCCGTATGGCGCGATGGAGGTGGTGGTCCGTCCGGTGGTGCGCAACAGCGGCATGGGGCTGAGCGTGCGGGCGGAGAAAGCCGAAGCCAACAAGTGCGACCTGTGCTACCACCGTGAGGCCGGCCCGGCCTGTATGGAAGCCTGCCCGACGCACGCGCTGGTCTGCGTGGATCGCGACAAGCTTGAGCAGATGAGCGCCGAAAAGCGCCGTCGCGCGGCGTTCGACACCTCGTCATCACTGCTGTTCTGAGCCGTATGAGCAGCAACGGCGTTCAGCTGCGGGTGCGCGGCAAGGTGCAGGGCGTGGGGTTTCGTCCCTTCGTCTGGCAGCTGGCGCAGGCGCTTCAGCTGACCGGTGACGTCTGCAATGACGGAGAGGGCGTGCTGGTGCGCCTCGCGGGTAATGGGGGGGCCTTTACCGCGAGGCTGCATCAGGACTGCCCGCCGCTGGCACGCATTGATCGCGTGGAAACGCAGCCGTTTACCTGGGCGCACGTGCCGGAGGACTTTACCATCCGCCACAGCGGGGCCGGGACGATGGACACCCAGATTGTCCCCGATGCCGCGACCTGCCCGGCGTGTCTGGCTGAGATGTGCGACCCACGCGAACGCCGCTATCGCTATCCGTTTATCAACTGCACCCACTGCGGGCCGCGGTTTACCATTATCCGCGCGATGCCCTATGACCGTCCGGCCACGGCAATGGCGCCGTTCCCGCTCTGCGGGCCGTGTGAAGCCGAGTACCGTAATCCTGCCGACCGCCGTTTTCACGCCCAGCCGGTCGCCTGCCCGGACTGCGGACCCGCGCTGGCGTGGCGTGCGGGCGACATGACCGCTGAGCGCGAGGCTGCGCTGCGCGCGGCGGTGGCGATGATGAAAAGCGGCGGTATTGTTGCGGTTAAAGGTCTGGGCGGCTTTCACCTTGTCTGCGATGCGCGTAACCCGCAGGCGGTCGCGACGCTTCGGTCACGCAAGCAGCGCCCGTCGAAGCCGCTGGCGGTAATGATCCCGCATGCGGATGACCTGCCGGAGACGGTTCAGGCGCTGCTACGCTCACCCGCCGCACCCATTGTGCTCACGCCAAAAGCCTGGCTGCCCGCCTTCCCGGAAGGTATCGCGCCCGGTCTGGATACCGTGGGCATCATGCTTCCTGCGAACCCGCTGCAGCACCTTCTGATGATGGACTGTCAGCGCCCGCTGGTGATGACCTCCGGCAACCTCAGCGGCAGACCGCCTGCCGTCACCAACCGGCAGGCGCTGGATGAGCTCAGCGGCATCGCGGACGGCTTCCTGCTGCATAACCGCGATATCCTGCAGCGGATGGACGATTCGGTGATGGATCGGGACGGTGCGATGCTGCGCCGCGCGCGCGGTTTTGTGCCGGATGCCATCACGCTGCCTGCCGGGTTCGACAATATTCCCGCCATGCTGTGCACCGGGGCGGAGATGAAAAACACCTTCTGCCTGGTGCGTGGGAACCAGGCGGTGCTGAGCCAGCATTTTGGCGATCTCGGTGACGAGGGTGTGGAAGCGCAGTGGCGTTCCGCGCTGTCGGTGATGCAGGACATTTACGCCTTTCAGCCGACGCGCGTGGTGTGCGATGCCCATCCGGGGTATCGCGCTCGCCAGTGGGCGCAGGCGCAGGCGTTGCCCCTTGAAGAGGTACACCACCATCACGCTCACGCGGCGGCGTGCATGGCCGAAAACGGCTGGCCGCGCGAGGGCGGAGACGTTATCGCCCTGACGTTGGACGGGATCGGCATGGGGGAAAACGGCGCGCTGTGGGGTGGAGAGTGCCTGCGGGTCAGCTATCTCGACTATGCGCATCTGGGTGGCCTGCCTGCCGTTGCGCTGCCGGGTGGCGATCTGGCGGCGCGGCAGCCGTGGCGCAATCTGCTCGCCCACTGTCTGGCGTTTGTGCCTGACTGGCAGCAGTACCCGGAAACCCACGCGGTACAGCGCCAGAACTTGCCGCTGCTGGCGACGGCGATCCAGCGTGGCCTCAACGCGCCGCGGGCCTCGTCCTGCGGTCGCCTGTTTGATGCAGTCGCCTGCGCGCTGGGTATCGAAACCCAATCCTGGGAAGGTGAGGCCGCCTGCCGGCTGGAAGCCCTGGCATCGCAGTGCGCGGGTGTCGACCATCCGGTGACGCTGATAGTGGATAACCTCGCGCTTTTCTGGCAGCAGTGGCTGAGCTGGCAGGCGGAGCCCTGCGCGCGCGCCTGGGCGTTTCACGATGCGCTGGCAAAAGGGCTGGCGGAGCTCGCCGCGTTTCATGCCCGGCGCCTGTCGCTGTCGACAATCTGCCTCAGCGGCGGGGTATTGCACAACCGTCTGCTGCGCGCGCGTCTGCGTCATTATCTTTCTGACTTTACGCTTCTTTTTCCTTCGCGCCTGCCCGCAGGTGACGGAGCGATCTCCTTCGGGCAGGCGGTGGTCGCCGCTGCCCGGTCATGTTTACAAAGGACTTAAAATGTTACGACTGTTACGCAATGAACCTCGCGCCGCGCTCCTGCTGCTGGCTCTGGTAATGGCAAACCTGCTGGCCTGGGGATGGGCATGGCACACCTTTAGCGGCAGCACGGCGCTGATGGCGGCAAGCCTGCTGGCGTGGTGCTACGGACTGCGTCATGCGGTGGACGCTGACCACATTGCCGCCATTGATACCGTGACGCGTAAGATGATGCAGCAGGGCAAACGCCCGTCCGGCGTGGGGGCGTGGTTCTCGCTGGGCCACTCCACCATCGTGGTGCTGGCCTCCATTGCCATCGCCGCTACCGCCACGGCGTTTCAGAAGAACATGGCGTGGTTCCACGAAACCGGCAGCCTGATAGGCACCGCCGTTTCCGCGACTTTCCTGCTGGCGATGGCGCTGGTGAATATGGTGATCCTGCGCGGCGTCTGGCGCAGTTTTCAGGCGCTAAAACGCGGCAGGCCCGTGCAGGACGACATCACGCTACCGGCTCAGGGCGGGGTGATGAACTGGCTGTTCGGCAAGACCTTCCGCCTCGTCAATAAAAGCTGGCAGATGTACCTGGTCGGTTTCCTGTTTGGTCTCGGCTTTGACACGGCCACCGAGATCGGCGTGCTGGGGATCTCTGCCGCCAGCGCGTCCAGCGGAATGTCGGTGTGGTCAATCATGATCTTCCCGGCACTCTTCGCCAGCGGCATGGCGCTGGTGGATACCCTCGACAACCTGCTGATGGTGGGGGCCTACGGCTGGGCGTTTAACAAACCGCAGCGCAAGCTTTACTACAACATGACCATCACCGGCACCTCCGTGGTGGTGGCGCTGTTTATCGGCGGGCTGGAAGCGCTGGGTCTGCTGATGGATAAATTTGCCCTCAGCGGCGGCCTCTGGGATCTGATTGGCGCGGTAAACGACAATCTGGGCAACGCCGGGTTTGTCGTCGTGGGTCTGTTTGTCGCCTGCTGGCTGATCTCCATGGCGAATTACCGCTGGCGCGGCTACGACGCGCTGGTGGTACGTTCCTGAACGACCCAGTCCGGTGGCGCTACGCTTGCACGGGTCTGCATGTAGGCCGGGTAAGCGGAGCGCCACCCGGCAACAGGAGGGTTAAGCAGGGAGCGATTTCAGCAGGGCGAAGGCCTCCTTCATCCTGTCCTCACTGACGACAAAGGCGCGCATCTGACCGTCGGTATCGGTGCCGCGCGCCACCATGCCCTGCGGCGAAAGGGCAATCTGCCAGTCCAGATCCTGACGCTGCGTTTCACCTGCGAGATGCAGCGGTAATTCCGGCGTTTTCACTTTGACCAGCATGGCGGGTAATTTCACCGGAGCGTTGCCGCCGAGCAGGTTTTTCGCCAGGCACATGGCGCTTAACTGAATCGGCTGCAGGAACGGCAGCACCTGGCCGTTAATTTCCGCGCAGTCGCCCAGGGCATACATGTCCGGCTGCGTGGTTTGCAGGTAGCTGTTAACCTTCACGCCGCGGTTGATTTCGGCCCCTGCGCGATGCGCCAGCGCCGTTTCCGGGCGCAGCCCCGTCGCCGCAATCACCACATCCACCTCCACGCTGCGGCTGCGGTCGAGCGTTGCACGTATGCCGCTGCCGGTTTTGCTCAGGCTCTGCAGTTGCGATTTCAGCAGCAGATGGACGCCCATGTCGGTCAGACGATGCTGTAAGCGGCTGCTCACTTCAGCGGGCATCAGCGCCGACAGAATGCTCGCCGCGTGGTCGACCAAGGTCACGGATTTACCCGCACGGCAGAAATCCATCGCCAGCTCGGTGCCGATCAGCCCGCCACCGACAATCATCACCCGCGTGGCGTCGCGAAGCTCCGTTTCGCTGGCCTGATACGCCTGCTGGCTGTTGAGCGTGACCATCAGCTCGCGGCCCTCAACCGGCGGCACAAACGCAGAGGCACCCGTGGCCAGCACCAGCTTGTCGTAGTGCCAGGTTTTATCTTTCGCTTTCACCAGACGGGCGTTGGCGTCGATATCGGTAACCCAGGTGTACGGAAACAGACGCAGGTTAAACTGTTCTGCGAACGCCCCCGCCGTCTGGCGGGTGAGATCGTCTGCGCGCTGGTTCTGGCTAATGACGTGGCTTAAATCAGGCTTGTTGTACTCGTCCATGCTGTCGGCGGCGATCAGCGTCAACGGCACGTTAGCGTCCTGCTTGCGGATATTTTTCACCAGCTGGCGGGCGGCAAAGCCCGAGCCGATAATGACGATACCGTGGCTCATTTTGCCTCCGTTGCCAGTTCATCAAAGACGTCTTTCCCGAGGGAACATTCCGGGCAGAGGAAGCTGTCCGGCACCTCACTCCACGGCGTGCCCGGAGCGACATCCTGCAGCTGCTCGCCCCGTTCCGGGTCGTAAATCCACTGGCACACGCTGCACTGCATGCAAGGACCGAGGTCAGTAGCGGCGGCTTCAGCTATGGCTTCCGGCGCAACCGCCGCGGCGGGGGCGGTTTCCGGCAGCGGTGCGAGCGCCCACTGACGGGCAATGTCGCGGCCGTGCTGGCGGCAGATTTCCAGGGCGTCGATATCCGGCCGCCATTTCGCTTTCAGGCTCATCGACATCTCAAACCCTGCATCCTGTAAACGGGTGGAAAGGCGGTCGACCGCACCGCCGCTCCAGCCGTGGGAGCCAAAGGCGCTGGCGCGCTTGTTGCGAAAACGCAGGCCGGTCATCTCTTCGACCAGACCGGCAATCTTCGGCATCATCACGTTGTTCATGGTGGAGGTGCCCACCAGCACGCCCTTGGAGCGGAAGACGTTGGTGAGGATCTCGTTTTTATCGCTGCGCGCCACGTTGAAGATCTTCACCGCTACGTTCGGGTCCACTTCGTTGATGCCCTGGGCAATGGCGTCCGCCATCATGCGGGTGTTGTTGGACATGGTGTCGTAGAAGATCGTGATGCGATCTTCCTGATAATCCGCCGCCCACTTCAGGTACAGCTCCACGATCTGGGTGGGGTTTTCACGCCACACCACGCCGTGGGAGGTGGCAATCATCTCCACCGGCAGGTTAAAGCCCAGGATTTCAGTAATTTTTGGCGTCACCAGGCGGCTGAACGGGGTGAGGATGTTGGCGTAGTAGCGCTGGCACTGTTCGAACAGCTCGGTCTGATCCACCTCGTCGTTGAACAGACGTTCGTCGCAGTAGTGCTGGCCGAAGGCGTCGTTGCTGAACAGCACCGCGTCACCGGTCATGTAGGTCATCATGCTGTCCGGCCAGTGCAGCATCGGCGTTTCCACGAAGATCAGCTGCTTGCCGTTGCCGATATCCAGCGCGTCGCCCGTTTTCACGGTGTGGAAGTTCCACTCCGGATGGTGGTGGTGGCCGTTGATCGAGTCGATGGCGTTGGTGGTGCAGTAGATCGGGGTGTCCGGAATATACGACATCAGCTCGGTCAGGGCCCCGGCGTGATCCTCCTCCGCGTGGTTGATGATGATGTAGTCGATGGCGTTCAGATCGATTTCGCCGCGCAGGTTCTGCACGAACTCGCGGCTGAACTTGTGATCGACGGTATCGATCAGCACATTTTTACCTTCACGAATGAGATAGCTGTTGTAGCTGCTGCCGCGCAGCGTTTTATATTCCGTCCCGTGGAAATCGCGCACTTCCCAGTCACGTTGACCCACCCAATGAATGTTATTTTTAACCAGAATAGACATAGCAAACCTCAGCGTAATATCGCGTTTTTCAAATAGGATGGTTTGCTTATATCAAGCCGCGTGCCAACTTTTAATCTATTGATTTTTATAGGTTAATACTTTGATGATCCGAAATGGGTAGTCATTATGACTATTAAAAACAGTGTCACTATGACAACATGCATTGTCAAAATGACAGCGAGGCAGAGATGAGCTTTTCCGTAGACGTGCTGGCGAAAATCGCCATTGAACTGCAAACCGGTATTGGTCATCAGGACCGCTTCCAGCGGCTGATCTCCACGCTGCGCCACGTGCTGGCGTGCGACGCCTCGGCGCTGCTGCGCTACGAAGGACGGCAGTTTATTCCGCTGGCCATCGACGGCCTGGCGAAGGACGTGCTCGGGCGGCGCTTTACCCTTGAAGGCCATCCGCGTCTGGAAACTATCGCCCGCGCGGGTGACGTGGTGCGTTTCCCGGCGGACAGCGATCTGCCCGACCCGTACGACGGGCTGATTCCAGGCCAGGAGAGCCTGAAGGTGCACGCCTGTATTGGCTTGCCGCTGTTTGCAGGGCAGAATCTGATTGGGGCGCTGACCCTCGACGGCCTGTCGCCGGACCAGTTCGATACCTTCAGCGATGAGGAGCTTCGCCTGATTGCCGCCCTGGCCGCCGGGGCGCTGAACAATGCGCTGCTGATTGAACAGCTGGAGAGTCAGAATATTTCTCCCGGCAGCCCGGCGGCGTTTGAGCAGGTGAGGCACACGGAGATGATTGGCCTCTCGCCAGGCATGGCGCAGCTCAAAAAAGAGATTGAGATTGTTGCCGCGTCCGATTTGAACGTGCTGATCTTCGGGGAGACCGGCACCGGCAAGGAGCTGGTAGCGAAGTCGATTCACGAAGCGTCGCCGCGCGCGGTCAATCCGCTGGTGTACCTCAACTGCGCCGCGCTGCCGGAAAGCGTGGCGGAAAGCGAATTGTTTGGCCACGTCAAAGGGGCGTTTACCGGCGCCATCAGCAACCGCAGCGGCAAGTTCGAAATGGCCGATAACGGCACGCTGTTTCTGGATGAAATAGGTGAGCTCTCTCTGTCGCTCCAGGCCAAACTCCTGCGCGTATTGCAGTACGGCGATATCCAGCGCGTGGGGGACGACCGCAGTCACAGAGTGGACGTTCGCGTGCTGGCGGCGACGAACCGCGACCTGCGTGAGGCGGTGCTTGCCGGGCAGTTCCGCGCCGACCTGTTCCACCGCCTGAGCGTGTTTCCGCTTACCGTGCCGCCGCTGCGCGAGCGCGGGGACGACGTGGTGCTGCTGGCGGGCTATTTCTGCGAGCAGTGCCGTCTCAGGATGGGGCTTTCCCGCGTGGTGTTAAGCCCGGGGGCGAGGGCGCATCTGCTGAGCTACGCCTGGCCGGGCAACGTGCGCGAGCTGGAACACGCGATTCACCGCGCGGTGGTGCTGGCGCGAGCGACGCGTTCGGGTGATGAAGTGGTTATACATGCCCGGCATTTTGCGCAGCATGATGAAATTGCGTCTATTGCGCAGGCTGTACCAGAGAGAGCGAATGAAAATCTGCGTGACGCGACAGAGGCGTTTCAGCGTCAGATGATTACCCGCGCGCTGGAGCAGAACAACCGCAACTGGGCGGCGTGCGCCCGGGCGCTGGAGATGGACGTCGCCAACCTGCACCGGCTGGCGAAGCGTCTCGGGCTGAAGGGTTAGATAATCCCGGCCTGATAGAAATCCTGCAGGTTGATGGCACCGCACAGCCTGCCGGTGTCATCCACCACCGGTGCGGCGGTGATTTTGCGCTTCATCAGCACCTCTTTGGCTTCAATGGCGCGGCTCTCGGCGTTCAGCGTCAGCCCGCCCTGGGTCATGGCGTCCGACACGTCTGTTTCCAGCTTACCGCCGCTCACCAGCCAGCGGCGCAGGTCGCCGTCGGTGAACACGCCTTTGACGTATCCGTCGTCATCGCACACCGCCACCAGCCCCAGACCGGTACGGCTCAGCTCCAGCATCGCGTCCATGACGCTGGTATTGAGTTTGACCTGTGGAATCGCATCTTCTGTGCGCATCAGGTGGTGAACCTTGTTGAGCAGGCGCGCTCCGAGCGCACCCGCCGGATGCGAACGGGCGAAATCTTCTTCGTTAAACCCGCGCGCCTGCATTACCGCCATCGCCAGCGCGTCGCCCATCATCAGGGTATTTACGGTGCTGGAGGTGGGGGCGAGGTGCATCGGACAGGCTTCACGCTCAACGGAAATATCCAGCGTTGCTTTGGCGGCCAGCGCCAGGGGCGAGCGGGATTTCCCGGTCATCGCCAGCAGGGCGACCGATTTTTCCTGCAGGCGCGGAATAATGAGATCCAGCTCTTTCGCCGAACCGGAGTAGGAGATAAACAGCATCACGTCGCGGCTTTCAATCATTCCCAGATCGCCGTGCAGCGCTTCGGCAGGGTGCACGAAGAAGGCCGGGGTGCCGGTGCTGGCCAGCGTCGCGGCAATCTTTTTGCCGATATGGCCGGATTTACCGATGCCCGCCACGATCACTTTGCCTTCGCAGTGGATAATGGTGTTGGCCGCGCGGACAAAATCCTCGCCCAGACGTTCCGGCAGGCGGCTGGCTTCCTGCAGCTCCAGCATCAGCGTCTGGCGGCCCGTTTCTAACAGAAAATCACTCATCTCTCTCTCCGGTTACGATCACGTCGATGCCTTTCTCTTCCAGCGCTTTTTTGAACGCCGGGTCGATACCCGCGTCGGTAATCAGCTTATCAACGCTTTCAAGGCTACAGACAATGTTGGGGCTTTTGCGGCCAAACTTCGACGAGTCCGCCATCAAAATCACTTCCCGCGCGGCGTTGCACATGGCTTTACTGACGCTGAACACCTCGTTAAACGTCGTGACGCCCGCGTTCAGGTCGATGCCGTCGGTACCCATAAACAGTTTATCGAAGCTGAAGTGGTCGAAGGCGTTCTCCGCCAGCTGCCCGTGGAACGACGCGGATTTTTTACGGAAGGTGCCGCCGGGCATCAGGATGGTCTGCTCGCAGTCGTTCTCCGACAGGGCGTTGACGATGTGCAGGCTGTTGGTCATCACCGTGATGTTGTTAAAGCGGCTGAGCAGGGGGATCATCTGCAGGACGGTACTGCCTGCATCCAGAATGATCGAGTCGCCATCGTGGATAAATTTTACGGCGGCTTCGGCAATCAGCGCTTTCTGGTGGGTATTGATCAGCGTTTTGTGGTCGATAGGCGGGTCCGCTTCGTCTTTATTGAGCACCACGCCGCCGTAGGTTCGAATGACGGCGCCAGAGTTTTCGAGCAATACGAGGTCCTTGCGTATCGTCGTGCCGGTGGTGTCAAAGTAGTGGGCCAGATCCTCTACCGAGCATTTTCCCTGCTTTTGCAGATGCTCGAGAATGGCCGCCTGCCGCTGACGAGGTTTCATAGGCGCTTCGTTCCTTAGGTTGCGAAATGATAATTTCGCAAGTCTATATCTTTCACAACGAAATTATCCATGTTTCAGATTAAGCGCTAATGATAGTGCATTATGACAAAGTGGATCATGGGGAAAGATCACATCGGGCTGCAATTCCTGCAGCGAAATGCCGTTGATTGCCTGGATTTTCACCGGACGGGCAAAGACGGTCATGCCGCGCATGATGAGGGAATCGCAGACCTTGTTGTTTTCATCCAGCGCAACAGCCACGACGACCCGCGGCTTGAAACGTCCACCGGAACGCCCGACGCCCACGCGGCCTTTCTGGCACAGGGCGTCAAACGCGCGGTTAAACCGATGGATTTGCCAGCCGCCAAACGCCATCTGGCAGATCCAGGCGAGGGCGGCGACGGTAATGAGTGCGGTGACCATATCGGCTCCTTTAATTGCCGGGTGGCGGCTGCGCCTTACCCGGCCTACGGGGATTGTAGCCCCGGTAAGCGCAGCGCCACCGGGGAATGAACTCAGAACATCACCTGCCCACCGGTGACGTTAATCGACTGTCCGGTGCAGTACGAGGCTTTCGGGCTGGCGTAAAACAGCAGCATGTTCAGCACGTCCTGATAGTCGCACCCGCGCTTGAGCGGCACTTTATCGATGTAGTACTGCTCCACTTCTTCCGCTTTAATACCGAGCTTGGTGGCGTACTGCGGCAGCAGGGACTGGAACATCGGCGATTTCAGCAGATTGCCCAGCATCAGCGAGTGGACGGTAATGCCGTATTCGGCCAGATCCAGCGCCAGAGACTGCGTCAGCCCCACGCCGCCAAACTTCGCCGCGCTGTAGCCGGAATTGTGCTTGCTGCCCACTTTCCCCGATTTTGAGTTGATCTGAATGATGCGCCCCTGAATGCCGTCGCGGATCATCAGACGGGAAAACTCGCGGGCGCAGAGGAAATAGCCCACCAGATTGACCTGCAGCGAGCGGTCAAAATCCCCCAGCTCGAAGTCGCTGATAAAGGCCGCTTTCGCAATGCCGGCGCTGTAAACCAGCAGGTCGGTACGCCCAAAAATGTCGTCCACGCCGCGCGCGAGCGCCATCACGCTCTGCTCGCTGGTGGCGTCGGCGCCAAACCCGTACGCCATTCCTTCACCAAACTCGGTGTTGATGGTGTCCGCCACGCGGGCGGCCTTTTCACTCTGAATATCCACTACCGCCACGCGGTAACCCTCTGCGGCAAGCCCACGGCAGAGGAACTCGCCTAAGGTTTGTCCCCCACCAATGACAACGGCAACCTGACTCATGTCTATCTCCTTAATTACGCAACAAATTTTAACGTGCAGCCTGGGGTGACAGCCTGCGGAACCGGGCCCGCTACGTGAACCGTGCCGGGATATTCCGCCTGCGGCTGGCCGTCGAAACGCAGGGTGATGTGGCCCAGCTCGCGCAGGTTTTGTTCAGCGACGTCGCCGACGGCGGTCACGGCATAGCGCGCCTCGCCCAGCTGTAGCTGGCTCCCGGCCTTTAGCTCACCGTTCAACTCGCCGTGGCAATGGATAAAGCAAAACTCTTCGATATCCGCAGGCGCCCCTTCGCGAAAGGTGATCAGCATCTGGTCGCTCAGCGCATCCGCCGCGCTCTGGCCGATGCGGGTAATGGTGGTCTGGTAAATCACGGTCATGGCAGGAACCTCTTATTGATAAATAAAGCCGGAGACAAACCAGGCAATCAGCACCGTCGGCGCTCCCGTCAGGAAGCGGCTGACCAGCACGGACGGCACGCCCACGCGCACGGTGTCCTGGCGTGCTTCCGCCAGCGACAGCCCCACGGGGATAAAGTCGCACGCTGCCTGGGCGTTAATGGCAAACAGGGCGGGCAGGGCGAGGTGCGGAGGAATATTCCCCAGACCAATCTGCACGCCAATCAGCACGCCGATAACCTGAGCAATCACCGCGCCCGGGCCGAGGAACGGCGACAGCAGCGGGAAGGAGCAGATCAGCGCCAGCGTGACCAGCCCGAGCGGGTGGCTGGCGAGCGGGGCGAGGCCGTGGGCAATCCAGTCGCCCAGGCCGGAAGCCATGATGATGCCGATCAGCGCCGAGACGAACGCCATAAACGGCAGAATGGTCTTCAGCACCGTGTCGATGGTGTCGCGCCCGGACTGGAACAGCACCGCCACGGCGGAACCCATTCCCATCCCGACCTTTGCCAGCAGGCCATCGCTCTGCTCGGTAATTTTCTTGCTGGTGTCGTACTCGCGCGGGGCCGCTTTTTGCGGCGCAGACGTCCCCTTCACCAGGGTGATGTTGTCTTCCTTCACGCCTGAGACATAAATGTCTTCGAGGATGTACTGCGCCAGCGGGCCGGATTTCCCGGTGGAGTGAATATTTACCGTCGGAATGCGGCGCTTCGGATAGATGCCGCAGCGCAGCGTGCCGCCGCAGTCGATCACCGCCACGCCGATTTCCGCCTCCGGCGGTTCGCCTTCCTTGAAGCCGTCGACCGCTTCCCAGCCCGTCAGCTCGCGCAGCCTGTCGACGATCGCCGGGCGGGTACCCGCGGTGATGTACACAATCTTTTTGCCTTCGGTGGCGTCGAACTCCAGCGGGCCGCCCCAGCCGCCCGTGCCTTTCTCAATGCGGATCCGGTTCATGCTGTGGCTCCTGAAAGATGGACTTTCTGTTCAAGCTGGATGCCCATTTTTTTCTCGAAAATAGCGGTGGTGAGGTCGGTCACCCAGCCGCGGAAGAAGTTGGTGACCAGACCGACCAGCAGGTAGCTCACCGCCAGCGGGCCGCCCCAGCCGCCCGTGCCTTTCTCAATGCGGATCCGGTTCATGCTGTGGCTCCTGAAAGATGGACTTTCTGTTCAAGCTGGATGCCCATTTTTTTCTCGAAAATAGCGGTGGTGAGG
>NZ_JAJFTC010000060.1:0-546 GCF_020733125.1 Enterobacter cloacae complex sp. 2021EL-01169
GGTTATCCTAGAAGCTATGGAAAAACATTTTTCAACTCCACAATCTACAAATTTTTCTAATGCAGGTTTAGGTTTTTCACTTTAAGTGATGAGTACTTTGCCAAGCGTAAAGCTTTCGGCTATTGATGCAACTTTACAAAAAAATATTGATTTTTACTTTAGAAACTGCGTTTCAGTAGGTATCTTGCTTAATCAACAAGGTAGAAATCTTTTTCAAAACTCTGATAATTTAATACAAGATCTTTTCACAAACATAGGCAATGGCTCTCAGCTTACTCCTTTGTTTGAAAATAACAATAATATTGAAAAACAAAGTGTTGTGCCTTGTTCTGATGCAGGTCCTCAAATCGTTGAAATGATTAAAAACGATACAGATGAAGCTATGAAGATTCATGCTGCTTTGCTTGGTATGGCGAATGATATGGCAAATTATGAGCAAAAGTTCTTAGGCGCTGCACAAATTTATAACGAACAAGCTGTAAGTGCTAGATCTTATTTGCAACAATCCATGATAATGCTTGCTTCTCAAGATGCAATCATTAATAC
>NZ_JAJFTC010000061.1:0-539 GCF_020733125.1 Enterobacter cloacae complex sp. 2021EL-01169
GCAGAGTGGGAAGCGAAAATCATCGAACTGGCTGGCTTCCTGGATTCTTACATCCCAGAACCAGAGCGTGCGATTGACAAGCCATTCCTGCTGCCAATCGAAGACGTATTCTCCATCTCCGGTCGTGGTACCGTTGTTACCGGTCGTGTAGAGCGCGGTATCATCAAAGTTGGTGAAGAAGTTGAAATCGTTGGTATCAAAGAGACTGCGAAGTCTACCTGTACTGGCGTTGAAATGTTCCGCAAACTGCTGGACGAAGGCCGTGCTGGTGAGAACGTTGGTGTTCTGCTGCGTGGTATCAAACGTGAAGAAATCGAACGTGGTCAGGTTCTGGCGAAGCCAGGCTCAATCAAGCCACACACCAAGTTCGAATCTGAAGTGTACATCCTGTCCAAAGACGAAGGCGGCCGTCATACTCCGTTCTTCAAAGGCTACCGTCCACAGTTCTACTTCCGTACTACTGACGTGACCGGTACCATCGAACTGCCAGAAGGCGTTGAGATGGTAATGCCAGGCGACAACATCAAGATGGTTGTGAC
>NZ_JAJFTC010000062.1:0-525 GCF_020733125.1 Enterobacter cloacae complex sp. 2021EL-01169
ACCACTTTGTGATTCATGACTGGGGTGAAGTCGTAACAAGGTAACCGTAGGGGAACCTGCGGTTGGATCACCTCCTTACCTTAAAGAACCTGCCTTTGTAGTGCTCACACAGATTGTCTGATGAAAAGTAAATAGCAAGGCGTCTTGCGATTGAGACTTCAGTGTCCCCTTCGTCTAGAGGCCCAGGACACCGCCCTTTCACGGCGGTAACAGGGGTTCGAATCCCCTAGGGGACGCCACTTGCTGGTTCGTGAGTGAAAGTCACCTGCCGTCATATCTCAAAACTGGCTTGCGAGTCACGTTTGAGATATTTGCTCTTTAAAAATCTGGATCAAGCTGAAAATTGAAACGACACATCTTAAATGGTGTGTTCGAGTCTCTCAAATTTTCGCAATCATGAAGTGAAACATCTTCGGGTTGTGAGGTTAAGCGACTAAGCGTACACGGTGGATGCCCTGGCAGTCAGAGGCGATGAAGGACGTGCTAATCTGCGAAAAGCGCCGGCGAGGTGATATGAACCTTTGA
>NZ_JAJFTC010000006.1:0-255260 GCF_020733125.1 Enterobacter cloacae complex sp. 2021EL-01169
CTGCGGCGCGGGGTGTGCATATTACGCTTTCCCGCTTCAGAGTCAAGCGTTTATTTTCGCTATTCTCTGCTGACCCGGCGGCGTGTGTGCCGTTGTTCCGTGTCAGTGGAGGCGCATTATAGGGAGTTATTCTGACGTGACAAGAGGAAATTTAAAAAAAGTTTTCATCCGCGTTTTTTTTCACCAACAGAGGTGAAATCAAGCTACAAATTGTTCTATTTGATGTATCTGCAACCACAATCACATTCGCGGTGGCATAATTATCAGCATGAATCTTTAAGGAATAAAAGCGATGCCATTAAGCGCGCAACAGCTGGCCGCCCAAAAAAACCTGTCTTATGTGCTGGCCGAAAAGCTGGCTCAGCGGATTTTAGCGGGTAAATATGCCCCGGGAAGCATCCTGCCGGGTGAAATGGAGCTGGGTGAGCAGTTTGGGGTGAGCCGTACCGCCGTGCGCGAAGCGGTGAAAACCCTGACGGCAAAAGGTATGGTGCTTCCGCGCCCTCGTATTGGCACACGCGTGATGCCACAAAGTAACTGGAATTTTCTCGATCAGGAGCTGCTCTCCTGGTGGATGACGGAAGACAACTTTCATCAGGTTATCGATCACTTTCTGGTAATGCGCAGTAGCCTTGAGCCTCAGGCATGTCTGCTTGCTGCCACGCTTGGAACAGCAGAGCAGAAAGCGCAGCTTAACGCGTTGATGGAAGAGATGGTGTTCCTGAAAAAACACTTCAACCGCGAACGCTGGGTTGAGGTCGATATGGCCTGGCATGAACATATCTATATGATGAGCGCCAATCCGTTCCTCACCTCTTTTGCCTCGTTATTCCATTCGGTGTACCACACTTACTTTACCTCTATTACACAAGACGACGTGGTAAAACTGGAATGGCACCAGGCGATAGTGGATGCCATTCAGGAAAGCGACGGCCAGCGAGCCCTGAGTGCGTGCCAGGCATTGCTGGCAGCGCCAACCCACCAGCAGGTAAATAAATGACAAAGAAAAAAGCGCGCAGCATGGCCGGATTGCCGTGGATTGCAGCCATGGCGTTTTTTATGCAGGCACTGGATGCCACCATCCTCAACACCGCGCTTCCCGCTATTGCGCAAAGCCTCAACCGTTCCCCGCTGGCGATGCAGTCCGCCATCATCAGCTATACCCTGACGGTCGCGATGCTGATCCCTGTTAGCGGCTGGCTGGCCGACCGCTTCGGCACCCGCAGAGTTTTCATGCTGGCCGTAACGCTCTTTACGCTCGGTTCGCTGGCCTGTGCGCTCTCCTCGTCCTTAACGGAGCTGGTTATCTTCCGCGTATTACAGGGCATTGGCGGTGCGATGATGATGCCCGTGGCGCGTCTTGCCCTGCTGCGAGCCTACCCGCGAAGCGAACTGCTTCCCGTGCTTAACTTCGTCACCATGCCGGGTTTGGTAGGGCCGATACTTGGCCCGGTACTCGGTGGCGTGTTTGTCACCTGGGCAAGCTGGCACTGGATCTTCCTGATTAATATTCCGATTGGCGTAGCGGGGCTGCTGTATGCCCGCAAATATATGCCGAACTTCACCACGCCAAGGCGCAGTTTCGATATGGGCGGCTTCTTCCTGTTTGGCCTGAGCCTGGTGCTCTTCTCCAGCGGGATGGAGCTGTTTGGCGAGAAGATCGTCGCGACGTGGATGGCGCTCTCCGTTATCCTCGCCGGGATTCTGCTTTTCCTTCTTTATATACGTCATGCGCGCCGCCATCCGACGCCGTTAATCTCTCTTGGGCTCTTCAACACCCGAACGTTTTCCGTCGGGATCGCGGGAAACATTGCCTCGCGTCTGGGGACGGGCTGCGTACCGTTCCTGATGCCGCTGATGCTGCAGGTTGGTTTCGGCTATCCGGCTCTGATTGCCGGCTGCATGATGGCGCCCACGGCGATGGGATCGATTCTGGCAAAATCGACCGTGACGCAGGTGCTACGCTGGTTTGGCTATCGCAAAACGCTGGTTGGCGTGACGGTCTTTATCGGTCTGATGATTGCGCAGTTCTCGCTGCAGTCCGCCTCGCTTCCCGTCTGGATGCTGATCCTGCCGCTGTTTGTGCTGGGCATGGCGATGTCGACGCAGTTCACATCGATGAACACCATCACCCTTGCGGATCTGACCGACGAGAACGCCAGTAGCGGCAACAGCGTGCTGGCAGTCACCCAGCAGTTGTCGATCAGTTTAGGGGTTGCCGTGAGTGCGGCGGTACTGCGGTTTTATGAAGGTTTCGACAGCGCGAACACCGTCGAGCAGTTCCACTATACCTTTATCACCATGGGCGCACTCACCGTCGTTTCAGCGCTGGTCTTTATGCTGTTAAAACCGAAAGACGGCCGAAACCTGATTAAAGAGCGTCACAAAGAGAAAGCTAAACCGAACCGCGTTCCATCAGAACAGGAGTAAGCTGTAGGCGCTGCTGCTGCAGCGTGGGCTGAGCCATTCGGTGGATCAACACATCGATGGCCAGCTCGCCCAGTTCATCTTTTGGCTGATGAATGGTGGTGAGCGGCGGCGTCATATAGCTGGCCAGCTCGATATCATCGTAGCCGATTACCGCCATATCATGGGGAACGCGCAAACCGGCCTGATATAACGCCTGATAGGCGCCAAACGCCATGGCGTCGTTGCCGATAAACACCGCCTGCGGACGCTGCGGTTGCGCCAGCAGCGTCTGCATCGCTTCAAAACCACCGTGAAACTCAAAATCACCGGTAATACGATACCCTTCCGGCACGGAAAGTCCCGCCCGCGCCATCGCGGCGAGATATCCTTCCAGACGCAAACGCGCCGGGGTTTTGTCCAGCGGACCGGTAATGCAGGCAATGCGGGTATAGCCTTTATCGATCAAATACTGAGTGGCCATATCGCCCCCCAGCAGAGAATTATCCTGAATGAGATCGCTGGTGCCGTCGAACGGCGCCCAGTCCATCATCACCGTGGGAATGGAGGGATAACGCTGGATAATCTCTTTCGAAGGCTGGTGCGTTTCGGTACACAGCAGCAGTAGCCCGTCGACGCGTTTTTGCATCAGCGTTTCCAGGTTACGGTTCATGCGCTGCTCGTCCCCTTCGGTATTGCACAGCACCAGGCTGTAGCCACGCTCGAAGCAGCTGCGCTCCACGCCGCGAACCAGCTCAGAATAAAAGGGGTTGGTACTGGCGGTGATCAGCATACCGATCGTACGCGTCTGGTTGAGCTTAAGGCTGCGCGCCAGTGCAGACGGCGCATAGTTGAGATCTTTTACTGCCGCTTCGACTTTTTCCCGAATCGCCTCGCTGACGAAGCGATCGTTATTAATGACGTGAGACACCGTCGAGGTAGAAACGCCCGCCAGGCGGGCGACATCTTTCATTGTGGCCAAGCGTTACTCCTGCTGACTTAAGAATTCATCGATCTCTTTACGCCACGGAACGGAAGGCTGAGCGCCCTTGCGCGTCACCGCAATCGCGGCAGCGGCATGCGCGAAGCGGATCGCATCATCCATTTTCTTGCCTTCCAGCAGCGCGGTCACCAGCGCACCATTGAAGGTGTCTCCCGCTGCGATGGTATCAATCGCCTTCACCTTAAAGCCCGGCACGCGACGGCCTTCACCGTTTACGCTTGCCCATACCCCACGGCTGCCCAGGGTGATGATCACGGTTCCGATGCCTTTGTCGTGCAGCGCACGCGCGGCTCTCGCGGCATCGTCATCGTTTTCAACGCGAATGCCCGTCAGCTTTTCGGCTTCGGTTTCGTTCGGCGTGATGATATCCACCAGCGCCAGCAGCTCGTCTGATAATACACGGGCTGGAGCCGGGTTAAGTACGACAGTGGTATGATTTTCATGCGCAATTTTGGCCGCGGCCAGCACGCTTTCAACCGGCGACTCCAGCTGCATCAGCAGGGCCTCGGCGCCGCCAATGATTGCACGTTGCGCTTCCACGCGCTCCGTCGTCAGCGCTGCGTTAGCGCCAGCATGAATACCGATGACATTCTCACCTTCTGCGTTGACGAAAATCAGCGCCACGCCGGTAGATTCCCCTGCAACAACGCTGACCGGTGCGATATCGATGTTGTCGCTCGCCAGCTGCTTGCGTACGCGCTCGCCGGTATCGTCATCACCCGTGCAGGCGATAAACGCAATATTCGCCCCGCTGCGACCGGCAGCGACGGCCTGGTTTGCCCCTTTACCGCCGAATGCGACCTGATACTGGTTGCCCGTGACGGTTTCGCCCGGTGCAGGGAACGATTCAAGGTTAAGAATGTGATCGGCATTGATACTGCCAAGGACGACGAGGTTGCCTGCGGTTTTCATGTATTGAGGTGTCCATCTGAGAGCGCCACCGGTATTACCCGGTGGCGTATGCCACACTTTTCTTTTATTTGGTGTCCCTCAGGCAGCCAGCGACTGCCTGAATCGCCTTTACTGCTTAATGACCAGTTTCAGGTCAACAGGATATTTGGCCTGAACTTTTTCGCCCTTCAGCACTTTATCGGCAGTTTGCACGCCAGTCGCGCCAATCTGCTCAGGCAGCTGAGCGATGGTCGCAGCCAGTTTGCCATCATTTACTGCTTTTTCACCATCCGGCGTGCCGTCAAATCCGACAACCATCACATCAGATTTACCTGCAGTCTGCAGAGCGCGCAGCGCACCCAGCGCCATTTCGTCGTTCTGCGCGAATACCGCCTGCACGTCAGGATGTGCGGTCAGCAGGTTCTGCATGACGTTCAGACCTTTAGTACGGTCGAAGTCTGCCGGCTGGCTGGCCAACACGTTGAATTTGTGCGCTGCAACCGCCTGCTGGAAGCCTTCGCCACGCTCGCGGGCGGCAGACGTACCGGCAATCCCCTGCAGTTCGATGACTTTAGCGCCTTCACCGGCTTTCTTCGCGATATAGTCACCCGCAATTTTGCCGCCCAGCACGTTGTCAGATGCGATATGGCTCACCACGTCGCCTTTCGTTGCCTGACGGTCCAGAGTGATCACCGGGATCTTCGCCTGGTTTGCCATCTTCACGGCGTTGCCTACGGCATCGGAATCGGTTGGGTTGATCAGCAGAATTTTGGTACCACGAACGGTTAAGTCCTGAACGTTAGCCAGCTCTTTCGCCGGGTTGTTCTGTGAATCCAGTACCACCAGGTTGTAGCCCAGTTTATCGGCTTCTTTCTGCGCTCCATCCTTCAGGGAGACGAAGAACGGGTTGTTCAGGGTAGAGACAACCAGCGCGATGGTATCTTTCGCCATGGCGTTAGCACTTACGGTTGCGCTCAGCGCGACAGCAGAAACCAGGGTAGCCAGTTTTTTCATGTTCATATCTAAGATGTCCTGTAGTGTCGTCAGTTACTGTTTTTTGTTGTCTACCAGTACCGCCAGCAAAATCACCACTGCCTTAACGATCATCTGGTAATAGGAGGAAACACCTAACAAATTCAAACCATTATTCAGGAAACCGAGAATCAGTGCGCCGATCAATGTCCCAACAATGCGACCTTTACCGCCCGCCAGACTCGTACCGCCCAGAACCACTGCTGCAATAGCATCCAGCTCATACCCCGTACCCGCCGTCGGCTGCGCGGAAGAGAGGCGCGCCACTTCGATGATGCCCGCCAGTGACGCCAGCAGACCGCACAGGGAGTACACGATAACTTTGACTTTATTAACGCTAATCCCGGACAAGCGCGTTGCCGCTTCGTTACCGCCCAGCGCATAGATATAACGACCCAGACGGGTATGGTGCAGCATGTACCACGCCGCCAGGAAGACGATAGCCATGATCCAGACCGGGGTCGGGACACCCAGCGGGCGACCGATACCGAACCAGCCAAACAGATCGGCGTTATCGGTGAAGCCGGTATTGACCGGGCTGCCGTTGGTATACACCATGGTCACACCGCGCAGCAGCAGCATCATCACCAGCGTCGCGATGAACGCCTGAACGCGGCCTTTTGCCACAATCACGCCGGTGACGGCACCAATCGCCGCGCCTGCCGCCAGGGCCGCGGCCACGGCCACCAGCGCGTTGACTTCAATCCCGACCAGCGAAGCGGCGATCGCGCCGGTGAGGGCCAGCAGGGAACCGACGGACAGATCGATCCCTGAGGTCAAAATCACCAGCGTCATGCCGACCGCCATAATGGCGTTCACCGACGTCTGCTGCAGAATGTTGAACAGGTTATTTACGGTGAAGAAATTCGGGCTCATGGTCGACACAATCGCGATCAGCACCAGCAGGGCAATGAGCGATTTTTGTTCCATCAGCCACGCCTTTGTGAAATAGCGGCGACCAGAAACAGCCTGGGTAGTCATCTTCTTACTCCTGATTCACGCGATTAAGCTTGCCCACAGCGGCAGCCATCAGAACTTCCTGGGTGGCCTGCTCGCGAGTGAATTCACCGCCGAGATGCCCTTCATGCATGACGATAATGCGATCGCTCATGCCCAATACTTCTGGCATCTCGGAAGAGACCAGAATGATGCTCAGACCGTCGGCCTTGAACTGGTTAATCAGCTGATAGATCTCTTTCTTCGCCCCCACGTCCACGCCGCGGGTTGGCTCATCGAGGATCAACACTTTCGGGCGCGTCATCAGCCCGCGAGCAATCGCCACTTTCTGCTGATTCCCGCCGGACAACAGGCCAATCGCCTGCTCCATCGACGGCGTTTTAACATTAAAGAGACGGATAAAATCGCTGACCGCCTGCTGCTCGTCTTTATGCTTCAGGCTGCCGCCGCTGCGGCTGAAATAGCGCAGCGCGGTCAGGGACATGTTCTCTTTTACCGACATGCCCAGCACTAAGCCGTCGCGTTTGCGGTCTTCGGAGATATAGACGATGCCGTTCGCCAGACCATCCTGCGGGGAGCGGGTGACCACTTCATGGCCGTCGAGGGTGACATAACCGCTGGTGCGCGGCAGTGCGCCGTACAACACTTTCATCAGCTCGGTACGTCCCGCGCCCATCAGGCCCGCCACGCCCAGGATCTCGCCCTGGCGCAGGGTAAAGGTCACGTCGTTCACACCCGGGCCGCAGAGGTTATCCACCTTCAGGCGGATCTCACCCGGCGCTTTATCCAGATGCGGATACTGATCTTCAAGCTTGCGTCCCACCATCATTTCGATGAGCGTATCTTCCGTCAGCGTGGCCACTTCTCGCTCGGCAATAAACTGCCCGTCGCGGAAGACGGTGACGTCATCGCAGATTTCAAAGATCTCTTTCATGCGGTGAGAGATATAGACAATCCCGCGCCCCTGTGATTTCAGCTCGCGGATAACGCGGAACAGGGATTCGGTTTCGGTATCGGTCAGGGCGTCGGTCGGTTCATCCATAATGATGACCTTCGACTCAAAGCTCAGCACCTTCGCGATTTCCACCATCTGCTGATCGCCGATGGAGAGATCGCCGACCAGCCGGTCGCTCTTAAAGCGCAGGTTCAGCTTCGCCAGCAGCTTGTCGGCTTCGGCGTACATGGTTTTCCAGTCGATCTTACCGAAGCGATTCACGAACTCACGGCCGAGGAAGATGTTCTCCGCAATGGTGAGCTGCGGGATCAGGTTCAGCTCCTGGTGAATAATGCCGATACCCGCTTCCTGAGAAGATTTCGGGCCGTTAAAGGTGGTCTCTTTACCCAGCCAGAGGAGCGAACCGGCATCGCGTTGATAGATACCGGTCAGCACTTTCATCATGGTGGATTTGCCGGCGCCGTTTTCGCCCACCAGCGCCATTACGCGCCCGGGGTAAACGTTCAGCGCCGCGCCGGAGAGGGCTTTTACGCCCGGGAACGACTTATCGATCCCTTTGAGTTGCAGTAATGCGTCCATGATGGCCTCAGAAGGTGACGCCAGCACAGAGAATGATATTCGCATACGGGGAACACTCCCCGCTGCGAATCACCGCCTGACTGTCTGCGGTTTGTTGTTTGAATTGTTCGTGCGTTGTGTAACGAATTTCGATGGTGTTTCCCTGGTGTTGTTGCAGCTGCTCAAGATGGCTGAGCAACGTTTCGTGGAGCTGCGGATTATGTTGTTTGATTTCCGCCGCGAGAATAGCCGCCTCAACCTGCATCTCCGCGGTCACCACGTCCAGTACCTGCATAAACGAAGGAACACCCTGCGTTAACGCCATATCAATACGGGTTGTGCTGCGCGGAACCGGTAAGCCTGCATCGCAAACCACCAGCGTATCGGTATGCCCAAGACGGGAAATAACCGACGAGATTTCTGAGTTGAGTACAGTGCCTTTCTTCATTTTCTTGCTCCACTAGCGAAACGTTTCGCTAAAAGGAGTGTAGCGCCAGAAATGTTCAGAAAACCACCATGACGTAACAGATTTGTGATCGACGTCGAAACGTTTCGCTAAGTGAAATATTGATGGGAGAAATTGCCCTGCGGCGCTTCGCTTGCACGGGCCTACGGGTTTGGTAGGCCGGGTAAGCGCAGCGCCACCCGGCATTTTCGAAAGGACTTAAATCTCGACCTGCGTACCCAGCTCTATCACGCGGTTAGGCGGGATCTCAAACTGGTCAGGAGCGCGCAGGGCGTTACGCTGCAGGATGAGATACAGCTTACCGCGCAGGCGCAGGTACCACGGGCGCTTACCGATGATCAGCGACTCGTGGGACATAAAGAACGACGTCTCCATCATCCGGCAGCTTAAGCCTTCCAGACCGCAGCGGTGGAACACCTCTTCCACGTTCGGCGTTTCGCGCCAGCCGTAGCTTGCCACCACGCGCCAGAAGGTCGGGGAGAGCTGCTCAATCTGCACGCGGCGTACGTTGTGAACATATGGCGCATCTTCGGTGCGCAGCGTCAGCAGGATCACGCGCTCGTGCAGCACTTTGTTGTGCTTGAGGTTATGCATCAGCGCGAACGGGATCACGTTCAGGGCGCGAGACATGTACACCGCGGTGCCGGGCACGCGGACCGGCGGGGATTTCTCCAGCGAAGCGATCATCGCCTCCAGAGAATTCCCGTGCTCATGCATACGGCGCAGCAGGCGGAAGCGCTCGCTTTTCCAGGTGGTCATGACGATGAACATCACCAGCCCCAGCGTCAGCGGCAGCCAGCCGCCGGAGACAATCTTGTCGAGGTTCGCAGAGAACAGCGGCACGTCAATACACAGGAAGCCCACCAGAATCATCGCCACGAGGAATTTATTCCAGTGCCAGTTACGGTACGCCACCGTGGTGGAGAGAAGCGATGTCAGCACCATGGTGCCGGTTACCGCAATACCGTACGCCGCCGCCAGGTTGCTGGAGTGCTCGAAGCTGACAATCACAATCACAACAGCGAAGTAGAGCAGCCAGTTAACGAACGGGATGTAGATCTGGCCCGACTCCATCTCTGAGGTATGAATGATGCGCATCGGTGAGAGATACCCCAGACGCACGGCCTGGCGCGTCAGAGAAAACACGCCGGAAATCACCGCCTGAGAGGCAATGACGGTCGCCAGCGTCGCCAGGATCAGCATCGGCACCAGCGCCCAGTCAGGTGCCAGCAGGAAGAACGGGTTCTTGATCGCCTCCGGGTTTTTGAGCAACAGCGCGCCCTGGCCGAAGTAGTTGAGCACCAGCGACGGCAGCACAACCAAAAACCAGGCCACGCGGATAGGCAGCTTTCCGAAGTGACCCATATCCGCATACAGCGCTTCCACACCGGTGATGGAGAGCACGACCGCCCCCAGCGCCACGAAGGAAACTACTTTGTATTCGAGGAAGAAATGCACGGCCCAGTATGGGTTCAGCGCATGCAGCACTTCCGGGTTCGCGATAATGCTGCGTAAACCGAGCGCCGCCAGGATCAGGAACCAGGCCAGCATAATCGGTGCAAACAGTTTTCCCACCAGCCCGGTACCGTGCTTCTGGATCACAAACAGCAGCGTCAACACGATTATCGCCAGCGGGACCACCCACGTATCAAGCTGTGGCGCGATGATCTCCAGCCCCTCTATCGCCGAGAGGACCGAAATCGCGGGCGTGATAACCACCTCTCCATAGAAGAAGCTGCCGCCAATCAGGCCGATAATCACCAGCACGGAGGTCATTCTGGCGGAGGTGTTGCGCCCTGCAAGGGACATCAGGGTCAGGATACCGCCTTCGCCCGCGTTATCAGCGCGCATAACGAAGGAGAGATACTTAACGGAAACGACCAGAATCAGCAGCCAGAAGATGAGGGACAGGAAGCCAAACACGGCATCGCGCTCAACACCAAAGCCAAACTGGCCGGACAAACATTCACGAAGCGTATAAAGCGGGCTGGTGCCAATATCACCGTAGACAACCCCGATCGCCGCAAGCGTAATTGCGGGTAATGATTGCTTATTATCAGTGCTCATAGACTAGTCTTTTCGTTTAAATAACAAATGTGTTCCTGGTCCCTTGGCCCACAAAAAGCGCACAGTATGCACGATTCATTGCAAAATCGTACCCCTAAATGCAACCGCATTAATGTAGCGCAAAGAAAATTGCGCCGCACTTCAGCCTATTACCAGCCCTGACTGAAACGTCTATACTCGCTTCAATTGGCCGCCACGACGGCGAAAGGATGCAAAACTATTATGGCTCACTCACATTTATTAGCAGAAAGAATTTCCCGCCTCAGCAGCGCGCTGGAGAAAGGCCTTTTCGAGCGTAGCCACGCCATTCGCCTGTGTTTACTGGCAGCATTGAGCGGTGAAAGCGTGTTTCTGCTTGGGCCGCCGGGCATCGCCAAAAGCCTGATTGCCCGCAGGCTTAAGTTTGCTTTTAAGAACGCCCGCGCGTTTGAATACCTGATGACCCGCTTTTCCACCCCGGAAGAGGTGTTTGGCCCCCTTTCCATTCAGGCGCTGAAAGATGAAGGACGCTACGAGCGCCTGACAGCGGGGTATCTGCCTGAGGCAGAAATTGTCTTCCTTGATGAGATCTGGAAAGCCGGCCCGGCCATTCTGAACACCCTGCTCACGGCGATAAACGAACGTCGGTTCCGCAACGGCGCCAGTGAAGAGAAAATCCCGATGCGCCTGCTGGTGGCCGCCTCAAACGAACTGCCTGAAGCCGACAGCAGCCTGGAAGCGCTGTATGACCGTATGCTGATCCGCCTGTGGCTGGACAAAGTGCAGGATAAGTCCAATTTCCGTTCCATGCTGGTCAGCCAGCAGGATGAGAACGAGAACCCGGTAGCAGCGTCATTGCAGGTATCAGACGAGGAGTATTACCAGTGGCAGGAAGAGATCGGTAAAATTAAGCTGCCTGATTCCGTCTTCGAGCTGATCTTCATGCTGCGCCAGCAGCTTGATTTACTGCCCTCTGCCCCCTATGTCTCCGATCGCCGCTGGAAAAAAGCGATCCGCCTGCTGCAGGCCAGCGCCCTGTTCAGCGGTCGCGATGCCGTTGCGCCCATCGATCTGATCCTGCTGAAAGACTGCCTCTGGCACGACGCGGAAGGCATGAATCTGATGCAGCAGCAGCTCGACGTTTTGATGACCGGACACGCCTGGGGACAGCAGGCGATGCTCAACCAACTGGGGGCGATTGCCCAGCGGCGCATCCAGCTTCAGCAGCAGCAAAGTGATAAAACCGCGCTGAAAGTGAATCGCCTGGGGGGGATGTTCGCCCGCAAACCGCACTATGAATTACCCCCTGAACTCACCAGCCCGACGCTGACCCTGCTGCTTCAGCAGCCGCTCAAGCTGCATGATATGCAGGTGGTGCACGTGACGATTGAGCGCGAGACGCTGGCGCAGTGGCTGGATAAGGGTGGAGAGATCCGTGGAAAGCTCAACGGCATCGGTTTCGCGCAGCCGCTGACCATGGAAGTGGACAGCAGCCAGCACCTGGTGATCCGCGACGTCAGCCTGCAGGGCTCGCGTCTTGCGCTTCCGGGAACCGCCTCTGAGAGCGTCCCCGAAGAGATTAAGCAGCAGCTGGACGCGCTGGACACCGAATGGCACCAGCAGCACACCCGCTTTAGCGAGCAGCAAAAATGCCTCTTTATCCATAGCGACTGGTTAGGCCGCATCGAAGCCAGCCTGCAGGACGTCAGCGCGCAGATCAAACAGGCGCGTCAATGCTAACCCTGGATACGCTTAACGTCATGCTGGCCGTCAGCGAGGAAGGGTTGATCGAAGAAGTGGTGATCACCCTTCTGGCTTCACCGCAGCTGGCGGCCTTCTTTGAAAAATTTCCGAAGCTCAAAAAGGCGATGACCGACGATCTTCCGCGCTGGCGGGATAACCTGCGTCAACGGTTTAAAGAGACCGAAGTCCCCCCTGAGTTAACGGAAGAAGTGGCCTGCTATCAGCAGTGCCAGCGACTTTCCACGTCGCAGTTTATCGTCCAGCTTCCGCAAACCCTGACGTTGCTCGACAAGGTCCACTCCCCGTTTGCCAGCCAGGCCCGGGGGCTGGTCACGGACAACGCCACGTTCACTCCCGCACTGCACACCCTCTTTTTACAGCGCTGGCGCCTCAGCCTGGTGGTGCAGGCCACGACGCTAAACCAGCAGTTGCTGGATGAAGAGCGCGAGCAGCTGCTCAGTGAAGTTCAGGAACGCATGACCTTAAGCGGCCAGCTTGAGCAGGTGCTGGTGGAAAATGAGAACGCGGCAGGGCGTCTCTGGGATATGAGCGCCGGCCAGCTCCGGCGCGGGGACTATCAGCTGATCGTCAAGTACGGCGATTTTCTGGCGCAGCAGCCCGAGCTGATGAAGCTTGCAGAACAGCTGGGACGTTCAAGGGAGGCAAAGTCGGTTCCAAAGAAAGACGCCCCGATGGAAACCTTCCGCACCCTGGTGCGTGAGCCGGCCACCGTTCCAGAGCAGGTCGACGGGCTCCAGCAGAGCGATGATATTCTGCGCCTGCTGCCCACGGAGCTGAGCACGCTCGGGATGACCGAGCTGGAGTACGAGTTTTACCGTCGGCTGGTGGAAAAACAGCTCCTCACCTACCGGCTGCACGGCGAAGCCTGGCGCGAGAAAGTCAGCCAGCGGCCGGTCATTCATCAGGATTTTGACGAGCAGCCGCGCGGGCCATTTATTGTCTGCGTGGATACGTCCGGCTCCATGGGCGGGTTTAACGAGCAGTGTGCAAAGGCGTTCTGTCTGGCGCTGATGCGCGTGGCGCTCGCCGATCGCCGCCGCTGCTTCATCATGCTGTTCTCCAGCGAAGTCGTGGGCTATGAGCTGACGAACCAGCAGGGGATCGAGCAGGCAATCCGCTTCCTGAGCCAACGCTTTCGCGGCGGAACCGATCTGGCCAGCTGTTTTCGCAGCATCGTAGAGCGGATGCAGGGCGGCGACTGGTATGACGCTGACGCGGTAGTGATATCCGATTTTATTGCCCAGCGGCTGCCGGATGACGTGGTCAATAAAGTGAAGGAATTACAGCGTGTGCATCAGCACCGTTTTCATGCGGTGGCGATGTCCGCCCATGGAAAACCCGGCATCATGCGCATCTTCGATCATATCTGGCGCTTTGATACCGGGTTGCGTAGCCGCCTGCTCAGACGCTGGCAGCGTTAATTACAGAAGAGAACCGACGCTTTCACGCACCTGCTGCGGCCAGACGCCACACTGCACCTGACCAATATGGGGCAGCTGTAGCAGCAGCATGGTCAGACGGGACTGGCCGATACCGCCGCCAATCGTCTGCGGCATTTCCCCACGCAGCAGCGCCTGGTGCCACTCCAGTTTGAGACGATCTTCATCTCCAGTCACCGCCAGCTGGCGCTTCAGCGCGTCAGCATCCACGCGGATCCCCATAGAAGAAAGCTCGAATGCGTCTTCCAGCACCGGGTTCCAGACCAGAATATCGCCGTTCAGCCCGGCAAATTCGCCCTCACCGGTGGTGCTCCAGTCATCATAATCCGGCGCACGAACGTCGTGGCGTTTGCCATCAGACAGTTTGCCGCCGATCCCAATCAGGAACACCGCCCCGAGCTCTTTGGCGATCGCCCGCTCGCGGCCTTTGGCATCCAGATCCGGGAAACGGGTCAGCAATTCCTGGCTGTGTACAAAGTGGATCGTTTCCGGCAGGAACGGCGGCAGACCAAACGCTTTGCTTACGGCCGCTTCGGTCGCTTTGATCCCGGCGTAGATCGCCTCAACGGTAGACTTCAGCGTGCCAACGTGGCGCTCACCATCGCCCATCACGCGCTCCCAGTCCCACTGGTCAACGTAAACGGAATGAATGGGAGACAGGCGGTCTTCATCGGGGCGAAGGGCTTTCATGTGCGTGTAGAGCCCTTCGCCCGCGCTGAAGTCATGTTGTCCCAGGGTCTGACGCTTCCACTTCGCCAGTGAATGAACCACTTCGAACTGGGCGTCTGGCAGCGTTTTCACTTTTACCTGTACCGCTTTTTCGCATCCAGAGAGGTTATCCTGCGTCCCGTCACCCACGCGGCTGAGGATCGGGGCCTGGACTTCAATCAGCCCAAGCTTCTCTTCCAGCTGGCGGGAAAAATGGGATTTTACGAAACTGATCTGGCGTTGTTTTGCGATGTAAGCGGTTTTCATTATTTATACTCCTGCGTCCTGTTGATATTGATTAAGCAACAGAAATGGCACCTTATTCAATAACCCATCAACAAAAAGCCGCCTTCACTTTTGATTCGATAAAATAAGGCGCTAGAATAGAGTGATTCATTAATCTTCATAAGAAAAAGCTATGGAAAATTATCAGATCGACAATCTCGACCGCGGCATTCTGGAGGCGTTAATGGCCAATGCCCGTACCGCCTACGCCGAACTGGCGAAACAGTTTGGCGTCAGCCCGGGAACCATTCACGTTCGCGTAGAGAAGATGAAGCAGGCGGGGATCATTACCGGCGCGCGCATTGACGTCAGCCCGAAGCAGCTGGGTTACGACGTCTGCTGCTTCATCGGCATCATTCTAAAAAGCGCCAAAGACTACCCTTCCGCCCTGGCGAAACTGAACGCGCTGGATGAAGTCACCGAGGCGTACTACACCACCGGGCACTACAGCATCTTTATTAAGGTCATGTGCCGCTCCATCGACGCCCTTCAGCAGGTACTTATCAACAAGATCCAAACAATCGATGAAATTCAGTCCACCGAGACACTGATCTCCCTGCAAAACCCGATCATGCGTACCATCCGCCCGTGATCGGGCAAATTCATTCCCACATTTTCCACAGGTAGATCCCAACTCGTTCACAGCGTACAATGGCCGTCTCTTTATCTGAGCGAGCGATCAATGGCGGACATTACCCTTATCAGCGGCAGCACCCTTGGCGGTGCGGAATACGTAGCGGAACATCTGGCTGAAAAGCTGGAAGAGGCGGGCTTTTCCACGGAAACCCTGCACGGCCCGTTGCTGGAAGATCTCCCGACTGACGGGGTCTGGCTGCTGATCACCTCCACGCACGGCGCGGGCGATCTGCCGGATAACCTGCAACCTTTATATGATGAACTGCTGGAACAGCAGCCCGACCTGTCAAACGTCCGTTTTGGCGCAGTGGGGATCGGCAGTCGTGAATATGACACCTTTTGCGGGGCAATAGAGAAAGTCGAAGCCGCTGTGACCTCCTGCGGAGCAAAACAGCTGGGTGAAACGCTCAAGATCAACATCCTCGATCATGACATTCCGGAGGATCCAGCCGAGATCTGGCTCGCGGAATGGAAAAAATTACTCAAAAACGATTAAAGATCGCGCGAACAGATGTGGATAACTCTGGTTAAAAGCTCGTATTAACCCGTAGTTATCCAAAGAACAACCGTAGCGCAGTTTTTAGCCTGTGTATAAAGTCGCGATCTGATCCCAGCTTATACGGCCCAGGATCACCGATCATTCACAGCAAACGATCCTTTCTAACTGCATGATCTTCTTTATGAGATCGGACTTATCCACACGGGTTCGCGATCCTAATAAGAGATCACAATAGAACAGATCTCTAAATAAAAAGATCTTCTTTTTAATAGCCCAGGATCCCAATGCTTTCTCGAAAGACTAAAGTTGAGTAGAATCCACGGCCCGGGCTTCAATCCATTTTCTTACCGCTTTACGCGAGGCAGACCACCATGTTTTATCAGGATCCTTTTGACGTCATCATCATTGGCGGGGGTCACGCAGGCACTGAGGCCGCAATGGCCGCAGCGCGAATGGGTCAGCAGACCCTGCTTTTGACACACAATATCGACACGCTGGGACAAATGTCCTGTAATCCGGCGATTGGCGGCATTGGGAAAGGACACCTGGTAAAAGAAGTGGATGCACTTGGCGGCCTGATGGCGAAGGCGATCGATCACGCAGGCATTCAGTTTAGGATACTAAACGCCAGTAAAGGCCCCGCTGTGCGTGCGACCCGTGCTCAGGCAGACCGCGTACTTTATCGCCAGGCGGTACGTACCGCGCTGGAGAACCAGCCGAACCTGATGATCTTCCAGCAGGCGGTTGAAGATCTTATCGTTGAGAACGATCGCGTCGTGGGCGCCGTGACCCAGATGGGCCTCAAATTCCGCGCCAAAGCCGTGGTGTTGACCGTGGGTACCTTCCTTGACGGTAAAATTCATATTGGTCTGGATAACTACAGCGGCGGCCGTGCTGGCGATCCGCCGTCTATCCCATTATCTCGCCGTCTGCGCGAGCTGCCGCTGCGCGTCAGCCGCCTGAAAACCGGCACGCCGCCGCGTATTGATGCGCGCACCATTGATTTCAGCGTGCTGGCGCAACAGCACGGTGATAACCCAATGCCGGTCTTCTCGTTTATGGGCAATGCGGCACAGCATCCGCAGCAGGTGCCGTGCTACATCACGCACACCAACGAGAAAACCCATGACGTGATCCGCAATAACCTCGATCGCAGCCCGATGTACGCTGGCGTGATCGAAGGGATCGGTCCACGCTACTGCCCGTCGATCGAAGACAAAGTGATGCGCTTTGCCGATCGCAACCAGCACCAGATCTTCCTGGAGCCGGAAGGGTTGACCTCAAACGAAATTTACCCGAACGGCATCTCCACCAGCCTGCCGTTCGACGTACAGATGCAAATTGTTCGCTCAATGCAGGGCATGGAGAACGCAAAAATCGTTCGCCCTGGCTACGCTATTGAGTACGATTTCTTCGATCCGCGTGACCTGAAGCCGACCCTGGAGAGCAAATTCATCCACGGTCTGTTCTTCGCGGGTCAGATTAACGGCACCACCGGCTACGAAGAAGCGGCTGCACAGGGCCTGCTTGCCGGTCTGAACGCCGCGCGCTTCTCTGCTGAGAAAGAGGGCTGGGCTCCGGCGCGTTCTCAAGCTTATCTGGGCGTGCTGGTTGACGATCTCTGCACGCTGGGTACCAAAGAACCGTACCGTATGTTTACCTCTCGCGCGGAATATCGCCTGATGCTGCGTGAAGATAACGCCGACCTGCGTCTGACCGAAATGGGCCGCGAGCTGGGTCTGGTCGATGACGAGCGCTGGGCGCGCTTCAACGAGAAGCTGGAGCGCATTGAGCAGGAACGTCAGCGTCTGAAAACCACATGGGTGAATCCGCAGGCGGAAACCGCTGCTGAAGTGAACGCTCACTTAACCGCGCCGCTGTCGCGCGAAGCCAGCGGTGAAGATCTGCTGCGCCGTCCAGAAGTCACCTACGAGAACCTGGTCAAACTGACCGCGTTCGCGCCGGGCCTGGAAGACGCTGAAGCGGCAGAGCAGGTCGAGATCCAGGTGAAGTACGAAGGTTACATCGCCCGTCAGCAGGATGAGATCGAAAAACAGCAGCGTAACGAAAACACGCTGCTGCCGGAAATGCTGGACTACCGCCAGGTGACGGGCCTTTCCAACGAAGTGATCGCCAAGCTGAACGATCACAAACCGGTGTCGATCGGTCAGGCATCCCGCATCTCGGGCGTGACCCCGGCGGCGATTTCGATCCTGCTGGTGTGGCTGAAAAAGCAGGGCATGCTGCGCCGTAGCGCATAATTGACATTGCTTTTGGCGGGTGGCGCTTCGCTGACCCGCCCTACTTATTCGTAGGCCCGGTAAGCGGCAGCGCCACCGGGCAAAAAAACTCTCAACAGGTATTCACCGTGCTCAACAAACTCTCTCGTCTGCTGGATCAGGCAGGTATTTCGCTCACCGATCACCAGAAAAATCAGCTGGTGGCCTATGTCGATATGCTGAATAAATGGAACAAAGCGTACAACCTGACGTCTGTTCGCGACCCCAACGAGATGCTCGTTCGCCACATTCTCGACAGCATCGTGGTTGCTCCCTGGCTAAAAGGTGAACGCTATATCGACGTGGGGACGGGCCCTGGTCTGCCGGGTATTCCGCTGTCGATTGTTCGCCCTGAGAGCCATTTCACGCTGCTGGACAGCCTTGGCAAACGCGTGCGCTTTTTGCGCCAGGTACAGCATGAGCTGAAGCTTGAAAACATCACGCCCGTGCAGAGCAGGGTAGAGGAGTTCCCGGCAGAGCCGCCGTTTGACGGGGTTATCAGCCGCGCATTTGCGTCGCTCAACGATATGGTGAGCTGGTGCAAGCACTTACCTGCGGAGAATGGCCGCTTTTATGCGCTGAAAGGGCAGTTGCCAGGCGATGAGATTGAACAGCTTCCGGACGGTTTTGCTGTCGAGTCTATTGAGAAATTACAGATTCCTCAGCTCGAAGGCGAACGTCACCTGGTGATAATTAAGCCAAACAATTTTTAAAAAATTAATAAAAAATGTGGAATTCGTGCTGTTCTTATCATGTTAAAAAACAGCACAACTACCGGGGATTTACCGAGGAGCTTTTAACCTCTGCTTCACTAAGGTTTTTCTTCCGGTTAACGAAGCAACCGTTATTCACCGAGAAGATAGTCATCTTTGAAAATATAAGTCTGCTAAAAGTGGAAGGCAGTAACCAGAACGCAATGTTAATTATTTATTAAGAATGTCAATAAAAGGTTTTTATTGTGTACTGGGCTGTTTTGAAAATAGTTGCGACATTTTGCGTTTAATTTCATAAAGATAAATTTCTGCGATTTGCGCCTTTGATAAATACAACCTTATCGCAAATGTGTGTTTTGTGATCTCGTGCACGCTTTATCGACAACGTTTTCGCGCTGTTTGCAGTTTTGGTCGAAGGTTGACGCTTTCAGCGAAAGTTAAAAAATAGCGGTGGGGAAAAATATTTAAACATTTATTCACCTTTTCGCTACTTAATGTTTGAAATCACGGGTGCGCACCGTATAATTTGACCGCTTTTTGATGCTTGACTCTGAGCCTTAAAGGACGTTTTATACGACACGCGGCATACCTCGAAGGGAGCAGGAGTAAAAACGTGATGTCTGTGTCGCTCTTGAGTAGAAACGTTGCTCGTAAGCTTCTGTTCATTCAGTTTCTGGCTGTGATAGCAAGTGGACTGCTGTTTAGCCTCAAAGACCCCTTCTGGGGCATCTCCGCCGTGTGCGGGGGTTTGGCGGTTGTGCTGCCAAACGTGTTGTTTATGATTTTTGCCTGGCGTCATCAGGCGCATACACCTGCCAAAGGCCGCGTGGCCTGGTCCTTCGCCCTCGGCGAAGTGTGTAAGGTGTTGCTGACCTTTGCTCTACTGGTGATGGCGCTGGCGGTTTTGAAAGTGGTCTTCATGCCGCTGATAGCAACGTGGGTTTTGGTGCTGGTGGTACAAGTTCTGGCTCCAGCTGTAATCAATAACAAAGGGTAAAAGGCATCATGGCTTCAGAAAATATGACGCCGCAGGATTACATAGGTCACCATCTGAATAACCTTCAGCTGGACCTGCGTACATTCTCGCTGGTGGATCCACATAACCCCCCGGCCACCTTCTGGACGATCAACATCGACTCCATGTTCTTCTCGGTGGTTTTGGGTCTTCTGTTCCTGGCCATGTTCCGCGGTGTTGCTAAACGAGCGACCAGCGGTGTACCAGGGAAATTCCAGACCTTCATCGAAATGATCATCGGCTTCGTCCATGGCAGCGTCAAAGACATGTACCATGGCAAGAGCAAGCTGATTGCTCCGCTGGCGCTGACCGTGTTCGTTTGGGTCTTCCTGATGAACCTGATGGACCTGCTGCCAATCGATCTGCTGCCGTTTATTGGCGAGCACATCTTCGGCCTGCCTGCACTGCGTGTTGTACCGTCTGCGGACGTGAACATCACCCTGTCGATGGCGCTGGGCGTGTTTATCCTGATTCTTTTCTACAGCATCAAAATGAAAGGCGTAAGCGGCTTTGTGAAAGAGCTTACCTTGCAGCCGTTCAACCACTGGGCGTTTATTCCGGTCAACCTGATCCTGGAAGGCGTTAGCCTGCTGTCCAAACCTGTTTCACTGGGTCTGCGACTGTTCGGCAACATGTATGCGGGTGAGCTGATTTTCATTCTGATCGCGGGTCTTCTGCCGTGGTGGTCACAGTGGGTTCTGAATGTGCCGTGGGCCATTTTCCACATCCTGATCATTACGCTGCAAGCCTTTATCTTCATGGTTCTGACGATCGTCTATCTGTCGATGGCGTCTGAAGAGCACTGATTTTTTACCAACACTACTACGTTTTAATTGAAACAAACTGGAGACTGTCATGGAAAACCTGAATATGGATCTGCTGTACATGGCTGCCGCTGTGATGATGGGTCTGGCGGCTATCGGTGCTGCGATCGGTATCGGCATCCTCGGGGGCAAATTCCTGGAAGGCGCTGCGCGTCAACCTGATCTGATTCCTCTGCTGCGTACTCAGTTCTTTATCGTTATGGGTCTGGTGGATGCTATCCCAATGATCGCTGTAGGTCTGGGTCTGTACGTGATGTTTGCTGTCGCGTAGTAGTAGTTTTAAAACCCTAAGCCACAGATATTAAAGAGGTATTGTGCTGTGAACATGAACGCAACAATCCTCGGCCAGGCCATCGCGTTTATTCTCTTTGTCTGGTTCTGCATGAAGTATGTATGGCCGCCTTTAATGGCAGCCATCGAAAAACGTCAGAAAGAAATTGCTGACGGTCTGGCTTCTGCAGAACGCGCTAAGAAAGATTTGGACCTTGCACAGGCCAACGCGACAGACCAGCTGAAAAAAGCGAAAGCGGAAGCTCAGGTTATCATCGAACAGGCTAACAAACGCCGTTCGCAGATCCTGGACGAAGCGAAAGCTGAAGCAGAACAGGAACGTACTAAGATCGTGACACAGGCTCAGGCTGAAATTGAAGCTGAGCGTAAACGTGCTCGTGAAGAACTGCGTAAGCAGGTTGCGATTCTGGCTGTTGCTGGCGCCGAGAAGATCATCGAACGTTCCGTGGATGAAGCTGCTAACAGCGACATCGTGGACAAACTTGTCGCTGAACTGTAAGGAGGGAGGGGCTGATGTCTGAATTTGTTACGGTAGCTCGCCCCTACGCCAAAGCAGCTTTTGACTTTGCTATCGAACACCAAAATGTCGATCGCTGGCAGAATATGCTGGCGTTTGCCGCTGAGGTGACGAAAAACGAACAAATGGCCGAGTTGCTTTCCGGTGCGTTAGCACCTGAAACCCTCGCCGCGTCGTTTATCGCCGTGTGCGGAGAGCAACTGGATGCCAACGGCCAGAACCTGATTAAGGTGATGGCAGAGAATGGTCGTCTCCGTGTGCTCCCGGATGTTCTCGAGCAGTTTGAGCACTTACGTGCCCTTAGTGAAGCTACCGCTGAAGTCGAAGTGACTTCTGCGACTGAACTGAGTGACGAACAGCTTGCGAAAATTACCGCCGCGATGGAAAAACGTCTGTCACGCAAAGTTAAGCTGAATTGCAAAATCGATAAGTCTGTAATGGCAGGCGTAATCATCCGCTCGGGTGATATGGTCATTGATGGCAGCGTACGCGGCCGTCTTGAGCGCCTTGCAGACGTCTTGCAGTCTTAAGGGGACTGGAGCATGCAACTGAATTCCACCGAAATCAGCGAACTGATCAAGCAGCGCATTGCTCAGTTCAATGTTGTGAGTGAAGCTCACAACGAAGGTACTATTGTTTCTGTAAGTGACGGTGTTATCCGCATCCACGGCCTGGCCGATTGTATGCAGGGTGAGATGATTTCCCTGCCGGGTAACCGTTACGCTATCGCACTGAACCTGGAGCGCGACTCCGTTGGTGCAGTTGTGATGGGTCCATACGCTGACCTCGCCGAAGGCATGAAGGTTAAGTGTACTGGCCGTATTCTGGAAGTACCGGTTGGCCGTGGCCTGCTGGGTCGCGTTGTTAACACCCTGGGTGCGCCAATCGACGGTAAAGGTCCGGTTGAGCACGATGGCTTCTCCCCAATCGAAGTTATCGCACCAGGCGTTATCGACCGTCAGTCCGTAGATCAGCCTGTTCAGACAGGTTATAAGTCCGTTGACGCCATGATCCCAATCGGTCGTGGTCAGCGTGAACTGATCATCGGTGACCGTCAGACCGGTAAAACCGCGATGGCAATCGACGCCATCATCAACCAGCGTGATTCCGGCATCAAATGTGTGTACGTGGCTATCGGCCAGAAAGCGTCCACCATTTCTAACGTGGTTCGTAAACTGGAAGAGCACGGCGCGCTGTCTAACACCATTGTTGTTGTGGCGACCGCTTCTGAATCTGCTGCACTGCAATACCTGGCACCATACGCCGGTTGCGCAATGGGCGAATACTTCCGTGACCGCGGTGAAGATGCGCTGATCGTATACGATGACCTATCTAAACAGGCTGTTGCTTATCGTCAGGTTTCCCTGCTGCTCCGTCGTCCACCTGGACGTGAAGCGTTCCCTGGCGACGTATTCTACCTCCACTCTCGTCTGCTGGAGCGTGCTTCCCGCGTTAACGCGGAATACGTCGAGAACTTCACCAAAGGTGAAGTGAAGGGTAAAACGGGCTCTCTGACCGCGCTGCCGATCATTGAAACCCAGGCGGGTGACGTTTCTGCGTTCGTTCCGACCAACGTAATCTCCATTACCGATGGTCAGATCTTCCTGGAAACCAACCTGTTTAACTCCGGTATTCGTCCGGCGGTTAACCCGGGTATCTCCGTATCCCGTGTTGGTGGTGCTGCTCAGACCAAGATCATCAAGAAACTGTCCGGTGGTATCCGTACCGCGCTGGCACAGTATCGCGAACTGGCTGCGTTCTCTCAGTTCGCATCCGATCTGGACGAAGCAACCCGTAAACAGCTGAGCCACGGTCAGAAAGTGACCGAACTGCTGAAGCAGAAACAGTACGCACCAATGTCTGTTGCTCAGCAGGGCCTGGTACTGTTCGCGGCTGAACGCGGTTACCTCGAAGATGTGGAACTGGCGAAAATCGGTAGCTTCGAAGCCGCTCTGCTGGCTTACGTCGACCGTGATCACGCTCCGCTGATGCAAGAGATCAACCAGACCGGTGGCTATAACGACGAAATCGAAGGCAAGCTGAAAGCTATCCTCGATTCCTTCAAAGCAACCCAATCCTGGTAATCGTCCGGCGGCTTGTCTCAGGACAAGCCGCCTGGCATTGAGGAGAAGCTCATGGCCGGCGCAAAAGAGATACGTAGTAAGATCGCAAGCGTCCAGAACACGCAAAAGATCACTAAAGCGATGGAGATGGTCGCCGCTTCCAAAATGCGTAAATCGCAGGATCGCATGGCGGCCAGCCGTCCTTATGCAGAAACCATGCGCAAAGTGATTGGTCACCTTGCAAACGGTAATCTGGAATATAAGCACCCTTACCTGGAAGAACGCGACGTTAAGCGCGTGGGCTACCTGGTGGTGTCGACCGACCGTGGTCTGTGTGGCGGCTTGAACATTAACCTGTTCAAAAAACTGCTGGCGGATATGAAAGCATGGTCTGAAAAAGGCGTTCAGTGCGATATCGCAATGATCGGCTCTAAAGGCGTCTCTTTCTTTAACTCCGTTGGTGGCAACATTGTCGCTCAGGTGACCGGTATGGGTGATAACCCGTCCCTGTCCGAACTGATCGGCCCGGTTAAAGTGATGTTGCAGGCCTATGATGAAGGCCGTCTGGACAGACTGTACGTTGTCAGCAACAAATTCATTAACACTATGTCTCAGGTTCCAACGCTCACTCAGATGCTGCCGTTACCGGCATCAGAAGATGACGAGCTGAAGCAAAAAGCCTGGGATTACCTGTATGAACCCGATCCGAAACCGCTGCTGGATACCCTGCTGCGTCGTTACGTTGAATCTCAGGTTTATCAGGGCGTTGTAGAAAACCTGGCCAGCGAGCAGGCCGCACGAATGGTGGCGATGAAAGCCGCGACCGATAATGGCGGCAGCCTGATTAAAGAGCTGCAGTTGGTTTACAACAAAGCTCGTCAGGCCAGCATTACTCAGGAACTCACCGAGATCGTCTCGGGGGCCGCCGCGGTTTAACCAGGTTTACGAATTACGTAGAGGATTCAAGATGGCTACTGGAAAGATTGTCCAGGTAATCGGCGCCGTGGTGGACGTCGAGTTCCCTCAGGACGCCGTACCACGCGTGTACGACGCGCTTGAGGTACAGAATGGTAACGAGAGCCTGGTGCTGGAAGTTCAGCAGCAGCTCGGCGGCGGTATCGTGCGTACCATCGCGATGGGTTCTTCCGACGGTCTGCGTCGTGGTCTGGAAGTAAAAGACCTTGAGCACCCGATCGAAGTCCCGGTAGGTAAAGCAACACTGGGTCGTATCATGAACGTATTGGGTCAGCCAATCGACATGAAAGGCGACATCGGTGAAGAAGAGCGTTGGGCTATCCACCGCGCGGCACCTTCCTACGAAGAGCTGTCCAGCTCTCAGGAACTGCTGGAAACCGGTATCAAAGTTATCGACCTGATGTGTCCGTTTGCGAAGGGCGGTAAAGTGGGTCTGTTCGGTGGTGCGGGTGTAGGTAAAACCGTAAACATGATGGAGCTGATCCGTAACATCGCGATCGAGCACTCCGGTTACTCCGTATTTGCGGGCGTAGGTGAACGTACTCGTGAGGGTAACGACTTCTACCACGAAATGACCGACTCCAACGTTCTGGACAAAGTATCCCTGGTTTACGGCCAGATGAACGAGCCACCTGGAAACCGTCTGCGCGTTGCGCTGACCGGCCTGACGATGGCTGAGAAGTTCCGTGACGAAGGCCGTGACGTTCTGCTGTTCGTTGATAACATCTATCGTTACACCCTGGCCGGTACTGAAGTATCTGCACTGCTGGGTCGTATGCCTTCAGCGGTAGGTTATCAGCCAACGCTGGCGGAAGAGATGGGTGTTCTTCAGGAACGTATCACCTCTACCAAAACCGGTTCTATCACCTCCGTTCAGGCGGTATACGTACCTGCGGATGACTTGACTGACCCATCTCCAGCCACCACCTTTGCGCACTTAGATGCAACCGTGGTACTGAGCCGTCAGATCGCGTCTCTGGGTATCTACCCAGCCGTTGACCCGCTGGACTCCACCAGCCGTCAGCTGGATCCACTGGTTGTTGGTCAGGAACACTACGACACCGCGCGTGGCGTACAGTCCCTGCTGCAGCGTTACCAGGAACTGAAAGACATCATCGCCATCCTGGGTATGGATGAACTGTCTGAAGAAGACAAACTGGTTGTAGCACGTGCGCGTAAGATCCAGCGCTTCCTGTCCCAGCCGTTCTTCGTTGCGGAAGTATTCACCGGTTCTCCGGGTAAATACGTTTCCCTGAAAGACACCATCCGTGGCTTTAAAGGCATCATGGAAGGCGAATACGATCACCTGCCAGAGCAGGCGTTCTACATGGTTGGTTCCATCGAAGAAGCTGTGGAAAAAGCCAAAAAACTTTAACGCCTTAATCGGAGGGTGATATGGCAATGACTTACCACCTGGACGTCGTCAGCGCAGAGCAACAAATGTTCTCTGGTCTGGTCGAGAAAATCCAGGTAACGGGTAGTGAAGGTGAGCTGGGTATTTTCCCGGGTCACGCACCGCTGCTCACCGCCATTAAGCCTGGTATGATCCGCATCGTTAAACAGTTCGGTCACGAAGAGTTTATCTATCTGTCCGGCGGCATTCTTGAAGTGCAGCCTGGTAGTGTGACCGTTCTGGCCGATACCGCTATTCGTGGCCAGGATCTCGACGAAGCGCGAGCCCTGGAGTCGAAGCGTAAGGCTGAAGAGCACATTAGCAGCTCTCATGGCGACGTGGATTACGCTCAGGCGTCTGCGGAGCTGGCCAAAGCGATCGCGAAACTGCGCGTTATCGAGTTGACCAAAAAAGCGATGTAACACCGGCTTGAAAAGCACAAAAGCCAGTCTGGATACCAGGCTGGCTTTTTTTTTCGGCCTTAATTCATGATGAAAAAGATGTAGAATTTTAAGCATCAAACGTTTTTACTTCTCACTCAAACTACCGTCAGGATGCGTATGTCAAACAGTGCGATGAGCGTGGTGATCCTTGCCGCAGGCAAAGGGACCCGCATGTATTCCGATCTGCCTAAAGTGCTTCACACGCTTGCAGGAAAGCCAATGGTGCAGCACGTCATTGATGCAGCGAATGAATTGGGCGCCAGTCAGGTCCACCTGGTCTACGGCCACGGCGGCGATCTGCTTAAAAAGACGCTGAGCGACGACAAGCTCAACTGGGTGCTTCAGGCCGAGCAGTTGGGTACAGGCCATGCCATGCAGCAGGCAGCGCCCTTCTTTGCGGATGACGAAGACATTTTGATGCTCTACGGCGATGTCCCGCTGATCTCCGTTGAAACGCTGACTCGCCTGCGTGAAGCCAAACCGCAGGGCGGCATCGGTTTATTAACCGTCGTGCTGGACGATCCAACCGGTTATGGCCGTATCACCCGTGAAAACGGCAACGTTACGGGTATTGTTGAGCATAAAGATGCCAGCGAGGCGCAGCGTCAGATTCAGGAGATCAACACCGGTATCCTGATTGCCAATGGTGCGGATATGAAGCGCTGGCTGTCGAAGCTCAATAACAATAACGCCCAGGGTGAATACTACATCACCGACATTATTGCTATGGCATACCTGGAAGGGCGCGAGATTGCGGCGGTCCATCCGGCGCGCATCAGCGAAACCGAAGGGGTGAACAACCGTCTTCAACTCTCCCGTCTTGAGCGCGTTTATCAGTCCGAACAGGCCGAGAGACTCCTTCTGGCTGGCGTGATGCTGCGCGATCCGGCGCGTTTCGATCTGCGTGGCACGTTATCTCACGGGCGCGACGTTGAAATTGATACTAACGTCATCCTCGAGGGTAACGTGACGCTGGGCAACCGCGTCAAAATTGGCGCTGGCTGCGTGATCAAAAACAGCGTCATTGGTGACGACTGTGAAATCAGCCCGTACAGCGTGGTGGAAGATGCCCGTCTGGATGTGGCCTGTACCATAGGCCCGTTTGCGCGTTTGCGCCCGGGCGCTGAGCTGCTGGAAGGCTCACATGTTGGAAACTTCGTTGAGATGAAAAAAGCGCGTCTGGGTAAAGGCTCAAAAGCCGGTCATTTAACCTATCTGGGCGACGCGGAAATTGGTGACAACGTCAACATTGGCGCAGGCACAATCACCTGTAACTATGACGGCGCCAATAAGTTTAAAACCATCATCGGTGATGATGTGTTTGTCGGTTCCGACACCCAGCTGGTGGCACCTGTTACCGTGGGTAACGGCGTAACGATTGCCGCCGGGACAACCGTTACGCGCGATATCGCCGATAACGAACTGGTATTAAGCCGTGTGCCGCAGGTGCACAAGCAGGGCTGGAAACGTCCTGTGAAGAAGAAGTAACAACAAGGCGGGTGGCGCTATGCTTACCCGCCCTACGATTGAGTAGGCCTGATAAGGCGTAGCCGTCATCAGGCAAACCCGGGTGAGGAGATAAACATATATCTCCCCCCACAAGCAGTACCCATAAAAATAACCCCACTCTCTACAAGGCTCGGGGCGCCCGGAAAGGGCAAATACAGGTCAGCGACAACGCAGGCATTATGCCTAAATTCGGAATCTAAAATTATGTGTGGAATTGTTGGCGCAGTTGCGCAGCGTGATATTGCTGAAATCCTTCTCGAAGGTTTACGTCGTCTGGAATACCGTGGTTACGACTCTGCCGGTCTGGCTGTTGTCGATGCAGAAGGTCATATGACCCGTCTGCGCCGTCTCGGTAAAGTGCAGATGCTGGCCCAGGCCGCGGAAGAACATCCGCTGCACGGGGGAACCGGTATTGCGCACACCCGCTGGGCGACGCACGGCGAACCGTCTGAAGGCAACGCGCACCCGCATGTGTCTGAACACATCGTGGTCGTGCACAATGGCATTATCGAAAACCACGAACCGCTGCGTGAAGCACTGAAAGCGCGCGGCTACACCTTCGTCTCTGAAACTGACACCGAAGTGATTGCTCACCTGGTGCACTGGGAACTTGAGCAGGGCGGTACGCTGCGTGATGCGGTGCTGCGTGCTATTCCTCAGCTGCGCGGTGCGTACGGTACGGTGATCATGGATTCCCGCGACCCGTCCACGCTGCTGGCCGCGCGTTCCGGTAGCCCGATGGTTATCGGTCTGGGCATGGGTGAAAACTTTATTGCTTCCGATCAGCTGGCACTTCTGCCGGTCACCCGTCGCTTTATCTTCCTCGAAGAGGGGGATATCGCCGAAGTGACTCGCCGTAGCGTGACCGTGTTCGATACCAAAGGCGAGCAGGTGAAACGTCAGGAGATCGAATCGAATCTGCAGTACGACGCGGGCGACAAAGGCGCTTACCGTCACTACATGCAGAAAGAGATTTACGAGCAGCCAAACGCCATCAAAAACACCCTGACCGGGCGCATCAGCCATGGTGAAGTGGATCTGAGCGAGCTGGGCGCAAACGCGAACGAACTGCTCAGCAAGGTTGAGCATATTCAGATCGTGGCCTGCGGCACCTCCTACAACTCCGGTATGGTCTCTCGCTACTGGTTTGAATCTCTGGCGGGCGTGCCGTGCGACGTAGAAATTGCGTCTGAGTTCCGCTATCGCAAATCTGCCGTGCGTCGTAACAGCCTGATGATCACCCTTTCCCAGTCAGGTGAAACGGCAGATACCCTGGCGGCGCTGCGTCTCTCTAAAGAGCTGGGTTATCTGGGTTCTCTGGCCATCTGTAACGTCCCGGGCTCATCGCTGGTGCGTGAATCCGATCTGGCGCTGATGACCAAAGCGGGTACCGAAATCGGCGTGGCCTCCACCAAGGCGTTTACCACTCAGCTGACGGTTCTGCTGATGCTGGTGGCGAAACTGGCGCGTCTGAAAGGTGAAGATGCCTCTGTTGAGCATGACATCGTTCACGGTCTGCAGGCGCTGCCGAGCCGTATTGAGCAGATGCTCTCCCAGGACAAACGCATTGAAGCTCTGGCGGAAGATTTCTCTGACAAACATCACGCCCTGTTCCTGGGCCGTGGCGATCAGTATCCGATTGCGCTGGAAGGCGCGCTGAAGCTGAAAGAGATCTCTTACATTCACGCTGAAGCCTATGCGGCAGGCGAGCTGAAACACGGTCCGTTGGCGCTGATTGACGCGGATATGCCGGTTATCGTCGTGGCACCGAACAACGAACTGCTGGAAAAACTGAAGTCCAACATCGAAGAAGTCCGCGCCCGTGGCGGCGTGTTGTACGTCTTTGCTGATAAAGATGCCGGTTTCGCCAGCAGCGACAACATGCACATCATCGAGATGCCGCATGTGGAAGAGGTGATTGCGCCGATCTTCTACACCGTTCCGCTGCAGCTGCTGGCCTATCACGTGGCGCTGATCAAAGGCACCGACGTTGACCAGCCGCGTAACCTGGCGAAGTCCGTTACAGTAGAATAATCTCCAGCCTACCCGAGGCTGCCAGTATTCTGGCAGCCTCATAGTCCTCCCCTCAGCGATTACTTCTTTTTATCGCAGCCTGTTTCTTTTTTCATGTTTCCTTACATTATTGCGTCATCTGATTGTCTCGCCGATTTCTGCTTAAAAAATAATCTTATTTAGCGGTGGCAAAGAAAAGATATTGATAAATTCTCAAAAAAACAGAAAAGAGACATCAATAGCATTTTTTAATTATTTTTTATTCTTATTTGTAAGGGGTTTTTTATTTTTCGTTTTTATTATTTTATTTTAAAGATATTTCATGAGAGAAAACGTGTTTGTCATAGGGCAGGAATGAATTGTACTATCGCCACGCTTTAAAGGATGGTGTGTTTTATTTGAATGTGTAAATGAAACGCATACAAATAATATAAATTATGGAGAGTTTCATGAAATTAAACGTTATAGCCACTTCGCTGGTTTTATCTTCCGCCCTGTTTTCAGGTGCGACATTAGCGGCTGACGGTACTGTTCATTTCCGTGGCGAGGTGATTGATTCTACCTGTACAGTCACGACTGATACCAGCAACCAGACTGTTAATATTGGTCGTGTGGCAGCCACTACTTTCGCAGGTATTGATTCCACCGCGTCTGTTAAAGATTTCCACATCCGTCTGGAAGGCTGCCCGGCAACCTATACTCAGGCGGCAGTACGCTTTGACGGGACGGAAGATAAAGATACCATCGGTAAAGGTTATCTCTCAATCGGTACGCCGGTGAACGAAGACGGTACGGACGGCGAGTTCACTGGCAGCGGCGACGCCATTGCCGCGACGGGCGTGGCGATTAAACTGTTCAACCTGAGCGATGATACCGCGATCCCTTTGTATAACAATTCTAAATACGTTGCCATTGCTGATGGTAAAGCGGATATGGGATTCAAAGCGAAATTCGTCCAGACTCTGGCAACAGTGACGCCGGGTACTGCGAATGCTGACTCTCAGTTTACTATTGAATATCTGAAATAATCAGCGATTATGGATTCGGAGCCTGTTAAGAACTTATTAACAGGCTCCTTTATATATAAGGACATTGGATTATGCCAGGGCGTATAGTGAATGTATTAATAGCGTGTTGTCTTACGGGTATTTCTACACTGGCATCGGCAGGTGTGGTTATTGGTGGCACACGAGTGATTTATTTGAGTGATAAATCCGACACAACCATTACTGTCAAAAATAACGAAGCGGCTATCCCTTATCTTATTCAAACATGGGTTGACCCCTTCAATAATACAGGAACCGCGAAAAAACCACCGTTTACCGTCATTCCACCGGTATCTCGTCTGGAGGCTGGGCAGGAAAAAATTCTGCGCATTATGAAAACCGAGGGCAATTTACCGCAGGATCGGGAGTCGGTGTTCTGGCTGAACATCAAAAATATTCCCCCGGCGAGCAATAAGCCGAACGCGATGGAAATCGCCATTAAGACGCGTATCAAGCTGTTCTGGCGTCCGGCCTCGTTGAACATCACCCCGGAGCACGCCGCTACGCAGGTGAAGTGGCACAGAGAAAATCGGCAGTTGGTAGTTGAAAATCCCACGCCGCTAAATATCAACGTTATGAATGTGACAGTGGACGGCAAAGATGTGCCACTCAATATCGTCCATCCCTTTGAAACCCTGCGTTTACCCTTACCGGAAGGCGTGAATGGCCATGCGCTGGTGTGGCGGTATGTGAATGATTTCGGTGCGATTAGCCAGGATTTAAAAGCAGCGCTTTAAGCAAAGGATGGTTTATTTATGGAGTGTTCCCGTATTTTCATCGCGTTTGCTTCCGGGGTGGTGCTTGGTTTATCCGCCGAGACGGCAGCGAGGGATATGTTTAACCCTGCGTTGCTTGAAATCGATCATCCTGTGGACGTTGATATCCACCAGTTTAACCGCGCGAACAATCTACCTGCCGGGAACTATAAGGTCAGTATTCATGTTAACGGCGAATATGTTGACCGCCGGGAGGTGACCTTTGTCGAAGATACTGCCACCAGCAACCTTCATCCTTGCTTCTCAGACGTCAAGACCGTGCTCGCTGAGCTTGGGGTAAAAGTGGCGGCTATCAAGGCCCTTAACGACATAGATGACAAAGCCTGTCTGAACCCCGCGCCGCTCGTTCCCGGCTCAAGCTGGACGTTTGATACGGATAAACTCCAGCTTAACGTCACGTTGCCGCAAATCTATATTGATGTATCGGCGCGCGGCTATATCAGTCCCTCACGCTGGGATGAGGGCATCAATGCGCTTATGGTGAACTACGATTTTTCCGGCTCCAGCACGGTGCATTCGAACGAGGATGTTAACGACGATTTTTATTATCTGAACCTGCGCAACGGTGCCAACCTGGGGGCATGGCGTTTACGTAACTACAGTACGCTAAACGTGACCGATGGCGAGTCTTCGTATCATTCGATCAATACCTATTTACAGCGCGATATCGCCGCGTTACGCAGCCAAATCATGCTGGGGGATACGTGGACCGCAAGCGACGTGTTTGACAGCACGCAACTGCGTGGTATGCGTCTCTACACGGATGATGACATGCTGCCTTCGAGCCTGACGGGGTTTGCGCCAGTGGTTCGCGGCGTGGCGAAAAGCAATGCGACCGTGATTGTGCGGCAAAACGGTTACATCATTTACCAGTCTGCCGTACCGCAGGGAGCGTTTGCGCTCAAGGATTTAAACACTACCAATTCGGGTGGCGATCTGGATGTTACCATCAAAGAAGAGGATGGCAGCGAGCAACATTTTACCCAGCCTTACGCCTCACTGGCGATCCTGAAGCGTGAAGATCAAACCGATGTCGATATCAGCGCGGGTGAACTGCGCGATCAAAACGATTTTCAGCCGACCGTTTTTCAGGCGCAGGTGTTACACGGTTTTCCTGCGGGTATTACCCTCTACGGGGGCGTGCAGGGAACCAGCGATTACACCTCCGCCGCGCTTGGCGTGGGGAAAGATATGGGTTCGCTGGGCGCCATTTCGCTGGACGTAACGCATGCCCGCGCGCGGTTTGAGGACGATGACGAAAGCGGGCAATCTTACCGTTTTCTCTATTCCAAACGTTTTGATGAAACTAACACAACGTTTCGGCTGGTGGGCTACCGCTACTCCACAGAGGGCTACTACACCCTGAACGAATGGGCGTCCCGGCAAAATAACGAGAGCGACTTCTGGACGACAGGTAACCGCCGTAGCCGTCTGGAGGGAACATGGACGCAGACCTTTGGCGACGGGATGGGAAATATTTATCTTACCCTTAGCCGCCAGCAGTACTGGAAGACGAATGAAGTCGAGCGGCTGGTGCAGCTGGGCTACAGCAATAGCTGGCGCTCTATTTCCTGGAACGTCTCCTGGAACTACACCGATTCACTCACCTCGGCCCAAAATAGCACCGACACTGACATCAGCGACAGCCAGGGCAGCGAACAGATTTTTATGCTCTCTCTCTCCATACCGTTGTCAGGCTGGCTGCATGATAGCTACGTCAACTATGGGTACACCCAAAACAACCATGGAAAAGGGATGCACCAGGTGGGGCTGAGCGGTAACGCGCTGGATGCGCACAACCTCTCCTGGAACGTTCAGCAGTCTTACGATGCGGATAACGAAGATTACAACAACAACGCTGGGGTGGGCTATGACGGCACATATGGTTCGGTAAACGCCAGTTACGACTATACCCAGGACAACCAGCGCCTCAACTATGGAATGAAGGGCGGGATTCTGGCCCACAGCGATGGCATAACTTTCTCTCAGGAGCTGGGGGAAACCGTCGCGCTGGTTAAAGCCCCGGGAGCTTCCGGCCTGGCGCTGGAGAATGGTACGGGTAAGGCGACGGACTGGCGCGGCTATACGGTACAGACGCAGCTCAATGCCTACGATGAAAACAGAGTGGAGATCGACAGCGATTACTTTGCGAAGGCCAACGTCGAAATCGACAACAGTATCCTCAGCGTTATCCCGACGCGCGGCGCGGTGGTACGGGCGGAGTTTGTCACTCACGTGGGCTATCGCGTCCTGTTCAATGTGCGGCAGAAGAGTGGCAAACCGGTGCCGTTTGGCGCAATGGCCTCGGCTGATTTACCCCACGGCAGCGTAACCGGCATTGTGGGTGAAAATGGCGAGCTTTATCTGTCCGGCATGCCGGAAGAGGGGGCGTTTGTCCTGAAGTGGGGCGCAGATAACACGATGACCTGCCCGGTTAACTACCATTTTACCCCGCCAGAAGGCGTTGAACTGATACAAATATCGGCATTATGCCAATAGGGAAATAAGATGAAATTCAGGACACCTCTGTTTTTAAGCGCGTTGATAATATTTATGACGCCGGTATGCAAAGCGTACACCACGGGCGACGGGATTTGTCACTCCGAAGGTGGCGCTTATATCTATAACCTTAATCTGAACGGGCAGTCGATCCCGGCGGATAAAAATAAAGCAGGTACAGAGATCAGGGATCTGGAAACGCTCAGTTCATCTACGAGTTACAAAGCGCAATGCAACTGTCTTACGCATTACTCTACGGGCTTTCGCCAAATCTACTACACCGCACGATCGCCGTTAAGTGAAGATGTGGTAAAGAACGGGTATACCTATTTTACCCTTAATAACAACCTCAGCATCGCCACGTCGATACTTGTGCTTGGCAGAGAATATATACCGGTACCTTTCAGCGCAGAACCAAACGTAATGTCTCATAGCTCCTATTGTTATGCGCCTGGCGAGGAAGGGAGCGAACCAACACTCAATACCGGTTCACAAATAAAAATATCATTCTTAATTAACAAGCCGTTTATTGGCCGGGTGAGTGTGCCAGGTACGATAGTCGCCGATCTTTATGGAGGGCTGGATGCGGCCTCCTCGACCTCCAGCACCGAAAAAATGGCAGAGATCAAAATCGCTGGCGATATCGTCGTGCCGCAAAACTGCGAGATAGCGCCCGGGCAGACGCTTGAGATAGATTTTGGCAAAATCCCGGCCCCGGAATTTTCCGCTACCAAAGGCACCGCCGTGACGAGTCACAAGGTAAAAAAGACGATTCAGGTACAGTGCACAGGCATGCTGGATGAGAATATTGTCTACTCCACTTTCCATGGAGACCCTGTTGACGCCGATGCCACGATGATGAAAGTCAACGGCAATGATGATGTAGGCATTGTGGTATACGACAAGTGGGATCGTCAGGTCAGCGTCAACGGCGGCAGGATGGACATGGATAGGGGCGAAAACAACAACGGCGCCGAAAACAATTCGCTTACCTTTTCCGCTGCGCCTGCAAGCGCAACGGGGGCTCAGCCAAAACCTGGAACGTTTGAAGCGTACGCGACGGTCACGCTGGAAATTGAACATTAATCACCCGACGGCTGTTTATGACAGCCGTTGTCATTTTCCCCCTTTTGTACCAGGCTTATCCCTTTCTGTATGACAATTCTATGACGCCACCCTAAATGAATATCATTTATTATCAGTGACTTATTTTTAGCACCTGCATTGTCATAAAACTGTCATAATTCGTACATTTATCTGTCACCTGTTTGTCCTATTTTGCTCATCGTAGCCACTAAACAACGATTTACGAAAATCTTGCAGGAGACATTATGAAAGTTATGCGTACCACTGTCGCAACTGTTGTCGCCGCGACCTTATCTCTGAGCGCGTTCTCTGTATTTGCAGAAGCAAGCCTGACTGGCGCTGGTGCAACCTTCCCTGCGCCGGTGTATGCCAAATGGGCGGATACCTACCAGAAAGAAACCGGTAACAAGGTTAACTATCAGGGTATCGGCTCCTCCGGTGGCGTAAAACAAATTACCGCGAACACGGTTGATTTCGGCGCATCAGATGCTCCGCTGTCTGATGACAAACTGGCTCAGGAAGGCCTGTTCCAGTTCCCTACCGTGATCGGTGGCGTGGTTCTGGCGATCAACCTGCCGGGCGTGAAGTCGGGTGAGCTGGTGCTGGACGGCAAAACCCTGGGTGACATCTACCTGGGCAAAATCAAAAAATGGGATGACGAAGCGATCGCCAAACTCAACCCAGGCCTGAAGCTGCCTTCTCAGAACATCGCCGTGGTTCGCCGCGCGGATGGTTCTGGTACCTCTTTCGTGTTCACCAGCTACCTGGCGAAAGTGAACGAAGAGTGGAAATCTAAAGTCGGCTCCGGCTCTACCGTTAACTGGCCTACCGGTCTGGGCGGTAAAGGTAATGACGGTATCGCCGCGTTCGTACAGCGTCTGCCTGGCTCCATCGGCTACGTAGAGTATGCGTACGCGAAGCAGAACAACCTGTCCTACACCAAACTGGTGTCTGCCGACGGCAAACCGGTTAGCCCGACCGAAGAGAACTTTGCTAACGCCGCCAAAGGCGCTGACTGGAGCAAATCCTTCGCGCAGGATCTGACTAACCAGAAGGGCGAAGGGGCGTGGCCAATCACCTCTACCACCTTCATCCTGGTGCACAAAGAGCAGAAGAAACCTGAACAGGGCGCTGAAGTGCTGAAGTTCTTCGACTGGGCATACAAAAACGGCGGCAAACAGGCTAACGCTCTGGATTACGCCACCCTGCCAGACAACGTGGTTGAGCAGATTCGCGCTGCATGGAAAACCAACGTGAAAGACAGCAGCGGTAAAGCGCTGTACTAACAGGATATATTTAACGAAGATGGCGGGTGGCGCTGCGCTTACCCGCCCTACGGTTTACTCTGTAGGCCCGGTAAGCGTCAGCGCCACCGGGCATATTCGTAAAAACGTCTCAAACAGAAGAGTAATTTATGGCTGCAACCAAGCCTGCATTTAACCCTCCGGGTAAAAAAGGTGACATGATTTTCAGCGCGCTGGTCAAACTGGCTGCGCTGATTGTGCTATTGCTGCTGGGCGGCATTATCGTGTCTCTGATTTTCTCCTCCTGGCCGAGCATCCAGAAATTCGGTTTCTCCTTCCTGTGGAGTAAAGAGTGGGATGCGCCGAACGACATCTACGGTGCACTGGTGCCGATTTACGGCACGCTGGTGACCTCGTTCATCGCCCTGCTGATTGCGGTTCCGGTAAGTTTCGGTATCGCCTTGTTCCTGACGGAGCTGGCGCCGGGCTGGCTGCGTCGCCCATTGGGTATCGCCATCGAACTGCTGGCGGCCATCCCAAGTATCGTCTACGGCATGTGGGGGCTGTTTATCTTTGCGCCGCTGTTCGCCACGTACTTCCAGGAACCGGTGGGTAACGTCCTCTCTGCCATTCCGTTTGTGGGGGCCCTGTTCTCTGGCCCGGCTTTCGGTATCGGCATTCTGGCGGCGGGTGTGATCCTCGCCATCATGATTATTCCGTACATTGCGGCGGTGATGCGCGATGTGTTCGAACAAACGCCGGTGATGATGAAAGAGTCGGCCTACGGCATCGGCTGCACCACCTGGGAAGTGATCTGGCGCATTGTCCTTCCGTTCACCAAAAATGGGGTGATCGGGGGCGTGATGCTGGGCTTAGGTCGTGCGCTGGGTGAAACCATGGCGGTTACCTTTATCATCGGTAACACCTACCAGCTCGACAGCGCGTCGCTCTACATGCCGGGCAACAGTATTACCTCTGCGCTGGCGAATGAGTTTGCGGAAGCGGAATCGGGTCTGCACGTTGCGGCGCTGATGGAGCTGGGTCTGATTCTGTTCGTTATTACCTTCATTGTTCTGGCGATTTCCAAGCTGATGATTATGCGTCTCGCTAAAAATGAGGGAGCACGCTAATGGCCACTCTCGAAATGCAAGCTACTGCTGAACTGGCGGAATCCCGCCGCAAAATGCAGGCCAGACGCCGCATGAAAAACCGCATTGCCCTGACGCTCTCTATGGCGACGATGGCATTCGGTCTGTTCTGGCTTGTCTGGATCCTCTTCTCAACGGTCGTTCGCGGGATTGACGGAATGTCACTCTCGCTGTTCACCGAAATGACGCCGCCGCCGAACACGGCGGGTGGTGGCCTGGCGAATGCCCTGGCGGGCAGCGGATTGCTGATCCTCTGGGCCACGGTCTTCGGCACGCCGCTGGGCATCATGGCGGGCATCTACCTGGCAGAATACGGTCGTAAATCCTTGCTGGCGGAAGTGATTCGTTTCATTAACGACATTTTGCTGTCAGCCCCGTCTATCGTCGTGGGTCTGTTCGTTTACACCGTCGTGGTGGCGCAGATGGAACACTTCTCCGGTTGGGCGGGTGTGATTGCGCTGGCGCTGCTGCAGGTGCCGATTGTGATTCGAACCACCGAGAACATGCTAAAACTGGTGCCGGACAGCCTGCGTGAAGCGGCTTACGCGCTGGGTACGCCAAAATGGAAGATGATCTCTGCGATTACGCTGAAGGCGTCGGTCTCCGGGATCATGACCGGTATCCTGCTGGCGGTGGCGCGTATCGCGGGTGAAACGGCACCGCTGCTGTTTACGTCCCTCTCCAACCAGTTCTGGAGCACGGACATGATGCAGCCGATCGCCAACCTGCCGGTGACGATCTTTAAATTTGCGATGAGCCCCTTCGCGGAATGGCAGCAGCTGGCCTGGGCCGGGGTGCTGATCATTACCCTTTGCGTACTGTTGCTGAACATTCTGGCGCGCGTCATTTTCGCGAAGAAGAAACACGGTTAATTTTTTACGGCGCGGCAGCTCGCGGCGCCGAATGAGGAAATGAGTCAATGAGTATGGTTGATACTGCCCCGGGTAAGATTCAGGTTCGTGATTTGAACTTCTACTACGGCAAATTCCATGCCCTGAAGAACATCAACCTGGATATCGCGAAGAACCAGGTCACGGCATTTATCGGTCCGTCCGGCTGTGGGAAATCCACGCTGCTGCGTACCTTTAACAAAATGTATTCGCTCTATCCGGAGCAGCGTGCTGAAGGGGAAATCATCCTCGACGGTGAAAACATTCTGACCCAGGCTCAGGATATCGCCCTGCTACGCGCGAAAGTGGGGATGGTGTTCCAGAAACCCACGCCATTCCCGATGTCCATTTATGACAACATCGCCTTTGGCGTTCGCCTGTTTGAAAAGCTCTCCCGTGCCGATATGGACGAGCGCGTGCAGTGGGCTTTGACCAAGGCCGCATTATGGAACGAAACCAAAGATAAGTTGCACCAGAGCGGGTACTCTCTCTCCGGTGGTCAGCAGCAGCGTCTGTGCATTGCGCGCGGTATTGCCATTCGCCCGGAAGTGTTGCTGCTGGATGAGCCGTGTTCAGCGCTGGACCCGATTTCAACCGGTCGTATTGAAGAACTGATCACCGAGCTGAAGCAGGATTACACCGTGGTTATCGTGACCCACAACATGCAGCAGGCTGCGCGTTGCTCCGATCACACGGCGTTTATGTACCTGGGTGAATTGATTGAGTTCAGTAACACGGACGATCTGTTCACTAAGCCCGCGAAGAAACAAACCGAAGATTATATTACTGGCCGCTACGGTTGATTTGCCTTAGTGCATGTGGAGAAACCATGGACAACCTCAATCTTAATAAACACATTTCCGGCCAGTTCAACGCAGAGCTGGAAAGCATTCGCACCCAGGTGATGACCATGGGCGGCATGGTCGAGCAGCAGCTTTCTGATGCGATTACGGCGATGCACAACCAGGACAGCGAGCTGGCGAAGCGCGTCATTGAAGGCGATAAAAACGTCAACATGATGGAAGTGGCTATCGACGAAGCCTGCGTGCGCATTATCGCGAAACGTCAGCCGACGGCGAGCGACCTGCGTCTGGTGATGGCGATCATCAAAACCATCGCCGAGCTGGAACGTATTGGTGACGTCGCCGATAAAATCTGCCGCACCGCGCTGGAGAAGTTTTCGCAGCAGCATCAGCCGCTGCTGGTGAGCCTCGAGTCGCTGGGCCGCCACACCGTGCAGATGCTGCACGACGTGCTGGATGCCTTTGCGCGGATGGATCTGGACGAAGCGGTGCGTATCTACCGTGAAGACAAGAAGGTCGATCAGGAGTATGAAGGCATCGTGCGCCAGCTGATGACCTACATGATGGAAGATTCCCGTACGATCCCAAGCGTACTGACCGCCCTGTTCTGCGCGCGTTCTATCGAGCGTATCGGTGACCGCTGCCAGAATATTTGCGAATACATTTTCTACTTCGTGAAGGGTCAGGACTTCCGTCACGTGGGCGGCGACGAACTGGACAAGCTGCTGGCGGGTAAAGATCCGAAAGAGTAATCCTGTCATCTGATAACAACGCCGGTACTCACCGGCGTTGTTATTTCTAGTGTAATCACAATTTTCCCCTTCATCCGTTGCCTGAGGTTCGAAACGCGCTAACGTGAGACGAAAAAACAGCAAAGGATGGTATATGAAAAATTCATTAGCGTGTCTGACGATGGCCATCAGCATCGGGATCGGTACTGGAACAGACGTGATTGCCGCACCGTTGCCGGTCACACCTGACCAGACTACCCCAGTCAGCCACTATGTGACCCAGGTTAATGCGGATAAAAGCATTACGTTTCGCCTGTTTGCACCCGGCGCAACGCGAGTCTCCGTGGTGACGGGGTCAATGCCTGAAAGCCAGGTTTCCCATGATATGACGAAAGAGAAAAATGGCGTCTGGTCATGGAAAAGCGAGCCGATGGCCCCGAATCTCTACGAATATTATTTCGACATCGATGGTTTCCGTTCAGTTGACACGGGAAGCCGCTATCAAAAACCCCAGCGGCAGGTGAACACCAGCCTTATTCTGGTTCCGGGCAGTATTCTCGACGATCGTCCTGTACCGCATGGCGATCTGACGACCTTGACCTGGCACTCGCCGTCGCTCAAGTCAGAGCGCCGCGTCTATGTATGGACTCCCCCTGGCTACAACGGCACAGGGGAACCCTTACCGGTGCTCTACTTCTACCATGGTTTTGGGGATACCGGGCTCTCTGCCATCGACCAGGGCCGTCTGCCGCAAATCATGGATAACCTGATGGCCGAAGGGAAAATCAAACCGATGCTGGTGGTGGTACCCGACACCGAGACGGAGAGCACTGAGGCCATCCCCGAGAACTTCCCACCGGCAGAACGACGGAAGTCTTTCTATCCGCTCAATGCGAAAGCCGCAGACCGTGAACTGATGAGCGAGATTATTCCGCTGGTGGATACACGCTTCAACGTGCGTAAAGATGCGGCAGGCCGGGCACTGGCGGGATTGTCACAGGGCGGTTATCAGGCGCTGGTCTCCGGGATGAATCATCTGGAGAGCTTCGGCTGGCTGGGAACGTTCAGCGGCGTTACCACGACAACCGTGCCTGACGAAGGCGTGGCCGCACGCTTTAAGCAGCCTGAGGCCATTAACCGGCAGCTGCATAACTTCACCGTCGTTGTGGGAGAGCGCGATTCGGTGACCGGCAAAGATATCGCCGGTCTGAAAGCGGAGCTGGAAAAGCAGGGCATCAAATTCGACTATAAAATGTACCCCGGTCTGAACCACGAAATGGACGTCTGGCGTCCGGCGTATGCTGAGTTTGTTCAAAAGCTCTTCAGATAAACCTGTCGCCCTCCCTGCCGGGAGGGGCGGCTTAACGCGTAATATTCCACCCGCGCGCCTTCCACTGCGCGGGTAGCTGCGCCAGATCGGTGAAGGTCGTGACTTTTGGATGATCGATCGGCTTGTTGTGCGGGTCGGCGCAGAAGTAAAACACCTCCATTCCCGCATCAATCCCCGACTGCGCGCCCGCAGACGAGTCATCCACCAGAATGCAGTGCTCTACGTTAACGTTCATCGCCTTTGCCGCATGGAACATCAGTGCCGGGTCCGGCTTCCAGCGCTGGATATCGTAGCCGCTGAACAGTTTTTCCGGGAAGTGGTGCAGCATCTCAAGCTTGCCGAGCGAGTGCTGCATTTTGCTGACCGGTCCGTTGGAGACCACGCAGATCGGCACCGTCATGGCATCCAGCAGCGCGTTTGCGCCCGGAATCACCTCCAGCTCCGAATCGAACAGGCGTGCAACCTCGGCGCGGTACACCGGTTCCAGAGCCGCCTTCTCCAGGACGACGCCGTGTTCTTCGTTAATGATGTCGATGATCTCGTAGAGCTTCACGCCCTTAAAGCGTTTAAACACCTCGTCGAGTTCCAGCGTAATGCCAAATTCCTGGAACATGGCCACATACGCGCGGGAACAAATGACCTCACTGTCGACCAGCGTACCGTCGCAGTCGAAAAATACCGCTTCAATTCCGGACATGCCTTTCCCTTTTAACCAGTTTAACGTTTACGTACGGCAGTTCACCGGAACGCAATCGTTGCCGTATAAGCAAATTCAATGAAAAAAGTATCACGTAACCGCCACTATTGTCGCATTTTGGTATAGGATAGCGACGAATTTTCCCTCCTTGTTCGGAAATTGATGATGAGTCAACAACACACTACCCAGACATCTGGTCAGGGTCTGCTTGAGCGCGTGTTTAAACTGCGCGAGCACGGCACGACGGCACGCACCGAAGTGATCGCCGGTTTCACCACCTTCCTGACGATGGTCTATATCGTTTTTGTTAACCCTCAAATTCTGGGCGTTGCTGGCATGGATACCAGCGCCGTCTTCGTGACTACCTGTCTGATCGCGGCCCTCGGCAGCATTCTGATGGGGGTGTTCGCTAACCTGCCGGTCGCGCTGGCCCCGGCGATGGGTCTGAATGCGTTCTTTGCCTTCGTGGTGGTTCAGGCGATGGGGCTGCCGTGGCAGGTGGGTATGGGCGCCATCTTCTGGGGCGCGATTGGCCTGCTGCTGCTGACCATTTTCCGCGTGCGTTACTGGATGATTGCGAACATTCCCGTGAGCCTGCGCGTAGGCATCACCAGCGGTATCGGTCTGTTTATCGGGATGATGGGGCTGAAAAACGCCGGCGTGATCGTGGCGAACCCGGATACGCTGGTGAGCATCGGTCACCTGACCTCGCATAACGTGCTGCTGGGCGTGCTGGGCTTCTTTATCATCGCCATCCTGGCTTCCCGCAATATTCATGCGGCGGTGCTGGTCTCCATCGTGGTGACCACGCTGCTGGGCTGGATGCTGGGCGACGTTCACTATAACGGCATCGTTTCCGCGCCACCGAGCGTCTCTACCGTTGTTGGTCATGTTGATCTGGCCGGTTCCCTGAACCTGGGCCTGGCGGGCGTGATTTTCTCCTTCATGCTGGTTAACCTGTTCGACTCCTCCGGTACGCTGATCGGCGTGACCGACAAAGCGGGTCTGGCAGATGAGAAAGGCAAATTCCCGCGCATAAAGCAGGCGCTGTTTGTGGACAGTATCTCCTCTGTGACCGGTTCATTTATCGGGACCTCGTCTGTGACCGCTTACATTGAATCCTCTTCCGGCGTCTCCGTGGGCGGCCGTACCGGCCTGACGGCGGTTGTAGTGGGTATTCTGTTCCTGCTGGTGATCTTCCTCTCGCCGCTGGCGGGCATGGTGCCTCCGTACGCTGCAGCCGGCGCGCTGATCTATGTGGGTGTGCTGATGACCTCCAGCCTGTCGCGCGTGAAGTGGGATGATTTAACCGAAGCGGTGCCGGCGTTTATTACCGCCGTGATGATGCCGTTCAGCTTCTCGATTACCGAAGGTATCGCGCTGGGCTTTATCTCTTACTGCGTAATGAAGATCGGTACCGGCCGCTTCCGCGACCTCAGCCCGTGCGTCATCGTTGTGGCGCTGCTGTTTGTACTGAAGATTGTGTTTATTGACGCGCACTAAGGTGTGGTTTGTGGTGTCAGGTGGCGCTTCGCTTACCTGATCTACTGACGAGTGTAGGCCCGGTAAGCGCTAGCGCCACCGGGCTTTTTTATCAGGCTTTAACCCGCTTAATGTAATCCCCGAACGCCGTCAGCTGGCCAGACAGATGATCGCGCGTGCTCAGATCCACCACCTCACCCGTTTGCGGGTCGACCTTGTTCTGAATCACTCCGCCCATAAATTCCGGCTTGTTCATCACCATCGCATCGAGGAAGACCAGGATCTGACGCAGGTGATACTGGCAGCGCGCGCCGCCAATCGCGCCCATGGAGCTGGTCTGGATCAACACCGGTTTGCCTGACAGCGGCTGCTCAGGTAAACGGGACAGCCAGTCGATGGCATTCTTTAGACCACCAGGTACAGAGTAGTTGTACTCTGGCGTGACGATGACCACGCCGTCAGCCTGGCGAATCTGCTCTGCCAGCGCTTCAACGCTCTGCGGGAACCCTTCTTCCTGCTGTACGTCAGCATCATAAAGCGGAATATCGCCAATAGACGGCAGGGCGCTAATTTCCATACCTGCAGGTGCCAGCTGTGGCAGCGTGCGGGCTACCATCCCGTTAAATGAACCTTTGCGCAGGCTTCCCAGTAACGTAACAACTTTCAACGTATCAGACATGATTACTCCTGTTTCATCATGATGACCCTGATTGGATCAGCTAAGGGTGAATGCTTTTTCTGCCGGTAAACTGGTTAATCGCATCAGACGTGCGGCGGGCTCGTTGGCGCGCTCGGGCACATCAGGAAGGCTACGCCATCCCTGTTGACTGTCAAATTCCCAGATTTTCATGCGTTCTATGGCGGGGGTCACCGCGATGGACCAGATGAGCACATCCTCCGCGTCGCAGAGCGCTTCTACCAGCGTGGCCTGGGTGGCGCGCAGACGTCCGGAACCAGGCAACAGCTGCAGCAGGCTGGCGTCGTCTGAGGCGCATCCGCAGAGCTTGCGAATGCTCTGGCGCAGGGTAATGAGCTGGGCTCTGGCTTCAACAGGATCGTTCTGGTTGCGTACCCACAGCTTCTCATTGCTGGAGAGCGGATAGTCTTCATGCGCGCTACCACCGTGGAAGCTGCGCGTCGCGCGCTGAAGCTCCATATCGAGCCCACAGTCCCCTTCGGTGGTCAGCGCGACCCCAATGATATTGCCCGTGTAGGCAATGGAAAAACGAGGGAGATCCGGGTCCGCAAAGACCGGGCGGCCTTCTGGCTGGGTAATGATGTCCGGCAGCTCGCTGGTGCCGTACAGCATAAACATCAGTTCTGCGAGAAGCGCTCGGGACGCTAAAAACCGCGACCTGCGATGCTCTGGAAGAGTGAGTGCTTCACGGTGACAGGCTGAAGAAATTCTTGCCGATACGAGACGTCCTTCTGTAAGTATCCCTCTTGCAAAGTGCGTAGCCATTTTTCGCTCCTTGATAATGGTCGTAATCGGTTAAACGGTTACATGATTATCGCTTAACTTGCCTCCTGTTTTAATCAGTAAATGGAAGTAAGAGAAGCCTTAGGACCGAACTTTACATTTTCTTAGGCAAAAATTGGATCGCTCGCACCGTACAGCGCCTTGATGGTCTCCCGCAGCCAGAGAATTTTGGGATTATGGCTGTTCCGTTTATGCCAGATCAGCGTGAAGGGTACGGTCAATTTATCCGCCTGCTCCTCATCAATGGGGATCGGAAGCGCGATCAGCTTACGCTGGTGGAGTTCATTGTAGTGGTGACAGTAGTGCGGGGCGGTGGCGATATAGTGATGGCCGGGCTGCGCCGCCATAAACATCGCCTGTTCGAAGCCCGGCAGGCTCATGGCGATAGTGCGATCGCGTCCCATCTCCTTTAACACCTCATCAAGCGCCAAGGTATCGCTGCGTTCCCTGAAGATGCTGATGTGGGGATAGCGCAGGAAGGTCTCCAGATTCCACTCTTGCTGAAGCGCTGGATGATCCTCGCGCAGATAGACGCAGGGGCGGTCGCTGAACAGGATTTCGTAGTCGATAAACCACGGCATCAGCTTAAGCAGCTCGCGGGATCGCGGATGCGTTTCACGCCCGGTGAAGCCCAAATCCACCTCGCCACGCGTAATCGCGTCCAGCGAGTCGTAATCCCACTGGCGCATTTTCACCGTCGCCTGCGGATAGCGCTGGTTCACCTGCTCCAGCAGGGTATTGAAGCGGATCAGCATCAGCGGCGTTTCCGCGGCCAGCACGAACGTCAGCCCGCCCGGAGAATCATGATGGAATTTATCGAGGATCTGGTTGCCGATTTGCATCCAGTCAGCCAGATCCTGCTCCAGGCTCACCGTCAGCGGCGTCGGCAGCAGCCCTAGCGGCGTTTTGACAAACAGCGGGTCGTCAAACCAGTCACGCAGCTTGGCCAGTGATTTACTCACTGCCGACGGCGTCACGTTCATCCGCTTCGCCGCTTTGGTAACGCTGCGCTCCTGCAGCAAAAGCTGCAGGCACAGCAACAGGTTAAGATCGAGACTGCTGATGGGCTTCTTCATAGTGCGCCGCGGGCTGGATGACCATAAGTAAGGTAATGCAGACTATGCTACAGCCAATCAGAACCCCGATCAGCATATTCAGCGCGTTAAGCCCGATGACTGCCGCCAGCCAAATCCACAGCGACGAGCCGCAGACCTGCGCGATCCCCAGCACCGAACTCGCCACGCCTGCCCGCAGCGAGAAGGGGCCAAGCGCCTGGCTCATCGCCACGCCAAAGCCAACCGAGAACCCGGCGCAAATGAGCGTAATGCCCACCAGCATCACCGCATGTGAGCTGGTGGTCGCCAGGATCGCGCCTGCGGCCATGAATAAAACCTGTGAGGTCACCATCAGCGTGCGCTGGCGGAAGATATTCAGCGCAAACGGCGTCGAAAACGAAACGGCCATACTGACCATCGCGGTTAATGCCATCACCGTGGAATACTCACCGCGATCGAAGCCCATGGTCTCCATCAGCAACACCGGGGAAACGTTTACATAGGTCAGGATCACCGCCACGCTTAACGTGGTCACGGTCAGACGGCTGAGGAAAAAGCGGTTTAGAAGCTTCTCTGCCGGGTGAATGGTTGCGGTATGGCCGGTATTCTGCGAGCCCGGGTGGGTCTCTTTCAGCACGGCAATCGACAGGACAAACACCAGCGCGCCCATCGCCGCCATGGTCCAGAACAGGCTCTGCCACGGGAACTTCAGCATGATCAGATAGCCCACGACCGGGGCCAGCACCGGGATGATGCAGGTAATGCCGTTCAGCATCGACAGCACTTTGGCGCGACGCTGGGCGCTTAAGGTGTCGCGCAAAATGGCAAACGCCACCACGTAGCAACCGCCCGCACCGATGCCCTGGATAAAGCGCCCGGTCAGGAACACGGTGCTGTTTTGCGCCTGTGAGCAGAGAAGGGATGCAAGGGCAAAAACGATGGCACCGGCGATTGCGACAGGCTGACGGCCTGCTTTATCCGCGATCTTCCCGGCAAAGACCATCGACGACGCCATCCCCGCGAGGTAGGCCGAAAACGCAATATGCAGTTGCGCTTCGCTGGCGCCCAGATCGCGGGCGATATGCGGTAATCCCACCAGATACATATCAATACCGGACGGATAAAGCAGAACTAATGCGAAACTACAAAACAGAAAACGCGCCATAAACCCCCCATAGATGCAGGCATGCAGGATAGGGGGGGAAAAGGGATTAGGCGAGTTGCCATTTGGACAATGTTGATTTCCCAGGAGGAAATCACCATGGATTAGCGGGAATTACTTGCCAATGCAGAAGCTCGAGAAGATCCGTCCCAGCAGATCGTCCGACGTAAACTCCCCGGTGATCTCGCTCAGATTCTGCTGCGCCAGACGCAGCTCTTCCGCCAGCAGTTCACCTGCCCACGCGCCAATCAGCTGCGCTTTGCCCTGGTCAAGATGGCGTGCCGCCTCTTCCAGCGCCTGCAGGTGACGGCGACGCGCCAGGAAGCCGCCTTCCATGCTGGTGTCAAAGCCCATGCTCTGCTTGAGATGGTTACGCAGGTCGTCCACGCCTTCACCGGTCCGCGCCGACAGGCGAATTAGTGAGTGACCATTCACATCGCTGATACCGAGCGTTTCGCCGGTCACGTCCGCTTTGTTACGCACCACGGTGATCGGCAGTTTTGCCGGCAGACGGGCAATAAAGTCCGGCCAGATCTCTGCCGGGTCAACGGCGTCGGTCGTGGTGCCGTCCACCATAAACAGCACGCGGTCGGCCTGCTCGATCTCCTGCCAGGCGCGTTCGATACCGATGCGCTCAACTTCGTCGCTGGCATCGCGCAGACCGGCGGTATCGATGATGTGCAACGGCATGCCGTCGATGTGGATGTGCTCGCGCAGCACGTCGCGAGTGGTGCCGGCAATGTCGGTTACGATTGCCGCTTCACGGCCCGCCAGGGCGTTCAGCAGGCTCGATTTCCCGGCGTTAGGGCGTCCGGCAATCACCACCTTCATCCCTTCACGCAGCAGGCTGCCCTGGCGCGCTTCTGCACGAACGGCGTCGAGATCGGCCATCACCTGGTTGAGCTGGGCTTCGATTTTGCCGTCAGAGAGGAAGTCGATCTCCTCGTCCGGGAAGTCGATAGCCGCTTCCACGTAGATCCTAAGGTGAGTAAGTGCTTCCACGAGGTGATTCACACGCGCGGAGAATGCCCCCTGCAGCGAGTTCAGAGCAGAGCGGGCCGCCTGTTCAGAACTGGCGTCGATCAGGTCTGCAATGGCCTCCGCCTGCGCCAGGTCGAGCTTGTCGTTGAGGAAGGCACGTTCGGAGAACTCGCCCGGCTTCGCAATGCGCAGGCCCGGCAGGGTCAGGATCCGTTTTAACAGCAGGTCGAGGATAACCGGGCCGCCGTGGCCCTGCAGCTCCAGCACGTCTTCACCGGTAAAGGAGTTCGGGCCGGGGAACCACAGCGCAATGCCCTGGTCCAGCGGGGTGCCGTCGGCATCTTTAAACGGCAGGTAATCAGCGTAGCGCGGCTTTGGCAGTTTACCCAGCACCGCTTCGGCCACCTCGCGCGCCTTCAGGCCGGAGATACGCAGAATGCCTACACCACCGCGTCCCGGTGGGGTTGCCTGGGCGACGATAGTGTCGTTATGGCTCATGGTTGCTCTCGTTCAATACAAATAAAAAAGGCGGTCAATCGACCGCCCTTATTTTAGCGTTAACTTATCGGATCAGGACTTTTTCTTTTCGCGGCTATGCAGGCCACGTTTTTCCAGACCACGGTAAATCAGCTGCTGCTGGATGATGGTCACCAGGTTGCTGACGATATAGTACAGCACCAGACCTGACGGGAACCACAGGAAGAACACGGTGAAGATGACCGGCATAAAGGTCATGATCTTCTGCTGCATCGGGTCGGTCACGGTGGTCGGCGACATCTTCTGGATGAAGAACATCGTCACGCCCATCAGGATCGGCAGGATGTAGTACGGGTCCTGTGCGGACAGGTCATGGATCCACAGCGCGAACGGCGCGTGGCGCAGCTCAACGGAACCCATCAGCATGTAGTACAGCGCAAGGAAGATTGGCATCTGAATCAGCAGCGGGAAGCAACCACCCAGTGGGTTCACTTTCTCTGCTTTATACAGGGCCATCATCTCCTGGCTCTGACGCTGTTTGTCATCGCCCAGACGCTCACGCATTGCCTGAATCTTCGGCTGCAGCATGCGCATCTTCGCCATGGAGGTGTACTGCGCTTTAGTCAGCGGGTACATGATGCCACGAACGATGAAGGTGATAACGATGATGGAGAAGCCCCAGTTACCCAGGAAGCTGTGGATGAACTTCAGCAGCTTAAACAGCGGCTGAGAGATGAACCACAACCAACCGTAATCCACGGTCAGATCCAGGTGCGGCGCAACAGCGGCCATTTTGTCCTGAATTTCCGGGCCAACCCACAGGGTGCTGGCGAGCTTACCGGTTTGACCCGGCTGTACCAGAACCGGCTGAGATTTGTAGCCGATGGCTGCAAGGCCGTTACCCAGGTTCGCGGTATAGAAGTTGTTGGTACCGTCGTTATTTGGCACCCACGCCGTCGCGAAATACTGCTGCAGCATCGCCACCCAACCGCCTTTAGCGCTGACGTTCAGGTTTTCGTTATCGGCAATGGTGTCGAATTTGTATTTCTCGTACTTCGCGTCAGGCGTGGAGTACGCCGCGCCACGGAAGGTGTGCAGCGCAAAGTTGCTGCTTCCGGTGTCACGGTGAGACGGCAGATTGATGGACTGCTTCAGCTGGCCAAAGGTCGACAGCTCCAGCGGTTTCGCACTGGCGTTCTGTACGCTGTAGCCCACGTTCACCGCATACTCACCGCGCTTCAGGGTGAAGGTTTTGGTGAAGGTGTTGCCTGCGGCGTCGGTATAGGTCATCGGGATAACGAGTTCGTTCTGGCCATCAGCCAGTACAAAGGTGTCGTTCTCGACGTTATACAGTGGACGCGCACCGTTAGCCGGGTTATCCGGGCCATCACGACCGGTCAGGCCGCTCTGCGCCTGGTAGATAAACTCAGGCGTGGTTTCCAGTAACTGGAACGGTTCGTTAGACTTCAGCTCTTTCGGGTAGGTCAACAGCAGCGCCTGCTCAACATCACCACCACGGGTGTTGATTGTCAGCTCAAGCACATCGGTCTTAACCGTAATCTGTTTCCCCTGGCCACTGGCCGGTACGCCCTGGTCGGCGGCGCTACCCGCTGCGGTGGTCGTAGTCTGCGTGGTCTGCTGCTGGGGTTGAGGATTTTTATCCTGCTCCCATGCCTGCCAGATCATGAAAGACACGAACAACAAAGCGATGATAAGAAGATTGCGTTGCGAATCCATCGTTAGTGTTCTCTGGTATCAAAGGGTCCTGGGGGGACGGGGTCGTCTCCACCGGGGTGTAAAGGGTGGCATTTTAATACGCGTTTCACCGTCAACCAACTGCCTTTTATCACTCCAAACCTGCGCAATGCCTCAATTCCGTAGCTTGAGCATGTTGGTGTGAAACGGCAGTGCGGCCCGAGTAGCGGACTAATCAGGCGTTGATAGACCCGAATGAGGGCTATCAGGACCCGGGAGCCAGGCGACAGTGGCGGCGCCATAATTTTTCCAACGCTTCCGAGAGAGCACGGTTATCGAGGTCGGCAACCCCTTTCTTCGCCACCACCACGAAATCCATTGAAGGCAGTTCGTGCTGACGTAAACGGAAGCTTTCACGCGTCAGACGTTTAATCCGATTGCGTTCATGCGCACGCTTAACATTTTTCTTGGCGACTGTGAGACCGATGCGGGGATGCCCCAGCGAATTTTGGCGGCCGAGGATGGTGATTTGCGGCGTGCCAGCCCGTTGTGGCTGCTGGAAGACGAAAGTGAAATGAGCGGGAGTTAACAAACGTAACTCCCTGGGAAATGCTAGCTTAACCACTCAGGGGTTAGCTTTATTACTTGGAAACGGTCAGACGAGCGCGGCCTTTAGCACGACGACGTGCCAGAACCTGACGACCATTTTTAGTAGCCATACGAGCACGGAAGCCGTGAGAACGGTTGCGCTTCAGTACAGACGGTTGAAAAGTGCGTTTCATGGCGATTTCTACCTAAACTTGAATAAATTCACTGACTTTTGCGTATACCCGAACGAGTTTCGAACGACTAACGCCTCAGCGTGGGTGATTAAAGAGGCCGGATTGTAATAATTGTACACTCCGGAGTCAATTCTCTTTCCTTATTTCCCGCGTATTTCCGCACGTTTTCGCGTGGAAAATGAGCAACGGACGACGCAGGAAGATGACCATCACGCGCCGGGTCGAGGATTATACGGGCTCACCGATAAAGCGCAAGGATCGTCCCGGATCTTCGTTAGATCATTTAAGCAATAAATTGGCTGTGCTCATTAATTTTTCCAATATGCGGGCTAAATCGTGGGGCACTCGCGCCAGGATCGTTTACACTTAACCGGTTTCTGATCTTCCTGTGGATAAATCGGGAAGAATCTGTGAGAAACAGAAGATCTCTGGCTCAGTTTAGGCTATGATCCGCGGTCCCGATCGGGATCCCAGGATCCTGGTCAGGATAAATTGCAGATAGCAATTCGCACGTCCCCCTTTACACAGGGTCATGCCGATGTGCGCCAACAATCATGAATATTCAATAGTTTTCTTTTATTGTTCGAGTGGAGTCCGCCGTGTCACTTTCGCTTTGGCAGCAGTGTCTTGCCCGATTGCAGGATGAGTTACCAGCCACAGAATTCAGTATGTGGATCCGCCCGTTGCAGGCGGAACTGAGCGATAACACGCTGGCTTTGTACGCGCCAAACCGTTTTGTGCTCGATTGGGTAAGGGACAAGTACCTTAATAACATCAATGGACTGCTGAACGATTTCTGCGGGTCAGATGCCCCACAGCTGCGCTTTGAAGTGGGCACAAAGCCGGTCACCCAAACCGTACGTGAAACCGTGAATGTGGCTGCGCCTGCTCAGGCCGCACCCGCGCCGGCTCCTCGCGTCGCTCCTGCTCGTCAGGGTTGGGATAATGTTCCTGCACCGGCTGAGCCAACCTACCGCTCTAACGTAAACGTCAAACACACGTTCGATAACTTCGTTGAAGGTAAGTCGAACCAGCTGGCGCGCGCGGCGGCTCGCCAGGTTGCTGATAACCCCGGTGGGGCCTACAACCCGCTGTTCCTGTATGGCGGCACGGGTCTCGGTAAAACGCACCTGCTGCACGCGGTTGGCAACGGCATTATGGCGCGCAAGCCCAATGCCAAAGTGGTGTATATGCACTCCGAACGCTTCGTTCAGGACATGGTAAAAGCCCTGCAAAACAATGCGATCGAAGAGTTTAAACGCTACTACCGTTCCGTTGACGCGCTGCTGATCGATGACATTCAGTTCTTTGCCAATAAAGAACGATCGCAGGAAGAATTTTTCCACACCTTCAATGCCCTGCTGGAAGGCAATCAGCAGATCATTTTGACCTCGGATCGTTATCCAAAAGAGATCAATGGCGTTGAAGATCGTCTGAAATCCCGCTTCGGCTGGGGCCTGACCGTGGCGATCGAGCCACCGGAGCTGGAAACCCGCGTCGCGATCCTGATGAAGAAAGCCGATGAAAACGACATTCGCCTGCCGGGTGAAGTGGCGTTCTTCATTGCCAAGCGTCTGCGCTCCAACGTGCGTGAGCTGGAAGGGGCACTGAACCGCGTTATCGCCAATGCCAACTTTACCGGTCGTGCGATCACCATCGATTTTGTGCGTGAAGCGCTGCGTGATTTGCTGGCATTGCAGGAAAAACTGGTCACTATCGACAATATTCAAAAGACGGTGGCTGAGTACTACAAGATCAAAGTGGCAGATTTACTGTCTAAACGTCGTTCCCGCTCGGTGGCGCGCCCGCGTCAGATGGCGATGGCGCTGGCAAAGGAGTTAACCAACCACAGTCTGCCGGAAATCGGCGATGCGTTTGGTGGCCGTGACCATACGACCGTGCTGCACGCCTGTCGCAAGATTGAGCAGTTACGCGAAGAAAGCCACGACATAAAAGAAGATTTTTCCAATCTAATCAGAACATTATCATCGTGACGCTATGAAATTTACCGTTGAACGTGAACATTTATTAAAACCGCTGCAACAGGTGAGTGGCCCATTAGGCGGCCGCCCAACGCTGCCTATTCTCGGAAACCTGCTGCTTCAGGTCGCGGACGGTACGCTGTCGCTGACCGGTACAGATCTGGAAATGGAAATGATCGCGCGCGTTACGCTGACGCAGCCGCACGACGCGGGCGCGACCACGGTTCCGGCACGTAAATTCTTTGATATCTGCCGCGGGCTGCCGGAAGGCGCTGAAATCGCCGTGCAGCTGGAAGGCGACCGTATGCTGGTGCGCTCTGGCCGCAGCCGTTTCTCGCTCTCCACGCTGCCTGCAGCGGACTTCCCGAACCTGGACGACTGGCAGAGCGAAGTGGAATTCACCCTGCCGCAGGCGACGATGAAGCGTCTGATTGAAGCCACCCAGTTCTCCATGGCGCATCAGGACGTTCGTTACTACTTAAACGGCATGCTGTTCGAAACCGAAGGTGAAGAGCTGCGTACCGTGGCGACCGACGGCCACCGTCTGGCGGTCTGTTCCATGCCGATTGGCGACTCTCTGCCAAACCATTCGGTGATCGTGCCGCGTAAAGGGGTGATTGAGCTGATGCGTATGCTCGACGGCGGCGACACGCCGCTGCGCGTGCAGATCGGCAGCAATAACATCCGCGCTCACGTGGGCGATTTTGTCTTCACATCGAAGCTGGTTGACGGTCGTTTTCCGGATTATCGCCGCGTATTGCCGAAGAACCCGGACAAAACGCTGGAAGCCGGTTGCGACAGCCTCAAGCAGGCCTTTGCCCGTGCCGCGATCCTCTCTAACGAGAAATTCCGCGGCGTGCGCCTGTACGTGAGTGAAAACCAGATCAAAATCACCGCCAACAACCCGGAGCAGGAAGAGGCAGAAGAGATTCTGGACGTCACCTACGCCGGGGCTGAGATGGAAATCGGCTTCAACGTTAGCTACGTGCTGGATGTGCTGAACGCGCTGAAATGCGAGAACGTGCGCATCCTGCTGACCGACTCCGTTTCGAGCGTACAGATTGAAGATGCCGCATCACAGTCGGCTGCCTATGTTGTCATGCCAATGAGACTGTAATGTCGCTCACCCGTCTGTTGATCCGCGACTTTCGCAACATCGAAAGCGCGGATCTCGCTTTATCCCCTGGCTTTAATTTCCTGGTTGGCGCGAACGGCAGCGGCAAAACCAGCGTGCTGGAAGCCATCTATACGCTCGGCCACGGTCGGGCGTTTCGCAGTTTGCAGATTGGTCGCGTGATTCGCCACGAGCAGGAATCTTTTGTTCTGCACGGGCGTTTGCAGGGCGAGGAGCGGGAGACCGCCATCGGCCTGACCAAAGACAAGCAGGGCGACAGCAAGGTGCGCATCGACGGTACCGACGGCCACAAGGTGGCCGAGCTGGCGCTGCTGATGCCGATGCAGCTGATCACGCCCGAGGGGTTTACTTTACTCAACGGCGGCCCCAAATACAGAAGAGCGTTCCTCGACTGGGGATGCTTTCACAACGAAGCCGGATTCTTTAACGCCTGGAGCAACCTGAAGCGTCTGCTCAAGCAGCGTAACGCCGCGTTGCGCCAGGTGACGCGCTACGCCCAGCTGCGTCCGTGGGACATGGAGTTAATCCCTCTTGCGGAACAAATCAGCAACTGGCGTGCCGAATACAGCGCAGGTATTGCCGAAGACATGGCCGACACCTGCAAACAGTTTTTACCCGAGTTCTCTCTCACCTTCTCCTTCCAGCGCGGCTGGGAGAAAGAGACGGACTATGCCGAGGTGTTAGAGAGAAGCTTCGAGCGCGACCGCATGTTGACCTACACCGCGCACGGCCCGCACAAGGCGGATTTCCGCATTCGTGCCGACGGTGCGCCGGTGGAAGACACGCTGTCGCGCGGGCAGCTCAAGCTCCTGATGTGTGCGTTGCGCCTGGCGCAGGGGGAGTTCCTCACCCGCGAAAGCGGGCGACGCTGCCTGTACCTGATAGATGATTTTGCCTCGGAACTTGACGACGCGCGGCGCGGGCTGCTTGCCAGCCGCTTAAAAGCCACGCAGTCGCAGGTTTTCGTCAGCGCCATTAGCGCTGAACACGTTATGGACATGTCGGACGAAAATTCGAAGATGTTTACCGTGGAAAAGGGTAAAATAACGGATTAACCCAAGTTGAAATGAGCGAGAAACGTTGATGTCGAATTCTTATGACTCCTCCAGTATCAAAGTCCTGAAAGGGCTGGATGCGGTGCGTAAGCGCCCGGGTATGTATATCGGCGACACGGATGACGGCACCGGTCTGCACCACATGGTATTCGAGGTGGTAGATAACGCTATCGACGAAGCGCTCGCGGGTCACTGTAAAGACATCGTGGTCACCATCCATGCGGATAACTCCGTCTCCGTCACCGATGACGGCCGTGGCATCCCAACCGGTATTCACCCGGAAGAGGGCGTCTCCGCGGCGGAAGTGATCATGACCGTCCTGCACGCAGGCGGTAAGTTCGACGATAACTCCTATAAAGTTTCCGGCGGCCTGCACGGCGTAGGTGTTTCGGTAGTAAACGCCCTGTCGCAGAAGCTGGAGCTGGTTATCCAGCGCGAAGGCAAAATTCACCGTCAGCTTTACACGCACGGCGTGCCGCAGGCACCGCTGGCCGTTACCGGCGAAACCGACAAAACCGGTACCATGGTGCGTTTCTGGCCGAGCCTCGAAACCTTCACCAACGTCACCGAGTTCGAGTACGACATCCTGGCGAAACGCCTGCGTGAACTGTCGTTCCTGAACTCCGGCGTCTCGATTCGCCTGCGCGACAAACGCGACAACAAAGAAGACCACTTCCACTACGAAGGCGGTATCAAGGCGTTCGTTGAGTATCTGAACAAGAACAAAACGCCTATTCACCCGAATATCTTCTACTTCTCCACCGAAAAAGACGGCATCGGCGTGGAAGTGGCGCTGCAGTGGAACGACGGTTTCCAGGAAAACATCTACTGCTTTACCAACAACATTCCACAGCGTGACGGTGGTACCCACCTTGCAGGCTTCCGTGCGGCGATGACCCGTACCCTGAACGCCTACATGGACAAAGAAGGCTACAGCAAGAAAGCGAAAGTCAGCGCCACCGGTGACGATGCCCGTGAAGGCCTGATTGCCGTGGTTTCCGTGAAGGTGCCGGATCCGAAGTTCTCCTCACAGACCAAAGACAAGCTGGTCTCTTCTGAGGTGAAATCGGCGGTTGAGCAGCAGATGAACGAATTGCTGAGCGAATACCTGCTGGAAAACCCGTCCGACGCGAAAATCGTGGTGGGCAAAATTATTGATGCGGCGCGTGCCCGTGAAGCGGCGCGTAAAGCCCGTGAAATGACCCGTCGTAAAGGCGCGCTGGACTTAGCCGGCCTGCCGGGCAAGCTGGCTGACTGCCAGGAACGCGACCCGGCGCTGTCCGAACTGTACCTCGTGGAAGGGGACTCCGCGGGCGGTTCTGCGAAGCAGGGCCGTAACCGTAAGAACCAGGCGATTCTGCCGCTGAAGGGTAAAATCCTCAACGTTGAGAAAGCCCGTTTCGACAAGATGCTCTCTTCTCAGGAAGTGGCGACACTCATTACCGCGCTGGGCTGCGGCATTGGCCGTGACGAGTACAACCCGGACAAACTGCGCTACCACAGCATCATCATCATGACCGATGCGGACGTCGACGGCTCGCACATCCGTACGCTGCTGTTGACCTTCTTCTATCGTCAGATGCCTGAAATCGTTGAGCGTGGCCACGTCTACATTGCCCAGCCGCCGCTGTACAAAGTGAAGAAAGGCAAGCAGGAACAGTACATCAAAGACGACGAAGCGATGGATCAGTACCAAATCGCAATCGCGCTTGATGGTGCGACCCTGCACGCGAACTCGCACGCCCCTGCACTGGCCGGTGAACCGCTGGAGCGTCTGGTGTCCGAGTTCAACGCCACGCAGAAAATGATTACGCGTATGGAACGCCGTTATCCGAAAACGCTGCTGAAGGAGCTGGTTTATCAGCCAACCCTGACCGAAGCCGATCTGAGCAGCGAGCAGACCGTCACCCGCTGGGTGAACGCTCTGGTGACCGATCTGAACGAAAAAGAGCAGCACGGCAGCCAGTGGAAATGCGATGTTCAGCAGAACGCTGACGGGCAGTTCGAGCCGATCGTTCGCGTGCGTACCCACGGCGTCGACACCGACTACCCGCTGGAGCACGAGTTTGTCACCGGTCCGGAATACCGTCGTATCTGCACGCTCGGCGAGAAGCTGCGAGGCCTGATCGAAGACGATGCGTTCATCGAACGTGGCGAACGTCGTCAGCCGGTAGCCAGCTTCGAGCAGGCGCTGGACTGGCTGGTGAAAGAGTCCCGTCGCGGCCTCGCGATCCAGCGCTATAAAGGTCTGGGCGAAATGAACCCGGAGCAGCTGTGGGAAACCACCATGGATCCGGAAAGCCGTCGCATGCTGCGCGTGACCGTTAAGGACGCGATTGCTGCAGACCAGCTGTTCACGACCCTGATGGGCGATGCGGTTGAACCACGTCGTGCCTTCATCGAAGAGAACGCCCTGAAAGCGGCAAATATCGATATTTAATCGACGTGATACCGCACGATAACTGGCCGCGCGTTTAGCGCGGCTTTTTTATGGGCGCGGGCATATCCTGCAACAGCACTGACGGTAAGCGACTGGCGAGCGTATCGACGGCAATCCTCACCCTCAGCGGCAGGTGCGGCGTTTGCTGCCAGACGGCATGAACGTCAAAATGGACATCGGGCGCCTGCTTCAGGAGCGGGACGAGCTTTCCCTGATGAATTTCTTTAATGGCCATCCAGCAGGGGAGCCAGGCAATCCCGTGTCCGGCCAGCGCCGCGTCGCAGATGGCCTGCAAATCATCCATATTGAGCGATGAACGGGAAGTAAAGGTGTGCGAGGTCCCTTCGTTATCCATCAGTTGCCAGGGTAACACTCTGCCTGCGCGCAGATAGTTAATGGCCGTATGATGGGGTAAGTCAGCCACGCTTTGCGGCTGGCCTTTGTTCTGCAGATAATCCGGCGCAGCGCACAGCACCATGCGGTGTTCCCCTAGCTTTCTGGCGACCAGCATGCTGCTGTCCTGCAGCGTGCCGTTACGCACCGCCATATCAAACCCTTCCTCCACCAGATCCACCACGCGGTCGCTGAACGACATCTCAAGCTCAAGCCCGGGGTGTTCCTGCGCCAGTTCAATCAACAGCGGCGCGACGCACTGGCGGCCAAACAGTACCGGCATGGCAACGCGCAGGCGGCCGCTGACCTGCTGTTTCCCCGTTTCAAGCAGCGACTCTGCGCCCCGAATTTCCTCCAGCGCACGCAGGCACCGTTCATAAAAAAGGGCGCCGTTATCGGTCAGGCTCTGGCTCCGGGTGGTGCGCTGAAACAGCCGTACCCCCAGTCGCTCCTCGAGACGAGCGATGCTTTTTCCTACCGCCGAGCGTGACAAATGCAGACGAATGGCGGCCTGTGCAAAGCTTCCCGCCTCTACGGCAGCCACAAAAACAGGGATATCCTTCAGCGTGTCGGTCATGAATTGTATCTTTTTTGGCGTCAATATAGAGAAAACTTATCGCCACTGGCGACCATGCGTCAACGGTAGACTGTCAGTATTAAAGATTACTTGATGGCCGGAGAAAAAAATGACCGAGACAATGCAACGCTGGACGATGAGCGCCCTCGGGCGCGAGAGCCTCACGCTTATTCAGGAGCCCATTCCCCAACCCGGTCCGGGTGAAGTGCGCGTAAGGGTGAATGCCGTCGCGCTCAACTATCGCGACAAAATGGTGATTGAAGGCACGATGCCGATTCCGCTTTCCTTCCCGTTTACCCCGGCGTCTGACATGGCGGGCGTCGTCGACAGCATTGGTGAAGGCGTCACGCGTTTCCAGCCCGGTGCCCGCGTTATCTCAACCTTCTTTCCGGAGTGGATCGACGGTAAGCCGCAGGCGGACGCGCGCAATTTGCCCTATAAAACGTCCGGCGGCTATTTCCAGGGAATGCTGGCCGAGTACGTGATTGTGAAGGAAGACGCGCTGGCGGCATCGCCGGAAACCCTGGATGACGCAGAGGCCAGCACCTTACCCTGCGCGGGGCTTACCGCCTGGTTCGCACTGGTGGAACGCGGTCAGCTGCGCGCCGGGCAATCGGTGCTGGTACAGGGGACGGGCGGCGTGGCGATTTTCGCCCTGCAAATCGCAAAAGCGCACGGCGCAGAGGTCATTGTTACGTCCGGGAGCGATGAAAAGCTGGCGCTGGCCAAAAAGCTGGGGGCCAGCCAGGGCATCAACCGCCTGAAAGGCGACTGGGCTGAAGAGGCGCTGGCGCTGACGCAGGATCGCGGCATCGACCATATTATCGAAACCGTGGGGGGCGAGAACCTGAAGCACTCCCTGCGCGCCGTTGCCGTTCATGGACGTATCTCGGTCATTGGCGTGCTGGCCGGGTCTGACATTTCGCTCTCTGCTGGCGAACTGTTGCTGAAATCTCCCGTCATTCAGGGGATCGGCGTGGGGCACCGCCGGGCGCTGGAGGATTTCGTCCGCGCCGTGGATGCCACCGGGTTGAAACCCGTGATTGAGCATCGCTACCGTTTTAACGAGCTTAAACAGGCTCTTGAGCATCTGGATCGCGGTGCGTTTGGTAAAATCGTTCTTACCCGCGAGTAGGTCTTTGTTCCCCGGGATAGGCGTAAAAGGGGGCTTTTGTTGCGCAAGGTAGCTCTATTTTTGTGTGCTTAATCGCGTTAGCATGAGGCAGCACTCATTTATCCCGGGGAACTCATGGCTATCAAACTTATTGCAATCGATATGGACGGCACGCTGTTGCTGCCAGACCACACTATCTCTCCAGCCGTTAAGAACGCGATCGCCGCGGCACGCGCAAAGGGCGTGAATGTGGTCCTCACCACGGGGCGTCCGTATGCGGGCGTGCACAGCTACCTGAAAGAGCTGCACATGAATCAGCCCGGCGACTACTGCATTACCTATAACGGCGCGCTGGTGCAGAAAGCCGCAGATGGCAGTACGGTTGCGCAAACCGCGCTAAGCTACGATGACTACCGGTTCCTGGAAAAACTGTCCCGTGAGGTGGGTTCCCACTTCCACGCTCTCGATCGCAATACGCTTTACACCGCCAACCGTGATATCAGCTACTACACGGTACATGAATCCTACGTGGCGACCATTCCGCTGGTGTTCTGTGAAGCCGAGAAGATGGATCCGGCCACCCAGTTCCTGAAAGTGATGATGATCGACGAGCCGGAGATCCTGGATAAAGCGATTGCGCGCATTCCGGCCGAAGTGAAAGAGAAATACACCGTGCTGAAAAGTGCGCCGTACTTCCTTGAAATCCTCGATAAACGCGTCAATAAAGGCACTGGCGTGAAATCGCTGGCCGACGCGCTGGGCATCAAGCCGGACGAAATCATGGCGCTGGGCGATCAGGAAAACGACATCGCGATGATTGAATTCGCGGGCATGGGCGTAGCGATGGATAACGCTATTCCGTCGGTGAAAGAAGTGGCTAATTTTGTCACCAAATCCAACCTCGAAGACGGCGTGGCTTACGCCATTGAGAAGTTTGTGCTGAACTAAACACCCGCTTGCGATACCCTGATGCGAAAACCGCGCATCAGGGTATCCTCATGAAACAAATCACCTTCGCTTCCCGCAACCACCAGCTTACTAACATCAATACCTGGACGCCGGACAGCCAGTGGCTGGTCTATGACGTGCGCCCGTCAGGTGCATCGTTCACCGGTGAAACCATCGAGCGGGTTAATGTTGTTACGGGCGAGGTCGAGGTGATTTATCGCGCTACTGACGGCGCGCACGTTGGCGTGGTGACCGTTCATCCCGCGCAGGAGAAATACGTCTTTATCCACGGCCCGAAAAACCCGGATGCGGACTGGCACTATGATTTTCATCATCGCCAGGGGGTAATTGCGCATCACGGGCAGGTGAGCAACCTGGACGCAATGGATATCACTTCACCGTTCACCCCGGGCGCGCTGCGCGGCGGCAGCCACGTCCATGTCTTCAGCCCGAACGGCCAGCTTGTCAGCTTTACCTATAACGACCACGTGCTGCACGTGCGCGATGCGAAGCTTGATTTACGCAACGTCGGCGTGGCGGCGCCTTATGGCCCGGTGAATCCGCCGGGAAACCATCCTCGTGAATACCCGGGGACTTACTGGAGCGTGCTGGTCAGCCGCACGACGCCCAACCCGCAGCCGGGCAGTGACGAGATTAACCGCGCCTACGAAGAGGGCTGGGTGGGCAACACCAGGCTGGCGTTTATCGGCGATACCCTGTCTGCAACAGGCGAGAAAGTGCCTGAACTGTTTATTGTTAACCTGCCAGAAGATGAACAGAGCTGGAAACGCGCGGGCGATGCGCCGCTTCAGGGCACCGCAGAGACCCTGCCAGCCCCGCCTGCTGGGGTGAAGCAGCGTCGTTTGACCTTTACGCATCAAAGGGCCTATCCGGGCCTGGTGAACGTGCCGCGTCACTGGGTTCGCAGCAACCCGGAGGGGACACAGGTCGCGTTTCTGATGCGCGACGATAACGGCATTGTGCAGCTGTGGCTGATCTCACCTGATGGCGGCGAGCCGCGCCAGCTGACGCGTAACGGGAGCGATATTCAGTCTGCGTTTAACTGGCATCCGGCGGGTGACCGGCTGGGGTTTGTGCTCGAAAACCGGATCGCCTGCTGTGACGCGCAGACCGGACAGGTGACGTTTTTGACGTCCGATCACGGCAATCCGCCGTCTGCGGATGCCGTCGTATTTTCCCCGGACGGGCGCTTTATTGCGTGGATGGAAGAGACGGACGGTTTCCGTCAGCTCTGGTTAGCGGAAACCGCGCAGAACTAGCGCGGCGGCATCTCTGCGGGCGGAATGACGGCGTTTGTCGCCAGATTTTCCTGCTCGCTTTTCTCTACCCGTGAGCGCACGGAGTCGTCCTTACGGAATAAATCCCACGGCAGCAGAAGCGTGTCCGCCACAGCCGTAAACGGCATATCCAGGATAACCAGGGATTTGGTGCCCCAGTTTGTATCGTCATCGGAGATCATCGCCGCGCTGGCGCGCGTCCCCGGATATGTTCCTTCTTTACCGCCGGTGTGAGACATCACGCTCGAACACCCGCAAAGTAAAACTACCCCGCTGAACGTCGTCAGCTTTATCAGAACATTTTTCATCATCACTCAGTCATCGTTAATGGCACTGCATAGACCTGCAACTCAGGGTTATAGCGAGCCTTATCCAAAATGGATAGCCCGATAACCCCGCACTGTGGCAGCCATCGCAATTTAACCCTTTGTGCTGTTGTCCCAGTCTATGCGAGATGCAGGAAAGTGCAAAAAAAAGTGCAGTTGTCATGCTTGAAAAGCCCGGTTGCAGACCCATTTTAAGAATACGACCCGATAACGAACTCGCCTGATGGGTGTTCGGGGGGCGTAAAGGCCTGTCCATGGTGGAAGGCTTACTTTTCTCGCTGATTTCAGGAGTTTTATTTATGCGTAACTTCGATCTTTCTCCGCTGTACCGTTCTGCAATTGGTTTTGACCGCCTGTTTAACCATTTAGAAAATAACCAAAGCCAGAGCAACGGTTACCCTCCATACAATGTTGAGCTGGTTGACGAAAACCACTACCGCATCGCCATTGCCGTCGCCGGTTTTGCAGAAAATGAACTGGAGATCACCGCCCAGGACAACCTGCTGGTGGTGAAAGGTTCCCATACGGCCGAGCAGAAAGAACGTACCTACCTTTACCAGGGCATCGCTGAGCGCAACTTTGAACGCAAGTTCCAGTTAGCTGAGAACATTCATGTGAAAGGTGCAAACCTGGTCAACGGCCTGCTGTTTATCGAACTGGAACGTGTGATTCCGGAAGAGAAAAAACCGCGTCGTATCGAAATTAACTAATTATGCGGGTCGCGCGAGCGGCCCACCCAGACCTGCTTGCCGTAACGGGAGCATATGCGAATCCATCAGGATTTGCAGGAACAACTGCGCACAAAATTAAACTGTGCCGAACTCGCTTCTCAGAAGGAGATTTTGTATGCGTAACTACGATTTATCCCCCTTACTTCGTCAGTGGATTGGTTTTGACAAACTGGCTAATGCCCTGCAAAACACCGCCGAGCAACAGACGTTTCCGCCGTACAACATCGAAAAAAGCGACGATAACCACTATCGCATCACCCTGGCGCTGGCTGGCTTCCGTCAGGAGGATCTGGATATTCAGCTCGAAGGCACGCGTCTGACCGTGAAAGGTACGCCGGAGAAACAAGAGACCGAGACCAAATGGCTACATCAAGGGCTGGTTAATCAGCCGTTTAGCCTGAGCTTTACCCTGGCAGACCATATGGACGTCTCCGGCGCAACGTTTACCAACGGGCTGCTGCATATTGACCTGACCCGTAACGTACCGGAAGCCATCGCGCCGCAGCGTATCGCCATTAGCGACCGGCCGGCGTTGAATAGTTAACAAGCCCGCCGAACCTGTAGGTCGGGTAAGGCGCAGCCGCCACCCGACACTGCTCACAGACCGCACAAGGCCCTGCCCCGGCAGGGCTTTTTTGTGCGCCATCGCCCATACAACCGCCCACGGCTCTGAGAGAATCCTTAGCATAAGTAAGGTTATGCCAAGGAAGTGGATCATGAGTGATATCGCGTTAACCGTCAGCGTGTTGGCCCTGGTCGCTGTTGTTGGCCTGTGGATAGGGAATATCAAAATCCGCGGCGTCGGGTTTGGGATTGGCGGGGTGCTGTTTGGCGGCATTTTTGTTGGCCACTTTGCCGACCAGCTCGGGCTGGTGCTGAGCGCCGAAATGCTCCACTTTACCCAGGAGTTCGGCCTGATCCTGTTCGTTTATACCATCGGGATTCAGGTGGGGCCGGGTTTTTTCGCCTCACTTCGGGTCTCCGGATTGCGGCTCAACCTGTTTGCTCTCGGCATTGTGGTGATGGGCGGGCTGGTCACCGCCATTCTGCATAAAATCTTTGCTATCCCGCTGCCCGTGGTGTTGGGCATTTTCTCCGGGGCCGTCACCAACACGCCCGCGCTCGGCGCGGGGCAGCAAATCCTGCGCGATTTGGGCATCGAATCCGGCATCGTCGACCAGATGGGGATGAGCTACGCCATGGCCTATCCGTTTGGTATTTGCGGCATTCTGCTCTCCATGTGGCTGGTCCGCGTCCTGTTTCGCATTAACGTCGATAAAGAGGCGAAGGACCACGAAACCACGCTCACCAACGGCCATATGCCGATCAAAACCATCAACATTCGGGTCGATAACCCCAACCTGAACAATATGGCGATTCAGGACGTGCCGATTCTGAACAGCGCCAATATTATCTGCTCCCGCCTTAAGCGCGACGATATGCTGATGGTGCCTGCCCCCGGCACCATTATTCAGCAAGGCGATCTGCTGCACCTGGTGGGCCAGCCTGGAGATTTGAACAATGCCCGTCTGGTGATTGGTCAGGAAGTGGATACCTCGCTCTCAACGCGCGGCACCGATATGCGGGTGGAACGCGTTGTGGTAACCAACGAGCACGTCCTTGGCAAAAAAATACGCGATCTGCAGGTAAAAGAGCGTTATGACGTCGTGATCTCCCGCCTTAACCGTGCGGGTGTCGAGCTGGTCGCCAGCCCGGAGGCCAGCCTGCAGTTCGGGGATATCCTCAACCTGGTTGGGCGCCCGTCTTCCATCGACGCCGTCGCGGATATGGTGGGTAACGCCCAGCAGAAACTGCAGCAGGTGCAGATGCTGCCGGTATTCATCGGTATCGGGCTTGGCGTGCTGCTCGGTTCTATTCCTGTGTACGTGCCGGGCTTCCCGGTGGCGCTCAAGCTGGGCCTGGCGGGCGGGCCGCTGATTATGGCGCTGATCCTCGGGCGTATCGGCTGCATCGGTAAGCTCTACTGGTTTATGCCGCCGAGTGCCAACCTGGCGCTGCGCGAGCTGGGCATCGTGCTGTTCCTGGCGGTGGTCGGGCTGAAGTCCGGCGGGGATTTCGTCGATACGCTGATCAAGGGCGAAGGGATGAGCTGGGTCGGCTACGGCATCTTTATCACGGCGATCCCGCTGCTGACGGTGGGCATACTGGCGCGGATGTTCGCCAAAATGAACTACCTGACGCTGTGCGGCATGCTGGCGGGCTCCATGACCGATCCGCCCGCGCTGGCCTTTGCCAATAACCTGCACACCACCAGCGGCGCGGCCGCGCTCTCCTATGCCACCGTCTACCCGCTGGTGATGTTCCTGCGCATCATCACCCCGCAGCTACTGGCGGTGCTGTTCTGGGGGATGAGCTAGTAAATCTTCCGGGTGGATGCGCCGCAGATGGTAGTCCACCTGGTAATCACTGGTATTTCGGAACATCACGGAATAGTTGAGGAACTCGCCGCTGTCGCTGTAGGAAAGGGAGGTGATACGCAGCAGCGGCGTCTGTTCCGGCAGGTTCATATAACCGGCCAGCTGCTTATCGGCCAGCACCGGCGTCAGGCTCTCGTAGTTGCCGCTGATGGTGATCCCGCACTCCTTCTCGATGTAATCAAACTTTGACCCTTCAAGATGCGCCAGCGACAGATTGCGAAACAGCTTCACCGGCATAAAGCTGTCCTCCAGCATCAGCGGTTTTCCGTCCACGTAGCGCACCCGCCGGGAAAAGTAGATCCGCTCATCCACCTGAATTCGCAGCTGGCTGGCGATGGCGGGCGGGGCGGGCATCACTTCAAACTGCAGCACCTTGCTCTGCACCTCTTTTCCCTGCTGACGCAGCACCTCCACCAGCCCGGTCAGGTTGGTGGTTTCGTGGTGAACGTCTTTGCGTGACACAAACGTGCCGCTGCCGTGCCGCCGTTCAACCAGCCCCCAGCTCACCAGCAGATCCAGCGCCTTGCGGATGGTCATTCGCGCCACGCCAAACTCCTGCGCCAGCGCTTTCTCGCCCGGCAGCGGACTGCCGATGTTGTAGTCCGATGAATTCAGCCGCAGCCGCAATCTGTCAGCAATGGATTTGTAGATCACCAGTAGACCTCTCTGCCCTTATCAGGGCGTGGATGGCGTCCTGACATGTCCATATTTACCGTAAAAAGTAGACCTGATTGGTCAAAATAAAACCATGAATGCGATCACGAATCGCAGCGGCACGCCATGTTCGCGCATCAGTAAGTTCTTATGCTCACCTCAGGCCAGCAAAAAACCATAAAGGCCTCTACCCCTACAGGTTGTTTCATGAGGATTTAAAAATGCTCAGTCAAATACAACGTTTTGGCGGTGCCATGTTTACCCCGGTGTTGCTGTTTCCGTTCGCCGGGATCGTGGTGGGAATCGCCATCATGCTTCGCAACCCGCTGTTTGTCGGCGAAGCCTTAACGGCCCCCGATCATCTTTTCGCGCAGATTGTTCACATTATTGAAGAGGGCGGCTGGGCGGTGTTCCGCAATATGCCGCTGATTTTTGCCGTCGGCCTGCCGATTGGCCTGGCGAAGCAGGCCCAGGGCCGCGCCTGTCTGGCAGTACTGATTAGCTTCCTGACCTGGAACTACTTCATCAACGCGATGGGAATGACCTGGGGCCACTTCTTCGGCGTCGACTTCTCCGCCGAACCGACGGCGGGAAGCGGGCTGGCGATGATTGCCGGGATTAAAACGCTCGATACCAGCATCATCGGTGCCATCGTGATTTCAGGCATCGTCACCGCCATCCACAACCGCTATTTTGACAAGCCGCTGCCGGTGTTTCTGGGGATTTTCCAGGGCAGCTCGTTTGTCGTTATCCTCGCGTTCTTCGTCATGATCCCCTGCGCCTGGCTGACGCTGCTGGGCTGGCCGAAAGTGCAGATGGGCATTGAGTCCCTGCAGGCGTTCCTGCGTTCTGCCGGTGCGCTGGGCGTATGGGTCTATACCTTCCTGGAACGCATTCTGATCCCAACCGGATTGCACCACTTCGTCTACGGTCCGTTCATCTTTGGCCCGGCGGCGGTGGAAGGGGGGATTCAGGTCTACTGGGCGCAGCACCTGCAGGAATTCAGTCAGAGCACCCTGCCGCTGAAAACCCTCTTCCCGGAGGGCGGGTTCGCGCTGCACGGCAACTCCAAAGTGTTTGGCTCGGTCGGGATTGCGCTGGCGATCTGGTACACCGCGTCGCCGGAAAACCGCGTCAAGGTCGCGGGGCTGCTGGTCCCGGCCACGCTTACCGCGGTGCTGGTGGGTATTACCGAACCGCTCGAATTTACCTTCCTGTTTATCTCGCCGCTGCTGTTTGCCGTTCACGCCGTGCTGGCGGCCACCATGGCAACGGTGATGTACACCTTCGGCGTGGTCGGGAACATGGGCGGCGGCCTGCTGGACCAGTTCCTGCCGCAAAACTGGATCCCGATGTTCCACAACCACGCCTCGACGGTGTTCACCCAGATCGGCATTGGCGTCTGCTTTACCGGAGTTTACTTCGTGGTCTTCAAAACGCTGATTGCGCGTCTGAACCTGAAAACCCCGGGCCGGGAAGAGAGCGAAATCAAGCTCTACAGCAAGGCCGACTATAAGGCGGCACGCGGGCAAACCACCGCTCCGGCCGCGGCCAGCCAGCAGGTCGGGCAGGCAGCCGGGTTCCTGCAGGCGCTGGGCGGCGCGGCCAACATCGACAGCATCAACAACTGCGCCACCCGCCTGCGCATCGCCCTGGTCGATATGGCGAAAACGCAAAGCGATGACGTCTTCAAAGCCCTCGGCGCCCACGGCGTGGTGCGACGCGGCAACGGCATTCAGGTGATTGTCGGTCTGCACGTTCCTCAGGTGCGCGACCAGCTGGAATCGCTGATGAAAACCCCCTTAACGAATGAACAAACCACCCTGACAGAGGCTATATCATGAAAAAATTCTCAGTTGTCATTGCAGGCGGCGGCAGCACCTTCACGCCTGGTATCGTCCTGATGCTGTTAGCCAACCGTGACCGTTTCCCGCTGCGCGCCCTGAAGTTCTATGACAACGACGGCGCGCGTCAGGAAACCATCGCCGAAGCGTGCAAAATCATCCTTAAGGAGCAGGCCCCGGAGATTGAATTCAGCTATACCACCGACCCGAAAGCGGCGTTTAGCGATGTCGATTTCGTGATGGCGCATATCCGCGTGGGCAAATACCCGATGCGTGAAAAGGATGAAAAAATCCCGCTGCGCCACGGCGTGCTGGGCCAGGAAACCTGCGGCCCGGGCGGGATCGCCTACGGCATGCGCTCTATCGGCGGCGTGCTGGAGCTGGTGGATTACATGGAGCAGTACTCCCCGAACGCGTGGATGCTGAACTACTCCAACCCGGCGGCGATTGTTGCGGAGGCCACGCGCCGCCTGCGTCCGAACGCCAAAATTCTCAACATCTGCGATATGCCGATCGGCATTGAAGGGCGCATGGCGCAAATTGTCGGCCTGAAGGACCGCAAAGAGATGCGCGTGCGCTACTACGGCCTGAACCACTTCGGCTGGTGGACGTCGATTGAAGACCTGAAAGGTAACGATCTGATGCCGAAGCTGCGCGAATACGTGGCGAAATACGGCTATGTTCCACCTTCTGACGATGCGCACACCGAAGCGAGCTGGAACGATACCTTCGCCAAAGCCAAAGACGTGCAGGCGCTGGATCCGGACACCATGCCGAACACCTACCTGAAGTATTATCTGTTCCCGGACTACGTGGTCGCGCATTCCAACCCGGAACGCACCCGCGCCAATGAGGTCATGGACCACCGTGAGATGCATGTATTCAGTTCATGCCGGGCGATTATCGAGGCGGGCAAATCCTCCGCCGGTGAGCTGGAAATCGACGAACACGCGTCGTACATCGTCGATCTGGCAACCGCGATTGCCTTTAATACCCAGGAACGCATGCTGCTGATTGTGCCCAACAACGGGGCCATCCATAATTTTGACGCCGACGCGATGGTGGAGATCCCGTGCCTGGTAGGCCATAACGGACCGGAGCCGCTCACGGTGGGCGATATTCCACACTTCCAGAAAGGGCTGATGAGCCAGCAGGTGGCGGTGGAAAAACTGGTGGTGGATGCCTGGGAGCAGCGCTCGTACCAGAAGCTCTGGCAGGCGATCACCCTGTCGAAAACCGTGCCGAGCGCCTCCGTCGCGAAAGCGATTCTGGATGACCTGATCGAGGCGAACAAGGATTACTGGCCAGCGCTGCACTGATCGTCCTGACCGGCATCGCCCGATGCCGGTCTCCTTGTCCTTGTTGATTTACGCTATGCTGAAGCCTGCCCGTAGCTCGACAAGGAACCTTCATGAAAATTTCCCGCCTCGGCGAAGCGCCGGACTACCGCTTCTCGCTGGCTAATGAACGCACGTTTTTAGCGTGGATCCGCACCGCGCTGGGGTTTCTTGCCGCCGGGGTGGGGCTCGACCAGCTCGCGCCTGATTTCGCCACCCCGCTGATTCGCGAGGTGCTGGCGCTGCTGCTGTGCCTGTTCGCGGGCGTGCTGGCGATTTACGGCTACCTGCGCTGGCTGCGCAATGAGAAGGCGATGCGTCTGAAGCAGGATCTGCCCTATACGCGCGGGTTACTCATCATCAGCGCGATTTTGCTGGCGGTGGCGGGCGTGGTGATGGTGCTGGTGTTCTATGGCGGATAGTCGCAAAGCGCGACGCGAAGCGGACCCCGGCCTGCAGCCGGAGCGGACGTCACTCGCCTGGCTGCGCACGCTGCTGGGGTATGGCGCGCTGATCGCCCTGGCGATTAAGCACAACTGGCACCGCACCGGGGTGCCGTTCTGGATCTCGCTTGTTGTGCTGGCGCTGGTGGCAATCGTTTTATGGCGCTATACCCGCAGCCGTAACCTGATGGACGTAGCGCAGGACGACTTTGTGCAGCCGAAGGCGGTGCGGGATAAGTTCCTCATCGCCCTGGCCGTGCTGTCGCTGTCTTTACTCTTCGCAGTGACTCACATTCAGCAAATTGTGAGCTTTTAAAGCCCGGTGGCGGCTACGCCTTACCGGGCCTACAACTGCCGCGAACCGTAGGCCGGGTAAGGCGCAGCCGCCACCCGGCAGAATTACTGCCCTTTAGCCAGATACTTCGCCATCTCGTCTTCCGGCACCATGCCGCCGCCGGTCGCCCACACCAGGTGGGTAACGCTGGCATCTGAAGGCACGCGCAGCGGTCCGGCCATGCCCGCCAGCGCGGACGGTTCCAGACGAATGCCTTCCTCCTGCGCCAGCCAGCCGAGCATATCGTACATGCTCTGGTCGGAAAGCGTATAAAACCCGTCGAGCAGGCGCTCCATCGCGCGGCCCACGAAGCCGGACGCGCGTCCTACCGCCAGACCGTCCGCCGCCGTCACGTTATCAATGCCCAGGTCCTGCACCGCGATCTCATCGTGCAGGCCGGTGTAAACGCCCAGCAGCATGCACGGGGAGTGCGTTGGCTCTGCGAAGAAGCAGTGAACGTTATCGCCAAAGGCCAGCTTCAGGCCAAACGCCACGCCGCCAGGGCCGCCGCCGACGCCGCACGGCAGGTAGACGTACAGCGGATGATCGGCATCCACCACGCGGCCCTGAGCGGCAAACTGTGCTTTCAGGCGCTCGCCCGCCACCGCGTAGCCCAGGAACAGGGTGCGGGAGTTTTCATCGTCAATGAAGAAGCAGTTCGGATCGCTTTCCGCCGCTTTGCGTCCCTGCTCCACCGCCACGCCGTAATCCTGCTCATATTCCACGACGATGACGCCGTGGCTGCGCAGTTTGGCTTTTTTCCACTCGCGGGCGTCGGCGGACATATGTACCGTCACCTTAAAGCCGATGCGGGCGCTCATGATGCCGATGGACATCCCCAGGTTGCCGGTTGAGCCTACCGCAATGCTGTACTGGCTGAAGAAGTCCTTAAAGCGCGGCTCCAGCAGGATGCTGTAGTCGTCTTCAACGCTCAGCAACCCGGCGTCCAGCGCCAGTTTTTCCGCGTGGGTCAGCACCTCATAGATACCGCCGCGCGCTTTAATCGAGCCGGAGATTGGCAAATGGCTGTCTTTTTTCAGCAGCAGCGTGCCGGGAATGGATTTGCCAGATTCTTTCTCCAGCCGCGCCCGCATTGCCGGGATGGCGACCAGTTCGGATTCAATAATCCCACCCGTTGCGGCCGTCTCCGGGAAGGCTTTCGCCAGATATGGCGCGAAGCGTTTGAGGCGCGCATGGGCATCGTCCACGTCGGCTTTGGTCAGCCCGACATAGGGCAGCCCTTCTTCAAGCGTGGTGGTGTTCGGGTTAAGCCAGGCGGTTTCTTTCAGGGCAATCAGATCCTCAACCAGAGGAAACTGTGCGGTTAAAGTGGTGATAGTTGCGTTTTCCATAATACGTCTCTTCGCGCTCAGATAATGAAAGAAAGCAGGAATGTGCCGCCAAGTGCAAGCACCGAGGCGATAAACGTCGCCGTCGTATAGTATTTGAAGGTCTCATTCAGGGTCGCGCCGCAGTATTGCTTCACCAGCCAGAAGAGGGAATCGGTCACGATCGTGCAGCCAATGGCGCCGGAACCGATGGCAATGGTGATGATCTCCGGGCTGACGTTCGGGTAGAGCGGCAGCATCGGCGCGACGATGGCCGTGGCGCCCATCATCGCGACCGTGGCGGAGCCTACGGCGGCATGCAGCACCAGCGCCACCAGCCAGGCGAGCAGGATAGGGTGCATGTGCAGGTTCGAGAGAATTTGCGCCAGCGAGTCCGCCAGTCCGCTGGTTTTCAGAATGGCGTTGAACGCGCCGCCCGCGCCGATAATCAGCAAAATGTTGGCGATAGAGCCAAAGCCGTGCTCCGTATGGGTCAGCATCGCGCCCATGCCCATATGCTGGCGGATGCCCAGCAGGTAGTAGGCGACAAACACGGCGATAAACATGGCGGTGATGGGGTTGCCGATAAACTCCAGCAGCGTATACAGCGTGCCGTCTTTTGCCATATTCAGTTCAGCGATGGTCTTCACCAGCATCAGGGCAATCGGCAGCAGCACCGTAAACAGCGTGGCGCCCAGCGACGGCAGGGTATGCTCCTCCCGCACCTTCAGGTCTGAAAATTCCGCCGGAACCGGTTTAAACGGCAGACGATTGCCGAGCAGCTTCAGGAACAGCGGGCCGCCGACCAGAGAGGCCATCAGGCCCACCAGCAGGCCGTAGACGATTACCGTCCCAACGTCCGCCCCTAATTTATTGGTCACAAACAGCGCGGCCGGATGCGGCGGCACCACGCAGTGCACCGCCATCAGCGCGGTACAGAGCGGAATGGCCAGCTTGAGCAGCGACGTGTGGGTCTTTTTGGCGATGGAAAACGCCAGCGGGATCAGCAGGACCACGCCCACTTCCACGAACAGCGTGATCCCGCAGATCAGGCCCACCAGCACCATAATCACGTCTGCTGACAGCCAGCGGCAGCGCTGCAACGTAATCCCGATGCGCTCTGCCGCGCCGGAAACCTCCATCATCTTGCCGAGAATGGTGCCCAGACCAATCACCGCCGCCAGGAAGCCCAGCGTACCGCCAATCCCGCTCTCAATGGCGTTTACCATATCCAGCGGGCTCATTCCCATCATTGCCCCGACGAAAAAGCTCGCCAGCAGCAGCGCGAGGAACGGGTGAAACTTCAGTTTTACGATGGTTAAAACAATCAACACAATGCTGACCAGCAGCGTTGCCACAACCCAGACCTGAGATCCCATATCTCACCTCACCCTTATGTCATCTGGGGGTATTGGACGAAAAAGCGGCGTGGGCTGACAAACGATATAAATTGGCGTTCAGGTGAGCCAGATTGAATCAACTGAGTGACTGCGCTCTAAAAAACGCACTTGATCCGCATTAGGTTCACATAAATTCACCCTTAAACAGTATGATGAGCGCAGAAACCACGCGTGAGAATTGTGATGACCGATGCAAATGAAGCCAGAAACCGGCTGCTCAACGGCTGGCAGCTGTCGAAAATGTACACCTTTGAAGTGGCGGCCCGGCATGAATCCTTCGCGCTGGCGGCGGAGGAGCTGTCGCTCAGCCCCAGCGCGGTGAGCCACCGCATCAACCTGCTGGAAGAGGAGCTGGGTATTCAGCTGTTTGTCCGTTCGCACCGTAAAGTCGAGCTGACGCAGGAGGGAAAGCGCGTTTACTGGACGCTAAAATCGTCCCTCGACACCCTGAATCAGGAGATCCTGGACATCAAAAACCAGGCGCTGTCCGGCACGCTGACGGTCTACTCCCGGCCGTCGATCGCTCAGTGCTGGCTGGTACCCATGCTGGGCGACTTTACCCGCCGCTATCCGTCAATATCACTCACCGTCCTGACCGGCAATGATTACGTCAATATGCAGCGAACGGGTGTCGATCTGGCGCTCTATTTCGACGATACGCCGCCCAACCATCTGTCTCATCACTTCCTGATGGACGAAGAGATTTTGCCCGTCTGCTCGCCACAGTATGCCCGCGAGCATGAGCTGCTGAAAAACCCCGATAACCTTAGCCACTGCACGCTGCTGCACGACCGTCAGGCCTGGAGCAATGATTCCGGTACGGATGAGTGGCTGACCTGGGCGCAGCACTTTGCGGTGAATATGCCGCCATCGTCGGGTATTGGTTTCGATCGTTCCGACTTAGCGATTATTGCGGCCATCAACCACGTCGGCGTCGCGATGGGGAGAAAGCGGCTGGTGCAAAAACGGCTTGAACGGGGCGAACTGATCGCCCCGTTTGGTGACAAGACCCTGAAATGCCATCAGCACTACTATGTTTCGACGCTTTCGGGCCGACAGTGGCCGAAAATAGACGCCTTTATCGGCTGGCTGAGAGAACTGGCAGGTTGAAGAATTATTACGCTTTCGCGCTACACCAAATGTGAAAAAGCATGCTAAATACAGGTAATGCTTTCGATTTATCCAGGGTAAACCGTGTTAAAGCCTCTTATAGCGACCGCGTTACTGATCTCTTCCGGCTGGGCCATTGCCGCTGAGCCGCCGCTGACGGCTGCCCGTTATGCGCAGCAGCTTGGCGTCGGGATGGATGTGGACTGGGCGCGCACCGAGCGCGGCATACGCGAATTCGATCCGCTGGTGGTCCGCGATTTTCGGGCTAAAGGCATTACCCACGTGCGCATCCGCGTCGCCGACGAGCCGACGGAAGCGCGGCTGATCCACCTGCGCAAGCTGGTAGAAGCCTGTGAGCAGTATGGCGTGATCCCGATAGTCGCGTATCAGGCTGATGAATATAAAAACGACCCGAAAGCCGATAACGAGAAAGAGACGGTCAACTGGTGGATTGCCGTGGCGCACTATTTCGGTCAAAGCTACCCGCTGCTGGGTTTTGATCTCATTTATGAGCCTGCCGACAAGCTTAACCACAATCTGGCGTCGCTAAACCGTGTCTATGAAAAAACCATCAAAGCGATCCACGACATCGACCCGCAGCGCATGATCTTCATTGCGCCACGCCTGCGTGCCGCGCCGGAGGAGTTATCCAGCCTGAAGCTGCCCGCGCACAGCCAAACCTATCTGCTGGCGGAGTGGCATATTTTCCCGTGGGGGCCGCTGAAAAATGGCGGCAAATACCCGTGGACGTCCGGCACGGCGGCAGAGAAATCGGCCATCCGTAACCGCATCAATGCCGCGCTGCACTGGCAGCAAAAAACCGGGCACGTTAGCTGGGTCGGGGGCTGGGGCGTGGGAGAATCAAGCCGCTTTACGCCAACCGCCTCGCAAGTCGCGTTCGCCACCTTTATGGCCTGCGAGCTGCAAAAGGCCAAAATCCCGTATGCGCTTAACGCGGATTTCCAGTTTTACGACGGTGAAGAGGGCGCCTGGCGGCCAGCGCCAGAGCCGTTATTGCAGGCGATGATTGCGCCCGTCTGTGAAAAGCCCGGCGAGAAGCCGGGCCATCATGCGGTTAAACCGGCTGCTCGTGATGCGGGACACGCGACGCCAGCGGCAGCCAGCACAGTAAAATCAGCAGCCCCATCAGCGTCATCAGCAGGCCCAAACTAGCCTGCCCGGTCTGCGGCATCATCGCCGAGAGCCAGGCCAGCGCGCCGGAACCGATGTTCTGCAAACCGCCCACCAGCGCGCCCGCCGTACCTGCAAGGAACGGGAACGGCTCCATCGCGCCGCTGGTGGCGAGCGGGAACAGCATCCCCGCGCCGAAGAAGAACAGCGCCGCCGGGATGAGCAGCGTCCAGACGGTCATCACGCCAAACAGCCCCGGGATCCACATCATCAGACCCGCCAGCAGACAGCTGATCACCGACTGCCACATCAGGGTGGAGAAGCGCTTGTTTGGTCGTCCGGCAAACCACGCGCCGAAGAACGCCGCCGGGATCGGCAGAATAAACAGAATGCTCACCACCATGCTGCTCAGGCCCAGCCCCGCGCCCAGCAGCACGCCGGAGCAGGCTTCGAACACCGCGATGCCCGCCAGGCCGCCAATCAGCATCAGCAGGTAGCAGGTAAACGCGCCGTTGCCGAACAGCGTTTTATAGCTGGCGAGCAGTTTCGTGCGCGGCGCGTCCTGCGGACGCGTTTCCGGCATCCAGCGCGCCATGCTGAAGGTGACAATGATGCACAGCACCAGCAGGAAGGCGTAGCAGGCGCGCCAGGACCACATCGTGTCCAGCAGGCCGCCGATCAGCGGGGCCAGCAGCGGGCTGACCAGAATCCCCATATTCAACAGACTGTTGGCATGACGGAGCTGGGTGCCCTGATACATATCGCGCGGTAAGGTTCGCGCCATCACCCCGCCGACGCCGGTCCCCACGCCCTGCAGGGCGCTGGCGGCAATCAGTACGGTCAGGCTATGGGTGGTAATGGCAATTACCGTCGCCACCATGAAAATACTCATGCCCACCAGGATCACCGGGCGACGCCCGACGCGGTCAGAGAGCGGGCCGTAGAAGAGCTGCGAAACGCCATAGGTCAGCAGGTAGGCCGCCATTACGCTCTGTACCGCGCCCTCGCGGACGTTCAATTCCTTTGCCATGTCGGCAATCGCCGGAATGTAGATGGTTTGCGCCATCTGACCGACGGCCACCAGTAACACCAGCATCAACAATAAGTTAACGTTCCGTTGCTTTTTCATGTCGCTGAATACTTTTGCCAAAAGAGAAAAATGAAGAATAAGTGACTGCGCATTCCCATAAATGCGCGAGGAATCTACCACAGAGAGATGACAATTTAAGCATTGTCGCGGTGAATGGAAAAACCGGTAAAGGCAGGATTTGTAAACAATAACGGCAACTAATGTTGCCAGTGCTTTACGCCAGGCGCAGCAGAATGGCGCCGCCGGCGATACCCAGCGCTGCTGCAATGCGCAGGCCCGCAACCTTCTCTTTTAAAAGCAAAAAAGCGATCAGCGCGCCAAAGAGTATGGAGGTTTCACGCAGCGCCGCGACCACCGCCAGCGGCGCCTGCGTCATCGCCCACAGCGCCAGACCGTAAGAGCCCATGGTCCCCACCCCGCCAAGCAGCCCCTTTTTCCAGTGCAGACGCAGGTAGCCGGACGCCTCGCGCCGACGTGCCACCATCGCCCAGCCGAGCAGGCAGAAGCCGTTCATAAAGAAGGTCCACAGCGTATAGCCCAGCGCGGTCTCCGACAGCCGCACGCCGGTGCCGTCCACCAGCGTATATCCCGCAATAAAGCAGGCGTTCAGCAGCGCCAGCCAGATCCCCTTGCGTGACTTCATGCGCCCGTTCATTGCCATCGCCAGAATCGACAGGCAAATTACCCCGATGCCGGACCAGGCGAGCCAGGAGAGACGATCGCCGAGCACCAGCACGCTGATCAGCGCCACCAGCAGCGGGGCGGTGCCGCGCATCAGCGGGTAGGTCTGGCTCATATCGGAAACCTGATAGGTCTTCGCGACCAGCACGGTGTAGACCACCTGTAAGGCGCAGGAGACGATCAAAAACGGCCAGCTTGCGGCAGAGGGCTGTGGAGAGAAGGGGAGCAGCACCAGGGCAATCAGCGTGGCGGAGCCGCTGACGCTAATCGCGGAATAGAGCTTGTCCGTTCCGGCTTTAACGATGGCATTCCAGCTGGCATGCAGCAGGGCGGCAAACAGCAAAATACAGAATACGGTGAGGGTCATGGCGTGTCGGGTGGTGAATTGTCACTCAACTGTAACATTCACGCTCTGAAGCTGCCAGCCGGTTACACCGCACAAAAAAGGCGGTGCGTCACCCGCGGTTCGTCCGAGACCAGCGTAAACCCTGCCTGGCGATAAAACCCGTAGGCAGCGTCCGGCGCATGGGTATTGAGGAAATCGAACCAGATGCTGGCATCGGCCATCACCACGGTCAAAAGCTGCTTGCCAATCCCCAGCCCGCGGCACTTCTCGCTGACGTAGAGATGGCGAATACGCCCGGCGCGCGGCTGCTGGCTGAACGGATCGCGATTCAGACCGCATACGCCCACCAGCTTGCCGTTGAGAAACGCCCCCAGCAGCTTTTCACCCGGCGCGTTAAAGCGGTTCTCACCCCGCTGCCAGCTCTCTTCCAGCCTGCGCAGCATGTTGAAATTCAGTGCGATACTTTCCGCCTTCAGGGCGATATACCCCGGCTCGTCGGGCGTGACAGGCTCAATTAACAGACGCGACATAGCATTCCCTCGTTATTAAAGAGGGGCGGTTGCCCGCCCCTCTCAGGTGCGACTTGAACCTGAATTACCGAACGAATTTCAGGACAGCATCAAGCAGTTGCAGTACTGCAACAATGAGTTTGAGGATAAGTATCACCATATCCACTACGCTCATACGCGTCTCCTTTTGGTTAAAAGGAGCACGATGCTGGCGTACCTTTCCGCCGCCTGTTGCCAGCACCTGGATTGACGTAACACAGTGTGCTCACTTCAGGGGTTAAGGCACTGACGGCACCACCCGTTTCAGCCAGGACTTCGTTGCGCCGGTAGAACTGCGGCCCCCTCGCTCACTGCGAACACCCTCAGTATAGATAAATACTGTGCGTATGAACAGTATTTTGTGGACAAAATCTGGAACGCGATCCATACTCAAAAACGTCAAAATCCGTGCCGGAATTGCGCGTTCGTCTTCGATCGCGTATACTTTTTGCGTTGACGTAACACAGTGTGTTCTGCGGCGACCAACCGCAAGACCCTGATAAAAACCTCGCTTCGGCGGGGTTTTTTGTTTTCATCCCCCAACAAACGAAACGTGATCCCTGACGCATTTTTGCGCAGATGAAAATATTTCCATTGTCACGCCCGAAAACCTGTGTTTGTATAAATTCCATCAATGATTCCAAACACAGGTCCCCAATGACTTCATCCATCTTCACTTCGACCCTACTAAAAACTGCGCAACCAGCCGCAGTGGTCGTCGTGCGTGTGGTGGTGGTCGTCGGCAATGCGCCGTAGGGACTGGATCAACACACGAATCCAAAACCCCGCCGGCGCAAACCGGGCGGGGTTTTTCGTTTAGGACCCTCCCCGGAAAGTCGGCTCAGAAGAAAAGGACTGGAGCATGGCAAGTTCGGGCACAACATCCACCAAGACGCGTTTTACCGGCGCGCAGCTGATCGTTCATCTGCTGGAGCGACAGGGCATCACCACGGTTGCGGGCATCCCCGGCGGCACGGTGCTGCCGCTGTACGATGCGTTAAGCCAAAGCACGCAGATCCGCCACGTGCTGGCGCGCCACGAGCAGGGGGCAGGCTTTATCGCTCAGGGCATGGCGCGCACGCAGGGTAAACCGGCGGTCTGCATGGCCTGCAGCGGCCCGGGCGCAACCAACCTGGTCACCGCCATCGCCGACGCGCGCCTCGACTCCATTCCGCTGATCTGCATTACCGGCCAGGTGCCGTCCTCGATGATCGGTACCGATGCGTTCCAGGAAGTGGATACCTACGGCATCTCTATCCCCATCACCAAACATAACTATTTAGTTCGCGACATCGCCGAGCTTCCTCAGGTTATCAGCGATGCGTTCCGCATTGCGCAGTCCGGCCGCCCGGGCCCGGTGTGGATAGACATTCCTAAGGATGTCCAGACCGCAGAGATCGAGATCGACGTGCTGCCGGAACCGGGCGAGCGTGCCCCCGCGCCGGAGTTCAGCGCTGAGAGCGTGCGCGACGCCGCCGCCATGATTAACGCCGCCAAACGTCCGGTGCTGTATCTGGGCGGCGGGGCGATTAACGCCGCGGATGAAATCCGCCAGTTTGCGGAAAAAGCCAACCTGCCGACCACCATGACCCTGATGGCGCTGGGTATGCTGCCTAAAGCGCACCCGCTGTCCCTGGGGATGCTGGGCATGCACGGCGCGCGCAGCACCAACTACATCCTGCAAGAGGCGGATTTGCTGATTGTGATGGGCGCGCGTTTTGATGACCGGGCGATTGGCAAAACCGAGGAGTTCTGCCCGAACGCGAAAATCATTCACGTGGATATCGATCGCGCCGAGCTGGGTAAAATCAAGCAGCCGCACGTGGCGATTCAGGGGGACGTAGCCGAAGTGCTGGCGCAGCTGATCCCGCAAACCGAGGCGACCGATCGCGCCGACTGGCGCCAGCTGGTGGCCGATCTGCAGCGCGAGTTCCCGGGCGCGATCCCAACTGAAGGCGACCCGCTGAGCCACTACGGCTTGATCAACGCCGTTGCCGCCTGCGTGGACGACAGCGCGATTATCACCACCGACGTGGGCCAGCACCAGATGTGGACCGCCCAGGCCTACCCGCTGAACCGTCCGCGCCAGTGGCTGACCTCCGGCGGCCTCGGCACCATGGGCTTTGGCCTGCCCGCCGCCGTGGGTGCGGCGCTGGCGAATCCGGACCGCAAGGTCATCTGCTTCTCCGGTGACGGCAGCCTGATGATGAACATTCAGGAGATGGCGACCGCGGCCGAAAACCAGTTAGACGTGAAAATCATCCTGATGAACAACGAGGCGCTGGGGCTGGTGCACCAGCAGCAGAGCCTGTTCTACAAGCAGGGCGTGTTTGCGGCGACCTATCCGGGGATGATTAACTTTATGCAGATTGCCGCCGGCTTTGGCCTGCACACCTGCGATCTGAACGCGGAAGAGGATGCCCACGCGGCGCTGCAGGCGGCGATTTCTCGCCCAGGACCGGCGCTGATCCACGTGCGTATCGACCCTGAACAAAAAGTGTATCCGATGGTGCCGCCGGGTGCGGCAAATACTGAGATGGTGGGAGAATAAGCCATGCAGAAACAACATGATAACGTCATTCTGGAACTCACCGTCCGCAACCACCCTGGCGTCATGACCCACGTCTGCGGGCTGTTTGCCCGCCGGGCGTTTAACGTGGAAGGCATTCTCTGTCTGCCGATTCAGGGCAGCGAGCACAGCCGCATCTGGCTACTGGTCAACGATGACCAGCGTCTGGAGCAGATGATGGCGCAGATCGACAAGCTGGAGGACGTCACCAACGTGGCGCGCAACCAGTCCGATCCCACCATGTTTAACAAAATTGCGGTGTTCTTCGAATAGATCGCTTAAGGTAAGCGTCTTTCGCTCTTGTAGGCCGGATAAGCGCAGCGCCATCCGGCTTTTTCAGACCGCAGGAACACACATGACCACCATCGCCCTTATCGACGACCACCTTATCGTCCGCTCTGGCTTTGCCCAGCTTCTCAACCTCGAACCGGATTTCCAGGTCGTGGCCGAGTTTGGCTCCGGTCGCGAGGCGCTGGCGGGCCTGCCGGGGCGCGGGGTGCAGGTCTGTATCTGCGACATTTCGATGCCGGATCTCTCCGGGCTGGAGCTGTTAAGCCAGCTGCCGAAAGGAATGGCGACCATTATGCTCTCGGTCCACGACAGCCCGGCGCTGGTCGAGCAGGCACTCAACGCGGGCGCACGCGGCTTCCTCTCTAAACGCTGCAGCCCGGACGAGCTGATTGCCGCCGTGCGCACCGTCTCCACCGGCGGCTGCTACCTGACGCCGGAAATCGCCATCAAGCTGGCGGCCGGACGACAGGATCCGCTCACCCGGCGCGAGCGTCAGGTGGCTGAGAAGCTCGCGCAGGGGATGTCGGTAAAAGAGATTGCCGCCGAGCTGGATCTGTCGCCGAAGACCGTGCACGTCCATCGCGCCAACCTGATGGAAAAACTCAACGTCAGCAACGACGTCGAGCTGGCGCGCCGCATGTTCGACAGCTGGCAATGAGTCCCGTCTTTTCGCGGCTGATCGCCGTTGTTGCCAGCTTTTTTATCTTCTCCGCCGCGTGGTTCTGCCTGTGGAGCATCAGCCTGCATCTGGTGGAACGTCCTGAGCTGGCGGTGCTGCTGTTCCCCTTCGGCCTGCGTCTGGGGTTAATGCTCCAGTGCCCGCGCGGCTACTGGCCCGTGTTGCTGGGCGCAGAGTGGCTGCTGCTGGTCTGGCTGGCGCAGGAAGTGGCCCTCGCGCATCTGCCCTTATTGATGACCGGAAGCCTGCTCACGCTTCTCCCCGTTGCGCTCATTTCCCGCTATCGTCACCAGCGCGACTGGCGCACGCTGCTGCGCCAGGGGGCGGCGCTGATTGCCGCCGCGCTGCTGCAGTCCCTGCCGTGGGTTGGCGACAAGGAGATGCTCAACGCGCTGCTGCTGACCCTCACCGGCGGCCTGACGCTGGCACCCACCTGCCTCGTGATCTGGCACTACCTCACCAGCACCGTCTGGCAGCCGCTTGGTCCGGGGCTGGTGTCCCAACCGGTGAACTGGCGCGCCAGGCATCTCATCTGGTATCTGCTGCTGTTCGTGGTGAGCCTCTGGCTTCAGCTCGGTTTACCTGCCGAGCTTTCACGCTTTACGCCGTTTTGCCTGGCGCTGCCGATTATCGCCCTGGCCTGGCACTACGGCTGGCAGGGGGCGCTGATCGCCACCCTGATGAACGCCATCGCGCTGATCGCCAGCCAGACCTGGCACGACCATCCGGTGGATCTGCTGCTCTCGCTGCTGGCTCAGAGCCTGACCGGGCTGCTGCTCGGGGCGGGCATTCAGCGCCTGCGCGAGCTGAATCAGTCCCTGCAAACCGAGCTGGCGCGCAACCGGCGTCTGGCTGAACGCCTGCTGGAGACGGAAGAGAGCGTGCGGCAGGAGGTGGCCCGCGAGCTGCACGATGACATCGGGCAGACCATTACCGCCATCCGCACCCAGGCGGGCATTGTTCAGCGCCTGGCGGCAGAAAACGCAGGCGTGAAGCAGGGCGGGGCGCATATCGAACAGCTTTCACTGGGTGTGTATGACTCGGTGCGACGCCTGCTCGGCAGGCTGCGGCCGCGCCAGCTTGACGACCTGTCGCTGGAGCAGGCGGTACGCTCCCTGATGCGCGAGATGGAGCTGGAAAGCCGCGGCATTGTCAGCCATCTCGACTGGCGCATTAGCGAACCTGCGCTGAGCGAAGGCCAGCGCGTGACGCTGTTCCGCGTCTGTCAGGAAGGGCTGAACAATATCGTCAAGCACGCCAGCGCCAGCGCGGTCACGATCCAGGGCTGGCAGCAGGACGAGCGCCTGATGCTGGTGATTGAAGACGACGGCTGCGGCCTGCCGCCGGGCTCCGGCCAGCAGGGCTTTGGCCTGGCGGGCATGCGCGAGCGCGTCAAGGCGCTGGGCGGCACGCTGAACCTTTCCTGTACCCACGGGACGCGCGTCAGCGTCAGCCTGCCGTTAAGGACGCATCATGTTTAAAACCCCAGCCAGCGCCGCCCCGTTAAGCAACAAAGCGGAAATCGACGCCCGCTACCGCTACTGGCGTCGTCATATCCTGATCACTATCTGGCTCGGCTACGCGCTGTTCTACTTCACCCGCAAAAGCTTCAACGCCGCCGCGCCGGAAATCCTCGCCAGCGGGGTGATGACGCGCACCGACATCGGCCTGCTGGCGACGCTGTTTTACATCACCTACGGCCTGTCAAAGTTCTTCTCCGGCATCGTCAGCGATCGCTCAAATGCCCGTTATTTCATGGGCGTTGGGCTGATCGCCACCGGCGTGGTGAATATTCTGTTTGGCTTCTCCACCTCGCTGTGGGCCTTTGCCCTGCTGTGGGCGCTGAACGCCTTCTTCCAGGGCTGGGGTGCGCCGGTCTGCGCCCGCCTGCTCACCGCCTGGTACTCACGCAACGAACGCGGCGGCTGGTGGGCGATATGGAACACCGCGCACAACGTCGGCGGGGCGCTGATCCCGATGGTGGTGGGTGCCGCGGCGCTGCACTACGGCTGGCGCGCGGGGATGATGATAGCCGGTGGCCTCGCGATTGTCGCCGGGCTGTTCCTCTGCTGGCGCCTGCGCGACAGGCCGCAGACCGTCGGCCTTCCACCGGTGGGCGACTGGCGGCACGACGAGATGGAGATCGCCCAGCAGCAGGAGGGCGCGGGGCTGACCCGCAGGGAGATCCTCACCAAATACGTGCTGAAAAACCCCTACATCTGGCTCCTCTCGCTCTGCTACGTGCTGGTCTACGTGGTGCGCGCGGCTATCAACGACTGGGGCAATCTGTACATGTCCGAGACGCTCGGCGTGGACCTGGTGACCGCCAACTCGGCGGTGACAATGTTCGAGCTGGGCGGGTTTATCGGCGCGCTGGTGGCGGGCTGGGGCTCGGATAAGCTGTTCAACGGCAACCGCGGCCCGATGAACCTGATTTTTGCCGCCGGGATTTTGCTCTCTGTTGGCTCGCTGTGGCTGATGCCGTTCGCCAGCTACGTCATGCAGGCGGCGTGCTTCTTCACCATCGGCTTCTTCGTGTTTGGCCCGCAGATGCTCATCGGCATGGCGGCGGCGGAGTGCTCGCACAAGGAGGCGGCAGGCGCGGCGACGGGCTTTGTCGGGCTGTTTGCCTACCTCGGCGCATCGCTCTCCGGCTGGCCGCTGGCGCGGGTCATCGACATCTGGCACTGGAGTGGCTTCTTCGCGGTGATCGCCATCGCGGCGGGAATTTCCGCCCTGCTACTGCTGCCGTTTTTACATGCGCAGGCCCCGCGTGAAGCCAGCGTGATGTGATGCGCCTCACCTTTTCACCCCGAGTGGCGCAAAACTAGGAAATTTTCTCGGTTTTACCTGGACGCTGTCTCAGGCATCTCTCGCGGCTGATTTTTACAATGCTGCAAAAATCAGCTCAGGAGTAAACCAACCATGCTGGCCTTCTTAAACCAGGTGCGCAAGCCGACCCTGGATCTGCCGCTCGACGTGCGGCGCAAGATGTGGTTCAAACCGTTCATGCAGTCCTATCTGGTGGTCTTCATCGGCTACCTGACCATGTACCTGATCCGCAAAAACTTTAATATCGCGCAGAACGACATGATCTCGACCTACGGGCTGAGCATGACGCAGCTGGGGATGATTGGCCTGGGCTTCTCCATTACGTACGGCGTGGGGAAAACCGTTGTCTCGTACTATGCAGACGGCAAAAACACCAAGCAATTCCTGCCGTTTATGCTGATCCTCTCCGCCATCTGTATGCTCGGCTTCAGCGCCAGCATGGGCGCGGGGTCCGTTAGCCTGTTCCTGATGATCGCCTTCTACGCCCTGAGCGGTTTCTTCCAGAGTACCGGCGGGTCGTGCAGCTACTCCACCATCACCAAATGGACGCCGCGCCGCAAGCGTGGTTCCTACCTCGGCATGTGGAACATCTCCCACAACCTCGGCGGGGCGGGCGCGGCTGGCGTGGCGCTGTTTGGCGCAAACTACCTGTTCGACGGCCACGTCATCGGGATGTTTATCTTCCCGTCGATTATCGCCCTGATCGTCGGCTTTATCGGCCTGCGCTACGGCAGCGACTCCCCGGAATCGTACGGCCTCGGCAAAGCGGAAGAGCTGTTCGGCGAGGAGATCAGCGAAGAGGACAAAGAGACCGAAGAAAACGAGATGTCCAAATGGCAGATCTTTGTTGAGTACGTGCTGAAAAACAAAGTGATCTGGCTGCTCTGCTTCTCGAATATTTTCCTGTACGTGGTGCGTATCGGCATTGACCAGTGGTCAACCGTGTATGCTTTCCAGGAGCTGAAGCTTTCTAAAGAAGTAGCAATTCAGGGCTTCACCCTGTTCGAAGTGGGCGCGCTGGTCGGCACGCTGCTGTGGGGCTGGCTCTCCGACCTCGCCAACGGCCGTCGCGCGCTGGTGGCCTGCATCGCGCTGGCGTTGATTATCGCCACCCTCGGCATCTACCAGCACGCCAGCAACCAGTACGTTTACCTGGCGTCCCTGTTCGCGCTCGGCTTCCTGGTGTTTGGTCCGCAGCTGCTGATCGGCGTGGCGGCAGTGGGCTTCGTACCGAAAAAAGCGATCGGCGCTGCCGATGGGATTAAAGGCACCTTCGCCTATCTGATCGGCGACAGCTTTGCCAAGCTGGGTCTGGGGATGATCGCTGACGGTACGCCAATTTTCGGCCTCACCGGCTGGGCGGGAACCTTCGCGGCGCTGGATGCGGCAGCGATCGGCTGTATCGTCCTGATGGCGATGGTCGCGGTGCTGGAAGAACGTAAGATTCGCCGCGAGAATCGCGCGCAGAAATTAAAAACAGCCTGAGTGTGCAGGTAACTTCTTTGCCCGGTGTGTGATGCCGGGCTTTTTTATTTGCGCCAACGGCGTTAATACCTGATCCCCCATTCCGCAACGTCTTTTCAGAGCACTATTCTGGTTATGCCCGCTGTTGACGCCGTGCGTTTCCCGCTATGATGAGCGGCTAGTCAAAGGAGAACGCATGGTCTGGATAATGCTGGCAACGCTTGCCGTGGTGTTTGTGGTGGGATTTCGCGTCCTGACCTCAGATTCCCGCCGCGCCATCAAACGTTTAAGCGAGCGTCTGGGCATCACCCCGATGCCGGTCGAGTCGATGATCGATCAGTTCGGTAAAACGCCGGGCAATGAGTTTATCCGCTACCTTGAACGCCCCGACGAGGCGCATCTGCAAAACGCCGCGCAGGTGCTGCTGATCTGGCAGGTCTGCATTGTCGATGGCAGCGAGGAGAACCTGCACACGTGGCACCGCCTGCTGCGTAAAGCCCGCCTTGCCGCACCCATTACCGATGCGCAAATTCGTCTGGCGCTTGGCTTCATGCGCGAGATGGAGCCCGATCCGCAGGAGCTGAACGCCTTCCAGCTACGCTATAACCAGCTCTTCCTGCCGGAAGAGGGCGTGTTTTACCTGCACTGATCCCCTCAAAAACCACAAAAGTTGTCTAAACGTTAAATTCGTCACACTTTTGATGATAAACTGCGCGACTTTTCCGCACGTTTTTATCTTCAGGTGACGCCATGACAGAACATATCCAGCCCACGACCCGACCGCAGACCAAAGAGGTTACTCGCCCCATCTGGTCGGCGGTTTTCTCCGTGGCGTTCTGCGTCGCCTGCCTGATTACCGTTGAGTTTCTGCCGGTGAGCCTGCTGACGCCGATGGCGCAGGACTTGGGCATTTCCGAAGGCGTGGCGGGGCAGTCCGTTACCGTCACCGCCTTCGTGGCGATGTTCGCCAGCCTGTTTATCACCCAGGTGATTGGCACCATCGACCGCCGCAAGGTGGTCATACTGTTCAGCGTGCTGCTGACGCTCTCCTGCCTGCTGGTCTCCTTCGCGGAAAGCTTCACCCTGCTGCTGCTCGGTCGCGCCTGCCTGGGGCTGGGGCTCGGCGGCTTCTGGGCGATGTCGGCCTCGCTCACCATGCGCCTGGTGCCCGCGCGGACGGTGCCGAAAGCGCTTTCCGTTATCTTCGGTGCGGTCTCCATCGCGCTGGTGATTGCCGCGCCGCTCGGCAGCTTCCTCGGCGGGATTATCGGCTGGCGTAACGTCTTCAACGCCGCGGCGGTGATGGGCCTGCTCTGCATCATTTGGGTGTGGAAAGCGCTGCCGTCCCTGCCGGGCGAAGCGGCGCACCATAAGCAGAACATGTTCGCGCTGCTCAAGCGCCCCGGCGTGCTGGCGGGGATGACCGCCATCTTTATGGCCTTTGCCGGGCAGTTTGCCTTCTTTACCTATATCCGCCCGGTGTTTATGACCATGGCGGGCTTTGACGTAGACGGCCTGACGCTGGTGCTGCTGAGCTTCGGTATCGCCAGCTTTGTCGGTACCTCGCTGTCGTCGCAGTTCCTGAAACGCTCCCTGAAGGTGGCGCTGGCGGGTGCGCCGCTGGTGCTGGCGGCAAGCGCCACGGTGCTGGTGCTGTGGGGCAGCGATAAGTGGGTCGCGTCTGCCATTGCGATTATCTGGGGCTTTGCCTTTGCGCTGGTGCCGGTGGGCTGGTCGACGTGGATCACCCGCTCGCTTGCCGATCAGGCGGAAAAAGCCGGGTCGATTCAGGTGGCGGTGATCCAGCTGGCGAACACCTGCGGCGCGGCCATTGGCGGCGTGGCGCTCGACCATCTGGGGCTGACGTCACCGCTGGTGATTTCCGGCACGCTGATGCTGCTGACGGCGCTGCTGGTGGCGGGGAAGGTTAAAGCGAAGTAGTGTTTTTCTCCCTCTCCCGTGGGAGAGGGTTGGGGTGAGGGCATCAGGCTACGCCGATGCCTTAACCCTTCTACGCGAATCCATCGAAATCAGCACCACCGACGACACAATCAGCAGCGTCCCCAGCCAGTCCGGCAGGGTAAACGCCACGCCCAGCAACACCACCGACAGCAGCGCGCTGCTCAGCGGCTCGGCGCAGCTCAGGATGCTCGCCTTCGGCCCGCCGATCATCTGTGCGCCTTTCAGATACAGGCTGAACGTCAGCGCGGTGCCGATCACCACCAGGTAGAAAAACGCCAGCAGCAGGCCGCCGTCGAGCACGAAGGTGGTGCCGCGTCCGGCGTAGAACGGCGTCAGCATTAATCCGGCAATCAACATACTCCAGCCGACAATCGGCAATGTGCCGTAGCGGGCAATCAGCGTTGACGGATAGGTGGTGTAAAACGCGGCGGCAAACGCCGAGGCGATGCCGAAGAACAGGGCGGCAGGCGAGATGGAGAGCGAGGTTGGGTCGCCGTGGGTGACCAGCAGGAACGTCCCGACAAGCGAGGTCACAATCGCGGACAAAACAAACACGCCGGGGCGCTTTTTCCGCGCCAGCGCGAACCACGCCACGATAATCGTTGGCGACAGAAACTGCAGCACGGTGGCCGTCGCGGCGTTGGATTTTTCAATCGTCAGCAGGAAGGTGAGCTGCACGGTGAGCGCGCCGACCAGCGAGAAAAACAGCAGGCTGAGGGCATCTTTGCGATGCTTGATGACCGAGAAAATCTTGTCGCCGTGAACGAAGGAGAGCGTCAGCAGGATCACGCCGGTAAACAGCAGGCGAACCATGGTCAGGTAAGGCGAAGAAATGTGGCTTTTCTCCATGATGTACTGCGCGCAAACGCCGGAACTGCCCCATAAAACGGCGGCGATCAGGACGTTCAGCATCCCTTTACGTGTGGAACCCATTTTCTCCCCTGTTATGTTGGTTTTTTTGTAGCATAACATGGGATCTTGCCGGGTGGCGCTACGCTTACCCGGCCTACAAAACCTTGTAGGCCCGTGCAAGCGCAGCGCCGCCGGGCGAAACAAACGACGCTCTACTAGAACCACGCCTCCCACATCGCGCCGACGTTGAAGTCGTCGAGCGTCTCGTCTTTGGTGTTGTTAACGCGCGCGGTGCGTGCGTTATCCACCTTGCCGCCGGTCACGTAGAAGCGCAGCATCGGACGGAACTCCGGCCCCATGGCGATAGACATGTTCTGCGACAGGGTCAGCTTCCAGCCTTTGTTGTCGCCGCCGTTGTCGTAATCCACGTGCTGCCAGCCCGCTTCCAGCCAGGTGGAGTGAACGTCGTTCCACCAGTGCATCGGACGCACGATGGCGTTGTAGTTCTTACGGTTGTCGGTCTTATCACGGCTGTTGTCGTAATCGTGGAAGGCGAGGATGTACTCCACCTGCGTGGCCTGGGTGAATTTGTACAGCCCTTCGAAGCTGGCGTAGACCGTGGTCAGGTCTTCGGTTTTATTGAACACGCTGTTGTCCGAGTTATCGGAGTAGCGGGCAATTACCTTGTTCACGCCGCTGTCGTTAGTGTGGCTCAGCACCACGCCGCCCTGCCAGGCGTTCAGACGCTCGTCGCTCTCCACCGCTTTTGAGTCAAAGCCGTAGTTGGCGTACAGCTCCAGATCCAGCGGGCCGAGCTTCATGCCGTGGATTTTAGAGGTGGCCGCGTAGTTACCTTTGTCGCCCGTGCCGGACCCGCCGGTACAGGTGATGCGTGACGGGTTCGCTTCGTCTTCCATCACTTCCGGGCTACAGGATTCCACCGCCGCCACGGCAGCGACGTCAAACTGCACGCCGCCGATATCGAAGTTCTTCACCCCGGCGCCCTGGCCGTCGTGGTTCATCCAGAAGTAATCGTTGATGCCCTGCTGCGGACGCTGGTGGAAGTCGCGACCGGCCCAGAAATAGGCGTTCGGGTTGGAGGCCATAATGTTGGTCACCCCCGCGTAGGCCTTTTTCAGGTTAACTTCGTCGCCCCAGTGGTCGATCATCACGTTGATGTCCCAGATGGCGCCGTTTTCTCCCTTGAAGGCTTTAGAGAGCTGGAACTCGCCGCCGTTGCCTTCGTTACCCAGACGACCGATCGCGGACGCGCCGTTGTAGGAGCCATCGACAGCCACGTATTTCTGATCGGCGGCCTGGAAGTGCGCGCCGTAGCGGGCGTAGCCGGTAAATTTAATCCCGAACGGAATCGCCATGTCCGGGGATTGCGCCGCGCTCTGCGGCTCGGTCACCACGTCCGCTTTTTTCGCGACGGCGGCATCCATTTTGGCCTGACGTTCGGCCAGGGCTTTATCCACCGCTTTCGCCACAATGGCGTCGATTTGCTCCTGCGTGAATTCCTGGGCGAGCACGGAAATTGGGCAAAGCGCGGCGATAACCGCCATGGTTAATGGAAGTTTTTTAATCGTATTCATGGTTATCTCAATATAGTTTAATTTTATTCAGACAATAACCATCCCGCTCCGATCTGACAGAATATGTCGCTATCATCAGAACAAGTGGATTTCTAGTTTTAGGTACAGAGGTATTACATTAATTTATTTCGCCATAGACTATCTCTGATATAAATGAATAATTTCTTCGGATAATTCACGCGCTAATAAGGAGTTCATTAAATGATCCTGCGCGTGCACCATGATTAACGTCATCGGCTGGCGGGCTTCGCCCGCGTCCTGCTCAATCAGTTTGGTCTGCATTTTATGCGCCTGACGCGCGTAGCCGTCGGCTTCGCGCAGCAGGCTTTTGGCCTCGTCAATGTTGCCCTGACGCGCCGCGTGCAGCGCTTCAAAGCACAGGCTGCGGGACTGCCCGGCGTTGACGATAATTTCCATTACGGCTTCTTCTAGTGCGATCATCATCATTACTCTTTATCAAAGCTATTATTTAAGGCGGTGGCGGCAAACCACTCCCCGCTTTTCTTAATGGTGCGCTGCTGCGTCTCCAGATCGAGCTGGATAAATCCGTAGCGATTTTTATACGCGTTACACCACGACCAGTTATCAATAAACGTCCACATATGGTAGCCAAGGCAATTGCAGCCTTCGCTAATACCTTTGTGCAGCCACGTTAAATGCTCAGATATAAAATCAATGCGGTATTGATCGTTAATCTGGCCATTTTCAATAAAGCGCTGCTCGTTTTCGACGCCCATGCCGTTTTCAGAAATAAAGCAGCGGGGGTTGCCGTAATTGTCGCGCAGGTTAATCAGAATATCGTAAATACCCGGCGCGTAGATTTCCCAGCCGCGGTAGGGGTTCATCTTGCGGCCCGGCATCTCGTAGCTATCAAAGAACCATTCCGGCATAAACGGCGCCTGCGGGTTCACCGCGCTGTCGCGACACTTCACGCGACGCGGCTGATAGTAGTTAATGCCGAGCAGGTCGATTTTCCCTTCCGCAATCAGGAAACCGTCTTCCGGCTTGCAGGCGGGCAGCTGGTCGTAAGATTTCAGCAGCGCCACCAGATCCGCCGGGTATTCGCCGCGCAGGACCGGGTCGAGGAAGCTGCGGTTAAACATCAGATCCGCAACGTGCGCCGCCTTCACGTCTGCCGGGTTCTGCGAACGCGGATACGACGGCGTCAGGTTCAACACGATGCCGATCTCCCCCGCGTAGTGCCCGGCGCGGTAGGCCTGAACCGCCTTCGCATGGGCCAGCACCGTGTGATACGCCACGGTGGCCGCCCGGCGGAAATCCACTACGTTGGGGTAGTGGAAGTCGTACAGATAACCGCCTTCCACCGGCACGATCGGCTCGTTGAAGGTAAACCAGTGCAGCACGCGGTCGCCGAACAGCTCGAAGCAAATCTGCGCATAGCGGGCGTACGCGTCCACTACGTCACGGTTTTCCCAGCCGCCAATTTCCTGCATCGCCATCGGCATGTCGAAATGGAACAGGGTGATAAACGGCGTGATGCCCTGTTCATTCAGCTCATCAATGACCTGATTATAAAAATCGACCGCGTCCGGGTTCACTTCACCGATACCGTCGGGGATCAGGCGCGCCCAGCTAATCGAGGTACGAAAGCTGTTGTGGTTCAGCTGTTTTAACAGCTGAATGTCCGTTTTCCAGTGCTGATAAAACGTGGAGGTGTGCTGCGGCCCCACGCCGTTGTGAAAACGGTTCGGCTCGCGGGCAAACCAGTAGTCCCACGTGGTTTCACCCTCTCGTGTCCCTTCCGTCTGGAGAGCGGAGCTTGCGCTGCCCCACCAGAAGTTATCGGGAAATGCGTATTTCATGACCCTTCCTCTTTGACTTAATTGCTTGTGGCTTCAGCGGCACCCACGGTTGCAGCCTGGGCTTTCTGCTCTTCGTTTTTAATCAGCGTACGCTCATAGGCGCGCAGGAACGGCAGGTACATCAGCGCCGACATCACCATGCAGACGAGGCACATCACCACCGGGCTCAGCGCCCAGTTCGCCGCCCACGAGGCGCCAATCGGCGCGGGCGTAGTCCACGGGGTTAACGAGACCACCTGTGCCAGCCAGCCGAGCTTCGTGGCGCCGTACGCCAGGCAGGCGTTGACCAGCGGAACGAACACGAACGGGATAAACAGCATCGGGTTCATGATGATCGGCGCGCCGAACAGAATGGGTTCATTGATGTTAAAGAAGCTTGGCACCACGCCCATTTTGCCGATGGTGCGCAGGTGGGTAACGCGGCTACGCAGCAGCAGGAAGGCCAGCGGCAGGGTGGAACCGACGCCGCCAATCAGCAGGTAGTGATCCCAGAAACCTTGCAGATAAACGTGCGGCAGCGCCGCGCCTGCGGCCAATGCCGCCTGGTTTGCCGAGAGGTTCGCCATCCAGAACGGGTTCATGATGCCGGTAACAATCAGCGAGCCGTGGATACCCGCGAACCAGAAGATCTGGCACAGCAGCACGGAGAGCAGAATGGCGGGCAGGGAGTCAGACGCGGACACCAGCGGCTCCAGCAGGTGCATGATCGCCTGCGGGATAATCATCCCGGTCTGCGCTTCAATGAACAGGTTCAGCGGGTGCAGCGTGCCGATCACCACCATCACCGGGATCAGGATCTCAAACGAACGCGCCACGCCGGTGGGCACTTCCTTCGGCAGGCGGATGGTGACGTTGTTCTGCTTCAGCCAGGCGTACACGCGGGTTGAGTAAATGGCGGCGATCAGCGCGGTGAAGATGCCCTGGCCGGAGAGGTACTGGGTTGAGATTTTGCCGTCGGCATACGGCGCGGCGACCAGCAGGAAGGCCATAAAGGCCAGCAGGCCGGACATCACCGGGTCGAGGTTAAACTGACGCCCCAGGCTCGCCCCAATCCCTACCGAGATGAAGAAGGTCATCACGCCCATGCTGAGGTTAAACGGCAGCATCAGCTGTTCGCGGTAGGTCTGGGAGAAATCCAGCCAGCCGCGGGCGAAGCTGTTAGTGGTATCCGCCGAGAACGGCGGGAAGATGAACACCAGCATAAACGAGCCGATGATCATAAACGGCAGCGCGGCGGTAAAGCCGTCGCGGATGGCAATCACGTACTTTTGCTGACCGAGCTTCGCGGCCAGCGGGGTAATTGACTGCTCAATCACCGCAACCATGGATTGATATAACGAACTCATGTGAACACCTTTTAGTGTGCCGCTTCGATGAGCGACAGAGCAAAGTCCAGTACTTTATCGCCACGCTGCATGCCGTAGTCCATCATGTCGATGGGCTGCACCGGAATGCCATGCGTCGCCGCCTTGTCTGAGAGTGTCTGTAACATGTATTTCACTTGCGGTCCGAGAAGTACCACCTGGTATTGCGGAAACTGCGTATCAAATTCGGAAACACCGTACGCATCAATCTTCACTGGCAAACCACGTTCTTTCGCGACATCGACCATTTTGCTGACCAACAGGCTGGTGGACATCCCGGCAGAGCAGCACAGCATAATCTTGAACATCGACAACCATCCTCTAAATGTAAAAAGTTATTGCGAGGATGATTGGACATTATACGGAAACCGGTTTCCATTCATAAAAGACAGAACTGTGACAACCATCAAGATCCAATACTTATGAGGCTAATTAACCGGATGCAGGTCACATAATTTGGCTGTTTTGACATCATTTGGAGTGGAAACGGAAAATCGGTTTCCATGAAAAACGGAAACGGATATACTCCGCTCTGGCTATAATGTGAGCCGAAGCGGTCATGGAATTTGCAGGCGCGAGGTAAGCCTGCCAGGGGAAAGAGATGTCGACAATCAATGATGTATCACGTCTTGCCGGGGTGTCTAAAGCCACGGTATCGCGGGTGTTGAGTGGGTCGCGTGGCGTAAAGGAAGCCAGCCGTCAGGCCGTTCTGAAGGCAGTGGATGAGCTTAACTACCGGCCTAATGTGATTGCCCAGTCGCTGCTGAGCCAGTCTACGGGCTGTATCGGGGTGATTTGCGCCCAGGAAAACATTAACCAGACCACCGGTTATCTCTACGCGCTGGAAAAACAGCTCAGCCAGCATCAAAAACACCTGCTGCTGCGTTTCGCGCACAGCAAAGCGGAAGTGATGCACGCTCTTGAGGAACTCTCCTGCGGGCTTTGCGATGACATCCTGGTGATTGGCGCGCGTTTCCCGCTGGACGTCGACATGGACAACGTCATTCTGGTGGACTGCATGGAGTCTGATAATTCCAACAGCATCCAGTTCGATCACGCCTTTGCCGCCGAAACCGCCTGTAACTACCTGACCAGCCAGGGGCGACGCCAGATTGCCCTGATCCATCCGCACGGCAGCGGTTTTGCTGACCAGGTGCTGCTCGGCTACAAGCACGCGCTGGAGAAAAATTTCCTGCCCTTTAATCGCAACCTTGTGTTCATGGACGCGACCTCGTCGTCCGTTGCGCTACAGGAGCTGCTGAATAACGCCAGCACGCTGAACTTCAACGCGCTGCTGGTGGCGGACGAGCAGGAAGCCCAGCGGGTGATCCCGCAGCTGCAGGCGTTTAATAAATCCGTGCCGGACGACATTATGGTCTTTAGCCTGGCCGGATCGCTGCACCTGCCGGGTATTCCGGTGATCCCGGCGATTGAATATTCTATGGATGCGATGGCGGCGCGTATCGTGAGCTGGCTGACGGAGAAAACGCAGATGCTGGGTTCGTATGTGCTGCGCGGGGATTTGATCATTCCAGACGTGCGTAAGCGTTAAAAATATTGTGTAGGCCGGGTAAGGCGCAGCCGCCACCCGGCAAGCAGCATTCAATAATCTTCCATACAATCCACCTGACCAATCGCCGCCCAGTAGGCGTCCAGGTTGTCACGCTTCACGGCGGTAACGGCATTTTTGATCAGCAGCTGATTGGCCTCTGACGACAAAATCATCGCCTGCCAGGCCTTATCGCTCTGCTTTTTCTGTGGCGTACAGGTTTTCTTAATATCTTTCAGGACCTGTTGCTTAATCTGCGCCTCTTTCGCCGGATCGTCCTTTTCCTGAGCGTGGACAAACGCGGCGAACAGCAGACAAACCAGCAGGCAGACAAGGTGTGCAGCTTTCATCAACAACCCCCTTTTGACGTCACAGGCTTCCCATGAAATATATCGTTACATTCAGTGTAGCGACGCCAGCCGAAAGTATGAATTTTCTCCACGTTGCGTGTGTGAGATAGTGAAACGGCACAGATAACAAGGAGAAAAAATATGCACCTGAGCATTACTCATGCGGTTACGGCGCAGGAAAAAGAAGAGTTACTCACGGGTCTGAGAGCCTACAATGCGCAGTTTCTGGATCTCTCCACATTCAGCGGGGATATTGGCGTTTACGTGCGGGACGACATCGGCACCATGCTCGGCGGGCTCATTGGGGTGCGTAAAGGCGACTGGCTGAATATCGACTTTCTCTGGGTGAGCGATGCCGTGCGCGGATCCGGCGTGGGCAGCCAGCTCATCAAAACGGCGGAAGATGAAGCCAGACGCAAAGGCTGCAAGCACGCGCTGGTGGATACCGTCAGCTTCCAGGCGCGTCCGTTCTATGAAAAACAGGGGTACCAGCTGCAGATGTCTTTGCAGGATTATCCGTACCCGGGCATGCAGCGACATTACCTGGCGAAAGCCCTTTAAGATCTGAATCCGCAGGCCGGGTAAGCGCAGCGCCACCCGGCCATACCCGCATATAACTTATCCTTCTTATTGATTCTTTTTCGGTTTTTATTTCACCGCCTCGTTGTCGATATAGTCACTACAACATTCAGCAAAAGGAACTGTCTTGTGAAACGTCGATTGGGTGCTCTGGTACTGGCTGGCCTGCTGCTGGCAGGGTGCGATCAAAGTGGCAGCGATGCCAAACACATTAAAGTCGGCGTCATCAACGGCGCCGAACAGGACGTGGCGGAAGTTGCCAAAAAGGTGGCAAAAGAGAAATATGGCCTGGACGTGGAGCTGGTGGGCTTCAGCGGCTCGCTGTTGCCTAACGATGCCACCAACCAGGGGGAACTGGATGCCAACGTCTTCCAGCATCGCCCGTTCCTTGCAGAGGATAACAAGGCGCATGGCTACAAGCTGGTGGCCGTGGCGAACACCTTTGTTTTCCCGATGGCTGGCTATTCCCGCAAAATCAAATCCGTGTCTGACCTGAAGGACGGCGCAACCATTGCCATTCCAAACGACCCGACCAACCTTGGCCGCGCGCTGTTGCTGCTGCAAAAAGAGAAGCTCATCACCCTGAAGCCAGATACCGGGCTGCTGCCGACGGCGCTGGATATTACCGCCAACCCTAAGCAGCTGAAAATCATGGAGCTGGAAGGGGCGCAGCTGCCGCGCGTGCTGGACGACCCGAAAGTGGATGTCGCCATCATCAGCACCACCTATATTCAGCAAACCGGGCTGTCGCCGGTGCATGACAGCGTCTTTATCGAAGACAAAAATTCGCCGTACGTGAACATCGTGGTGACGCGCGAAGACAACAAAGACGCGGAGAACGTGAAGGAATTTATCCAGTCGTATCAGTCCCCTGAAGTAGCGAAAGCAGCGGAGACGATCTTTAACGGCGGGGCGGTGCCGGGCTGGTAAAAGCACCTGCATAAAGCACGGTGACGTAAATTGGCCCGATTTCATCGGTAATCGCTCTTTAACCCACAGCGTGACGCGCGACGGCTGGCTATCCTCCTTATCACACCAACCGGAGGATAGCCCATGAACATCACCCACATTCGCAACGCCACCCAGCTGATTACCTATGCCGGAAAACGTCTTTTAGTCGACCCGATGCTGGCCCCACAGGGCGCTTATCCGGGCTTCCCTGGCACGGCTCATGCCGAACGCCGCAACCCGACGGTCGAACTCCCCGTTGACGTCAACGCGCTGCTGGACGCCGACGCGGTGATCGTCACCCATACCCATGACGATCACTGGGATCGCGCCGCGGCGGAACTGATCGCCAAAGACAAACCCATTTACGTACAAAATGACCGCGACGCCGCGCTGCTGCGCAGCCAGGGATTTAGCAACCTGACGGTCATGACCGACGAGACCACTTTCGGCGAGATTCGAATTGCGAAGACCCACGGCGGCCAGCACGGTACCGATCGCGCATACGCGGTGCCCGAACTGGCGGAGCGGCTGGGCGAGGCCTGTGGCGTGGTGCTGCGTCATCCTGATGAGAAGACGCTCTATATTGCCGGGGATACCGTCTGGCGTGACGAGGTGGCGGCCGATCTGCAAAAGCACCAGCCGGACGTGGTGGTGCTGAACGCTGGCTATGCCCACGTCATTGGTTTTGGGCCCATTATTATGGGGCAGGAGGATGTGCTCAACGTTCATTTCCTGCTGCCGCAGGCCAACATTGTGGCGAGCCATATGGAGGCCATTAACCACTGTCTGTTAACCCGCAGCGCGCTGCGGGAGTACGTTGAAGCCAACCAGGTGAGTGACGCGGTGAGCATTCCCCAGGATGGCGAAACCGTTATATTCTGAGTGTCTGAAAGGGAAAGGAGAGACAGATGTCGCTAATCAACGTCGCGATTGTCGCGGTAGACGGGTTCAGCCCGTTCCACTACTCCGTTCCCTGCATTCTGTTTGGGGACTCGGTCTCCGGAAAAAAGCGCTTTAACGTGACGTTCTGCGCCGAAACGCCAGGGTTTCTCACCTCAAAAGACGGATTTGCTCTCAACGCCACGCAGGATTTTACCGCCATTGGGCAGGCCGATATTGTTGTCGTTCCTTACTGGCAGCACGTTCTTGAACGCCCACCACAGGCGCTGCTCGACAGCCTGGTACAGGCGAGAGACCGCGGCGCAGAAATCGTCGGGCTGTGTCTGGGGGCGTTTGTGCTGGCCTGGGCGGGGATCCTCGACGGCAAACGCGCGGCCACCCACTGGGAGTTCGAACGTCAATTTCAGTCGCTCTTCCCGAACGTTCAGCTGGATATTAATGCCCTTTACGTGGATGACGGCAATATCATTACCTCTGCCGGGACTGCCGCCGCGCTGGACTGCTGCCTGTATATCATTCGCCAGCGCTTTGGCAGCGTGGTTGCTAACCAGATTGCCCGCCGGATGATTGTTCCGCCCCACCGCGAGGGCGGGCAGGCGCAGTTCATCGCCCAGCCGGTGCCTAAAGATACCCGCGACGGACGCATTAACTGCCTGATCGACTACCTGCAGCAGCACATCACCGAACAACATAGTCTGGACTCGCTGGCTGAGGTGGTCTCGATGAGCCGCCGCACCCTGACCCGTCATTTTGTTAACGCGACGGGGATGAGCGTCACCGACTGGCTGACCGCCGAACGCCTGCGGCGCAGCCAGATCTTACTGGAAGCCGGAAATATGCCGATTGAACGCGTGGCTGAGCTGGTGGGATTTAATTCCGCCGTCACCTGGCGACAGCAGTTTAAGGCGCGTTTTGGGGTGAGTCCGGCGGAGTGGCGAAAGACGTTTCGGCTTCATGCCTAGTGTATTACGGCTAACTCAAGATTTAAGGGTGAGTTAAATCCTTTCTTATTTTCTCTTAATATCCTTCTCACTCTTCTGAAAGAACTATTAATTTTAGGTGCCCTAATTCAAATTAGATATACTCGCTTTAGGAAAACTCTTATATTACAAAAATAATCATTGCGGACATTTTTGTGGCATGGATGAATAGCGCCGAAATAAAAATTAGAATAATTTCATTAGTAAATTATGCTGTTGCTATCTTATTGTTTTCGCTTTTTTCAGCGAGGGTGAGTGCTGCACCTTTATCGCCGGCCGATCGCGATTCCATTCAACAGCAACAGCAGCAGCTTTTATTACAGAACCAGCAACAGCGTGAGGAGCTGGAGCGGAGTATTCCTCGCACCGCGCCCGCCAGACCGCTGCCTGTTTCCGGCTCCGGACCCTGTTTCACCATTCATACCATTACCCTTTCCGGTGCGACCTTAATCTCCCCGAAAACCCGGCAGACCCTTGTCGCGCCGTGGCAGGGCCGCTGTCTGGATATGGCGAAAATAACGGAACTTCTCGCCCATATTTCTGACTGGTATATCAGCCGGGGATATATCACCAGCCGCGCTTTTCTTACCGAGCAGGATCTCTCCGGCGGTCAGCTGAATATTGTTGTGCTGGAAGGCAGACTGGAAGCGATCCGTCTGGAAGGCGAAACGCCGCGCATGCTCAAAATGGCGTTTCCGGGACGGGTGGGCGGCATCCTTAATTTACGCGACATCGAACAGGGCATGGAGCAAATTAACCGTTTGCGTACCGAGCCGGTTCAGATTGAAATTCTTCCGGGAACGCAGGCCGGATATTCCATTGTTAATCTTACGGCAAAGCCGGAATTTCCCTTAAGTGCATCGGTAAGCCTGGATAATAGCGGGCAGAAGAGTACCGGCGAAGATCAGCTGAGCGGCGTGCTCACCGCGAATAATATGCTGGGGCTGGCGGATAAATGGTTTGTCAGCGGCGGGCGCAGCAGCGATTTTGCCAGCGCGTACGATGCGCAGAATTTCCAGGCGGGCGTCAGCGTGCCGTTTGGCTACGGATTACTGGACTACAGCTACGCCTGGAGTAACTACCGGACCACCATCAGTAACCAGGGATTCAACTGGCTCTCCACGGGCGATACCAAAACCCACCGCCTTAACGCGTCCTGGGTGGTCTTCCGCAACGGGGAGGTGAAAACCGGCATTGCGGCAGGCGTGGTTCAGCGATCCAGCCGCAACTGGCTCAACGACGCGCCGCTTCAGAGCAGCACGCGCAACCTCTCCAGCCTGATTCTGGGCATTACGCACACGCAAAAAATGCTGGGCGGCGTGGCGACCTTCAACCCGACCTGGAGCCACGGCATGCCGTGGTTCAATGCCGAAACCGACGAAGATAAGTCCGGGGATATGCCGCGCGCGGAATTCCGTAAATGGAGCCTGAACGCCAGCTTCCAGCGTCCGATAGCCCGTAACGCCTGGTGGCTGACCAGCGCCTACGGCCAGTGGTCGCCCGACCGGCTGTACGGCTCCGAGCGCCTGACGCTCGGCGGCGAAAGCTCCGTGCGCGGTTTTAAAGAGCAGTACCTGTCCGGGGACAACGGCGGCTACTGGCGCAACGAGCTGGGATATTCCCTCTTCACCCTTCCGGTGATTGGCGCGGTGAGCGCAACGGTCGCCGTTGACGGCGGCTGGCTGGAAAAAGACCGTCAGGACCGCTTTGCCTCCGGCACGTTGTGGGGCGCTTCGGTGGGACTGAACAGCGCAGGGCGCGGGTACAGCAGCCAGATTTCGGTCGGTACGCCCCTGCACTACCCCGACTGGCTCGGCCCGGATCATGTGAGCGTTAACTGGCGCATTGCCTTCATGCTTTAAGAGACTCTACGACTATGGATACCCGTCACCCACCCGTTCGTTTCTCGCAGCGTCTGATCAGCTGGATTGTCTGCGGTTTGATGGTCTGGCAGCCGATGGCACCTGCCGTCGCGGCGGCGCTGACGCCGACCGGGCAGACCACGGTCGATCGGGCGGGGAACGGGGTGCCGGTCGTCAACATCGCCACGCCCAACGGGGCGGGTATCTCGCATAACCAGTTCGGTGAGTATAACGTCGGCAAAGAGGGGCTTATCCTCAACAACGGCACGGACCGTTTAACCCAGACCCAGCTGGGCGGGCTTATCCAGAACAACCCCAACCTGCAGGCCGGGCGGGAAGCGAAAGGCATTATCAACGAAGTCACGGGCGCCAGCCGCTCGCAGCTGCAGGGCTATACGGAAGTCGCCGGTAAAGCAGCAAACGTCATGGTGGCCAACCCGTACGGCATTACCTGTAACGGGTGCGGATTTATCAACACCCCGAACGTCACCCTGACCACGGGGAAACCGCAGTTCGACGCCAGCGGTAACCTGCAGGCGCTGGAGGTGACGAAAGGCGCCATCACGGTTGAAGGCCAGGGGCTGGATGCCAGCAAGAGCGACGCGCTGTCGATTATTGCGCGCGCGACGGAAGTGAACGCCGCGATACATGCGAACGACCTGACGGTGACGGCAGGAGCGAACCGCGTGGGCACGGACGGCAGCGTCAGGCCGATTGCCGGTGAGGGTGCCGCGCCCGTGGTGGCCGTGGATACCGGCGCGCTCGGCGGGATGTATGCGAACCGTATCCGCCTGGTCTCCAGCGAGACGGGTGTAGGGGTGAACCTCGGCAACCTCACCGCGCGCCAGGGCGATATTCAGCTGGACGCGGGCGGGAAACTGACGGTCACGAACAGCGTGGCCAGCGGCTCGATTACCGCGAACGGCGCGGGAGTGGTCCTCAACGGCAGCCATCAGGCCGGGGGCGCGCTGAATGTGGCCAGCTCGCAGGATGTGGAACTCAATAACAGCACGCTCGCCAGCCAGGGCGATATGCGCCTTTCCGCTGCGGGGAAAGTGCAGACGACGGGCGGCGGGACAAACAGCGCGGGCGCGCTGTCGGTGAGCAGCGGGCAGGCGATGACGCTCAGCAATACCTCCCTGGTCTCCCGCGGCGCGGCGACGCTGGACAGTAAAGCTACCCTGACCGTCAACGGCGGCGGCGTGTCGGCACAGGGCGGGGCGCTAACCGTCACGAGCAAACAGGGAATGGCGCTTGCGGATGCGACGCTGACAGGCCAGGCCGACACCACGCTGTCCACCGACGGCAGCCTGACGCAGCGCGGCGGCAGCGTCACCAGCAAAGGCGCGCTCAGCGTGGCGGCCGGGAAAGATATCACGCTGACGAATACCCGCAGCGGTAGCGATACCCGCGCGACCCTCAGCAGCGGCGGCACGCTGTCATCCACGGCCAGTGCGGTCTCGGCAGGAGAGAATCTGGCCCTGAGTGGCGGACAGCTGGTGATGGACGGCCAGAGCCGGGCCGATGCCACGGGCGATGTCCGCCTGACGGGCAGCGCCGTCAGTAATCAGGGGCAGGTGAATGCGGGGCGTGACATTGCCCTCTCCGGCGACAGGGTGTCCAGCAGCGGCCAGCTGGCAGCGAAAGGCCACCTTGACGTGAACGCAGGAGAGCTGACAAACGGCGGCACGGTGCAGGGTAACGACGTTACCCTGAAGGGGCAGACGGTCACTAACAGCGGTACTCTGCAGAGCGCCGGCAACCTGGCGCTAAGCGCCGGTACCCTGGAGCAGCGGGGCACGCTGAGCGCGAAAGGCAATGCAAACGTCACGGCGCAGCAGACCCTGCGTAACAGCGGCAGCCTGCTGGCTGACGGGGCGATGAGCGTGACGGCAGACGTGCTGGAACAGAATGGCACCCTGTCCGGCGCGACGGCGCTGACGGCGCAGACCGGCACCCTGACCAGCGGTCAGGCGTCCCGTACCACCAGTCAGGGTAATGTTCAGATTACCGCGACCCGCAGCGCCAGCCTGAACGGGCAGACGGACGCGGCGGGGGCCTTAACCGTCAGCACCGGCGACCTGACCACCGGCCAGGATGCGCATCTGCAGAGCGGGCAGGGGCTTACCCTGCAGGCGCAGAATGCCGCGCTGAACGGCACGCAGGCGGCGAAAGGCGCTCTGTCGGTGACGGCGGGCACCCTTGCGCACGCCGGGAAATCCACCGGTAACGCGCTGAGTTTTAACGCGACCGGCGACCTGACCAGCGGCGGAGAGCTTACCGCCAGCGCCATTGCGCTCAGCGGACAGAACATCCTCCAGTCCGGCGTCGCAAAAGCGGATCGCATGACCCTGACGGCTCCTGAACGCATCACCAACAGCGGTACGCTGGTTGCCGGTACGCTGGCGCTGGACGCTGCCTCGGTGGAGAACAGCGGACTGCTGCAGGGGACCACCCTGCTCGGCCTGAAGACCGGTTTACTCACAAACCTCGCGGGCGGATCGGTCTACAGCACGCAGGATTTAACGCTGAACCTTCCGGTGCTGTCTAACAGCGGGCTTATCACCACCGACGGCACGCTGCGCCTCCGGGGCGACACGCTGACAAACCAGGGTGAAATCAACGGCGTCAGCCTGAGCAGCGACTACCTCAGCCTGACCAACACCGATACCGGACGCCTGCTGGCGGACGACCGGCTCACCCTGAACGGCACTGCGTTTGCTAACGCGGGCAATATTGCGGCCAGCGACCTGCACATCACGGCGGACAGCCTGCAAAACCAGGGCACCGTCGAGGGGGACTCGGCGCTGACGCTCGGCGTGGCAGACCTCACTAACCGTGGCGCGCTGCGCAGCAGCGGAACGCTGACGCTCGGTGGCGACACGCTGGCCAACAGCGGCGAGCTCAGCGCCACCACGCTGCTGCTGAACCTGACCCGACAGGCCAGCAACGATGCCGACGGGCGGGTGATTGCCCGGAACGGCCTGACGCTGACCACCGCCAGCCTGACGAACAGCGGGCTGATGGCCGGCACCGACGCGCAGTTTAACAGCGCGTCGGTGACCAACGGCGGCACGCTGCAGGGGACACATTCCCTCACGGCGACCGGGACACAGCTCAGCAACCAGCAGGCGGGCATGCTGCTCTCCGGCGGCGCGCTCGACCTGCACCACACCACCCTGAACAACGCCGGGCTGCTGCAGGGCAACACCCTGAACCTGGCCACCGGTGAGTGGATGAATACCGGTAACGCGCTGGGGGAAGCGGGCGTGACGGCGGCGGTAACCGGCACGCTGACCAACAGCGGTAAGGTGCTCAGCCAGCAGGCGCTGGACGTCCAGGCCGACAGGACCGATAACCGGGGCCAGCTGCTGGCGAAAGTGCTGACCCTGCGGGGCGACCTGCAGAACAGCGGCCTGCTTCAGGGCAGCAGCACGCTGGCCTGGTCCGGGAACACCTTCACGAACCAGCCTCAGGGCCAGGTTACGGGCGGCGAGACCCTGACGCTCAGCGGACAAACCCTCAGCAACGCGGGCAGCCTTCAGGGGCGCAGCGCGACGCTTGACGCCGGGAGCCTGAATAACCAGGGCAGCGTTCAGACGCTGGATGCCCTGACCCTTTCCACGACCGGCAGGCTGGATAACACGGGTGCCCTGCTCAGCCAGAATCTGTTCACGCTGACGGCGGCGCAGCTGTTCAACGACGGCCAGCTGGCCGGGAAAGCCCTCACGGTGAAGGCTGCGCAGCTGAACAACACCGGGATTCTTCAGGGTAACGACACGCTGGCGCTGACCACCCGCGCGCTGAGCAACGGTGCCACCGGTCAGCTGGTGAGCGGCAATCCTCTGAACGTATCCCTCGACACGCTCGATAACGCCGGCCTGCTGCTGGTGAAGGGCGGGTTCACCCTGCGGGGCAGCGACCTGACGAACCGTGGCGATATTCAGGCGCAGAGCCTGGATTTGGGCCTGAGCAATGCCCTGACCAACACGGGGAACATCGTTGCCACCGACGATGCCGCGCTTAACGCGACGACGCTGAACAGCAGCGGCACGGTGGCGGGCAAAACGCTGACAGCAGGCGGTACTGAGCTGCGCAACAGCGGCCTGATGCAGGGCAGCAACGCGGTTAACGCCACCGCCGACCGCTTTATCAACGAGCTGAACGGTAAATGGCTCTCCGGCGGCGGCTTCACGCTGGCGGGCGGACAGCTGACGAACGCCGGTACGCTGCAGGGCGCCACGCTGGGCATGACCGGCACCACCCTCACCAACAGCGGCACGGTGAACGGGCAGACGGGACTCAGCGGCACGCTCAGCGGGGCGTTAACGAATACCGGGCTGCTGCAGAGCGGCGGCACGACCGCCTTCACCGCGGACACCCTGGCGAACCCGGGGCGCATCACGGGCGGTACGCTGTCCCTCACTGCCCGCGATATGAACAACGGCGGGCTGATGCAGGGAACGAACGGCCTGGCGCTCACCGGCACCACGCTGACCACGGGCGCGACCTCGCGCACCCTCTCCGGCGGCATGCTGACGCTGGATGCAGGCCAGCTGACCACGCAGGGCACGCTGCAGGGGAACGGTGCAGACATCCGCGCCAGCGACTGGACGCACGGCGGGTCTCTGCTCAGCCAGGGAGCGCTGACGGCCACGACCGGCGGCACGCTGACCTCAACCGGCTCGCTGATGAGCCAGGGCCGGGCAGATATCACCGCACAGACGCTGGATAACCGCGGGCAGCTCCTCAGCGAGGGCGAGGTGACGCTCGGCGGCAGCACCCTAAAAAACAGCGGCACCGTGCAGGGGAACACCCTCGCGGTGCATCAGAGCAGCATTAACAACCAGGGCACCTTAACCGGTCTGCAGAGCCTGACCGTTCAGGGGCAGCAGCGGCTGATGGCGCGCATGGCGATGGCCGCGCCGCAGCAGGAGCTGATCAACGGCGCAGGCGGCAAGCTTCTTACCCAGGGCGCGCTGACGATTGCGTCCGGCGCGGTGACCAACGCCGGCAGCTGGCAGGCACAGAACATCCTGCTTAACGCCCGGTCGCTCACCAACAGCGGCGCGGTGCAGAGCGCCGACGCGCTGCAGATGACGCTGGCCGATACGCTCACCGGAACCGCAGGCAGCAGGATCACCGCGCTGGGTGCGGCGACGCTGCAGGCCGCGACGCTGGCGAACCAGGGTCAGTGGGCGGCGAAAAACCTGACGCTGACGGGCGGCACGCTCAGCAACAGCGGCGCCATCAGCGGCGTGAATGGCCTGACCCTCAGCCAGACCGGCGCGGTCAGCCAGCAGTCTGGCGGCACCCTGCTGTCCGGCGGGGCGCTGAACGTCACGGCGGCCTCCGTCACCAGCGACGGCAAAATGCAGGGGGGCACGCTCGGCATCACCACCGGGGCGCTCACCAACAACGGACGTCTGCAGGGCGATAACGGCGCGACGCTGGCCCTCAGCGGGACGCTGACCAACAACAGCGGAGGCGAAATCGTCAGCCGCGATGCGCTGACGCTGACCACGCCCGCGCTGTTTAACTACGGCCTGATCCAGGGCGGCGGCGAGACGCGCGTGACCGCCTCCTCGCAGGCGCGTAACGACGGCAGGCTGCTCTCCGGCGCGCGCCTGACGCTCGGCACGCCGCAGTTCACCGGCACCGGCTGGCTGCAGGCCACTGACCTGATACTCAATGCGGCAAACGCCACCAACGGCGGCACGTGGGTGGCCGATCGCGCCACCCTGACCGGCACCAATTTCGCCAGCCAGGGCACCACCCAGGCGGGACAGCTGACGGTTAACTACAGCCAGCTGAACAACAGCGGCACGCTGCTCGGCAACACGCAGCTGAATATTGGCGCGGACCAGGTAACCCAGAGCGCGGGCGGCAAGCTGCTGAGCGGCGGCAACCTGTGGCTGCAGAGCCGGGGGCTGGACCTGACCGGCCAGCTGGTGTCCCTGGGGGACTTAACGCTGCAGCTGACGAACGCGTTTACCAGCAGAACCGCCGTGGCGGCAGGCAGAACCCTCACCATCAACAGCGGCGGCGACATTGATAACCGCAGCGTGCTGCAGGGGCAGGCGGTCAACCTGAACGCGGGCGGGCAGCTCAGCAACAACGGACAAATCACCACCGGCGGCGGCGCGAGTACGCTCTCCGGCAGCAGCGTGGCGCTGAACGCCGCGGGCTCGGTGCAGGGCGGGGGCGATATCACCGTGGCCAGCCGGAGCAACATTACCGTGGACGGCTTCACCGGCACGCGCGGCTCGCTGACCCTGAGCGCGCCGGGCGCCATCGTCAACACCGCGCTGTTGTACGCGGCGAATAATCTGGCGCTGTTTGCCGACAGCATCACCAACCAGCGCGGCGACATCATGGCGGGAAACAACCTGTGGATGCAGCGAGATGCGGCGGGAAATGCGAACAGCCAGGTGGTGAACACGTCGGGGAATATTGAGACGCAGAATGGTGATATTACGATCAAGACGGCGTATTTGCGTAATGAAGCAGAGGGTCTGGTCGTCAATCAGCGTGAGCAGCAATACCCGGATGCCATTCCGAAGCAATCACCTTATTTGCATGGTTCCTATTACGGTAAGCAGAAACCCGATATCGAAATCAGTCTGGAAGAGTGGAAGCACAATGGCACTAACGTGGTGTTTGACGAATATGAAGAATGTCGGGCAGGTGGGGGCAATAACAGCGGGCAGTGTACACGTGGGATTGTATATCGTCTTCTCGGTGAAGATATTAGAAAATTTATCCTCAGCGAGTCAGTTGTAGAGGCTTCTGCTACAGGAGGTGCGGCTCGTATCACCGCTGGACGTGATATCACTGTTAATGCCGGAACCCTGGATAACCGCGCAAGTAATATTCTGGCGGGGCGTAATATCTCCCTTTCTGGTGGGACATTAAACAATTTCTCAGCCGAAGCCGGTCGACGTATTACCTACGTGCAGGCAGAGTATCATTGCGAGTGGTTTTTCTCAGATTGTGCTGACCCTAAATGGACACCGTTGTCGTCATACGGGGAGGGTAAATGGTACTGGTGGGATGATGACCAGCGAAAGTATCGTAGCTGGGTACCCTATAAACTAGGCGAACAAAAAACGGAATATACTGGTGAAAGTAGTACTTATCGCGCCGTCATCCAGGCGGGCGGTAACGTTACCGCAAACTTCACCAGTAACATCAGCAACACCAATACCACTGCGAACGCGGGCGGCGTTAGTAACGTTATCTCCACGCCGTCGCTGAACACCCTCAGCAACCAGAGCGTCGGCAGCGGCGTACAAAAACAGGGGCTGAGCAATACCGGCACCGTGGCGGTGAACTCGCCGCAGTGGAACGATCAGCTCCAGGGTGCGCTGCAGCAGCTTAACGGCGGCGGCGCGCTGGAAAACGGCGGCGCGTCCGGCACGCCTCTCAGCAACATTGGCACCACGCAGAAAGGCAACGCGAACCTCGGCCAGCTGGGCGCACTGGCGAACGCCGGGGTCACCACCGCCGATCTCAGAACCGCTCAGGGCGGCGCCGTCGGGCATTACCAGGGCCAGCGCGTCGATACCAGCGCTTACCCGCTTCCGTCGGGCAACAACGGCTATTTTGTCTTCTCCGACAACCCGAAAAGCCCGTACCTGATCAGCATCAACCCGAAACTGAACGGTCTCGGACAGCTTGATCCCGCCCTGTTTGCCGACCTGAACGCAATGCTCGGGGTCAAACCGTCGTCCACTGCACCGCAGGAGACGCGGCTGGCGTTTACCGACGAGAAGCAGTTCCTCGGCTCGTCCTATATGCTCGGCCGCCTCAACCTGAACCCGGATTACGATTACCGCTTCCTCGGTGATGCGGCGTTCGATACCCGCTATGTCTCCAACGTGGTGCTCAACCAGACCGGTAACCGCTACCTGAATGGCATCGGTTCCGATCTGGATCAGATGCGCTATCTGATGGACAACGCCGCGGCGGCGCAGCAGTCGCTGGGCCTGCAGTTTGGCGTCTCGCTGACCGCCGATCAGATTGCCGCGCTCGACCACAGCCTGCTGTGGTGGGAGAAAGCCACCGTCAACGGTGAAACCGTGATGGTGCCGAAACTCTACCTGTCACCGAAGGACGTCACCGTCAATAACGGCAGCGTAATCGCGGGCAACAACGTCACCCTGAAGGGCGGCGACATCACCAACAACGGCAGCTCGCTGCTGGCGAAAAACAGCCTGACGCTCGACAGCCAGAACAGCATCAGCAACCTCAACAACGGCCTGATGAAAGCGGGCGGCGACCTGAACCTGAGCGCCATTGGCGATATCAATAACATCAGCTCCACCATCAGCGGCAAAACGGTCGCGCTGGAGAGCCTGGACGGCAGCATCAACAACCTGACCCAGGTTGAGCAGATTGATATCAACGCCGGAGGGAAGTACGGCAAGATCGGCCTGAAAGACACCCTGCTGGGCAACACGGCGTCTATTACCGCGCAGGATGGCCTGTCGCTTGAGGCGGGGAAAAACATCACCGTTACCGGGGCGAACCTGGCCTCCGGCGGCGATATGCTGCTGAACGCGTGGGGCGATATTGCCGTCAACGCGAATCAGATCAACGACGCATTCAGCTCCAGCCGGGCGAAAACCAGCCGTTCGTCCGTCACGTATCAGGGCAGTAACGTCACCGCGGGCGGCAACCTGCTGGTGAACGCCGGGCACAACCTTGACGTGACCGCCAGCGACCTGAAGGCGGGCGGCAGCGCGGGGCTGAGTGCGGGCAACGATCTCAATCTGAACGCGGCACAGACCAGAGAAAGCAGCCGTAAAGGGAAAAGCGAGTCCCATAGCACCGGGCTCGACCGCACCACGATTTCCGCAGGCGATAACCTGGTGCTGAAGGCCGGGCAGGATATCAACGCGCAGGCCGCCGCGCTGGCGGCGGAGAAAAGCGTCGGGCTGCAGGCGGGTCGCGACGTGAATCTGGCGGCGGAAGAGACCACGCAGGGCGATAGCTATAAGTCAGGCAAGAAAACCGTCATCAACGAATCGGTACGCCAGCAGGGAACCGAGATCGCCAGCGGGGCGAATACCCAGATCCTCGCCGGGCGCGATGTCACCACCGAAGCCGCGCAGGTAACGGCGAAGGGCGATATCGGCGTGGCGGCGGTCCGCGACGTCAATCTCAATACCGCGACCGAAAGCGATTATCACTACAAAGAGCAGACCAAAACCAAAAAAGGGTTCCTGAGCAAGAAAACCACCCACACCATCGAGGAGAACAGCGCGACGCGTGAATCCGGCTCATTGCTGAGCGGCGATAACGTGCAGGTGGTGGCAGGCAATAACCTGCTGGTGAACGGTTCCGCCGTGGCGGGCGACGGCGACGTGAAGCTTAAGGCGGGCAACAACGTCGATATCGTGGCTGCGACGAACAGCGATACCTCCTGGCGCTTTAAGGAAGAGAAAAAATCCGGCCTGATGGGCTCGGGCGGGATTGGTTTCACCATCGGCAGCAGCAAAAGCACGCACGATCTTCGTGAGAAAGGCACCACCCAGAGTCAGAGCTTCAGTACGGTGGGCTCGACGGGGGGTAACGTCGCGATTTCTGCAGGAAACCAGGCCCACATCGGCGGCGCGGATCTTATCGCTGGGAAAGATTTAAGCCTCAGCGGCGACAGCGTCATCATCGAGCCGGGGCACGACAAGCGCACCCGGGATGAAACCTTCGAGCAGAAGAAAAGCGGGCTCACCGTGGCGCTCTCCGGCACCGTCGGTAGCGCTATTAACAATGCCGTGAGCGCGGCGCAGGAGACCAAAGAGCAAAGTGATGGCCGTCTGAAAGCCCTTCAGGCCACCAAAACGGTGCTGTCCGGCGTGCAGGCCGGGCAGGCTGCGGATATGGCGGCAACCACCGGCGACCCGAACGCAATGGGTGTGAGCCTCTCGCTGACGACCCAGAAGTCGAAATCACAGCAGCATGCTGAGAGTGATGCGGTGGCAGGCAGCACGCTGAACGCAGGCAACAATCTTGCCATCACCGCGAACGGCAAAAACAAAGGTGCGAACAGCGGCGACATCGTGATTGCGGGTAGCCAGCTGAAAGCCGGGGGCGACACCACGCTGGATGCACAGAACGACATTCTGCTGTCCGGCGCGGCGAATACCCAAAAAACCAGCGGCAAGAACAGCAGCAGCGGTGGCGGTATTGGGGTAAGCATCGGTGCCGGAGGCAACGGCGCGGGTATCAGCGTGTTTGCCAACGTTAACGCCGCGCACGGCAAGGATAAAGGCAACGGTACCGACTGGACCGAAACCACCATCGACAGCGGCAAAAACGTCACCCTAAAAAGCGGGCACGACACCGTGCTTGATGGCGCCCAGGTTAACGGCAATAAAATCGTGGCAGACGTTGGTCACGACCTGCTGATGCGCAGCCAGCAGAACAACAGCGACTACGACAGCAAGCAGACCAGCGTTGCTGCGGGGGGCAGCTTCACCTTCGGCACCATGTCCGGTTCAGGCTATATCAACGCCAGCCAGGACAAGATGAAGAGCCGCTTTGATTCCGTGGCCGAACAAACCGGGCTGTATGCTGGGGACGGCGGCTTCGATATCACCGTGGGGCATCACACCCAGCTTGATGGCGCGGTTATCGCCTCTACCGCCACACCGGACAAAAACAGCCTCGATACCGGGACGCTGGGCTTCAGCGATATCCACAACGAAGCGGACTTTAAAACCTCGCACTCCGGTATCAGCCTGAGCGGCGGCGGCAGCTTCGGGGATAAATTCCAGGGCAACCTGCCGGGCGGCATGATCTCCGCTGCGGGTAACAAAGGTCATAAGGAAGGCACCACGCAGGCCGCGGTGGCAGAGGGCTCCCTCACTATCCGCGACAAGGCAAACCAGAAGCAGGACGTGGCCGATCTGAGCCGCGACACCGAACATGCCAACGACAGCATCAGCCCGATCTTCGACAAGGAGAAAGAGCAGAACCGTCTGAACGCAGTTGGGATGATCAGCGACATTGGCAGCCAGGTGGCGGATATTGCCAGGACGCAGGGTGATCTTAACGGGCTGAAGGCGGCCCAGAAAGAAACCGGCGCAACACTTCCCGCAAACGCGACAGAGAAACAGCGCCAGGATTATCTGGCGAAACTGCGAGATACCCAGGCATACAAAGACGTGATGGTGACGTACGGAACCGGCAGCGCCATGCAGCGCGGCATCCAGGCGGCCACAGCAGCACTGCAGGGACTGGCGGGCGGCAATATCGGAGGGGCGCTGGCGGGCGCGTCAGCACCGGAGCTGGCGAACATCATCGGCCATCATGCAGGCATTGATGACGATACGGCGGCAAAAGCGATTGCCCATGCCATCCTCGGCGGCGTAACCGCAGCCCTTCAGGGCAACAGTGCCGCAGCGGGCGCTGTGGGAGCCGCATCCGGCGAACTGATTGCGACAGCTATCGCCAGACAGTTCTATCCCGATACTGACCCGTCGAAGCTGACGGAAGAGCAGAAGCAAACCGTGAGTACGCTGGCATCTGTTTCAGCGGGCATAGCTGGCGGGATTGCCGGGGGAAATACGGCTGGTGCGGCGACTGGGGCCAGTGCAGGGAAAAATAGTGCTGAGAATAACAACCTTGCCAGCGTTCTGGCAGCTGCAAATGCTGTAAAACCGGGAACGACAGAAAAATGGCAGGCAGAGCAGCAGGCCGCGATTAAAGAAGCCTGCAGCGGAGGTACACCGGTATCCTGCCAGATGGCGATGGCGGCTGTGGGAACAGTGATGTCCGGAGGCATTCTTCCTGAAGCAATGGTCATTTCTGGTGTCATCAGTGCTGGAGCTGTGGGTGGTGTTGATTATGTGATGAATGGTTCCGTTGATCCTAAAAACGTTATTGCTGCCTACTGGAGCGGTGCTTTAACCCGTTATACTGGATTTGAATCAACAGTTCTTATCAATGCTGGTAGCAGCGCCATCGTAAGCTACCTGGATGGAAAAAATCCATTCCTTTACGGAACTATCGGTGGTTTGGGTGGAGCAATTGGTTATGGAGTAGGTAATAAATTAATAGAACCGATATTGGGTGACGTTGTTAACCCCATGTGGAAATCTTTACAGTGGGAGGATATTGGATATGGTATATCTCAGCCTTATCGATTGAGTCCAGTGCCTGGGATTGTTGGAGCTGCAGGCGGCGGCGTTGCAGGTGAAGTATTTAATGTGGTGGTAGACCCATCTACTCCTGCTAATAACAAGAATGGAGCAGCAAAATGAACGAAAAAAGATGGCTGATGTCTTTTATTTTGATTTTGCTGACGCTGATCTTAACAATGGATATTATTGCTTTGCTAACTTATTTTTTTGCAAAGGCCTATCTCTATTTCATTCGTAATATCCCTGTTGAGATAAGTCTTTTTGAGTTAGTGAGGATTATTAAGGGCGCATCATTGGGTGGGATTATTGTTGGTATAGGTTGCTGGTATATTTCTTTTAAAAAATACTAGTTGTTGCTGAGAGTAAGTTTTTAAGCTGAAATGAGGAAAAACCTTTCGATAAAGAAATGGCAGTCTGTCTTAAATCTGGCGAGGGATAGTCGCGGTATCCAGTGCTTATAATCGGCTAAATTACATATTAATGTTAGCGTGAATCTTCTGAAGAATTCTGTCCGAGAAATATAATTGGAATATTTTCGGTGGGCTCAGCGCGGTGAGTCGATTATGATCCTGTAAAAGATATCCATATGAATGATAGAGATTATACAAAGGGGCAGGAAATGGTGTTAAGCAAGTAATACTATTTGAGATAATGGAAAAAGCATTAAGGCTTAAATAAATGAACAGGTAGATCTCATGAGTTTATTCGAAGAGTGTAAAGAGGCTCTTAGTGCTGATTTCACTATCATTGATAAAGAAGAAGAGCGAGTAACTACTATTCTGGAAGGGTATCCCTTTGTTAGCAGAAACATATCTTGGTCTGAAATAAGCTTTAGAGACTTTGAAACAAGTGATGAGTTACTCTGTCAATCCTGGCTAAAAAATGAAAATGTTTATGTCATTGCAGACGATGCAAATATACCTATATTCAGAACAAATTTAAGATTAGTGCTTGAAAATATTTATGATGTCGCGGCATTGTCACCAAAAATATTCATTTTTAATGAAGGCATGATTCTACAACCATTATTTCCATCCGATGCACTACGGCTCGGGGCGAGATAGCGGCGTGGTACCGCAAACCAATTACCAGCGATAGCAGGTGCTACGGGAGGCGGTTATCTATCTGAAAGACATGGAAAAGTAGTCGAGAGTTATGCCAGGGGAAACTGAAAATGAAAAAAATGATTTTTTCCTTTCTTATTTTTTTTACTTATGGGTTTCGTCACTATTTTAGCCGGATGTGTTTTAGTTTCGGTGTTTAGCAGATTCCCGGTTTTATTGATAGAAGGACATTGGCCTTCTTATTCGTCTGCTAATTTCCTGGATGACTTTAACTTTAGCCTTTTTAATGGGGTTGTTTTTGGTTCGCTCATGTTTATTGTGAATTTATTCTTGAAAATGAAAAAATACAAATCATAGGACTTGGTTGTGGTTGAGAATCAGTTTTTGGGTGATAAGTACATCACAACCTTCACTGCAAAATACGCAAGTGAGAAGGCTGAGGCCGAGAAATATCAGCTTCTGTCTGAACTGAAAAAGCAGGACGCAGATGAGCAAAAACAATCGCTTAATTGATTTTGGTTAGTATAAAATATCGCACTAAGCAGGATTGAAGAAAGTTTTTACAGTATTTGCTGAGTCATTTCTCTCTAAACCTAACGGCTCTAACAGTCCCGACCTCATATCCTGGCCCTTCAAAAAGGACTAATTAAATGATTTATCTGCTATTAGGAATTGCGCTGTTCGCATTTTTCATCGGAACTGTCGTGTTTGTCCGTTTTAGTAAAGTGACGGGAAGAAGCGTTCAGTCACCTCTTACCACGATGTTTTTCTTTGATGCGCTCTTTTTTGGTCTGGGTAGTAAGCGAGACATGAACATCGCGGCATGTTCATTTATCGTCTTTCTAGTCAGTATCTGGGGATTAACTTATTTAAAGTTAAGCACTCATTTTTGGGGAAGTCGCGAAAGTTATTTTGGTTTTGCGATCGCCGGAATTTTATTTCTGATTATGCATTGCCGCTATTGTGCAAAAAATGTCGTTATCAAAAATGATGGCCTGGCCCCCATGAGAGAGTTGATTAATATCCGGCGATCCGGCCTTACCAGCCCCTTTATATGGTTAAGCAGGGCCGGGTATCTGGGGTTCTTTATTGGCATGCTTCACTGAAGCGAGATGCGAAAAAACAGCCTCCGTGCCCATTGAGACTACCCCAGCCTCTCCACCCTCGTTTCCCCCTCAACCATCGACAGCTGATACAGCGAAAACGATCTCTGCTTCTCAATCAACGTCGCCAGCTCCGGCGAGTGGCTGGTGAGCCAGATCTGCGAGTAGCGGCTGGCCTCGGCGATTAAGCTCGCCAGGGCGGGCAGCATCTGCGGGTGCAGGCTGTTTTCCGGTTCGTTCAACGCGATAAACGCCGGTGGGCGCGGGCTGAGCAGCGCTACCGCCAGGCACAGAAAGCGCAGGGTGCCGTCGGAGAACTCTGCCGGTTCCAGCGGCCTGCTCAATCCCTCGCGCTGCATCATCATGCGAAAACGTCCGCCGGTGTTGTCGCTGTAAAACACGCAGCCGGGGAAGGCCTGGTCGAGGATGCGCATCAGCAGCAGCTCGTCGCCAATCTCCACAATGGTCTGAAACGCCGCCGCGAGATTGGCGCCGTCGCTGGCCAGCACCGGGGAGCGGAAACCGACCTGCGGGGCGCGCATCGCCGAGCCGATTGATACAGAAAACTCATGATAAAAGCGCCAGTTACGCAGGGACTCGCGCATCTGCGACACTTCCGGGTAAAGGTGCGGTTCGCCGAGCTGGCCGAATACCGATTCGTTCTCGTACAGCGTGCCGCTGTGGGTCACTTTCTCGTGATGCACGTTATTCAGAAACACCGCCTGATTCCTGCGCTTCATCAGCTGTGACGAAGGTCGACGGTGCTGGCCGCTCAGCCAGAGAGACTCTTCTTTGATCACCGGGTCGAGCTGAAACTGCGAGGGATAGGGCAGCTTCTCCACAAACCCGACCTGCAGCTCGTATTCGTAGCTCTCTGTTTCCACCGCGAGGTTCATCCGCCGCAGCTGGTCGCTGCGGGTTTTGCCTGCCCAGAACACCTTCAGAATGCCGCCCTCGTTCGCCAGCGCCTGGGAAAACTGCCCCTGCGCGGCGCTGTGCATCAGGTGTATCGCCTTGTAGATATTTGATTTTCCGGTCCCGTTCGGCCCAAAAACAATGTTGAGCTGCTCCAGCTCCAGCGACATCTCGCGGATGGAGCGGTAATTTTGAATGTGCAGGGTGTGGATCACAGGCAGGCCCCTTTCGCAGAATAAGCCTGTATATAATCACAGTCTTTGAGATGAAATGCAAAAAAGAGACGACAGTGAGGATGTCGTCTAAACGGGGTACTGCTTTGGGCCTCTACGGGTCAATGGGGCCTTCGCATTTTTTTCATCACTTGACTGCCAGACGCAGACCCAAATCATCAGGATAGGGATCAAAGTAGTTTTGCGTCATCAGATACCGGTCGGGGTATTCGGCCAGGTAGTGCTTCAGCAGCGTGATCGGGGCGAGGATAGGCAACTGTCCGTTGCGATAATGCAGGATCACGTCGCGCAGTTCGCCGCGCTGGCGGGTGTTCAGCTGGTTACGAAAATACCCCTGAATATGCATCAGCACGTTGGTGTGATTCTTACGCGAAGCGGGTTTTTTCAGGATGGTCATCAGCTTTTCCCGGTACGCCACGAAGAAAGCGTCCAGGTCTTCCCACTCGTGCAGCGAGGCAACGAACGGGCCGATTTCACGGTAACCCGCCTGATGGTGCGCCAGCAGCTGGAGTTTGTAACGGCTGTGGAAGTCCAGCAGCGCGCGGCGCGTAAGGCCATTTTTACGCAGCGTGTTGAGTTCGTGCAGGGCAAAAACACGTTCGACAAAGTTTTCACGCAGCACCGGATCGTGCAGACGTCCATCCTCTTCCACGGGCAGCCACGGCCAGGTTTCAAGGAGGGCGGCGGTGAACAGCCCGACCCCCTCCTTGCGGCCCCGGTTGCCGTTTTCATCATACAGCCGCACGCGTTCCATGCCGCAGCTTGGGGATTTAGCGCAGACGATAAACCCGGCGAGATCGCCGATTTTCGGCAAAAAATCTGCCGTAAAGTCCGCCATTTTCTGCGTAACGTCTTCGTGAGGCGCGTGGCTAAAGCGCATCTGCGTTTCACCGCTGGTGGTCATAATCAAACGCAGCGCAGGGCGAGGCGTCGGCAGGCCGATGGCCATTTCCGGACAGACGGGCCTGAAGTTCACCCACTGGGCCAGCTCATCCATGACGAAGCTCATACGCTTGTGTCCGCCGTCAAAGCGAACGGCGGATCCGGTCAAACATCCGCTAATACCGAGCACAGGTTTCGTTGTCATGGTGTGGTCCTCCCGTTCATATAATTAAAACTTACACAACATGACTAATTTGTCCAAGTATTCGCGGAACTATTTTTTTTATTCCTTTAGAATCAATGCGTCTTAGCTGCCCTTATAGGTCGAGTAACCGTACTGGCTCAGCAGAAGCGGGATGTGCAGCTTCTCGTTGGTGCGCGTCACGGTAAACAGCACCGGGATCTCCGGGAAGAAGGAGTCCAGCTTTTTGCCGTGGAAGTACTCAGCCGTTTTGAAGGTCACTTTATACACGCCAGGCTGCATGTCCTGATCCTGCGGATAAAGCGATTTGATGCGTCCGTCATGGTCGGTTTTACCGCTGGCAATCGGGGTCCATTTGTCCTGCTGCTGCTTCTCCAGCGTAACGCTCACGTCTGATGGCGGCATCCCGGTTTGCTGGTCGAGAATGTGGACGCTCAGCGTACCGGCAGGGGCGCTAAAGGCGGCGGGGGCAAAGGCTATTGAGGCCAGGATCAGCAGAGGGACAGTTTTTTTCATGGTGTTTTCCTGTGGAGTTATTCGTCACAGGAAAACGTTAGCATTTGCGGCGCGGGAAAATATTCAACTTTTCGTGAAGATTCCCGCAGAAGAAAATGATCAGAGGATAATCACTTCAAGCGATACCTGCTGCTGCCACTGCTCCACCTGCTTTTTCCGCCCGGCGGTGAGTTTACCGCTGGTGACCAGCAGCCATTTTCGCTCCGGGAAAATGTCCGGAGCCAGGGCGTCTGGCGGAACTGGCAGAATGTCGATGCGGTGGCCCTGCCCGGTGCGCGTTAGGGCTTCGAGCCAGATCTCGCACGGGTCGTTCAGGTGCCAGCCGCTAAGCAGAATATTATCGCCCGGCGCTTTTTTATCGCCTTCGAGGCAAAACGAGGTATAGGCGATGATGATGCCGTCGAGGATCGCGCGCAGGGTCATGGCGGCGGCCACGTTAGCCGAGACCTGGCGGCGCAGCGGGCGCAGCACGTTCGCGACCAGCTCCGGCCTTGGGTACTCGCGCCCGGCGTCGTAAATCATCTGGCGCAGGGACTCGACTTTGCCGTCCTGCAGGCGTTGCAGCATGTTCTGCTGCAGGGTTTGCCAGTTGTTGGTTCGGCCCGGCGTCGGGCGTTCCAGCAGCGGTTTGACCTGGCCGATCGGGACGCCTTTTTTTACCCAGTCGAGGATTTTGAGCGCCTGCTGGACGTCCTCATCGCTGTACTGGCGATGGCCGCCTTCCGTGCGCTGTGGCTTGAGTAAACCGTAGCGACGCTGCCACGCCCGCAGGGTGGTGGCGGTGATGCCGCTGAGTCTGGCGAATTCGCCGATGGAGTAAGCCATGTCCGTGTCCAGAGTGGAGGAATACTCTCAATATACTACGAATTTTCCCGAAGGGGATGAAGCGCCGAAACGGTGCACTACACTTAACATCCAACCGTGCAAATGAAAGGAATTCTCATGAAGCTATGGCCTGTTGTGACCGGTGTTGCGATTGCTTTGACGCTGGTCGCCTGTAAATCCCCCACGCCGCCGAAAGGCGTGCAGCCTATTACCAACTTCGAAGCCAGCCGCTATCTCGGCAAATGGTACGAAGTCGCCCGTCTGGAAAACCGCTTCGAACGCGGCCTGGAGCAGGTGACGGCGACCTACGGCAAGCGCAGCGACGGCGGCATCAGCGTGCTTAACCGGGGGTACGATCCGGTGAAGAACAAGTGGAATGAGAGCGAAGGCAAAGCGTACTTTACCGGCGAGCCGACCACGGCCGCGCTGAAGGTGTCGTTCTTCGGCCCGTTCTACGGCGGGTATAACGTGATCAGACTCGACGATAAGTACCAGTATGCGCTGGTCAGCGGCCCGAACCGCGACTATCTGTGGATCCTGTCACGCACGCCGACCATCCCGGATGCGGTGAAGCAGGATTACCTGAACACCGCGCGCAGTCTGGGCTTCCGGGTTGACCAGCTGGTGTGGGTGAAACAATAAAAATCGTGCTTTCTTCCTGGGGCATTACTGGCACGCCTGGATAGACTTCCGTTAAAAGCCTAACGGAGGGAAGACGACATGAACTGGCAGCCTTTTCGCGGCGATGCACCGGAAAATATGACGATTTTCAGCGCGTCATTTCCCGACGTCAGCGACCAGTGGCCGATGAAAGACGATGCTGCCCGTGAGATCGCCTCCCTTGACCGCGCCTTGAAAGCGGAGCCGGCGCTTCGGCCGCCGCGGGTGGAATACGACGAAGGGGGGCTGGCCGTGCTTGTCCCGCAGAATCGCTATTCCGAACAGGCCTTTCGCAACCGCCCGGCGCTCACCGCGTGGCGCACCCGGCTGGTGCCCTCCGCGCTGGCGCTGTTTGTGGTGCAAAACCCGCTGGAGGACCGCCTGCCCGACGGCACAAAAATGGACAGCGACAGCCGCCAGTGGTTTATCCACGCTAACGATGCGATTGGCGTGCGCTCCCGCGCCCGGGTGCTGGCCGCGCTGGTGGATAAGTACATTCATAATGAAAGCGAGAACAACTGGGTCAGCCTGGCGAGCGGTGCCGCCATTCCGGTGCTGGAGGCGTTGCGCGAAGCAAAGCTCGACGGTCAGCAGGTCTATCTCACCCTGGTGGACAAAGATCCCGTAGCGCTGAGCTGGGCGGAAACCATGGCGGCGCAGGAAGGCATTGTGGTGGGCGAACAGCTGACGCTGCTCAGGCGCAACCTGCTCCATACGCTGGTGCGTAACGAGGACCTGCTGCTGGAGCTGGGCGAGCACCAGGCCGAACTGGTCGACGCGCTGGGGATTTTCGAATACTTCAATGATACCGACGCGGTGATTTTTCTCCAGCGCGCGCTGCGGCTGGTCAAACCCGGCGGCGCGGTGATTGTGTCGAACATGCTCACCAGCAGCCCGCAGATTGACTTTGTGCTGCGGGGCATCGGCTGGGAGGATATTCACCCGAGGTCGTTACAGCAGCTGCAGGACATCCACCTCGCGGCGGGCGTGCCGGTGGAAAACGTCACCGTGGTGGTGCCGAAGGACGGGGTGTATGCGGTGATGGAGATTAGGGTAGGGGATGAAAAACCGCACGGTCAGTTCCCTCTCCCTGTGGGAGAGGGTTAGGGTGAGGGGGAGCAGGCCGCATAGCGTGATTTGCATTAGTAGGATTTTCCAATCATGATCTCCCCCATGAAAATTGAAACCGCACTCCCCATACACTTCGAGCGTCTGGTCGCGATCTGGGAATCCTCCGTCCGCGCCACCCATCACTTTTTACAGGAAAGCGATATTGCGGCGCTGCGCCCGCTATTGCTCAACGCCTATCTGCCAAATCTCAAGGTTGTGATTGCTCGCGATGACGCAGGCGTTATTCACGGCTTTTTAGGCGTGGATGAAAACCGCATTGAAATGTTGTTTGTTGACGACGCGAGCCGCGGGAAGGGCGTTGGGAAATTGCTGCTGCAACACGCCATCGCAGCGTTCGGCGCGAACGAAGTGGATGTGAATGAGCAGAACCCGCAGGGCGTCGCGTTTTATGGCCATATGGGGTTTGAGCAGGTCGGACGCTCGGAACTGGACGGGCAGGGGAATCCGTTTCCGTTGCTGCATATGCAGTTGGGCGGGCAGGTTTAACGCCCCCTCCCTCTGGAGAGGGAGTCTGCAAGCTAGTTACTGGTAATTTGCCCGATGATTACGCCACGCACTTTTTCGCCATCGAAGTAATAAGAGACCGTATTACTCTGGATGAATCCATTCTGTACTGGCGTCTCCTGATAAAAAAGCATCGCTTTCTTTTTGGCGATCTCTTTCTTGCCGAACAATTCGACTAAATTCCCATGCGTCGCATTTAATAATGGAACATTAGCGACTGAGACTCTGACAGGTTCCGTTGTTTTAGCACACTCGTTATGGATGCCATCTTTGGCTATAACTAGCGCAGTTAGCAATCCTGCACCCATTTCGTTATCAGAAATGAACCAGTAATTCGTGCCATCGTCGTCATGAAGGCAGACCCAACGAGCGGAACTGTCTTTGTTGACTGGTGTGCTGGAGATGTCCGCCAGATGAGTAACCTGCATTTGCACGGTTTTCTTACCGATAGTGATGGTTGAGGTAAGGGGCATTGTTGTTGAAATTTCCGTCAGCGAGTCGTCTTCATCGTAATACCGGGTCGCGAAGCCGGTCATTTCCGTTGCTGAGACGTGCGAACTGACTGCAACGAGTAATGGCAATAAACAAAATAAATGCTTCATTTGACAATCAATATCGTATCGTTGCTTTTCCAGATACTCCTTCTGGCACTCAGAGGAGCAATGATGCAGCCCTCTGAAGAGTCGTCGGGGTGCAAACTGCGTTTACCATGTGTGAATCGCCACGGATAATCTAGACACTTCTGAGCCGTTGATAATATAGGTTTTCATATTCAGCCGGTGGCATCTGCTCGCTCGAACCATGCCGACGCTTACTGTTATAAAACATTTCCATATAATCAAAAATATCGCTTCTGGCTTCGTCTCTCGTTCCGTAGATCCTTTTCTTAATCCGTTCGCGTTTCAGTAGCTGGAAAAAGCTTTCCGCAACCGCGTTGTCATGACAATTACCGCGACGACTCATTCTGCCTTCCAGACCGTGTGATTTCAGGAACGACTGCCACTCATGGCTCGTGTACTGACTGCCCTGATCAGAGTGAACCAGTACCTGCTTTTGAGGATTACGCCTCCACACCGCCATAAGTAATGCGTTCAGGACAATCTCTTTTGTCATGCGGGGTTGCATTGACCAGCCGATAACTTTTCGGGAGAACAGGTCAACCACCACGGCCAGATACAGCCAGCCTTCGTGGGTTCGGATGTAGGTTATGTCCGTCACCCAACGCTCATCCGGTGAGTCCGGATTGAACTGCCGCTGGAGCCTGTTGGGTGTCACGATACTGGCTTCGCCTTTACGTGCTCGTGGGCTACGGTACCCAACCTGAGCTTTTATTCCGGCACGCTTCATCAGCCGCCAGACCCGGTTCACTCCGCACTGCTGTCCGGTATCACGCAGATCGAGATGGATCTTGCGATAACCATAGACGCAGCCAGACTCAAGCCAGAACTGTTTGATTTGCCCGGTCAGCATCTGAACTGTCTGGTGACGCTGCGAATGTGGCTGCTGAAGCCAGAAATAAAATCCACTCGGATGGACATCCAGAACCCGACAGAGCAAACGAACAGGCCAGCAACGGCTGTTGTCGCGGATAAAGGCGTACCTCAGTCGGACAGCTTTGCGAAGTACGCCGCGGCTTTTTTTAATATGTTCCGTTCGTCCGTAACCCGCTTCAACTCTTTCTGAAGACGGCGGATCTCGGCCTGAGCATCTGACTGTTCATTATGAGTGGAAGAATCCGGGCCGTACTTCTTTATCCAGGCGTAAAGACTGTGAGTGGTGATATCGAGACGTGTTGCAACACTGGAAACAGAATGACCACGATCAACAACCTGTTTGACTGCTTCAATTTTAAACTCTTCAGGATAACGCTTACCGCTCATGGGCACCTATCTTTAAGTCATCTTAAATGACTCTGAGGTGTCTGTTAAACCCGTGGCGATTCAATCAGTCCACTTAACACCATCCGTATATCTAAAACGATCTAATGTTGTTAACGATAAAAAAAATTGCCAGTATCCCTAAAAAAGTTGGCAAACCTGCCGATGAACTGACAACCTATGTCAGCATTTCACATATAATCCATGTCAGGGAAACAGAAAAGTAGGTGCTTATGGCCGATTCAGCAAGGAGTTGCTCAGCGGGACGTTTAGTCGATATTCTGATAGAACTACAAACTTGTGGCGCTGTGAATCGCTATCAGTTGATGAGGAAATTTAATATTACTGAACGAACGGTCTATCGTGATCTTAATATGCTTTCCTCATTTATAGAGGGGTGTGGTGGTGGAGAGTATCGATTGATACCTATTCGAGCTCAGAATAATCGCTACGATGCTCTTCATTACCCACTGGCTAAGTTGCTGGACGCCGATGCGGTTTTTCCTGACAGAGATGAGGATTTTTGGCTTAGCTTAGAGAAAAGAGCTGCAGAACAGCATGTTAGAGTTCAGTTTGGTCGCCCTGAACATTCAGTCAGAAATGATTTGCGAAAGTATTTTAACTTATTAGAAAAAGCGATTCAGAAAAACAGCGTCTGTCATATTTTATATAAAGACAAAACGCGCACTGTTCATCCTTATAAATTAGTTAACCAGAAAAATATTTGGTATCTGCAGGCGACTGAGGACGGAAAACTAAAATCTTTTTCGTTAGGTAAAATTCGGTGGTTGGATATCCGGAAAGAGCATTTTGCTGTAGACACCCCCACACTGTCATTAATTGATGAGCATCGCGATCCTTGGGTGAGTGAAGAGACGTTTGAGGTGCGGGTGCGTATTAAACACAGTATTGCTGGCTACTTCGCAAGACGAGACTTACTGCCTCAGCAAGAATTGGTTCGCGAAGAGAATGATGGTGTGACTTTGCTTTGCAAGGCAGCACATCAGAATCAAATTATTCCACTAATTCTATTCTGGTTACCGAATATAGAAATTCTGGAACCAGAATGGTTGAAAAAAACGGTCATCAACTTACTGCATAACTACATCACTGTCGATCGTGACTCTGTTCCTGTTCAGGAATGTGATGCGTAGCGGGTAACAACGACTTATTGCACAGGAGATTATTATCTATGGCATTACCATTCATTATTCTGGGCGTCGCGGCAGCGGCAACGGCGTTTGGCGGCAAAAAAGCTTATGATGGCTACCAGAAAAAATCGGAAGCTGATGATGTATTAGATCGCGCGCAGCGTCGCTTTGATAAGCATAAAGAGAGCTTTGATCTGGCAAATGAAACAACGTCGAAAAAACTGGCCGAACTGGGTGAAAAAGAGCTGGAAATCGGTAAAGATTTCAATGAGTTTAAAACGATTGCCGACGATCTGCTGGCGCGTATGGCGAAAGATGGGCATAAAGATCTTCAGCTGAAGGTACCACAGCATAACATCAATAAAATTCAGAACTTGGCGATTTCCGCCACGGAATACCTGACGACGGTCGTCGGTGCCGGGGTTTCTGGTGCTGCCGCTGGTTTTGCCGTGTACAGCGGCGTGATGGCGTTTGCCGCAGCTTCTACCGGTACGCCGATCGCCGCCCTGTCTGGTGCGGCGGCGTATAACGCCACAATGGCAGCGATTGGTGGTGGTTCCCTGGCCGCAGGTGGTTGGGGGATGGCGGGCGGCGCGATGGTGCTTGGCGGTGCAGTGGTGGCTCCGCTGATTGCTATTGCGGGCTGGGCTTACGATAGCCATGCCGAAAAGGCGCTTAACAATGCTTATCAAAGCTCCCGTGAAGTGACCGCGGCGGTGGAAAAAATGAATGCGGCTGAAGCGCAGCTGACGAAGGTGCAGCAGTATGTAAATAGCATTTATGAATCAATCACCCGTATGCATAGCGTCTTTATTCAGCACTACTTTGAGCCGCTGAAAGCGATGCATACCATCATTGTTGAACGTCATGAGAAGAATATCACTACCGAGATTAGTGAGTCGGAAGAGATCATGGCGATTATCGACCATGGTTATGAATTAGCCGCCATAATGACCGACGTGATCACCACGCCGTTGTTCAAGCCGGTGACGCAGGAAAACGGTGAAGCCGTTATCGAAGATGGCGTGATCCAACTGCAGACCGACAGCAACGGTATGAACCTGCTGAACAAAGAGATTCTGGACGAAAAACTGGCGGCTTCTGATTCTGAGTTTGACGCATTTTCTTCTCGTATTTAATCAACTCGCCGGGCGAATCTGCCCGGTATTGCTATGGGCGAGCACAATGAACACAGCCAGGTTTGACTGGGGTGAAGAGTTACATCAGACGGTAGTCAAGAGTCTGACTACCTCTTTTGGGTTGGATTTTCTCTTGCTGGAGGATAAACACGGCGGCGATGTGAATACCATTCATAACGCTCGCGAGGGAGTGTATGCCTCCGATGCCGAGCGTCAACGGTACGAGCAACGCGAAGGGTATGATTCTCATCATTACCATAGGCACGAAAACTACATTGCCACCAACCGGGCGGGAAAAAAGGCGCACGAGGCCGGTACGTTGACCGATACCTACACTGGTGAGAGATTTGCGGCTAATGATAAAAAGAATCTCGACCATATTATTGCCGCCCATGAAATTCACAACGATCCAGGGCGTATCCTTGCCGAATGCGATGGTGCCGATCTGGCTAATGATTCATCAAATCTGACCTTCACGAATGAGTCGCTGAATAAGGCGAAGAAGGCGAAAACGATGGATGCCTTCGTGCAAACGCTACAAGAACAGCATGCTGCGACCACGCAGGAAATTGCCCGTTTGCGCAGCCAGCCAACGCTTTCCGAGCAAGAGCAAAAACAACTGAATAAGCTGGAAAATAAAGCAGCCGCCGATTTTGAACGGATGAAAGAGGCTGACAAAAAGGCGCGGGAAAAATACAACAGTACGATCAATCAGGAATATTACACCAGCAGCAAATTTGCGAAGAATGTCGCCACTGCCACAATAAACAATGCATTTCGCATGGGAACGCGGCAGATGTTGGGGCTGGTTCTGGCAGAGACCTGGTTTGAGTTCCGCGAGCGCATTCCGGTGATGTTCGAGAAGCATCGTCGTTCATTCGATGCCGGAGACTTCCTGCAAGATGCGGCGGAGGCATTACGCGCAGTCTGGCAGCGAGTGCAGAGTAAATTCAGCACTTTCCTGACATCCTTTAAAGACGGTGCTATCGGTGGCGTGCTCTCCAGCATTACGACGACGCTCTTCAATATCTTCTTTACGACTAAGAAGATGATGGTGCGCCTGATTCGTGAGATGTGGAACAATTTGGTACAGGCCTTTAAAGTTATGGTCTTTAACCCTGAGGGGTTAGCGCCGGGGCAGCTAGCTAAAGCGGTGAGCAAGCTGGTGGCTGCGGGTGTGGCCGTGGCTGCTGGTGTGGTGGTTAACGAAGCTTTAGCCAAGATGCTCGTCTTTCCTTTTGGTCCGGAACTGGCGGCTTTCTGCGGCGCGCTGGCGACCGGTCTTCTGACGCTGGTGATGAACTACTTCCTTGAACACAGCGCATTGATGAAAAAGGTCTGGGCGTTTCTGGATACGTTTAAAGATAAGTATCAGAAAGCACTAGAGTATTATCAGCAGGTGAATGCTGAACTCGATCGTTATCTACTGGAGCTTTCGGCGTTAGAGTTTGCTATTGATACGTCTGCGTTATCGCGTTTCTCGCTGCATCTTAACGCGGTGAATAGTGAAATTGAGCGTGGTTTGTTGCTGCGTGCAGAGGTTGAGCGCCGTAATATTGCGCTACCGTTTGAAGCAGGGAATACCCGCTCTGTGCGTAGCTGGTTAAGTAAGCTATGACGCTAACGCCCGCGTTTCCCTGTAACCAGTGCGGCGCTTGTTGTCGCCACGTCAATCGCGCCAGTGAAACGCAATTTCTCGATCGTGGTGACGGCATTTGTCGTCACTATCAGATGGAGACAAAGCTGTGCGCGATTTATGAAACACGTCCGCTTATTTGCCAGGTAGAAAAACAGTATCAGCTTAACTACCAACAACAATATAGCTGGCAGGAATTCATTACTCTTAATCGTGAAGCTTGTTTAATTCTAGAAAAACTTGAGCAGTAGGATGGACTGATCCCATGACCGTAGTCACGACTAGGCCAGTTTGAAGGCCTTTGGACTGATGCTGCCGTTGTTTTGACTACTTGAACCCGAATCAAAGAGCAGAATTTAAAGTAAATCACTTCGGAGACAAAAAAACACTCCAAATAATAGCCATCTAGATTTATAGATGGCTAAATCATTGTTGTATTTACCCCACAACATGCCTATTCAATACAGCCTCTCTCATCCTTAGCTCATCAATAAAATCCCCATACCACTGCATCATTTCCCTTCTTCCTTCCAGATATTGCGCATGGTTGTAAGTACCACGGATCGCATTCTTATCGACGTGTGCAAGTTGCGTTTCAATCCACACTGAGTTAAATCCCTGCTCATGCAAAATGGTACTCATGGTGTGACGGAAGCCATGTCCAGTTAGCCTACCTTTATAACCCAGTAGCTCTATTACCTGATTCACACTTTCCTTTGAGATTGGTTTAGTTCGATCATTACGCCCGATAAACACTAATGGATACTGCCCGGTAATCGGTTTAAGCGATTCAAATAGGGCCACTATCTGGTTCGATATTGGAACGATATGGGGTCGCTTCATTTTCATCACCTCGGCAGGTATTTCCCAGAGTCGTTTTTCAAAATCAATATCTTCCCATCGGGAAAAACGTAGCTCCTGAGTTCGTACGCCCGTCAGCATGATGATCTATGTTGCTGTTTTTGGGATGACACTGCCAGTATAGCCAGAGAGGTCTTTGAGGAAATGCGGGAGCTCATCTGCAGAGAGGAAAGGAAAATGCGTTTTCTTTGGTGTTGCCAGGGCAGTTGCAAGATCCGGTGCTGGGTTATATTCGGCCCTGCCTGTGACTATTGCATAGCGAAACACTTCACCACAGCGTTGACGAACCTTGCGCATTTTCTCTAACGCCCCGCGCTTTTCCATGCGACGGAGTGCTTCCAGTAATTCCATTGGTTTGCTTTCAGCAATAGGGCGCTTACCAATGTAGGAAAAATATCTTTTTCAAAGGTATCAATGATTTCATCGCAGTAGCGTAATGACCAGCGATCGGCTTTTGAGTGATGTCACTCACGAGCTACAGCTTCGAAGGTGTTCTCAATATTGAGCTTTTGGGCTATTTTCTCCGCTTTTTTTACTTCTGTTGGATCACTTCCTGCAGCTAATGTCTTTTTAGCCGCTTCTCTTCTGTCACGTTCAAGATAAACACCAAATGCTAAGCGCTTCTCTTTACCGCCGTAGCGATATTTTAGTCTCCAGGAGCGAGAGCCGCTGGTTGCTATCTCAAGATAAAGTCCACCACCGTCTGAGAGCTTGTACGGCTTATCTTTAGGTTTTGCGGTCTCTACTTGTCAGGCTGTCAGTTTCATTGGGGGCACCTAGAAATAGGGGCATCTTTTATGCCCCCAGAACACGCTTGATTCTGATAGACATGAGTTGATCTAAGGAGAGCATAGATGCTTTCAGTTGCAGGTATTATAAGGGATTAATTGACTTAGGGAGAATTTAGAAGAGGCATATTGGCGGAAGATCACAGGAGTCGAACCTGCCCGGGAACGCTGGCGTCCCCAACTGGATTTGAAGTCCAGCCACCTCACCGGAGATGACGATCTTCCGCGCCTGCATTGCTACATGGAGGCGGGGCGCATTATAGCTACTTTCAGGCATTTACCACATACCCCACACCACTTTTTTCACCTCTCTTTTGACCTGCACCCCCCTGTTTCAGTTAATTCTTAAGAAAATCCTCAGGTTAACCTTTCGTGCTCTCCATTATTTACCGCGATCACAAAAAACAAGAAACGTAATCTGCTAACCAGAAAACGCAATACCCCCATCTGAAACAATGGTTTAAAACCAATGCAACCGGTCTCAGCGCCCCCTACAGCGTGAAGGATAAAAAAAGATGAGCGAAGTACTGTCAGTAAAAGAGAAGATTGGCTACGGCATGGGAGACGCCGCCAGCCACATCATTTTTGATAACGTCATGTTGTACATGATGTTTTTCTACACCGACATTTTCGGCATTCCCGCCGGGTTCGTCGGCACCATGTTCCTGCTGGCCCGCGCGCTGGATGCGATCTCCGACCCGTGCATGGGGCTGATTGCCGATCGCACCCGCAGCCGCTGGGGCAAGTTCCGCCCGTGGATTTTGTTCGGTGCGATACCGTTCGGCATCGTCTGCGTGCTGGCCTACACCACGCCGGACCTCAGCCTCAACGGTAAAATGGTTTATGCCGCCGTGACCTACACCCTGCTGACCCTGCTCTATACCGTGGTCAACATTCCTTACTGCGCGCTGGGCGGTGTGATCACCAGTGACCCGACGCAGCGTATCTCCCTTCAGTCCTGGCGCTTCGTGCTGGCGACGGCGGGCGGCATGCTCTCCACGGTGCTGATGATGCCGCTGGTGAAGCTGATTGGCGGCGACGATAAGGCGTTCGGCTTCCAGGGCGGGATTGCCGTGCTGTCGGTGGTCGCGTTCCTGATGCTGGCGTTCTGCTTCTTCACCACCAAAGAGCGCATCCAGGTGCCGCCGAGCACCACCTCCATGCGGGAAGACCTGCGCGACATCTGGCACAACGACCAGTGGCGCATCGTCGGCGTGCTGACCATCCTCAACATCCTCGCCGTCTGCGTGCGCGGCGGCGCGATGATGTACTACTGCACCTGGATCATGGGCTCGCCGGAAGTGTTCGTCGCGTTCCTGACCACCTACTGCGTCGGCAACTTGATTGGCTCCGCGCTGGCGAAACCGCTCACCGACTGGAAGTGCAAGGTCAGCATTTTCTGGTGGACCAACGCCGCGCTGGCGGTGGTCAGCGTGGCGATGTTCTTCGTGCCGATGCATGCCACGGTGCTGATGTTCGCCTTTATCTTCGTAATCGGCGTGCTGCACCAGCTGGTGACGCCGATCCAGTGGGTCATGATGTCCGATACCGTCGACTACGGTGAATGGACCAACGGCAAGCGCCTGACCGGCATCAGCTTTGCAGGCACGCTGTTCGTGCTGAAGCTGGGTCTGGCGCTGGGCGGGGCGATGATCGGCTGGATGCTGGCAGGCGGCGGCTACGACGCGGCGGCCAAAACCCAGAACAGCGCGACCATCAGCATCATTATCGGCCTGTTTACCCTGGCCCCGGCGGTCTGCTACGTGCTGAGCGCCATCATCGCCAAACGCTACTACACGCTGAAAACCCCCTTACTGACCAAAATCCTGGGCGAGCTGGCACAGGGCGCGCGCCGCAATCAGCAGGAATTTGAAACCCTGCCGGTCAGCAAAGAATTGCAGAACTAAGAGGACGAAAGCATGAAAATCAGTGATGGAAACTGGCTTATTCAACCGGGCCTGAACGTGACCTGTCCGGTTCAGGTGTTCGACGTGGAGCAGCAGGGCAATGACCTGGTGATGTATGTTGCGCCGCGCGACGTGCGTGAGCGCACCTGGCAGCTCGACACGTTGATGTTCACGGTGCGTCTGTTTGCCCCGCAGGAAGGGATTGTGGGGGTGCGCATCGAGCACTTCCAGGGCGCGCTGAACAACGGCCCGCACTATCCGCTGAACGTTCTGAAAGACGTGAAGGTCGAGATTGAAAACAACGCCGAATTTGCCGAGCTGAAAAGCGGCAGCGTCAGCGTGCGCGTCACCAAAGGCGAGTTCTGGGCGCTGGACTTCCTGCGCAACGGCCAGCGTATTACCGGCAGCCAGCTGAAAAATAACGGCTACGTGCAGGACAGCAATACCCACCGCAATTACGTGTTCGAACGTCTGGATCTGGGCGTGGGGGAAACGGTCTACGGCCTGGGCGAGCGCTTTACCGCGCTGGTGCGCAACGGCCAGACGGTCGAGACCTGGAACCGCGACGGCGGCACCAGCACCGAGCAGTCCTACAAAAACATCCCGTTCTACCTGACCAACCGCGGCTACGGCGTGCTGGTGAATCACCCGGAAAACGTCTCGTTTGAAGTGGGCTCCGAGAAAGTCTCTAAGGTGCAGTTCAGCGTGGAAGGGGAGTATCTGGAGTACTTCGTGATCGACGGCCCGACGCCGAAAGAAGTGCTGAACCGCTATACCCGCTTCACCGGGCGTCCGGCGCTGCCGCCTGCGTGGTCATTTGGCCTGTGGCTCACCACCTCGTTCACCACCAACTACGACGAAGCGACGGTCAACAGCTTTATCGACGGCATGGCCGAACGGGACCTGCCGCTGCACGTGTTCCACTTTGACTGCTTCTGGATGAAGGCCTTCCAGTGGTGCGACTTCGAGTGGGATCCGGTGACCTTCCCTGATCCGGAAGGGATGATCCGCCGCCTGAAGGAGAAAGGGCTGAAGGTCTGCGTGTGGATTAACCCATACATCGGCCAGAAATCCCCGATCTTCCGGGAGCTGAAAGAGAGGGGCTATTTGCTTAAGCGTCCGGACGGCTCCCTGTGGCAGTGGGACAAATGGCAGCCGGGGCTGGCGATTTACGACTTCACCAACCCGGACGCGTGCCGGTGGTATGCCGACAAGCTGAAAGGGCTGGTGGATATCGGCGTCGACTGCTTTAAGACCGATTTCGGCGAGCGCATCCCGACCGACGTCCAGTGGTTCGACGGTTCCGATCCGCAGAAGATGCACAACCATTACGCCTACATCTACAACGAGCTGGTGTGGAACGTGCTGAAAGAGACGGTGGGTGAAGAAGAGGCGGTGCTGTTTGCCCGCTCGGCGTCCGTGGGTGCGCAACAGTTCCCGGTTCACTGGGGCGGCGACTGCTACGCCAACTACGAATCAATGGCGGAAAGCCTGCGCGGCGGGCTGTCGATTGGCCTGTCCGGCTTCGGGTTCTGGAGCCACGATATCGGCGGGTTCGAAAACACCGCCCCGGCGCACGTCTACAAACGCTGGTGCGCATTCGGGCTGTTTTCCAGCCACAGCCGCCTGCACGGCAGCAAATCCTACCGCGTGCCGTGGGCGTACGATGACGAGTCCTGCGACGTGGTGCGCCACTTTACGCAGCTGAAGTGCCAGCTGATGCCGTACCTGTACCGTCAGGCGGCGCTGGCCCGCGAGTTCGGCACGCCGATGCTGCGGGCGATGATGCTGGAGTTCCCGGACGATCCGGCGTGTGATTATCTCGACCGTCAGTACATGCTGGGGGATTCGTTAATGGTGGCACCGGTATTCTCCGAGGCGGGTGACGTGCAGTTCTACCTGCCGGAAGGGCGCTGGACGCACCTGTGGCACAACGACGAAATTCAGGGCAGCCGCTGGCATAAGCAGCAGCACGATTTCATGAGCCTGCCGGTCTACGTGCGCGACAACACGCTGCTGGCGCTGGGCAACAATAACCAGAAGCCAGACTATGCATGGCACGAGGGGACGGCCTTCCAGCTGTTTAACCTGGACGATGGCGCGACGGCGGTAAGTGAAGTGCCTGCGGCGGACGGTTCTGTGGTGTTTACGCTTAAGGCGTCACGTCAGGGCGACATCGTGACCTTTATCGGCGCGGGAGACGCGCAAAACTGGTCGGTATGCTTGCGCAACGTGCAGAAAGTGAGTGGCGTGAAGGGCGGCTCGCACGCGGGTAGCGAGTGGGGCGTGGTGGTGAAAGCCGAGGGGGATGAGGTGGCGGTTCAGCTCTGAGGTGGAAAATGCCCGGTGGCGCTGCGCTTACCGGGCCTACGGTAATTATGCGGTCTGATGCCCTCACCCACAGGGAGAGGGAACCAAAACCTCGTAGGCCGGGTAAGGCGAAGCCGCCACCCGGCTTTTTACTGTGCCGGCGCCATCGCCGACACCACGCCGCCCGTCATCGTCTGCTCTACCTGCTGCTTATCCATATTCACCGCGCTCAGCTTCCCATTCACCGTTGGCTTCAGCGGCGCACTGGCCTGCACGCTGCCGCTGGCGGTGAGCTGAATATTGCCGTCACCTGCAATTGGCAGCGCAGGCCAGCCCCACTGCTGCAGCACGCTGAGCGGAACGCCGCGCCCGTTGAGGCTCACCGTGGTCTGCCGCTGCGGCAGCTGGGAAACGGTCGCCGTAGCTTCCAGAATACCTTTCTCGGTAAATGCGCTCAGGTCGGTAATATTCACCGTGGCGGCGTTGGCATTCAGCGCCAGCGACGGACGGCGCACGTCCACGCGGTTAAAAGTCGCCGCCGCGCCGTTCAGGGTTGCGCTGCCGCCCCAGACGCCCCACTGGCGATCTTTCACCAGCTGCAGGTTTGCGCCATAGCCGTCCAGCGAGGTGATCTGCCACGGGAAGGCGGGATCGATGTCGATCACCAGGTTGCGGCTCAGGCCAAATTTTTGCAGCGTGACGCTGTTCAGCCATTCCGGCAGAGGCGCCATCCACAGCGCTTTCCAGTTTTGCGGCAGGGTATACTCCAGCCCGGCAATGGCGACATCGTCCAGCACCAGCGCTTTACCGTCGCGCAGCCAGTTACCGGACGTGCGCACCATGCCGCCTTCCCAGCGGGAGGTGAACTGGCGCAGCGCCATGCCCTGCGGGGAAAACTCCGCATTCAGGATCGGGTCAAACAGATGCAGCGAGCCGTAGATAAACTCGCTGGCGTTCATCGACAGGCGGCCTTCCTGGCTCTGCCAGTCACCTTTGCTCAGCGTCAGGTTGCGCAGGCTTAAATCGAGGTCGGTCACCGCCCAGTCCGGGCCCTGAAGCCGGGCGTCGGTCACGTCCAGACGACCAATCTGCAGAGAGGGGATAGTGGCCAGCGGTGCGAAGAACGCCGTCAGCGTTTTATCGCTCTGCAGGCGGATCTCGTTCAGGCGCATGGTGTCGATAATCCAGCTCCCGTCGGCGTTGCGCAGGGCCGAGCCGGTGAGCGAGCCCCGGGCCATATCGGCGCCAATCGTATTCAGCACCACTTCCTTGCCGTTAAGCTGGCCCTCGATCAGCACGTTGGTGGCCGGTACGCCGTTGAGGGCCAGCGAGCCTGCGCTCATCTGGATCTGCGCGTGATTACCCAGCACGTTGCCCGCTTCCGGCTGCCACGGGCTGACGCCGCCCGTCACCTTCTGCGCGCTCAGATCCCATTCGGTATTCGGGCTGTTAAAGGCCATATTGTTCAGCTGCAGGCGATCCGCCTGGAAGGGCAGCGGCGCGGTCTGCGGGGAGAGATTCAGCGTGCCGTCGAACAGGGTGATGGTGTCCACGTGCAGCGGATCGGTTATCTGGCGGCTGCTGAGGCCGATATCCACTTTTTTGGCCACCAGCGTGGCGGGTTTACCGTCCCGGCCGAAGGTGACGTTTTCCAGAATGAGGTGGGATGGTGACGAAAAGCGGTGATTCATCTTGTCGAAACTGAGCTCGTAGTCGGTATTCACCGTTACCCAGCTGCTGACCTGAGTCGCGCCCCAGCGGGTCTGGAGCAGAATATAGAGCGCCAGTATCACAATGAGCAGGGCTACCAGAAGATAGACGAGTAGCTTTCCAATAAATTTCATGGTCTTCCATCCCGCAAAACGCACATAAGGGAGTTATGCACGATTTATGCGCAATCCTCAAGGCGGGAATGGTGTAAATAGATGTCACGGCAGACATTGACTGCCTGCCGTGAAGGGGATCAGTTCTTTTCAGGCGGGAAAACGAGGTTCAGCACGATAGCGGTGATACCGCCCGCGGCAATGCCGGAAGAGAGCAGGTTTTTCACCCAGTCCGGGGCAAACTGCAGGATCAGCGGCTGCTGAGAAACGCCCAGACCGACGGCCAGCGACAGCGCAATAATCATGATTGCGCGGCGGTTCAGCGGCTCGCGGGAGACGATACGCACGCCGGAGGCCGCGATCGTCCCGAACATCACCAGCGTTGCCCCGCCCAGCACCGGCTCAGGGATGTGCTGCACAAAGCCGCTCACCGCCGGGAACAGGCCGAGGACGATCAGCATCAGCGCCACCACGAAGCCGACATAGCGGCTGGCCACGCCGGTCAGCTGGATCACGCCGTTGTTCTGACCGAAGCAGGAGTTCGGGAAGGTATTGAAGACCGCAGAGACAAACGAATTCAGACCGTTCGCCAGCACGCCGCCTTTCAGGCGCTTCATGTACAGCGGGCCGGAAACGGGCTGCTCGGAGACGTCGGAGGTGGCGGTGATGTCGCCGATGGTCTCCAGAGAGGTGATCATAAAGACCAGCATCAGCGGCAGGAGCAGACCCCAGTCAATGCCCAGACCGTAATACAGCGGCGTAGGGACAGTGATCAGCGCGCTGTTGGCTGGCGCGGTGTTCTCCGGCAGCATGCCCAGCGCCCACGCCAGCAGGTAGCCTGCCGCCATGGCGATCACCAGCGAGGCGACGCGCAGGTATGGGTTACGCTGGCGGTTAAGCAGAATAATGATGGCCAGCACGACGCCCGCCAGCAGCAGGTTTTTTGGCGCGCCGAAGGTGTGGTCGCTCATCGCGGCATAGCCGCCGCCGATGGAGGTGAGGCCCACCTGAATCAGCGACAGGCCGATAATCATCACGACGACGCCGGAAACCAGCGGGGTGATAACGCGGCGAGCCAGATGTAGAACGCGGGAGATCACCATCTCCGTACAGCTGGCCAGCATCAGCGTGCCGAACAGCGCCGCCATCATGGTCGGGACATCCGCACCGCCGGTTTTCAGGGCCGTACCGCCCATGATCAACGGCGCCACAAAGTTAAAGCTGGTGCCCTGAATCGACAGTAAACCCGACCCCACCGGACCCCACGCTTTAATCTGGATAATCGAGGCCACGCCGGAGGCGAAGAGAGACATGCTGATGATGTGCTGCGTGTCCTGCGCCGGTAAACCGAGCGCCTGACAGATCAGCAGCGCCGGGGTGATCACCGCAACAAACATCGCCAGAAGATGCTGGCAGGCGGCGAAAAGCGTCTGCGGCAGCGGCGGGCGGTCTTCAAGGCGGTAAATCAGTTCGCTATTTTGCTTCTGCGCAATCGGTTGCGCATCAGGCGACTCTATGGTGTTAACGGACATCGGCGGCAATCCCACGGTGGAAAAGCGGGCATTTTATCTGACCACCTGGTAAAAGCAAACGATTGCCAGCAAAAAAAGACAAGAAAATCTGCCGCTGTGAGCAGGTTTTCTACATCCGATGAGGAAAAAAAATTACACTTTTTGCGCCGGAAGCTCATGAAGAGCGCAAACCGGCCCAGGATAACGCCGCGTGTGTATGGAACACGCGCAAAAAAGGAGCCTTCTATGATTCATCTCGATACGTTGTCGACCCTTGTTGCCGCAACGCTGGTGTTACTGCTTGGCCGTAAGCTGGTACATAGCGTTTCCCTTCTGAAAAAATACACCATTCCTGAACCTGTCGCTGGCGGCCTGCTGGTGGCACTGGCCCTGCTGGTACTCAAAAAAAGCATGGGCTGGGAAATCGATTTTGACATGTCCCTGAAAGACCCGCTGATGCTGGCCTTCTTTGCCACCATCGGCCTGAACGCCAACCTGGCAAGCCTGCGGGCGGGCGGTAAGGTGCTCGGCGTATTTTTGATTGTGGTGGTGGGGCTGCTGCTGATGCAAAACGCGATTGGCATCGGCATGGCGACCTTGCTGGGGCTGGACCCGCTGATGGGGCTGCTGGCGGGGTCGATTACGCTGTCAGGCGGTCACGGTACCGGGGCGGCGTGGAGTAAATTGTTCGTTGAGCGCTACGGTTTTGAAAATGCAACGGAAGTGGCGATGGCCTGTGCCACCTTTGGCCTGGTGCTGGGTGGCCTGATTGGCGGCCCGGTGGCGCGTTATCTGGTGAAGCATTCCACCACGCCGGACGGCAGACCGGACGACGAGCTGGTACCGACCGCCTTTGAAAAGCCTGACGTTGGGCGCAGTATTACCTCGCTGGTGCTGATTGAAACCATCGCGATGATCGCCATCTGCCTCACCGTGGGCAAAGTGGTTGCGCAATGGCTGGCGGGCTCCGCGTTTGAGCTGCCGACGTTTGTCTGCGTGCTGTTTATCGGGGTGATTCTGAGCAACGGCCTGGCGCTGATGGGCTTCTACCGCGTGTTTGAACGGGCGGTGTCGGTGCTCGGCAACGTCTGCCTGTCGCTGTTCCTGGCGATGGCGCTGATGAGCCTCAAGCTGTGGGAGCTGGCCTCCCTGGCGCTGCCGATGGTGGCGATTCTGGCGGTGCAGGCCCTGTTTATGGCGCTGTACGCCATGTTTGTCACCTGGCGCATGATGGGCAAAAACTACGATGCGGCGGTGCTGGCGGCGGGTCACTGCGGTTTTGGTCTGGGGGCAACCCCAACGGCTATCGCCAACATGCAGGCGATCACCGAACGGTTTGGGCCATCGCACATGGCGTTTCTGGTGGTGCCGATGGTCGCGGCGTTCTTTATTGATATCGTCAACGCGCTGGTGATTAAGCTGTACCTGATGCTGCCGATGTTCGCCTGAAATCAGGCGTTGGAATAGCGTTCGGTTTCCGGCATCCAGCGCTCAATTAACGCTGCCGCCTGCTCGGGGTAGCGTTCATGAATGTGGCGGGCGAGGCGCTGAACCTCGGGGATCATGGCCTGATCGCGCAGCAAATCCGCGACTTTGAATTCCGCATTCCCCGTCTGACGCGTGCCCAGCAGTTCACCGGGGCCGCGGATCTCCAGGTCTTTTTGCGCAATCACAAAACCGTCGTTGCTGTCGCGCAGCACCTGCAAACGCATCTGGGCGGTTTTCGAGAGCGGCGCTTTGTAGAGCAGGACGCAGTGGGACGCTACCGCGCCACGGCCGACGCGCCCGCGAAGCTGGTGGAGCTGGGCAAGGCCCAGGCGCTCCGGGTTTTCGATAATCATCAGGCTGGAGTTCGGCACATCCACGCCCACTTCGATGACCGTGGTCGCGACCAGCAAATGCAGCTCGCCCTGTTTGAACGACTGCATCACCGCCTGCTTTTCAGCGGGCTTCATGCGTCCGTGAACCAGACCCACGTTTAGCTCCGGCAGGGCGAGCTTTAACTCTTCCCACGTGGCTTCGGCAGCCTGCGCTTCCAGCAGTTCCGACTCTTCAATCAGGGTACAAACCCAGTAGGCCTGACGCCCTTCGTGGGTGCAGGCGTTGCGCACGCGGTCGATGATATCGCTGCGACGCGTGTCAGGAATGGCAACCGTCGTGACCGGCGTACGGCCCGGGGGGAGTTCGTCGATGGTGGAGGTATCCAGATCGGCGTAAGCCGTCATCGCGAGCGTGCGCGGGATCGGCGTGGCGGTCATGATCAGCTGATGCGGGTGGAAGCCCTGCTGCAGTCCCTTTTCCCACAGCGCCAGACGCTGATGCACGCCGAAGCGGTGCTGTTCATCGATAATCACCAGCGCAAGGCCGTTGAACTGCACCTGCTCCTGGAAGATAGCGTGCGTGCCGACAATCATCTGCACCTGCCCGCTGGCGATGGCTTCCTGCTGCGCAAGGCGCGCTTTGCCCTTTTGTTTTCCTGCCAGCCAGCCCACTTCAATCCCCAGCGGCGCGAACCAGGCGCGGAAATTGTTGGCGTGTTGTTCCGCCAGCAGCTCGGTCGGCGCCATTAACGCGACCTGTTTACCGTGGGCAATGGCGCGCAGGGCTGCAAGGGCGGCAACCAGCGTTTTACCGGAGCCTACATCGCCCTGTACCAGGCGCATCATCGGCACGTCGAGCGCCATATCGCGTTCAATCTCGGCGGTGACGCGCGCCTGCGCACCGGTGGGTTTAAACGGCAGAGAGGCCAGCAGCTTATCTTTGAGCGCATCATTCTGGCTTAACGGCTGAGCGTGGAAACGCTGCGCGCCCGCACGAAGCGCCAGCATGCTCAGGTTATGCGCCAGCAATTCCTCAAGGATAAGACGCCGTTGGGCGGGGTGTTTGCCGCTTTCTAAGTCGCTAAGCTGCAGCGTGGGCGGCGGACGGTGCAGGGTTCGCAGCGCTTCGGGAAGGCTCACCATGCCCTGCGCCAGCTCGGGTGGCAGCAGCTCGGTAATGGCGCAGGTGTCCAGCAGCTCCAGCGCCTGATCGGTAAGCTTACGCAGCGTGGCCTGCTTGATGCCTTCGGTCGTCGGGTAAACCGGGGTAAGTGTCTCCTGCAGTTCCGGCGTGCTGAGATCGCCCTGCACGCGGTACTCGGGGTGGATCATCTCTGCGCCGTACTTCCCGCGTTTGGCTTCGCCATAGGCCAGCACCCTGCGGCCTGTCGCCAGGCTGTTTTTCATCGCCGCGCTGAAGTTGAAGAAACGCATGGTGAGAATGCCGGTGCCGTCGCTGATCTGGCAGGTCATCATCCGGCGTCCGCCGAAGGTGATGTTGCAGTTCAGGACTTCGCCTTCAACGGTGGCGTAAATGGCGGGAAGGAGATCGCCAATCTTATAAAGCTGGGTGCGGTCTTCATAACGCAGGGGGAGGTGAAGCAGGAGATCCTGCACGGTGTGCAGGCCAATTTTGGCCAACTTACTGCTTTGCGCCGCGCCCACGCCCGTCAGGCTGTTGAGCGGGATAGCATCCAGCAGGCGGCCCTTCATCGCTTACCCGGCGTACTGCATGGTGGCCCACCACTCGGCATCGGCTTCAATTTCGCCCTGCGCGTTGACGTGGGGGTAAGGCAATTTTTTCTGCTTCGCAACGCGAGCCAGCACCGGATAACCGCCTTCAAACAGCAGGCGCTGCTGTTCATCTTCCGGCAGCATACTGTTGCTACGCTCGTACATGCCGGCGTTCTGACGCTGGCGCTGCGCTTCATACAGAATGAGCGCGGACGCCACGGAGACATTGAGAGACTGGACCATGCCGATCATCGGAATGATGATGTCCCGATCCGCCAGATCCAGCGCTTCCTGTGAGATCCCGGTTTTCTCCTGACCCATCAAAATGCAGGTCGGGCGAGTGTAGTCGATCTCGCGAAAATCCACGGCTTTAGCGGACAGGTTAGTGGCAAGGATTTGCATCCCGCGCCCTTTCAGGTGCGAAACGGCATCGCCAATTGTCTGGTGAGATTTGACGGAAACCCAGCTGTTACTGCCTGCCGCCGCCGAGACCATGGTGCGCATCCGGTGACCCGGCCAGACGGCGTGCACTTCATGCACACCGACGGCATCGGCGGTACGGACGATAGCAGAGACGTTATGCGGTTTATGGACCTGCTCCATGCAGACCGTCAGGTCAGGCTGACGCCTGGCGAGCATTTCGCATATCCGCGCGTAACGTTGTGAATTCATACCACTAGTTTCGGTTACGGGTGACTTTAATCACGTCCGGCATGACGCGGATCTTGCGCATGATATTCGCCAGATGCACGCGGTCGCGGGCGGTCAGACGAATAAAGGCGCTGTACACGCGGCCATCTTTTTCTTCCGTATTCAGGCTTTGAATATTGGAAGATGCCGTGTTGATCGCTGCCGTCAGGTTCGCCAGGGCACCCTGATGGTTGAACATATCCACCTTAATCTCGGTGATAAATTCCTGCGCCGTCTCTTTATCCCACTCGACCGCCATAAACTTCTCGGCTTCTTTCTGGTAGCCGCGAATGTTACGACAGGATTCGTGGTGGATAACCAGCCCTTTACCTGGGCTGACGTGCGCAATAATCGGGTCGCCTGGAATTGGACGGCAACATTTTGCGAAGGTGATCAGCACCCCGTCCGCGCCTTTGATTGGCAGATGAGCATGGCCGGATGCGCCTGGCGCAGAAGGTATTGCTTCGCCCTGCTGCAGGTTTTTCGCCACCACGACGCTCATGGCGTTGCCCAGACCAATTTCCGCCAGCAGATCGTCAAGAGACGTGAGCTTCATACGGTCGAGCTCGCGCTGGATATGCTCCGGTGGGATCTCAGCCAGCTTACGACTGCCGCCCAACGCGTGGTTGAGCAGACGACGCCCCAGGCTGACGGAATCATCACGCTTGAGATTTTTCAGCAGCTGACGGATTTTAGCGCGCGCTTTGGAGCTCACGACAAAGTTCAGCCAGGCCGCGTTCGGACGTGCGCCCGGCGCGGTAATAATTTCCACCGTCTGGCCGCTGGCGAGCGGCTGAGACAGCGGGTAAGGTTGTCTGTCGACGCGCGCGCCCACGCAGGCATGGCCGATATCGGTATGCACGGCGTAAGCGAAGTCGACCGGCGTTGCGCCCGCAGGCAGTTCGACAATGCGACCTTCGGGGGTGAAAACGTAAATCTCATCCGGGAAGAGATCGGATTTCACGCTCTCGATAAATTCAAACGAGCTGCCCGCACTCTGCTGAAGTTCCAGCAGGCTCTGCATCCAGCGCTGGGCGCGGATTTGTGCGGTCGTGCTGCTTTCGCCACCGTGCTCTTTATAGGCCCAGTGCGCGGCAACACCCATCTCTGCCATCTGGTCCATGTCTTCGGTGCGAATTTGCACCTCAACAGGCACGCCGTGCGGCCCGATCATCGAGGTGTGCAAAGATTGATAGCCGTTCGCTTTTGGAATGGCGATGTAATCTTTCATCCGCCCCGGACGCGGCTTGTAGAGGCTGTGCATCTGCCCCAGCACGCGATAGCAGGTGTCCGAGTCATGGACAATGACGCGGAAGGCGTAGATATCCATGATCGAGTGAAAACGCTGCTCCTTGAGCACCATTTTGCAGTAGATGGAGTACAGGTGTTTCTCGCGACCGCTGACGCGGCACGGAATTCCCGCTTCCTGCAAGCGCCCTTCGATTTCAGAGAGGATTTTTTGAATCATCTCCTTACGGTTGCCGCGTGCGGCTTTCACCACCTCTTTAATCACGCGATAGCGGTTCGGGTACAACGCTTCAAAACCCAGCTCTTCCAGCTCGGTTTTAATGTGGTGAATACCTAAACGGTGCGCCAGCGGACTGTAGATTTCGAGGGTTTCACGGGCAATGCGGCGACGTTTATCCGGGCGAAGTGAGCCCAGCGTGCGCATGTTGTGGGTGCGGTCAGCGAGTTTGATGAGAATGACGCGGATATCCTGCACCATCGCCATAATCATTTTGCGGAAGTTTTCGGCTTGCGCCTCTTTCTTGTCGCGGAAATTCAGCTTATCAAGCTTAGAGACCCCTTCCACCAGTTCGGCAACGCTTTTGCCAAACAGCTGTTCCATGTCCTGGTAAGTGGCAGGGGTATCTTCAATCACGTCGTGCAGCAGCGCGGCCATCAGCGTTTCGTAGTCGAGTTTCATCTCGGCCAGAATACAGGCCACCGCTACCGGGTGCGTGATGTAGGGTTCACCGCTTGAACGTGTCTGGCCCTCGTGAGCGTCACGTGCAACGAGATACGCCTGCTGAAGACGCTTAATCTGGTCTTCAGGCAGGTAGATTTGAATCAGTTGATTCAGGCTTTCAAACAGATACAAGGGCGACCCGCAGGTTTAATTAACGACGACCTTCAGCAATAGCGGTTACGGCCTGCAGTTCTGCGGCTTCCTGCTCTTGCTGCTCCTGGCGCTCACGCACGTCGAGGATCTGGTTGTTGATCAGACCTTCTTCGATTTCGCGAAGTGCAATAACGGTGGTTTTATCGTTTTCTTCCGGTACCAGCGGATCTTTACCGCCTACCTGCATCTGACGAGCGCGACGCGCGGCGACCAGCACCAGGTCAAAACGGTTACCAATTTTCTCTACAGCGTCCTGAACAGTTACGCGTGCCATACTTAAAATGCTCCACAGGTGAAGAAATGACTGGGCATGATACTGAAAGTGGGTTCAGTCTGCCAACAGTTTGGTGATTAATGCGTCATGTCGCTGCTTCTGGCGGCTCATACGCAGACGTTCTGCACGAAGAATGGTTTTGAGATCGCTCAGTGCGGCATCAAAATCATCATTCACAATAAGGTAATCATATTCCGCGTAATGGCTCATTTCTGCAACAGCCTGTTCCATACGCTTTGCGATGACTTCTTCGCTGTCCTGACCGCGGCCACGCAGGCGGCGATCCAGCTCATCTTTCGATGGCGGTAAAATAAAGATACTGCGCGAGTCAGGCATTTTCTTGCGAATTTGCTGTGCACCCTGCCAGTCGATATCCAGGAACACATTCACGCCCGTGGCCAGAACCTGCTCAATGGTTTCACGCGAGGTACCGTAGTAATTACCGAATACTTCCGCATGTTCAAGAAACGCGTCTCTGCCGATCATCGCTCTGAACTCGTCGTGATCCACAAAGAAATAGTGTTCGCCGTGCACTTCACCCGGACGCGGTTGACGCGTGGTGTGAGAAACAGAAACCTGTGTGTCGTACAACGGTTGGGTTTTTAACAATGCCTGAATAAGGCTGGATTTACCCGCGCCACTAGGGGCAGAAACAATATAAAGCGTGCCTTGAGCCATGAGAGTCTTTTGTATGTGTTAACGAAGAAGTCCTACATACGGGCTTATTATACACGTCACTGCCGTGTGACGTAGCCTTTGTCACACTTTTTCCCCTGGATTATTGAATTTTGCGTGCCGTTTTCAGGTTTTATATGGGGTTTTCAGCAACCCAAAGAAATACCGGATAGCGTCTCGCATTGTGAGTCGTTGCCGTTAGCGTTGTTTCAGGCATCGGGATATACCTCCTGCAACACAAAGGAGGAGTAGCAATGTGGCGATGGATAAGCGGGTTAATGCTCTTGTGGAGTGGCTATGGCGCGGCGGTGTGCCCGGTGTGGTCGCAGGCAAAAGCTGAGAAAGAGATGGCGTCGTTAAGCGCGCAAATCAAACGCTGGGATGACGCTTACTGGAAGCAGGGCGTGAGCGAGGTCAACGACGAAGTTTACGACCAGCTTAACGGGCGCTTAATGCAGTGGCAGCACTGTTTTGGCAGTGAGCCTTCAGAGGAGAAACTCCCTGCGCGGGTGGGAAGCGTAAAACATCCTGTTGCCCATACGGGCGTACATAAAGTGGCCAGCAAAGAGGAGTTGAGACAGTGGATGCGTGCGCGGCAGCATCTGTGGATGCAGCCCAAAGTTGACGGTGTGGCGGTAACGCTGGTCTATCGTGACGGAACGTTAACCCAAGCCATCAGTCGTGGTGATGGCCTGAAAGGGGAAGACTGGACCGGGAAGGTGCGTTTGATCCCGACTATTCCGCAAAAGCTCACCGGCAAGCTCGCGAACAGCGTCTTACAGGGCGAGCTTTTCTGGCTAAGCGACAATCACATTCAGCGGCAGATGGGCGGGATGAACGCTCGCGCAAAGGTGGCGGGGGCGATGATGCGGCAAAAGGATAACTCAGTTTTGAGCAAGATCGGCGTGTTCATCTGGGCCTGGCCGGATGGGCCGAAAGATATGCAGACATCTTTAGCTGAGCTGTCTCAGGCCGGTTTTACGCTGTCGGCACGGTATACGCTACCCGCCGATTCTGTTGATGCCGTCGAGAAACAGCGCGCCGCCTGGCACGTAACCGGATTACCCTTTGCCACGGATGGCATTGTGGTGCGTTCGGAGGATGCGCCCGCAGGGGAAGGCTGGTTACCGGGCGAAGGCAACTGGCTGGTTGCGTGGAAATATGCGCCTGCAGCCCAGGTGACCGAGGTGAGTGATATTCATTTTTCCGTGGGGCGAACGGGCAAAATGTCCGTTGTAGCCGCACTGGAACCTGTGCAATTGGACGATAAACAGGTACGGCGGGTGAGTCTGGGCTCGGTGGAGCGCTGGCAGAGGCTGGATATTGCCTCAGGGGATCAGATCCAGGTCAGCCTGGCCGGGCAGGGTATTCCCCGGTTTGATAAGGTGGTCTGGCGCGGGACGGACAGACATAAACCCGAGCCTCCAGCCTCGCGTTATCATCCGCTGAGCTGTTTCTATGCTTCTCCGGAATGTATGGAACAGTTCTTTGCCCGACTGACCTGGCTCAGCTCAAAGCAGGTACTTGATATTGAAGGATTAGGCGAGTCAGGCTGGCGCACCCTCTGGCAGGCACATCATTTTGAACACCTCTTTTCGTGGCTGTTATTAACGCAGGCGCAAATGCAGGCTACGCCTGGCTTTTCCTCCGCGCGCGGGCTGGCGCTCTGGCATCGATTTAATCTGGTGCGCGAGAAGCCATTTATCCGCTGGCTCATGGCATTGGGTGTTCCGCTGACACAGGCTTCGCTGAAGGCGATGGGGAACGTAACCTGGCAGACGTTGAGCGAACGTAACGCAAAGGACTGGCAAAGCCTGCCGGGAACGGGAGAGGAGAAAGCGCGACAAATCGTTAACTGGATGCACGCGCCTCAGATTGATGTGCTGACGAAATGGCTCGCTGAACAACACATCAACGGGTTCTGAAGCTAGTGGGCGCTGTGTTTGTAATGAAAAACGGGCAGCCCGAGCTTCAGACGCAGCGCCAGCATGCGGGCTGTAAAGCCAAACAGCAGTGTCGAGATGACCACCACATCATGGTTCGAAACGTAATGCTGCAGAGCGATATAGAGTACCGCTGCTGCAAAAGAGATACCGGCATACAGCTCTTTTTGAAAGACCAGTGGAATGCGCTTGCAGAACATATCGCGCAGCACACCGCCGAATACGCCCGTGACCACGGCGGCAATGGTAGCGATAACAGGTCCTTCCCCCATATCGAGCGCGATTTGTGCTCCGATAATCGAGAAAACCACCAGACCTAAAGCGTCAAGGACTAAAAACAGGCGGCGAAGATGGGGCATGACGGGTGCCACTATGGTGGTTAACACGGCAGCTGTCGCCACGATAATGACGTACTCAGGGTGTTTGACCCAGCCAAGCGGATAATGTCCCAGCAGAATATCGCGTACCGAGCCGCCGCCCAGCGCGGTCGCTGTAGCAATAATGATCACGCCGAAGGTGTCCATACGGCGACGTCCGGCAGCAAGTGCGCCGGTCATGGCTTCTGCGGTGATGCCAATGAGATAAAGGATGTGAAGCAGCATATTTCCTCCGGTGTGAACGCGGGGGAGGTTAGCGATTTGTGCGCAAGATCACGATTGAGTTTTTCTAAGGCGACTGCGTTTGCCCTATAAATTTTTATCAAATGATGTTGAATAAGCTTGATGAAAGGCGGTGACCTGCAAAATCAGGTGCCGGAATGGATTAGAAATAATAATGGGTGGTGCTGTCGACACCACCCGATAAGGCATTACTCAATATTCTGAATCTGCTCGCGCATTTGCTCAATCAGTACTTTCAACTCAATCGCTGAATTCGTCACTTCCGCATTGATCGACTTAGACGCAAGAGTGTTCGACTCGCGGTTGAACTCCTGCATCATAAAGTCCAGACGGCGGCCTACCGCTTCTTTTTTCTTAAGAATGTTGTAGGTCTCTTTAACGTGCGCTTCCAGACGGTCCAGCTCTTCAGCGACATCAATACGTTGCGCCATCAGCACCAGCTCTTGTTCCAGACGGGTGTTTTCCAGCTGAACTTCTGCCTCTTCCAGTTTGGCGACCAGGCGCTCACGCTGCCACTGCAGCACTTCCGGCATATGGGTGCGAACCTTAGCCACTTCCGCACTCACGCCTTCTAGGCGCTGCTCAATCATCGCTTTCAGCGCCTGACCTTCGGTTTCGCGGGCAACGATAAAGTCATCCAGCGTGCCGTCGAGGGCGGCCAGAATTTCAGCGGCAATCGCGTCCAGATCCTGCTCGCCGGCGGCCATGACGCCAGGCCAGCGCAGAATATCAACCGGGTTGATTTCGCCTTCATCGCTCTGCATTTTGACCCAGTTCGCCGCATTCACGAGCTGTTTCGCCAGTTTTTCGTTGAGGATCAGCTCGCCCTGTGCGCTGGCATCGGGCTCAAAGCGCAGGTTACATTCCACTTTACCGCGCGTCAGACGCGTACGGATACGCTCGCGAACAACAGGCTCAAGGCTGCGGAACTGCTCCGGCATACGGAAATACGTTTCCAGGTAACGCTGGTTTACCGAGCGCATTTCCCATGTAGCGCTACCCCAGCTACCCTTGATTTCACGCCGGGCGTAGGCGGTCATACTGCGGATCATAGACATTCCCGTTTTTAAAGGAGAGATGGGGGGATTATAGCTTTCGGGGGCTTCTCAGGATAGGAATAAGCGTCCTTTATCCGTATAATGCGCAGCCACATTCGTTTCAAGCCGGAGAATCCATCATGCGTCCATCAGGTCGTAGCGCCAATCAGGTGCGTCCCGTCACCCTGACCCGTAACTATACAAAACACGCTGAAGGCTCCGTGCTGGTTGAGTTTGGTGACACCAAAGTGCTGTGTACCGCATCCATCGAAGAAGGCGTTCCGCGCTTCCTGAAAGGTCAGGGCCAGGGCTGGATCACCGCCGAGTACGGCATGCTGCCGCGCGCGACCCATACCCGTAACGCTCGTGAAGCGGCAAAGGGTAAGCAGGGCGGTCGTACCATGGAAATTCAGCGTCTGATCGCGCGTGCGCTGCGCGCCGCCGTTGATCTGAAAACCCTCGGCGAATTCACGATTACCCTGGACTGCGACGTGATTCAGGCCGATGGTGGCACGCGTACGGCCTCTATTACCGGCGCCTGTGTAGCGCTGGCCGATGCCCTGAACAAGCTGGTTGCAGCCGGTAAGCTGAAAACCAATCCAATGAAAGGCATGGTTGCGGCGGTCTCCGTAGGCATCGTTAACGGTGAAGCGCTTTGCGATCTGGAATACGTTGAAGATTCCGCTGCAGAGACAGACATGAACGTGGTGATGACCGAAGACGGTCGCATCATTGAGGTGCAGGGCACGGCAGAAGGCGAGCCGTTCACCCACGAAGAGCTTCTCTCCCTGCTGGCGTTGGCCCGAGGGGGAATCGAATCCATTGTCACGACGCAGAAAGCGGCGTTAGAAAATTGATTTTAAAGGCGACCAATGAGTCGCCTTTTTTTTGCCTGTAAGACAGAAAAACCAAAGGAGCTAATCCATGAAATCGTATCAGCGCCAGTTTATTGAGTTTGCGCTTAACAAGCAGGTACTTAAGTTTGGCGAATTTACGCTGAAATCCGGGCGTAAAAGTCCTTATTTCTTCAACGCCGGGCTGTTTAATACCGGGCGCGATCTGGCACTGTTAGGCCGTTTCTATGCCGAAGCGCTGGTGGATTCCGGGATTGATTTTGACCTGCTATTTGGCCCGGCCTATAAAGGCATTCCGATTGCGACCACTACCGCGGTGGCGCTGGCGGAACATCATGATCGCGACGTGCCGTACTGCTTTAACCGCAAAGAAGCCAAAACCCACGGTGAAGGCGGGAATCTGGTCGGCAGCCCGCTGCAGGGCCGCGTCATGCTGGTGGACGACGTGATCACCGCGGGTACGGCAATCCGCGAATCAATGGAGATTATCCAGGCCAACGGTGCAACGCTGGCTGGCGTGTTGATTTCGCTGGATCGTCAGGAGCGTGGTCGCGGAGAAATTTCCGCCATTCAGGAAGTGGAGCGGGATTACAGCTGCACTGTGACGTCAATAATCACCCTGAAAGATCTGATTGCGTATCTGGAAGAGAAGCCTGAGATGGCGGACCATCTGGCAGCGGTAAAGGCGTATCGCGAAGCGTTCGGGGTTTAATTGCATTGCCCGGTGGCGTTGTGCTTACCGGGCCTACCCGTTCGTAGGCCGGATAAGGCGACGCCGCCATCCGGCGATGGCGTTACTGTAATTGTGCTGCGACTAACGGCCAGCGGGCGTCAAAATCGTCCGTTGGACGGTATTTGAACTCGCTGCGCACGAAGCGGGAAAGCATCCCTTCACAAAACGCCAGAATCTGGCTCGCCAGCAGCGTTTCATCAATGCTGTATCCTTCACCCTCACGCATTTTCTTCTCGCGCAGAACCTGGCGCAGCTGCGCTTCAATGCGTTCGAAAAGCTGGTTAATGCGGCCCTGGAGTCTGTCCTGCTCAAACATCAGCGCGTGGCCGGTCAGGATACGGGTTAAGCCCGGATTGCGTTCACCGAAGCCCAGGATTAACAGCACTATCAGACGCAGACGCGCGGTAGTGTCTTTTTCGTCTTTCAGAATCAGGTTGATGCGCGTGATCAGGCTGTCTTCAATAAACTCGATCAGACTGTCGAACATCCGGGTCTTGCTCGGAAAATGACGGTACAGCGCCGCCTCAGACACGCCCACAGAGGCGGCCAGTTTAGCGGTGGTGATGCGTTGACTGCCATCGCTGGATTCAAGCATCAGAGCCAGAGATTGAAGTATTTCTTCGCGACGATTCCTTTTCGCGGTTTGTTTTTCTGCCATGTTACAAAATACCCCTGAAAATAAGCACTTGCCAGGCTGGCATCCACACAGCGACCGCAAACGGACGTTTGCGGTTTGTTATTGCATTATGACGCTGTGAGATACGTGTTTGTCGGGCCGTTACTTGCGCCCGGAATGGCCGAAGCCGCCTTCGCCACGGTCGGTGGCGTCAAAGTCTGCCACCAGGTTAAATTCTGCCTGTACCACCGGTACAAAGACCATCTGTGCGATACGCTCGCCCGGTTCAATGGTGAAGCTGTCCTGACCACGGTTCCAGACGGAGACCATCAGTTGACCCTGATAGTCGGAGTCGATCAGGCCCACCAGGTTACCCAGCACAACGCCGTGCTTATGGCCCAGGCCAGAACGCGGCAGGATAACCGCTGCCAGCGACGGGTCAGCAATGTGAATCGCCAGGCCAGTCGGAACCAGGGTCGTGGCACCCGGAGCCAGTTCTACGGCGTCATCGAGACAGGCGCGCAGGTCAAGACCGGCAGAGCCGGAGGTGGCATAGGTTGGCAGCGGGAATTGCTCGCCAACACGCGGGTCCAGAATCTTAACGTCGATTTTTTTCATCATAACGGGTAACGATCTCGTCGAGTAAATGTTGGCCCAGGAGTTCCTTGCGCTCAAGCGGTAAGACTTTATCTCCATCCTGCCAGAAAAGGTGCAGTGCGTTGCTGTCGCTGTTAAATCCTTGTGTGGCCAGCGATACGTCGTTCGCGCAAATCAAATCGAGGTTTTTGCGGGTACGTTTTTGCCGGGCATATTCTTCCACATTATTCGTTTCTGCGGCAAACCCAACAACGTATGGCCGGTGGCTTTTTAGTGCGGCGACACCGGCAACAATGTCCGGGTTTTTCACCATTTTTAGTGTTAATTCATCGCCTTGCTTTTTAATTTTAGCCTCGGCGATCGTCTCAGCACGATAGTCTGCAACGGCCGCACAGCCGATAAAAATCTGCTGGCTTTGCGCATGTGCCTGCACGGCGGCTTCCATCTCCAGCGCGGTGGTAACGTCAATTCGCTTCACACACGCAGGGGTAGGCAGAGAGACCGGGCCGCTCACCAGCGTGACGTTCGCACCACGCTTCGCGGCGGCGGCGGCAACCGCAAAGCCCATTTTGCCGGAGCTATGGTTGGTAATGTAGCGCACCGGATCCAGCGGCTCGCGCGTGGGGCCCGCGGTAATCATGATGTTGAGATGTTGCAGATCGTTGACAGGCGAGAAGTGGGCTGCGGCCATATCAACAATCGTCAGCGGATCAAGCATGCGGCCCGGGCCAACATCGCCGCAGGCCTGGCTACCGCTGTCCGGACCCCAGATAAGCAGGCCGCGTGAGGCCAGGGTCTCAAGATTGTGCTGCGTAGCCGCGTTACGGTACATCTGCTGGTTCATGGCAGGCACGACGGCAACAGGCGCAGGTGTGGCCAGACAAATGGTGGAGACCAGGTCGTTTGCCATACCGGCCGCTACCCGGGCGATTAAATCAGCCGTGGCGGGCGCGAGGATAACCAGGTCTGCCCATTTCCCAAGCTCAATATGGCCCATCGCGGCTTCGGCGGCCGGATCGAGCAGGCTGTCAGATACCGGGTATCCTGAAACGGCCTGCAGGCTCAGAGGAGTGATAAAGGCTTTACCGCCTTCGGTTATCGCGACCCGTACATCTGCCCCGCGCTCGCGCAGACGACGCACCAGCTCCGGCGCTTTGTAGGCAGCAATACCGCCGCTCACGCCAAGAACGATTTTTTTACCGGCCAGGCTCATCATGATTCTTTCCTGTTGGGGTTCACCAGAGAGCGGGCATTTTATCACAATCCCCAAAACGGGGTGATTTTGTCCTTCGACCACTTTGCGAGGCGCTACGCAAGAACGCAACGTGGTCGTCGAGTGCCTGACTGGCCTGTGGCAGCATGCGGTTAAAAAAGGGAGAAAGAGCATGGAAGAAGAGGATGAGCCGCTGCTGCCGCGCGAAAAACTGCTGCGCTATGACGTCACCCTGTTAAAAGATGATGAACTGCTGGCGCTCTTTTTACGTACCGGAACGCCCGGTAAAACGGTATTTACGCTGGCAAAAGAGCTGATCGTACATTTCGGTTCTCTGCACGGTTTGCTGACCGCCGAACTGGCGCAGTTTAAGCACGTAGAAGGGATCGGTGTGGCGAAATATGCCCAGTTGCGGGCCATTGCTGAACTTGCCCGCCGTTTTTACAATGTCCGCATGGAGAAGGACGATCCGATCCTGACGCCAGCGATGACGCGTGAATACCTGCAAAGCCAGTTAACCGATATCGAGCGCGAGATCTTTATGGTGATCTTTGTCGATAACAGAAACCGGGTACTGAAACATAGCTGCCTCTTTGCCGGTACGTTAAGCCACGTTGAGGTGCATCCGCGAGAAATTGTGCGGGAAGCGATAAAAGTGAATGCAGCGGGCGTGATCCTCGCGCATAATCACCCCTCAGGCTGTGCAGAACCGAGCAGAGCGGACAAAGAAATCACCGAGCGCATTATCAAATGCTGTCAATTCATGGACATTCGTGTGCTGGACCATCTGATAATTGGCCGCGGAGAGTACATTTCTTTTGCAGAACATGGCTGGATTTAGGCTATTTCTCGCGATCCATCGGGATCTTTGTCTGTTCGGGACTTGAGCACACCGCCGAGTCAGCGTATACTACGCCACCTTTGAGAATCTCGGGTTTGGCATTTGGGCCTGGCAATCGAGAGTTCACTTAGAACTATGCGATGACCGGGCTGTAAAGCCTGACGAGGCGCCGATACCCCATACGAAGCTCGAGCTAATTTGATTTTTGGAGAATAGACATGTCCCGAGTCTGCCAAGTTACTGGCAAGCGTCCGGTGACCGGTAACAACCGTTCCCACGCACTGAACGCGACTAAACGCCGTTTCCTGCCGAACCTGCACTCTCACCGTTTCTGGGTTGAGAGCGAGAAGCGTTTTGTCACCCTGCGCGTATCTGCTAAAGGTATGCGTGTAATCGATAAGAAAGGCATCGATACAGTTCTGTCTGAACTGCGTGCCCGTGGCGAAAAGTACTAAGTACTTAAAGAGGAAATAAATCATGGCTAAAGGTATTCGCGAGAAAATCAAGCTGGTTTCTTCTGCTGGTACAGGTCACTTCTACACCACCACGAAGAACAAACGTACTAAGCCGGAAAAACTGGAACTGAAAAAATTCGATCCAGTTGTACGCCAGCACGTACTGTACAAAGAAGCTAAAATCAAATAATTTTAGTCTCCTTGTATCGAAAAACCCCGCAACTGCGGGGTTTTTTGCATTCTGTATCTCAACGGAGGAACCATGCCTGAATTACCTGAGGTAGAAACCAGCCGTCGCGGCATTGAGCCCCATCTGGTCGGCGCGACGATTCTTCACGCGGTTGTCCGTAACGGGCGTCTGCGCTGGCCGGTGTCCGATGAGATCCATGCCCTGAGCGATAAACCCGTCCTTAGCGTGCGGCGCCGCGCGAAATACCTGCTGCTGGAGCTGCCCGACGGCTGGATCATTATCCACCTGGGGATGTCCGGGAGCCTGCGCGTTCTTACCGAAGAACTGCCTGCGGAAAAGCACGACCACGTGGATCTGGTGATGAGCAACGGCAAAGTGCTCCGTTACACCGATCCACGGCGCTTTGGCGCGTGGCTGTGGACGAAGGAGCTGGAAGGGCATAACGTGCTGGCGCATCTGGGCCCGGAGCCGCTCTCAGACGCGTTTAACGCGGAATACCTCAAGGCGAAGTGCGCGAAGAAGAAAAGCCCGATTAAGCCCTGGCTGATGGATAACAAGCTGGTGGTCGGCGTGGGGAATATCTACGCCAGCGAATCGCTGTTTGCGGCCGGGATCCACCCCGATCGGCTGGCCTCGTCGCTGTCGGCGCAGGAGTGCGAGCTGCTGGTCCGCGTGATTAAAGCCGTATTACTGCGCTCGATTGAGCAGGGGGGGACAACGCTGAAGGACTTCCTGCAAAGTGACGGCAAGCCGGGCTATTTTGCCCAGGAACTGCAGGTGTATGGCCGTAAGGGCGAACCGTGCAGAGTCTGCGGCACACCCATTATTGCCACGAAGCACGCCCAGCGCGCCACGTTCTACTGCCGTCAGTGCCAGAAATAGGGCTACTTTAGCTTTTCCATCAACGCCTGGTGGACGTTAACCGGCAGGAAATGGGTAACGTCCCCGTGATGGCGCGCCACCTCTTTCACCAGCGTGGACGAGATAAACGACCACTCTTTGGAGGGCATCAGGAACACGCTCTCCAGCTCCGGCATCAGGTGGCGGTTCATGTGCGCCAGCTGCATCTCATATTCGAAGTCTGCCACCGCGCGTAAACCGCGGATCAGAATGTTCGCCTGCTGGGCCCGGGCGAAGTTCGCCATCAGGTCGCTGAATCCGACAACCTCAACATTCGGCAGGTGCGAAATGGCATCGGTGGCGAGCTGCACGCGCTCGTGGAGGTCAAACATCGGCTTTTTGCTGGGGCTGGCGGCAATGGCCAGGATCACCTTGTCAAACATGCACGCCGCACGGGTGATGATATCAAGATGACCGTTGGTGATCGGATCGAAGGTACCCGGATAAATCGCTTTTGTGCTCATGGCTCACGTTTTCTCTGAGTAGCCGCGGCAGAGCGCCCACAGCTCGGTGTATTTGTTAAAAGTATACTGGGCATTGACTACCGCGAGTAACCAGCCCTGCTTACCGTCCAGCACGCCACCACGCAGCAGCAGCGTTTTCAGGAACGCGCCCAGCGTGTGGGTGAAGATTCCAGTCAGCGAGGCCTTCTTGCCGCGCTGGTGACGCTCCTGCGCCCATGCCGTGGCATAGTTGAGCTGTTTGCGCTGGAAGCTTGCGAAATCGCGGCAGGTCAGGTGCAGCAAATCGCCCGTCAGGGGGATGATCTGGGCGTTGTCGCAGGCCAGGGATTCATGCACCAGATTGTCGTTGTACTGATACCGCTCGCGCTCGTATAGGCGCGTCACGCGGTCAGGATACCAGCCGCTGTGGCGCATAAAACGGCCAAGGAAGTAGTTGCGGCGGGCAATGCTGTATACAGCACCAGGTTGAGGTGAGGAAAGCACCGCCTGAATGGCCTGCTGAAGCTCCGGCGTGATGCGCTCGTCAGTATCGAGCATCAGGACATAATCTCCGGTGGCAAACCCCTGCGCGCGCTGGCGCTGGAGGCCATAGCCTTGCCAGTCAGTATCGATAAAGACTTTTGCGCCCGCTGCCCGGGCAACGTCCACCGTGTTGTCCGTACTTCCGGAATCAAGAATGACTATCTCATCAGCCCAGGCTACCGACGCCAGGCAGTCCGGAAGCAGGTCGGCGGCGTTTTTGGCGATCATCACGACCGACAGACGCGTTGACATCAGTGGCTCCGCTGGGGCAGGTAAGGTTGCAGAAGTTGCAGCAGACGGGTCAGGGCACCCTGGTTCTGGTGCAGCACTTCGACCGCATGTCGCCCGTACCACAGGCGATAATCTTCGTCAGTCAGAAGGGTTGAGACCTCTTTGACTACCGAATCCGCATCGGTCACGGTAATTAAACCATCGGCCTGCTGTAATTTCGCGCAGATATCTTTGAAGTTAAATGTGTGCGGCCCCATCAGCACCGGAATCGCGTGGGCTGCTGGCTCGAGCGGGTTATGGCCTCCGCGTTCCACCAGGCTGCCGCCAACAAAGGCGAGGTCAGCAATCCCGTACAGCAGCATCAGTTCGCCCATCGTATCGCCAATCACCACCTGGGTGCTGCCAGACGGGATCTCCCCGCTGCTGCGCAGCGTGAAGCTGAAACCGGCTTTCTGAACCATTTCACGGGCATCTTTAAAACGTTCCGGATGGCGGGGCACGAGGATCAGCAGTAAGTCCGGGAAGGTTTCCAGCAGCTTTCGGTGCGCCTGCAGGATAATCTCTTCTTCGCCATCATGGGTGCTGGTTGCAATCCATACCTGACGACGCGGTGCCCACTGGCGGCGAAGCGTGATGGCGCGGGCGGCGAGTTCAGGGGTAACCGAAATATCAAATTTCAGGCTACCCGTCACCGCAAGCTGGTTGCGTTTGAGGCCCAGAGAGATAAAGCGTGCCGCATCTTCTTCATTCTGCGCGGCAATCAGGGTGATTTTGCTCAGCAGGCGGCGCATAAATTTACCCAGCTTGCCGTAACCTTTCGCCGAGCGCTCTGACAGGCGCGCGTTGGCAATCACCAGCGGAATTTTACGGGCATGCAGGGCGGAAATCATGTTCGGCCACAGTTCGGTTTCCATCACAATCACCAGCTTCGGGCGAACGGTATTCAGGAAACGATTCATGGCGCAGGGGAGATCGTAAGGGAGATAGACGTGATGAACGTCTTTGCCGAAAGCGGATAACGCGCGCTCCGAGCCGGTTGGCGTCATCGTCGTGACGGTAATCGGCAGCGACGGGTAGCGGTGACGCAGGGCGCGAACCAGCGGGATCGCCGCCAGCGTTTCACCGACAGACACGGAATGCAGCAAAATACCGTCCGGTGCGACTTTATTGCGGCAGAAGCCATAGCGTTCAGCCCAGCGTTTACGATACGCAGGCGCTTTCCGGCTACGAAGCAACAGTCTCAGCCACACCAGTGGCTGAATAATGTAGAGCAGGGCGGTATACAACAATTCCAAGCGATTATCCGTTTTTTTAGTTTCGGCGGGCAAATTCTAAGCATTTAAGCCAGGTAAAGCTATCTCTTATGCCAGATACCGTTTCAGACGGAAATAACGGCGTCCCAGGCGCCAGTGCTGGCGCAGCCCACGGGCGTTTTTCCAGATTAGCGACCAGATCCCGCGGTCAAACAGCTCGCGGATGATTTCACGCTTTTTGCTCTGATCGCCGATGTTGTTAATGGCGTGAAGAATGCCCAGACCCTCTTTGGCAATCTGCCACTGGCAGGCCGGCACATGGCGCACCGCATCCGGGTAACGCTGGTTGATTGCATCCAGCATTTCGAGGATTTTCATGTAGTGGCGGGCGTTGCGCATTCGCGTGTCGTCCGTTCCCGGCGTGTGCGACACCGAGGCCGAGTGGATCAGGTAATCGTAAAAGGTTTCGTCGGTGTACTGCACGCGTTTGGCGGTCAGCAGCACTTCAGTGGTCCAGGGGATATCCTGGTGGCGCAGACCGTGTTCAAAGGTGAAGCCCTGCTCTTTGATGAAAGCATGGCGGTAGATATTCAGCCAGGTCACGTGCAGGAACTTTCGCGATGAAAGCGCGCGTTGAAGCCAGGTTGGGCCGTCCAGCACGTCGGTGGACTGCAGCTTGTCGGACGGGAAGATCTTTTTCGACGGGCGTCCGTCGTCGTAGATATAGGTACCGTTGCAGGTCGCGACATCAAGATCGTTCTTTTTGGCCATCTCAAGCAGACGCGGGTACATGCCCGGATAAATCACGTCGTCGATGTCCGGGAAGGCGACGTATTCGCCCGTTGCCACCGCCAGGCCGGTATTACGCGCGGCCGACACGCCCTGATTGGCCTGATCGATAACTTTGTAGAAGGGGAATTCGCTGGCGTACTGCGCAATGATGGTGGAGGAGCTGTCGCTTGACCCGTCGTTCACAACGACCAGTTCCAGACTGTCCAAATGTTGAGCTTTAATGCTGTCGAAAAATGCATTGAGGAATTTTTCACCGTTATAAACGGCGACCACGAGGCTCAATAAAGGTTTGTCGGACATGCTTTCTCCGTTGTGTTCAGGGCAGGCCACCCAATATGGTGGTACCATTCGCGCTGTATTATATCTGGTGGATATTAAAAACATATGCCTGGAGGGACAAAGATCGTTTCAGGTGGAAAATTAGCGTCACGCGGGCGAGATTTTTAACAGGAAATATATGCATATTGTTCACACTGAAGCAGACGGCGGCAAAGGCGGGCAGCCTCTGCGCATTATCAACGAATCGCTTGGGATGATTCAGCGTGGCCATCAGGTGACTCTCCTTTGTCCGGAAACTGCGCCGCTCCACGCGCTGGCACGCAATGCCGGTCTGCCGGTGGTCACGATGCCGTTGAAGCGTAAGAACCTTAAAAACCTGCAGGTGCTGCGTCGCTGGATGAAGGATAACCGTCACTCGATTGACGTCATCAACAGCCATAACTCTGCCGATACCTGGCTGGTGGCGCTGGCGAATCTGACGCTGTCCAACCCTGTACCACTGGTGAGAACCCGTCATGCGTCCGGCGTACCGCGCAACAACTGGACGACCCGCTGGCTCTTCCGCACGGCCTGCGCGCATATCGTGACCACCGGCGAGGCGCTGCGCCATCAGGTGGCAAATATTGGCGTGCCGATGTCTCAGAGTACGTCGGTGCCAAGCGGTGTCGATACGCAGCGTTTCCATCCGGGAGATAAGCACCAGGCCCGGGTTCATTGTGGTTTGTCGCAGGACGATTTCTGGCTGGGCGTGGTATCGCATTTGCGCCCGAACAAAGGCCATAGCGTACTGCTGCGCGCCCTGGCGAAAATCGCCAATCCACACATCAAGCTGGCGATTGTCGGTGAAGGTCCGCACAAGGCGACGCTGGAACAGGAAATCACCGCGCTGGGATTACAGCAGCGCGTGGTCATGGCGGGACATCAACCCGATCCGGAACGCTGGTTTCCGGCCTTTGATATTGCGCTGAGTCCTTCGCATGATATGGAAGGTGTGCCGCAGGGCGTACTGCAATCGTTAGCCACCCGTATTGCAACTATTGCGACGGATGCCGGTGGAACGGGAGATGCGGTGATTAACGGGCAGACGGGATTGTTGGTCGCGCAGCGCGACGAAAACGCGCTGCACGATGCCATAATGAAACTCTATGACGACTCAGCCCTTCGCGAGACGCTCGCGCAACAGGGATATGACTACCTGAGCACGCACTTTACCCGCGAATGTATGCTGGACGCGATGGAGAAAGTCTTCTCCGATGCCGCTCAGCGCAGCAAATCACGATAAAGCGCCTGTAGCTCTTTCGCCATTCTGTCCAGGGTGAAGGGCTCGGCGGTTGCACGCGCAGCGGCGGAGTAATCGACACCCTGTTCACGGCCTTTCAGCCACAGCGAGATGGCCTGCTGGTAGCCTTCGCTGTCCAGCGCGTCGCGCACCCAGCCGTTATGACCCTCGGTTATCCACTCCGCCGCGCCGCAGCCGTGGCTGGTAAGCAGCGGCAAACCACAGGCCAGCGCTTCCACGCAGACGTTCGGGAAGGGATCGTAGAGCGTCGGCAGGATAAGGGCATCCGCCGTGCCATAGACTTCACGCACGTTGGCAACGGGGCCCAGGAACTTCACTCGTGAGGAAATCCCCAGCGCCTGCGCCAGCTTTTCGAACTTCCGCGCATGTTTATCGCGGCCGGCAATCAGCAGCCAGACGTCAGGATGCGCCACAATGGCGCGCAGCGCGGTGGCGACGCCTTTGCGGCTGAAGCCTGACCCAACATACGCCAGCACCGGTGCGTCAGGAGGAATACCCAGGACATCACGCTGCGAAAGGGCGCGGACCTCAGGGCTAAACTGAACGGTGTCCACGCCGTTGTAGATCACCGTCAGCTTGTCGTCCGGCAGCCCGAAGCGCCGCGCGATATCATCGCGCACCATCTTCGAATTACAGATCACCTTGCGCAGCTGCGGATGGGTAAACATCTGCGCCTCGGCCTGCAGAATGTAGCGGTGATAGCGGCTCAGAGATTGCGCCCAGCGCGCCAGCGGCGACAGAATGCGGCCATATTGCTCAAGCCAGGTGGCGTGAACACCGTCGCCCGCCCGGAAGATGGTGGCTCCCGGTATGCGTTCGTGGCTTTGCACAATATCAAACTGCGCAAAATGCGCGGCGGCTTCGAGGGCAAAACCGGATTCACGCGCGATGCGATTGCGAAACGGCGGATTGACCGTCAGCGTTTTCCAGCCTGCGGCATCCTCCCACTGGCGAGCAATTAGCGTGACATCAAGCGACGTATCCTGCGCCAGCACGTTCAGCGCACGTGAGACAAAACGCTCTGCGCCACCGTTGGGGTTGTAGGTCTGTCGGACAATCGCCAGCTTCATGCAGGTGTTTCCGTTTCCAGAAGCATCGTATCAATGGCGCTCAGCACCTGCTGCGGGGTGATGGCCGTGATGCAGTCAGAGACACCGCTGTCTCCGCAGCCCGCTTTGCCGCAAGGCTGGCAGGTAAACCCGGCAACGATTACGCGATAATTTACCCCCCACGGCGCCCATTTGATGGCGCCGGTAGGGCCAAAGATGGCGACGGTTGGCGTACCGACGGCGCTCGCAAGATGCATTGGCATGGAATCCACGCCGAAGTACACCCGGGCGTGCTTCATGAGCGCGCCCAGCTCTTTCAGGTTCAGCTGACCGCTTAAATCAAAGACCGGCTGGGTGAGGGCTGCGCGCAGCGCATCCATATAGGCCTTCTCTTCTTTTGACGGTGCGGCGGAGAGGACGATCGGCAGGCCGCGCGCCGCCAGGTTATCAATGGTCGCTGCCAGCTTTTTGATATCCCAGGCCTTGAACATCCAGCGCGAGGTCGGGTGAACCAGAATGTAGGATTTACTCGTGAGCCCAAACCCGGCCAGTTTTTCGGCCACAGAGGCTTCTGCCGCGTCACCGGGCACAAAAAGCGTATGTTTGTCTTCATCGGACTGCGGATGAATGCCGATCCGGCGCAGGGCATCCAGATTAACCTCCACCATATGACGGCTGTTGTCCTGAATCGCCGGATAGAGCGTGGTGAACGATTTCACCCAACGGCGACGCGCCAGGCCCCCGCGCTTATCCGGCTTAAAGCCGACGGAGACGCGCGGTTTCAGGCGACGCGCCAGACGCGCGCCGTGCCAGTGTTCAGTCAGGTTAATCAGCACGTCATACTGACGGCCTTTCAGGGTGTTCAGCAGGGCGCGGTAGAGGCGGAATTGTTCAAACCAGCCCTTCTTGCGCCAGTTGCGCCCAATAGTGTGCACCTGGTCGATATGCGGGTGGCTGGTCAGCATCGCCTGGGTATCGTCATAAACCAGCGCATCGACTTCCACGTTCGGCCAGTTCTTTTTCAGCACGGTAAAAACCGGCGAGGTAAGCAAAACGTCACCGTGGTGACGAAGCTTAATAATCAGCACGCGCTTTGGCGGGCGCTCCGCTGAGAAAAAATCAGACATAGGCTCTCTCTGCTGCCAGCAAAGGCTCTAATTGCGCAAATACCGCAGCGGCGCTGAGATCGCTCAGCTGCGATGAGTGTTCCGGGCGGCAGATATATTGATTTTTTCCATAGCCGCCGATCAGGCCCGGGTCCGTTGGGCCGTAAAGCGTAATATTAGGACGGTCCAGCGCCGCCGTCAGGTGGCTGAGTCCGGTATCCACGGAGACCACAGCCGTAGCGCCTGCCAGCGCCTGAGCGACGCCATCCAGCTTCATGCGCGGCAGAACGTCCACATAATCAAACCCTGCCGCCAGGCGTTTGGCGCGCGCTTCTTCATGGGGAGCGCCCCACGGGAGTTTGATACGTAACCCCGCACTCCCCAGCAGGCCGATCAGTTCGCGCCAGTGCGCTTCCGGCCAGTGCTTGTCGTCGCGGGTCGTTGCATGAAGGAAAATCAGGTAGGGTGCGTCTGTTTGTTGCGAACCGTGCAAAAAATGCTGCGAAATGGCGTAATCGCCCTGCGTTTCCGGCTTTGCATAGCCAAGACTCTTTGCAAATAGCTCGCGGGTACGTTCCACCGCGTGCTGCTGCTTCGCGATGTGATGGCGGCGGTTATAAAACAGGCTCGCCAGCGGTTCGCGGGCGGTTTGCCAGTCCATGCCGTGCTTTACGCCGCGCGCCAGTCGGGTCACCAGCGCGGCGCTTTTGACCAGCCCCTGCGCGTCGATGATGGCATCATAACGCTGCGCCTGTACCGCCTCGCGGAAGGTTTTGCGTTCGGCTTTAATCGGGGCAGAGAACCACGCTTTCCGCCAGCGGCGAATCGCCACCGGGATCACGCGGTCGACCGCTTCATGCCAGGTGGGGATCTGCGCGAAGCCCTCTTCCACCACCCAGTCAAAACGGATGCCGGGAATGGCCCGCATGGCGTCCGTCAGCGACGGCAGCGTGTGCAGAACATCGCCCATCGATGAGGTTTTAACGATCAATACCCGCATCCGTTATCCTTCTTCGCTCAACAGCAGTGCGTTGAGTTCTTCAAGAACGCGCTGCGGGGTAATGTCGATCAGACTCTGATGATAACCTTCAGCGGCATCGCCTTTGCGCACCTTGTGGTAGCCGGTGATCAGGCGAATAACGCGCGCTTTATGGGAAAGCGGAGGCGTAAAGTCCGGGCTGCTTGGCCCATACAGTGCCACCAGCGGACGGTTGAGCGCAGCGGCGACGTGCATCAGGCCTGAATCGTTGGTAACCACAGCGTGGCAGGCAGCAATCAGGATAACCGCCTGCTCAAGCTGCGTTTCTCCCGCCAGGTTGCGGCACCAGGCCTGCTGTTCATTACTGAGCGTCGCGAGAATTTCGTTGCCCGCCTCGTGGTCTTTTGCCGAACCGAACAGGACAATCTGGTAGCCTTCGTCGATCAGCTGTTTCGCCAGCTCTGCATAGTGGTAGTGCGGCCAGCGTTTTGCCGGGCCGAACTCGGCGCCAGGGCAGAAGCCAATCATCGGACGTTCAGCCGAAAGGCCAAACGCGCTGCAGGTCTGGGATTTTTCACCGTCGTTAACCTGAAGCTGGGGCCAGAGCAGCGGCTGCGGCAGGTCTTTCGCGCTGCGCATCACGCCTTTGTCATAGGCCAGCGCCACGTAGCGCTCCACCATTAATGGCCAGGCCGCTTTATCCAGCACGCGCGCATCGTTCAGCAGGCCGTAGCGCATTTCGCCGCGCCAGCCGGTGCGATGCGGAATGCCCGCAAAGAAGGGCACCAGGGCAGATTTAAAGGAGTTGGGCAGAACATACGCGCGGTCATACCGCTTCTCGCGCAGGCTATGGCCGAGCTTGCGGCGTTCGCCAATTTCCAGCGCCCCGTGGCCGAGCGGCATCGGGATCGCTTCATTCACTTCCGGCATACGCGATAACAGCGGACGGCACCACGCGGGTGCCATCACGTCGATTATCGCCTGGGGATAGCGCGCCTTGAGCGTGCGATAGAGACTTTGCGACATCATCATGTCGCCCACCCATGACGGGCCGATCACCAGAATCTTCATACTTACGCGTCGCGGTTCAGCCAGGCCATATACTCCGTTACGCCTTCGGCAACGGTTTTGAACGGCTTGTCATAACCCGCTGCGCGCAGGTTAGTCAGGTCAGCCTGGGTGAACGCCTGATAGCGGCCTTTCAGCTTGTCCGGGAACGGAATGTACTCGATGCTGCCTTTTTTGTGGTACGCCAGCGTGGCGTCAGCCACCGCCTGGAAGGACTCTGCGCGGCCGGTACCCAGGTTGAAGATGCCGGACACGCCGTTTTCCCAGAACCACAGGTTTACGGCCGCCACGTCGCCCACGTAAACGAAGTCGCGCTTAAAGCCGTCGCTGCCTTCGAAGAGTTTTGGACTTTCACCGTTATTCAGCTGGGTGTTCAGGTGGAACGCCACGCTCGCCATGCTGCCTTTGTGGCCTTCGCGCGGTCCGTAGACGTTGAAGTAGCGGAAGCCGACGATCTGCGAGTTCGCTTCTGGCAGTACCTGACGCACGTACTCGTCGAACAGGAATTTGGAGTAGCCGTAGACGTTCAGCGGCTGCTCATATTCGCGGGACTCGATGAAGTCCGAGGTGCGGCCGCCATAGGTTGCAGCGGAGGAGGCGTACAGGAACGGAATTTCACGCTCCAGGCAGTAGTGCAGGATCTCTTTGGAGTACTGATAGTTGTTGTCCATCATGTACTTGCCGTCCCACTCGGTGGTGGAAGAACACGCACCTTCGTGGAAGATGGCTTCGATTTCGCCGAACTCTTCGCCCGCCATAATCTGGATAAGGAAGTCTTCTTTATCCATGTAGTCAGCGATGTTCAGATCCACCAGGTTAACGAACTTGGTGCCGTCTTTCAGGTTGTCAACCACCAGGATGTCGGTGATGCCTTTGTCATTGAGAGCCTTAACAATATTGCTGCCGATAAAGCCTGCGCCGCCGGTAACGATGATCATAACTGTAACCTTTGAAGTGTGGAGCCCGGGGACAATCCCGGACGCTAATGTTTCTATCATATCATTAGTATGGCTGCCCTTCAGCCATTCACCGACATAGCGCAAGGGTACACGTGATTTATGCTGCAAAAACAACAAGAGATGACGTGTCATCTCGTCATGAACTATAGGTTTGGGTAATATGTCCCGAAATTTGCCGAGTCTGGAGAATTGCAATGCGTGGTGATTTTTACAAACAGTTAAACAGCGACCTTGAGACCGCACGTGCGGAAGGGTTGTTCAAGGAAGAGCGTATTATCACGTCTGCACAGCAGGCGGACATCACCGTTGCCGATGGCAGCCATGTGATCAACTTTTGTGCGAACAACTACTTAGGTCTTGCGAATCACCCTGAGCTGATTGCCGCGGCAAAAAACGGCATGGATACCCACGGTTTTGGTATGGCCTCAGTACGCTTTATCTGCGGTACCCAGGACAGCCACAAGCAGCTTGAGCAAAAGCTGGCGAACTTCCTCGGAATGGAAGACGCGATTCTCTACTCCTCCTGCTTCGACGCCAACGGCGGCCTGTTCGAGACTCTGCTCGGCGCAGAAGATGCGATTATCTCCGACGCCCTGAACCACGCCTCCATCATCGACGGCGTACGCTTGTGTAAAGCGAAGCGTTTTCGCTACGCCAACAACGACATGGTTGAGCTGGAAGCGCGCCTGAAAGAGGCCCGTGAAGCGGGCGCTCGCCATGTGCTGATCGCCACCGACGGCGTATTCTCCATGGACGGCGTGATCGCCAACCTGAAGGGCGTGTGTGACCTGGCGGATAAATACGACGCGCTGGTGATGGTCGATGACTCTCACGCGGTCGGTTTTGTCGGCGAAAATGGTCGCGGCTCCCACGAATACTGCGACGTAATGGGCCGCGTGGACATCATCACCGGCACGCTGGGCAAAGCGCTCGGCGGCGCATCCGGCGGCTATACCGCTGCGCGTAAAGAGGTGGTGGAGTGGCTGCGCCAGCGCTCGCGTCCGTATCTGTTCTCCAACTCCCTGGCACCGGCGATTGTTGCCGCCTCCATCAAAGTGCTGGAGATGGTGGAGTCCGGCGCTGAACTGCGCGACCGCCTGTGGTCCAACGCGCGTCTGTTCCGTGAAAAAATGAGCGCAGCAGGGTTCACCCTGGCCGGTGCTGACCACGCGATCATTCCGGTGATGCTGGGTGATGCGGTCGTGGCGCAGAATTTTGCCCGCGAGCTGCAGAAAGAAGGGATTTACGTCACCGGGTTCTTCTTCCCGGTGGTGCCAAAAGGTCAGGCGCGTATCCGCACCCAGATGTCTGCGGCGCATACGCCTGAACAAATTGAACGTGCGGTGGAAGCCTTTACCCGCATCGGTAAACAGCTGGGCGTCATTGCCTGAGGACCTGTGATGAAAGCGTTATCCAAACTGAAAGCGGAAGAAGGGATTTGGATGAGCGACGTGCCGGAACCGGAAGTCGGTCATAACGATCTGCTGATCAAAATTCGTAAAACGGCTATCTGCGGTACTGACGTTCACATCTACAACTGGGACCAGTGGTCGCAGAAAACCATTCCTGTCCCGATGGTTGTCGGTCACGAATATGTCGGTGAAGTGGTGGGTATCGGCCAGGAAGTGAAAGGCTTCAAAATCGGCGACCGCGTCTCCGGTGAAGGCCACATTACCTGCGGCCATTGCCGTAACTGCCGCGGCGGGCGTACGCACCTGTGCCGCAATACCATCGGCGTGGGCGTGAACCGTCCGGGCTGCTTCGCGGAATACCTGGTGATCCCGGCCTTTAACGCCTTCAAAATCCCGGACAATATTTCTGACGATCTGGCCTCCATTTTCGATCCGTTCGGCAACGCCGTGCACACGGCGCTCTCCTTCGATCTGGTCGGTGAAGACGTGCTGGTCTCCGGCGCGGGCCCCATCGGCATTATGGCGGCAGCCGTGGCGAAGCATGTAGGTGCGCGCAACGTCGTGATCACCGATGTAAACGAATACCGCCTGTCGCTGGCGCGCAAAATGGGCGTCACCCGCGCGGTGGATGTCTCGAAAGAGAGCCTGACCGACGTGATGGAAGAGCTGGGCATGACCGAGGGCTTCGATGTGGGTCTGGAGATGTCCGGTGCGCCACCGGCGTTCCGCACCATGCTCGACACCATGAACCACGGTGGCCGTATCGCGATGCTGGGTATCCCGCCGTCGGATATGTCCATCGACTGGAACAAAGTGATCTTCAAGGGGCTGTTCATCAAGGGCATCTATGGTCGTGAGATGTTTGAGACCTGGTACAAGATGGCGGCGTTGATTCAGTCCGGTCTGGATCTGTCCCCGATTATTACTCACCGTTTCTCCATCGATGAGTTCCAGCAGGGCTTTGACGCGATGCGTTCCGGCCAGTCAGGGAAAGTGATTCTGAGCTGGGATTAAATCTGCCTGCTGGCACCACTTTTACGGGTGCCAGCGTTCTTTCTTAGCGGTTTGACTTTCCAGAGGTTACTTGTTAACTTTTGGCGAAATTTTCTCCATTCCGTCTTCTCCGCACGTTCATTCAAGTAGTTAAAATGATTGCGTCAGGAAAGATTCTGCCAGGCTAATTAGGTCATTATGTCCACACTGTTTCCACAGAAGTTGGTTGAGACACCTTCGCGATTTACCGCTTTCTTAACTTTCTTTATTTCCCTGCTAATAGTCATTGGCGTTAATATTATACATGCTAAATATAATGCGGTAATTAACCGTGCGCTGGTTTTTGCGCTGATATTGCTGGCGTTAAAATGTATAAACAATAAAATATTCAGAAATGTACTTGCGATTATTTTATTAATTCCAGTCGCGGCAGACATCACTTTACAGTTATATGCCTGGAGTAATTTCAATTCTGCGTTTAGCTATGGGTTTGCGCTAAGCGTACTTAATACGACACCGGGTGAAGCAAGTTCGATGCTCGGTTTGTACTGGCGCGATTGCCTGATTTTTATCGCCCTCTCGGCGTTTTTCATTTTTACCACCAATACCGGGATATGGCCTGTCGCGCCGCGTTTTCGTCGCTGGCCCGCCATTGCGCTTGCCGTCACGCTGCTGGCTTTTTATGGTCAGGCCTTGCAGCATCAACTCAGGAAAAGCAGCGTAGAGAGCCTGGCGCAGCGCGTGGTTCAGGCAACACCTGTCAGCACGTCTAAAGTCTTTATGCAGGCCATCGAAGATAATGCCGTGGTGGCCAATATCGGTAATAACATTCCTGATTATAAAATCACGCTATCCGATACTGGCATCGAAAACTATGTATTGATTATTGGTGAGTCTGAGCGCACGGCAAATATGGGTATCTATGGTTATCCTCGAGATACGACACCGGAGCTGGAGAAGCAAAAATCGCAGCTATTATTGTTCCGTAATGCTGTAACGCCTGCTCCGGTCACGATTATGGCGGTTCCGCTGGCGTTGACCGCCGATACTGTGAATGCACGAGATCCTCGTAAGTATAGCGATAACGTCATCAATATCGCTAACAAAGCGGGATATGATACGTACTGGTTTAGTCGTCAGGGTAAAGGAGGGGCGCATAATAACGTCATTACCGGAATTGCCCTGAACACGAAACAGCATGAGTGGATTGACGGGGGCTACGACGAAGACCTTCTGCCGCTGTTGCGGAATGCGTTAAAAACGCCGGGCAAGAAACTGATTGTTCTGCATTTGTACGGAAGTCACGAACCTTCCTGTCGACGCTTCCCTGCCAGCCAGGCGGTGCTGCAGGGTGATAATGAAGCTGATGATTGTTATGACAATTCGGTGCGATACACAGACACAGTGATGGGCAACGTTTTTAGCCTGCTCGAAAACTCGCGCTCATCCGTCATGTATTTCTCCGATCATGGCCTGATTCGCGATCCGAAACGTGCTGTAGCTTACTCGCACGGGAACGTTAATCCTCCACGCGAGGCGTTGCATATCCCCGTGTTTATCTGGTACGGAAATCAGGTGGATTCTAGCAAGCAATACACCGGAGATTACAATACCGTGTGGTCAGCGGATGATATTAATACGCTGGCAGAGCTGTGGCTTGGAATCCATCGCCAGGGGGAGACTGTTCAGTCGGTACAGTCCTGGCTCGCTGGTTATAATAAGGACGTTACTGTGCTGGACACGACCGGGAAGTCCTATGAGTGGCGTAATATTCGTTAACACAGGTGCGATAAACTTGCCTTTAGCAGCGTGCTAGTCTGCTTTGCCTTTATAGTAAATGGAATAATGATGATTAATTTAGAACGAGATAAGGTCCAGTTTGTATTGCTGCAGCTACTCTTCGGAATGTGTGCTTTAGCTTTTGGTTGCGTCGTTGTTTCACCTAATTTATCCGCCAAAATTTTGGGCCTGGCGGGTGTAACAGCATTCGTTATTTTCTTATTGGATATTAAAAATTCCAGAAAGAACGATGCATTCTGGCTTTGTCTGGTCCTGCTGGCTATTGGAATTTGCGATTTGGCCTGGTACCGGATGTATAAGGTTGATAGTGAGGCGATCAACTCTTATCGCGCCTATCTTGAAGTCGGGAAAATCTGCCTTTTCGGGGCATTCTCCATCTTCATGCTTGTGAGCAGAGAGCAATTCAAAATCGGCAGCAATAAGATTCATATGTTGCTGGTCATCACACTGCAGGTGATGATTATTGCCTATGCAGGATATCAAAATATTTTTCTTGGAAACCAAAGGGTTACGCTTTCCCTTGCCGGTGGGGCGGATGCGACTGGGGCCGCTTATACCATTGCATTTATTTCCTTCTACACGATTCTGGTGCTTCAGCACAGTTTAAGTAGATGGAAAGAGTTGTTTGTACTCGGGCATTTTTTTATCACTTTCCTGGTACTGGTGGCGACAGAAACTCGAGCAGCCATTCTGACCTATCCGATTATTTTCTTCGCATTGCTGGTAGTGAAGTTCTACAAGGAAAAGCATATCCCCTGGAAGGGAGTTGTGGTTTTCCTGATCGCGTTGCTGGCTGGTGCATTTATGATGAAAGACAGCCTGATAAAGCGTTATAACGACTTTAACAATGACATTGTTTCCTATGATAAAGCGAACAGTGCCACTTCTGTTGGGGCTCGTTTTGCTATGTGGAAAACGGGATTAGCTGCGTCTAAAAATAATTATTTATGGCAGTCGACAGATGAGCGAAACGCAAAGATAATTGCCGAGGTTAATAAAGACCCAAGCTTGTCAGGCGCGCTGGATCACATCCGCGGTCATCTTCATAATGAAATCGTCGAAACGCTTTCAGTGAAAGGACCTTCAGGCGTTCTTCTTTATATTCTGTTTGTGATATCGCTTGGCTGGTATGCATTACGTAAACGTAAAAGTATTATACTTTTCGCGTTCCTGGTTTCGATTGTTATGTTCGGCGTAGGTGGTGTGATGTTCTATTCTAAAACAACTCCTGTTGCGTGGATGTTGACGCTGATAATGTCGATTGTTTTCCTGGAACAAAACAAACATCGTACTGTCATTAAGTAACCGTTTTGATTCTCCCTCGGGAAAAAGGTATTCTTCCGAGGGAGAAATACCTTTTACCAGACGAGTACCCCATGAACGAACTGATTTCAGTCATCATCACCACCTACAACAGAGAGGCGTTGCTGGAACGCGCAATTCGTTCAGTTATTGCTCAGACATATCCCGCAGTAGAATTGGTTATTGTTGATGACTGCTCCAATGAGAAAACCCCTCAACTTATCGAGCGTATGCGCGCTGAGTGTGAGGCGCGCTTTGTACATTTCATCTACGAGCGTAACGAAAAGAACAGCGGTTCTAACTTCAGCCGTAACCGGGGCTATGCGCTTTCGCACGGCGTGTTTGTAACGGGGCTTGATGACGACGATTATTTCCTGCCAGAGCGTTTGAAGAAGCTCGCTGAGCGGTATGATGATAAGTATGCTTTCGTGACGGACACGCCCGCCAGGTTGGACAAAACCCACCGTACCTATCCGGAAACTGATGACAAACGAATCATTGAGCTGCAGGATATTCTGTGTGAAAACGTGGTTGGCAATCAGGTATTGACCACAAAAGAAAAACTGTTAGGCGTAGGCGGATTTTCCCCTGAAATTAAACAGCAGCAAGATCGCGATGTGTGGATTAAATTAATTCTGAAGTATGGTCCAGGAATCAAATACAGTTTCAGTACTGCGATGGTGGATGCTGAACACGGGAGCGATCGGATTACGTCGCAGGTTAAAAAATACAATGCGTATCGGAAACTCTATTTTAAATACCGTCGGCACATGTCTGAAGTGACCCGCAGTAATAATTTATTCCAACTTATGTCGTTTCGTGGCTTTACATCATCGCGCATGAATTGCTTATTACGTGGGCGTAAAAAAGACGCTAAATTAAAAATGAAACTGTTTCGCCGTACGCTAAAAGAGCTATTCTGAATTTAATTAGGTGAAATGATGAATCTCAATGCAACGAATAAGCTCATCAAGAAAACCCGGCGCTGGCACAAAAAAACGGGTTTTTCTCTTTTTCAGCGTGCTGCTTGCCATTTTGAGCGGAAGAAAAAAGAAGCGATTTTTAGCATTATTGATGATCTCAAGGTTCAACCTGACGATTCGCATACAGCGGAACCGATGCAATCAAACATTATCTGGATCTGCTGGTTCCAGGGGCTGGATAACGCGCCTGAGTTAGTTAAACACTGTGTCGACTCTGTTTATAAACACTCAAATGGATATGAGATTATAATTATTACTGAAGATAATTTTTCGGATTATATCACACTACCTGGTGTGATTATTGAGAAATATAATTCTGAATTGATCGGTAAAGCTCACTTCTCTGATCTATTACGTTGCTGTTTATTGTATGAATATGGCGGTGTATGGCTTGACTCTACCATATTTATGGCTCATGATTTACCTTCCTACCTTGCCAATTACTCATTTTGTTCTTTGCGTTTCACTCCAGCAGATTGCTCTGGGAGTATTAGCAACGGTTTCTGGACAACTTATTTTTTGGTTTCCGAGAAAAATGGCTATTTAATCGGTAATGTAATGAATGTGCTTTTAGAATACTGGCAAAAGCATGATAAAATCATAGACTATTTTTTAATGGATTATATCTTTTCTTATTTTTTTGAAAACGATAGCCACTCAAGAGAAATTATTTTATCTCAACCTGTGCTAGGTGAAAATCGTTTTTTACTAAAAAATAGTATGAATGAGCATTTCTCACTTGAAATACAAAAACAATTTATGGAAGACCCTATAGGCATATATAAATTGTCTTATAAAGGGTCTTACCGTACTTCAAACAACGGCCAGCCGACAATATATAGCCTGATCCTTGATGGCACTTTCGAACTAAAGTGAGAAAAAAGCCACCATGACGGTGGCTTATTATCGTCAGGCTTTCTTACCCCATCCCTGCCACTGCTGCTGGACGTATTTCACCAGCGTACTGTTACTGATGCTGTCTCCGATGACGGAGAAGAAGCGGGTCGCGTAGACCGGTTCAAGCGGCTGCTTCGGTACGCAGCGCTTCACGCCGCGGAACGGATTACGCGGCGCCGTCGGGGTGGGCTGCGCAGAATTCGGCGTAGAGGTATCCACCTGCGGCTCGTTCAGCAGGTCGCTCGGGCGCACCAGCGTGATATCGGAAGGTAAGGTCGGCAGCATTTGCTGCAGGACGCGAACGGTAGACGGGTGGGGGTGACCGATGGCAATGGCCGAACCATTGCGGCGGGCCAGCTGTACCGCGCGATTAAACTGCACGCGAATATCGGCTTCGTTCTGGGTATCATCCAGGAACACCTTGCGCTTAATCACCTTTACGCCCGTTCCCTGAGCGGCGCGCATCGCCTGGCTGTTGCCGATGGTCATGCTGTCGAGGAAGTAGAGGTTATAACGCTCCAGCGCCTGCATTACTTTGAGCATCCCGTACAGGCTCGATGTCATCGCGCTGCCCATATGGTTGTTCAGCCCTACGGCATACGGCACCTTGTTGTAGGCGTCGCGGATGATGCGCTCGATCTCCTCGCTGCTCATATCCGGGCGCAGGGTATCTTTTTCCAGCGGCTGCTTGCTGAGCGGGGCCATAGGCAGGTGGATGAGAACCTGATGCCCGCTGCTGTGGGCTTTGGTCGCCATCTCACGCGCGTGGGGGGCATTCGGCAGGACGGCAACGGAGATGGCCGACGGCATCGCCAGCACCTGGTTTTCATAATGTGGGCGATAACCGAAGTCATCAATCACGATAGCGAGCTTACCGGCGTATACCGGTGCAGCCAGCGCCAGCGCGCTGACGACGGAGAAAACGATTCGACGAAATTGAAGCAAAACTTATCTTCCCAACCACGGCTGTGGATTGACCGCCTGACCCTGACGACGAATTTCGAAATAGAGTGACGGGCGGCCCTGACCGCCACTGCTGCCCACAAGGGCGATGGGTTGGCCAGCGCGCACCTGCGTGCCGACGCTGACCAGCGCGCTCTGGTTGTAGCCGTAAAGACTCATGTCGCCTTTACCGTGCTCGACCACCACCACAAGCCCGTAACCCTGCAGCCAGTCGGCCAGAATCACGCGGCCATCGGCGATGGCTTTCACTTCGCTACCTTCAGACGCACCGATAACGATCCCTTTCCAACGTAGCTCACCCTGCAGCTGTTCGCCATAGCGATGCAGAATTGAACCGCGAACGGGCCAGAAAGCCTGACCGCGAGGAGAGCCGAGGCCGCCGGTACGCGACATCAGGGAACGTTCGCTTTCGCTTGGCTTGTAGGTGGTCCCTTTGCGGGACGCTTCCTGCTGCTTGTCGCGAACGGCCTGCGCCTCGCGAGCCTCTTTTTCGGCGCGCGCTTTCGCCGCGGCTTCCGCACGGGCGATGCTGTTACGCAGTTTGGATTCGTTGGCGCGCATTTCGCTCAGCTGGCTCTGACCTTCCTGAATGGAGGACTCGAGACCGGCCAGGGTTTTCTTGCGCTCGTTGCGTGCCTGCTCAAGCTTTGCCTGCTGGGCCTGCTGATCGTAGAGCAGCGTCTGCTGCTGGCTCTGCTTCTCTTCCAGCTCGGCTTTTTGCGTGGAAACCTCTTCGCGCGTCTGCTTCAGCTGCGCGATCGTCTCCTGACGCGCCTGGTTCAGATAGCCAAAGTAGGCCTGCAGGCGCTGGCCACGCTGGCTCTCTTCGCCGCTGAGGATGAGCTGGAGTCCGGTATGTTCACCCTGGCGGAATGCGGCATCAAGCTGTGCGGCAAGGTTGCGCTCCTGCGCATCGCGCTGGCGCTCCAGTTTGGCAATCGACGCGTTCATCTCGTCGATCTGCTTATTCAACTGGGCAAGGGTGTTTTGCGTTTCACGGAGTTTACGCGTGGCAGCGGAGATGGCCTCTTCCTGCTGCTTAAGCTGGGCGAGCAGGGCGGCGCGCTGTTGCTGCTGTTGGCGTACCGCACGCTCTTTGGCGGCGATATCGGCCTGAATGGATTTCAACTGGTCGCGGTCATCCGCGTGGGCGGATGCGGCGCACAGCAATACGCCAGCGCTGAGTGCGCTGGCGTAAAACAGAGGTCTGACTGATAACCTAAGCGGCTTCACGACCCATGTGATTGAAAAAATCGCCTTTCCCCTCATGGGGAGCGATTATTCCACGATGAACAGCGGCTTACCAGTCATCTCTTCAGGGATCGGCATCCCCATCAGCGACAACATGGTTGGCGCGATGTCAGAAAGCTTGCCGCCTTCTACGGCTTTCACTGATTTATCACCCACATAAATCAGCGGAACCGGCAGGTTGGTGTGGGCGGTGTGCGCCTGTCCGGTCGCCGGGTCGCGCATCTGTTCAGCGTTACCGTGATCCGCGGTGATCAGCAGCTGGCCGCCAACGGATTCAACCGCTTTCGCCACCTGCTCAACGCAGTGGTCCAGCGCTTCAACCGCTTTCACTGCCGCTTCCATCACCCCGGTATGACCGACCATGTCGCCGTTCGGGTAGTTACAGATGATGGTGTCGTATTTGCCGCTCTCGATGGCCGCAACCAATTTTTCAGTCAATTCTGCAGAGCTCATTTCTGGCTGCAGATCGTAGGTGGCGACTTTCGGGGAGTTGATCAGAATACGTTCTTCGCCTTTGAACGGCTCTTCAACGCCGCCGTTAAAGAAGAAGGTCACGTGCGCGTATTTTTCCGTTTCGGAGATACGCAGCTGCGTTTTGTCGTTCTTCGCCATCCACTCACCGAAGGTATTTGCCAGCGAGGCCGGTGGGTACGCGCACGGCGCTTTGATGTCTGCCGCGTATTCGGTCAACTGGATGAAGTCGATGTTTACCACTTTCTTACGGGCAAAACCGTCGAAGTCGCTGTTGACGAACGCACGGGTGATTTCGCGCGCGCGGTCAGCGCGGAAGTTCATGAAGATCAGCGCGTCGCCGTCTTCCATCGCGGCATCGGCCTGGCCTTCAGCACGGATCACGGACGCTTTCACGAATTCGTCGTTTTCATCGCGTGCATAAGCCGCTTCCAGCGCTTCAACGGCGGTCGCAAACTGGAATTCCCCTTTTGCCAGGGTCAGCAGGTCATAGGCCTGTTCAACGCGATCCCAGCGGTTGTCGCGGTCCATGGCGTAGTAACGACCAATGATGGAGGCCACGCGGCCTTTACCCAGCGCGGCGAATTTGTCTTCGAAGGCTTTCAGGGAGCCTTCCGCACTGCGTGGTGGCGTGTCGCGACCGTCCAGGAAGGCGTGCAGATAGATTTTTTCCGCACCGCGCTCAGCGGCCAGTTCAACCATTGCCATGATGTGATCTTCGTGGCTGTGAACGCCGCCAGCAGAGAGCAGACCCATGATGTGAACGGCCTTGCCAGCAGCAACGGCTTTATCAACCGCGCCAGACAGCGTTGGGTTGGAGAAGAAGGTGCGTTCTTTGATTTCAACGTCCAGACGCGTCAGGTCCTGATACACGATACGCCCGGCGCCCAGGTTAACGTGACCGACTTCGGAGTTGCCCATCTGGCGGTCCGGCAGGCCCACTTCCAGGCCAGACGCGTCAATCAGCGTATGCGGACGTTTTGCCCACAGGGCATCCATGACCGGGGTTTTGGCGTTGAAAATAGCGTTATCCTGGCTGTCTTCACGGTAGCCATAGCCATCCAGAATCACCAGTACCATAGGTTTTTTAGAAACCGACATTGCGACAACCTCATGCTCAAGAGTCAAAATTTGCGTAATTTTACTACAGCTGAATCGATCAAATAGCCGCAGAAGATCAAAGAAAGCGCAGGGGCAAGGTACTCGCCAGACCATTTTGAGGCATTTTTTTAGGTGGCATGCCGCAGAAAATGGATTAGGTTAGGGTCGCTGGCTGTATTTGCCAGAACGCACAGGTATACTCCTGTCCTGGTTTTTTTAATCACTAAGTCGGGAGTAGTAACCCTCCATGCAAGAAATTATGCAATTCGTTAGCCGCCATCCGGTTCTGAGCATCGCGTGGATTGGCCTGCTGGCTGCTGTGCTGTTCACCACATTTAAGAGCCTGACGTCTAAGATTAAGGTTATCACCCGTGGTGAAGCGACGCGTCTGATTAACAAAGAAGATGCTGTCGTGGTCGATCTGCGTCAGCGTGACGATTTCCGCAAAGGGCACATTGCAGGTGCGATTAACCTGCTGCCTGCTGAAATCAAAGCGAACAACGTGGGCGAGCTTGAGAAGCATAAAGCCCAGCCGATTATCGTGGTTGACGGTACCGGCATGCAGGCGCAGGAATCCGCCAGCCTGCTACATAAAGCAGGCTTCGAAAACGTATCTGTGCTGAAAGAAGGCATTTCCGGCTGGAGCGGGGAAAATCTTCCTTTGGTACGCGGTAAATAAGGAGTTCAGTCATGGCCCATATTGAGATCTACACCAAAGCGACGTGCCCGTTCTGCCACCGTGCGAAAGCGCTGCTGAACAGCAAAGGCGTCACGTTCCAGGAACTGCCGATTGACGGTGACGCGATTAAACGCGAAGAGATGATCCAACGTAGTGGTCGTACGACGGTTCCACAGATTTTTATTGATGCGCAGCACATTGGCGGCTGTGATGACTTGTATGCGCTCGATGCCCGTGGTGGACTCGATCCGCTGCTGAGCTAAGAGACTTTAGGACAATTAAAAAGGGTATTTCCATGTCAGAACAAAGCAATAATGAAATGATTTTCCAGATCCAGCGCATCTACACCAAAGATGTCTCTTTTGAAGCGCCAAATGCGCCGCACGTTTTCCAGAAAGACTGGCAGCCAGAGGTTAAACTTGATCTGGATACCGCATCAACCCAACTGGCTGATGACGTGTATGAAGTCGTACTGCGTGTGACCGTGACCGCTTCTCTGGGCGAAGAGACTGCTTTCCTGTGTGAAGTACAGCAGGGCGGTATCTTCTCCATCGGCGGTATCGAAGGCAACCAGATGGCGCATTGCCTGGGTGCGTACTGCCCGAACATTCTGTTCCCGTATGCACGTGAATGCATCACCAGCCTGGTTTCTCGCGGTACATTCCCGCAACTGAACCTTGCGCCAGTTAACTTTGATGCGCTGTTCATGAACTATCTGCAGCAGCAAGCTGGCGAAGGTGCTGAACAACATCAGGATGCCTGATGAGCACTGTTAATGCGTCAATGACTGTGATCGGTGCCGGCTCATACGGCACCGCTCTTGCCATCACGCTGGCAAGAAATGGTCACGATGTGGTCCTGTGGGGCCACGACCCAAAACATATCGCGACGCTACAGCGCGACCGCTGTAACGTGGCGTTTCTCCCGGACGTTCCGTTCCCTGACACCCTGCACCTTGAAAGCGACCTTGCGACCGCGCTGGCGGCCAGCCGCAACATTCTGATTGTGGTCCCGAGCCATGTCTTTGGCGACGTGCTGCGTCAGATTAAGCCGCTGATGCGCCCGGATGCGCGCGTTGTCTGGGCGACGAAAGGACTGGAAGCCGAAACCGGACGCCTGCTGCAGGACGTTGCCCGCGAAGCGCTGGGTGATGCGATCCCGCTGGCGGTCATTTCCGGCCCGACCTTTGCCAAAGAGCTGGCCGCTGGCCTGCCGACGGCGATTTCACTGGCCTCCACCGATCGGGCCTTCTCCGACGATCTCCAGCAGTTGCTGCACTGCGGCAAGAGCTTCCGCGTTTACAGCAACCCCGATTTTATCGGCGTGCAGCTGGGCGGCGCGGTGAAGAACGTGATTGCGATTGGCGCCGGGATGTCCGACGGCATTGGTTTTGGTGCCAACGCCCGTACGGCGCTGATCACCCGCGGTCTGACCGAGATGTCCCGCCTGGGCGAAGCGCTGGGTGCCGATCCGGCCACCTTTATGGGAATGGCTGGCCTGGGCGATCTGGTGCTGACCTGTACCGACAACCAGTCTCGTAACCGCCGCTTTGGCATGATGCTCGGACAGGGCAGCGATGTGAAAGACGCGCAGGAGAAGATTGGCCAGGTGGTGGAAGGCTACCGCAATACCAAAGAAGTCCGCGAGTTGGCGCACCGTTTCGGTGTCGAAATGCCAATAACCGAGGAAATTTATCAGGTATTGTATTGCGGAAAAAATGCGCGCGAGGCAGCATTGACCTTATTAGGTCGTGCGCGCAAGGACGAGCGCAGCAGTAACTAGTCGGAACCGTTGTCACCTGAATGACCCAGCCAGCGCAGAACTGGCTGGTCATTAACTATCGTCTGGAGTAAGCAATGCCGTGTGAAGAACTGGATATCGTCTGGAATAACATTAAAGCCGAAGCCCGGGCGCTGGCCGACTGTGAGCCTATGCTGGCCAGTTTCTACCACGCAACGCTACTCAAGCACGAAAACCTCGGCAGCGCGCTGAGCTATATGCTCGCCAACAAGCTGGCGTCCTCGATCATGCCCGCGATTGCGATTCGTGAGGTGGTGGAAGAGGCTTACGCCGCTGACCCGGAAATGATCGCCTCTGCCGCCTGCGATATCCAGGCGGTGCGCACGCGTGACCCGGCGGTCGATAAATATTCTACGCCGCTGCTGTACCTGAAAGGCTTCCACGCCCTGCAGGCTTACCGCATCGGCCACTGGCTATGGAATGAAGGCCGCCGCGCGCTGGCGATCTTCCTGCAAAACCAGGTTTCCGTGACGTTTCAGGTTGATATTCATCCGGCGGCGAAGATTGGCCGCGGGATCATGCTCGACCACGCCACCGGGATCGTTGTCGGGGAAACGGCGGTGATTGAAGACGACGTCTCGATCCTGCAGTCGGTTACCCTGGGCGGTACCGGGAAAACCAGCGGCGATCGCCATCCGAAAATTCGTGAAGGGGTGATGATTGGCGCGGGTGCCAAAATTCTCGGCAATATCGAAGTCGGGCGCGGCGCGAAGATTGGCGCAGGCTCCGTGGTGCTCCAGCCGGTGCCGCCGCACACCACCGCCGCTGGCGTACCGGCGCGCATCGTCGGTAAGCCAGACAGCGATAAGCCGTCCATGGATATGGATCAGCACTTCAACGGCATTCACCATACCTTCGAGTATGGTGACGGCATTTAACTTCTGAGAATGGCGCCCGGATATCCCAGCTGGCGCCATGCTTCATACACCACCACCGACACCGCGTTCGACAGGTTCATGCTGCGGCTGTCCGGCATCATCGGAATACGGATTTTCTGCTCAGCGGGCAGGGCATCCAGGATCGTGGCCGGCAGGCCGCGGGTTTCCGGGCCAAACATCAGATAGTCACCTGCCTGATAGCTTACGGCGCTGTGCGCTGGCGTGCTTTTGGTGGTCAGGGCGAACATGCGCTGCGGCTGCTCTGCTTCCAGAAACGCGGCGTAATCGTGGTGGCGAATAACGGCGGTAAATTCATGATGATCCAGCCCTGCGCGACGCAGGCGTTTGTCGTCCCACGTAAAGCCCATCGGCTCAATAATGTGCAGACGAAAACCGGTGTTGGCACACAGGCGGATAATATTGCCGGTATTCGGCGGAATTTCTGGTTCGAATAAAACGATGTTAAGCATGCTGCCCCCTTAATTGCGGGGGCAGGATAGCAGAAAAGAGAGGAACTACGCGACGCCGGGTTCCTGCGAGCGGCTGTACAGCATTTTGTAGACGGTTGCCGCCGCGGCCACCAGGGCGGGCACGCTGAGGATCATTAAAATACTGTCCGCCTGCCACTGCATGGAAAGAAGCTGGGCGCTGGTCATGGTTCCCGCCACGCCGCCAAAGCGGCCGATGCCCTGCATCCAGGCGATGCCCGTCGCGCGGCACTCGGTAGGGTAAAAGGTGGCGGCCAGGGTCTGCATGCCCGACTGCGCACCGTTCATCGCGATCCCCATCAGGAAGATCAGCCCGCCAAACAGGGCGATATGGTTATGCTCAATGCCCAGTACCAGAATAAGGCCCATCGTCAGGACGAAACCACACGCAACCACCCTGTGCGCTTCCCAGCGGTCCATCATCCAGCCCGCGAGCAGAATGCCTGCGGTACCGCCAAAGGTGAACAGCGAGGTGAGCCAGGCGGATTCCGCCAGGGCATAGCCCATCCCCTGCATCAGCGTCGGCATCCAGCTCAGCAGGACGTAGTAAATCACCAGCCCCATAAAATAGGTCACCCACAGCATCAGGGTGCCGGGCAGCCAGGGCATGGAAAACAGCTGCGACACGCTCCCTTTTTTAGACGCGACCTTCTCCTCCGCCAGGAAAAAGCCCGTGACGCCCTCCAGCGTGCTGCGCGAGAACCGGCTGGCGATACGGCGGACCTGCATGATGTCTTTCCCGCGCTGCACCAGAAACTTCACCGACTCCGGTAAAAGCAGCGCCAGCAGCAGCGTTAAAACCAGCGGCGCAATTGCGCCGGTCAGCAGCACGCTTCGCCAGCCGTGGTGGGGAATCAGCCAGGACGAGATCGCGCCGCCGCCCGCCGCACCCAGAGGGAAGCCGCAGTACATGGTATTGATCGCCATCGCGCGACAGCGCTGGGGGGCAAACTCGGAGATCAGCGTAATGGCGTTCGGCATGGCGGCACCGAGCCCCAGGCCGGTCAGGAAGCGCCACAGCGTCAGGGTATTCAGGCTTTGCGCCCAGGCCGTCCCCAGGCTCGCAAGGCCGAAGAACAGGCACGAAAAGACCAGCACGCGCTTGCGCCCCATCCGGTCCGATACCGGACCGGCAATCAGCGCGCCCAGCGACAGCCCCAGCAGCGCGGCGCTCAGCACCGGCCCCAGATCCTGCTTGTGGATCCCCCATTCTGCCGACAGCGTAGGCGCGATGTAGCCCATCGCCGCCGTATCAAAGCCATCGATCGCCAGAACCAGAAAGCCCAGCACAATGAGCAGCCAGTGAAACCCTGAAAAGCGGCTGTCGTCGATCACCTGCTGAATATCCACCTTACCTGAATAGGTCATACGCTCCCCTCTGATGTGATGTTGTTTTTGTGTTCTTGTCTTTGCTTGTCTATACAATTGCGGGCGACAGGTAGATGTCAAATTTTCTTATCCAATATGTTATCTGGATGTTATTTTTGGCATAAAAAAGCGCCCGAGGGGGAGATCGGACGCATGAGAAGAGATGTTAACGAGGGATAATTCAGGCCGCGTTTCCCTGAGCAAGCGGAGCCAGCGCTGCCGGTAATTTGCTTAACTCCTGAACCAGAGAATCCCTGCTGATTTCGCTAATCGTTTTTGCACCGGTCAGCGTCATAGCCACCTTCATCTCTTTTTCGATCAGGTTAAGCAGATTCGCCACGCCCGCCTGGCCCGCGGTCGCCAGGGCGTACAGATACGCGCGCCCCAGCAGCACGCTGTCGGCACCCAGCGCAATCATGCGCACCACGTCCAGCCCGTTGCGGATCCCGCTGTCGGCCAGGATGGCGATATCGCCTTTCACCGCATCGGCAATGGCCGGCAGGGCGCGGGCGGAGGAGAGCACCCCGTCGAGTTGGCGGCCGCCGTGGTTAGAAACCACAATCCCGTCTGCGCCAAAGCGGACCGCATCGCGGGCATCTTCCGGGTCGAGGATCCCCTTGATCACCATCGGGCCATCCCAGAATTCGCGGATCCACTCCAGGTCTTTCCAGGAGATGGACGGATCGAAGTTGTTCGCCAGCCAGCCGATGTAATCCTCCAGCCCGGTGGGTTTACCCAGATACGCCGAGATATTCCCCAGATCGTGTGGACGACCGTTCAGGCCGACGTCCCACGCCCACTGTGGATGCGTTACCGCCTGCCAGTAGCGGCGGAGCGCCGCATTTGGGCCGCTCATGCCGGAGTGCGCATCGCGGTAGCGCGCGCCGGGGGTCGGCATATCAACGGTAAAGACCAGCGTGGAGCAGCCCGCCGCTTTGGCGCGCTCCAGCGCGTTACGCATAAAGCCGCGATCGCGCAGGACGTACAGCTGGAACCACATCGGTCGCTTGATGGTCGGGGCGACCTCTTCGATCGGACAAACCGAGACGGTAGAGAGGGTAAACGGAATGCCTTTGGCATCCGCCGCGGCGGCGGCCTGCACTTCACCACGGCGGGCGTACATGCCGCATAAGCCGACAGGTGCGAGCGCGACCGGCATGGAGAGCGTTTCGTTGAACAGTTTCGTCTCAAGGCTGAGGTCAGACATATTCTTCAGCACGCGCTGGCGCAGCGCCACCTCCGACAAGTCTTCCACGTTGCGGCGCAGGGTGTATTCGGCATACGCCCCGCCGTCAATGTAGTGGAACAGGAACGGGGGCAAAATGCGCTGCGCCGCGGCGCGATAGTCACTGGCTGCTGAAATAATCATGCTTTGTTCTCCCTGGAAATATCACTGTCGCCAGGCAGACGGGTAATACGCGCCTGTCGGGCCTGGTCTTCATCGAATCGTTTAATCGTGGTGTGCACGAAACCGAGATGCGCCATCATCGCTTTGCGTGCGGCCTCGGCATCACCGGCCAGAATGGCGTTGAGCACCGCCTCGTGTTGTTCGGTCAGCTGGGCAAACACCGGCGGAACCAGATACATCCGCTGGCGGCTCTGCTTCACGGAGGATTGCAGCAGGTCGAAGAACCCGCGCATGGTCTGGAGCAGCACCACGTTGTGCGACGCCTCGGCAATCGCCAGGTGAAAGCGCACGTCCGCCTGGGAGGCGATATCCGGGTCGCTGCTTTGCGTGGCCTCAAAGCAGGCGATGAGTTTCTCTTTGTCGGCCTCGGTTGCCCGCATGGCCGCGTGCCAGGCGGTACTGGTTTCGATGGCGTGACGCGCTTCAAGGATGTCGAAGCTGTAGTCCGGGTCGTTCTCCATCAGCGTTTTCAGCGGCTGAACGATGTTTTGCTCGGACCAGTCGTCATGCTGCCAGCGTACAAAGGTGCCGCCGCCGCGACGGCTTACCAGCACCCCTTCGCTGACCAGCGTTGCCAGCGCCTCGCGCAGTGAATTGCGCGACACGCCAAGCTGGGCGGCGAGCTGGCGTTCGGCGGGCAACTTCATGCCCGCTTCCAGCTGTTGTTCTTCAATCAGCGCCCGCACGCGAGAGGCAATCTCGTCGGACAGGCGTCTGGGCATCACTATCATGGGATCATCCAGGTTAAGACATAGGCCTGCAGGGTGGTGATGACTCCGACCATACAGGTGAATATCAGGCTATGTTTCACGGTAAAGCGGAACAGATCCGACTCTTTACCGACCAGTCCCACCGCCGCACAGGCAATGGCAATGGACTGCGGGGAGATCATTTTCCCGGTCACGCCGCCCGTCGTGTTTGCGGCCACCAGCAGGACGTCCGACACGCCAATCTGCTGGGCCGCCGTGGCCTGCAGTGCGGCAAACAGGGCGTTAGACGAGGTATCGGAACCGGTCAGGAACACCCCCAGCCAGCCAAGGAACGGCGAGAAGAAGGTGAAGGCGTGGCTGGTATGGGCCAGCGCCAGTGCCAGCGTTGATGACAGGCCGGAGTAGTTCGAGATAAACGCGAACGCCAGCACCATGCCGATGGAGTAAATCGGCAGCATCAGCTCCTTAATCGTCGCCGCAAAGGTTTGCACCGCGGCCGCAGGTTTCATGCGCAGCCACACCACGGAAAGAATAGCGGCAAACAGGATGGCGGTCCCGGTGGCGGAGAACCAGTCGAATTTATAGACCGCGGCATACGGCGTGGCGGCGTGCACCACCGGCGGCATACGGGCGACCATCTTGTCGAGGAACGGGACAGAAACGTTAATGACCATGTCGTACAGCGCGCCGCCCGGGGCGAACAGGGCTTTAAACGGCGGGATGCTCCACAGCGTAACCGTGGCGGTCAGGAACAGGAACGGCGACCAGGCGCGGATCACCTGGCCTGCGGTGTAGCCGGTGCGGGCCAGCGTTTGATCGACCTGCGAAGCGCCCATGTCGGCGAAGCGGAAAATACGAACCGGCTGCCAGCGTTTCAGGAACAGCGTCAGGCAGACCAGCGACACCAGCGAAGAGATGATGTCCGGCAGCTCCGGGCCAAGGAAGTTCGAGCTGAGGTACTGGGCAATCGCGAACGAACCGCCTGCCACCATCACCGCAGGCCAGGTCTCCTTCACGCCGCGCCAGCCGTCCATAATCGCCATGATCCAGAAGAGGACGATAATGGTCAGGAAGGGCAGCTGGCGGCCAACCATCTGGCCGATCTCGAAACTGTCCAGCCCGGTGACCTGTCCGGCCACCAGAATCGGAATACCCATCGCGCCAAACGCCACCGGCGCGGTGTTCACAATCAGGCACAGGCCCGCGGCATACAGCGGGTTAAAGCCCAGACCGACCAGCAGCGCGGCGGTGATCGCCACCGGTGCGCCAAAGCCTGCCGCGCCTTCCAGAAACGCCCCGAAGGAGAAGCCGACAATCAGCATCTGCAGGCGCTGGTCCGGCGTGATGGAGAGAATCGACGAGCGGATGATGTCGAACTGCCCGGTTTTCACCGAGATTTTATAGACGAAGACCGCCGCGATGATGATCCACGCAATCGGCCACAGGCCGTAGAAGAAACCGTAGACGACGGAGGCCAACGCGCGATCGACCGGCATCTTGTAGAAGAACAGCGCCACCATCAGGGCGATGGCGACGGTGTACGTCGCGGCAAGGTAGCCCTTCAGCTTGAGCTTAATCAGCGCAAAGAAGAAGAACAGGATCGGCAGCGATGCGATCAGGCTCGATAGCCAGATATTTCCGGCCGGGTCGTAGTTTTGTTGCCAGAGGCTCATGCAGGTCTCCTGGGGACCAGACAGCCTGCGCTGCGGGTGAGTCTCCGCTCATCTCTGCGTCACAGTCTGTGTAAAAGTGGTCCTGCCAATGTTGTGTTGTAGGGTTAATGACAATGAATGGTTAACCAGATGTTATGAGCTAGCAATGGTTTTGTGAGCGGAAATAATGGAATTGTGAACCGGGGGAGGATTGATTGCACTATTGGTTGGACCAATTCACGCGAAGGGGAAAAGAGTAGGCCGGGTAAGCGCAGCGCCACCCGGCATGAAATCAGAACGCCGTCTTACAAAAACCCGTCATCTCTTTCAGGCCCATTTCGCGGCCAAGCTCGGTCATCGGGTGAACCACCACCAGACCACGGACGCTTTTCTTCAGCTTGCCCATGTCGGCCTGCTCTTTTTTGGTGATCGCACGGCGGTGCGGCATGTTCATCAGCTTCTGCGCTTCTTTGCTCAGCTTCTGGCCTTTGACCTCGCGCAGGCGCTCGATCTCCGCTTCCAGCTTCGCGGTCTCTTTCTCAAGCTCGGCGTACTTCTCGGCGGAGTCGACCAGCGACAGGCCCGCCATCTGATGGCGGATGAGATCCAGGCGGTCGCTCAGGCGTTTAATTTCGTTCTTTTCGACTTCTTTCATGACAAATAACTCTGAAAACGGGGAATTTACAGGGAAGGATACACCAATGTGAGCAGGCTTACTTCTGAAACGCTTTTTTTAAGCTGATTCGGGAAATCAGCTCAGTCAGGGAAAGGACCATCGTGGAACGGACAACCTGTTGATAACGCAGCTTTTGCATCGCGTAGAGTTCCGGGTCGCTGTTATCAAACTGCGGTGCCGGAGGGAGCGCGGTGACGCAGTGCAGCTCGCCGAACGGCCCCAGGATCTCATCGTCGGTAAAGGTGTATTCGTTACCGTCATGGTTGAGTTCTTCGCGCAGCGCCATTAGCAGCTCCGCATCTTCATACTCTTGTCGGTTCAGCACGCCAAGACCATAAATCAGCTTCAGACGCACGGATAAATCGCCCAGCGGTCCGTCTCCGTCCAGTAACGGTTCTACAGCATATTTTACCGCGTAGTCGTCTTTGCGAAACACCTGAAGCACCAGGATATTCACCGCCTCGGTTAACAGCTCGACGGCGGCAATCAGGAAACTTCGTACGGTTTTGCCAGCATTCAGACGCTCAAGCACACGATTTTCAAAGGCCTGGGTTTGTTCCATTATTGCCTGCATATCTGACAATCTGTAATCAGGGCGCAGGATTACCTGCGCCGCATTCTGCATCATTTGGTTGCGTTGTATGCGTTAACCGCCTCCACAACCACGTCGCTGTTGGCGTCCAGACCGGAAATCTGCGCCAGCGCAGCCTGCGCGCCCTGGGTATCAATCAGCTGAGCCAGTTCCTGTGCCTGTGGATCCTGCTCGCTGCGGTAGTGCATCGCGGCGGCAATCCCTTTCACCAGGTTGGCGTGCGGCAGACCGTATTCCAGCGTGCCCAGCAGCGGCTTAATCAGGCGGTCGCCCGCGCTCAGCTTACGCAGCGGCTGACGGCCCACGCGCTCAACGTCATCTTTCAGATACGGGTTTTCAAAGCGACCGAGGATTTTCTGGATGTATGCTGCGTGTTTCTCAGCATCAAAACCGTAGCGTTTGATCAGCACCGCGCCGCTCTCTTCCATTGCCCCTTTTACCACCGCGCGGATCTTCTCATCGAGGATCGCGTCACGAATGGTCTGATGACCGGCCAATTTTCCGAGGTACGCGGTTATAGCATGCCCGGTGTTCAGCGTGAAGAGTTTGCGTTCGACAAATGCCATCAGGTTATCGGTCAATTCCATTCCCGGAATGGTCGGCAGCGCGCCTTTAAACTGGGTTTTATCGACGATCCACTCGCTGAAGGTTTCAACGGTCACTTCCAGCGGATCGTTGGCCGCAGATTCTGACGGCGGGACGATACGGTCAACGGCGGAATCCACAAAACCGACGTGCGCTTCCACCCAGGCTTTATCTTCATCTGCCACAGCGTTGAGAACGTGGCCTTTCAGCTGCGTGGTGCCGCGCACCATGTTTTCACAGGCGATGATGTTCAGCGGGGTGTCGATACCCTGCGCTTTACGTTTTGCCAGGCCTTTCGCGACCGCAGGGGCGATGCGCTCAAGCACAACCGGGCCCACGGCGGTGGTGACCAGATCGACGCTGGCGATAAGGTCAATAACGTCGTCGCCGATGCTGCTGACCGCGTTGACGCCAGATACTGTCTCAACCTGCTCGTTTTCGCCCACCACATGGACCTGATAGCTATGACGGGCATTCAGGGCATCCAGGACGACCTGATTCACATCGGCGAATGTCAGGGTAATGCCCGCGTCTGCCAGCAGTTTACCGATAAAACCACGACCGATATTACCTGCGCCAAAATGTAATGCTTTCATAGTGTTAACCTTCATCAATGTTTTTACCCGAGAGGGCTGGGGTGAGGAACGTTTTCCCCTCACCCTAGCCCTCTCCCCGGGGGGAGAGGGAGGAGTACCGTTATTTGTTAAGCAGAGCCAGAACTTCTTCAACACTGGTGGTGTTCGCCAGACGCTCAATAACCGTTTCATCATCCAGCGCGTTGGTCAGGCTGGTAATCACCTGAATGTGCTCGTTGTTGCGAGCGGCGATACCAATGACCAGACGGGCGATGTCATCTTCTTCTTCACCGAAGCGCACGCCCTGCGGGTACTGACAGAATACGACGCCGGTTTTCAGGACGCGATCTTTCGCTTCAACCGTACCGTGCGGCACCGCGATGGATTCGCCCAGATAGGTTGGCGTCAGTTTTTCGCGTTCCAGCATCGCGTCGACATATTCAGGCTGAACGTAGCCGCCTTTCACCAGCTGCTCACCGGCAAAGCGAATCGCGTCTTCTTTGGTGGCCGCGGTACGACCGAGGAAGATGTTTTCCGCACCCAGCTTAAACAGGTGGGCGTTGCTCTCGTCAAAGCTGTCCTGCAGGCTGGAGCGCACTTTCACTTCGTTGTCTTCGTGACGCTGCGCGGCAACCAGACGTTCGGTCAGGCTGGTGTACAGGCCGCTGTCGAGGAAGTTGGTCAGCGAAATGTGCTGTGCCTGCGGCACCTGGCGCATGGCGCGTTCGGTCAGATCGCGGTGCGTGATCACCAGGTCAACATCCGGCGGCAGGCTGTTAATGGCGCTGTTGGTCACGGAGATGTTGGTCAGGCCCGCATCCTGCACTTTCTTACGCAGCACGCCTGCACCCATTGCGCTGGAACCCATACCGGCATCACAGGCAACGATGATTTTACGCACGTGGCTCAGGTCGTTAGAAACATCACCTGCTGCCAGTGGCGTTGCGCCTTTGGATTCGGCTTTCATGTCGTGCATACGACGGGTTGCGGCTTCGATGTCATCATCTTCTTTCACCTTGCTGGTTTTCAGCAGGATAGAAGAGACCACGAAGGAGACGGCCATTGCCGCAAAGATAGCTGCGAGGTTCGCGAAATAAGCGCCTTTTGGCGTCATCGCCAGTACCGCCAGGATAGAACCCGGAGAGGCCGGAGAAACCAGACCACCGCCCAGGACGCTCAGCGTGAACACGCCGGTCATACCGCCGAGGATAACGGCCAGGATCAGACGTGGGTTCATCAGCACGTATGGGAAGTAAATTTCGTGGATACCGCCCAGGAAGTGGATGATCGCTGCACCGCCAGCAGACTGTTTTGCGCTGCCACGGCCAAAGAAGATGTACGCCAGCAGTACGCCCATACCCGGACCCGGGTTGGCTTCAATCAGGAAGAAGATGGACTTGCCGAGATCGTGTGACTGCTGAATGCCCAGCGGCGAGAAGATACCGTGGTTGATGGCGTTGTTAAGGAACAGGATTTTCGCCGGTTCAACGAAGATCGACGCCAGCGGCAGCATCTCATGCGCCACCATGAAGTTTACGCCTGCCGCCAGAACTTTAGACAGCACTTCAACCGCAGGGCCAATGCCGAGGAACGCCAGAATGGCGAGGATCATCCCGATGATGCCCGCAGAGAAGTTGTTCACCAGCATTTCGAAGCCGGATTTGATCTTACCATCAACCCAGACGTCGAATTTCTTAATCGCCCAACCGCCCAGAGGACCGGCAATCATCGCACCGAGGAACATCGGCATATCCGCACCGACGATAACACCCATGGTTGTGATGGCACCCACGACGCCACCACGGTCACCGCCCACCAGACGACCCCCGGTGAAACCGATGAGCAGCGGCAGGAGATAGGTAATCATTGGGCCAACAAGTTTCGCCAGCGTTTCGTTAGGCAACCACCCTGTCGGAATGAACAATGCAGTGATGATACCCCACGCGATAAACGCGCCGATATTTGGCATCACCATGTTGCTGAGGAAACGACCAAAGCTTTGAACTTTGATCTTGAAATCGGATGACATAAAACACCCCTTCTTCTGTTTACGCTTAGGCTTATGGCCCGAGGTTTATTGTTAATGAGGCGGCAGAGGTAGCCGGGCCCTGTTCTGATGCTGTGAAATCTGGCACTGAATCGTTCAACTGTCCAGACAGGGAAAATTTATGTGATGCGTGTCACGTAAAGGCAGGGGGTAGGGATGTCAATGAAGTGATCTCAATCACAAAATAAGTGGGCAAAAAAAATACGATGGCGAGAAAAAAATCAAAATCCACCCCTTTGTGTGATTATCGTCACGTTTTGCCATGGCGTGTTTGTTTCTGGATTGTGACTGATTTCACAAAATATTTTTATGCAGATTTCTCCGGCTGTGATCGGCGGCAAACTCTGCTTCGCGTTTCAGCGCCAGGATGATATGGCACGACACGATAAGCTAAAAAACCACTTTTGATGTGTGGTATGGCGAAAAGTTAAAAGGTGGATTACGCTCATATTGTAAGGTTAAGTCTATTATTATTCAGGATATATTTTGACACGCTTATAAACTTGCATGGAGATATTATAAAAACTCATACTCCCCGGCTCGGAAATAGTAAGCACATCCCCGTGTTTATAAAAAAATTAATTAGGTTGCGTACCGTTTTATTAATTTAATGAGTTGACGTTGTTTAAGTGAGGAGAATATGTTTCTCAACTATTTTGCGCTGGGCGTATTGATTTTTGTATTTCTGGTTCTCTTTTACGGAATCATCGCCATCCATGATATTCCTTATAATATGGCCAAAAAGCGTAACCATCCGCATGCCGATGCCATTCATACGGCAGGCTGGATTAGCCTGTTTACACTCCATGCCATCTGGCCATTCCTGTGGATTTGGGCCACGCTGTACCGCGAAGATCGCGGCTGGGGCATGCAAAACCACATCACAAAGCCTGATGAAGTTCCGGGCATGGATGCGCTGGCCAAACGCGTGGCGGAACTCGAACAAAAGCTGGCTGCAGTACAGCCCACTGCTGATAAGAACACGCTGGAGCGCTAATCATGGATCTGTTGATTATTTTGACCTACGTGGCATTTGCCTGGGCCATTTTTAAAATATTTCGAATTCCGGTCAACCAGTGGACGCTTGCCACCGCAACATTAGGCGGCGTATTTATTGTTGCCGGTCTTATTCTGTTAATGAACTATAACCATCCGTATACCTTTACGGCGCAGAAAGCGGTTATTTCTATTCCAATCACGCCGCAGGTGACCGGTGTGGTCAGTGAAGTCACGGATAAAAATAACCAGCTTATTAAAAAAGGCGAAGTGTTATTTAAACTGGATCCTGGCCGCTACCAGGCGCGCGTCGACAGACTCCAGGCTGACCTGGTAACCGCGACGCACAATATCGATAACCTGAAAGCGCAGCTGTCGGAAGCGGTTGCCAATACCACACGCGTCTCCGCTGAGCGCGATCGCCTCTATAAAGATTATCAGCGCTACCTGAAAGGCAGCCAGGCGAAGGTGAATCCTTTCTCTGAAAGCGATATCGACAACGCGCGGCAAAACTATCTGGCACAGGATGCCATGGTGAAAGGCTCCGTGGCTGAGCAGGTGCAGATTCAAAGCCAGTTAGACAGCATGGTGAACGGCGAGCAGTCACAGATTGCTTCGTTACGTGCCCAGCTTGCCGAAGCCAAATATAACCTGGACCAGACCGTAGTGCGTGCGCCGAGCGATGGTTACATCACCCAGGTGCTGATCCGTCCGGGGACCTATGCCGCCGCGCTGCCTCTGCGTCCGGTGATGGTCTTCATTCCTGAACAGAAGCGTCAGATTGTGGCCCAGTTCCGCCAGAACTCGCTGCTGCGTCTGAAACCGGGCGATGAAGCGGAAGTGGTGTTTAACGCCCTGCCGGGCCAGGTATTCTCCGGGAAGCTCACCGCAATTCTGCCGGTGGTGCCGGGGGGAACCTATCAGGCGCAGGGTGCGCTCCAGTCTCTGACGGTGGTGCCGGGCACGGATGGCGTTCAGGCCATCATCGAGCTGAGCCCTGACGCTGAAGTCGATGCCCTGCCGGACGGTATCTATGCCCAGGTGGCGGTCTATTCGGACCACTTCGCTCACGTCTCGGTCATGCGTAAAGTACTGCTGCGTATGACCAGCTGGATGCACTACCTCTACCTCGATCACTAATCCTTCAGGGCAGGAATGCGACATGCAGACCTGCCCTTTTTTCATCGCTTGATCCATACTGACTTTTTTCCGGCATTAAGGATCAGGCAATGAAACTCATCGGCAGCTACACCAGTCCCTTCGTGCGAAAAATCTCGATTCTCCTGCTGGAGAAGGGGATTGAATTTGAATTCGTGAATGAACAGCCTTACAACGCAGAAAACGGCGTTGCGCAGTACAACCCGCTGGGAAAAGTCCCGGCGCTGGTCACGGACGAGGGCGAGTACTGGTTCGATTCCCCAATTATTGCCGAGTACATTGAGCTGCTGGGCGTTGCCCCGGCTATGCTGCCTGCTGACCCAAAAGCGGCGCTGGCGGTGAAGCAGGTCGAAGCCCTGGCCGACGGTATTATGGATGCGGCATTAACCTCCGTACGGGAACAGGCAAGGCCCGCTGCCCAGCAGTCGGAAACGGAACTGTTACGCCAGCGGGAAAAAATCAGCCGCAGCCTGGACAGGTGTGAACAGCTTATCCGGGAGGGAAAGATCGACACCGACAGCCTGAACCTGGGGACCATCGCCATCGCCTGCGCGATTGGTTATCTCAACTTCCGCCACGTCTCCCCGGGCTGGTGCGTCGACCGTCCGCTGCTGGTGAAGCTTGCAGACACGCTGTTTAGCCGCGAGAGCTTTGCCCGTACCGAACCACCAAAGGCTTGACGCGGGTTATAACACTTCGCCGTCGGAGGCGGTACAATCCCCCCACATGTTAACTCCCTCTCCCGTCGGGAGGGGGGAAGATATTTACTCGCCAGGCGCTTTCATGACTACTCATCATTCGCTGTACAGCCAGATCCCCGCTACCGACCGTCTTCTTCGCGAACCCCGCATTCATGCTGTTGTTGAGCGTTTCGGCCATACCGCGACGGTGGAAATGTTACGCCTGCTTCAGGACGAAGCCCGATGCGCGATTCAGGCAGAAAACGCCTTGCCCGCCTGGTGTAGCGCGTGGGAGCAGGAAGTTGAACAGCGGCTGGATGAGAAGGCGCAAAGCGCATTACGCCCGGTGATAAACCTGACCGGAACCGTGCTGCATACCAATCTGGGGCGCGCGCAGCAGGCGGAAGAGGCCGTTGCCGCAGTCGTGCAGGCCATGCAAGCGCCCGTAACGCTGGAGTACGATCTGGACGGCGCCGGACGCGGGCACCGCGACCGCGCGCTGGCGGAGCTGCTGTGCCAGCTGACCGGCGCGGAAGATGCCTGCATTGTGAATAATAACGCCGCAGCGGTGCTGCTGATGCTGGCGGCCACCGCCAGCGGCAAAGAGGTGGTGGTGTCCCGCGGCGAGCTGGTGGAGATTGGCGGGGCGTTTCGTATTCCGGACGTGATGCGCCAGGCAGGCTGCACGTTGCATGAAGTGGGCACGACAAACCGTACCCATGCGAAAGACTATCGCGCGGCGGTGAATGAAAATACCGCCCTGCTGATGAAGGTTCACACCAGCAATTACCATATTGAAGGCTTCACCAAAACGGTTGAAGAGGCGGAGCTGGCGGCGATTGGGCGCGAATTGAATATACCGGTGATTGCCGATCTCGGCAGCGGCTCGCTGGTGGATCTGAGCCTGTACGGGCTGCCAAAAGAGCCGATGCCGCAAGAGATGATTGCGGCGGGCGTTAGCCTGGTCAGCTTTTCCGGCGACAAACTGCTGGGCGGGCCGCAGGCCGGGATTATCGTCGGCAAGCGCGAGCTGATTGCGCAGCTGCAGCAGCATCCGCTCAAGCGCGCCCTGCGCGCCGATAAAATGACGCTTGCCGCGCTGGAGGCGACGCTGCGGCTCTATCTCCATCCGGAAAAACTGGCTGAGCGCCTGCCCACGCTGCGCCTGTTAAGCCGGGATGCCGCCTCGATTCGCGCCCAGGCCGAATTACTGCTGCCGCGCGTCGCTCCTCACTACCCCGATTTTGACGTTCGCATTGAGCCCTGCCAGTCGCAGATTGGCAGCGGTTCGCTGCCGGTGGACAGGCTGCCGAGTGAGGCGCTGACGTTCACGCCGCGTGACGGGCGCGGTAGCCATCTTGACGCCCTGTCGTCACGCTGGCGTGGCCTGCCGACGCCGGTTCTCGGGCGGATTTACGACGGCCGAATGTGGCTGGATCTGCGCTGCCTTGAAGATGAAGAGCGATTTCTGGAGATGTTGTTGAAATGATTATTGCCACCGCCGGTCACGTTGACCACGGAAAAACCACGTTACTGCAGGCGATTACCGGCGTAAACGCCGACCGCCTGCCGGAAGAGAAAAAGCGCGGCATGACCATCGATCTGGGCTATGCCTACTGGCCCCAGCCTGATGGCCGCGTGCTGGGCTTTATTGATGTGCCGGGGCATGAAAAGTTTCTGTCTAACATGCTGGCGGGCGTGGGCGGCATCGATCATGCCCTGCTGGTGGTGGCCTGCGATGACGGCGTGATGGCGCAAACCCGCGAGCACCTGGCGATCCTGCAGTTGACCGGCAACCCGCAGCTGACCGTGGCGCTGACCAAAGCCGATCGCGTGGATGACGCGCGCGTCAGCGAGGTGCGCGAAACGGTCCAGGCGACACTGCGGGAGTATGGCTTTGCCGACGCATCGCTTTTTGTCACCGTGGCGACAGAAGGGCGTGGTATCGACGAACTTCGCCACCATTTGCAGCACCTTTCATCACGCGCTCACGCCAGCCATCACCGCTTTCGTCTGGCGATCGACCGGGCCTTTACCGTAAAAGGTGCGGGGCTGGTCGTAACCGGCACCGCGCTGAGCGGTGAAGTCAGCGTGGGAGATACCCTCTGGCTGACGGGCGTGAATAAACCGATGCGCGTGCGCGGACTGCACGCACAAAACCAACCCGCTGACCGTGCCCACGCCGGACAACGTATCGCGCTGAACATTGCCGGGGATGCGGAAAAAGAGCAGCTGAACCGCGGAGACTGGCTGCTGGCCGATGCTCCACCGGAACCGTCTGAACGCGTGATTGTCTCCCTGCAGACACACATGCCGTTGACCCAATGGCAGCCGCTGCATATTCACCACGCGGCCAGCCATATCACCGGGCGCGTGTCGCTGCTGGAAAACGACCTTGCCGAGCTGGTATTCGATTCGCCGCTCTGGCTGGCAGACAACGATCGTCTGGTACTGCGTGACATTTCTGCAAGGGAAACGCTGGCGGGGGCGCGCGTGGTGGCGCTGAACCCACCCCGACGCGGCAAGCGTAAGCCGGAATATCTGCAGTGGCTGGCCGCGCTGGCGCAGGCCAGAGAGGATAACGCCGCGCTGCGGGTGCACCTCGATCGCGGGGCGGTGAGTCTGCGTGATTTTGCATGGGCACGCCAGCTGAGCGGGGAAGGCTTACGCCAGCTGACCCAGGAGCCGGGCTTTATACAGGCCGGAGACAGCCTGCTCAATGCCCCGGTTGCTGCGCAATGGCAGCGTAAGATACTGAACACGCTTGCGACTTACCACGAACAGCATCAGGACGAGCCAGGCCCGGGCCGTGAGCGTCTGCGACGCATGGCGCTGCCGATGGAAGACGATGCGCTGGTGCTGCTGCTGATCGAAAACATGCGCGAAAGCGGGGTGATTAAAAGCCACCACGGCTGGCTGCACCTGCCGGATCACAAGGCCGGGTTCACCGCAGATCAGGAGGCGATATGGCAAAAAGTAGCCCCGCTGTTTGGCGATGAGCCGTGGTGGGTTCGGGATCTGGCCCGCGAAACGAATACCGAAGAGCAGCTGATGCGGCAGGTGTTGCGCCATGCGGCGCAGCAGGGGCTGATAGTCGCGATCGTGAAAGATCGTTACTACCGTAACGATCGCATTGTGGCGTTTGCCAACCTGATCCGCGAGCTGGATCAGGCGCGCGGCTCGACCTGCGCAGCGGATTTCCGCGATCGGCTGAACGTGGGCCGTAAGCTGGCGATCCAGATCCTGGAGTATTTCAACCGCATCGGCTTTACCCGCCGTCGCGGTAACGATCATCTGTTGCGCGATTCGTTATTATTTCCTGAAACTCCGTGACCTCCGTCGTAAACACCGTTACCGGTTGGCGAGAAAATCGCCACCCGGAACTACCCTTGTTGTACACCAACAGCAAGGAGACGGACATGACAAACAATCCTCCCTCATCGCGTATCCAGCCCGGCGAGTATGGTTTTCCCCTCAAGCTGAAGCCCCGTTATGACAACTTTATTGGCGGCGACTGGGTCGCGCCCGTCGACGGCGAATACTATTCCAACCTGACCCCGGTTACCGGCCAGCCGCTGTGCGAGATTGCCAGCTCCGGTAAGCGTGATATCGACCTGGCGCTGGATGCGGCGCACATAGCGAAAGAGAAATGGGCTCACACCTCCGTGCAGGACCGGGCGGCGATCCTGTTCAAAATCGCCGACCGGATGGAGCAAAATCTGGAGCTGCTGGCGACGGCGGAAACCTGGGATAACGGCAAGCCGATCCGGGAAACGATGGCGGCTGACGTGCCGCTGGCTATCGACCACTTCCGCTATTTTGCCTCCTGTATTCGCGCGCAGGAGGGCGGGATCAGCGAAGTTGACAACGACACCGTGGCGTATCACTTCCACGAACCGCTGGGGGTAGTAGGCCAAATTATTCCGTGGAACTTCCCGCTGCTGATGGCGAGCTGGAAAATGGCGCCCGCGCTCGCGGCCGGAAACTGTATTGTGCTCAAACCGGCGCGTCTGACCCCGCTCTCGGTCCTGCTGCTGATGGAAATCGTTGGCGATCTGCTGCCGCCGGGCGTGATTAACGTGGTCAACGGTGCGGGCGGTGAGATAGGGGAATATCTGGCCACCTCAAAACGGATTGCCAAAGTGGCGTTTACCGGGTCGACGGAGGTGGGCCAGCAGATCATGCAGTACGCCACGCAAAACATCATTCCGGTGACCCTCGAGCTGGGCGGGAAATCCCCGAACATCTTCTTCGAGGACGTGATGGAGGAAGAGGATGCCTTCTTCGATAAAGCCCTGGAAGGGTTTGCGCTGTTTGCGTTTAACCAGGGCGAAGTCTGCACCTGCCCAAGCCGCGCGCTGGTGCAGGAATCCATCTACGAGCGCTTTATGGAGCGGGCCATTCGCCGCGTCGAGTCTATCCGCAGCGGTAACCCGCTCGATAATGTCACCCAGATGGGGGCACAGGTCTCGCATGGACAGCTGGAAACGATCCTCAACTACATCGACATCGGCAAGAAGGAGGGGGCGGATATTCTCACCGGCGGACGCCGTAAGGTGCTCGGAGGGGATCTGCAGGACGGGTATTACCTTGAGCCGACGATCCTGTTCGGGCAGAACACCATGCGCGTTTTCCAGGAGGAAATCTTCGGACCGGTGCTGGCCGTGACCACCTTTAAAACGATGGAGGAGGCGCTGGCGATTGCCAACGACACGCCGTATGGCCTGGGGGCAGGCGTCTGGAGCCGCAACGGTAATCTGGCCTATAAAATGGGCCGCGGCATTCAGGCCGGGCGCGTCTGGACCAACTGCTATCACGCCTATCCGGCACACGCGGCATTTGGCGGTTATAAGCAGTCGGGCATCGGGCGTGAAACCCACAAGATGATGCTGGAGCATTACCAACAGACCAAATGTCTGCTGGTCAGCTATTCCGATAAGCCACTGGGGCTGTTCTAGTCGCCCAGCTCAGGCCGTCCGTGGGCGGCCTGAGCAATTTGCTGGCGCAGGCAGTTCAGTACGCCATCCAGAACGTATTGCACGCGCCAGGGCTGGTATTCGCGTTTGCGGAAGATGGCCGTCAGGTCGAGCCACCACTCTTCCTGATGCGGGAAGCAGGGGACGAGCATGCCTTTCGTTAATTCTTTTTTCAGGCTCTCTTTTGGCGCAAAAACAATCCCAAGATTATTTCTTGCCAGCTCCAGGGCCGTCTGCGTATTGTCGCAAATATAATTACCGGTCACCCGGTAGTCATGCACGTCATCGCTGCCGTGCACGCGGAAACGCCAGATGTTGGCTTCATCGACCAGCATGGAGTCAATGAGAATACAGGAGTGATTAATTAAATCTTCAGGTCCGGTTAAGGGATGTTTATTTAAATATTCTACGGTTGCGAAGGCCGTAACGGAATATTGTGTCAAAACGCTGGCCACCAGGCTTTCGTCTTTCGGCTGAGCATAGGTAATTAAAATGTCGCAGTCATCTGGAAAGGTAACGCCTTCTGAAAATTCATTCCGGTCCAGATTGTAGGTTTTCAGGGAGATGCGGATGTCGCCGATGTCTTCTATCTGATGGATCACGTGTCGCGCGAGGTAGGTCACGATACCTGTTGGGGCATAGATCGTCACTTTTCCGCGCTTTTCATGCTTATAATCAGCAATGAAATTAACAAGCTGGCTGTTCTTATCCAGCGTGGCATTCACGTAGGGGAGTAACGCTTCACCAAACTGGGTCAGGGCCAGCTGCCGCGTGGTGCGCTCAAAAACCTTGAGCCCAACCCGCGTTTCAAAATCAGACAGATATTTACTGACGTTGGCCTGCGCCATACCCAGCAGGGCGGCGGCATCACCAATGCTGTGGGTGGCTGCAATGACGGAGATAATTTTTAATTCGCGTGGTTTTAGCTGTAATGTACTCATTATGCACACCCATCTATATGATTTTATATATAATATTATATAAACCGCAGCGTTGCATTGGCAATTTTGTAACCATTATTATGCGCCTCGCTTGTTTGGCATATATATGGATTACATGGAATGACTATTAAATACAATTTACTGATCGCTGCCACGTTATTTGCATCAACGTCTGCCATGGCCGGTGAATTTTCACTTGGTGCGGGGGCTGTATTTAATGAGTCTCCTTACAAAGGCTATAACGAAAATACGACCGCAGTACCGCTGATTAGCTACGAAGGCGATCGTTTCTACGTTCGTCAGACCACGGGCGGATGGATCCTGTGGAAAGATGCAAAAAATGAATTGAGCCTGACCGCAACGTGGATGCCGCTGCATTTCGACCCTGACGATAACGACGATCATCAGATGAAGCAGCTGGATGAGCGTAAAGCATCCGCCTTCCTCGGTGGGGCGTACTACCGCCACGAAAGCTGGGGGTCGCTGAAAGTGGCGGTCTCTGGTGATGCCACGGATGAAAGCGGCGGCGTGATCGGCGAAGTATCGTACTTCCGTCCGATCAAAATGGAGCGCCTGACCCTGACGCCTTCCGTAGGTGTGTTCTACAGCGACGAAAGCTATAACGACTACTACTACGGCGTATCCGGTAGCGAGTCTCGCCGCTCCGGACTGGATCAATACACCGCCGGCGACAGCTGGACGCCATACGTTGGTCTGGCGGCTAAATATCAGTTAACCCAGAAGCTGTATCTTAACGCCAGCGCGGTCTACACCGTGTTGCCTGACGACGTGAAGAATAGCCCGATGATCGACCGCGACGACAGCTTCGCGCTGATGACCGGCCTGACCTGGCGTTTCTGATGCGGTAAAGCCGGGTGGCGGCGTTGCCTTACCCGGCCTACGATCTTGCCTGCAGTGCTGTTCCTTAAAGCCCATCTCAATGCTCGATCACTGCCCGTAGTAGGCATTCGCCCCGTGCTTACGCAGATAATGCTTGTCGAGCAGCTCCTGCTGCATAACCGGTAGCTGCGGTGCGAGCTGGCGTGAGAACAGGCCCATGTACGCGCACTCTTCCAGCACAACGGCATTGTGGACCGCATCGGCCGCGTCTTTACCCCAGGCGAACGGGCCGTGGGAGTGGACCAGCACCGCCGGGATCTGCATCGGGCTGAGATCGCGCTCCTCGAAAGTTTTGATGATCACTTCACCCGTCTGGTATTCGTATTCCCCTGCAATCTCTGCCGTGGTCATCAGGCGCGTGCAGGGGATGGTTCCGTAGAAATAGTCCGCGTGCGTGGTACCCCAGGCCGGTAAATCCAGCCCCGCCTGGGACCAGATAGTGGCGTGTCGCGAATGGGTATGCACGATGCCGCCAATCTCCGGGTAACGACGATACAGCGCAAGATGGGTAGGCGTGTCTGAAGAGGGTTTTTTATTACCCTCGACGACCTGACCCGTGGCGATATCCACCACCACCATATCCTCCGCCGTCATCACGTCGTATTCCACACCGGACGGTTTAATGATCATCATGCCGCTTTCGCGGTCAACCGCGCTGACGTTGCCCCAGGTAAAGGTCACCAGCTGGTGGGCGGGCAACGCCAGGTTTGCTGCCAGTACCTCGGCTTTAAGTTCGTCTAGCATGTCATGCCTCCTTCCTGCATACGGGCTTCAATCCAGCGGCGCGCCTGGATAATCTCCAGCACCGGCTCTTTTGCTTTTTCGGTCCACATTTCAATCAGAAATGCGCCGCGATAGTTCAGTTGATGCAGCGTGTTAAACACGCCAACGAAATCGACGCAGCCCTCGCCAAACGGCACGTCGCGGAACTGTCCTGGGCTTTGTGCGGTGACGGGTTGGGTATCTTTCAGGTGAATAGCCGCAATGCGGTCAATGCCCAGCGTCAGCTCGGCGGTGACGTCGTTACCCCACGCGCTCAGGTTGCCAACGTCCGGATAAACGCTGAACCACGGTGAGGCGAGCATGTCGTCCCACTTTTTCCATTTGCTGATGGAGTTCATAAACGCGGTGTCCATGATTTCCACCGCCAGCATCACCTGTGCGGCGGCGGCCTGATCCACGGCCCACGCCAGCCCGTCGGCAAAGCGCTGTTGCGTCCCCTCGTCATGCGCTTCGTAATAGACGTCATACCCGGCAAGCTGGATGGTGCGAATGCCTAAATCACGCGCCAGCCTGATGGCTTTGCTCATGATCTCACGGGCGCGTTCGCGCACGGTTTCATCGCGGCTGCCAAACGGGAAGCGACGGTGTGCAGACAAGCACATAGAGGGGATCGCCACGCCGGTTTCCAGCATCGCTTCCACCAGAGAGGCGCGCTGCGTGGTGCTCCAGTCGAGGCGTGATAATCGCTCATCGGTTTCATCGACAGACATCTCGACAAAATCGAACCCGCAGCTTTTCGCCAGTACCAGCCGCTCGGGCCAGGAGAGATCTTTTGGCAGCGCTTTTTCGTAAATACCTAACGGATGCTGACGCATGGTTACGCTCCCCAGATGTCGCGAATGTGCGAATGGAATGCCTGTGCCACCTGCGGCGGATTGGCGGCGCCTGCCAGCGCGCGTCCGGCAATAAAGGCTTTGACGTTGATTTGCTTAAACAGCGGCAGGTCGGCGGGGGTGATACCGCCGGTAATAGAAAGCTGCAAACCGATATCGGAGAGCGCTTTCATTTTTGCGAGATCCTCCTCACCCCACTGCTGGCCGCTCGCCTGTGCGTCACGTCCGCGGTGATAAATGGCCTGCTTCACGCCGATGCGATGCCATGCGCGAGCATCGTCCAGCGTCCAGTGACCAAAGAGCTCCATCTGGATTTCTCCCCCGCGGCGCAGGGCCACCTCGTGGCCGCGTTCAACGGTGGCCAGCGGGGCGGCGCAGATGATGGTCATCCAGTTTGCACCCGCGCCAAATGCCTGCTCTGCCAGGGTTTCTCCGGCATCGGCCACTTTCCAGTCCGCAACGATGATTTTATCCGGGCACTGCTCGCGCAGGGCGCGCACGGCGTTTAGCCCTTCGGTCAGGCACAAAATGGTGCCCGCTTCGACGATATCAACGTGATCGGCAAGCAACGCGACATCACGCTGCGCGGCCTGAAGAGAGGTATGGTCGAGCGCCAGCTGCAGTAATGGTCGGCTCATAGGTTGTTCTCCTTAACTCGGGCGTGATAACCCTGTAGTGCTGAAATCAGTAACTGGTAGCGGTGATATTTGCGCTGGTAGGCCGCATGGGCGCGCATGTCAGGCTCAATGACACGAATGTCGTGTCGGAGGGCGCATTGCGCCGCATGGAAATCGGGATACACGCCGGTGCCGACCAGGGCGGCCAGCGCCGCGCCGGAACAGCCGGTCTCTTCCAATTGCGGCAGTTCAATCGCCAGCCCGCTGACGTCCGCGAGCATTTGCATCCATACCTCCGAATGGGTTGGGCCACCCGTCACGCGCAGGGCATGCACGTGGGTAAAGCGCTCGAGCATGCGGTTGAGGTGGGTCATGTGGCAGAACACCACGCCCTCATAAACCGCCTGCAGCAGGTGCGCGCGTGTGTGTAGCGCCTGCATTCCGTAGAAACCGCTGGTCATCTCCAGCCCGGCGTTGCTGCCATAGAGGAACGGCAGGAAATACACATCGCTTTCGGCTTTCGGCAGGCTGGCGACGGCGTGGTTGATCTCGCTGAACGACATGTCGCCCCACTGCGCGGTGAGCCACTCAAGGTTGCCGGACGAGGTCGGGCTGGCTTCGTGAACGATGTACTGCTGCGGATGCACGTAGCGGCCATAAACGTAGGGGAAGGGTTCGTTGCTGCGAAGCGCACTGGCGATCCCGCTGGTGACGGCCCAGGTGCCCATCACGGCGTTCAGCGTGTGCTCGTCCTGCAGTCCGGCGCAGAGCGCGGTGGAAACCACATCAAACAGTCCCCCCACGACGGGCGTGCCCGCCGCGAGACCGGTCAGGGCGGCTGCCTGAGCGGTGATTTCCCCGCAGATTTCTGCTGAACCGACAATCGGCGGTAGGGCGCCGTCAATCTCGCTGATCCCGAGCCAGCGCGTAAGCTGCGGGTCATACTGCCCGGTATTCATGTTGTAGAGATTGGACTCGGAGATGTTGCTCTCTTCACCGCCCTTCACGCCGGTCAGGCACCAGCGCAGATAGTCGTGCGCCATCATCACGCAGCCAATTTGCTGATACCGCTGCGGCTCGTTCTCTTTGACCCAGCGCAGAAGCGAGGCCGGATGCCCGGTCCACAGCGTCTGGCGCGTATGCGGGTAGAGTTTTTCGGGAATGCCGTCCTGCTGCCAGCGCTGCACAATCTCCAGTGCCCGGCGATCGGAGGAGAGGATGGCGTTGCCCAACGGTTGGTCTTGTTTATCGAGCAGAAACAGCCCCTTACCCTGCGCAGAAATGCCGACCCCATTGATCTGGTTGCCGTTTACGCCTGCATTCTTGAGCAACGCGGCGATGGTGGCGTGGCAGTGCTGCCAGAGCTGATGCATATCCCGTTCGGCGTAGCCCGCTCGCGGGCTGAGCGTGGCAACGGAGCGGCGTTCGATACAAACTTCTTTGCCCTGGCGGGTGTATAAACCGGCTTTTAGATAAGTACCGCCACAATCGATACCCAGCCAGAAGGGCTCTTTTTCACTCATCTTCATCTCGCTTAATTGCCGGGTGGCGCTTCGCTTACCCGGCTTACAGTTCGGTTTTCTCCCTCTCCCCGTGGGAGAGGGCTGTGGTGAGGGCATCAGGCCGCACGCTTATGGGGATTTACCGTGGGATTGGGCTCTGCCCCGGCATCGCATTTCGCCGGCAACAGCAGGGCCAGCAGCGACGCCAGCGCGAGTGAAACGGCCAGGCAGTAGACGCCAGCATCTTTGCTGTAAAGGGTGATCAGCACGCCAACGGCATACGGGCCGCAGAAGCCACCGAGGTTACCCAGGGCGTTGATCACGCCGCGCGCGCCACCTGCCATTTCGGCGCTAAACAGTCTTGCCGGTATCGTCCAGAACACCCCCGCGGCGGATTGCAGGAAGAAACCACAGCCCACCAGTGCGGCATAGGCCAGCCAGATGTTTGCTTTCAGGGCAACGGAGAGGAACATGCAGAGCGCGAAGCCAATCAACGGCAGGGAGACAAACAGCTTGCGCTTGCCGGTGCGGTCAGAAAGCGAGGAGAACAGGAACATGCCCGCAATGGCGCCGATGTAGGGCAGGATGGCGAGCATCCCCACCTGACCAATGCTGGTGTGCGTCAGCTCCTTCAGAATGGTCGGCAGCCAGAGGGTGTAACCGTAAATCCCGGTCTGATAGAAGAAATTCAGGGCGATCAGCTGCCACATGGTTTTGTCAGACAGCACCGCGCTGAGCGAGGCATTTTTCACCTCTTTTCCGGCGATGGCCTGCTGTTCAGCCGCCAGCGTTTGTACCAGATAGTTTTTCTCGGCCGCTGAGATCCAGCGGGCTTCCTGCGGACGGTCGTACACGGTGAACGCCCACAGCACCAGCACAACGACGGACATCAGACCTTCAATGATGAACAGCCAGCGCCAGTCAAGTGCGGTAATAATCCATCCCGACAGCGGGGCGGTAATTATCCCGGCGATGGGTACGAACATGATCACAATTGCGTTGGCGCGACCGCGTTCGGCATCCGGGAACCAGTTGCTGATCATGGTGAGCACAACGGGTAGCATCCCGCCTTCCGCCACGCCGAGTAAGAAGCGCAGCACCAGCAGCTGGTACTGATTCGTCACGAGACCCGTGAGCACCGAGATCACCGCCCAGGCGACCAGTGACCAGCCGATAAATTTCTTGCCGCTACCGTGTACCGCAATCTTGCCGCCGGGTACCTGCAGGAACAGATAGCCGATAAAAAATATGCCGCCCGCGAGGCCTGCCATGGTGGCGGTAATACCTAATTCTTCGTCCATCCCTCCCGGCATTGCAAACGCGATATTCACGCGGTCCATATATGAAATAATACAGGCGATAAGAATAGGAGGAATGATTCTTAGCCAGCGCTGGCGCGGAATGTCCGCATGTAGAGCATGAGTAGAAATATTCATAGTTAATCTCTCAGTAGGTAACCGGAATAAACTTTTCTTATTGTTATTGCGTTGCTTTATTCATTGCGCTGATACCGTCGCGCAAAATGGCGATGCGATGGCTGACATCAGCATTAGCATTTATTTCCAGTAATTTAATACCGGAGAATTTCAACGTTGCGGCGCTCGCCGCAGTAAAGAGTGCTTTTGCACGTTCAGTGGACATCAGACTGTCGGCGCAGAATGAGGAAAAGGGCGCATGCAGATCCTGCCATTCACCGTACTCCCCGCCGGGGGTGGTGCCTGAAAACATCAGCGCACCCAGTTTCCCGGCATCAAGCGCGGCCTGAACGTGGTCAAGGGGAAGGGTGGTGTTACGGCCTTCGATGGCCGACCGCGCCCAGTTGATGCAGATGCTGATATCCGTGTCTTTCACCACCTCCAGCACCTGCTCCAGGGGCAGGAAGCCTTTACGTGGTGCGGCGCCGGTCATGGCATCGCAATGTTCCAGCACCAGGTCGCAGCCCCAGTCCCAGCTTGTTATTTCACGGACGGAGCGGGAAAACGCGTCGGTGGCTTGTTCGACCGAGGCATTGCCCGCCTGCGGGGCCGCCTGCATCTCAAGAGCAATCACTTTCCCCGGGAAGCGGGTATTCACGGCGTTAATTTTTTTGTGCAAATGTCGGTAAAAGTCCACGCACGCTTTACGCTGCGCGTCGTCAGCCGAGGCCAGGCCAAACGCGCTGTTGATGCCGCGGCGCCGCATGGTTTCCATAACTGCCGTGACCACGATTTGCCAGTCCCCCGGGGTATGGCGGAACAGCCATTCGTCACCAAGGGGGTGAAGATTTTCAAGGCAAGGCTGTTCCAGCCCGCGAATATTCGGCGTGTCGGAAAGTTCCCGCCAGAAGGTTTGTTCTTCTTGTTCCCCTTTCTGGTGAAACGAGGGTGCGCAGGGGTACGCACCAATAATAAAACCGGTATTAGTCATTTCGCGTTCCTGTATTTATACCCGTCATACTTCAAGTTGCATGTGCGTTGGCTGCGCTCGTTCACCCCAGTCACTTACTTATGTAAGCTCCTGGGAATTCACTCTCTTGCCGCCTTCCTGCAACTCGAATTATTTAGGGTATATCAGAAAATTAATCTAATTCGCTGATTGCCACTTTCACCACAATCTTACGAATTGTGGTTTCCTTGTTTTTAATACAGGCAGGACGGTGCACATCCTGCGGAAAAAATATGGCATAGCTGCCGGGTATCATTTCGATAAACGACTCATTTTCACTGTTGTGATAAAAAATAATATCGCGTTGTTCCAGCAATGATTCGCTTATTTCGTTATTACCGGTATCAATCGCGATACCGATTTTCTCTTCACCCCAGGCCAGGAATTGGATATCCAGATAGCGGCGATGCACTTCCGGGCGATTCTCGTGCAGATCCTTTGTTGTCAGGTCGAGAACCTGGGCAAAAATGTTGCGACCTTCAATTTCTACTACGCCTGGCTCCAGGGTGGTGAAATCCGTCGTGCGCAGAAAATGAAGGGCTTTTTCAATCGCCCGCGGCAGGCGACACGGATTTGGCTGGGAAATATGTCCGAATATCATGGCCCACTCCTTACAGAGACTGGATTTTCGCCCACACGCTGTCGTCAACCGTGATGCCGTTGCGGCGGTTCTCTTCAAGCAAACGGGTAAATTCATGCCCTGGCAGACGGATGGCGACATTTTCATCCGCGCGTTCGGCGGTGGTGATGAAGTCCATAATGCGCTGCAGTTTGGCATCGCGGGTTGGGCCATCGATCAGGCGATCCACCTCAATGGCGATGAAGATCTGCGATACGCCGTACTCGTCGCTGTTGTCCTGGGTCACTTCCGCGACGGACGATCCGTTGGAGAGCAGGGTGGCGATCATATCGAGCACGATGGATAAGCCGGACCCTTTCCAGTAGCCCATGGGCAGAATACGGCGGTTTTTCTCGATCACGCCCGGCTCTCTGGTGAGGTGACCTTCGTCGTCAAAGCCGCCATCTACCGGCAACGCGCGCCCGGCCAGGCGGTTCACCTCCAGCATGCCGTAGGAGAACATCGACATCGACATGTCGACCATGGTGATCGGGTTCGACGGAATGGCAACGATCAGCGGGTTTGTGCCGATACAGCACTCTTTTGATCCCCACGCGGGCATCACGGCAATCGAGTTGGTCCAGCAAATGCCGATATAGCCCTTCTCCGCCGCCTGCCAGCCGTAGCTGCCGCCGCGCATCCAGTGGTTCGCGTTACGCAGTGCCACCAGACCAATGCCGTGATCGGACGCCAGCTCGGTGGCGCGATCCATCATCTTCTTCGCCGTCAGGTTGCCAATGGAGCGCTGCGCATCCCACTGTTCGATGGCGCCTAATGTCATCACCCGTTTGGGCTGGGCGTCAGGAATGATATCCCCTGCATCAAGCTGCTGAATAAAACGCGGGAAGCGGTTTACACCATGCGAATAGACGCCGGATTCCGTGGTGCGGGCAAACATCTCGGCGCAGGCGTCTGCGGTTTCCGCTTTCACGCCGCGGTCGAGCAGAACCCGATTGAACGCCGCTTTCAACTCTTCGAAGGTCACTTTCATCCCTGTTCTCCTGTTCTTTTAAGGGCAAGTGTGAGTGCTTTTTTATCGCTAAATTCCACTATGCGAAATCTGATTTCAAATATATCGATCAAATTTTGTCAGATCAACGACATTCATGTTTTTCAAAATCCATTAAAATCAACTGGTTGTGTTTTTTCTGTTGAGATCGTGAACTGACCCACACTTTGCGCTACCATCAGGGCGCGCTAAACAGGAGCCATGTAATGAGCATGAAAGAGAGCGAAATGACGCAAGAAAAAGAGAGGCCAGCAGGCAGCCAGAGCTTGTTTCGCGGCCTGATGCTGATTGAGATCCTCAGCAACTATCCGAACGGGTGTCCGCTTGCACATTTATCGGAACTGGCGGGGCTGAATAAGAGCACCGTGCACCGCTTGCTGCAGGGGCTACAGTCGTGCGGGTACGTGACCCCGGCACCCGCCGCGGGCAGCTATCGCCTGACCACCAAATTTATCGCCGTCGGGCAAAAGGCGCTGTCGTCGCTGAATATCATTCATGTGGCCGCTCCGCACCTCGAAGCGCTGAACATTGCGACCGGCGAGACGGTGAACTTCTCCAGCCGGGAAGACGACCACGCCATCCTGATTTATAAGCTCGAACCGACAACCGGTATGCTGCGCACGCGCGCCTATATCGGCCAGCATATGCCGCTGTACTGCTCTGCAATGGGCAAGATTTACATGGCGTTTGGTCATCAGGATTACGTGGCGAGCTACTGGGAAAGCCATCAGGAACAGATCCAACCTTTGACGCGCAACACTATCACTGAACTGAGCGCTATGTATGATGAACTGGCGGAAATTCGCGATCGCTGCATGGCGATGGACAAAGAAGAGAACGAGCTGGGCGTCTCCTGTATTGCCGTGCCGGTGTTTGATATTCACGGCCGCGTTCCGTATGCGATCTCTATCTCGCTATCGACGTCGCGCATGAAGCAGGTGGGCGAGAAGAACCTGCTCAAGCCGCTGCGCGAAACGGCAGAGGCTATCTCAAAAGAGCTGGGTTTTAACGTACGCGAGGCGTAACAGATGAACCGATTTATCATGGCGAATGCGGAAAAATGCATCGGGTGCCGCACCTGTGAAGTGGCCTGTGCGGTCGCGCATCAGGATGAATTCACCGCAGAGGCTTTTACCTCTCGCCTGCGGGTGGTGAAGGGGGACGCCTACACTACGGCGGTGGGTTGCCATCAGTGCGAGGACGCCCCCTGTGCCAATGTCTGCCCAACCCATGCCATCAGCCTTACGGCAGGCGCCTGGCTTGTTGAGCAGACGCGCTGTATTGGCTGCAAGAGCTGTATGGTCGCCTGTCCGTTTGGGGCGATGCAGGTACGGCTGGTGGGAAGCAGGGCACAAGCGCTGAAATGTGATTTATGTGTGCAGCGCGAAGGCGGACCGGCCTGCGTGGAGGCCTGTCCAACCCACGCGCTGCGCTGCGTTGATCCTGCCAGTATTCGGGCTGAAAGGCTTACTGCATTTTATTGAAATTCCACGTAAACGTCAGACTGTAGCGCCAGTCTCTGTTGCGACTGTCTGTCGGAACATCCCCGACGGGTCTTGCCGCCTCAACCGTGATGCTATAGTGGCGGGTATCGCCTACCATCACGCCAGCCGCCACTGACCCGAGCCGCTGATGAGGCAAGCCGGAGGTGTTAAACCAGGTTTGCGCGGTATCGGCCAGGATGTTGGGCTGGATTGTGGCAAGCCATGTGCTCTCTTTTCGCATCTGGATATAGCGCAGTTCTACCTGCCCGCCATAGCCGTAATCACCGCTTGCTTCACTGTCCTGGTATCCACGGCCAAACCGCTGGGCACCGAAGCTAACGCGTTCGGGTTCTGGCAACGTGTTATTTGACCAGTCCCCCTCCCAGGACGTTGATAGCCGCCACTTGTCGGCAAACATCCAGGCTGCGTCCAGATAGCTTTTCGTGAGCGTAAAATTAATATCGGGCCTGGGGGCCGAGACGATATCGGCTCCCATCGCATCAATACCCTGACGCACGTTGAGTCGGCCGCTGATGCTGGCGGTTGTGAACTGATGTGCACCGTTGATGCCCACTTCCAGCGCGGGATAACGCGCGTGCTGGTTGACGGAGTCCAGGCTATAGGTTTTGCCCAGCAGTCTGGCCTGCAGGGCATAATCGTCCTGGCGGTCGGTGTAATCAAAACCGCTGGTCAGATTAATTTGTGATTTTTGCGTCAGCAGCAGGGGGTAGCCAAACGTCACACCGCCGTTGTATTGCGTTGTTTTTTGCTTCGAATCGACGCTGATATTATTCGGCAAAGAGAGCAGGGGCGAAAAATCTCGCGGATCCTCACGGTAATAGCTGCCTTTTAGCTGCATCGTCAGCCCTTCATCGTTTAAAAACTGCTGCCAGTTCAGGCCGACATAATTTTTTCGCGTGTTGCTATCTAACGGCACAAGCGTGGCCACGCCAAGCTGATCGCCATAGCTTGTCATGTTGCTGAGCGTGCCGTTCAGCATCATTAAATCTTGCCCTTTACGGGTATCAATCGTCGACGCGATATTCCAGCTCCGCTCCTGGTTGCCGGTGATTTGCATCGCCGCCGCGCCATAGATATTGGTTGGCAGCTGCGCGTTAGCCGTAACCGGAACGTTCGGGGTGCGCGTCATCAGCTGGCTGTAGCGATCGAACGTATCCTGAGACAGCGGTTTTTCCGCCATGATTTTTTCGGATAAACGTTTAAGACGTTCGGCGATATGCGGGTTATTACTGGTGATGTCGCTATGAGCGACATAGCCTTCAACCAGAACAATTTTAATATTGCCCTGCTGGAAATTATTATCGGGCAGCCAGGCATAAGAGAGTGGAAAACCGTCGGCCTTATAGCGTTCCGTAATATCATTTACCAGCCCCGTAAGCGTTTTTAGCGGCACGGTTTTTCCAGCGTAAGGCCTGAAGGGCTGAAGTAATTCCTTCAAGGGATAACGCGTGCCGCCAATAAACTGAATATGATGAATGGTAATGGGCGTTTCAGGCGTCAGCGTTGACTTCGGTTTTTCTATTTTGACGTTCGGCTGTGGCGCGGCCTCAGTCTGTTCGGGGGCAACGTTACGAGAAACTTGCGCCGGGTTATCGGGGTTAATAATAGAGGGCAGAGTATCGGCGCGGGCCATGCTCAGCACAACCAGCCCCGTCAGCGAAAAAAGGAAGTGGTGTTTCATCGCGCTATCCCTGTTCGTCATCCCCGGTTGGGGTGAATGTCGCTGAATAAAGCGCCCCTGAACCAGGGGCGCAGACAGGCAGTAAAAGGATTACTGTTTTGGCGTCAGTAGGCTCGAGGTTAACGTGTTGAGCCCGTTAATCGGGTTTGTCGTAGATGTGTTTTGGGTTGTGCCTGCATTGGCTGTTACACCCGCAGTCAGCGTATTGAGGGTGGTATTGACCGTTGTGCTCAGGCTATTGTTTGTGGCTGTCACATTGGCATCGGCCGTCAGAGATCCTGTGCCGCTGCCTCCGGTGGTTGATGTGGGTTTCACTAGCGTACCGCTATCCGTGACCGTCTGGCCGACATTTTGAACGACCTGACCGACACCGCTAAGCCCGCTATTGCTGCTGCTAATGTTGGTCCCCACGCCGCTGACGGTGCCACCCACCTGGGTCAGCAGACCGTTAACCGGTGTGCCGAGACCCGTTGTGGTGCCTACGGTTTGCGTCACGCCTTGTACTCCGCCCAGCGTCTTGTTAGCCAGGGTCGTGGTATCGGTTGTTACCTGAGTGACAGCAGGGCTGCTTACCGTGTTGGTGAGACCCGTGCCGGTGTTACTGACCAGTTGCCCGGTACTGTTTACCACGCTGCCCGTCAGGCCGGTTACGCCGCTGACCGGGGTTCCGGAAGTGGAACTCGCCAGGCCCGTGCCTACCGTTGAAACGGTATTGCCGAGGGAGGTGACCGACGTGGTCACGCCTTTAACCGTGGTACCCACACCGTTCGGGTTGTTTGGATCGCCAACGCCAGTCGTGACGCCTGCCCCCACGGTGGACACGGCACTGCCAACACCGCTGACGGTGGTTGAGACGGTTGACGTGACGGGATTATTTGTCGGAAGCTGGCTTCCGAGGCTATCCACAGTGGATCCGACGCTGGTCACGGTTTTACCGGCATCACCCAGTATCGTATTTACGCCTGCGGTAGTGGTTCCTCCACTGCCTCCTGAGCCTGAGCCTGAGCCTGAGCCTGAGCCTGAACCTGAACCAGAACCCGTTCCGCCGCCAGCGCCTGTCCCGGTACCTGAACCCGTTCCGGTGCCCGATCCGTTGCTGCCCGAACCGCCATTGCTCGCGGTTGTGCCACTTCCATCATCTGAGCCGCTGCTGCTTCCCGTCGCAGGGTTATTTTTGGCCGTTGAGTGAGATCCGCCACCGCTTCCACTACAGGCAGAAAGAGAGAACGCGAGCAGTACCGCAACAGCAATAGCGCTGATGCGACTAACATTATTAGGTAGCATATGAATACTCCACGCAAAAGAACGCCGAGCGGCGTATTAGTGAGTATATGCAGTATTTTTAAATATGCATGAAAGCGACTCAGGAAGGTATTTTGCTGCGTTGAAGAGGGTTATTTAAAATAACAATAAGTTAGCATATTTAATTTTTGCTTAATTATTGAGAGGGTGGTTAGCGAGCCTAAATTAAAGGAATATTCCTAAGAAAACTCAATGGGAATGATAAATGAAGCGCTACAGGATATATCCTTAATATAAGATTCAGATCACGGAAAAATAAGGCTCTTCATTTGAAGAGCCTTATTTTTTAACAATTGCCTTCTTGCCAGGCTTTTTCGATCTCTTCGGCGAGAATTTTAACACCCGCTTCGATTTTTTCCGGGTCGGGGACGTAGTTCATGCGCATGCACTGATGGGTATGCGGCCATGGCTTATCCAGACCCGGGAAGAAATAATCGCCCGGCACCATCAGTACGCCGCGCTTTTTCAGTCGCTGGTAAAGCAGTTCGGTGGAGATAGGTAAATCCTTAAACCACAGCCACAGGAAAATCGCCCCTTCCGGTTTGTGGATAAGGCAGCGTTCTTCCGGCAAATAGCGACGAAGTGTCGCAATCGTCTCCTGAACGCGCTGGTAGTAGAAAGGCTTGATTACGTCATTCGACAGACGCAGCAGGTCCTTGCGTTTGATCATCTCGCACATCATCGCCGGGCCAATGCCGCCCGGAGAAAGGCTGATAATGCCGTTCATATTGGTGATGGCGGTGATGATTTTCTCATTGGCGATGATGATGCCGCAGCGGCTGCCCGGCAGACCCAGCTTAGAGAGGCTCATGCACAGGACAATGTTCGGGTTCCACAGCGGACGTGCTTCGCTGAAGATGATGCCCGGGAACGGCACGCCGTAGGCGTTATCGATCACCAGCGGAATACCGTGCTGATTGGCCAGCGCATCCAGCTTCATCAGTTCGTCATCGGTGATCACGTTGCCCGTTGGGTTAGTCGGGCGCGATACGCAGATCATGCCCGTCTCTTCGCCAATATGCAGGTGTTCAAAATCGACGTGATATTTGAACTGGCCTTCCGGCAGCAGCTCGATGTTCGGGCGCGCAGAGACGAACAGATCCTCTTCCAGGCCGGAATCGGCATAGCCGATATACTCCGGCGCCAGCGGAAACAGCACTTTTTTGGTGGTGCCGTCCGCGCGACGCCCTGCGAAGAGGTTAAACAAGTAGAAAAACGCGCTCTGGCTGCCGTTTGTCAGTGCAATATTCTGTGGTTCGATATCCCAGCCCAGCTCGTCACGCAGCATTTCGGCGAGGAGTGCCAGCAGCTCGGTTTTCCCCTGCGGGCCGTCGTAATTGCAAAGCGCATCGGTTGCTTTGCCGCTTTCCAGCATCTGAGCGAGCAGGGTCTGGAAATAGGTATTCATCTCCGGGATTTGAGCCGGGTTTCCGCCGCCGAGCATGATTGCGCCCGGTGTGCGCAGCCCGTCGTTGAGGTCCTCCATCAGGCGAGTAATGCCTGAATGGCGGGTAAATTTGTCGCCGAAAAGTGAAAACGTCATAGCAGGTGATCTGTCGAGCTTATTTTGAAAGTGGGTAACCATAACGCTAGCACCGTGTTGGTGCAAATCGGGTGGTGTGGTCGGATTTGTGGTTTTATAGGGCGGGAGTGGATTTGTGTAGTGAATAGTTCTGGAGCTTCTCCCCTCTCCCCATGGGGAGAGGGTTAGGGTGAGGGGTATGATCTACTGATTCCCCGCCCACACGACCATCACCTTATCGCCATCATGTTCACGTACGAATCCATACCCCTCTTTCAGCGACAGCGTGGTTTGCTTGCCTTCACCAATCGCCGGGTGGCGGGCGCGGAACTGACCCAGCGTTTGCCAGTGGGCGACGGTTAAGGCCTGCTTGCCCGTGACGTCCTGCCAGTTCATATCCGAGCGGGTGCCCTGCAGCGGGTCGGAGCCTGTCGGCCCGAACGGACGCTCGGACTCATCCCCGTAATAGATTTGCACGCTGCCCGGTGCCAGCAGGAGCAGCTCCGCCGCGCGCTGGCCCCCTTCGCGGAACAGACGCGTATCGTGTGATGAGAGGTAGCTCAGCACATTGAAGCTTTGCAGCTTCTCCGCCATCTGCTGCCAGGTGAGATCCATATCGGCCAGGCAATTTACCGCTTTCGCCGCCTGCTCCTGATAATCAAAGTTGATCATCGCGTCGAAGCCGTGGCGGTAATAATCGCTCTGCATCACTCCGTGACCCCAGGATTCGCCGGTCATCCAGAACGGTGCGTTGTCGAGCTTTTTGTCCGGGTGAGCGCCTTTCCAGGCGGCCAGCGCCTGGCTTGCCTGGTCTTTCAGCTGCTGCCAGGCCGCAAGCTCAACGTGCTTCGCGGTATCCACGCGGAAACCGTCGATGCCGTAGTCACGTACCCACTGGCTGAGCCAGTGGGTCAGGTAATCGCGCGGGGTATAGCCCGGAATAGCTTTCGCGTGGGTATCGGGTTTGTGTTGGTAGAAATTGGGTAGCCCGGAAGGGGCGGTGGATTCCGTTTTCAGGTCGGGCAGAAACGCCAGCGACATCGTTAAATCATCGAAGCCGGGGTTGTCGTAATCACCGATGTCGGTGCGGATCCACTTTTTACCCCACCATTTTTCCCATGCGGCTTTGTCGCTGAAGTTGATGTAGTCGTTGAAGCTATGCCAGGTCTGGCCTGCGCCAGGCTTCCAGTCCGTCCAGTGGTCTCCAAGCGTCTTTTTCAGCTCATCACCCTGCAGGTACAGGGCGCCAAACTGATACGCCTGCATGTCCGCAAGCGTCGCGTAGCCCGTGTGGTTCATGACGATATCAAACAGGATGCGAATGCCGCGCTTATGCGCTTCATCAACAAGCTGACGCAGGTCATCCCCGGTGCCCATGTTGGCGTCGAGCGTTGTCCAGTCCTGGGTGTAGTAGCCGTGGTAGGCATAATGCGGGAAATCACCTTTGGTGCCGCCGCCTACCCAGCCGTGGATCTGCTCAAGCGGGGAGCTTATCCAGAGCGCATTCACCCCCAGCTGCTGCAGGTAATCGAGCTTGCTGGTCAGTCCCTTGAGATCCCCGCCGTGGAATGTACCAATCTCCTGCATGCCGTCTTTGTGGCGGCCGTAGCTGTTGTCGTTGCTCGGATCACCATTCACATAGCGGTCAGTCAGTACAAAATAGACGGTGGCGTTTTGCCAGCTAAACGGCGCAGGCCTGTCGGTTTCAGCGCGCTCAAGCAGCAGCAGGCCGTTACTGTTGGCGGCTGGCTGCAGGGTGATTTTTCCACCTTGTACGGTCACCGTCTGTTTACTGTAGAAATCGCGCACGACGGAGCCTTCCGGGAAGGTATGGCTGACGTCCAGCGTCAGCGGCTTACCGTCCCACTTCGGACACTGGCGGATAACGTTGGCCACCGGCTGTTCTGTCGCGCTCTGAACCGCCAGCAGCAGGGTGGGCGTGCCGGAGCGTGTATCAATCCGCATCTGGTATTCACCGTCGCGGAAAAGGCGCCACTGCGGCGGTGTGCCGTCACAGGGCTTGAGCGACAGCATCTCATTGAGTTTTATCGCGCCTGTGGGCTGCCAGCACGTCTTGTCAAAACTGAGCGTAAGAGGACGCGTACCCTTCGCAAGCTTTGCCTGGCTGGTGAAAATCCCGGTGCCTTCGGCGCGAAATGCGTCAAACCCCGGCGATGACCAGTCGGCATGCGCCAGTGCGGGTAACATCAGAAAGGCTATTGCGGTGCGTTTCATTCCTGGTTCCTGTCGCGGATTTTTTGACCAGTGTGCCAGCAGGCGGGCGGGAAAAACTCATCCCCTGTCGCTTTCTGCCAGGAGGATGCGTGAGGATGAGTGATCTTGCGCAAAATTAGGCAGTTATCTGCGATAACGCACACATTTTTCCAGAAATGATGTTTTTATGAGCAAGTTTCAGGTGACATAGTTTCGGAATTGGACTATTTCTATACGTGCTCTTGAAGTCTATTTTTGATATGATTTGAGATTCCGCTCTCAAATTTGTGAAAAAAATAAGGTGTTGGGATGATTACATCCGACCAGGAGACCTAATGATATCGACTCCCATTCGACGATATGGGGCTGCGATACTCATGTTACTCACCACGGCATTTTCGGGTGGGGTGCTTGCGAAGACGCACACGGATACAACGAGTAAGAAAGCCCACGTAATAAAGACGACAAGTAGTAAGGTTAGCAGTAAACAAGAGTATTCTCGCAATAGTGCAAAGAGTAGTTCACTTCCTGATTTGCGAAAATACCCTTCCGGAACACCAAGGAAAAAAGCGTTTCTCCGGACGGTAATGCCTTACATCACGAGTCAAAATGCCGCGATTACTGCGGATCGTAACTGGCTGATTTCCAAACAGTACGATAGCCGCTGGTCGCCATCCGAGCGCGCGCGTCTGAAAGATATCACGAAGCGCTACAAGCTGAGCTGGAACGGGAACACGCGTCGTGTGCCGTGGAATGCTCTCCTTGAGCGTGTGGATATCATCCCGGGCAGCATGGTTGCGACCATGGCTGCAGCCGAAAGCGGCTGGGGAACGTCTAAGCTAGCGCGTAACAACAACAACCTTTTCGGCATGAAATGCGTGAAAGGTCGTTGTACGAATGCGCCTGGCAAGGTGAAAGGCTATTCGCAGTTTGAATCCGTGAAGGATTCCGTGAACGCCTATGTGGTGAATCTGAACACGCACCCGGCCTACTCATCGTTCCGTAAATCACGCGCTCAGCTGCGTAAAGCGGACCAGGAAGTGACGGCCAGTACGATGATCCACAAGCTGAAAGGGTATTCGACGAAGGGACAGAGCTATAACAACTATCTGTTCGCCATGTACCAGGATAACCAGCGCTTAATCGCCGCTCATATGTAATCTCAAAAAAACGCCTTCCACTGGAAGGCGTTTTCTTTTCTAGATCAGCACCTCGCTGTGGCGATCCCGATACTCCTTCGGCGTGGTGTCATACTCTTTGCGGAACACCGAGTAGAAATATTGCAGAGACGGGTAACCGCACATCTGCGAGATTTCGTTGATCGACAGCGACGTGGAAACGAGCAGGCTGCGTGCTTTCTCCAGCTTTTCAGCATGGATGACGGCATGAATGGTTTCACCCACCTCTTCTTTAAAACGCTTCTCCAGATTCGAACGCGAAATGCCCACCGAATCCAGCACCTGATCGACCTTAATCCCTTTGCAGGCGTGGTTGCGAATATAGTGCATGGCCTGAATGACGGCCGGGTCGCTTAAGGAGCGATAATCGGTCGAGCGACGTTCCACGACGCGAACCGGTGGCACCAGCAGGCGCTGAAGCGGCAGAGATTCTTTATCCAGCAGACGGTGCAGCAGCTTCGCCGCCTGATAGCCCATTTGACGCGTGCCCTGAGCCACGGAAGAGAGCGCCACGCGGGACAGATAGCGGGTAAGCTCTTCGTTATCAATGCCAATCACGCACAGCTTTTCGGGCACCGGAATGTGTAAGTGTTCGCAGACCTGCAGCACGTGGCGGGCGCGGGCGTCCGTTACGGCAATAATCCCGGTTTGCGGCGGCAGCGTTTGCAGCCAGTCAGCGAGACGGTTCTGCGCGTGCTGCCAGTTTTCCGGGGCGGTTTCCAGCCCCTGATAGACCACGCCGCGATACTTCTCCTGCGCGACCAGCTGGCAAAATGCGTGTTCACGCTCAACGGCCCAGCGCTTGCCGCTGGTGGCGGGTAAACCATAAAACGCGAAGCGGTGGACGCCTTTCTCTTTTAAATGGAGAAACGCGGCTTCGACCAGGGCATGGTTATCGGTGGCAATATAGTGAACCGGCGGATAGTGTTCGGGCGAGTGGTAGGAGCCGCCGACGCCCACGATCGGCACGTCGACGTCGGTCAGCAGCTGTTCAATGACGGGGTCGTCATAGTCGGCGATGACGCCATCGCCCAGCCAGTCTTTAATGTTCTCCAGACGGGTGCGGAAATCTTCTTCAATAAAAATATCCCATTCGGATTGCGACGCCTGCAAATATTCACCCACGCCTTCTACCACCTGACGGTCATAGGCTTTGTTGGCATTGAATAACAACGTAATGCGGTGACGCTTTTCAAACATGGCTCACTTCCCAATTAAGTCACAATACCGTTATCAGGCCCGTCGCTTGGTGGCCGAGTCCATCCAGACTGCCAGTAAAAGAATGGCTCCCTTGACGATATACTGCCAAAACGTCGGGACGTCCATCATACTCATCCCGTTATCCAACGACGCCATGATAAATGCCCCCATCACCGCGCCCGCGACGCTGCCGATACCCCCTGCGAGGCTGGTACCGCCAATAACGCAGGCGGCGATAGCATCCAGCTCGGCGATGTTGCCCGCGGAGGGTGAACCGGCCCCCAGACGCGAGCTGAGGATCAGCCCGGCGATGGCGACCATCAGGCCGTTAATGGCGAAGACCGCGAGTTTGGTGCGTTCGACGTTAATCCCCGACAAACGGGCAGCCTCAAGGTTGCCGCCGATGGCATAAATACGGCGGCCAAACGCGGTGCGCGTCGCCATAAACATGCCGCCCAGCAGCAAAAGCGCCAGCAGCAGCACCGGCGTCGGAACGCCGCGATAGTCATTCAGAAGCCAGATGGCGCCCAGCACAATGACCGCCGTCAGCGCCTGACGTCCCACCACCGAGGTTGATGCTGGCGACGCCAGCCCCAGCGCCTGACGGCGCATGCGTCCACGCCACTGCCACGCGACAAACGCCAGCAACCCCGCCACGCCGATGGTAAAGCCCACGCCATCCGGGAGATAGCTTTGACCAATCTGCGACATGGCCGCGCTGGTCGGGGAGACGGTGGTACCGTTGGTGATGCCGATTAAGATCCCGCGGAAGGCCAGCATCCCCGCCAGGGTGACAATGAACGACGGCACTTTACGGTAGGCTACCCACCAGCCGTTCCAGGCCCCCAGAACCAGACCCAGCACCAGCGTGACTGCCACGGTAAGCGGCAGCGGCCAGCCGAGCCAGACGTCAAAAATGGCCGCCACGCCGCCGAGGAGCCCCATCATCGAGCCGACCGACAGATCGATTTCCGCGGAGATAATCACGAACACCATGCCCACGGCCAGAATGCCGGTGATAGCGGTCTGGCGGAGCAGGTTGGAGACGTTACGCGCGCTCAGGTACGAGCCATCCGTCATCCAGGTAAAAAAGAGCATGATGACGATAATGGCCGCGATCATCACGAACACCTGCAGGTTCAGCGCTTTTAGCCCTGCGAACGCACCGGGCGTCGGAACGGCGACTTTGATATCAGACGGATTGCTTTTCGACATGACGTTCGCTCCTTAAAGCGGCTTCCATCACCTGCTCCTGCGTCAGGTTCTGGTTAATCAGGTTGGCTTTCAGTTTTCCCTCGTGCATAACCAGCACACGGTCGCTCAGGCCGAGCACTTCGGGTAACTCAGACGAAATAACAATGACGGCAATCCCTTGCTGTACAAGCTGATTAATCAGTTTGTAGATTTCATATTTGGCACCGATATCAATCCCGCGCGTGGGCTCATCGAGGATTAATATGCGCGGGTTGAGCAGCAGGCAGCGCGCCAGAATCGCCTTCTGCTGGTTGCCGCCGCTCAGGCGGCCAATGGCCAGTTCCGGTGAGGAGGTTTTGACCTTCAGACGGGCAAGCGACTGGAGGATGCACTGCTGCTCGGCGGCATCGTCAAGGCTGCTCAGCGCGCCGGAGAAGCGATCGAGTGCCGCAAGCGTAATGTTTTTCCCCACTGCCATGACCGGCACGATGCCGTCCTTTTTGCGGTCTTCCGGCACCATAGCAATGCCGTGGGCAATCGCCTGCTGGCAGTTGTCGATTTTCACCGGCTGGCCGTCGATATAAATCGTGCCCTCCCAGCGCCCCGGCCATACGCCAAACAGACACTGTACGGCCTCCGTGCGCCCGGCGCCGACTAACCCGGCAATACCGAGAATTTCGCCGCTGTGCAGAGAAAACGAGACGTTATTGACGCGCTTGATGTGGCGGTTAACGGGGTGCCACGCGGTCAGGTTTTCCACGCGCAGCACTTCATCACCTTTGGTGTGAGGCTCATTCGGGTAGAGCGCCGTCAGCTCGCGCCCCACCATCATGGTGATGATGTCATCTTCGCTCATGCCCGCGGCTTCACGCGTGCCGATGTGTTGCCCATCGCGGATCACGCAGATGGTGTCCGAAATGGCTTTAACCTCGTTCAGCTTGTGCGAAATGTAGATACAGGCGATGCCGTGGTTTTGCAGATCGCGGATGATATTGAGCAGAACCGCGGTTTCCTGTTCGGTGAGCGAGGCCGTTGGCTCATCGAGGATCAGCAGCCTGACCTGCTTATTGAGCGCTTTAGCGATTTCAACCAGCTGCTGTTGCCCCAGGCCCAGGTCGCCCACGCGGGTATCCGGTGAAATGTGGAGGCTCACCTGCGCCAGCAGCTTTTCACAGCGGAGCGTCATGGTGTCGTAATCCAGCACGCCGTGGCGGGAGATTTCGGCTCCGAGGAAAATGTTCTCCAGCACGGTGAGATGTTTCACCAGCGCCAGTTCCTGGTGGATGATGGCGATACCTTTGCGTTCGGTATCGCGAATGTGAGTTGCCTGGATCACTTCGCCGGCAAAGACGATTTCGCCTTCGTAGCTACCGTGCGGGTAGATCCCACACAGCACTTTCATCAGCGTTGACTTGCCTGAACCGTTCTCGCCACACAGCGATACCACTTCGCCGGGGTTTAGCCGGAGACTGACGTTGTCGACGGCTTTTACCGTGCCGAAGCGCTTGGTGATGCTTTTCATTTCAAGTAAATAAGGCATAACTGCTCCACATAACCCGAGGAAAGAACAGTGCAACGTGATGCGCCCCCGCAGAGCAGGGGCCGCGCCGGATTACAGTTCGCTCTTCTTGTGGAAACCGTCCTTAATGACGGTGGCGTCAATGTTCTCTTTATTGACTTCAATAGGGGTGAGCAGGCGAGCCGGAACGTCTTTCAGCCCGTTATTCAGCGTGGCGTCTGCTTTTGGTTGCTTACCGTTGCCCAGTTCCACGGCGATTTCCGCCGCCGTATTGGCCAACTCGGTAATCGGTTTGTAGACCGTCATGGTTTGGGTGCCGGCGATAATACGTTTTACGCCAGCCAGATCGGCATCTTGCCCTGAAATGGCGACTTTACCCGCCAGCCCCTGGGCGCTCAGGGCCTGAATCGCACCGCCTGCGGTGGCATCGTTGGAGGCCACAACCGCGTCAATTTTGTTGTTGTTGGCCGTCAGCGCGTTTTCCATAATCTTCAGGGCGTTTTCGGGTAACCATCCGTCGGCCCACTGATCGCCAACCACTTTTATTTTCCCGTTATCGATGTACGGTTTAAGGACCTTCATTTGCCCTTCGCGGAACAGCTTGGCGTTGTTATCTACCGGCGAGCCGCCCATCAGGAAATAATTGCCCTGAGGCACTTTGTCGATCAGGCTTTGTGCCTGTAATTCGCCGACTTTTTCATTGTCGAACGAAATATAATAATCAATGTCCGCATTATTAATCATGCGGTCATAGGCCAGCACTTTTATGCCTTCTTGTTTGGCTTCTTTCACTACGTTACTTAATACCTGGCCGTTATAGGGGATAATGACCAGCACATCGACGCCACGGTTAATCATATTCTCGATCTGCGACATTTGCGTTTCTTCGTTGCCGTTAGCTGACTGAACAAACACATTCGCACCGAGTGATTCCGCTTTTTTGACAAAAATATCGCGATCTTTTTGCCAGCGCTCCAGACGAAGGTCGTCAATCGCCATGCCAATTTTGACCTCTTTGGCATGTCCTGCAAAGCTTGCCAGAAGGAGCGTGGCGCAGAGCGTTAGGGTCAGGTTCTTTATCTTCATAATTATTAGGCCTTTTTGTAGGGGTATGTGTTGCTGAGATAAAAGAAACATTCACTGCTGGGACGCAGCAAATTTTTAACGCGGAAAGGCAGGCTGGCAATTACAGATTTTTATCTTCTCATTATGATATTTGGTTTATTTCTGAATTTATGACCGCGATCGGATTTTAAAATACGTAACGTCTTAATTACATTTGATTCTGGAATCCGCGCCGAAAAATAGTTTGCCTGCGCATTATTTTGCGAGCCAGCGCACAGTTGTGCATTCTCTCAATAGCAGTGTGAAATAACGTAATTGAGCAACCCAAAATGTCTATTCACTATTACTCCTGTATCAACGACTCGCCGCATACCCTGATTATGGAGCTCAATATGCAAGCTTATTTCGACCAACTCGATCGTGTTCGTTACGAAGGCCCGAAAACGACCAATCCTTTAGCATTTCGTCACTACAACCCGGATGAGCTGGTGCTGGGTAAGCGCATGGAAGATCATCTGCGCTTTGCCGCCTGTTACTGGCATACCTTCTGCTGGAACGGCGCCGATATGTTCGGCGTGGGCTCCTTTGACCGCCCGTGGCAGCAGCCGGGTGAGGCCATCGAGCTGGCGAAACGCAAAGCCGATGTGGCGTTTGAGTTCTTCCACAAGCTGAACGTGCCGTACTACTGCTTCCATGACGTCGACGTGTCGCCGGAAGGCGCATCGCTGAAAGAGTATCTGAACAACTTTGCGCAGATGGTGGATGTACTGGCGGCAAAACAGCAGCAAAGCGGCGTGAAGCTGCTGTGGGGCACGGCAAACTGCTTCACTAACCCACGCTACGGCGCAGGTGCGGCAACCAACCCGGATCCGGAAGTGTTTAGCTGGGCGGCCACGCAGGTGGTGACGGCAATGAACGCCACGCATCAGCTGGGTGGCGAAAACTATGTCCTGTGGGGAGGCCGTGAAGGCTATGAAACCCTGCTCAACACCGATCTGCGTCAGGAGCGCGAGCAGATTGGCCGCTTTATGCAGATGGTTGTCGACCACAAGCACAAAATTGGCTTCCGCGGCACGCTGTTGATTGAGCCGAAGCCGCAGGAGCCGACGAAGCACCAGTATGACTACGACGTGGCGACGGTGTATGGCTTCCTGAAGCAGTTCGGTCTGGAAAAAGAGATTAAAGTGAACATTGAGGCCAACCACGCCACGCTGGCGGGCCACTCTTTCCACCACGAGATCGCGTCGGCGATTGCGCTGGGCATCTTCGGCTCGGTCGATGCGAACCGCGGCGACCCGCAGCTGGGCTGGGATACCGACCAGTTCCCGAACAGCGTGGAAGAGAATGCGCTGGTGATGTATGAAATCATCAAAGCGGGCGGCTTCACTACCGGCGGCCTGAACTTTGACGCCAAGGTGCGTCGCCAGAGCACCGACAAATACGATCTGTTCTACGGCCACATTGGCGCGATGGACACCATGGCGCTGGCGCTGAAGGTAGCGGCACGTATGATTGAAGACGGCGAGCTCGATAAACGCGTGGCGAAGCGTTACAGCGGCTGGAACAGTGAGCTTGGCCAGCAAATTTTGAAAGGTCAGTTATCACTTGCGGAAATCGCGAAGTACGCTGAACACCATCAGCTGGCGCCGCAGCACCAGAGCGGGCACCAGGAGCTGCTGGAAAATCTGGTCAATCACTACCTGTTCGATAAATAACGGCATCCAGCTTGTAGGCCCGGTAAGCTCAGCGCCACCGGGCATTTTCACTTAAGGAATCCACTATATGTATATCGGGATCGATCTGGGCACATCGGGTGTGAAAGCCATCCTGTTAAGCGAGCAGGGCGAGGTGTTAGCAACGCAGACTGAAAAGCTGCAGGTTTCACGTCCGCATCCGCTGTGGTCGGAACAGGACCCGGAGCAGTGGTGGCAGGCAACGGATCGTGCAATCAAGGCGTTAGGTGAACAGCATTCTCTGCGTGACGTGAAAGCGCTGGGGATTGCCGGGCAAATGCACGGTGCAACCTTGCTGGACAGCGAGCATCGCGTGTTGCGTCCTGCGATCCTCTGGAATGACGGCCGCTGTGCAGAAGAGTGTGCGCTTCTTGAGGAACGCGTACCCACTTCCCGCGCGATCACCGGCAACCTGATGATGCCCGGCTTTACCGCGCCTAAGCTTCTGTGGGTGCAGCGACACGAGCCGGAGATTTTCCGGCAGGTGGCGAAAGTCCTGCTGCCGAAAGACTATCTGCGTTTTCGCATGACGGGCGATTTTGCCTCCGACATGTCTGATGCCGCCGGCACGATGTGGCTCGACGTGGCGAAACGCGACTGGAGCGAGGCGATGCTGGATGCCTGCCATTTGACCCGTGAACACATGCCCGCCCTGTTCGAAGGTAGCGAGGTAACAGGCATGTTGCTGCCGGACGTTGCGGAACGCTGGAATATGTCTGCCGTGCCGGTGGTTGCCGGGGGCGGTGACAATGCCGCAGGGGCCGTGGGCGTCGGCATGGTTGAGGCAGGTCAAGCGATGCTGTCGCTGGGAACGTCTGGCGTCTATTTTGCCGTCAGTGACGGCTATCGCAGCAATCCCGAAAGCGCGGTGCACAGTTTCTGTCATGCGCTGCCAGGAAAATGGCATTTGATGTCGGTGATGCTGAGTGCAGCGTCGTGCCTGGACTGGGCGGCGAAGCTGACCGGGATGGCCGATGTTCCTGCGTTGATTGCCGCAGCACAGCAGGCGGATGAAAATGCCGGTACCGTCTGGTTTTTACCGTATCTGTCCGGCGAGCGTACGCCACACAACAACCCTGAAGCGAAAGGGGTGTTCTTTGGCTTAACCCATCAGCATGGTCCGGCAGAACTGGCGCGTGCGGTTCTCGAAGGCGTCGGATATGCGCTGGCTGACGGAATGGACGTGGTTCACGACTGCGGCCTGAAACCCGCAAGCGTCACCCTGATTGGCGGCGGTGCGCGAAGCCCTTACTGGCGACAAATGCTGTCGGACATCAGCGGCTTGCAGCTGGATTTCCGCACCGGTGGCGATGTTGGCCCCGCGCTCGGCGCCGCGCGTCTGGCGCAGATTGCTATGAACCCGGAAAAACCGGTTTCACAACTGCTGCCGCAGCTTACGCTTGAACAGGCACATTTGCCTGACGCGGCGCGCCACGCGCGGTACGCGGAAAGGCGCGACGTGTTCCGCAAAATCTACCAGCAGCTGCTGCCGCTGATGACGTAAATTCGCTTGTCCGGGAGAGGCACGAGGATGTCCTTTTTTGGTCTGTGCGTGCCTTCCTTTCCTTGCCAGTATGGTGTCACACCCACTGGCGAGGAGAACCATCATGTCACGCATTGCACTCATCAACATTGATACTCAGCAGTCCTTCCATCACCGCAATTACTGGCAGGAGGATGACATTCCCGCTTTTCAGCAGGCGATGCTGGGGCTGATTGAAGGCTGCCAGGCGCGCGGTATTCCGGTCGTTGATATTTTTCATGTGGATGAAGACGGCCCATTTACGCTGGAAAGCGGCTATGTCAAACCGATGGCCTTTTTGCGTCATCAGCCGGATGTGGTTTTCCAGAAACACGTCCATAATGCCTTCACGGATACCGGGCTCGATCGCTGGCTGCGCGAGCGTGATATCAATAGTGTGATTATCTGCGGCATTCGCACGGAGCAATGCTGTGAAACCACCGCCCGGGTGGCATCCGATCTGGGTTATGCTGTGACCTTTGTGAGCGAGGCAACGCTGACGTTCCCCATGACCTACAAGGGCATTACCCTTAGCGCAGCGGACATTCGCCACCGTACCGAAACGGTACTGTCCGGGCGTTTTGCCGACATTAAAACGGTAGCGGAGACGCTGGAGTCACTGTAATGCCCATCGACGTCTGGTTCGTGATGTTGCCCGGGGTGCTGTCATTAGATATGACGGGCCCGGCAGAAACCTTTGTGCTGGCTGGCGACGCGTTTCGTCTGCATTACATTGGCCCGCAACCTGACGTGCCGACGTCGATAGGCCTGACGATGAGCGGCATTCAGCCGCTGCCGGAACGTCTTCCCGAGGGGAGCCTGCTGGTATTGCCCGGCGTGAGCGACTCCCGCTCTCAGTTTTCGACGCCGCAGGCGTTACGGATACAGCACTGGCTGATGCGCCTGCAGCCGATTATTCAGCGCCGGGATATCACGGTGATGTGCGTCTGTTCTGGCGCGCTGCTGGCGGCGAAATCGGGCCTGCTGAATAACAAACAGTGCACAACTCACCATGACGTTATCAGCCGTTTACGCACCGCGGCCCCTACGGCGACGATTAAAGAAAACCGCATCTTTGTGCAGGACGAGAACATCTGGACCAGCGCGGGGATCACATCGGGCATCGATCTGGCGCTGCATATGATTAACCGCCTGTGCGGCCCCGAAAAGGCGCTGAATGTGGCGCGCGAGATGGTGGTGTGGTTCCGCCGTTCTGGTGACGATCCCCAGCTCTCCCCGTGGCTACGCTACCGCAATCATCTTCATCCGGCGATTCATCGGGCGCAGGATGCGCTCACCGCCGAGCCGCAAAAAGCGTGGAGCTTGCCTGATATCGCCGCGCTGGCGCACGTCAGCCCGCGCCATCTTACCCGGCTTTTCCAGACTCATTTAGGCATTAGTGTCCGCGATTATCTGGAGCAGCTGCGTCTGGCGGTGGCGGAACAGTGGCTATTGCAGGGGCGCGGCGTGGAGCAGGCTTCCCTGGCGGCAGGGTTTTCCTCCCCGCGCCAGTACCATCGCGCCCGGCAGCGAAGCGTTAGCTGACGAAGCGGCGAACGTCTATTTTTTGCAGCAGCATCGACAGCAGCAGGCTGATCGCCAGGGTCGCGGCAAAAATCCAGATGATATCCAGCACCGGCCAGGTTTTTAGTTCAACCCCTCTTGTCCGAAGCGCGTGGATCACCAGCGCGTGAAAACCGTAAATCCCGAGAGAGTGTCGTGAAATGACGCTCAGTACGGGAAGGGGACGCGCATTCAGGGTGTTTTTAACGAGCGTGAGCAGCGATACGGCACAGATAAAGACCATCGGCCCGCAGTAGAGATACCAGGTATCGGCAAAATTACCGCGCCACTGCAGCTCATGCAGCGTCCCGCGTGAAATCACCGCCACGCCGGCGATAAACAGTGCCCCGCAGAGCCAGTTCAGACCGCGTTTTTGCGTGTCCATCATCCCGATGGCGCGCCCCAGCATGCCGTAAAGCACGTAATAGAAGGTATCGCCGTTGATATAGAGGTTCACCGGCAGCCACTCAAATCCGTCGATTTTCTGCGAGACCGTATTCGGGTTGGCGACAATGCCAATCACCACCATCAGGGCCAGAAGCATTTTCCCGCTGACGTTTTTCACCTGAATGAGCGGAGAGACCAGATAGATCACGATAATGGCGAAGAAGAACCACAGGTGGTAGAACACCGGCTTTTGCAGCAAATATTTGAGGGATAACCCGGCGTTAATGGAGGTGAACAGGGTGATATAGAGCAGGGCAACGGCGCTGTAGAACCCCAGGCAGGCTGCGATGCGGATGAAGTGCCGCGGCTGCGCGCTGCGTTCGCCAAAAAAGAGAAAGCCAGAAATCATGAAGAACAGCGGCACGCTGACGCGCGACGCAGAGTTGAGAATATTGGCGATATCCCAGTTAACGGGGCTGATGCTGTGGGCGTTCGTGACGTACCAGGTCGTCGTGTGGATCATGACCACCATCAGACACGCTATTCCTCGCAGGTTATCAATCCAGTTAATTTTTGACGGCATCAGTTCCTCGTATTCCCTGTAAAGTGAATGTGACTCCCATTGTCCAAAAGTCTTCGTTTGGAAAATTCTGAGTTTTATTCGCAGGCTTGCCGGGAGACCGCGAGATTCGCAGAATGGCTGACCATAATCTATAAACGTGTTGATACTAAAAATAACAGCCACTGACCAGGACGGTAATAAAAATGATGATGAAGCGTGTGGCATCACTCTTTCTGCTTTTCATACTGGCAGGATGCAGTGCGCCACAAGAAGCACCAGTGCAAAAAGCCCAGCAAGGCAGAATGAGCCCGGAACGTTCACTGAATATGGAGTCACTCTGCAAGGACCAGGCCGCACGCCGCTATAACTCGGACGTGCAGAAAATCAACTTCACCGGGTTTGAGCGCTTTCAGGGCAGCTATGAGCTCAAGGGCTATACGGCGCGTAAAGAAGGCTTTGTCTGCTCGTTTGATGCGGACGGCCAGTTTTTACACCTCTCCATGCGCTAGCCTGCTCGCATAATCAACAGCCAGACGCCGTCAGCGCCCTGGCGTGAATGCTTATTTCCCAATTTTCCCTAAACAACCCCGTTTCGTACTGTATATCTTGCAGCCAGCGGGTATACTGGTCCCTTCCATTTAAAACCACACGTATCCAGCACGAAATACTATGCAAAAGTTTGATACCAAGACCTTCCAGGGCCTGATCCTGACCTTACAGGATTACTGGGCTCGTCAGGGCTGTACCATTGTTCAACCTTTGGACATGGAAGTCGGCGCCGGCACTTCACACCCGATGACCAGCCTGCGCGCGTTGGGGCCAGAGCCAATGGCGACCGCGTATGTGCAGCCTTCCCGTCGTCCGACCGATGGTCGTTACGGTGAGAACCCGAACCGTCTGCAGCATTACTATCAGTTCCAGGTGGTGATTAAGCCATCACCCGACAACATTCAGGAACTGTACCTCGGGTCGCTGAAAGAGCTGGGTATGGATCCCACCATCCACGACATCCGTTTCGTGGAAGACAACTGGGAAAACCCAACGCTGGGTGCCTGGGGTCTGGGTTGGGAAGTGTGGCTGAACGGCATGGAAGTGACCCAGTTCACTTACTTCCAGCAGGTTGGCGGTCTGGAATGTAAGCCGATCACCGGTGAGATCACCTACGGTCTGGAACGTCTGGCGATGTACATTCAGGGCGTAGACAGCGTTTACGACCTGGTCTGGAGCGACGGCCCGCTGGGTAAAACCACCTACGGCGACGTGTTCCATCAGAACGAAGTGGAACAATCCACCTATAACTTCGAATACGCGGACGTGGACTTCCTGTTCACCTGCTTCGAGCAGTATGAGAAAGAAGCGCAGCAGCTGCTGGCGCTGGAGACTCCGCTGCCGCTGCCTGCCTACGAGCGTATTCTGAAGGCCGCCCACAGCTTCAACCTGCTGGACGCCCGCAAAGCGATCTCCGTGACTGAACGTCAGCGCTACATTCTGCGTATTCGTACCCTGACCAAAGCCGTTGCAGAAGCTTACTATGCGTCCCGTGAAGCCCTTGGCTTCCCGATGTGCAACCGAAACAAATAAGAGGCGGCCATGTCTGAAAAAACTTTCCTGGTGGAAATTGGCACCGAAGAGCTGCCACCAAAAGCCCTGCGCAGCCTGGCTGAATCTTTTGCTGCGAACGTGACTGCCGAGCTGGATAACGCTGGCCTGGCGCACGGTAAAATTGAGTGGTTTGCTGCTCCGCGTCGTCTGGCGCTGAAAGTGGCAAACCTGGCGGCGTCTCAGCCGGATCGCGAAGTCGAAAAACGTGGCCCGGCGATTGCCCAGGCGTTTGACGCGGAAGGCAAGCCTAGCAAAGCGGCGGAAGGCTGGGCGCGTGGCTGCGGCATCACCGTCGATCAGGCCGAGCGTCTGACCACCGATAAAGGCGAATGGCTGCTGTATCGTGCCCACGTGAAAGGCGAAAGCGCGGAAGCGCTGCTGCCGGACATGATTGCCACGTCTCTGGCGAAGCTGCCCATTCCTAAGCTGATGCGCTGGGGCGCGTCCGACGTGCACTTCGTGCGTCCGGTTCACACCGTGACCCTGCTGCTGGGCGACACCGTTATTCCGGCGACCATTTTGGGCGTGGCGTCCGATCGCGTGATTCGCGGCCACCGCTTTATGGGCGAGCCTGAATTCACCATCGACAATGCCGACCAGTATCCGCAAATCCTGCTGGAGCGCGGCAAGGTCATTGCTGACTACGAACAGCGTAAAGCCAAAATCAAAGCGGACGCGGAAGACGCGGCGCGTAAGATTGGCGGTAAAGCCGATCTGAGCGACAGCCTGCTGGAAGAAGTGACCTCGCTGGTGGAATGGCCGGTTGTGCTGACCGCGAAGTTCGAAGAGAAATTCCTGGCCGTTCCGGCTGAAGCGCTGGTGTACACCATGAAGGGTGACCAGAAGTACTTCCCGGTTTACGCCAACGACGGCAAACTGCTGCCAAACTTCATCTTCGTGGCGAACATCGAATCGAAAGATCCGAGCCAGATTATCTCCGGTAACGAGAAAGTGGTACGCCCACGTCTGGCGGATGCCGAGTTCTTCTTCAACACCGACCGTAAAAAGCGTCTGGAAGATCATCTTCCACGCCTGCAGACCGTACTGTTCCAGCAGCAGCTGGGTACGCTGCGCGACAAGACCGACCGTATTGCGGAGCTGTCCGGCTGGATCGCTCGTGAAATCGGTGCCGACGTTAACCACGCGACCCGCGCAGGCCTGCTCTCCAAGTGTGACCTGATGACCAACATGGTGTTCGAATTTACCGACACCCAGGGCGTGATGGGCATGCACTACGCGCGTCACGATGGTGAAGCGGAAGACGTGGCGGTTGCCCTGAACGAGCAGTATCAGCCGCGCTTTGCGGGTGACGAACTGCCGTCCAACCCGGTAGCTTGTGCTGTCGCAATTGCCGATAAGATGGACACCCTGGCGGGTATCTTCGGTATCGGTCAACATCCGAAAGGCGACAAAGACCCGTTTGCGCTGCGTCGTGCTGCGCTGGGCGTGCTGCGTATCATCGTTGAGAAGAACCTGAACCTGGATCTGCAGACCCTGACCGAAGAAGCGGTGCGTCTGTACGGCGATAAGCTGACCAACGCCAACGTTGTGGATGACGTGATCGACTTTATGCTCGGTCGTTTCCGCGCCTGGTATCAGGATGAAGGTTACACCGTCGACACCATTCAGGCGGTTCTGGCGCGTCGTCCGACCCGTCCGGCTGATTTCGATGCGCGTATGAAGGCGGTTTCCCACTTCCGTACGCTGGAAGCGGCATCTGCTCTGGCGGCGGCCAACAAGCGTGTCTCCAACATCCTCGCGAAATCCGACGAGACGCTGAACGAGCGCGTAAACGCCGCGACGCTGAAAGAGCCGGAAGAGATTGCCCTGGCGATGCAGGTTGTGGTGCTGCGCGACAAGCTCGAGCCGGTCTTTGCGGAAGGTCGCTACCAGGAAGCGCTGGTGGAGCTGGCCGAGTTGCGTGACGTCATCGACGCCTTCTTCGAGAAAGTGATGGTAAACGTAGAAGATAAAGAGCTGCGTATTAACCGTCTCTCTATGCTCGAGAAACTGCGTGAGCTGTTCCTGCGCGTGGCGGATATTTCGCTGCTGCAGTAATGTGCCCGTTGTGACAAATGCTAAAAACCCGCTTCGGCGGGTTTTTTTATAGTGTGTTGCTGAAAATTTAACCTTGAAATGGTCAACACATTCCCGCTATCCTTATCCCCGTTAACTTTCTCGCGCTGGAGTGCCCCCCAAAAATGAACAAACACGACTGATGAATTTCGATCCTTGCTAAAACGCCACCGCGTCGGCAGGGGATGTTTTGATTTCATTCAGGAGTGCTTATGGCTCATTTTGCGCAGTCCCCTTCTTTTATTTTGCATCAGGTCACCTGTCAGTTTCCGACGGGCGATACCCTTTTTGGTCCGCTGAATCTCACGCTGGAACCCTCCCTCTGCGCGCTGGTTGGCCGCAACGGCAGCGGAAAAACGCGTCTGCTGCGCTTGCTGGCGGGGCTGGACGAACCGGCTACCGGTCATATTGAACGCTTTGGCTCGCATGCCTGGGTGGCGCAGCAGCATGTTATTTCTTCGCAGACGACGCTGGCTGAACTTCTCGGGTATGACGCGATTTTTGCGGCGCGTAAGCGCATCGACAGCGGCGATTATCAGCCCGACGATCTGGCATTGCTCGACGGTTACTGGGGTATAGCCGAACGTCTGAGCGAAGCGTTTATCAATGCGAAGCTTCCGCCGTTTGATCCGGATAAACCTGCCGGTGAACTCAGCGGCGGCGAGCGCATTCGTGCCCTGCTGTGCGGGGCATTTACGGCTGAAGCGGATTTCATGCTGCTGGACGAGCCTACTAACCATCTGGATCGACAAGGCCGGGTGTGGTTCTACGACCAGTTGAGTCGGTATCAGGGCGGCGTGCTGGTGGCCTCTCATGACCGCGAACTTCTGGAGCAGGTGCCGCGTATTCTTGAGCTGAGCGCCTCGGGTCTGCGCAGCTACGGCGGAAATTATGCGGATTATCAAGCCCAGCGCGATGCCGAACAGCAGGCTGCCCGCGCGGCGCTGGAACATGCGGCAACCGAGCGCAAACGCACCCGCGCGCGCATGCAAAAAGAGCATGATGACAGCCAGCGGCGGTCGGCAAAGACGTTACGCACCGTCGATACCCTGAATATCGCATCGTTCGAGCGGGTCAAATATAAAGGCGCGGCAAAGGAGCGGATTGGCTCCTGGAAAAAACAGCACAGCGAGCAAAATGAAGCGCTGAACGCCGCGGTTAACAAGGCGCGTGAGCGGGTTGAAGACGATAACCCGGTCATGTTCACCCTGCCGGGAAGTCAGATCCCGGAGGGGAAGCAGGTGCTGGTGCTGGAGGATCTGGTGCTGCAGCATGTACCTGTTCCTCCGCTCAACTGGCGGATGGACGGACCGATGCGCGTGGCGTTAAAGGGGCCGAACGGCTGCGGGAAGTCGACGCTGTTAAAAACCCTCCTCGGCGAGATGGCTCCCCGTTCGGGTAGCTGTAAAGTGTCCGTCAGCTGCGCTTATCTCGACCAGCATCTCTCCCGGTTCGGTCTCTCGCAGTCGGTCATGACGCATCTCAATTTGAGTCATACCCCTCTGGAAGAGGGGGTATTGCGAACCCGTTTAGCGCAGCTTCAACTGGGGGCTGACAAAGTGATGCTCCCATTGGCGACGCTCAGCGGCGGTGAGCGTCTTAAGGCTGCCCTGGCCTGCGTGCTGTGGCGCGCGGAGGCCACGCAGCTTCTGCTGCTGGATGAACCGACCAACCATCTGGATCTGGCTTCAGTCCAGGCCATTGAAGCGGCGCTGGCCGGTTTCCCTGGGGCACTGCTGGTGGTATCACACGATGAGGCGTTTTTAAGCGGCTTAACGTTAACGCATGAGCTGGTGTGGGAAGAGGCAGGTTGGCGTTGTGATAGCCTGTAAAACACAAGCCCCCGCAAAGGCGGGGGCATTCAATCTTCACTACGCGATCTGCTTGCTGAGTGCAGGGTTGGCCTGAATCAGGCGCATCAGCCGTAACTCGGTTGGGGTGGGTTTCTCACGTTTTGACTCCCACTCCTGCACCATAGCCACACTGACACCCATCGCTCTGGCGAATTCTTCGGTTTTCAGTCCTGTCCCTTTGCGCAATTGCTCATATTCTGTAAAGGGATTGGATTTTTGTTGCAGGGTAATCGTCTGCGGTACATCTTTAAAAATGATCTGTTCCAGGCTGCTCAGCAGCTCAAACTCAGGATCTTTATATTCCATTGAGGACTCCTCTTAAATCTCACATCGTGATCAAGAACATCAGAGAGCCAGTTAAGAATAGTCCCTAATACCAACCCAGGATCGTCACGGGTGTGATTAATCGTGCGGTAACGATCGCTGTATCCGATTCAGCAATATGGAGAGTTATGCTAATTCCCTGATTAGTCATATGTCGGCTTCGCCAGGTATTTTTTTGTAAATGGTAAGAAATAAATCGGCAATAGCCGTTTTGCATGAAAAGAGTATCTTGCAAGGCTGACCTGGACTATCCTTGTCAGCGTCGGGCACGCGTGTGCCGGTGTGCGCTTTTTTGGGTGAAAGGAGTAATAAAATGGCGACAGGAAAGTCCTGCTCTCGCTGGTTTGCGCCTATTGCGGCGTTGTTGATGGTTGTTAGCCTGAGTGGGTGTTTTGATAAAGAAGGCGATCAGCGCAAAGCGTTTATCGATTTTCTGCAGAATACAGTGATGCGCAGCGGCGAGCGGTTGCCAACGCTGACTGCGGATCAGAAAAAGCAGTTTGGCCCCTTTGTGTCCGATTACGCCATTCTTTATGGTTATTCACAGCAGGTGAGCCAGGCGATGGATTCCGGTATCCGCCCGGTAGTGGATAGCGTGAACGCCATCCGCGTTCCACAGGATTACATGACGCAGCGTGAACCATTGCGCCAGTCCAACGGTGCGCTTGGCGTGCTGAGCCAGCAGTTGCAGAATGCGAAAATGCAGGCTGACGCGTCACGTTCTGCGCTGAAGCAGGGCGACGATCTCAAACCGGTCTTCGACAAAGTGTATGAGAAAGTGGTGACCAAACCGTCAGAAGCACTGCAGCCGTTGATTCCGGCCGCGCAAATCTTCACGCAGCAGCTGGTCCAGGTGGGTGACTTTATTGCCCAGCAGAATACGCAGGTAAGCTTTGTTGCCAACGGTATTCAGTTCCCAACCTCCCAGCAGGCAAGCCAGTACAATACGCTGATTGGGCCGCTGGCCTCTCAGCATCAGGCCTTCAGCCAGGCCTGGAGTGCCGCAGTCGCTGCCACAGAATAAACCGAAAAAACCCCGCTTCTGGCGGGGTTTTTTTATGCGTTACGAAAATAACGCTTGTCATTCCTCTACCACATCGGTATAACTATTCCCGTCGGTTTGTTACACAGACCTAAAGCAGTTTAGTAAAGCAGTCCAGATTGTTATCCATAGATACCCTTCGTAGTGACCCTTCCTTCATCGCTTAAAAATCTGTAACGCAATCCATCAAGCCGGAAGGCACAATATATTTGTTAATAAGGTAATTTCTATGTCTGCTAAAATGACTGGTCTGGTAAAATGGTTCAACGCTGATAAAGGTTTCGGCTTCATCACTCCTGACGATGGCTCTAAAGACGTTTTCGTACACTTCTCTGCTATCCAGAACGATGGCTACAAATCTCTGGACGAAGGTCAGAAAGTGTCCTTCACCATCGAAAGCGGCGCTAAAGGCCCAGCAGCTGGTAACGTTGTAAGCCTGTAAGCTTCCAACCCAGTAGCAAAGCATTTAAAAACCCGCCTTCTGGCGGGTTTTTTCTTTTCTATCGCTGCACCTGCGGGTTCACGCAGTTTCTCTCCACCTTTCCGCTAAGGGCGGCGATAAGGTTATCGACCGCGGTGGCCGCCATGTTGTAGCGCGTCTCATGGGTAGCTGAGCCGATGTGGGGCAGGGCGACGACGTTTGGCATTGTCAGCAGCGGGGAATCCACCGGCAGCGGCTCCTGCTCAAACACGTCCAGACCTGCTGCATGGATCTCACCGTTTTTCAGAGCCTCAATCAGCGCCTTCTCATCCACCACCGGGCCACGACCCGCGTTGATGAAAATGGCAGATGCCTTCATTTTTTCAAACGCCTCTTTACCAATCAGATGACGGGTTTCATCCGTCAGCGGCAGCACCAGGCAGACAAAATCGGCTTCCTGCAGCAGGGCATCCAGCTCGCAGTAACGGGCGTTGAAGCGTTCTTCGGCTTCACTGTGATGGCGACGCGCGTTATACAGAATCGGCATGTTAAAACCAAAATGCGCGCGCTGCGCCAGCGCCAGCCCGATACGCCCCATACCGACAATGCCCAGCGTTTTGCCGTGAACATCCACACCGAACCAGTCCGGACCAATGCTTTTTGTCCATTCGCCCGCTTTGACGCGCTCAGCCACTTCCACCACGCGACGGGCCGTGGTGAGCATGAGCGCCATCAGCGTATCGGCAACGGTTTCCGTCAGAGCATGCGGGGTATGCATCAGCAGGATTTTGCGGGCGTTAAGCGCATCCACGTCGAAGTTGTCGTAACCCACGGAAACGGTTGAGGTAGCACGCAGCTTCGGCATTTTCTCCAGCAGGGCGACATCCACTTTTTCGCTTGAACCCAGCAGGCCTTCCGCGCTCGCGAACGCGTCGGCGTGCTGTGCCACGGTTTCCGGGCGCAGGTTCTTCACCTGCGTGACGGTGAAGTGCTCTTCAAGGCGTTTCTGCAGATCTTCCGGCAGGGCTTTATACAAAATGACGGACGGCTTCATGCTAATCTCCGTTGATTTTTTAAAGATTCAGGCGTGGCGAGCGCCGACAGGGTGTTGTTGATTATTAGCAGGCTTAACAACCAGAGTAAGCCATACCGAGGCGAAAAGCGCCACCCCCATAAAGATGTACGATGCGGATGGGCTGCCGGTGGCACCGTTCAGGTAACCGACGAACCAGGAGCCGCAGAACGAACCCAGCGCACCCATACTGTTAATCAGCGCCATCGCACCCCCCGCCACGTTACGCGGCAGCATCTCGGGGATGATGGCAAAGAACGGTCCGTAAGGGGCGTACATGGCCGCACCGGCAACCACCAGCAGCGTATAAGAGACCCAGAAGTGGTTTGCGCCCACGGCCCAGGAGCCAATAAAGGCGAAGGCAGCAATCAGCAGCAGCGGCCAGACAAACAGCTTGCGGTTCTGCAGCTTGTCCGACGCCCAGGAAACGATAATCATGGCGATGGTTGCCGCCAGATACGGTACGGATGACAGCCAGCCTACTTCGACCATGCCGAGGTTTTCACCGCCGCTGCGGATAATGGACGGCAGCCACAGCACAAAGCCGTACACGCCAATGCTCCAGGTAAAGTACTGCGCGCAGAGCAGGATCACGTTACGCGAGCGGAAGGCTTCACCATAGTTACGCACCGCCTTCAGGCCTTGCTGTTCTTTGTCCAGCTGCGCCTGCAGCGCCGCTTTTTCATCTTCGGAAAGCCATTTCGCCTGGGCAGGTTTATCTTTCACCAGCACCCACCAGCAGAAGGCCCAGATAATTGCCGGTACCCCTTCAATGATAAACATCTCGCGCCAGCCGAAGGCCTGGATCAGGTAGCCGGACACCACCGACATCCACAGTACCGTGACCGGGTTACCGAGGATCAGGAAGGTATTCGCGCGCGAGCGCTCAGATTTGGTAAACCAGTTGCTGATGTAGATCAGCATCGCGGGCATAACCGCCGCCTCAACGACGCCGAGGATAAAGCGAATGGCGGCCAGGGCAGGAATATTGTTCACCATGCCGGTCAGCGACGCGCAGGCGCCCCAAAGGATCAGACAGATGAAGATCAGCTTACGCACGCTGCGGCGTTCCGCATAAATCGCGCCGGGGATCTGGAAGAAGAAGTAGCCCAGGAAGAAAAGGGCACCCAGCAGGGAGGAGATCCCTTTGGTGATCCCGAGGTCCTCGGTGATCCCTGCGGCGGACGCGAAGCTGAAGTTGGCACGGTCAAGGTACGCCAGGCTGTACGTGATAAACACGATTGGCATGATGTACCACCAGCGTTTTACTGCATTGGTCGAACTGTTCATAGGCTTGCCTCTGTTGTTGAGGTTGTTACCGCCGTTGTCTGTAGGGTACACGGTGGCTTAATTATCTGGTGCGGCTTGCTGCCTCACCCTGGCCCTCTCCCACAGGGAGAGGGAATTTAAACGCCGAGCTGTGCTCGCGTTGGTAATCCTTCGCTGTCGCCCTGCACCTGAATGGCCAGCGAGCCAATCTTGTTGCCTCGCGCGACGGCCTGCGGCAGCGTTTTACCTTCCAGCAGGGCGCTAATCACACCCACGGCAAAGCCGTCGCCCGCGCCGACGGTGTCGACGACGTTCTCGACCTTCACTGCCGCGACCGCGCCCTGCTCGCCGTTGGCCGTTTTAAACCACGCGCCATCGGCACCGGTCTTCAGCACCACCGCTTTTACCCCTTTATTCAGGTAGAAGTCGGCGATGCCTTCCGGCGTGCTTTCGCCGGTCAGAATCATCCCTTCTTTCAGGCCTGGCAGAACCCAGTCCGCCCTGAACGCCAGACGGTTCAGTTTCTCCACCATTTCCGCTTCGCTTTTCCACAGCACCGGACGCAGGTTGGGGTCGAACGATAGGGTTTTCCCCTGAGCTTTCATGGTGATCGCGGCATGATCCAGCAGTTCATACGAGCTGGCGGACAGCGCGGCCGCCACGCCGCTCAGGTGAAGATGGCGCGCGGAGGCAAAGTAATCGGCGTGGTAATCCGCGACAGAGAGGTGGCTTGCAGCCGAGCCTTTGCGGAAATACTCCACGATGGGATCGGTTCCATTTTCGACCTTGGATTTAAGCTGAAAGCCGGTAGGGAAGCGTCCGTCGAGGGTGACCCCTGCAGCATCAATCCCCTCTTTTTTCAGCGAATCGAGAACGAAATGGCCAAAGCTGTCATCCCCCACGCGGCTGACCCAGCCCACGTTGAGGCCGAGACGCGCCAGGCCGGTCGCGACGTTGAGTTCAGCGCCTGCGACGCGTTTGATAAAGTGCTCCACCGCACTCAGCTCGCCCGTTTCGGTGGCGACAAACATGGCCATGGCCTCGCCGATCGTGATGACATCCAGCGTCTTGTGCATGGTTTACTCCTCGCGCAGCAGGTTGACGTAATGGCGGGTAACGGCGGTTAAATCCGCCCCTTCCAGCGGGAATTCGATACCGCGCGGGGCATCGGCAGGCAGCTGGCCGAGCAGATCCAGCCAGCGCGCATCGGCGCGGTCCGGTGCGACGGCGCGGAAGTTATCTTTATGCGGCACGGCGGCTTTCACGTGGATATAGCTCACCGCAGGGGCCAGGTGACGCGCGGCCTCTTCAGGGGAGTCGCCCACCCACAGCCAGTTCCCCATATCGAAGGTCAGCGTGACGGGGAGCGCCATTTCCCGACAGGCGGCCTGGAAGCGCTGCATGGGCGCGAGCTGTCCGCAGTCGGTCTGATCGTTCTCCACGACCAGCGCCATGCCGCTGGTATTCAGCAGCGTACGCAGGGCGTCCAGAGGTTGCGCGTCGCGGAAATGGCCGAGGGAAACCTTCAGCCAAAGTGCGTTCAGGGTGTTGGCTTCAGAAAGATAGCGGGGCAGGTCCGGGTTGAGGGTGCCGTCGGGCATAAACAGGGCGGCGGGTGCGGAGTAGCACGCCAGCAGACCCAGCAGCTCAATGGATTCGCCCAGCGCGGGCAGCGCCAGCAGCTCTTCGCTGTTGAACAGTTCCCGGCGGATCTCAACGCCGTCTGCCCCCGCGCCAGCAATAACGGGAAGCATCGCCCGTTGACCGCCCGCCTGTCGCACCTGTTCCGCACCGTACGCGGCGGTGACCACCATAATTTTCCTGCCCATCTTCGGACTCCATCGCAACATATCAATACTATTACGCTAGATGGAACCGGTTCCAAAGAAAAGGTCAGGATGTTGAATTTATGATCGCTATCACAAGGGAAATTTAACGCGCGGTGGAGCCACGAACGATCAGCTCGCCGGAGAAGACCTGCTCGCGAACGGCATCGCTGGTGCCTTCAATACGACGAACGACTTGTTCAACAGCAGCATAGCCAATCTGCCAGGTGGGCTGTTTGAGGGTAGTAATGCCGACGCCAGCCAGCTCCGCCCACTCCAGTTCATCAAACCCCAGCAGACCGATATCGCTGCCCCAGTGCAGGCCAATGCGCTTGAGCGAGCGGGCAACCTGCAGCGTCAGTGCCCCATTAGCGGAGATAACCGCTTTGCGCATCCCACGATGGCGCGTATGGAACTGACGCAGGGTGTTGTCAAGCTGCCCGGCTTCGTGAAGCGGCGTTTCGGCATTTTCGGCGATCACGCCGGGATAACGCTCCAGCGTGGCGCGAAATGCGCTCAGGCGTTCACGTCGGGTGTTGACCATCCCCAGCGGTTCACTCAGAAACAGAATGGCCTCGAAGCCCTGTTCAATCAGATGTTCGGTGGCGGTCGTGGCGGCCTGGGTGTTATCCAGCCCGACCACATCGCAGGCAAATTCCGGGATTTTACGGTCGATGAGGACCATGGGTAGGGAGGATTGCTGCAGGCGATTTAAGCCTTCTTCACGCATGCCTACCGCGTTGACCACAATCCCTTCCACCTGATAGCTGCGCAGCAGGTCGAGATAATGCAGCTCCTGGTCGACTTCGTTGTTGGTATTACAGACCAGCGGCGTAAAGCCTTTCTCGCGACAGGCGGCTTCGATACCGCTGAGCACGTTCACGGAGTAGGGGTTGGTGATATCGGCGATGATCAGCCCGATAAGGCGGGTGCGGCCGCGTTTGAGCCCGCGCGCCATGAGGCTGGGACGGTAGTCGAGATCGGCAATGGCCTGTTCAATACGCGCCAGCAACGCATCGGACAGCAGGTGTTTCTCGCCGTTAAGGTAGCGCGAAATGCTGGTTTTACCGGTTTTGGCGGCTTTCGCCACGTCGCTGATGGTGGCCCGGGCTGGTTTGCTCATCGCTGATTTCCCTGAATTTAGTGAGAATACCTTAGCGGGAAAATCGGACGAATCAAGTAATTTGCCCGGTGGCGCTGCGCTTACCGGAGGTTGCGGTCTGATACCCTCACCCCAACCCTCTCCCACGGGAGAGGGCGCAAACACTAAAAACGGCAACGGGGTTGCCGTTTTGCTATTACCTACTGAATTGGGCTTAACGTAATCTCTACGCGGCGGTTCTGCGCTTTGCCTTCCGCCGTGCTGTTGCTGGCGATAGGGTTGGCGGGGCCCATGCCGCTGGTGCGGATGCGGTTTGCTTCAACGCCCTGGGTAATCAGCGAGCTGGCCACGGAATCGGCGCGCTGCTGGGACAGACGCATGTTCAGATCCTGGCTGCCGGTGCTGTCGGTGTAGCCAATCACGTTCACGGCGGTCTTATTGTACTCTTTCAGCACCATCGCCACGCCGGTAAGGGTGTTCGCACCCGCGGGTTTCAGCGTTGCGCTGCTGCTGTCAAAGGTCACATTGTTCGGCATATTCAGGATGATGTTATCGCCGCTGCGCGTCACGCTCACGCCGGTTCCCTTCATTTTGTCGCGCAGTTTTGCTTCCTGCACGTCCATGTAATAACCGACGCCGCCGCCCAGGGCCGCGCCCGCCGCTGCGCCAATCAGCGCGCCTTTGCCGCGGTCTTTCTTGGAGGAGGAGAGCGCCCCAACGCCTGCGCCGACCAGCGAGCCGATACCCGCGCCAATGCCGGATTTACCCGCTTCGCGCTCACCGGTGTAAGGGTTGGTTGTGCAGCCAGAAACAGCCAGTGCACCGCTCACCAGAGCGGCAATAACGAGTACGCGTTTTTTCATCTTCTTTCCTTAATCCTTTTTATTCTTTGCCACGGCGAACGTGGCAGTTGATTATGACGTCCAGATACGGAGAAAATTCCGGGTATAACTCTGAAATTTGTGACAAACCATAAACGGTCTCAGCAAGAAGGCCGTAAAACCTGCACGCAACCAGGAGCGCACGCTTGAGCACCTCAACGAAAACCATTCTGACCGCCGCCCACTGGGGGCCAATGCTGGTCGAAACCGATGGCGAAAATGTTCTGTCGTCTCGCGGAGCATTGCCAACACAACATCCCAACTCTTTACAGACCGTCGTTCGCGATCAGGTGCACAGCAAAACGCGCGTGCGCTGGCCGATGGTGCGTAAAGGTTTTCTCGCCTCACCTGACAAGCCGCAGGGCATTCGCGGTCAGGATGAGTTTGTTCGCGTGAGCTGGGATGACGCGCTGGCGCTGATCCACACCCAGCACAAGCGCATTCGCGACAGTTACGGTCCGTCGTCCATTTTCGCCGGGTCCTACGGCTGGCGCTCTAACGGGGTGCTGCACAAGGCATCGACGCTGCTGCAGCGCTATATGAGCCTGGCGGGCGGCTATACCGGTCATCTGGGGGATTACTCCACCGGTGCAGCGCAGGCGATCATGCCGTACGTCGTGGGCGGGAACGAGGTGTACCAGCAGCAGACCAGCTGGCCGCTGGTGCTGGAACATACCGACGTGGTGGTGCTGTGGAGCGCTAACCCTCTTAACACGCTGAAAATTGCCTGGAATGCCAGCGACGAGCAGGGCATTGGCTATTTCGACGCGCTGCGCAAAAGCGGCAAGCGCATCATCTGCATTGACCCGATGCGCTCTGAAACCCTGGATTTCTTCGGCGACAGCGCCGAGTGGATTGCCCCGCATATGGGCACCGACGTGGCGATGATGCTGGGTATCGCCCATACCCTGGTGGAAAACGGCTGGCACGATGTCGCATTCCTGACGCGCTGTACCACCGGCTTCGATAAATTCGCCGACTATCTGACGGGTAAAACGGATGGCGTGGCCAAAACGGCAGAGTGGGCGGCTGACATTTGCGGTGTTTCTGCGGATAAACTCCGCGAACTGGCGGCGTTATTCCATAAAAACACCACGATGTTGATGTCCGGCTGGGGGATGCAGCGCCAGCAGTTTGGCGAGCAAAAACACTGGATGCTGGTGACCCTCGCCGCGATGCTGGGGCAGATCGGTACGCCAGGCGGCGGTTTTGGTCTCTCCTATCACTTTGCCAATGGCGGTAACCCCACGCGTAAAGCGGCGGTGCTGGCGTCTCTGCAAGGCTCGGTGCAGGGTGGCGTGGATGCCGTGGATAAAATCCCGGTGGCGCGTATTGTTGAAGCCCTGGAAAATCCGGGCGGTTTTTATCAGCACAATGGTCTCGACCGCCACTTCCCGGATATTAAATTTATCTGGTGGGCGGGCGGGTCGAACTTCACGCACCATCAGGATACCAACCGCCTGATCCGCGCCTGGCAGAAGCCGGAGCTGGTGGTGATCTCCGAGTGCTTCTGGACCGCCTCGGCGAAACACGCCGATATCGTGATCCCGGCGACCACCTCGTTTGAGCGTAACGATCTCACCATGACCGGCGACTACAGCAATCAGCATATGGTCCCGATGAAGCGCGTGGTGGCCCCGCGCGATGAGGCGCGTGATGATTTCGACGTGTTTGCTGAACTGAGCGAGCGGTGGGAAGCGGGCGGTCGCGAGCGCTTTACCGAAGGAAAAACCGATCTCGAATGGCTGGAAACTTTCTACCAGATTGCCGGACAGCGCGGCGCGGCGCAGGGCGTGACGCTCCCGCCATTTACTGAGTTCTGGGAGGCGAACCAGATCGTCGAAATGCCGGAGAGCGAACAGAACGCGAAGTTTGTTCGTTTTGCCGATTTCCGTCGCGATCCGGAGAACCACCCGCTGAAAACCGAGAGCGGCAAGATCGTGATCTACAGCGAGCGCATCGCCAGCTTTGGCTATGCTGACTGCCCGCCGCATCCTACGTGGCTTGAGCCGGACGAATGGCACGGCAACGCCCGGCCGGATCAGCTGCAGGTGTTATCTGCCCATCCCGCGCACCGTCTGCACAGCCAGCTTAACTATACCTCCCTGCGCGAGCAGTATGCGGTCGCCGGGCGAGAGCCCATCACGCTGAATACCCTTGATGCGGAAGCGCGCGGGATTGCGGACGGCGACGTGGTGCGCGTCTGGAACGCGCGTGGACAAGTGCTGGCAGGGGCGGTGGTGAGCGACGGGATTAAGCCGGGCGTGATCTGCATTCATCAGGGCGCATGGCCTGACCTTGAGCTCGCCGAAGGCGGTATCTGTAAAAACGGGGCGGTTAACGTGCTGACCAAAGATCTCCCCAGCTCGAAGCTGGGGAATGGTTGCGCAGGGAACACGGCGCTGGCCTGGGTCGAGAAATATACGGGTCCCGAGCTTACCTTAACGGCGTTTGATCCGCCTGCCAGCTCATGATCCACGTCGGGTGTTGGGTGTCATCCTGCCAGGCGCTGTCTTCAATGCGAAAGCCCTGAGCATGGTAGAAATTCACCGCCCGGACATTTTTCTGATACACCTCCAGGGTTAAGTGCGGGAAGCGCTGTTGAACATGGTTCAGCAGCGCGCGCCCGATGCCTTTCCCGATGCATGACGGCGCCACAAACAGGGCGCCGACAAACTGAGACTGCATCACGCTGATAAATCCGCAAGGTTCGCCGTCCTGCTCCCAGACCCAGGTTTCAGCGGACGGCAGATAAACGTCCCGCACCATGGCCTCATTCTCTTTCCAGTAATTCGGCGCGATGAACGGATGCGCTTCCGTGGTGCTTTCCAGCCACAGGCTCAACAGCGGCGCGGTATTTTCATTTTGCCATTTGCGGATCATGATGGCCTCCCGGATGACAGAAGCAGCCGGTAACGTGGTCGTTGACCAGGCCACAGGCCTGCATAAAGGCGTAGCAGATGGTGGAGCCGACAAACTTAAAGCCGCGTTTTTTCAGAGCCTTCGAGAGCGCATCCGAGGCCGGAGTGGCGGCCGGAATTTCCGCGAGCGTGGTCGCCTCCGTGACTTGCGGATCGTTATTCACAAACGTCCAGACAAAATCTGAAAATGATTCGCCGTTTTGTTCCATCGCCAGATAAGCGCGTGCGTTACCGATGATGGCCTGGATCTTGCCGCGATGGCGGATGATGCCGGCATCCTGCACCAGTCGCTCGACGTCCTCATCGGTCATCGCGGCGACCGCGACGGGGTCGAACTGGTGGAAAGCGCTGCGGTAATTTTCGCGTTTTTTCAGTACCGTAATCCATGATAACCCCGCCTGCTGGCCCTCCAGGCAGATCATCTCAAAGAGCTTTTTGCCATCCCTTTCCGGCACGCCCCATTCCCGATCGTGATAGTCGATATAAAGCTGATCCTGGCTTACCCAACCGCAACGTTCCATCCGTCATCTCCCTTATTGATACTGATTTCGCAAAAATTTCGTTCTGACTGGCTTGACGTGTTTACTATAAAGACAATAGTTAATACAGGGCCATATGCTCTCTAAGCTCTTCCTGAATAACGACAAATATCGCCGAATTCGGCTCTCTCTGGGGTCGCGTTGAAGATGATAAAAAAAATCAGTGGTCGCCATGCTGTGTCTGGCCTGGTGGGGATTTCAGCCTGCCTGTTTTTTTGTAATACAGCGTCTGCCTGGCAACAGGAATATATCGTTTCAGACGCCCAAAATAATACGGCGGAACGCTATACATGGGACGCGGATCACCAACCGCGCTATGAGGATATTCTCGCGGAGCGTATTCAGTCTTCGCAAAATGCGCCGGGTCTTGCTCTGAATATACCGTCTGGCAGCACGACAGAGGGGGCGATGAGCGTAGGCTGGAATTTTCCCGTTTCAGCGCGAATTACCACCGGCCCGGTGGTGGCGTGGCGGTACGACGGCACGGCTCCCATGATGATCAACGAGTTTGGTGATAGCGCGTCGACACCGTCAGTTACGGACCCGCTCTGGCATGCCAGCGTCAGCACGCTGGGGTGGCGCGTTAACACCCAGTACGGCGATCTCCGGCCCTGGGCGCAGATCAGCTATAACCAACAGTTTGGTGAAAACCAGTGGAAATCGCAGTTTGGTATGCCACAAACGCCAGCTCCTGCCCAAAACGGCAGCTGGATGGATGTCACCGTGGGAACGGATATTCCCTTTAATACGCACATGGCGGCCTATGCCTCGCTGGCTCAGGGGGAGCATACCACCACCGGTGAGGAGTTTTTATACACCCTCGGCGTCAGCGCCAATTTCTAGAGTTGTTACTTTTTTAAACGTTACGATAACATCTCGAATACAATAACCACGGGCTTTACAGCGATAGCAGATACTAACACGCTGTCGCTTTATTCCCGTGCCAGGTCATTCATTCCCGATTCCAGGCATTTCATTCCGTTCCGCCTGCATTTCATGCCGTTTTACCCCAGGCATATTGAGGTTTTGTTTATCGTTGTCCTCAGCGAATTCCCTCAATTTATCTTGCAGGACAACTGCCATGAACACATCAACCTATAACCGCACGCGCTGGCTCACGCTCTTTGGTACCATCGTCACTCAGTTTGCGCTGGGATCGGTCTATACCTGGAGCCTGTTTAACAGTGCGCTTTCTGACAAACTCGGCGCACCGGTCAGCCAGGTCGCGTTCTCCTTTGGTTTGCTGAGCCTGGGTCTGGCGATTTCATCTTCCGTCGCGGGCAAGCTGCAGGAGCGTTTTGGCGTGAAGCGCGTGACCATGGCGTCCGGCATCCTGCTGGGGCTGGGCTTTTTCCTGACCGCGCATTCCAGCAATCTGATGATGCTCTGGCTGAGTGCGGGCGTGCTGGTGGGACTGGCGGACGGCGCGGGCTATCTGCTGACGCTGTCAAACTGCGTGAAGTGGTTCCCGGAACGTAAAGGCTTAATCTCCGCGTTTGCCATTGGTTCTTATGGTTTGGGCAGCCTCGGGTTCAAATTTATCGATGCCCATCTGCTGGCGTCCGTTGGCCTCGAAAAAACCTTCATGATCTGGGGCGCAATCGTGCTGGTGATGATTCTGTTTGGCGCCACGCTGATGAAGGATGCGCCGCAGCAGGAAGTGAAATCCGTGAATGGCGTGGTGGAGAATGATTTCACCCTCGCGCAGTCCATGCGTAAACCGCAGTACTGGATGCTGGCGGTGATGTTCCTGACGGCCTGCATGAGCGGCCTGTATGTCATCGGCGTGGCGAAAGATATCGCACAGGGGATGGTGAAACTGGATGCAGCCACGGCGGCCAACGCGGTGACCGTCATCTCCATTGCTAACCTCTCCGGTCGTCTGGTCCTCGGTATTCTGTCCGACAAAATCGCCCGCATCCGCGTGATTACGATTGGGCAGGTGGTTTCGCTGGTCGGTATGGCGGCGCTGCTGTTCGCTCCGCTGAATGAAGCCACCTTCTTCGCGGCAATTGCCTGCGTGGCCTTTAACTTCGGCGGCACCATTACCGTCTTCCCGTCACTGGTGAGCGAGTTCTTTGGCCTGAACAATCTGGCGAAAAACTACGGCGTGATCTATCTGGGCTTCGGGATCGGCAGTATCTGCGGCTCGCTGATTGCTTCCCTGTTCGGCGGGTTCTACGTAACCTTCTGCGTGATATTTGCCTTGCTGATTATCTCCCTGGCGCTGTCAACCACGATTCGCCAGCCACAACGTGAAGTTTTTAAAGAAGTTCATGCATAATCGCGACGAGAAAGGCCGGTAATCCGGCCTTTTTATTTTCTTAACTTGGAAATAAAGCGATTTTGTCTGTTTTTGGATTTGCTTTTTTGTAAATAACTGTACTGATCACACTCTCTGCTGCCACTTTTCCGCTTCCCTGTGGTCTACTTACCACGCCTGTAGACGTTTCATTGAACGATCCCCTGAGCGTATGTCTAATCTGCCCACTTTTTAATTGAGGTGGGCGGCGGTATTGTCCCTTTTTCCGGGTAGCTTGCATGAAATACATTAAATCGATGGCGCAACAAAAGCTCTGCTTTTTGCTGGCGTTGTACATCGGCCTGTTTATGAACGGCGCAGTTTTTTTCCGTCGGTTTGACGGTTACGCGCATGATTTTACCGTCTGGAAAGGAATTGCAGCGGTTGTCGAATTGGTCGCTGCGGTACTGGTCACCTTCTTTTTATTCCGTATTCTTACCCTGTTTGGCCGTCGCGTGTGGCGAGTGCTGGCAACGTTTATCGTGCTGTGCTCGGCGGGTGCCAGCTATTACATGACTTTTATGAACGTGGTGATTGGCTACGGCATTATTGCCTCGGTGATGACCACGGATATCGACCTCTCTAAAGAGGTTGTGGGGCTGCACTTTATCCTCTGGCTGGTAGCGGTCAGCGCCTTGCCGCTGCTGCTCATCTGGAGCAACCGCTGCCGCTATACCCTTGTTCACCAGATCCGCACGCCAGGAAAGCGATTCAGAAGCGTCGCCGTGGTGCTGCTGGCGGGCCTGATGGTTTGGGGGCCGATTCGTCTGCTGGAGGTGAAGCAGAAGAATGATGAGCGTACCTCCGGCGTGGATATGCCGAGCTACGGTGGCGTGGTTGCCAACTCGTATTTACCGTCTAACTGGATCTCCGCGCTGGGGCTGTATGCGTGGGCGCAGGTGGATGAGTCCTCGGATAATAAGTCGCTGATAAACCCGGCGAAGAAGTTTACCTATGTGGCGCCAAAGGATATCGACGATACCTACGTCGTCTTTATTATCGGAGAGACCACACGCTGGGATCATATGGGCATTCTCGGCTATAACCGTGATACCACGCCTAAACTGGCGCAGGAAAAGAACCTGATTGCCTATCGTGGCTATTCCTGTGATACCGCCACCAAGCTTTCCCTGCGCTGCATGTTTGTGCGCGAGGGCGGGGCGAGCGATAACCCGCAGCGTACGCTAAAAGAGCAAAACGTCTTCTCGGTGCTGCATCAGCTTGGGTTTACCTCCGACCTCTATGCGATGCAGAGTGAGATGTGGTTCTACAGCAACACCATGGCGCAAAACATCTCCTACCGCGAGCAGATTGGCGCAGAGGCGCGCAACCGTGGCAAACCTGTCGATGACATGTTGCTGATTGATGAGATGAAACTCTCACTCAACGGGAATCCTGATGGTAAGCATATGATCATCCTTCATACCAAAGGGTCGCACTTTAACTACACGCAGCGCTACCCGCGCAGCTTTGCCAAATGGACGCCGGAGTGCGTCGGAGTGGATAAAGACTGCACCAAAGCCCAGTTAATTAACTCTTATGACAACTCCGTGATGTATGTGGATCACTTTATTGATTCGGTGATTGACCAGGTTCGCGATAAGAAGGCTATTGTCTTCTATGCGGCGGACCACGGTGAATCTATCAATGAGTTCGAGCATCTGCACGGTACACCACGCAAGATGGCGCCGCCCGAGCAGTTCCGCGTGCCAATGATGGTGTGGATGTCCGATAAGTATCTGGAAGACCCGGAGAAAGCGAAGATGTTTGCCCACCTGAAGAAAGAGGCGGAAATGAAGGTGCCGCGTCGTCACGTTGAGCTGTACGACACCATTATGGGTTGTCTCGGCTACACCTCACCGAACGGTGGGATTAACGAAAACAACAACTGGTGTAAACTCCCTGATAACAGCGCAAAAGCCGCGCAGTAGCTGCTCTGGCGAGAATATCGCCAGTTGAATGGCTTTTTGAAAATAAGGGATTGACGGGGGCGCACCTCAGCAGTAAGATGCGCTCCGCATTCGGCGAGTAGCGCAGCTTGGTAGCGCAACTGGTTTGGGACCAGTGGGTCGGAGGTTCGAATCCTCTCTCGCCGACCACATTCTGAAAAGGGCTAACCGTAAGGTTAGCCCTTTTTGCATTATGGCCTTAGCTCTTCAGAGTAATCAAAACGCCCCTTACGCCCGCTTCTCCCTGCTTGTTCACGATTTTGTGACATAATCCATTGTATTTTTTTATATATAGATTGATCTTTTTTCGCGTTGCTTATGGATAACCTCAGCATTTTTCGCTGTGCGTTTTAACGTTCGCGGTATTTAGTGCTCAGATAATCACCATTCTGCAAGAAAATTTACCCATTCTGAATAAAAGTTAATCACTGATTGTTGCGAAATATGAAGATAGTTGTGCTGCAACATGGCGAGTAGCATAAATTTCCCTGCTGAAAACTGACGCTCATGGTTTTTTTAATCTTTGTTTGCGGTTTCTCACACTCAGCGTAAATCCCCGTCACCTGTATTGACGTTTTCACATTCTGTTGACAGATTGTAGGGCATGAGGGGCATTTCAGGGACGATCTGCGCTGCAACTCAAACGCTCTTCTGAAAGGATTCTCCATCCCTTTAACGCCTTCGGGCACCTCCGACCGGACCGGGTAAAAAATAAATAAAGGTCTGGCGGCGTAACACAACAAAGCAAAACATCACATTGGAGCAGAATAATGAGTATTTCCTTGAAGAAGTCAGGGATGCTGAAGCTTGGTCTGAGCCTGGTGGCTATGACCGTGGCAGCAAGCGTACAGGCAAAAACCCTGGTTTACTGTTCTGAAGGCTCGCCGGAAGGCTTTAACCCACAGCTCTTTACCTCTGGTACGACTTACGACGCAAGCTCTGTACCGATCTATAACCGTCTGGTTGAATTCAAAACCGGCACCACGGAAGTGATTCCGGGTCTGGCCGAGAAGTGGGACGTCAGCGAAGACGGTAAAACCTACACCTTCCACCTGCGCAAGGGCGTGAAGTGGCAGGACAGCAAAGAATTCAAACCAACGCGCGACTTTAACGCCGACGACGTTGTGTTCTCCTTTGACCGTCAGAAAAACGCTCAGAACCCGTACCACAAAGTCTCTGGCGGCAGCTATGAATACTTCGAAGGGATGGGTCTGCCGGATCTGATCTCTGAAGTGAAAAAAGTGGACGATAATACCGTTCAGTTCGTGCTGACGCGTCCGGAAGCACCGTTCCTGGCTGACCTGGCCATGGACTTCGCCTCAATTCTCTCCAAAGAGTACGCGGACAATATGCTGAAAGCCGGTACGCCGGAAAAAGTCGACCTGAACCCAATCGGTACCGGTCCATTCCAGCTGCTGCAGTACCAGAAAGACTCCCGTATTCTGTATAAAGCATTCGAAGGCTACTGGGGCACCAAGCCGAAGATTGATCGTCTGGTCTTCTCCATCACGCCTGATGCGTCAGTACGTTATGCAAAACTGCAGAAAAACGAATGTCAGGTGATGCCATACCCGAACCCGGCAGACATCGCCCGCATGAAGCAGGACAAGAACATCAACCTGCTGGAGCAGGCTGGCCTGAACGTGGGCTATCTCTCCTTCAACACCGAGAAGAAACCGTTTGATGACGTGAAAGTGCGTCAGGCGCTGACCTACGCGGTGAACAAAGAAGCGATTATCAAGGCGGTTTACCAGGGCGCTGGCGTTGCAGCCAAAAACCTGATCCCACCAACCATGTGGGGCTATAACGACGACGTTAAAGACTACTCCTACGATCCTGAGAAAGCGAAAGCGCTGCTGAAAGAAGCGGGCCAGGATAAAGGCTTCACCGTCGAGCTGTGGGCGATGCCGGTACAGCGTCCGTACAACCCGAACGCACGCCGTATGGCAGAAATGGTTCAGGCTGACTGGGCTAAGATTGGCGTTCAGGCCAAGATTGTGACCTACGAGTGGGGCGAGTACCTGAAGCGCGCCAAAGCGGGTGAGCACCAGGCAGTCATGATGGGCTGGACCGGTGATAACGGGGATCCGGACAACTTCTTCGCCACCCTGTTCAGCTGCGCGGCGGCAAAAGACGGTTCTAACTACTCTCGCTGGTGCTACAAGCCGTTTGAAGACCTGATCCAGCCGGCGCGTGCGACCGACGATCACAACAAACGTATTGAACTGTACAAGCAGGCACAGGTTGTTATGCACGATCAGGCTCCGGCGCTGATTGTTGCTCACTCCACCGTGTACGAGCCAGTGCGTAAAGAAGTGAAAGGCTACGTGGTTGATCCACTGGGCAAACACCACTTCGAAAACGTATCGGTTGAATAATTAAAAGCAACGCCAGGCGGCGCTGCGCTTGCACTGGCCTACGGTATGTAGGCCGGGTAAGCGTAGCGCCACCCGGCAGCAGTGCTTAATTCTCTCTCTGAAAGGAGAGGGGATAAGATTTGTGAGCAATACAGACGTCACGCCACTGGTCGTGCGTCATCAGAGAGAATCCGGGTTATGTTGCAGTTCATCCTCCGACGTCTGGGACTTGTTATCCCCACGTTTATCGGTATCACCCTTCTCACTTTTGCCTTCGTCCATATGATCCCCGGCGACCCGGTAATGATTATGGCGGGCGAGCGTGGTATTTCCCCTGAGCGCCATGCACAGCTGCTGGCTGAACTCGGCCTCGATAAGCCAATGTGGCAGCAGTATCTCCACTATATCTGGGGCGTGCTGCACGGTGATTTAGGGATTTCGCTGAAAAGCCGTCTTCCGGTGTGGGACGAGTTCGTGCCGCGTTTTAAAGCGACGCTGGAGCTTGGCGTCTGCGCCATGATTTTCGCCACCGCGGTGGGTATTCCTGTTGGGGTGCTGGCTGCCGTTAAGCGTGGCTCTATTTTTGACCACACCGCTGTGGGCCTGGCGCTGACCGGTTACTCCATGCCTATCTTCTGGTGGGGCATGATGCTGATCATGCTGGTCTCGGTGCAGCTTAACCTGACACCGGTCTCCGGGCGCGTCAGCGATATGGTCTTCCTGGATGACTCCAACCCGCTCACCGGCTTCATGCTGATTGATACGGCTATCTGGGGCGAAGAGGGCAACTTCATGGATGCCGTCGCGCATATGATCCTGCCTGCCATGGTGCTGGGCACCATTCCTCTGGCGGTGATCGTGCGTATGACCCGTTCATCGATGCTGGAAGTGCTGGGTGAGGATTATATCCGCACCGCGCGCGCCAAGGGCCTGACGCGTATGCGCGTTATCATCGTCCATGCGCTGCGTAACGCCATGCTGCCGGTGGTAACCGTTATCGGTCTCCAGGTGGGGACATTGCTGGCGGGGGCGATCCTGACCGAAACCATCTTCTCCTGGCCGGGCCTGGGTCGCTGGCTGATTGACGCGCTGCAACGCCGTGACTATCCGGTGGTGCAGGGCGGTGTGCTGCTGGTCGCGACGATGATTATCCTCGTCAACCTGCTGGTCGATTTGCTGTACGGCGTGGTGAACCCGCGTATTCGTCATAAGAAGTAAGGGGCCATCATGTCACAGGTTTCTGAAAACAAAGTTGTTGCTGCACCGGTTCCGATGACGCCGATGCAGGAGTTCTGGCACTACTTCAAGCGCAACAAAGGCGCGGTGGTGGGGCTGGTGTATGTCGCTATCATGATCCTGATCGCGGTGTTTGCGAACGTCCTCGCGCCGTATAACCCGGCGGATCAGTTCCGCGATGCGCTGCTCGCCCCGCCTGCCTGGCAGGATGGCGGTAGCCTGGCGCACCTGCTGGGGACCGATGATGTGGGCCGCGATGTGCTGTCGCGTCTGATGTACGGTGCGCGCCTGTCGCTGCTGGTCGGCTGCCTGGTGGTGGTGTTATCCCTGATTATGGGGATCGTACTGGGTCTGGTTGCCGGCTACTTCGGCGGTATCGTTGATAACATCATCATGCGTATCGTCGACATCATGCTGGCGCTGCCAAGCCTGCTGCTGGCCCTGGTGCTGGTGGCGATTTTCGGTCCGTCGATCGGTAACGCCGCCCTGGCGCTGACGTTCGTGGCGCTTCCTCACTACGTGCGTTTAACCCGTGCGGCGGTGCTGGTGGAAGTGAATCGCGATTACGTCACCGCCTCTCGCGTGGCGGGTGCCGGTGCGATGCGCCAGATGTTCGTCAATATCTTCCCGAACTGCCTTGCGCCGCTGATCGTTCAGGCGTCGCTCGGTTTCTCTAACGCCATTCTTGATATGGCCGCTCTTGGCTTCCTGGGCATGGGTGCGCAGCCGCCAACACCGGAGTGGGGCACCATGCTCTCCGACGTGTTGCAGTTCGCACAAAGCGCCTGGTGGGTTGTCACCTTCCCGGGTCTGGCAATCCTGCTGACGGTGCTGGCATTTAACCTGATGGGTGATGGCCTGCGTGATGCGCTTGATCCCAAACTGAAGCAGTAAGAGGCACGAGATGGCGTTATTAAATGTAGATAAATTATCGGTGCACTTCGGCGATGAAGGCACCCCGTTTCGCGCCGTGGACCGCATCAGCTACAGCGTAAATCAGGGCGAAGTGGTTGGCATTGTCGGGGAGTCCGGTTCCGGTAAGTCAGTGAGCTCACTGGCGATCATGGGGCTGATTGATTACCCGGGCCGCGTGATGGCGGAAAACCTGCAGTTCAACGGTCAGGACCTGAAGCGCATTTCTGAGAAACAGCGCCGCCAGCTGGTGGGCGCTGAAGTGGCGATGATTTTCCAGGATCCGATGACCAGCCTGAACCCGTGCTACACCGTCGGTTTCCAGATTATGGAAGCAATCAAGGTGCATCAGGGCGGGAATAAGAAAACGCGTCGTCAGCGGGCGATCGACCTGCTGAACCAGGTGGGCATTCCTGACCCGGCATCGCGTCTGGACGTTTACCCGCACCAGCTTTCAGGCGGGATGAGCCAGCGCGTGATGATCGCCATGGCGATTGCCTGTCGGCCAAAGCTGCTGATTGCGGATGAACCGACGACGGCGCTTGACGTGACCATCCAGGCACAGATCATCGAGCTGCTGCTGGAGCTGCAGCAGAAAGAGAACATGGCGCTGGTGCTGATTACGCACGATCTGGCGCTGGTGGCTGAAGCTGCGCACAAAATCATCGTGATGTATGCCGGCCAGGTGGTCGAGACCGGAAATTCACACGATATCTTCCGCGCGCCGCGTCACCCGTATACCCAGGCGCTTTTACGCGCGCTGCCGGAGTTTGCTCAGGATAAAGCGCGTCTGGCGTCGCTGCCGGGTGTGGTGCCGGGCAAATATGACCGTCCGCAGGGCTGTCTGCTCAATCCGCGCTGTCCGTATGCGACGGACAAATGCCGGGCGGAAGAACCAGAGCTGAACCAGCTGGCTGACGGTCGTCAGTCGAAATGCCACTACCCACTCGATGATGCCGGGAGGCCAACACTATGAGTACGCAACAGGCCACCACGCAACAGCCGCTGTTGCAGGCCATCGACCTGAAAAAATATTACCCGGTGAAGAAGGGGCTGTTTGCCCCTGAACGCCTGGTGAAAGCGCTGGACGGCGTCTCCTTTAACCTCGAACGCGGTAAAACGCTGGCGGTGGTGGGGGAGTCCGGTTGCGGGAAATCCACGCTGGGCCGTCTGCTGACGATGATTGAAGTGCCGACTGGCGGCGAGCTCTATTATCAGGGGCAGGATCTGCTCAAGCACGACCCGCAGGCGCAGAAGCTGCGTCGCCAGAAAATCCAGATTGTGTTCCAGAACCCTTACGGTTCGCTGAACCCGCGTAAAAAGGTGGGGCAGATTCTGGAAGAGCCGCTGCTGATTAACAGTAATCTGAGCAAAGAGCAGCGCCGTGAAAAAGCGCTGGCGATGATGGCGAAGGTCGGCCTCAAAACCGAGCACTATGACCGCTACCCGCACATGTTCTCCGGCGGCCAGCGCCAGCGTATCGCCATCGCGCGCGGTCTGATGCTTGACCCGGACGTGGTGATTGCCGATGAGCCGGTGTCGGCGCTCGACGTCTCCGTGCGGGCGCAGGTGCTGAACCTGATGATGGATCTCCAGCAGGAGCTGGGGCTCTCTTACGTGTTCATCTCCCACGACCTGTCGGTGGTGGAGCATATTGCCGATGAAGTGATGGTGATGTACCTGGGGCGCTGCGTGGAGAAGGGGACCAAAGACCAGATCTTTAATAACCCTCGTCACCCGTACACCCAGGCGCTGCTGTCTGCGACGCCGCGTCTGAACCCGGACGATCGTCGTGAGCGCATAAAGCTGACGGGAGAGCTGCCAAGCCCGCTGAATCCGCCGCCGGGATGTGCATTCAACGCCCGCTGCAGCCGCCGCTTTGGCCCCTGCACCCAGCTACAGCCGCAGCTGAAGGAGTATGGTGGTCAGCTGGTGGCCTGCTTCGCGGTCGATCAGGATGAAAATGGCGAGAAACCACACGCATAACGAAAAAAACCGGCGATAAGCCGGTTTTTTTATGTCTGCTTGATTATTTCCGCAGGCGAATCTGGTCGACGGCGTGCTTCTCGCTCTTGGTGAGGATCAGGCTCGCACGCTCGCGCGTCGGCAGGATGTTCTCTTTAAGATTCACATAGTTGATCTCATTCCACAGCCCCGTCGCCACATTGATCGCTTCTTCTTCAGAAAGCTGAGCATAGTGGTGGAAATAGGAATCCGGATCGGTGAATGCCCCTTCACGGAACTTCAGGAAGCGGTTGATGTACCAGTTCTGCAGCAGGTCTTCCGGCGCATCGACATAAATAGAGAAATCGACGAAATCCGAGACAAAGACGTGATGCGGATCGTGAGGATAGTCCATGCCGCTTTGCAGCACGTTGAGACCTTCCAGAATGAGAATATCCGGCTGGACCACCGTCTTATCCCCACCCGGGATGCGATCGTAGATCAGGTGCGAATAGACCGGCGCCGTCACGTGAGGCACGCCGGATTTCAGATCGGAGACAAACTTCACCAGACGGTGCATATCATAAGAGAGCGGGAAGCCTTTCTTCTTCATCAGCCCGCGTTCTTTTAATACTTCGTTTGGATGCAGGAAGCCGTCGGTCGTGATCAGCTCCACGCTGCGGTGTTCCGGCCAGCGGCTCAACAGTGCCTGCAGGACGCGTGCGGTGGTGCTTTTACCCACGGCCACGCTGCCTGCGATACTGATGATATAAGGAATGCGTTGACCGTTCGTCCCGAGAAACTGCTCCAGCACCGCCTGACGACGCAGGTTCGAGCTGATATAGAAGTTAAGCAAGCGCGAGAGGGGGAGATAAATTTCTGCCACTTCTTCAAGGGACAGATCTTCGTTTATCCCTTTTAACCGTGCGATTTCACCTTCCGTCAGCGTCATAGGGACGGAATCACGCAGGGCAGCCCACTGGCTGCGGTTAAAGTGAAGATAAGGCGTCATTAACGTTTGCTCTTTTTTGCTCATAAGCATGCTTCAGTGAGCCAGCATTAAACTGCCGGATCGTGGCTCATCACACAGTTAATTTTGGACAATGGGCAGGAGGTTAACACCAGATGACAGGAATAATAAGAAAAAAGATGGAAAGCGCTGCGTTACGCGGAGGCCGTCACGCTACGGTGTTTACAGTGCAAATACCCCTTACATGTTGATTATTTGACCGTGAATGACTACTTTTACAGCGCTCAACACGCTGTTAGCATAAAATGTGAGCGAAAGAACGTTTTATGCAAATTTTTAGTTGCATGACCGCGCAGGTATCCATAGAATGCGCGCTACTTGATGCCGACTTAGCTCAGTAGGTAGAGCAACTGACTTGTAATCAGTAGGTCACCAGTTCGATTCCGGTAGTCGGCACCATCAAGTCCGGTGGGGTTCCCGAGCGGCCAAAGGGAGCAGACTGTAAATCTGCCGTCACAGACTTCGAAGGTTCGAATCCTTCCCCCACCACCACTTTCTGGCAGCGTAAATGCCGCCGGAGCTGGTTGGAAAAATTAGCCAGCTCAAACTGAAAAAGAGAGAAATCTCTTTTTTTGTTACAGAAAGAACTGGGTAGCCGAGTTTCAGGATGCGGGCATCGTATAATGGCTATTACCTCAGCCTTCCAAGCTGATGATGCGGGTTCGATTCCCGCTGCCCGCTCCAATACGTGCTGATATGGCTCAGTTGGTAGAGCGCACCCTTGGTAAGGGTGAGGTCCCCAGTTCGACTCTGGGTATCAGCACCACTTCACTTCTCCTTCCCGTTTCTCTCTGTTTCAATTTTACTGTATTCAACAATTCAGGCATTTCGCCTGGTTGATGTGGTGATATCACCGATTTATCCGTGTCTTAGAGGGACAATCGATGTCTAAAGAAAAGTTTGAACGTACAAAACCGCACGTTAACGTCGGTACTATCGGCCACGTTGACCATGGTAAAACAACGCTGACCGCTGCAATCACTACCGTTCTGGCAAAAACCTACGGTGGTTCTGCTCGTGCATTCGACCAGATCGATAACGCACCAGAAGAAAAAGCTCGTGGTATCACCATCAACACCTCTCACGTTGAGTACGACACCCCGACTCGCCACTACGCACACGTAGACTGCCCAGGCCACGCCGACTATGTTAAAAACATGATCACCGGTGCTGCGCAGATGGACGGCGCGATCCTGGTTGTTGCTGCGACTGACGGCCCAATGCCTCAGACTCGTGAGCACATCCTGCTGGGTCGTCAGGTAGGCGTTCCTTACATCATCGTGTTCCTGAACAAATGCGACATGGTTGATGACGAAGAGCTGCTGGAACTGGTAGAGATGGAAGTTCGTGAACTGCTGTCTCAGTACGATTTCCCAGGCGACGATACCCCAATCGTTCGTGGTTCTGCTCTGAAAGCGCTGGAAGGCGACGCAGAGTGGGAAGCGAAAATCATCGAACTGGCTGGCTTCCTGGATTCTTACATCCCAGAACCAGAGCGTGCGATTGACAAGCCATTCCTGCTGCCAATCGAAGACGTATTCTCCATCTCCGGTCGTG
>NZ_JAJFTC010000007.1:0-252377 GCF_020733125.1 Enterobacter cloacae complex sp. 2021EL-01169
GGGTGGGATCGCTGGCGATCCCGTTTGCGAAGCACAACAGCAAGGTAAAGGTGATCGCAACCGCGTCCCGAGAAGATTCCGCCCGGTGGTGCCGCGATCGCGGTGCAGATGTGGTGGTGAACTACCGCGATCTGAAAGGCGAACTGGCGAAGCACGGGCTGACCTTTGTGGATTACATTTTCATCCTCAACGACACCGACGGTCACTGGGATGCGGTCAGCGACCTGATTGCACCGCAGGGGCATATCTGTTCTATCGTGGAGAATGAACACCCGCTGAACCAGGACAAGCTGAAGTCGAAATCCGCCGCCCTGCACTGGGAATTTATGTACACCCGCAGCATGTACCAGACCGCTGATATGGCGCGTCAGGGAGAGATCCTGGACGAAGTCGCGAAGCTGGTGGATAACGGCGTGGTCGAAAGCTCACTGAGTGAAACGCTGCACGGGCTGAGCGTGGAAAGCATTACCGAGGCGCACCGCAAGGTGCTGGACGGGCATATGCGTGGGAAAGTGGTGGTTGAGTTCTGAGTGGACTGATTCCCTCACTCCGGCCCTCTCCCAAAGGGAGAGGGCGGTTAACGCTTACCCCTGCTCCCCCATCATCTCCTTCACCAGTTCGACGCAGCGCAGGAAACGGGAGTCGTAGTCTGACTCTTCAACGTGCACAAACTCAACGTTGTTTTCGTTGAGCATCTCCACCAGCATGGACTGGAATTCCCGCCTGTCCACCGAGCTGCCGAGGCTGCGCATGCCGTCGGCCACCCACGGGGTGTTGTTTTCCAGCAGGATCACCAGGTCAAAGCGATATTCGTCAATCAGCGCCTGCACGAACGGGTGCTCGCGCCCTTCGTATTTTTTGCAGAACGCCTGGGTGGTGACAAAATCGGTATCGATAAACGCCACCTTGTTGGCGTATTTCACCGCGAAATCAATGTACTGAGCGTGACCGAGCGCGATTTTGTCGTAGTCGGAATACTGCAGCGCCATCTCGTCGCCACCCAGGTGCGAGAAGACATAGTCACGGCCGTACTCCCACGCGCTGGTGGTGTTGAAGATGTTCGCCAGCTTGTTGACCAGCGTCGATTTACCGCTCGACTCGCCGCCCAGGATCGCGACGGTGCGCACAAAGAACGGCTTCACTTCGGTCGGAATGTAATCCCAGTAGCGGAACGGGTTTTCGCGGATCTGCGCCCCGCTGATGTTCATGAAGGTGCGTTTCGGGTCGATCAGCACCGTCTCGATGCCCAGATGCTCGCGGAACTGCGGCGCGTCGGACTCTTCAGAGGTGTAGATCCAGTTAGGCGCAATGCCCTTCTCTTCCATAAACGCTTTGATGCCGTTGCTCCACACGTCCCAGCCGTGCGGGTACGGCTCCATACCCTCTTCGTTAAAGGCATGAATGCGAATGTTTTTCTGGTACTTGAAGGTCTGAAGCAGCCAGCGCAGACGGTCCGGCACGGTCGGCTGCTGCGACATGGCGCTGTCTTCAAACAGCTGACGATCGCGGGTTTCGTCGTACCCCATGATGATGTGCAGCTCGTCCACCTGGCTACAGGCGCGCTGGATCAGATAGATATGCCCGGTATGTAGCGGGTAAAACTTGCCGAACACCACGCCGATGTTCTTTTGCATACGCGGGAATTCCAGCCCCAGAAAGCGGTGCAGCGCTTCCAGCTTCTGCGCGCTGGGGCTTTTGATTTTGGCGTTCAGCAGTTGGCTCAGGTAGCCTTTGGTCATGCCGCTGGCGTCTGCCACCTGCTGCAACGTGCAGCCTTTCTGGCGGATAGCGGTCTTGATGTAGTCAAATGATGACATAAATTACGGTGCCTCCTGCAAAATCGAATACGTAATTATAAGTCGTCAAAGACATTTAACGCATCTGCGAGTTTCTTCACGCCAAAAACCTGCATCCCTTCCGGGATTTTTTTCGGCACGTTGGCGGCGGGAACGATCGCGCGACGGAAACCGTGTTTTGCCGCCTCGGAGATTCGCTCCTGCCCGCTCGGCACCGGACGGATTTCCCCGGCAAGGCCCACTTCGCCAAAGACGACCAGATCCTGCGGCAGCGGTCTGTCGCGCAGGCTGGAGACCATCGCCAGCAGCAGCGCCAGGTCTGCGCTGGTCTCGGTGACTTTGACGCCGCCGACCACGTTCACGAAGACGTCCTGATCCGCCATCTGCAGCCCGCCGTGACGGTGCAGCACCGCCAGCAGGATTGCCAGGCGGTTCTGTTCCAGACCGACCGCCACGCGCCGCGGGTTGCCCATCATCGAGTGATCCACCAGTGCCTGAATTTCGACGAGCAGCGGGCGCGTCCCTTCCCACAGCACCATCACCGAACTGCCGGAGGTGATCTCATCTCCCCGGCTCAGGAAGATGGCCGACGGGTTGCTGACTTCGCGCAGCCCCTGTTCGGTCATGGCAAACACGCCCAGTTCGTTAACCGCCCCAAAGCGGTTTTTATGGCTGCGCAGGGTACGGAAGCGAGAGTCTGCGTCGCCGTCGAGCATCACGGAGCAGTCGATACAGTGTTCAAGCACCTTCGGTCCCGCCAGCGAGCCGTCTTTGGTCACGTGACCCACCATCACAATCGCCACGCCGCGCGTTTTGGCAAAGCGCGTCAGGTAGGCCGCGGTTTCACGCACCTGCGCGACGCTGCCCGGCGAGGACTGAATGTCCGCCATGTGCATCACCTGGATGGAGTCGATCACCATCAGCTTCGGCTGCTCTTCTTCGGCGATCATGCAGATCTGCTCGATGCTGGTTTCCGACAGCATGTTCAGGTTGCCGGTCGGCAGGCCCAGGCGGTGCGCGCGCATCGCCACCTGCTGGAGTGATTCTTCGCCCGTGACGTACAGGGTTTTCATCTGTTCGGCGAGCTTGCAAAGCGTTTGCAGCAGCAGAGTCGATTTACCCGCGCCCGGGTTACCGCCGATCAGGATCGCGCTGCCCGGCACCACGCCGCCGCCGAGCACGCGGTCAAATTCCTTGAAGCCGGTGGAGAAGCGCGGCAGCGCCTCCAGGCTGATGTCTGAAAGTTTTTGTACCTTCGACACGCCCGCATTGCCCGCATAGCCACTCAGGCGTTCATTGCGCGCCACGCTCGGCGAAGCCGCCACACCACGCACTTCGGTGATGGTGTTCCAGGCATGGCAGGCGCTACATTGCCCCTGCCAGCGCGGATAATCCGCACCACATTCATTACAGACAAATGCGCGTTTTGGAGCTTTCGCCACGGTTTACCTCGTTATTTCTCTGCGGCCTGCGAGCCGGGTGGCGCTTACGCTTACCCGGCCTACAAAGCAGACCGTTATTTCTGATTAAGGCTGCCGGAGAGAATGCAGAACACCCCCATCAGGTCAGCGTGACGGATAGTCACTTCCGTCTTTTCATTCACTTTTGGCTTGGCATGGTAGGCAATGCCCAGACCGGCCGCTTTGATCATCGGCAGGTCGTTCGCGCCGTCCCCGATAGCGACGGTCTGGACAACCGGAATCTCATATTTTTCCGCGAGGCGCGTCAGCGTATTGGCTTTGTACTGGGCATCCACAATATCGCCGATCACCTGGCCGGTCAGCTTGCCGTCCATGATCTCCAGCTCGTTGGCCACCACGGTGGTCAGATGCAGTTTTTCCCGCAGATAATCCGCGAAGAAGGTGAAGCCACCGGAGGCGATCGCCACCTTCCAGCCGAGGGACTGCAGCTTCAGCACCAGCTGCGTCAGCCCTGGCATCAGCGGCAGCACGTCGCGCACCTGGCGCAGAATGTTGGCATCGGCCCCTTTCAGGGTCGCCACGCGCTGGCGCAGGCTGGCGGTGAAATCCAGCTCACCGCGCATCGCACGCTCGGTGACTTCCGCCACCAGCTCGCCGCTGCCCGCCAGCTTCGCAATTTCGTCGATACACTCGATCTGAATGGCGGTAGAGTCCATGTCCATAACCAGCAGGCCCGGCGTTTTCAGGTGTGGAATTTTACCCAATGGCGCGACGTCCAGCCCGGCGTCATGCGCCAGGCGCGTGGCGCGCTGCGTCAGAGAGCCCGCCAGGCGAATGACCTGGTAGTCTTCCACGCACCAGGCGGCGACGATGACCATCGCGGCTCCCAGTTTGGTTTGATACTGGGTCAGGCGTTGCTTATCCAGACCGCGTCCGTACAGCAGCCAGCCGCTACGACCGGCGTGGTAATCCAGAGGCATCACCTCATCGCCACTTAAAGAGAGCGGCAATCCTGGCCATAAAGAGACATCCGTTGGCAGGTCACACCAGGTAATGTTCGGCATTAAAGCTCCTGTAATTTCGTTCGCGCCGGAAGGTTGCAGAGGGAAAATAACGCATGAGGCTACCCTGTAACCATCACTTCTGGCAACATTAAGCCGTAAATTTTCAGCAGGTGGAATATGGCTCGCGCAAAACTGAAATTCCGGCTCCATCGCGCCGTGATTGTCCTTTCCTGTCTCGCACTCTTAGTGGTGCTGATGCAAGGGGCATCGTGGTTTAGCCAGAACCATCAACGGCAACGCAACCCGCAGTTTGAAGAGCTGGCCCGCACGCTGGCACGCCAGGTCACGCTCAACGTCGCGCCGTCCATGCGTAACGAAACGCCTGACGAGAAGCGGATAGGCCAGGTTTTACGCATGCTCACGGAGAACAGCCGCATTCTTGATGCCGGTGTCTATGATGAGCAAGGCAACCTGATTGCCCGCGCGGGTGAGCACGTCGACGTGCGAGACAGGCTGGCGCTGGACGGCAAAAAAGCCGGCGGCTACTTCAACCAACAGCTTGTTGAACCTATTCAGGGGAAGAATGGCCCGCTGGGCTATCTGCGCCTCACCCTTGATACCCACACCCTGCCCACTGAAGCCAAACAGGTCGATAATACCACCAACATTCTACGCCTGATGCTGCTGCTTTCACTCGCCATCGGCGTTGTGCTGGCGCGTACCCTGCTTCGCGGCAAGCGCACGCGCTGGCAGCAATCCCCGTTCCTGCTGACCGCCAGCAAATCCGTCCCTGAAGACGAAGAGAGCGAGAAGAAAGAATAGTGATAAAGTAGGCGGATGATTCGGAAAAGGAACTCTGCCATGTCGACGTTACGCCTGCTTATCTCTGATTCTTACGATCCCTGGTTTAACCTGGCGGTGGAGGAGTGCATCTTCCGCCAGATGCCTGCCACCCAGCGCGTACTGTTTCTCTGGCGCAATGCCGATACGGTGGTTATTGGTCGTGCGCAAAACCCGTGGAAAGAGTGCAACACCCGCCGTATGGAAGAGGACAACGTCCGTCTGGCGCGCCGCAGCAGCGGCGGCGGCGCGGTATTCCACGATCTAGGCAATACCTGCTTTACCTTTATGGCGGGCAAACCGGAATACGACAAAACCATCTCAACGTCCATCGTCCTCAACGCGCTCAATTCGCTCGGCGTGACGGCTGAAGCCTCCGGACGTAACGATCTGGTGGTCAAAACGCCCGATGGCGACCGCAAGGTATCCGGCTCTGCCTATCGCGAAACGATGGATCGCGGATTCCACCACGGTACCCTGCTGCTGAACGCCGATCTCAGCCGTCTGGCTAACTACCTTAATCCAGATAAGAAAAAGCTTCAGGCTAAGGGCATCACCTCCGTGCGCGGGCGCGTGGCGAATCTGGTGGAACTGCTGCCCGGGATTACTCACGAGCAGATTTGCGATGCGATTCGTGAAGCCTTCTTCGAACATTACGGCGAGCGGGTAGAAGCTGAAGCGATCTCCCCTGACAAAACCCCGGACCTGCCCAACTTCGCGGAAACCTTTGCGCGCCAGAGCAGCTGGGAGTGGAACTTCGGTCAGGCCCCTGCCTTTTCCCATCTGCTGGACGAACGGTTTACCTGGGGCGGCGTGGAGCTGCACTTCGACGTGGAGAAAGGCCATATCACCCGCACGCAGGTCTTTACGGATAGTCTCAATCCGGCACCGTTAGAGGCGTTAGCCGCTCGTCTGCAGGGCTGTTTGTATCGGGCGGATATGTTGCAGCAGGAGTGTGATGCGCTGATCGGCGATTTTCCGGAGCAGGAAAAAGAGTTAAGGGATTTGTCAGCATGGGTTGCACAGGCCGTGCGCTAGTAAAAAAGCCCGCTTGCGCTGCGCTTAGCGGGCTTACAAAACCGTAGGCCGGGTCAGGCGAGGCCGCCACCCGGCATAACAGCTCTTACTCTTTATCGCCCAGCAGAACGGATTCCAGCGCGATTTTGATCATGTCGTTGAAGGTGGTCTGACGCTCGGCAGCGGTAGTCTGCTCGTGGGTACGGATATGGTCAGATACGGTGCAGATGGTCAGCGCTTTCGCACCGAATTCAGCCGCTACGCCGTAGATACCGGCCGCTTCCATTTCCACGCCCAGGATGCCGTATTTTTCCATCACGTCGAACATGTCGCCTTCTGGCGAGTAGAACAGATCGGCAGAGAACAGGTTGCCCACGCGCGCGTCAACGCCCAGCGCTTTTGCCGCGTCAACCGCGTTACGCACCATGTCAAAGTCAGCGATGGCCGCAAAGTCATGATCCTTAAAGCGGATGCGGTTGACTTTAGAGTCGGTACACGCGCCCATGCCGATCACCACGTCACGCAGCTTAACGTCCATACGCACCGCACCGCAGGAGCCCACGCGGATGATTTTCTTCACACCGAAATCGGTGATCAGCTCTTTGGTGTAGATGGAGCAGGATGGGATACCCATGCCGTGGCCCATAACGGAGATTTTGCGGCCTTTATAAGTACCCGTGAAGCCCAGCATGCCGCGAACGTTGTTCACTTCACGCACGTCTTCCAGGAAGGTTTCTGCAATGTGCTTCGCGCGCAGCGGGTCGCCCGGCATCAATACGACGTCAGCGAAATCACCCATTTCTGCATTAATGTGAGGAGTTGCCATCTTCAGTTCCTTTTAACTTGTTGTTTTTGCCGGGTGGCGGCTACGCCTTACCCGGCCTACAAAACCGTAGGCCCGGTAAGCGAAGCGCCACCGGGCAATGACATCAGAACATGGCCTTGCCATATTCCATGTCAGACGTACCAAAGTATTTCGCCAGGGTCTGGCCAATGTCCGCGAAGGTTTCACGGTGACCCAGCGAACCCGGCTTCACTTTCGGGCCGTACACCAGCACCGGAATGTGCTCACGGGTGTGATCGGTACCGGTCCAGGTTGGATCGCAGCCGTGGTCCGCGGTCAGGATCAGAATGTCATCTTCACCCACCAGCTCCATCAGCTCCGGCAGGCGGCGGTCGAACAGCTCAAGACCCGCAGCATAACCCGCTACGTCGCGACGGTGACCCCAGGAGGAGTCGAAGTCGACGAAGTTGGTGAAGACAATGGTCTTGTCGCCCGCTTCTTTCATCTCTTTGATGGTGGCATCGAACAGCGCATCGAGTCCGGTCGCTTTGACCTTTTTGGTGATGCCGCAGTTAGCGTAGATATCCGCGATTTTGCCCACGGACACCACGTGGCCGTCTTTCTCATCGACCAGCTTCTGCAGCACGGTTGGCGCCGGCGGCTCAACGGCCAGATCGTGACGGTTACCGGTACGCTGGAAGTTACCCGCCTTGTCGCCGATAAATGGACGCGCGATCACGCGGCCAATGTTGTAGCCGCCTTCGGTCAGCTCTTCACGGGCGATTTCGCACAGCTCGTAGAGTTTATCCAGGCCAAACGTCTCTTCGTGGCAGGCAATCTGGAACACGGAGTCAGCGGAGGTGTAGAAAATCGGCTTGCCGGTTTTCATGTGCTCTTCGCCGAGCTGGTCCAGAATCACGGTACCGGAGGAGTGGCAGTTGCCGAGATAGCCCGGCAGGTTGGCACGCTTCACTAGCTTATCGAGCAGCTCCTGCGGGAAGCTGTTCTCGTGATCGGAGAAATAACCCCAGTCGAACAGCACCGGCACACCGGCGATTTCCCAGTGGCCAGACGGGGTGTCTTTACCGGAGGAGAGCTCGTGCGCCCAGGCATAGGCGCCCACCACTTCCGCGTTAGCATCCATACCGGCTGCGATTTTACCGGTAGAACCTTCATGCGCTTTCACCAGCCCGAGGCGGGTCAGGTTAGGTAGAGTCAGAGGGCCTTTACGACCGTTATCCGCTTCGCCTTTCGCACAGGCTTCCGCGATGTGACCCATGGTATCGGAACCCACGTCACCAAAACGTTCCGCATCTTCGGTTGCGCCGATGCCGAATGAGTCCAGCACCATAATAAATGCACGTTTCATAATTGTTCTCCGTACGTAGTGCTTCAAAAATTATCGATCAGATCAGTATACCGCTATTCGGTGATACGGCGATAGACAGTCGGTGTGGTTTCCGGCGCTTTATTGTCAAGCGTAATAGCCGCCTTCACCGCTTTCGCCGCTTCCTGCCAGCTGGCTTCATCTTTGGCGTGGATCACCGCCAGCGGACGTTGGCCGTCAACGCTGTCGCCCAGACGGGCCATATCGGTGAAGCCGACGCTGTAATCAATGGTATCTGACGCCTGACGACGGCCGCCGCCCATAGACACGACCGCCATACCCAGCGCGCGGGTATCCATTGCCGAGACAAACCCTTCGCTGTCGGCATACACCGCTTTGCTGAGCGTCGCGGTCGGCAGGTACTTCGCATAGTTTTCGACGAAGTCGGTCGGGCCTTTCTGCGCCGCAACCATGCGGCCAAAGATCTCCGCCGCTTTGCCGTTGTCCAGCACCGCCTGTAGCTTCGCGCGGGCGTCAGCGTCGTCTTTGGCCAGCTTGCCGGAGATTAACATCTCCACGCACAGCGCCATGGTGACGTCGAACAGACGCGGGTTGCGGTATTCGCCCGTCAGGAACTGGACGGCTTCACGCACTTCGACGGCGTTACCGGCGCTGGACGCCAGCACCTGGTTCATGTCGGTGAGCAGTGCGGTAGTGCGCACGCCCGCGCCGTTGGAGACGCCAACGATCGCTTCGGCCAGCGCCTCAGAGAGTTCATAGGTTGGCATAAACGCGCCGCTGCCTACCTTCACGTCCATCACCAGCGCGTCCAGCCCTTCTGCCAGCTTCTTCGCCAGGATAGAGGCGGTGATCAGCGGGATGGAGTCAACGGTCGCGGTGATGTCGCGGGTCGCGTAGAAACGCTTGTCTGCCGGAGCAAGAGAGCTGGTCTGGCCGATAATCGCCACACCAACGTCTTTAATAATGTCGCGGAAGCGGTTGTCATCCGGGAAGATATCGAAGCCCGGAATGGCTTCCAGTTTGTCGAGCGTACCGCCGGTGTGGCCCAGGCCGCGCCCGGAGATCATCGGAACGTAACCGCCGCAGGCGGCCACCATGGGGCCAAGCATCAGGGAGGTCACGTCGCCCACGCCGCCGGTGGAGTGTTTATCCACAATAGGGCCGTTAAGGTTGAGGCTTTTCCAGTCCAGAACGGTTCCTGAATCTCGCATCGCCATGGTCAGCGACACGCGCTCAGGCATCGACATATCGTGGAAGAAAATGGTCATCGCCAGAGCCGCAATCTGCCCTTCTGAGACGGTGTTATCACGAATGCCGTTGATGAAGAAGCGGATCTCTTCGTCGCTTAATGCATGACCATCACGTTTTTTACGAATAATTTCTTGTGCGAGAAACACGGTAACCCCCATGAGGAATCGGGTGAATGGTGGCGGGTACGGTTTACCCGACCACGATCCGGGTAGGCCGGGTAAGCGTAGCGCCACCCGGCAATTCAAACTTAGTAGCTGCTTGCGCTCTTACCGTCGCCGTGACCCAGCGCTTTCAGCAGGCTGGCCAGCAGGCTGGAGGCGCCGAAGCGGTAGTGACGGGAATCGGCCCAGTCGGCGCCGAACAGTTCGTCGGCAATCGCCAGGAACTGCTGCGCGTCTTCCGCGGTACGCACGCCGCCCGCAGGTTTGAAGCCAACGGTTTTGGACACGCCCATGTCGCGGATCACTTCCATCATGATGCGCGCGCTTTCCGGGGTCGCATTTACCGGTACTTTACCGGTAGAGGTTTTAATGAAATCCGCACCGGCTTTGATGGAGATTTCAGAGGCTTTACGAATCAGCGCCTCTTCTTTCAGCTCGCCGGTTTCGATGATCACTTTCAGCAGCACGTTTGCCGCCGCACACGCGTCTTTACAGGCCTTCACCAGGTCAAAACCGACCTGCTCGTTGCCGGCGATCAGCGCGCGGTACGGGAACACCACGTCCACTTCGTCTGCGCCGTAGGCAATCGCCGCGCGGGTTTCTGCCAGCGCAATCTCGATATCATCGTTGCCATGCGGGAAGTTAGTGACGGTTGCAATGCGCACGTCCGGGGTGCCCTGCTCTTTCAGCGTCTTACGGGCAATCGGGATAAAGCGCGGGTAGATACAGACGGCTGCGGTGTTGCCCACCGGCGTTTTCGCCTGATGGCACAGAGCGATGACTTTCTCATTGGTGTCGTCATCGTTCAGGGTAGTCAGGTCCATCAGTTTCAACGCGCGCAGGCTGCTTGCAGTTAAATCGGTCATAACATTCTCCAACGGCAGTGCCGTATAAATTTTACCTTGCGGGTCTGTGAGTATTCTAACATCCACCCGCATCCACACTTCGACATTCATCACAGTTAATGAAAACTGCGTGCAAATTTGCATTGCTGTAATGCGATCTTCTTCAAACTTTAGCGCGCATATTGCGGACTAAAGCAGCGATACCCCCTGTCGGATCAAAAGTGCCGACAGGCAGGCTTTCTACAATCCGTTCATCATCCGCAGAACACTCAAGGAAGCGAACATGTCCCACTCCAGCCCCGACGCCCTGCAACAACGTTGCCAGCAGATTGTGACAAGCCCGGCGTTATCCCCGGAACAAAAACGTCATTTTCTGGCGCTGGAAGCGGAAAACTACCTGCCGTATCCGGCACTTCCTGAAGCTGCGCGCGCCGCGCTGGACGAGGGGTTCATCTGCGACATGTTCGAAGGCCATGCGCCTTACAAACCCCGTTACGTTCTGCCGGATTACGCAAAATTTCTGGCTAATGGTTCAGAATGGCTGGAGCTGGAAGGGGCAAAAGATCTCGACGACGCCCTCTCACTGTTAACCATCCTCTACCACCATGTTCCGTCCGTCACATCGATGCCGGTCTATCTCGGTCAGCTTGATGCGTTGCTGCAACCTTATGTTAGAATTCTAACACAAGAAGAAATCAATAGCCGAATAAAACGTTTCTGGCGCTATCTCGACCGTACGCTGCCCGATGCCTTTATGCATGCCAATATCGGGCCGGAAGATACCCCCGTCACGCGCGCCATTCTGCGTGCCGATGCAGAGCTGAAGCAGGTCGTGCCGAACCTGACCTTTATTTATGACCCAGCGATCACCCCGGATGATTTGCTGCTTGAGGTGGCGAAAAACATATGTGAATGCAGTAAACCGCATATTTCTAATGGCCCGGTGAATGATAAAATTTTCACAAAAGGCCATTACGGCGTAGTGAGCTGTTACAACTCCCTGCCTCTGGCAGGCGGTGGCAGCACCCTGGTGCGCCTCAACCTCAAGGCCATCGCCGAACACAGTACGTCAATGGAAGACTTCTTCAGCCGCGCCCTCCCGCATTACTGCCAGCAGCAAATGGCCATCATCGATGCCCGCTGCGATTTCCTGTATCAACAATCCGGCTTCTTTGAGAATAGCTTCCTGGTGAAAGAGGGGCTGATTGATGCCGATCGGTTTGTGCCAATGTTTGGCATGTACGGCCTGGCAGAAGCGGTAAACGTGCTCTGTGAGAAAGCCGGGATGACTGGGCGTTACGGCAAAGACGAGCAGGCCAACGCGCTGGGCTATCGCATCAGCGAACAGCTTGCGGCGTTTGTCGAAAACACGCCGGTGAAACACGGCTGGAAGCAGCGCGCGATGCTGCATGCGCAGTCGGGGATCAGCTCCGATTCGGGCACCACGCCGGGCGCGCGCCTGCCCTACGGCGACGAGCCGGATCCCATCAGCCACCTGCTGGCGGTGGCGCCGCACCACAAGCACTACGCTTCCGGGATCAGCGATATTTTGACGCTGGATGAGACGGTAAAACGTAACCCGCAGGCGGTGGTCCAGCTCTGTCTCGGCGCGTTCAGGGCGGGGATGCGCGAGTTTACCGCCAACGTCGCGGGTAACGATCTGGTGCGCGTCACCGGTTATATGGTGCGGTTGTCAGATCTGGAGAAGTACCGGGAAGCCGGATCGCGCACCAATACCACCTGGCTGGGTGAAGAAGCCGCGCGCAATACCCGTATTCTGGAACGTCAGCCGCGCGTGATAAGCCATGAACAGCAGATGCGCTTTAGTTAGTCAGGTCATCCCTTTTTCCTGCGTGGACGGGCCGGGCAGCCGCCTGGCCCTGTTCCTGCAGGGCTGCAACCTGCGCTGTAAAACCTGCCACAACCCGTGGACGATCGGCCGCTGCAACGACTGCGGGGACTGCGTGCCCCACTGCCCGCACGACGCGCTGACCATACAGGCGGGACGCGTCTGGTGGCAGGAGAGTGACTGCCAGCAGTGCGACACCTGCCTGCTCCTGTGCCAGCAGCAGGCAACGCCCATGGCGCACCGCCTGAGCGTGGAGGAGATCCTTTCACAGATCCGCAAATCCGCACCGTTTATCGAGGGGATCACCGTGAGCGGCGGTGAGGCCACAACGCAATTACCGTTTTTAGTGACGCTGTTCACCGCGATCAAAGCCGATCCCGACCTGAATCATCTGACCTGCCTGGTCGACAGCAACGGTTTGTTAAGCGAAACCGGCTGGCAAAAGCTGCTGCCGGTACTGGATGGCGCGATGCTGGACCTGAAAGCATGGGGGAACGAACACCACCGCTTCCTGACCGGGCGCGAAAACCCGCAGATCAAGCAGAGTATCCGCTGGCTGGCAGATCGTAATCGTTTAACGGAGCTCCGCCTGCTGGTGATTCCGGAACAGTGTGATTATCTGGAACATCTGAAGCCGCTGACGGCGTTTATCCACGGGCTTGGAAACGTGCCGGTGCGCCTCAACGCGTTTCATGCGCATGGCGTGTACGGTGAGGCGGCGTCATGGCGCAGCGCCACGCCGGAAGACGTTGAACCGCTGGCGCGGGCGCTGGAAAAACAGAAGATAACGGTGATCCGTCCGGCGCTTTATCTATAGCGTGATGCCAAATACCGAACGCGTATTTTCCAGCAGCGCACCGGCTATGGCCTCTTCAGTCTCTTTTCGCAGTTCGCACAGGGTGGCAAACACGCGCGCCGCCTGTTCCGGACGATTCGGCTGGCCCTGAAAACCGTTCAGCGGCATGTCCGGCGCGTCGGTTTCCAGCAGAAGCGCCGACAGCGGCAGCTGTGCCATCACGTCCCGGGTTTTGCTGGCGCGCGGATAGGTGATGGTGCCCCCAACGCCGATTTTGTAGCCCAGCTCGATAAAACGCTGCGCCTGCTGCAGGCTGCCTGAGAAACCATGCACGACGCCCTTACGCGGCAAATCGATACGCTTCAGGTGCATTGCCAGCTTATCGTGTGTGCGTCTTGAATGAAGGATCACCGGCAGATCGTGACGCTTCGCCAGCCTGAGCTGCGCGTCGAGGATCGTCTGCTGGCGCTCAAAATGCGGATGCTCGCGATAAAGATCGAGGCCGATCTCACCGATGGCGACAAGCTTGTCGCCTGCGGTCTGCACTATCTCATCAAGTCGCTCAATGTCCTCATTCCGATGCCGCTCAATCACGATCGGATGCAGGCCGAGCGCCGCATAGAGCGCAGGGTGACGCGTGGAAAGATCCAGCACGCGGGAAAAGTAAGCCGCTTCCACTGAAGGCACAATAATGGCCTGAACGCCTGCCTCGGCCGCTTTCGCAATGCTTTGCTCTTCATCTCCCGTAAACGGCGGGAAATCAAAGTGGCAATGGGTATCGACAAAGCGGTGCATCACGCCAGATCCTCGTTATCCAGTAAAGCGTCATTCGCCTGCGGAATGTCCACCAGGGGCACCGTCAGGGCGTCGTTGGCGACAATCGCAGGCGGCGTAATAATGCGTTTATGACGATGAAGCGGCGGCTGCTCCGCCAGCATTTTACCCACCGTCGCCAGGAAGTAGCGCCCACACAGCCGCCCCGTTTTGTAATCCATGCGCAGCGCAGGAACGCGACTGCCCAGCGCCATGCTCAGCAGCGGCTTAGGCGGATAGATTTCAAAAATACGCAGCTTGCCCGGCGGTTTCTCAATGAAGCGCTGCATCGCGCCGTAGGTGGTTTCATGCTGCTTCGCGATGTTCACCAGCGGCTGCAGGCTGCTGTCGCCCAGCCAGCGCTCCATCCGCTTAAACCACTGCGGGGTGTAATACATTTGCGACGGTACGGTACGGATCACCACAATGGTTTTCGCCCCGCGACGGGCGGCTTCCTGCACCGGCACCGCGTCACTGATCCCCCCATCCAGATAGCTAATACCGTCCAGCAGGGCACCGGTACGATAAAAGCCGGGGATCGCGCTGGAGGCACGGATAATGTCCAGCCAGTTCTCTTTCTGAGGCGAAAAATAGCCCGGGGAATAGTCATCGCCCCGGCTGGCGCACATCCAGAATTCTTTACCGCTATCAAACAGACGGGCGGCAGTATCCATGGCCAGCGGCATCTGGCTGGAGGTTGACTCCAGCAGCCAGTCGAGATCGATCAGGTTGCCGCCGCGCACAAACCGCACCGGGTTAAAAAATTCTTTCGCCGTGGTGTAGCGCATGATGACCTTTCGCGCGTAGCCGGGCTGGTTACAGACATAGGCAGAGAGGTTCTGCGCCCCGGCAGAGGTGCCGAAGTAAAGGTCAAAGGGGTTGAACTGCGCGCGCATAAATTCGTCCAGCACGCCAGCGGTGAAAATGCCGCGCTGTCCGCCACCCTCGCAGACCAGCGCGAGTTGACCCGCGCGAAACGGTTTTAACGTCAGCGGCGCAATGTTGCCGAGCGTAACGGGAATTCGTTGCCCCACCTCTGCTTTCCTGTTTTGATTATTTTATAACACCACAGTAACGCACCCGACCTGTTACGCAAATAAGAAAAAGCCAGTCACAGTGACTGGCTTTATTTTGTTGAAGGAATATTGCGTTTGCTATGGACGTCGACGCCCTGTAAACAGGCTGACCAGGAACAGAATAATACCCACAACGAAGACAATTTTAGCTGCCCATGCCGCTGTACCTGCCAGTCCACCAAAGCCCAATGCGGCGGCAATTAACGCGATAACCAGAAATATAATGCCCCAACGAAACATAAGCTTCTCCTTTACCATAGTTAATGTCGGCCGCTAAACGTGAGCGCTCAGGTCACTCACCGGCGTTTTTCCAGAGTCGTTCTTATTTCGCCCGCAGGGTTTAGCCAGACGGGCGAATGGTCGAGATTTACTTCGTTTTCAGATCGTTTTTAACACTTTTCACACCATCAATCGCTTTCGCGATGGACTCGGCACGTTCACTTTGCGCCTGCGAATCTACCGTACCGGAAAGCTGAACCACGCCATCGGTGGTTTCCACTTTCACCTTACGGGACGGCACGATGTCATCTGCTAAAAGTTTAGCTTTGATTTCGCTGGTGGTGGCTGCATCACCGGCATAACCTTTCACCGACGCGTTTTTGCCGTCACGCACGTGCAGCTTATCGCTGACGGAGGCGACGCCTTCGACGCCTTTCGCCACTTTCACCGCCTGTTCAGCCTGAGCCTGGCTTTCAACAAAGCCGCTCAGCGTGACCACTTTCTTGTCGGTCTTAACGGAAATATCGGTGCTCTTGATGGCTTCATCATCCACCAGTGCGGCCTTCACTTTTGCTGTGATAGAGCTGTCATCCATGAAATTGCCGACTTTATTCATAGAGCTATCGATTTTTTGCCCTGCGCTATCGGCCGTGGATTGTGCTTTATCCATGGTGCTGCTTTCCGCCAGGGCGGAGCCGCTCACCAGAACGCTACCCAGTGTTACAGCCAGCAGAGTTTTAGAAATCTTCAGTCTTGTCATATTCATCGATCTATTCCTGTGTTGACCCGTTATTCGGGCTACGTACTTCCTTATTAGTGATATATATTGCGAATAAACACGCGAGCAAAATGGATAACCTAAAGTCATGCATTGAACAGTTAATTTATCCACGCCCGGTGTTAAACACTGAGTTAAATATAGATCACTCTCACAGAGCCGCTTTCAGAATTGGGTAAAAAATGGGCGAATAGCGTGAAATTGCGTTGAATTAAGAACATTCCGCAAGGGATTAATAAGACAGGAAATAAAGAAGAGCACGGCGAATGCCGTGCTCTGAGAGGGGATTAGTGCTCGCGGGTTTTACGGAACTGAACGTCCGGATAACGTTCCTGCGTCAGGTTCAGGTTGACCATCGTTGGCGCGATATAGGTCAGGTTATCGCCGCCATCCAGCGCCAGCTGAACTTCATTCTTACGCTTGAATTCTTCGAATTTCTTCACGTCAGAACACTCAACCCAGCGCGCGGTCGCGACGTTCACCGATTCGTAAATCGCTTCTACGTTGTATTCGCTCTTCAGGCGCGCAACGACCACGTCAAACTGCAGCACGCCGACCGCACCCACGATCAGATCGTTGTTCGCAATCGGGCGGAACACCTGCACGGCGCCCTCTTCGGAGAGCTGAACCAGGCCTTTCAGCAGCTGTTTCTGCTTAAGCGGATCGCGCAGACGAATGCGGCGGAACAGCTCCGGCGCGAAGTTCGGAATACCGGTGAACTTCATCATTTCGCCCTGGGTGAAGGTATCACCGATCTGGATGGTGCCGTGGTTGTGCAGCCCGATGATGTCGCCCGGATAGGCCTCTTCAACGTGCGAACGGTCACCCGCCATAAAGGTCAGCGCGTCGGAGATGACAACGTCTTTCCCGATACGCACCTGGCGCAGCTTCATGCCCTTTTCATATTTACCGGACACCACGCGCATAAAGGCCACGCGGTCACGGTGTTTCGGGTCCATGTTGGCCTGAATCTTAAACACGAAGCCGGTGAACTTCTCTTCTTTCGCTTCCACTTCACGGGTGTCGGTTTTGCGCGGCATCGGCTGCGGCGCCCACTCCACCAGACCGTCGAGCATGTGGTCAACGCCGAAGTTACCCAGTGCGGTACCGAAGAAGACCGGGGTAATTTCGCCGCTCAGGAACAGCTCTTTGTCGAATTCGTGAGACGCGCCCTTGACCAGCTCCAGCTCGTCGCGCAGCTGCGCGGCCAGCTCTTCGCCGACCGCCGCGTCCAGATCCGGGTTGTCCAGACCTTTCACGATGCGCACTTCCTGAATGGTGTGGCCTTTACCGGTCTGATACAGGTAAGTTTCGTCTTTATAGAGGTGATAAACCCCTTTGAACAGCTTACCGCAGCCAATTGGCCAGGTGATTGGCGCACAGGCGATCTTCAGCTCGTTTTCCACTTCATCCATCAGCTCCATCGGATCGCGGATGTCACGGTCGAGTTTGTTCATGAAGGTGAGGATCGGCGTATCGCGCAGACGGGTCACTTCCATCAGCTTACGGGTACGATCTTCTACACCTTTCGCGGCGTCGATCACCATCAGACAGCAGTCCACCGCCGTCAGGGTACGGTAGGTATCTTCGGAGAAGTCTTCGTGGCCCGGGGTGTCCAGCAGGTTCACCAGGCAGTCATGATACGGGAACTGCATCACGGAGGTGGTAATCGAAATACCACGCTGTTTTTCCATCTCCATCCAGTCGGATTTTGCATGCTGGCTGGAGCCACGGCCTTTAACGGTACCCGCAGTCTGAATCGCCTGTCCGAACAGCAACACCTTCTCAGTGATGGTCGTTTTACCGGCATCCGGGTGCGAGATAATGGCAAAAGTGCGGCGCTTGGCCACCTCTTGCAGATAAGGAGACAACGTCATAATTAAATCTTCTTTTATAAGCGCGGCAGCACGCCACGCATCATGGAATACAAAATTGCGGCTATTTTACCCATCAACGGGGGGCAGGCAATCATTGTTTACACAGGAGTTGCTCCAGTTCGTTCAACGACGTCACGGTCCAGGTCGGCTCGATGCCTTCAGGCTTCACGCGGCCATGCGCATTGAGCCAGACGGTCGACAGACCAGCCTTCATGCCGCCCAGAATATCTGACTCTGCGGTATCCCCCACCATCAGGACACGATCGCGGTCGGGATTGCCAGCCTGCGCCAGCGCGTAGTCGAAAATTCGCGGATCCGGCTTCGGCACGCCAACCTCTTCCGAGATCACCAGCGCGTCAAAATGATCGCGCAGGCCGGTGCGCTCAAGGCGGATCTGCTGCAGGGCGGTAAAACCGTTGGTGATGATCCCCAGTTTCACCTTACCTTTCAACGCATTCAGCAGGGAAACCGCGCCCGGCAGGGGCGCACAAATATCGGCCATAGCGTTGAGGAAAGCCTCGTTCAGCGTTCCCGGACTGACCTTTAAGCGTTCCGCCCAGACGTCAAAGCGCTGGTGCTGAAGCTGTAACGCGGTGATGGCACCGTTCTGGTAATCCACCCACAGCGGTTTGTTGACCGCCTGATAGTCCTGAAAATCTTCAGCGGTGAAGGTTACGCTATAGTCGAGAAACATCCGCTGCAGGCCGCCGAACGAGTCGAACGTAAACAGCGTTTCGTCGGCATCAAAGAAAATCCAGTCCCATTTCATCGTTACAACCTTATTTTTTATTATCCAATCGGCAGAGCCATTATGATGGCGTCTTCACGTCCCTCTGCGGTGGGGTAGTAGTTACGGCGGATTGTCGCCTCGTTAAAGCCTAAGCTTTCATAGAGCGCGATAGCGGCGACATTCGACGCGCGCACCTCCAGCCACAGGGTGAAAACGTCACGGGTTTCGAGCTCACGGATGAGATGCTCAAGCAGTTCTCTTCCCAGCCCGCGGCGCTGAAACGCGGGATCAACCGCGATATTAAACAGCGTCGCTTCATCAAGAACAACCTGCGTGATCGCGAAAGCGGCCATGGTGCCGTCAACGTCCAGGCGGTAGTTCAGATACCGTTCGCCCTGATTGCTGGCGAAGGTTTTTTCGCTCCACGGAAACGCGTGGGCGCGTGTTTCAATCGCGAACGCGGTGGACAGGTCAGGCGTCGTGAGGGAAGAAATCGTGTTCATATTCGCAGATTTGTTGCCATAGCGCGCTGCGCGCTTTTGGGTTGGCTTTCAGTTCGTCCAGCGCTGGCGAGCAGATCTGGCTCCCCTGAAGAGAGATCTCATTTGCCTCTCCGATACGCCAGCTGTTACAGCGGCTATCAGGAGGCAGCATCGCGACACGCTCTGGCGTCAGCGGTAAAACCTGGTCGGCCGTCAGCTTCAGGCTGCGAAGGACATCACCGATCAGGGGGTCATTCAGGGCAGGCAGTTCTTCCGCCACCATCACCAGGCGAACGTGCGCCGGGATGGAGATGGCGATTTCGCCCTGCAACGCCGTCGGGCGACGCAAAGCCCACTGGGTGATGCCCAGCTGCTGCAACTGCCAGTCTCGTCGGGATGTCATAGGGAAAACTCCTGTCTCTCAGGCGCGCAAATATAGCAAATGTGTCGAAAGTGCGCCATCTACCTACTATAATCCCCGCCTGAGTTTATTGAGGAACAATTCATGTCTGCATTTACCCCGGCAAGTGAAGTCTTGCTGCGTCACAGTGATGATTTCGAAGAAAGCCGTATTCTGTTTGCCGGAGATATGCAGGATGACCTGCCCGCGCGTTTCGACTGTGCTGAAAGCCGTGCCCACACCCAATACTACCACCACTGGCAGGTGCTGAGCCGCCAGATGGGCGAGCGCGCGCGCTTTAGCCTGGTGGCAGAGCAGAGCGATATCGCCGACTGCGATACGCTGATCTACTACTGGCCGAAGAATAAACCGGAAGCCCAGTTCCAGCTGATGAACCTGCTCTCCCTGCTGCCAGTCGGCTGCGATATTTTCGTGGTCGGTGAAAACCGCAGCGGCGTGCGTAGCGCGGAACAGCTGCTGGAAGGCTACGCGCCGCTGAATAAAGTCGACAGCGCTCGCCGCTGTGGTCTGTACCATGGCCGTCTGGAAAAACAGACAACGTTTGATGCGCAGGCATACTGGGACGAGTACCAGCTTGACGGCCTGACCATCAAAACCCTGCCGGGCGTGTTCAGCCGTGACGCGCTGGATACGGGCAGCAAGCTGCTGCTTTCCACCCTGACGCCGCACACCAAAGGCAAAGTGCTGGACGTAGGCTGCGGTGCGGGCGTGCTCTCTACCGTGCTCGCCAGCCATTCGCCAAAAGTGCGCTTAACCCTGTGTGACGTGAGCGCCCCGGCGGTTGAAGCCAGCCGCGCAACGCTTGCCGCAAACGGCATTGAAGGCGAAGTCATTGCCAGCAACGTCTTCTCCGACATCACCGGTCGCTTCGACATGATCATCTCTAACCCGCCGTTCCACGACGGTATGGAGACCAGCCTGGAAGCGGCACAAGCGCTGATCCGTGGCGCAGTTCGTCACCTCAACAGCGGCGGTGAGCTGCGTATCGTCGCGAACGCCTTCCTGGCATACCCGAAAGTGCTGGATGAAACTTTTGGCTTCCACGAAGTTATCGCCCAGACCGGCCGCTTTAAGGTCTACCGCACCGTGATGACGCGTCAGGCCAAAAAGTAATCGCCTCCCCTGTAGGCCGGATAAGCGAAAGCGCCATCCGGCTATACACGGCGCGTCCATCGGCCATTTTTGCATCAATCAAGGCATCACGCGCACTTTTCTGTTGACGTAAAGCTGAAAACATCTAGAATGCGCCTCCGTGGTTACGATACTTTTACAGTATCGATGGTATGCGAAGGTGGCGGAATTGGTAGACGCGCTAGCTTCAGGTGTTAGTGTCCTTACGGATGTGGGGGTTCGAGTCCCCCCCCTCGCACCATAAATCACGATGATATTGCTCGCACTGGGCGAAGGTGGCGGAATTGGTAGACGCGCTAGCTTCAGGTGTTAGTGTCCTTACGGATGTGGGGGTTCGAGTCCCCCCCCTCGCACCAACGAGGCGATATCAACATAGCAATAAAGAGTAAGATGACTGTGCGAAGGTGGCGGAATTGGTAGACGCGCTAGCTTCAGGTGTTAGTGTCCTTACGGATGTGGGGGTTCGAGTCCCCCCCCTCGCACCAATTATCTTACAACCCCTCTGAATTTCTTCTTTATCCCTGTTATTTCAAACTCATTAGTATCACCAGAATTCCGCTGACCAGCGCGACACAGGATGGCAGTAAAACAAAGTGACGTAACTGCTTATGCCAGATCATGCCTGACGTGACTAACAGTCCTGACGCGATGATGACTTTCCAGGTATCGAGAGAGAGATCGGCAAACGTCAAACCGCCGAGAATGGCTCCCGGTAGCAGTACCCCCCAACCACTGCCCAGCGCTCTGTTCAACATGCTTTTCCCTCTATCAACGATAATGATAACCAATATCATATAACAAAAATTATCATTTGCCAGCTGAATGAATCAAAATCCATCGACCTTTACCTTTCCCGTAATGACAGGAATTGTCTAAGGTGATAAATTGCGCACCTGTTAACAACGTCTAAAGATTTTCTGATAATTACTCTTTGAGTTTTTTGCATATTTTATTGCGAAATAACACCTATTTATCTGTTTTAATTAAATTTTAATAAAAACACGCGACTATGACATCACAATCCTGGCGGTCTTTGGTTCACAGAAAATATCAATTATCGTTACGTTTATTTTTATTTCTGAACGCAACCTCGGCAGTGTTCTCGGTAACAAATCCGCTCAATTCTGTACGCCTGTTTTCTGCCCCTCTGATTGCTATTTTCGCCATCAGTACTGGCCTGTTCGTCTGGCACTGGAGAAAGCGCGCGCGGAAGATAAATATTCCTGTCGTTTCAGCGATCTTCGGTATTTTATGGGCCTGGCAAATTGTCTCCAAATTCGCCTTAATTACTCAGGACCATGCGACGTATTTGCTAATTGCTCTTTTAACGGTACTTTTTATCGGCACGCTGTCGTTCGCCAGTAATATCAAAGCGTTTACGCTGCATTCATTGCCCACCTTTATTGTCTGCCTGTGGTTAAGCGATCACGATATATGGCTGCGAATGACCTATTCTTTCGCACTTCCTGTGGTGGCAATTGCTATTCATAACATTTTGCAAAGACGCAACGACCGTTTCGCTCAGGAGCTGCTCTCTCGCCTTCTGGAAGAACGAGAAACCCTTACCGACCTCAGCATGATGGACCCGCTTACCGGGCTCTATAATCGTCGCGGTCTGCAAAGCCGTCTGGAGAATCTGCCCACGGTAGAAAATGGCGAACACTTTGTCCTGCTGATGGATATCGACCACTTCAAAGCCTATAACGACCATTACGGCCATATGATGGGCGACCAGGCGCTGAAGCGCGTCTCTGCGGCAATCCGTGACGCCGTACGTTCTCGCGATATTGTGGCGCGTTTTGGTGGGGAAGAGTTTATGGTGCTGCTGACCAACATTTCACTCGAACACGCTCGCCAGACGGCCGAGCGGATCCGTCAGAAAGTGTATGATTTGAAAATCCCGCATCTGTTTAACGAAAGCGTCGCGACAAACGTCACTATCAGCATTGGCATCGCCATTTTTGAGGATGAAGACGTGGAAGGCGCGCTGGAAAAAGCGGACAAAGCCCTCTATGAAGCAAAGCATATGGGACGCAATAACATTCTGTTAAGCGAAGAGATTCAGACGGCATAAACCTACCGACGAGGTCACCAGGACAAAAGTCTTGCCATTGGTATGAGCAATAGTTAGGATTGGCAATCATTATCATTTAGATTTCTATCTATACTATGGCCACGCATACCGCACACATCGTCGAACCTCTCCTCTGGCGAGCGCCGCTCACCAGCGGGAATGCTTCGCTTGCAGATGCGATACGGGAAAAGATTGCGGAAACGCGTGCCCACCTGCTGGACTTTATCCGGCTTGATGAAGCGCCCCCGTCCCACGCGATGACGCTCTCAGAGTGGCGCCAACCGTCTAAGCTGCAATCACTGCTGGCCACCTATTCCGACCATATCTATCGCAACCAGCCTACCCTTACGCGGGAAAATAAACCCCTGCTCTCCCTCTGGGCGCAGTGGTATATCGGGCTGATGGTGCCTCCGCTCATGCTGGCGCTGTTAACACAGAAGAGCATGCTTGAACTCTCGCCGGATAATTTCCACGTCGAGTTTCACGAAACCGGACGTGCTGCCTGCTTCTGGATTGATCTCCACGAAGACCACAGCGCTGAACGCCTCACTGCTCAGGAACGTATGGAGCGGCTCATCACGCAGGCCCTGATCCCGGTGGTGGAAGCGCTGGAAGCGACGGGAGAGATTAACGGGAAGCTTATCTGGAGCAATACGGGCTATTTAATCCACTGGTATTTAACGGAAATGAAGCCGCTTCTCGGTGATGAGAACGTTGAGGCCCTGCGTCAGTCCTGTTTCTTTGCAAAGCAGCTTTCCGATGGCCGTGACAACCCGCTATTCCGTACCGTCGTGCTCCGTGATGGGCTTCTGGTTCGCCGCACCTGCTGCCAGCGCTATCGCCTGCCGGACGTTAAGCAGTGTGGGGATTGCACGCTGAAGTAAAGCAGTGATTTGCCCGGTGGCGCTTCGCTTACCGGGCCTACAAAAACAAAAAACGGCAACCTGGGTTGCCGTTTTGTTTTTACCTAGGCCACCTGCTGATTGTCCTCTTCCGCGCTACGCTGCGCTTCTTCCGCTTCCTGCTCCAGCAGCTGCTTCTCATACACTTTGAAGAACGGGAAGTAGATGATCGCCGATACGCAGGCCAGAACCACAACCAGAATCGCCGCGCGGAAATCCCAGCCCAGGGCCCACGCTGCGCCTATCGGTGCCGGTGCCGTCCAGGGGACCACGGAGATAACGCGGCCTATCAAATCAAACGTCATCGCCGCCCACGCCAGAACGGCGTTAACCATCGGTGCCAGCAGGAACGGGATAAAAAACACCGGGTTCATCACGATTGGCGTACCGAAAATGACCGGCTCGTTGATGTTAAAGAAGCTGGGTACTACGCTCAAACGCCCGATAGAGCGTAAATGCGCTGAACGGCTACGCAGATAGCAAATCACCAATCCCATCGTGGCGCCCGACCCGCCAATTACGATAAAGAACGTCCAGAACGCTTCCATAAAAATATGCGGCAAAGGCTGACCGGCGGCCAGCGCGGTCTGGTTTGCGCCAAGGTTCGTCAGCCAGAACATCTGCAGCATCCCGGAGACGATAGCAGCACCGTGGATCCCGGCGAACCAGAGCAGATGACCAATCAACACGGCCAGCAGGATCGCAGGCAGGGAATCTGCCGCGGAAACCAGAGGTTTAAAGACCGACATAATGGCCTGCGGGATCAGCATGCCAAACTGAGACTGAATCACCAGGCTCAGAGGATAAAGGGTCACCACCACCACCAGCACCGGGATCAGCAGATCAAAAGAGTTTTTGATCATCGGCGGGACCTGGTCCGGCAGACGAATGCCGATGTTATGCGCTTTGAGGAAACGCATCATCTCAACGCAATAAATCGCCACCAGAATCGCGGTAAAAATGCCCGTTCCCCCCAGACTGTCGACAGGGAGCGTGCCTTTGGTTTTCGGTGCCGCGACCAGCAGAAACGCCATCAGCGACAGCATGGCGCACATAAAGGGGTCCAGCTGATGAGATTTGACGTAGTGTTTGCCAAGGTTATAGGCAATGGCGGCACAGATATAAATGGACATGATGCCCATCGTCATATCAAACGGCGTCAGGATTTGGCCTTCAAACTGCTTCGCCATATCCAGCCAGGCGCGGGCGAAACCCCAGGTGGTATCAGGCGAAAAAGGTGGGTAAGCAAAGACTAACAAAAACGAACCCACAATCATAAACGGCATCGCGGAGATGAACCCGTCACGAATCGCCATAACGTGACGCTGGGAAGAGATCCGCCCGGCTATCGGGCTGACGTAATTTTCGACGAAACGGAATATCAGATTAAACGCAGCATGGTTGGCAGACATGGCAGATCTCCTGTCAGACGTTTGTTACGGGCACATACGCGCCGCACGTTGTTCCATACATCAGCTTCACAACCTTGCTGGCTTGCCAACCAGCGGTACTGCTCAGACGAAATGGTTTCATATTTGGCTCTTATTATTGGATACAGGGGACGTTACGTACTCAGTATTAATCTACGCTCCGCGCTCTGCAACCGGTTACTGTAACCGGTTTCTGTGATTGTGAAGAGGATCCAGAAATCAGCCGTTTGGGGTATTTGTTACTTAAGAGATATTTACAGAGCATAAATTCTTATGACAGATTACGCAGGATATTTGTCAGGAGGAAACAATGAGTTTGCAGTCTGTACAGCAGTTTTTTGCCGACAACGCGCCGGATATAGACGTTATTGAGCTTAGTCAAAGTACTGCTACCGTTGCGTTGGCTGCTGCCGCCCATCGTGTCGAGCCGGGACAAATCGCCAAGACCCTGTCACTCAAGGTTAAAAATGAGGTGATCCTGGTGGTGGCGAAAGGCGACGCGCGTCTGGATAACAAAAAGCTCAAAGACACGTTCGGTGCGAAAGCGCGCATGCTCAGCAGTGATGAAGTGGTGACCATTACCGGTCATCCCGTTGGCGGTGTATGCCCGTTCGGACTGGAAAACCCGCTCGCGGTATATTGCGATATCTCTTTGAAGCAGTACGCCGAAGTGCTGCCCGCCGCAGGCGCAATTCACAGCGCTGTGCGCATTTCACCTGACAGAATGGCAGAACTGACTTCCGCAAAATGGGTGGATGTCTGTATCTGATTGACGCGCCAGAGTATATCTGGCGCGCAAAAGACGGGTTATAAAAATGTGGGCGTGAGGAGAGCCAAACATTGCGGCTCTCTTGCAGGAAGATGCGTAATAATATCCGCCGCATCGAGCAACCCTACGTCTGAATTCACACCCAGTTTCACCATCGCATTAAACTTATGTGCCCGAATGGTCTTAATATTCCGTTCAAGCTGTGCCGCGATTTCAGGGATGGAATACCCGCAGGACATATAACGCAATATTGCCCGTTCTGTGGGGCTTAGCATCCTGTTCTGACTCCGGTACCAGTGATTCAGCATATTGTCATTGATGCGCAGCGTTTCGCTCAGCAACTCCACGAGTTCCTTCTGCAGATGCTCAAGCGTCACCGATTTACTGACTACTCCGTGCAGGCGCGATGGCGAAAGATGGCTAATTAGCCGTGCTTCCATCTCGTCAGAAACCAAAATGATGCGCTGGATATGACCGTGCGTAAACGCCAGATCCCGCAGGTGCGCCAGGCAGTTACGGCGCTCCTCTCGCGCATCGGAAAGGGAGTAGATCAGCGAGAAAAAATTAACGTGATGAAGTGCATTCTTAAAACTGTCAAATTCACTAAACAGGTGTAGCTGATAATGGCTCAGGCCGGGCATCGCAAAAAGATGCTGTAGCCCGACGGCACTCATCGCGCAATTTTCGATGATGGCGATATGTCTTGTTGAATCGGTTTTTTCCATTCCTCGAACTCTCCATAGGCTGATAGCAAACTCAGCTCTCTCATTCCCTGTGTACTGTTGATCCAGGCATACATATCCGCATTACTTCGTAATGACAGCCGTCGCATCGCACTGTTTTTCTGCGCACTGATGGTTTTATTGCTCTTCTTGAGCAATGTGGCGATTTGGTTAATCCCCCATCCTTTCCCTAACAGACGCAGGACCTTACGTTCGGAGTGCGTGAGCGCGATAACGTGTTCATTTTCATTCTCCGTACTCTGTGGTTCCGGAGTTAATAACGTCTGGCTAATCCGCTCTGCCCGCTCGCTACCGGCCCGAATAGCGTTAACCACGCCTTCAATAGGCTCCATGTCAGAAAGCAACGTGCTTTCCGGGCGCATAAGTAACTCAACCGCAATAGGGTAAAGCGGCCGCGAGACTAAAAAGATCCAGTGAATATCCCGGTATTGATTCAATAAACCGTAATACTCTTCAAGCGCACCCCGAGGGTTTCTGTATTCGCCTGAAATATCGGCAATAATGACGTCCGCGCGGCGCAACTGGAGCAGCGTTAATTCCTGCAATGAGCAGCAATAGCTCAATTCAAATTCGGGGAAATGACGTGCCATCAGGCCCCCTAACCCGTTTTGCATCACGGGCATCCGGCTAATGACAACGCCATGCTTACCATGCAATGACAACATAGACCCTCCGTGTCCATTTTTCATTTGATGAGTAACGTTAAAACGCATCAACGTATGAGTATTTTCGTCCCTGAGTGTAAGACTGGTTAATACAAGCAGAAGATGAGATGTATGCTTAGTTTAAGAAATGCCTAAACAGCAGTAATATCTCACAAAGCGAAACAAAAATTAATTGTGGAGACATTAAAATAACGACAATATAAAATTAGAATAACTAAATACAAATATTTTATATTTTGGTATTTATAATTCATGGTATTGATAAATTAATCCCTTCCCCCTTCCACGACACGGACTGCAACTGTTTGCACAAACCTTGATCTGGCCCACAGCAAGAGGGACTGCACTCTGTGCTAAAAGTACCCACTATGGGTTAACAGAAAACTATCCATCTTTTTTCAGGACAATACATGCAGGCAGAGCGGTCAACGCAGCGTGCTATCACGCGGCTATGTATTCAGTGCGGTCTTTTTCTGCTCCAGCACGGCGCGGAAAGCGCGCTGGTTGAGGAGCTTTCCACCCGGCTGGGGCTGGCGCTAGGGATGGACAGCGTCGAAAGCGCAATCTCATCCAACGCCATTGTGCTGACCACAATCAAGGACGGTCAGTGCCTGACCTCCACGCGCAAAAACCATGACCGCGGCATCAACATGCACGTCGTGACCGAAGTGCAGCACATTGTCATCCTTGCAGAACATAAGCTTCTCGATCTCAGTGACATTGAAAAACGGTTCAACCAGATCAAGCCATTACGTTATCCGCGCTGGCTCGTCGTGGTGATGGTAGGGCTCTCGTGCGCCTGCTTTTGTAAGCTCAACAAAGGCGGCTGGGACGGTGCAATCATCACCTTTTTCGCCAGCAGTATCGCCATGTATGTTCGCCAGCTGCTGACGCATCGGCAGCTGCATCCGCAAATTAACTTCTGCATTACCGCGTTTGTCGCCACCACGGTTTCCGGTCTGCTGCTGCGCCTGCCGCAGTTTGCCAACACGCCGACCGTTGCCATGGCCGCCAGCGTGCTTCTGCTGGTCCCGGGCTTTCCGTTGATCAACGCTGTCGCCGACATGTTTAAAGGGCACATCAATACCGGCCTGGCTCGCTGGGCTATCGCCAGCCTGCTGACGCTGGCGACCTGCATCGGCGTGGTCATGGCCATGACACTTTGGGGGTTACGCGGATGGGCGTGATCGATTTTCTGCTGGCGCTGGCGCAGGACATGCTTCTGGCCGCCATTCCTGCCGTCGGCTTCGCGATGGTATTTAACGTACCGCAACGCGCGCTGCCGTGGTGTGCGCTGCTGGGCGCGATTGGCCATGGCTCGCGAATGGTGATGATGACGACGGGTTTTAACATCGAATGGTCAACATTTATGGCATCCATGCTGGTCGGCAGTATCGGCATCCAGTGGTCGCGCTGGTATCTGGCGCATCCCAAAGTATTCACCGTTGCGGCCGTGATCCCCATGTTTCCGGGGATATCGGCCTATACCGCGATGATTTCCGCGGTGAAAATCAGCCATTTCGGCTATACCGAGCCTCAGATGATCCTTCTTCTCAGCAACTTTCTTAAGGCCTCGTCCATCGTCGGCGCGCTCTCCATCGGGCTGTCGATCCCCGGCCTGTGGCTGTACCGTAAACGCCCACGCGTTTGATATTTGTGTTATTTCGCTGCCGTGGAGATAATCCGTCTGGTCCGTTTGGTGAAAATAAGGAAAGGATGTGGCTAACCCTGGCAGCGAACACCCCGAGCACAGTGAAGAATCCAGCCTGAAAGAGAAAATCTTTCAGAGCGCCATCGCGCTTTTTGCCGAGTATGGATTGAACGGTGCACGGATGGAGCAGATCGCAGAGAAAGCGGGCACCACCAAACGCATGGTGGTTTACCATTTCAAGAATAAAGAGAACCTCTATCTCCTCGTACTTGAACATGTTTACACCCAGATTCGCGCCAGCGAAAAAGCGCTAAGCCTGACGGGAATGCCCCCGGTCGAAGCGCTGGTCAATCTGGTTGAAGCCACCTTTGACTATCATGCCGACCACCCTGACTACATCCGGATTATCTGCATGGAAAACATGCAGCGCGGCCGCTTTATGCAGCAGTCGAGCTATCTCCGCCAGGTCAACCGCAGCGCGCTCGATCTGCTGGAGGAGATCCTGCGCCGGGGGAAAGAAAAACAGCTCTTCAGTGAGACGGTTGACGCCCGCGATCTTCATCGTCTGATAAGCAGCTTCAGCTTTCACTACGTTGCCAACAGCTACACCTTTACGCTGCTGTTTGAAGAAGGCGCAGACGAGCAGGCGCAGCGCCAGCACTACCGTAAAATGGCCGTTCAGGTGGCGCTCCGTTACACCTGCCCATAAAATTGCTTGCAATTAAATCGTACACTATCTATATTCATCTCATGAACGCGAAAACGAACGATGCAACCGCTGCGCTCAAGCTGGATAACCAGCTCTGCTTTGCCCTCTATTCGGCAAACCTGGCGCTTAACAAGCTGTACCGGCAGCTGCTGGCACCGCTGAACCTGACCTATCCACAATATCTGGTGATGCTGGTGCTGTGGGAGCAGGATGATATGACGGTGTCGGACATCGGTGAACGGCTGTTCCTTGACTCTGCGACCCTGACGCCGCTGTTGAAACGTCTGGAAAGCGCCGGGCTCATCAACCGCCACCGTTCGCGCAAAGACGAGCGTCAGGTCGCCGTCACCCTGAGTGAAGCGGGACGTGAACTCCAGCAGCAGGCATTGGGTATCCCCCATGCGGTAGGTTGCGCAGCGCAGTGTGATACAGACACCTTGCTGGCGCTCAAACAGCAGCTCGAACTTTTGCGACAACAGCTACACCGCGCGTAACGCTATACTTTACGCGTCCTTATTTACCTATATATATCGTACGCTATTTAATAGCACACATTTAAACAAGATGAGGAGCCTGCCATGTCTTTAGAAAAAGTTGTTTATACCGCCAAAGCAAAAGCCACCGGTGGCCGTGACGGTCGTGCCACCTCCTCCGATGGCGTACTGGACGTCAAACTGGGTGTGCCAAAAGAGATGGGCGGCATGGGGGGAGACGTGACCAACCCTGAGCAGCTGTTTGCCGCGGGCTACTCTGCCTGCTTCCTGGGCGCGATGAAGTTCGTGGCCGCACGCGACAAATTTACCCTGCCAAAAGATGCCTTTATTGAAGGCGAAGTGGGTATTGGTCCGCTGCCTACCGGTTTTGGTATCGAAGCAAAACTGAACATCCATGTTGAAGGTATGGATCCTGCGGAAGCTAAAAAGCTGGTCGATGCGGCACACATTGTTTGCCCGTACTCTAACGCGACCCGCGGCAACATCGACGTCACGCTGAACATCATTGCGTGATAACTGCCTGATGGCGCTGCGCTTATTCGGCCTACGACTGTAGCCCCGGTAAGCGCAGCGCCACCGGGGAAATCCCCTCCTTTCCTTTCCCCTCTCTGTGCTACCATAAGCCCCTATCACGCCCGTAGTCATCAGTAGAGTAAGCGTTATGTCCTCCAGAATTCTGACCACCAGCATTGCTGGTATTGATGCCTTTATGCGCGACCCACGCGGTGTGTTGATCCACGCCGAAGGCGGCACGGTTGCGGTTTTTGCCGACAACGCGCCGTCGTTTTACGCAATCACACCGGAACGTCTGGCACAGCTTCTGGAGATCGAAGCGCAATTGGCACGCCCGGCAAGCGATGTCACGCTGGATACCCAGTTCTTTGATGAACCGGTTAACGTTCCCGTGACCGTTCCGATGGGTAAATTTGCCCTCTATGCGGGCTGGCAGCCGGATGCAGATTTTCAGCGGCAGGCAGCGCTGTGGGGCATTGCGTTAACCCAACCCGCCACAGCGGAAGAGCTTGCCGCGTTTACCGCCTGGTGGCAGGCGGAGGGTAAAGTGTTCACCCATATTCAGTGGCAGCAAAAGCTCGCGCGTCATCTTCAGATTACCCGCGCCGGCAACAACGGCCAGCCAAAACGTGATATCAATGCCTTTTCAGAACCGGATAAACAGATCCCCAGCGGATTCCGAGGTGCGAAATGAAGAACGTCGGCGACCTGATGAAACGTCTGCAAAAAATGATGCCTGCCAACGTGAAGCCTGCATTCACCACCGGTGAAGAGCTGCTGGCGTGGCAAAAAGAGCAAGGCAAGATCCGCGCCGCCGCGCTCGCCCGCGAAAATCGGGCGATGAAAATGCAGCGCACCTTTAACCGTTCCGGTATTCGTCCCCTGCACCAGAACTGCTCGTTCGATAACTATAAAATTGAGACCACCGGGCAGATGAACGCGCTTGCCGCCGCGCGGCAGTACGTGGATGAATTCGACGGCAATATCGCCAGCTTCATCTTTAGCGGCAAGCCGGGCACCGGCAAAAACCACCTTGCTGCCGCCATCTGCAACGAGCTGCTTCTGCGCGGTAAATCGGTCCTCATCATCACCGTGGCCGATATCATGTCCGCGATGAAAGACACCTTCAGCAACCGTGAAACCAGCGAAGAACAGCTGCTTAACGATCTGAGTAACGTCGACCTGCTGGTCATCGATGAGATTGGCGTTCAGACGGAATCCCGCTATGAAAAAGTCATCATCAACCAGATTGTCGATCGCCGCTCCTCGTCCAAACGCCCCACCGGCATGCTGACAAACCACAACATCGACGAGATGACCCGCCTGCTGGGGGAACGCGTCATGGACCGCATGAAGCTGGGTAACAGTCTCTATGTCATCTTCGACTGGGACAGTTACCGCAGCCGCGTCACCGGGAAAGAGTATTAAGACAGTTCCAGGAATCGCCGACAGGTCGCAGGTATATACTGGAACCCCTTCGGCCCAAAACGGACCTTTTTGAGAGAGCCATGATGAAAAAACAGATTCTAATCAGCACCTTTTTAGGCGCGCTGCTGGTAACCGGCGCAGCGCAGGCGGCGTCCTGGCAGGAGTCCCTGTCAAGCGCAGCAAATGAGCTGACCAAAGAGAGCAGCAGCACGCAGGGCGGACTCTCCGCCTCTTCCCTCACCAGCCTGCTGGGCAACAGTTCCCAGAGCCTGAGCGCGGGGACGATGAACAACGCGGCGGGGATTCTGGAATATTGCGCGAAGCAAAAGCTGGCCTCCGTGACCGACGCGCAAAATGTAAAAAACCAGGTGCTGGGTAAACTGGGTCTGGATACCCAGGAGCAAAAAGCGGACACCAACTACATGGACGGCATTCAGGGCCTGCTTAACGCGCAGAACGGTCAGCAGCTTAACCTGAGCACCCTCGGCAACTCTTCTCTGGCCAAACAGGTGAAAACCAAAGCCTGCGATCTGGTGCTGAAACAAGGCGTTAATTTCATCTCCTGATCCACCCCATTTTCTGCCACAACACGCCGCGTTTAGTGCGATAGTCTTGCAGCGCGGCGCTAAATGAGCGTTTTTCCTGCCTGCCACCGTCTCAGCGTCCGTTTGTCAGGATGTGCACATCTTCATAAAAACGATTTTCTAAACCAAATCCTAACAACAGCACACTTTCGTGACACTAAAATTGCAGCTTAACGACATCGCAATTACATTGTAACACCCAAAAAATAAACAGTTAGCCAGCGAAGCACCTGGCGTCATGAGGATATGCTGTTGTCAGAATTCTTGTCTCTTATCCTTTTTCTGGCTTCTGTCGGCGTTTACGCCTGGAAAGCCGGCCGTCACACCTGGTGGTTTATCGCCACGCTGGTGGTGCTCGGCATTTTTATTATTTTAAACATTACCTTATACGCCAGCGATTACTTTACCGGTGACGGTATTAACGATGCGGTGCTCTACACCCTGACGAACAGCCTGACGGGCGCAGGTGTGGGTAAGTACATACTTCCGGGGCTCGGCCTTATCGTCGCGCTGGTGATGATTTTTGGCGCGCTGGCCTGGGTGCTGCGTCGCCGTCGCCATCATCCACACCATCATGGCTACAGCCTGCTGGCGTTATTCCTGGCGCTGGCCTCCGTCGACGCCAGCCCGGCGTTCCATCAGATCACCGAGCTGGTGAAATCCCAGTCGCGCGATGGCGATCCGGATTTCGCGGCTTACTACAAAGAGCCGTCGAAAACGATCGCCAACCCGACGCTCAATCTGGTCTATATCTACGGTGAAAGCCTGGAGCGCACCTACTTTGATAACGATGCCTTCCCGGACCTGACGCCAGATTTGGGCGCGCTGAAAAATGAAGGTCTCGATTTCAGCCACACCATGCAGCTGCCCGGCACGGATTATACGATTGCCGGGATGGTTGCCTCCCAGTGTGGTATCCCGCTGTTCGCGCCTTTTGAAGGTAACGCCTCAGCCTCCATGTCGACCTTCTTCCCGCAGAATATTTGCCTCGGCGATATCCTGAAAAACTCCGGCTACGAAAACTATTTTATGCAGGGAGCAAACCTGCGCTTCGCCGGAAAAGATGTGTTCCTGAAATCCCACGGTTTTGACCACCTGTACGGCTCAGAAGAGTTAAAAACGACGGTTGCCGATCCGAGCTACCGCAACGACTGGGGCTTCTATGACGATACGGTACTCGACGAAACCTGGAAGAAATTCGAGGAGCTGTCCCGCGCGGGCAAGCGTTTCTCTCTCTTTGCGCTGACGGTGGACACTCACCATCCGGACGGGTTTGTCTCGCGCACCTGCAAGCGCAAAAGCTATGACATTGATGGTAAAAACAATAAATCATTTAGCGCCGTCACCTGCAGTCAGGAGCACATTGCCGCGCTGGTCGAGAAAATCAAAGCCTCGCCCTGGTTTAAAAACACCGTCATCGTCGTCTCGTCCGATCACCTGGCGATGAAAAACAGCGCGTGGGACCAGCTCAACAAGCAGGATCGCAGCAATCTGTTCTTCGTCCTGCGCGGCGACCAGCCGCAGCAGGAGGAGATCGCCACCAAACGCAACTCCATGGATAACGGCGCCACCGTGCTGGACATTCTGGGCGGCGACAACTTTATTGGCCTGGGCCGCAGCACGCTGTCGGGGCAATCCCTGTCGGAAGTGTTCCTCAACATGAAGGAAAAAATTCTCGCCTGGAAGCCAGACATCATCCGCCTGTGGAATTTCCCGAAAGAGATGAAAGACTTCACCGTCGATCGGGATAAAAACACCATTGCCTTCTCGGGCAGCAACTTCCGCCTGCCGCTGCTGGTACGCGTGTCGGAGGGTCGCGTTGAGCCGCTGCCAGAAAGCGAGTATTCCGCGCCGCTGCGCTATCAGCTGGCCGATTTTGCGCCACGCGATAACTTCGTCTGGGTCGACCGGTGCTACAAAATGGGCCAGCTCTGGTCGCAGCCGCTGGCGCTCTCTACCGACTGGTGTGTTTCTCAGGGCCAGCTCGGCGGCGAGCAAACCGTGCAGCACGTGGATAAGGCAAACTGGAAAGGCAAAACCGCCTTCAACGATACGGTGATTGATACCGCGCGCTATCAGCGTAACGTCGACATGCTGAAAATCGTCGACAACGATATTCGCTACAAAGCGGACAGCTTTATCTTTAACGTGGCCGGCGCGCCGGAAGAAGTGAAACAGTTTAGCGGCATCTCGCGGCCGGAGTCCTGGGGACGCTGGTCCAACGCGCAGCTGGGCAATGAGGTGAAAATTGAGTACACCCATCCCCTGCCGGAACAGTTCGACCTGGTGATCACCGCCAGGGCCTATGGGCCGAATGCTAACAAGCCCGTCCCCGTGCGCGTGGGCGATCGGGAGCAGACGTTAACGCTTGGAAACGACGTGAGCACACAAACGCTGCATTTTGAGAATCCTTCGCGCAGCAATACCCTGGTGATTGTACCGCCGGACCCGCAGTCCACGAATGAGGGAAATATTCTTGGGCATTCGCCGCGCGAGATCGGAATTGGCATGGTCGAAATCAAAATCATCAGCAAAGCGGGTTAATGCGCGTCGCGCCCGGCGTTCTGCCGGGCGCTTATGAAAATAAATAATCCTTTATAAATCTTATAAAATAGATAAAAACACTTTATATAAGCCATTTTTATCTATAAATATCCTGTCAAAATTCAAATCCATAAAATGTGCAGCTCCTGAAATCACCACGGAGCGTTACGCACTTTTATCATGCTAACCGGCTATAAGTTCGAATCCATCCGGGCACTGCGCAGTGAAAATGTGATTGCCTGGGAGGTATTGTCCACGGCAAAGCCCCACGTCAATCTTGAAGATTACTTTGGCTCGATGACCGCGACCCAGCGTAAAGCGCACTTCTTTGCGCAGCTTCGTCACGCCATGTTTTGCAAGGATGGCGACAAGTATTACCTCAATGCGACATCGGATTTACTGCTGGACACGGACTTCCTCGACAGGCTCAAAGAAGAAACACCCTGCCCGGAGAGACTTGCTATCGAGGTCACCGATCTCCATTCGATGGTACAACTCGACGATACGCAAAGCCGGGCGCTGCGGAAATGCATCGCAACGCTCCATCAGTGGGGGATAGAAGTGTGGGCAGACGATGTTTGCGAAGACCTTCTTCCCGAACTTCTGACCAGCCAGATCCGCTTCTGCGGCATCAAAATTGACAAACATACCTTCTGGAACGGACGGACCGAGCAGGCGAAGTTTCTGCATCTCACCCGCCAGTGCAAGCGCGTCGCCAGCAAGGTGCTGATCGAAGGCATTGAAACCGCAGGTGATTTCGCACTGGCCCGCGCCAGCGCGGCCGATTACGGCCAGGGCTATCTGTGGGGCAGAAAATGACCCCTCTCATTCCGAATGCTGGCGATATGGTCATCGTTCTGCGCGGCAATGCCTGTTTATGGCCTTGCCCCACTTGTTGCTGCCACAACCTGGCGGCATTCCATCAAAAACGCTGCCTGCTGGACGCTCAGTCATTCGCTTTGTAATTGCACTGTTACTCACGTCAGGAAATAAGATCATGAAAATTATTCCCACCGTTGTATGTTGTTCCGTTCTCCTGCTTCCTGCTGCTGCGATCGCCGCAGACAGCACCGCAAGCGCGACGATGCACGTATCACTTGAGGTCGTGAAGTCGTGCACCCTCAAAGCCAACGACCTCAACTTCTCGCGTCACGGCTCCGATGAGTCGAGCGAAATCCAGGCCAAAACGCAGGTCGATATCGTCTGTACCAACGGCACGCCGTTCACTCTGACCGCCACCAGCAACGACGGCGAAAATGGAACCTTCTGGCTGAAGCCGGAAAACGGCGACACGGGCGCGCAGAAGATTGCGTGGAAGCTCTTTGCTGACGAAGGCAAACAGACGCAAATCACCGGCACGAATGGGCTGGACGATACCGGCAACGGTGCGGAACAGGAAGAAACGCTGTATGGCGTGATTGACGCCGGGGCGCTGACAACCGCCCAGGCAGGTACCTACAGCGACGATATCACGTTAAAACTGGAGTACTGATCGTGCGTCGCTATCTTTCCTGCTTCATTCTGTGGCTCATGATGCTGGCGCTGCTGTCACGCTACGCGCTGGCCGCCACGCTTCAGGTGGCCCCGGTAACGCTCGATCTGCAGAGCGACCAGCGGGCAGCGGCGGTCTATCTCACTAACAGTGGGAAAGCGGCCATCCCTGCGCAGATTCGGGTGTACGAATGGACGCAAAAAAACGGTAAAGATGTGCTGGTGGCCACCGGGGAGGTGGTCAGCAGCCCGGCGATGACATCACTGGCGCCGGGCCAGCAGCAGCTGGTGCGTATTATCGTCATGCAGCCCGGCATCCGTGCACAGGAGCAAAGTTACCGGCTGGTTATCGACGAACTGCCGGACGCCACGTCCCGTGCCGCCAATCCCACCGCGGTGCACTTCCTGCTGCGCTACTCGATTCCGGTGTTTATTGCCGGTAACCAGAGCGCGCCCGTCAGCCACGATGCCCTGAGCTGTGAGCAGTCTGAAATACCGGCCACCCTTCGCTGCTTTAATGCCGGAAACCGCCACATCCGTCTGAGCCACCTTGAGGCCCTGACGGCCGATGGGCAGGTTGTAGGGTCGATTAAAGGCCTGGCGGGCTATGTGCTCCCGGGACAAACCGCCCTTTTGCCGCTTAAACACGCTTCACGTCACGCGCTCAGCACGCTGCGCGTCTATCTCAATGATGACCACCATGCCAGCCAGATACCCCTGCGCCCGCTCGCTTCTCGCGCTCCTGTTTTGGCTACCGCTCATGCTGTCAGCCCGGACTGAACCCGCCGACACCGTACAATGGCTGGCCATTACCGTGAACCACGCCCCGCGAGGCGAGCTCTAGGCCTGCCGGGTGGTGGATAATGCGTTATGGATAAGCCGCAGCGACATGAAAAAGCTGGGGCTTCACGCCCCGGACGATCGCGCCGAATGGGTTGAGCTGACGTCCCTGCCGGGCATGAAGGTTAATCTCGACGTGCTGTCCCAGCAGGTGTCGATTACCGCTGAGGCAGAGGCGCTCGAGGGCCAGCAGCATCTCACCGCCTCAAAGCCCGCGCCGATGTATCGCTACCCTGATGCGCAACCCGTCAGCGCCTATACGCTCGGATACGCGCTCTACGCTAGCGATGCGCAGGGGAAGCGCCAGCTCAACGCCCAGACCATGCTGACTGCATCCGGAGGATTACCCGGAACGTTCAGCAGCAGTTTCTCAAGCCATGCCGGGGAGGAAAACAGCGCCGGTCGACCGACCCACACGCGTCTCGAAACCCGCTGGCAGTGGGACAACACCGATTCGCTGACCACGCTGGCGCTGGGCGACAGCATCACCACCGGCACCCGCTGGAGCCGACAGGTGCGCTTTGGCGGGCTGCACTGGGCACGTAATTTTGAGCTCAATCCGCAACTCAATACCGAACCGCGCAGCCGCTACAGCGACACGGCCGTACTGCCTTCCACGGTCGATTTGTATATCGACGGCCTTAAGCAGAGCAGCCAGCGCGTCACGCCGGGTGACTTTCTGCTGGATACCCTGCCCTCCTTCACCGGAAGCGGGCAGGCGGAGGTGGTGATTACCGATATCAACGGCCAGCGTCGCACCGTACAGCTCGATCTCTACGGCGCGCCGGGCATGCTGGCGGAAGGGCTAAGCAGCGGTTCGCTGGACATCGGCTGGATGCGGGAAAACTACGCCCTGCACTCCGACGACTATGCCGCCTCGCCGCTGCTGGACGCGGGCTGGCGCTATGGGGTGAATAATCACCTGACGCTGGCGCTGCATACGGAACAGCAGCGCAGGCTGCACAACGTGGGCATGGGCGCAGACTGGCTGGTCTCTCCCGCCGTAGGGGTGGTTAGCCAGCACGTTGCCGTGAGCGACAGCCCTTACGGTCAGGGCGTTCAGTGGGGCCTCGGCTGGCAGTGGAACGGCAGAGGAACGGGCATTTCTGCCAGCACCGTCCGCACCGAGGCGGATTTCGCCGACAACGCCCGCATGAGCGGTGCCGCCCCCGTCAGACGCAGCGACAGCGTGTGGGTAAGCCAGTCCGTCCCCCACTTCGGCACCGTGGGCGCGGGCTGGGTACAGCAGAACATTCAGGGCAGCACGCAGCGCTACCTCAATGCCTCCTGGTCGGTGTCGCTGCCGGCACACATCTCCACCACGCTGAGCTATACCCGCTCGTTTACGGATGCGTCGAGTCAGGTTCAGCTACTGCTTTCCGTCCCATTGGGTCGCGAGGACACGCTCTCCGTTCAGGCCAGCCGGGATAAACCACGCATGGATTACCGCCACCAGCCGGACGATGAGGCCGGCGGCTGGTCATGGGAGCTGGGCCAGGGCTTTGGCGAACGGCGTGAAAGATATGCAGACGCAGGCTATCTGGGCCGCGCGGGCGAATGGCACGTTGGGCTGCAGCAAGGTGCCAGCCAGCGCAACCAGTACGCCTCAGCCGAAGGGAGCCTGACGCTGCTGGACGGCAGCCTGCACGCGCTGCGCTACATCCAGCAGGGCATGGCGCTGGTCTCCACGCACGGCATTGGGCACGTACCGGTGATGCTGGAAAACCGTCCGGCCGGTGAAACGGATGAGGACGGTTACCTCCTGCTGACCGACCTGCCGCGCTACCACAACAGCAAAGTCAGCATTAACCCGCTCGATCTGCCCGCCGATGTGATCGCCCCCGTCACCGACATGCATGCCAGGCCGGGCAACAACAGCGCGGTCAAAGTCGATTTTAACGTCCATCACGCCGTCACGGTTCAGGCCCGGCTGGTCGACAGCCGCCGCAGGCCGCTCCCGCTGGGCAGCGTCGTGTCAACGCCGCAGGGTGCCACCATCGTGGGCCGCGATGGCTTTATCTGGCTTGAAGATCCGCCCCTGCCGGGTGAACTGGTGGTGAAGACCGGTGAGGGAGAGTGCCGGGTCGCGCTTCCGGCGCCCCGTACCGCGTCATCTATACAGAATATGGGAGAACAACTGTGTCATTAAGAGCGCCGTTATTATTGCTGCTCGTCCTGTCCGTAAAGGCGATGGCGGCAGCCTGCTGGATAACCTCCATGCCCGCCATTAACTTTGGCAACGTCGTGGCGGGCAATACCACCTCCGTCAACACCGAGGTCAAGTTTAGCTGCCAGGCCGACAACGAGGGCAGGACGGAATATCTCAACGTCTGCCTGAGCAGCGTAGACGCCCCGCCCTTTGAGATGATCTCGCCGGGGGACCAGGAGGGAAAACAGTACACCCTCCTCTTCCGCCTGCTGAACGGCGCAGCACGCTCTCAGGAGCTGGGGCCTGCCAGCAGCGGGAACCTGATTCAGCAGACTCTGGCCGCGCAAAGCAATGCCAACGTCAGCGGTACCTTTCCGCTTATCGCTACCATTCCGGCAGGGCAAAGCCAGCTTCCGGCCTACCACTATTACAACTACAACATGAATCTGCGCATCGCCTGGCACAGCGCCCTGCGTCAGGATGCCCTGCAAAACTGCTCGGACGGTTCCGCAGAGGGGGAGCAGGTGCAGGGCGGCACCAGCGCGCAGGCCGAAATTAGCCAGGGATGCTACATCGAGCGCGTGACACCCCTTAACTTCGGCACCCTGACCAGCACCGCGACCCTGCGTCCGACGCGTTCCACCGCCACCCTGACCACGCGCTGTCCGGCCGGAACCGCATTCACCCTTGCCATGGGCAAAGGCAACCATGCCAGCGGTAATCAGCGGCAGCTCTGCAACAACGAGGGCCAGTGCCTGCGCTACGGGCTCTGGCAGAATGAGGCGGCCACGCAACGCTGGGGAGATCAAAGCAGCGGCGATGCGCTGCAGGTCACCAATCCCGCTGGCGGCACCCAGAACTACACCGTTTACGGCGAGGTCCCGGCACAGCCGCTAACCGGTACCGGGGAATTTATTGATGACGTGATTATCACGCTGACTTATTAAACCACCCAAAATCCTGTCTGGATCAATGTTATCGGTAACAGTGGCGTTAAAATAGCCAGCAATGCAGCCCGGAAGGCGTAGACCTTCTCTTTTTATTTTTTATCTCTGTTTTTATTACAACAACTTATGAAATACCTGCTTGCTGACGCCATCGTCTATAACGACGAGGACGGTTCTGTTTCTCTTATCAATGCGCCGGATGAGGATGCGCAGCTCCTCACCTGTACGGCCAATACCATCATGAAGCTGCTGGTACAGCATCATGGGAACGTGGTTGAACGGGAAACCTTTCTCCAGGAAGTCTGGGATCGGCGAGGGCTTCAGGGGTCTAACAACTCCTTAAACCAGTACATCAGCATTCTGCGCAAGATGCTGGCGGCCCTGCTTCCCGACGCGCTGCTTATCGTTACCGTACCGAAAACGGGCTTTATGCTCAGCGCGGACGTTACGGTCACTCCGCTGGAGGAGGCTCCACCGACCGCCGAAACGGCGAAACCTGCATGGCGCGTTCGCCCTGAATGGCTGTTCTGCGGCGCGCTCACGCTGGTCGTCGTTGCGCTATGCCTCTGGATCGCGCTGATCAAGCCAGAAAATTCACAAAGGGAGATCCATCTGCTGACGCATATCGGCACCTGCCCGGTCTACACCTTTACGCCGCTGGCGGACGTATTTCACGGGAAGGCAATAGCGCTGGCGCAAACGCTTCAGAAGGACGGCCATCTTCCGTGCCTGAAAAATTCAATTTTCTACATGCACATTCAGAGAACGCTTTTCTACGGCCACGAAGGGCGGCTGGTGCTCTCCCAATGTTCCCTCACGCAGGGTAAAGCCAGCGCCTGTCGTACGCTTTACTATTACGAGTGGTGATGATGAGACACAAAAAAGTTTGGCTAACCCTGATCCTCAACCTGCTGCTGCTGGGCACCGTGCTGGCGTGGTACTTTCACACGCCCCCGCTGTCGGTGGCCTGCGACGGAAACCTGACCTTTTCCGACCGGCGCGACAACCACGATTTCACCTTTGACGGTGAGATCATTATGCGTTTTCATCCCGACAAAACCGGGTACATCACGGTTAACGGCAGCGTGGTGAATGCCCCACGCAGCTGGGAGGTTTCTCGGCAGGAGATGTTTAAATGGCGTCACGTGGAGGGCGAACTGTATGAGATCGCTATTCAAAAAGTGGAGCGTTTTAGCCATGACGCCATGCCGCCCGGGGTCTTTGAAAAATACGTTGCCGGCCTGACGCTGGGCAATAAAAGGCTTCTGACGATCGAGCGCACGCCGGAAGACGCGCTGGTGATCAGCAATTTCTATTCGCCGGTGCTGATCTGCTCGGAATAATGTCGACGGGTCAGGCTATACTTGCCGCCATGACTCTTCGCATTCGCCCCACCACCCTCAACGACATTGCCGCCCTGCCCGCCATTGAACGCGCGGCGGCCGGGCGCTTCCGTGACTTCCCGGCACTCGCCTGGCTTGCCGATGGCGAGGTCATTTCCGCTGAGCAACACCTCGACTATGTCGAACGCGGGTTAAGCTGGCTGGCGCTGGCAAACGACCAGCCCGTCGGGTTTATCCTTGCCGAAGCCCATCCGTCTTCACTGTTTATTGTCGAACTCTCGGTTGATCTGGACTGGCAGGGAAAAGGGATCGGCAGGCAGCTCATCGCCTGCGTGGCAGACCATGCCCGTAACAGGGGGATGACAGCGCTGACGTTGACGACGTTCAGGAACGTCCCGTGGAATGCGCCATTCTATGCGCGGCTGGGGTTTGAAAAAATGACGACCCTGACGCCTGAACTGCGTCGGAAAAGGGAAGAAGAGACAGCGCACGGTTTCGCGTATGAAACGCGCTGCGCCATGCGCCTGCCTCTGTAATACCGCCCGGTGGCGCTGCGCTTACCGGGCCTACAAAACCCTGAACAGTAGGCCGGGTAAGGCGTAGCCGCCACCCGGCAAAAGCCCCAAAACGTAGGCCGGGTAAGGCGCAGCCGCCACCCGGCACAACATACGGCGTTAGAACGTTTCCCAGTTATCACCTGCATCAGCGGTAACCGTTTTACGCGCCATCGCCGGTGCTGCAACGGTTTTCGCAGAAGCGAACTCACGCGCTTTCATCTGCTCCTGCTGAATGCGGAACACCGCCACGGCCTGCGTCAGACGGCTTGCCTGTTCTTCCAGTGCGGCTGCCGCTGCGGCAGACTCTTCCACCAGCGAGGCGTTCTGCTGGGTCACGCGATCCATCTCTGCCACCGCCAGACCGACCTGGTCGATACCGCGGCTCTGCTCGTCAGACGCAGAGGCGATTTCACCCATGATGTCCGTGACGCGGGTAACCGCATTCACGATCTCACCCATGGTTTCACCGGCGCTTTCGACCAGCGTTGAACCCACTTCCACGCGACCCACGGAGTCTTCGATCAGGCTCTTGATCTCGCGTGCCGCCTGGGCGCTGCGCTGGGCCAGGTTACGCACTTCACCTGCTACCACCGCAAAACCACGGCCCTGCTCGCCCGCACGCGCCGCTTCTACCGCCGCGTTCAGTGCCAGGATGTTGGTCTGGAAAGCAATGCCGTCGATCACGCTGATAATGTCGGCAATTTTCTGCGAACTGCCTGCGATATCGCGCATGGTCTGCACCACGTTGTCCACCACTTTGCCGCCTTTCTGCGCGGTTTCAGAGGCGCTCAGCGCAAGATGGCTCGCCTGACGGGCGTTCTCGGCGTTCTGCTTAACGGTCGCCGTCAGCTGCTCCATGCTGGCAGCGGTCTCTTCCAGGGAAGCGGCCTGCTGTTCAGTACGGGAGGAGAGGTCGTTGTTGCCCATCGCGATTTCACTCGCGCCGCTGTAGATCGCATTCGCGCCGTTACGCACGTCGCCAACGGTACGCACCAGTTCGCCCTGCATATGACGCAGCGAGTCGGCCAGTTCACCCATCTCGTTGGTGCCCTGAACCTCAATGCGCTTCACCAGGTCGCCGCTGGCGATATGGCGAATGTTGTCGATCAGACGATTCAGCGGAGAGATCAGCGTCTGCTTGATGTTGAGCCAGACGGCCACAATCACCACCAGCACGGCAATCAGGACGCCGATCAGCACCCAGATAGCCTGGCTGTAGGAGCTGTTACTGTCTTCGACCGCCATCTGGTACAGCTTGTCGTTCTGCTGCAGGTAGCTCACGTACTGCTTCTCAAAACCGTCCTGGTAACTCTGGGTTGGCTGGTCGAAGAAGGCGTTGATTTTGCCCGCGCCCAGCAGCTGGATCAGCTCCGCCAGCGCGCCGTGGTAAATATCATAGTTACGCTTGATCTCCATGGCATCCGCATCGCTTTGACGCGGATCGCGCGGCAGGGCTTCGTAGGCAGCCCAGTTTTTTTCCGCCTGTTTCAGAGACGCAGACGCGATTTGCATCAAATCGTTCACGGTCGCGCCGCTGCCGATATTGCTCTGATCCATCATGTAGCGAATACCCGCGCGGTTCAGGGTATTACGGGTTTGCAGCAACGCTACCCAGCTGCCGTTCAGCGTGGACTGTTGCTGGCGAATGGTTTGCAGGACGGTGAAATTCTCTTTGTCATTCTTCAGAGCATTAAAGAAAAGACCACCGGATGTGAGTTGTAAAAGGCCAAATATCGCTAAAACCAGCATTAAGCTGGTGACAATCTTGATACGGTTTAACATGTTTTCTCTTTCCTCAGACAGATACAGAATTTTCGGCCTGGAAAGGGAAAACTTTACGAAATTCATCCTGAAATTTGTGGTTTTTACTCTTCTTCCCGCGCTGCGTTATGTCGGTTTCCGAGTTCAATAAACTCTTCCAGCAGCGCCGTCAGCTGTTTCATCTTCTCCGGCGTATATTCCGCCTCAATCTGCTGATACGCCTCCTCCACCTGCGCCTGGGCGTGCTCATACAGCGCATTGCCCTCTTTGGTCAGCGAGACGTACAGCTTGCGCTGGTCGTTCAGCGGCTTTAAGCGCAGCACCAGGCCGTCGCGCTCCATGCGCGTCAGAATGCCGGTGAGGCTCGGGCGCAAAATGCAGGTGCGAAACGCCAGATCGTGAAAATCCATCGACGGATGTTCAGCCAGCACGCGCACAATGCGCCACTGCTGCTCGGTCAGGTTATGGCGCTTCACAATCGGTCGGAAGTAGGACATCGCCGCTTCCCGCGCCTGCAGCAGCGCGATGGTTAATGAATCATGCATAGCCTCTCCCCTTCACATCATTAACACGTAAACAATTCATAAAAGATGCTTTTATAAACAACACGTTTTCCGTCAAAAAGTCTAACAGAAACCCACTAAGTTTATTAACCCTCTGATTTTAATATTAATTAAAACTAATATGTAAATTTATTGTTATTCGTATCACAAATCTTTCACTTCTGATTGCGAAATAATCAGCAAAAGCATAAAACCAGATCATTAACATATTAATGAAATCCAAACCGGACCTCCGGCCTGAGGAGTATGTGAATGAAAGGTACCGTCTTTGCCGTCGCCCTCAACCATCAGAGCCAGCGCGAAGCCTGGCGAGAGGCGTTTGAAAAAGCCCCCTACAACACGCCGCCGAAAACGGCGGTGTGGTTTATCAAACCGCATAACACCGTGATTCGCGCGGGCGACCCCATTCCGTACCCGCAGGGGGAAACGGTGCTGAGCGGCGCCACGGTAGCGCTGGTGGTCGGTAAAACCGCCAGCAAGGTGCGCGTGGAGGACGCCGCGGCGTACATCGCCGGATATGCGCTGGCCAACGAGGTGAGCCTGCCGGAAGAGAGCTTCTACCGCCCGGCCATCAAGGCCAAATGCCGCGACGGATTTTGCCCGCTCGGCGAACCGGTCGCCGTTGATAACGTGGATAGCCTGACCATCATCACCGAGATCAACGGCCGTGAAGCGGACCACTGGAACACCGCCGATCTGCAGCGTAACGCTGCCGAACTGCTGAGCGCCCTGAGCGAGTTCGCCACCCTTAATCCCGGCGATGCGATCCTGCTCGGTACCCCGCACAGCCGCGTTGAGATCCGCCCGGGCGATCGGGTACGTATTCTGGCGGAAGGATTTCCACCGCTGGAAAACCCGGTGGTGGACGAGCGCGACGTCACTATTGCGCACCGCACGCCGCCGCACGCCACGCTGTTTGCCCTCGGCCTGAACTATGCCGATCACGCCAGCGAGCTGGACTTCAAGCCGCCCACCGAGCCGCTGGTCTTTATCAAAGCGCCGAACACCTTCAACGGCGACAACCAGACCTCGGTGCGCCCGAACAACGTCGAGTACATGCACTATGAAGCGGAGCTGGTGGTGGTCATCGGTAAAACCGCCCGCAAGGTGAGCGAAGCCGAGGCGATGGACTATGTTGCGGGCTACACGGTCTGCAACGACTACGCCATTCGTGACTATCTCGAAAACTACTACCGCCCGAACCTGCGGGTGAAAAGCCGCGACGGGCTGACCCCCATTTCCCCCAACATCGTGCCAAAAGAAGCCATTCCCGACCCGCACAACCTCGCCCTGCGCACCTTCGTTAACGGCGAGCTGCGTCAGGAAGGCACCACGGCGGATCTGATCTTCAGCATCCCGTTCCTGATCGCCTACCTGAGCGACTTTATGACCCTGCAGCCGGGCGACATGATTGCCACCGGCACGCCGAAGGGGCTGTCCGACGTGGTGCCGGGCGATGAGGTGGTGGTGGAAGTGGAAGGCGTGGGACGCCTGGTGAACCGAATTGTGAGTGAGGAGACGGCAAAATGAAAAAGATAAACCATTGGATCAACGGTAAAAACGTCGCGGGCAGCGACTACTTCCACACCACTAACCCGGCCTCCGGCGAGGTCCTGGCAGAAGTGGCCTCCGGCGGCGAAACCGAAATCCATCAGGCCGTTGCCGCCGCCAAAGAGGCGTTTCCGAAGTGGGCCAACCTGCCGATGAAGGAGCGCGCGCGCCTGATGCGCCGCCTGGGCGATCTGATCGACCAGAACGTGCCCGAGATCGCCGCCATGGAAACCGCCGACACCGGCCTGCCGATCCACCAGACCAAAAACGTGCTGATCCCCCGCGCCTCGCACAACTTCGAATTCTTCGCCGAGGTGTGCCAGCAGATGAACGGCAAGACCTACCCGGTCGACGACAAGATGCTCAACTACACCCTGGTGCAGCCGGTGGGCGTCTGCGCGCTGGTGTCGCCGTGGAACGTGCCGTTTATGACCGCCACCTGGAAGGTCGCGCCCTGTCTGGCCTTAGGCAATACCGCGGTGCTGAAGATGTCCGAGCTCTCCCCTCTCACCGCCGACCGTCTGGGCGAACTGGCCCTCGAAGCGGGTATTCCGGCGGGCGTGCTCAATGTGGTGCAGGGCTACGGCGCGACGGCAGGCGATGCGCTGGTGCGGCATCACGACGTGCGCGCCGTCTCCTTCACCGGCGGCACCGCCACCGGGCGCAACATCATGAAAAACGCCGGGCTGAAGAAGTACTCCATGGAGCTGGGCGGCAAATCCCCGGTACTGATTTTTGAAGACGCAGATATCGAGCGCGCGCTGGACGCCGCCCTGTTCACCATCTTCTCCATCAACGGCGAGCGCTGCACCGCCGGCTCGCGCATCTTTATCCAGCAGAGCATCTACCCGGAATTCGTCAAGCGCTTTGCCGAGCGCGCCAACCGCCTGCGCGTGGGCGACCCGACCGATCCGAACACCCAGATTGGCGCGCTCATCAGCCAACAGCACTGGGAAAAAGTCTCCGGCTATATCCGCCTCGGCATCGAGGAAGGCGCAACCCTGCTGGCGGGCGGCCCGGACAAACCGACCGATCTGCCTGCGCACCTGAAGGGCGGCAACTTCCTGCGCCCGACCGTGCTGGCGGATGTTGATAACCGCATGCGCGTGGCGCAGGAGGAGATCTTCGGGCCGGTGGCCTGCCTGCTGCCGTTCAAGGACGAAGCGGAAGGGCTGCGCCTGGCCAACGACGTGGAGTACGGCCTGGCATCGTACATCTGGACCCAGGACGTCAGCAAAGTGCTGCGCCTGGCGCGCAGCATTGAAGCCGGCATGGTGTTCGTCAACACCCAGAACGTGCGCGACCTGCGCCAGCCGTTTGGCGGCGTGAAGGCCTCCGGCACCGGCCGCGAGGGGGGCGAGTACAGCTTCGAGGTATTCGCGGAGATGAAGAACGTCTGCATCTCCATGGGCGACCATCCGATTCCAAAGTGGGGGATCTGAAAATGGGCAAATTAGCGTTAGCGGCAAAAATCACCCACGTGCCGTCGATGTATCTCTCCGAACTGCCGGGCAAAAACCACGGCTGCCGCCAGGGCGCCATCGACGGACACAAAGAGATCAGCAAGCGCTGCCGGGAGCTGGGCGTCGACACCATTATCGTCTTCGACACCCACTGGCTGGTGAACAGCGCGTATCACATCAACTGTGCGGACCATTTTTCGGGCGTCTACACCAGCAACGAGCTGCCGCACTTTATCCGCGACATGACCTACGACTACGACGGCAACCCGGAACTCGGCCAGCTGATCGCCGACGAGGCGGTGAAGCGTGGCGTGCGCGCCAAAGCGCACAACATTCCGAGCCTCAAGCTTGAGTACGGCACGCTGGTGCCAATGCGCTACATGAACGCGGATAAGCACTTCAAAGTGGTCTCCATCTCGGCGTTCTGCACGGTTCACGACTTCGCCGACAGCCGCAGGCTGGGCGAGGCCATCGTCAGCGCCATCGAAAAATATGACGGCACCGTGGCGGTGCTCGCCAGCGGCTCGCTGTCGCACCGCTTTATCGACGACCAGCGCGCGGAAGAAGGGATGAACAGCTACACCCGGGAGTTCGACCGCCAGATGGACGAGCGCGTGGTGAAGCTGTGGCGCGAGGGTCAGTTCAAAGAATTCTGCAGCATGCTGCCGGAGTACGCCGACTACTGCTACGGCGAGGGCAATATGCACGACACGGTGATGCTGCTGGGGATGCTCGGCTGGGACAAATACGACGGCAAGGTGGAGTTTCTCACCGAGCTGTTCGCCAGCTCCGGCACCGGCCAGGTCAACGCCGTTTTCCCGCTGCCCGCCTAAGGAGCCACCATGCCGCACTTTATAGCTGAATGTACCGACAACATCCGCGAGCAGGCCGACCTGCCGGGGCTGTTCGCCAAAGTGAACGAGGCGCTCGCCGCCACGGGCATCTTCCCTATCGGCGGTATCCGCAGCCGCGCCCACTGGCTGGACACCTGGCAGATGGCCGACGGCAAGCACGATTACGCCTTTGTCCATATGACGCTGAAGATTGGCGCGGGGCGCAGTCTGGAGAGCCGGGAAGAGGTCGGTGAAATGCTGTTTGCGCTGATTAAAACGCACTTCGCGGCGCTGATGGCGAGCCGCTATCTGGCGCTGTCGTTTGAGCTGGACGAGCTGCACCCGACGCTTAATTACAAACAAAACAACGTGCACGCGTTGTTTAAGTAGACATCTTTTTCGCCCGGTGGCGCTTCGCTTACCGGACCTACAACGGCTCGAACGTAGGCCCGGTAAGCGAAGCGCCACCCGGCAACAGCCGCATAAAGGATACGCCATGCTCGATAAACACACCCATACCCTGATCGCCCATCGTCTGCATCAGGCGGAGCAGTCCCGGGAGCAGATCCGCCAGATCTCCCTCGACTACCCGACGATCACTATCGACGACGCCTACGCCGTCCAGCGCGAATGGGTCAGCCTGAAGATCGCCGAAGGCCGCGTGCTGAAGGGCCACAAGATCGGCCTGACGTCCAAAGCGATGCAGGCCAGCTCGCAGATCAGCGAGCCGGACTACGGCGCGCTGCTGGATGACATGTTCTTCCACGACGGCAGCGACATCCCGGTCGACCGCTTTATCGTCCCGCGCATTGAAGTGGAGCTGGCGTTCGTGCTGGCAAAACCGCTGCGCGGCCCGAACTGCACGATCTTCGACGTCTACAACGCCACGGACTACGTGATCCCCGCGCTGGAGCTGATCGACGCCCGCTGCCACAACGTCGACCCGGACACCCAGCGCCCGCGCAAGGTGTTCGACACCATCTCCGATAACGCCGCCAACGCGGGGGTGATCCTCGGCGGCCGTCCGATTAAGCCCGACGCGCTGGACCTGCGCTGGATCTCCGCCCTGCTCTACCGCAACGGCGTGATCGAAGAGACCGGCGTCGCCGCAGGCGTGCTTAACCACCCGGCGAACGGCGTGGCGTGGCTGGCAAACAAGCTCGCCCCGTATGACGTGCAGCTGGAGCCTGGCCAGATCGTTCTCGGCGGCTCGTTTACCCGCCCGGTGCCCGCCAGCAGAGGCGACACCTTCCACGTCGACTACGGCAACATGGGCTCCATCAGCTGCCGCTTTGTCTAGGAGATAACCATGCAAAACGCATTCAAAGCGGCGCTGCAGGCGGGCCGTCCGCAAATTGGGCTATGGCTGGGGCTGACCAGCAGCTACAGCGCGGAGCTGCTGGCCGGAGCAGGCTTCGACTGGCTGCTGATCGACGGCGAGCACGCGCCGAACAGCGTGCAGACCGTCCTGACACAGCTGCAGGCCATCGCCCCTTATCCCAGCCAGCCGGTGGTCCGCCCGTCGTGGAACGACCCGGTGCAGATCAAACAGCTGCTGGACGTGGGCGCACAAACTCTGCTGGTGCCGATGGTACAAAACGCCGACGAAGCGCGGCAGGCGGTACGTGCCACCCGCTACCCGCCCGCGGGCATTCGCGGGGTGGGCAGCGCCCTGGCGCGCGCCTCGCGCTGGAACCGCATTCCGGATTACCTGCAGCAGGCCAACGACGCCATGTGCGTGCTGGTGCAGATCGAAACCCGTGAGGCGCTGAAAAACCTGCCGCAGATCCTGGACGTGGAAGGCGTCGACGGCGTGTTTATCGGCCCGGCGGATCTCAGCGCCGACATGGGCTTTGCCGGCAATCCGCAGCACCCGGAGGTGCAGGCCGCCATTGAACAGGCGATCGCACAGATACGCGCTGCGGGTAAAGCCCCAGGCATCCTGATGGCGAACGAGCCGCTGGCAAAACGCTATCTTGAACTCGGCGCGCGGTTTGTCGCCGTCGGGGTCGACACGACCCTGCTCGCCCGCGGCGCGGAAGCGCTGGCGGCACGCTTTATCGAACAACCGGTTACGTCAGTTAATAACAATAAATCCGTCTACTAAACGTAAGATCTGGAGCGCACCATGACGACCTCTACCCTGCAAGCCCATGATAATAAAGCCGTTGAACACCGCGTCATTCACAAGCTGTTCCGACGCCTGATCGTCTTTCTCTTTATCCTGTTTGTTTTCTCGTTTCTCGATCGCATCAACATCGGCTTCGCCGGGCTGACGATGGGCAAAGATCTGGGCCTCACCTCAACCATGTTTGGCCTGGCCGCGACGCTCTTTTACGTCACCTACGTGCTGTGCGGGATCCCGAGCAACATCATGCTGGCGAAGATCGGCGCACGCCGCTGGATCGCCGGGATCATGGTGGTGTGGGGTATTGCCTCCACCTGCACCATGTTCGCCACCAGCCCCGAAACCCTTTACGTCCTTCGCATGCTGGTGGGCATTGCCGAAGCCGGCTTCCTGCCGGGCATTCTGGTCTACCTCACCTGGTGGTTCCCGGCGTATCACCGCGCCCGCGCCAACGCGCTGTTTATGATTGCCATGCCGGTCACCATGATGCTCGGCTCAATCCTCTCCGGGTACATTCTGGCGATGGACGGGCTGTGGAACCTCAAGGGCTGGCAGTGGCTGTTCCTGCTGGAGGGGCTGCCGTCGGTGGTGCTCGGCGTGGTGACCTGGTTTTACCTCAACGACACGCCGGATCAGGCCACCTGGCTGGATGAGGACGAAAAGCAGGCGCTCAAAACGATGATCGCCCGCGAGCAGGAGGTTGCCATTGCCCAATCCGTCACGCCGCGCTCGACGCTGCGCGAGGTGCTGACCCCGGCGGTACTGCTCTACACGCTGGCCTACTTCTGCCTGACCAATACGCTGAGCGCGATCAACATCTGGACCCCGCAAATCCTGCAAAGCTTTAACACGGGGAGCAGCAACATCGTCATCGGCCTGCTGGCGGCGATCCCGCAGTTCTGCACCATCCTCGGGATGATCTGGTGGAGCCGCCGCTCCGACAGGCTGAAAGAGCGAAAAAAGCACACCATCCTGCCGTACCTGTTCGCCGCGGCGGGATGGATGCTGGCCTCCGCGACCGATCACAGCCTGATCCAGCTGCTTGGCATCATCATGGCCTCAACCGGATCGTTTACCGCCATGGCGATATTCTGGACCACGCCGGATCGGGTGATTAGCCTGCAGTCCCGCGCGGTGGCGCTGGCGGTGATCAACGCCATCGGCAACGTCGGCTCCGCCGTCAGCCCGCTGCTGATTGGGATCCTGCGCGACGCGACCGGCAGCTTCAGCTCGGGGCTGTGGTTTGTGGCCGGGCTGCTGGTGGTCGGCGCGCTGGTGCTGACGCGCATTCCGATGACGCAGCGGGATCAACAGAGGAACGATCATGTGCCAGAGCCCTATCGCCAACATTGATATCAGCAAGGAGTACGACGAAAGTCTGGGCACCGACGATGTGCACTACCAGTCGTTCGCCCGCATGGCGGCCTTTTTTGGCCGCGACATGCAGGCGCATCGTCACGACCAGTATTTTCAGATGCACTTTCTCGATACCGGGCAGATTGAGCTCCAGCTCGACGATCACCGCTATTCGGTGCAGGCCCCGCTGTTCGTCCTCACGCCGCCGTCGGTGCCGCACGCGTTTATCACCGAATCCGACAGCGACGGACACGTGCTGACGGTGCGCGAGGATCTGATCTGGCCGCTGCTTGAGGTGCTCTACCCCGGCACGCGGGAGGCGTTTGGCCTGCCGGGGATCTGCCTCTCGCTGGCCGACAGGCCGGACGAGCTGGCGGCGCTTAAGCACTACTGGCAGCTGATTGCCCGTGAATCCACGGAGCAGCTGCCCGGGCGCGAGCATACGCTGGTCCTGCTGGCCCAGGCGGTTTTCACCCTGCTGCTGCGCAACGCGAAGCTCGACGACCACGCGTCAGGCGGCATGCGCGGCGAGCTGAAGCTGTTCCAGCGCTTTACCCAGCTGATCGACACCCACTACCACCAGCACTGGACGGTGCCGGAATACGCCAGCGAGCTGCACCTGACCGAATCCCGCCTGACCGATATCTGTCGCCGCTTCGCCAACCGCCCGCCAAAACGGCTGATCTTCGACCGCCAGCTGCGCGAGGCCCGACGCCTGCTGCTCTTCTCCGACAGCACCGTCAGCGAAATTGCCTGGCAGCTGGGGTTCAAAGATCCGGCCTATTTCGCCCGCTTTTTTAATCGCTTAGTGGGGTGCTCGCCGAGCGCATACCGGGCCCAGAAAGTACCGGTTTCCTGAACGCATCACGGTTCGTAGGGCGGGTAAGCGCAGCGCCACCCGCCGAAAAGCCGCACAGATCACAAAACCACAACCCACCCGAAAAGTACCCGTCGTTGTCCCAATCGTCCCTTCACGTTACGCCCCTCTCAGGCTTCAATTAAACAACAAAAACAAAACATAAATTTAACAACACAATTCCGATACGAGGTCCCTATGAAGCCTGAAGAGTTCCGCGCAGACGCCAAACGCCCGTTAACCGGTGAAGAGTATTTAAAAAGCCTGCAGGACGGGCGTGAGATTTACATCTACGGCGAGCGCGTCAAAGACGTCACCACCCATCCGGCGTTTCGCAATGCGGCGGCCTCCATCGCGCAGATGTACGACGCGCTGCACAAGCCGGACATGCAGGACACGCTGTGCTGGGGCACCGACACCGGCAGCGGCGGCTATACCCACAAGTTCTTCCGCGTGGCGAAAAGCGCCGACGACCTGCGCCAGCAGCGCGACGCCATCGCCGAGTGGTCACGCCTGAGCTACGGCTGGATGGGCCGCACGCCGGACTACAAAGCCGCGTTCGGCTGCGCGCTGGGCGCCAACCCGGCCTTCTACGGCCAGTTCGAGCAGAACGCCCGGAACTGGTACACCCGCATTCAGGAAACCGGCCTGTACTTCAACCACGCCATCGTTAACCCGCCGATCGACCGCCACAAGCCGGCGGACGAGGTGAAAGACGTCTACATCAAGCTGGAGAAAGAGACCGACGCCGGGATTATCGTCAGCGGCGCGAAAGTGGTGGCCACCAACTCCGCCCTGACCCACTACAACATGATCGGCTTCGGCTCCGCGCAGGTGATGGGCGAAAACCCGGACTTCGCGCTGATGTTCGTCGCGCCGATGGATGCCGAGGGCGTGAAGCTGATCTCCCGCGCCTCCTACGAGATGGTGGCAGGCGCAACCGGCTCCCCGTACGACTACCCGCTCTCCAGCCGCTTTGACGAAAACGACGCCATTCTGGTAATGGATCACGTGCTGATCCCGTGGGAAAACGTGCTGATCTACCGCGATTTCGACCGCTGCCGCCGCTGGACGATGGAAGGCGGTTTCGCCCGCATGTACCCGCTGCAGGCCTGCGTGCGCCTGGCGGTGAAGCTCGACTTCATCACCGCCCTGCTGAAGAAATCCCTGGAGTGTACCGGCACCCTGGAGTTCCGCGGCGTGCAGGCGGATCTCGGCGAAGTGGTGGCCTGGCGCAACATGTTCTGGGCGCTGAGCGACTCCATGTGTTCCGAAGCCACCCCGTGGGTCAACGGTGCGTATCTGCCGGATCACGCCGCGCTGCAGACCTACCGCGTGATGGCCCCGATGGCCTACGCCAAGATCAAGAACATCATCGAGCGTAACGTCACCTCCGGGCTGATCTACCTGCCGTCCAGCGCGCGGGACCTGAACAACCCGCAGATCGACCAGTATCTGGCGAAATACGTGCGCGGCTCCAACGGCATGGACCACGTCGAACGCATCAAGATTTTGAAGCTGATGTGGGACGCCATCGGCAGCGAGTTTGGCGGCCGTCACGAGCTGTACGAAATTAACTACTCCGGCAGCCAGGATGAAATTCGCCTGCAGTGTCTGCGCCAGGCGCAGAGCTCCGGCAATATGGACAAGATGATGGCGATGGTCGACCGCTGTATGTCCGAATACGACCAACACGGCTGGACGGTGCCACACCTGCACAACAACAGCGATATCAACATGCTGGACAAGCTGCTGAAATAGCGCAGCGGGAGGTTGCAATGCATTCAGATGAACAACGCCTGCGTTTTCGCGACGCAATGAGTAGCCTGTCGGCGGCGGTTAACGTGGTCACCACCGAGGGCGAGGCGGGCCGCTGCGGCATCACCGCCACCGCCGTCTGCTCGGTCACGGACACCCCGCCGTCGGTCATGGTGTGCATCAACGCCAACAGCGCCATGAACCCGGTATTCCAGGGCAACGGCAGGCTGTGCGTTAACGTGCTGAACCACGAGCAGGAGATCATGGCGCGCCATTTCGCCGGGATGACCGGTATGACGATGGAAGAGCGCTTTGCCCTCTCCTGCTGGCAGAAAGGGCCGCTGGCGCAGCCGGTGTTGAAGGGCGCGCTGGCCAGCCTTGAAGGCGAAATAAGCCAGGTGCAAACCATCGGCACGCATCTGGTTTATCTGGTTGAAATTAAAAACATCATTCTGAGTGACGCGGGCCACGGCCTGATCTACTTCAGGCGCCGCTTCCACCCGGTCATGCTGGAGACGGAAGTCGCCGTGTGACCCCCCTCGCGCTGGCCTTTTTTCCGGCCAGCGCCGCTTTCTGCAAAAACTCCTAAGGTTTCCGCTAAATCACGCCGTTATATACCCATAAGAGAAATTTTCTGTGCCTGAATACTGACGCCGCCTGTCAGTGCACCCGCATCATTCAGCGCATACCTATATATACAGGATGACCTTATGGCTAAAACGACGCGGAGCCGCTCGGCTGAACGTCTGGTCGATATTCTCCTTGAGCTACATTTAAACGGTGTGGTAAACCGCGGTGCGCTAATGGAGAAATTTAAAATTACCGAACGCACCGTCTACCGGGATTTAAATGCCCTCTCGCCCATTGTTGAACATACCGGTAACGGTCTATATCGGCTGATTCATTCCGCACAATCGCCGGGTGGGCAAGGATTGCATCACACTCTGGCTAACTTTCTGAATGCCGACAGCTTTTTCCCTGAAAGAAATATGGAATTCTGGCAAAAGCTTGAAACGCGCGTAGACGAAAACCATATTCTTATTCTTGGCAATGAAGCGGAACATACGGTAGAACGCGATATTCGCCGTCATTTAACGAAAATCGAGAAATCGATTAAAAACCATAATGTTTGCCAGATCGTTTATAAGGGTAAAACCCGCCTGATTAATCCCTATAAACTCATTAACAAAAAAAATATATGGTATTTACAAGCCACCGAAAATAGCCGGCTGAAATCCTTCTCATTGAGCCAGATTAGCTGGTTTGATATTCAGAAAACGACCTTCACTCCCGAAGAAAATGTTCTTGAGCTGCTGGAGAAAAGCCTCGATCCCTGGGTGTCCGAAGATACTTTCGCGGTGAAAATATTCATCAAAGATAATATTTCACATTACTTCCTGCGCCGGGATCTTCTGCCGGAACAGGAGCTGCTGGAGGAGCAGCAGGACGGCGTCACGCTGCGCTGCCAGGCGGCCCACGAGAACCAGATCCTGCCGCTGCTATTCTACTGGCTCCCCCATATTCAGATCCTGGAACCGAGCTGGCTGAAGGAGAAACTCATCAGGACGCTGGAGAGCTATCTGGCCGTGGAGCGCAACCCGAATAATCAAGTGATCTCAATCACATAATTTCGCCCTCTGGCGGCGCGCCGAAACCGCTCGTCGCCGCCTTTGACCGCTCACCCGGCACTTTCAACCACTCATTCATTTACCGTCCTTTACGCGCGCGGGGATCTGGCACGATCGCTCCAGCATTAATCAATACCTCCTCACAACGAACCCTGACCCTTTTTTCTTTACATAAAAAACCAGGTCTTACTATGGATACTAAAAAACTACTGAAGCACGTGCCCTGGGCCTTACTCGGGATCCTCGGTGCTTTCTGTCTGGCGGTTGTCGCATTACGCCGGGGCGAACACGTCAGCGCCCTGTGGATCGTGGTCGCGTCGGTTTCCGTCTACCTTGTGGCTTATCGCTACTACAGCTTATACATCGCGCAGAAGGTCATGAAGCTCGACCCGACGCGTGCCACCCCGGCGGTCATTAACAATGACGGCCTGAACTACGTGCCTACCAACCGCTACGTGTTGTTTGGTCACCACTTTGCCGCCATCGCAGGCGCTGGCCCGCTGGTCGGCCCGGTACTGGCCGCGCAGATGGGCTACCTGCCGGGTACGCTCTGGCTGCTGGCGGGCGTGGTGCTGGCGGGGGCGGTGCAGGACTTTATGGTGCTGTTTATCTCCTCGCGCCGTAACGGTTCGTCGCTGGGTGAGATGATCAAAGAAGAGATGGGCCGCGTGCCGGGCACCATCGCCCTCTTTGGCTGCTTCCTGATCATGATCATCATCCTCGCGGTGCTGGCGCTGATCGTGGTGAAAGCGCTGGCCGAAAGTCCGTGGGGCGTCTTCACCGTCTGCTCTACCGTACCGATTGCGCTATTCATGGGCATCTACATGCGCTTCCTGCGCCCTGGCCGCGTTGGCGAGGTCTCGGTGATCGGTATCGTGCTGCTGGTCGCCTCCATCTACTTCGGCGGCGTGATTGCGCACGACCCGTACTGGGGCCCGGCGCTGACCTTTAAAGACACCACCATCACCTTCGCGCTGATCGGTTACGCATTCGTTTCTGCCCTGCTGCCGGTGTGGCTGATTCTGGCTCCGCGCGACTACCTGGCGACCTTCCTGAAAATCGGCGTGATCGTCGGGCTGGCCATCGGGATTGTGATCATCAACCCTGAGCTGAAAATGCCGGCGGTAACCCAGTACATTGACGGTACCGGTCCGCTGTGGAAAGGCGCCCTGTTCCCGTTCCTGTTTATCACTATCGCCTGCGGTGCCGTGTCTGGCTTCCACGCGCTGATCTCCTCCGGCACCACGCCGAAGCTGATGGCCAATGAAACCGACGCGCGCTTCATCGGTTACGGCGCAATGCTGATGGAGTCCTTCGTGGCGATCATGGCGCTGGTTGCGGCGTCGATTATCGAGCCTGGCCTGTACTTCGCGATGAACACGCCACCAGCGGGTCTGGGCATCACCATGCCTAACCTGCATGAGATGGGCGGCGAAAATACCGCGCTGATCATGGCCCAGCTGAAAGAGGCCAGCGCACACGCGGCGGCGACCGTCAGCTCCTGGGGCTTTGTGATTTCGCCTGAGCAGATCATGCAGACCGCGAAAGACATCGGCGAACCGTCCGTGCTGAACCGCGCAGGTGGTGCACCGACGCTGGCGGTAGGTATCGCACACGTGTTCCACAAAGTGCTGCCGTGGGCGGACATGGGCTTCTGGTACCACTTCGGTATTCTGTTCGAAGCGCTGTTCATCCTCACCGCGCTGGATGCCGGTACCCGTGCGGGCCGCTTCATGCTGCAGGATCTGCTGGGTAACTTCGTGCCGTTCCTGAAGAAAACCGACTCTCTGGTGGCGGGCGTACTCGGCACCGCGGGCTGCGTAGGCCTGTGGGGTTACCTGCTGTATCAGGGCGTGGTTGACCCACTCGGCGGCGTGAAGAGCCTGTGGCCGCTGTTCGGTATCTCTAACCAGATGCTGGCGGCCGTGGCCCTGGTGCTGGGTACCGTGGTCCTCGTGAAGATGAAACGTACCAAATACATCTGGGTTACCGTGGTGCCTGCGCTGTGGCTGCTGCTCTGCACCACCTGGGCGCTGGGTCTGAAGCTGTTCAGCACCAACCCGCAGCTGGAAGGCTTCTTCTTCATGGCTAACCAGTACAAAGAGAAGATTGCCGCAGGCGGCGCGGATTTAACCGCGCAGCAGATTGCCAACATGAACCATATTGTGGTGAACAACTACACCAACGCGGGTCTGAGCATTCTGTTCCTGGTGGTGGTGTACAGCATCATCTTCTACGGCATCAAAACCTGGATGAAAGTGCGCAACATCGATGGCCGCACGGATAAAGAAACCCCGTACGTGCCGGTACCGGAAGGCGGCGTGAAGACCTCTTCACACCACTAAAACAATGGCGGGCGGCGCTGCGCTGACCCGCCCTACAACGGTGCTGTAGGCCCGGATCGCTGCGCGCCACCGGGCTTTTTCTTATCAGGACACGTTATGTTTGGTAACTTAGGCGAAGCAAAAAAATACCTCGGTCAGGCGGCGAAAATGCTGATTGGCATCCCGGACTATGACAACTACGTTGAGCACATGAAGACCAACCATCCGGATAAGCCGTACATGACCTACACCGAATTCTTCCGCGAGCGTCAGGAAGCGCGCTACGGCGGAAGTGGAGAAGGCGGCGTTCGCTGCTGCTAAAGGAGAGACCATGACCCCGATTGCCGTTACCCTGCTGACCGGTTTCCTCGGCGCCGGTAAAACCACCCTGCTGCGCCACATCCTGAACGAGCAGCACGGCTTCAAAATCGCCGTCATCGAAAACGAATTTGGCGAAGTCTCCGTAGACGACCAGCTGATTGGCGATCGCGCCACGCAGATCAAAACCCTGACCAACGGCTGCATCTGCTGCACCCGCTCTAACGAGCTGGAAGATGCCCTGCTGGACCTGCTCGACAGCCGCGACCGCGGCGACATCGACTTTGACCGTCTGGTGATTGAGTGCACCGGCATGGCCGACCCCGGCCCGATTATTCAGACCTTTTTCTCGCACGAGATCCTCTGCCAGCGCTACCTGCTGGACGGCGTGATTGCCCTGGTTGATGCGGTCCACGCCGACGATCAGATGAACCAGTTCACCATCGCCCAGTCTCAGGTGGGCTACGCCGACCGCATCCTGCTGACCAAAACCGACGTGGCGGGCGAAAGCGAAAAACTTCTCGAGCGCCTGACCCGCATCAACTCCCGGGCGCCGATTTATACGGTGACGCACGGCGATATCGACCTGTCTCAGTTGTTCAACACCAACGGCTTTATGCTGGAAGAGAACGTCACCGCAAAACCGCGCTTCCACTTTATGTCCGACAAGCAAAACGACGTGGCGTCGATTGTGGTGGAGCTGGATTACCCGGTGGACATCAGCGAGGTCTCCCGCGTGATGGAGAACCTGCTGCTGTCGTTTGCCGACAGGCTGCTGCGCTACAAAGGCATGCTGTGGATTGACGGCGAGCCGAACCGCCTGCTGTTCCAGGGCGTGCAGCGCCTTTACAGCGCCGACTGGGACCGACCGTGGGGCGATGAAGCGCCGCACAGCGTGATGGTGTTTATTGGTATCCAGCTGCCGGAAGAGGAGATTCGGGCGGCGTTTGCGGGGCTGAAGAAATAGCCTCCCCGCTTAACTATGCGCTCCGAACAATCCCCCTCTCCCCTGTGGGGAGAGGGGTGAGCGGTAAACTTATTTCATCGCCTCCGGCAGCGTCACAATCCACAGCTCGCTGTCGGACTCCGGCTTCTTCAGCGGCTTCACGCTGAGCGTGGTTTCCACCGGTTTATCATCCAGCGTCAGCTTGCCTTCCGCGTTCACCCGGTAATCCTTAAGCTTCTTGCCCTCGACCGGGTTTTGCATCGCGACCTTCACGCCAAAATCGTTATCGTTCGCCACCGCAAGCGTTTTGCTGTCGATCAGCGCCAGTCCTTCAGCCTTCTCCTGCTGCCAGCCCAGCGCGCGAAGATCGACCACCTGCGTTTTTGCCGCAAGGGTAATGCCGCGCTGCGCCAGGGTTTTCTCATCATCAAACTCCGGGTACTCGCCCGGCTTGTCGAAGGCGGAAAGATCGCTCGCCTTGCTGAGATCCACCTTGTAAATCAGGTTGCGCATCCCGTCGTTTTTATCGCTTCCCTGCTCAATCAGCAGGATGTGCTGATTATCGAGCGCCACGATGTCGCCGATTTTGGCGTCGCTGTTTTTGTCGTAGGCCGCGCTGTCGATAGGGTAACCGTACATCGCGGTTTTGCCGGTCGCCGGGTCGAAGCTCACCAGACGGGTGAACAGCGCCTGCTTTTTGCTCTTGCCGTCGATGTCTAGCGTGCTTTGCACGGCGGCGATAATGCGTCCGTCCGGCATCCGGGTCAGGCCTTCAAAGCCCCGGTTGGGCTGGCGCCATTTGATGATGTTTGGCAGACCGCCCGCGATAGATTTTTCCCCTTCCGCGGCCTGCGGCCCGTGGATCGCGAGGATTTTCCCTTTGCTGTCGACGTTAATCAGGAACGGGCCGTACTCGTCGCACAGCCAGTAGCCGCCTTTGCCGTCCGGCGTAATGCCTTCCGTATCCAGTCCGCGGTTATCACCTTTCAGGACCTTGAGGGTGTCGCTGAACGCCACTTCATTGGTGGAGCCAATCACGCCGCTTTGCAGCGGCAGACCGTTAATCTCGCCTTTATCGTCATGCAGCGGGCGGGCATCAACCGCCTCCGCTTTGCCGTTCTGGACGCGGATGGTCATCAGGAGCGGCGCGAAATCCGGCGTAACAAAGATTTTGGCTTCGTTTTTACCCATTTTTGGCGCATCGGCGTTGGGACCGCGATCGGTCACGGTCGCAAACGTCAGGGCATCGCCCTGCTTGCCCGTAAACAGCAGGCCAGAGCCAATCCCCACCGGGAGCCCGTTCGGGAACGCATCGGCAAACGCGCCGCTGTATTTCACATGGGAGCCGTCAGGGAAGCTGACGATATAGCGCTCAGCGGTAGGCTGCGCAGCCAGGCCAGAGAAAGAGAGCGCACAACCGATAAGCACAGGAATAATTTTTCTTTTCATATTGTTAGTGTCCAGTGAGTGAAGCCAACAACGTAAAGAATAAACGTGTCAGAAAAATGACATAGAAAGGCAACCGGCGTGCGCGGGTGAACGTATATTCATTGCCCTGAAATGTAAGGTTGTGTTGTATTATGTGACATCTGAAATACTTCTGGAAATTATTAGAAACCCAATTAATTCACCTCTAATCACTATCCCTTCCTCGTTCAGTTTATGTTTAGTCAAAAAATTAAACGGTGCCTAAACGTCCGAACATCACGCGTTGACACCTCGACAATCAAACATCGATGCAACATTTCGAATAAAAAAGTTAACAATATCAGCATAAAACAGCGACCTTCATCACATTTGCAGTCATAAACATCGCTTGTTAAGGTGCCCCCAGATGAATTTAATGACGAGGCATAAAACATGAAAAAACTGAATATCCTTCTTCTTTCTGCTCTGACCGCCCTCTCGGGTTCCGCTCTGGCAATGGGCGGCAGCATTGAGCAGGGTAAAAACTTTACCAACCTCAACCTCGAGATGGGGAAATCCTCATCCGGCCTGTATGCCGAAAGCAACTGGCTTAAAAACACCGATGACGGTACCCAGACCGGCGGCGTGGGCGCAGGCTACAACCTGGAAGTGGGCCCGGTGATGCTGAATGCGGGTGCCAAAGCCATTTACATCGGCCCGAAGAAAGGCGATAACGGCGTGGCGTTCCCGATCGGCGGCGGTGTGAACGTTGCCCTGACCGACAGCATCCACGTGTACGGTGAAGGCTACGTGGCGCCAGAAGGGCTGAACAACAGCGTGAAAAACTACGTGGAAGCCAACGGTGGCGTAAGCTGGACGCCGATTACGCCAGTGACCCTGAAAGTGGGCTACCGCCACGTGAGCGTTGATGGCAAGGACGGCCGCCCTGGCCACACGCTGATTGACGGCGCATATGTAGGCGGTGGAGTCACCTTCTGATGAAACACCGCATGACCGCGCTTTGCGTTCTGAGCCTCACGCTGATGCTCACCGGCTGCGTCCAGTACAAATGGGTGAAACCGGGCGTCAGCGATGCGGAAATGAATAAAAAGCTCACGGAATGCGAAGCGCAGGCGCTGATCGATCTTCCCCCGGATAACGTGGTGACCGGTTCGAGCTCGGAAAAAACGGACAAATCGAAAAAGAAAAAGGATATTTCCACGAGCTACACGGTTGAAGACGCGAATGAATATCGCCGGGATACGCTGGTTGACAGCTGCATGTTCAAAAGCGGCTGGGACAAGATCGAAGTGCAATAACTCCATAAAAAAACCTGCCGGCTGGCAGGTTTTTTTTATGGCCTCTTACTGACGCACCACCACCAGCTTCTGGTTCACAAACTCTTTGATCCCCAGATCCGACAGCTCGCGTCCGTAACCGGAGCGCTTCACGCCGCCGAACGGCAGCTCTGGCGCGGTATCGGTGAGCCAGTTGATATACACCATCCCGGTCTCAATCCGCGACGCCATCTTCTTCGCGCGCTCGATATTCTGGCTGAATACCGCCCCACCCAGGCCGTAGTGTGAGTCGTTCGCCAGCGCGACCGCCTCGTCGTCGTTTTTTACCACGTACATCTGCGCCACCGGGCCGAAGAACTCTTCAAAGTACGCCGGGTTGTCGCGCGAGATATTCGTCAGGATCGTCGGTTCGAAGAAGCTCCCCTCACGCTGCACCGGCTTGCCGCCATAGTGCAGCGTCGCGCCGTTTTTCACCGCCTCGTTGACCTGTTTGGTCAGCGTTTCCAGCGCATCTTTCGACGACAGCGGCCCCAGCGTGGTGCTTTCGTCGAGCGGATCGCCAATCTTCACCTGCTTAAATGCCTCGGTGAATTTGCTCAGGAAGGCGTCGGCAATCTTTTCATGCAGGATAAAGCGCTTCGCCGCGGTACAGACCTGCCCGGCGTTGTTGAGCCGCGCATTCACGCCAATCCTGACGGCTTTGTCCAGGTCCGCATCGTCCAGCACCACGAACACGTCGTTACCGCCCAGTTCAAGGGTGGATTTCTTGATGTGCTTCGCCGCCTGTGCGGCCACCACGCTACCGGCTTTTTCGGAGCCGGTCAGCGCTGCACCCTGCACGCGATCGTCAGCAATGATGTTCGCCACCTGCTCGGACGAAATAAACAGGTTGGTCCACGCCCCTTCCGGCGCCCCCGCCTCACGCACCAGGTGGGCAAAGGTCTCGGCGCAGTGCGGCACGATGCTGGCATGCTTGGCGATCACCGGGTTGCCTGCCGCCAGGTTTGGCGCCAGAACGCGCATCAGCTGGTAATACGGGAAGTTCCACGGCTCAACGGCCATCAGCACGCCGATGGGGTGATGTTCCACCCACGCTTCCCCGAGTTCGGATTGATACTTCACCGGGGCCAGGAACTGCTTCGCGTTGTCGGCGTAGTAGCGGGCGATCTGCGCGCACAGCTTCACTTCGCCACGGCTCTGTTCGATGAGCTTACCCATCTCCTGACTGGCAATTTTCGCCAGCTCCTCGGTGCGCTCGTCGATCAGATCGGCAAGCTTATGCAGCACCGGCAGGCGCTGATTGATGTCGCCTTTCGCCCAGTCCGAATGGTAAAGCGCATCGGCCGCCTTCAGCGCCGCGTCGATATCCGCGTCGGTATGTGAGGGGTATTCTTTGATGAGCTGGTTAGTGGCAGGATTTACTGTCTGATAAGCCATGTCGAATCTCCTTGTTTTACCGCTTAGGGTATTAAGGGTAGTCAACATGACTGGCTGTGGACGTAAAGTTGGGTATATCCGGAAGGTTCTTAATGAAGCGCTGCCAGACGTTTCGCTGACGTGGTATAAAAAACGTCCAGAAGGAGTTCATATGACCGATACCCGACACATCCGGCAGACTTTTCACCGCGCCTCAGGCCTTGAGCTGCGCAGCACGTGGCAGAGCACGCAGGCGTACAAGCGCCACAGTCACCCTCAGCTCTCTATCGGCGCGATTATGGAAGGCCAGACCTGCTGCGTGTGCCATGACAGAGAATACATCCTTAACCCCGGGGACCTCATTGTGATCCCGGCCTCTGCGCCGCACAGCTGCAACCCCGTCGCCGGGCAACCGCGCAGCTACCATATGCTCTATATCGACACCGATATTCCTCAGGCGTTACAGGTGATTCGCGACCCTGCGCTGTTTAAGCGCTACCTGGATATTGTTGAGATGATGTCGCCTGTATCCGTGGACAGGCTGCTTTCAGCCCTGCCCCGCCGCGTGGAAAACGCAGATGCGCTTCGCTCAACCAGTCAGCAGGTGCGGCAGGCGTTTCTTGCCGACCTGGCCACACCGCCTTCGCTTGACGAACTTGCCCAGCGATTCTCGCTGCGCAAGGAGACGCTGATCCGCACCTTCCGGCAGGATACCGGCCTGACGCCGGGCAGCTTCCTCAACATCTCCCGCGTGGAGTTCGCCAAAGCGCGGCTACGTGCCGGGGACGACATCGCCGACGTCGGCTACCAGAGCGGCTTTGCCGACCAGAGCCATTTCCATAAGACTTTCGTCAGCTATACCGCCGCCACGCCGCGCCAGTACGCGACGGGCCGATCAATATCTGACAATAAATAACGTTGGCATCACCGTAGCCTGACCTCAGATTGTTAACCGAGGTTGCTATGGAACTGTTCTTCCCTTCCGCTTTTCTCGCCCTGGCGCTGGCGCATTTTGTCGCCTTGTTAAGCCCGGGGCCGGACTTCTTCCTGCTGGTGGGCTACGCGGCGCGCTACCGACTGCGCGGCAGCGCCGGATTGTGCGTCGGCATCGCCGCGGGTAACGCGCTTTATATTGTTCTGGTGATTATCGGCTGGAGCGCGCTGCGCCAGTTTGCCTGGCTGTTTACGCTGATAGAGCTTTGCGGGGCGCTGTACCTGCTGTGGATCGGCTCGCATCTGGTGCGAAGCCAACCGCAGGCGATGAGGCTGCATGAAACCCATCAGCGCTGCCCCTCGCTGCGCAAGCAGATCCTGCTGGGGCTCGGCTCGGCGCTGCTTAATCCGAAGAACGCGCTGTTCTATCTGGCGCTGATGACGGCGTTGCTGGGGCCGGACGTGACGCTGCTTCAGCAGGCGACGTGCGGCGTCTGGATGGTGACGGTGGTGCTGGCGTGGGATCTGGCGCTGGTGTCGCTGATGGGTTTGCCCGCGGTCCAGCAGAAGCTCAGCCGTGCGCTGTGGCTGATAGAGCGCACGGCGGGGGTGGTGCTGATAGGGTTTGGCGGGTGGGTGCTGTGGCGGGTGATATGAAAGAATCTTATCAGCCGTTTTCTATGCCCCTAACCGATAATCCCAGTCATCCGTGTGAATAACGTTACCGTCACGGTAATGCCAGGTAATCTTTTCATAACGAAGCAAAACAAGCTCAAGATGCCCCTGTTTTTCATGGTAAGTCTCTTTCACGTCATGCATTAATGAAAACACCGTGACGACCTTCACCGCTTCCAGCATTATCGTGAAATAGATTTCCTCCTGACCGGCATCATTGATTCTGTAAAGGTCGATAGTCGCTTTGCTGAGCGTACCGCCCGTGCTGAGTGCTTTATAGAGAAAAACGCTCGATGCATCAATTTCCTTCTCAATAAGAAAGGGACGATGCTGGCGTTTGCTCAATGCTCTGCCATTATGCAGGTCAGAATTATAGCTTACGTTATGATAGAGCCCTAAAACCTCAATCTGGTTTTCACGACCATTAACTTTCACACTGCCTTTTATGCTATTACCCGCATCGTCAGTTAATGACATGTATCCCGGAATGGCCATTTACATATCCTTATCGAATGGAACAGAGTGTTCAACAGTCGCGATCATAACAGCGAGACATCTTTTACCCTGCGGGGTTGTTATTTTAAACATTTCCCTGATTGAATCCACAAAGAGCTTATTACCCTCTGCTTCCGTTTCTGGATAACTGGCAAAAGCACAGATTTGTTGAATAGTGAGTAACGGCTTATCGTCTTTTAAAATGGCTAAAACGCCTGCAGGATTATGAGGGATAGCTTCAGAAAGCGCCGCCTTTAAATCTTCAGCCGTACTGGCGTCCACGCCCGGCTCAAGCGCACTCGCGACAGCTAACCATTTCTGATTTCCTTTGCTAATCTCTGGGATAACATGATTCCACCATTCCGACTCATCGCTATCATTAGCATATAATTGTGCAACAACATGCCTGGCGCCTTTGCCGTTTATCATCTGCAAGATCTGTTCAGGAGTGTGGTTTTTGGCAAATAAACCCATCGGTAAACACAAGAAGAATAGCGCACTAATATACTTCATTATCGCACCACCAGTATTGTATCACCCGAATCATAAATCATATGACGCTTGTCCTGGCCGTTCATAATGATGCAACCTGCTGATGCAGAGCCTGGCGGCTGGCCTTTTTTATCACCATGAATTTGAAAATGATCTCTACCAAAGGTATTGGTCCCCGCTATAGGCTCAAGAATAATGGCCTCTGCACTTTTATGATTATTCCACCCGGCAATAAAATAAATACCTCTGGGAATGGGGCCTCTGTTTCGTTGACTTTCACACTCTGGCTTATCTTTCGATTCACCCGCACCGCTGTAGCAGTTAGCAACAAACTCACCATTATGGCTCAATACCCCCGTCGAAACTTTATACTCCCATGTCATCAATACCGTCTCCTTTCATAAATAGTCCTTTATCTTATGGCTAATAAGAGCGTTAAAATGACAACGATGGTCACAAAACATGACGTCCAAAATAAATAAGCACAAAAAATATAGAAAAATTAATAATAGATAATTTTGATGTATATAATTTTTATATAAAAGCCGTGTGTTCAGGCAGAGATTGCGTCTCCCCCTTTCACCAGTTTTGCACTTTTGGTTCACTTGCCTCTATCCTTAACCCATGGAAAAAATAGCTGAACTCAAACGCGCCAAGCTGCTGGCGCTGTCGCTGCTGCTGGTTGCCGCCGCGGCCTTTATCACCACCCTGTTCCTGCCGCAGACCTTCTGGGTGCGCGGCGTCAAGGCCATTGCCGAGGCGGCGATGGTTGGCGCGCTGGCGGACTGGTTTGCGGTGGTCGCGCTTTTCCGCCGGGTGCCCATTCCCTTTATCTCCCGCCATACGGCGATCATCCCGCGCAATAAGGACCGGATCGGCGACAATCTCGGCCAGTTCGTGCAGGAGAAGTTTCTGGATACCCAGTCGCTGGTGGCGTTGATCCGCCGCTATGAGCCCGCACAGATGATTGGCGCCTGGTTCAGCAAGCCCGACAACGCCCAGCGCGTCGGGCTGCATCTGATGCAGGTGATGAGCGGTTTTCTCGAACTCACCGACGACGGGCGCATTCAGCGCCTGCTCAAACGCGCGGTGCATAAGGCCATCGACAAGGTCGACTTCACCGAAACCAGCGCCGTGATGCTGGAGAGCATGACCAAAAACAACCGACACCAGGTGCTGCTGGACGCCATCATCAACCGCCTGATTACCCTGATTCAGCGGGAAAGCACGCGAGAGTTTATCTCTGACCAGATCGTCCACTGGCTTAAGACCGAGCACCCGCGCAAGGCGATGGTGCTGCCCACCGAGTGGCTGGGCGATCAAAGCGCGGAGATGGTATCGAACGCGGTCAACACGCTGCTGGACGATATCAGCCACGACCGCACGCACCAGATCCGCCAGGCGTTTGACCGCGCCACGCTGAAGCTTATCGACAACCTGAAAAACGATCCGGAGATGGCGGCAAAAGCCGACAACATTAAGCACTACCTGAAAAACGACGAGGCGTTTAACCGCTATCTGGGGGAGATGTGGGCCGACCTGCGCCAGTGGCTGAAGGCAGATATGCAGAGTGAGGACTCTCGCGTGAAGCAGCGCATCGCCAAAGCCGGGCTGTGGTTTGGCGAAACGCTGACAAACGACGCCAGCCTGCGGGCATCTCTGAACGAGCATCTGGAGCAGGCGGCGCACCGCCTCGCGCCGGATTTTGCCGCGTTCCTGACGCGCCACATCAGCGACACGGTGAAAAGCTGGGACGCTAAAGACATGTCCCGCCAGATTGAACTGAACATTGGCAAGGATCTGCAGTTTATCCGCGTCAACGGTACGCTGGTGGGCGGGACGATTGGCCTGATCCTGTTTTTACTCTCGCAGCTGCCTGCCGTGCTGGGACATTAATCTACTTTGGGCGGCGCGATGACGTAGCGCGTCGCCTCGAAGCGGTTGAGGATCAGGTGCATCAGAAAGACCATCGTCAGCGTCGCCACCAGCGAAAAGGTAACGGAGGTGATGCGGTACAGATCGCTGAACACCAGGTCGGTGTCCGGGTGCATGTTCTGCCCGAACATTATCCCGATGGTGGTGATGCTGGAGAAGCCTACGCCCGCCCCGACCTTCTCCATTACGTGCAGCCGCGCGCCAAACGCCAGCCCAAGGCCGATCAGCGGCATCATCAACAGCATATGGCTGCTGTGATCGTAGAGGATCAACTGCACCACCAGAATATAGAGGCAGCCCAGCACCACGCCGACCACGCGCCAGATGGAGCTCATCACCGCGCCGCGATAGTGCATCGGGAACAGGATCAAAATCCCTGCCATCAGCGCCGAAAGCGAATCGCTTAAGTCGCTAATCTGAAAAACGACGAATATCAGCGTCGCGACGGTGCCGGAGAGCAGCGACTCGTGGCGCACGCGGGCGTCGTCTTTCTCGATCAGCGGCGGCGGCTTGCGGGGCTCCACGTCCGGCAGGAGATAGTTCATCAGCGCGCTCAGGCACACCGCCATCACGCTGGCTTCGATGTTCGAGAACAAAAGCGTATGCCAGTTGGTGGTGGGGTAGCTCATAAAGTTGAGCATCACGCTCTGGCACACCACGCCCATGGACCCGAACAAAAACAGCGGCCCTTTACTCATAAAGCGAAAACGCATCACGTAGAGGGCGAAGACCACCAGCGTCATGATCGCCGGCCATTGCGACAGATAGCCGATGATAATTACCATTTCGACGCAGTTAAGCGATGCGCTGAAGATAAACTGCTTCGCCACGTGGCGGTTAAACACCGGCACCAGCGACAGCAGCATGATCGGATAGACCACGAAAAACACGCCGTAGCGGGTGTTGTAGAAGCTCGAGATGCTCAGCGCAATCATCCCGGCAAAGACGATGCGCAGGGTCTGGCGAAAGTCGTTTGCCGTATAGACGATGTTACCGTGCGGGGTAAAGACCCGCGCCAGGGTGCTAATAGACATAGTGAAGCAGGCTCACCAGGTGGATTTGCATCCCGGAGAAGAAGCGCGCAAACGGCCCTTCGCTGTTATAGAGCTGCACGGTCGCGCGGGCGCCGGTCGGCAGATGCTTCGGCAGCGGCTCGTCCAGCGAGACGTGAATGCGCATGCGCTGGGCATCGCGCACCCAGCGGTTAGAGGTCTCCGGCTCGGAGAGCTGGCCATTAACGGCCTCCTGACCTGCCAGGATCCCCGCGTCGCTGCTGGTGACGTGGGCGCGGAAAACGTGTCCCGGGAAGGCGTCAAACACCACGGCCGCATCGGTGCCCTGATGGGTATGGCGCAGGCTCTTCTCACGGAAATCGGCCACGATATCGGTCTGGTTGTTTACCAGCGCCAGCGCGGCGGAACCGGATGAAGCGTAGAAGCCCGGGCTCAGCTGCAGGTTACTGACCGTGCCGTCCGCCTGGGCGTAGACCTTCGTCCAGCCGAGATTCAGCTCAGCGTCATCCAGCGCGTTGCGGTATTTTTGCAGCGTCACGTTGCGGTGTTCTTCGCGCTCACCACGCTGGATGCGCAGGTTGCGGATGTTGGCCTGAATCGTGCTGACGGACTGCTCGCTGCTCTGCCAGGTGGTGCGAACCTTATCCAGATCCGCCTGCGAGACGTTCTGCAGGGTGCTCAGCTTCTGGTAGCGATCAAAGGTCACTTTGTCGTTACGCGCGGTCAGCACGGCGGTTTTCAGGCTGGCCTGCGCGGCAGCGATCTGCGCATCCAGCTGTTCGTTGGACAGGCGTGCCTGCTCGAGCGCGATTTGCGCCGCTTCTACTTTATTGCGAAACGGCGTGTCGTCGAGTTCAAACAGCAGATCGCCTTTCTTCACCTGGCTGTTGTTATGGACATGTACCGCCGCCACGTAGCCGGAGACGCGCGGAGACACCGGCGTCACCACGCGCATCACGGTGGAGTCCGGCGTCAGCGGGATCCAGATATCCGCGACGATAAAGTAGACAAACATCAGCAGGAAAGAGGCAATACTCACCCTTACCCAGCGGGCAAACTTTTGTTCAGGGGTCATTATTTTTCGGTCTTGTTATCTTCTTCGCGGATTGTCCGCAAATTGCAGGCGATTTGATTCAACGTGGCGCTGAAAATGTCGAGATGTTCCGGCGCGATGTTTTGCGATACGCGCGCCTGATACGTCTCAATCACCTGAGTGAGCCTTTTTAATATGGCTTTTCCCTCAGGCGTCAGCGTCAGAAGCCGGATGCGCTTGTCATAAGGCGATGTGGTGCGCAGCAGGTAACCCTGTTTTTCCAGCTGTGTGAGGGTGCGCATCAGCGGCGGCAGTTCAATGCCCTGCACCTCCGCAAGCTCACTCATTGAGACGTTATCCCCGAGCTGATGAAGCTGCATCATCACCGTCCAGCTCGACTGGGTTAACCCGGTATCGAGAATGGCGTCGTCGATGACGGCACGCCACTGGCGCACAATCATCGCCATCCGCATGCCCATCGGCCTGCGGCAGAACAGTTCTTCTTCACTCATGGGGAACCTCTCGTCACACGCGGTCAAGATAATAGTTATCAGGGTAACTATCAAGAAACGAGAAGTTAAAGCGCAGGAATTGCGAAAGGTGTTACTGGAGGCGATGTACACGTAGGCCCGGTAAGCGCAGCGCCACCGGGGGTTTTTAGCGGCTAAAAAGCCTCTTAACAGCAGCCTTTCCCGACGCCGTCACCACCACCTCCCGATACCCCGCCACCCGCTGGATCCAGCCTTTACTTTCCAGATGGTCGAGCAGCAACGCACCGGATTCTCCGCCCAGGTGAAACCGTCGCTCGCTCCAGTCCAGGCAGGCGCAGCAGGCCTTCCGGCGCGGATGCGCGCTTAACGGAATACCGAGCGCCAGGAACTGCTCCCGGCCATAGAGTGTCATCGCTGAACCGTCAGCCTCCAGCCAGCCTTCCGCCTGCATGAAATCATAGATCTGCACCGCCACGACGCCTGCGAGGTGGTCGTAGCAGGTCCGGGCTTCACGCATGGCTTTCGGCGCGCTGGTTTCCGGCGGGGTAATGCGGCTCCACGAAAGCCCCATCATCTGTTCCACCAGCGCCGCCACGTCGTGCCCGGCAAGACGATAATAACGATGCCGCCCTTGCGACAGGCAGGTAATCAGCTGCCCTTCAACCAGCCGGGCAAGATGCCCGCTGGCGGTCGACGGCGCAACGTCTGCCGCCGCGCTCAGTTCAGTGGCCGTCCACGCACGCCCGTCCATTAGCGCACAGAGCATCTTCACGCGCGACGGATCGGCCATGGCAGCCGCCACCGCGGCAATCGCCTTTTCCAGCATCGCGCTGTTATCGGGGGGTAAACTCGTCTTAAGCATGGGCCGCCCAGGGTTCGGTGATCTCTGCGGCCAGCTTATCATCATCCGTCAGCAGAATAAGGTGATTCGCATGGTCGCTGTACTGTGTCAGGATAGACACGCCGCGTGCCCTCCGGTTTCGGAACTGTATTCCCGCACCAGCTGCGCCACCCGAATACGGTAGAAAGAAAAAATCGACGCCCGCCCTTCGGCCTGCGCCGCCTGATGAAAGACGTTCTGCTTCCAGCGGCGGACGGCCTCTTCATCCCGCCACCAGGAAAGGGACAGGATTTTGCCGTCGGTGGTCAGGCTCTGGAACCGTTCGATATCAATAAAGCCGTCGATGTCCGCCAGCAGCGGCTTAAGCTCTGCGGCAAGCTGAAGATAGCGCGCCTGATGGGCAGGCGCGGCTTTGGCTTCGAAAAGGACTGCGATCATGGTTTTCTCTCCGTTGTGATGTTGGGGAGAGAATGCAGGAGGGAAAAGCACAATGCTTCGGCAAGGAGCGAAGCGTTGTGCCGGATGGCGCTGCGCTTATCCGGCCTACGGCTCATGTAGGCCCGGTAAGCGCAGCGCCACCGGGCGGGTTTTAGCCCACCATCGACCTCGGCTCCATAAACGCCCGAATTCCCCACTCGCCCATCTCGCGCCCCACGCCGGAGTGTTTGAAGCCACCAAATGGCGCTTTCGGTTCATGAGCCAGGGTGTTCACCAGCACGCGACCGGAAACAATCTGCTGTGCCACGCGTCGCGCGCGGGCCACATCGCAGCCCAGCACCATCGCGCTCAGGCCGTACTCGGTATCGTTGGCAATGGCGATCGCCTCCGCCTCGTCACGATAGGGGATCACGCACAGCACCGGGCCGAATATCTCGTCACGGGCAATCGTCATCCGGTTGTTCACGTCGGCAAACAGCGTCGGACGCACAAACCAGCCGTCTCGCGTGCCGTCCGGTCGCCCTTCGCCGCCCGCCAGCAGGCGCGCCCCTTCTTCGATTCCTTTGCGGATATAGCCCTGCACCCTCAGCCACTGCTTTTCGCTGACCATCGGGCCGACGTCTGTCGCGCTGCTGCGCGGGTCGCCGGATTTCACCGCCGCCACGGCCTGCGCCAGCGCGGTTTCGATCTCCGCCTTGCGCGAGTAAGGCACCAGAATGCGCGTCCCGGCCACGCACGCCTGTCCGCTGTTCATAAACCCGGCCTGGATCACCAGCGGGATCGCCTGCGCGAGATCCACATCATCCAGCAGGATCGTCGGCGATTTACCACCCAACTCCAGCGTGACGCGCTTAAAACTCTCTGCCGCGTTGCGCAGGATCGCCTTGCCGGTATTCGTGGAACCGGTGAACGAGATTTTCGCGACGTCCGGATGGCGGCTGAGGGTTTCGCCCACCGTCTCGCCGCGTCCGGTGACGATGTTAAACACGCCCGGCGGCAGCGCGGCGTCGCGCAGCGCTTCGGTGACAATCTGCGTTTGCAGGGCGCTCATTTCGCTCGGCTTGATCACCGCCGTGCAGCCCGCCGCCAGCGCGGCCGCCAGCTTGCCGCAGATAAACCCCGCATCGCTGTTCCACGGCGTAATCAGCCCGGCCACGCCGAGCGGCGTCATCTGCACCGTTGCGGCACCTGCTGGAGTGACAAACTCAAATGCCTCAAGCGCCTCGATGGCCTGAGCAATCACCTCTGCCGGATAGCTTGCCATCCACGCCGAGCGCGAGGCGGGCGCGCCGTACTCCTCAACAATCGCATCCAGCAGCGCATCGTGACGGGCAGCCACGGCGGCGTGCATGCGCTTCAGCGCGGCGATGCGTTCCTGCTTTGTGGTCCGGGACCACGCCGGAAACGCCGCTTTCGCCGCCGCAACGGCGCGCGCTGCGTCAACCTCATCCGCCAGACGAACCTGACCGATGACCTGCGCCGTCGCCGGGTTGTACAAATCAAACCACTCGGCACCGTGCGGGGTAACAAATTCGCCGTTAATAAAGATCTGTTCGATAGTGTGCATATAAACCTCCTCAGGCTGTGTGAGCCCAGTCTGTCACGGCTTCTCCGTTGCGATAATCCACGCTATGCTGCAAGGATTGTTTCGATTTTCAGGATAATCTATGCATCGTTCAGGTCTGACAGAGCTGGAAGTGGTGATGGCGGTGGTGCGGCGCGGCAGCTTTCGCGGCGCGGCGCAGGAGCTGGGGATGTCCGCCACGGCGGTCAGCAACGCCATCGCCGGGCTGGAGAGCCGCCTTGAGACGCGACTTTTCAACCGCACGACCCGCAGCGTGGCGCTCACCGACGCCGGGCAGCGCTACGTGGCGCGTATCGGCCCGGCGCTGCAGGAGATCCGCCTCGCCAGCGAGGAGATCCACAGCGACACCGGGGAACCCGCCGGAACGCTGCGCCTCAACGTGCCGAACCATATCGGCACGCTGTTTCTGGACCAGCTGCTGATCGACTTCATGATCCGCTACCCGAAAATGCGCGTGGAAACGGTGAGCGAAGCGAGGATGATCGACATCGTCGCCGAAGGCTATGACGCGGGGATCCGTCTCGAAGAGTCCGTCCCGCAGGACATGATCGCCGTGCCGCTGACCGGTGAGATCCGCCAGCTCGTCACCGCCACGCCGGACTATTTCGCCCGTCACGGCATACCCGAGACGCCGGACGATCTGCTTTCACATCATGGGATCGGCATGCGTATGGCCCACGGCGGGATCTACCGCTGGGAGCTGGCACGTCGGGGTGAAACGTACGCGCTTGCCGTGCCGCCGCGCTTTGCGACGTCCGATCTTTTTGCCTCGATCCGCGCCGTAAAAGCGGGGTTAGGGGTGGGATTTTTACCGGAACTCTATATTCAGGACGAGCTGAAAAGCGGGGAGCTGGTGAGCGTCTTAAACGACTGGGCGCAGCCGTTTGCCGGGCTGCGCCTGTACTACCCAGGCCATCGCCACGTCCCGCCGGGACTGCGGGCGCTGGTGGCGATGATCCGCGAGCGCGGGATTATTCCAGGTTAGCCTTATTCAGCCCGTACGCCGCGTCCAGCGAGCCCGGCGCCATGCGGGAGGTGATCCCCAGACGGTTCCAGGCATTGATCGCCACGATGGCGAAGTTCAGCTCTGAAATCTCCACGTCGGAGAAATGTTCCGCCACGCTGCGGTAGAGCGCATCGCTGACACCGTGAACGCCAATCTGGGTCAGCGCTTCGGTGAAGGCCAGCGCCGCTTTTTCACGGGCGCTGAACAGCGGGGACTCGCGCCAGGCCGCCAGATGATACAGGCGCAGCTCGCGCTCGCCGGCGATTTTCGCCTCTTTTGAGTGCATATCCAGACAGAACGTACAGCCGTTCAGCTGCGACACGCGAATGTCGATCAGGTGCTTCAGCGCCGGATCGATGGAGGTTTTTGCCACCTCCATGCTCAGGGCAGACAGCGCGTTGGCGAGGGCAGGTGTAGCTTTATGGTGGTTAACGCGAGTGCTCATGGTCTTTCCTCTTTTTGTGCGGCATGTGTCATGCGATGAGGCAAATTTACGCCGTTCATGACATAGTAAAAAGATACAAAAATCGTGAAACGAGGTAGGACATGAAGCCGGGCTATCACGAGATTTATTCCCGCTATCGCGACAATATTATGCGCGGCGTGCTGAAGCCGGGCGATAAGGTGCCTGCCATCCGCGTGCTGGCGGAAGAGCTGAAGGTGGCGCGTAAAACCGTCGAAACGGCGTATGCCATTCTGACGGGTGAAGGGTATCTGGTGAGCCAGGGGGCGCGCGGCACGCGGGTTAACCCGGACTTACTGTTGCCGGACAAGCATGCCCCGGCGGAGCAGCCCACCGGTACGCTTCCGGCCTCGCTCATCAGCCAGCGCGAGCGGGCGGGGTTTCTGCGCCCCGGCATCCCCGCCCTCGACAGCTTCCCGTATAAAAAGTGGCTGCTGCTGGCGGGCCAGGCGACGCGGGCCATGCGTCAGGAGGAGATGCTCAACCCGCCGGTGCTGGGCTGGTATCCGCTGCGCCAGGCCATCGCCAGCTACCTCAACATCTCGCGCGGGCTCTCCTGCACCGCTGAACAGGTGTTGATCACCAGCGGCTACAGCGGCAGCCTGCGGCTGATCCTCGATACCCTCGCCAGCCGCAGCGACAAGGTGGTGTTTGAGGATCCGGGTTATTTTATGGGCCAGCAGCTGCTGAAGCGGATCGTGCCGCGCCTGCACACGGTGCCGGTCGATCGCTGCGGCATCGACACGGACTACCTGCTCCGCCACCATCGCGACGCCCGTTTTGCCATCGTCACCCCGTCGCACCAGAGTCCGCTGGCGGTCACGCTCTCGCTGCCGCGTAAACAGCAGCTGCTCGACTGGGCCAGCCAGAACGAGGCGTGGATTATCGAAGACGATTACGACGGAGAGTTTCACTATACGCGCAAGGTGCTGCCGTCGCTGAAAAGCCTCGACCAGCACGACCGGGTGATTTTTATGGGCTCCTTCAGTAAAACCATTATGCCGTCGCTGCGCATGGGCTACGTGGTGATGCCCGCCAGCACCGTCGGGGCCTTTACCGACTGCGCGGACATCACCACCAGCGGCCAGCCGGTGCTGACGCAAAAGATCCTCACCGCGTTTCTCAACGAAGGGCATTTTTTCCGTCATCTAAAAAAGATGCGCGCGCTGTATCAGACCCGCCGCGACTGGATGATTGCCGCTCTGCAGGAGGTGTATGGCGATCTGTTTTTCATCGAGCAAAACGACGGCGGGATGCATATCGTGGCGTTCCTGACCAAAGGAAGTCGTGACCGGGAAATCGCGCGCTGCTGGCAGGAACAGCAGCTGCAGGTCAACGCGCTCTCGGAGTGGTATCGCGGGTCGGGCAAACGCTACGGGCTGGTGATGGGCTATAACAACGTGCGTTCTTATCAGGAGGCGCTGGATTTGCTGGAAAGGCCGAAGCGGCAGACGCTTGCGCTGTTGAGCTAAACATCGCCCGGTGGCGCTACGCTTACCGGGCCTACGGGATCGAGTAGGCCGGGTAAGGCGCAGCCGCCACCCGGCGACGATGTGGATCACACATCATATCGCGACAACCCGACGTCCTTGAGCTGCTCGTCGCTCATCTGGCTCAGGATGCGGCGGGTGCGGTTGATGCGATACCAGTTACGCAGCGTTTTTGCGATCCAGACAAACACAATAAACGGACGTTTTGAACGATTCTCGTAGAATTCCATGATGCTCTCCTCACTGTGTCAGTGGGGTTATCATCCCGGAAATTGGCCTGTGCAATACAGATGCAAAAACAACTTTTGTTTAACATACAGATCCGCTAAAACAGTAACTGCATGGCAATTTTCGCAGCAATCTGTACTGGTTTTATAATCTGTATGGTGAAAACAGAGGATACAGCATGACGCGCTATCAACATCTCGCCAACCTTCTGGCAGAACGCATTGAACAAGGGCTGTATCGCAGCGGCGAACGTCTGCCGTCGGTGCGCGCGCTGAGCCAGGAGCACGGCGTGAGCATCAGCACCATACAGCAGGCCTATCAGATCCTCGAGAACCTCCAGCTGATCACGCCTCAGCCGCGCTCCGGCTATTTTGTCTCGCCGCGCAAGGCCCAGCCGCCCGTCCCGGCGATGACGCGCCCGGTGCAGCGCCCGGTGGACGTTACCCAGTGGGATGAGGTGATGATGCTGCTGGACGCCCGCGCCGACAAAGAGATGATCTCCTTTGGCGGCGGTTCGCCGGACATTAACCAGCCGAGCCTGAAGCCCCTGTGGCGCGAGATGAGCCGCATCGCGCAGCATAACCCCGGCGAGATGCTGAGCTATGACGTGCTTGACGGGCGCCTGGAGCTGCGCGAGCAGATCGCCCGTCTGATGCTGGACGGCGGCTCCACCGTCTCGGCAAGCGACATTGTGATCACCAACGGCTGCCACGGCGCGCTGTCGATCGCCCTGCTGTCGGTGTGCAAACCGGGGGATATCGTGGCGGTGGAATCACCGTCGTTTCACGGCACCATGCAGATGCTGCGCGGGTTTGACATCAAGGCGATTGAAATTCCCACCGACTCTGAAACCGGGATCAGCATCGAAGCGCTAGAGCTGGCAATGGAGCAGTGGCCGATCAAGGCGGTGATCCTGGTGCCCAACTGCAATAACCCGCTCGGGTTTATCATGCCGGAGGCGCGGAAAAAGCAGATGCTGGCCCTCGCCCAGCGGCACGATATCGTGATTGTCGAGGATGATATTTACGGCGAGCTGGCGGCGGAGTACCCGCGCCCGCGCACCATTCATTCCATGGATATCGACGGACGCGTGATCCTCTGCAGCTCGTTTACCAAAACCGTGGCGCCGGGCCTGCGCGTCGGCTGGATTGTGCCGGGGCGCTACTACGACCGGGTGATGCACATGAAATACGCCGCGGGCGGGTTTAACGTGCCGGGCACGCAGATGGCGGTGGCGGCGTTTATCCGCGACGGCCATTACCATCGCCACGTGCGCCGTATGCGCCAGATTTATCAGCAGAATATGGAAACCTACACCTGCTGGGTGCGGCAGTATTTTCCGGCAGAGATTTGCGTCACGCGCCCGCAGGGCAGCTTCCTGCTGTGGGTTGAGCTGCCGGAGACGGTCGATATGGTGTGCGTCAGCAAGCAGCTGTGCCGGCTGAAAATCCAGGCCGCGGCCGGGTCGCTGTTTTCCGCCTCCGGGAAGTACCGCAACTGCCTGCGGATCAACGTGGCGCTGCCGCCGACGGAGAAACATCGCGAGGCGTTGAAGAAGATGGGTGAAGCGATTGTGATTGCGATGGAGGAGTAGTGTTTTGCCGGGTGGCGGCTTCGCCTTACCCGGCCTACGTTCTTGCCGTTGTAGGCCCGTTAAGCGCAGCGCCACCGGGCAACAGGCTGCACTACTCGTCGAAGTACCAGTACCCCTGATTAATCAGCCCGGTGAGCTCCTCGACAAACGCCGGGTTATTCAGCGCATCGCCCAGCTCGGCCTGGCCGAGTTCGGTGTAGCGGCACAGCGCATCCGCCGCCTTCGCGTCTAGCGTCTCCAGCTGTTCGCTGTTGATGAAGAAGCTGCCGTTGATATTCAGCACGCGCAGCCCGCTCAGGCGAGACAGCGTTTCGCCGCCCTGCAGCGCATCCAGCACCTCATCCGGCGCGTACGGCGGCTCGGCGGCGGCGATATCCAGCTCGTGGCGCGGCGTGGAGACAAAGCTGCCAAACCATTTTGTGAAATCATCCGGCTTGCCGATCATGTCGATCATCATCTGACGGATGCGATCGAGCTCGTACTGCTCCACGCGGCCCGGGTGTTCGCGGCAGGTCAGATCCGGATCGCTGTAGTGCTCGCCGCCCAGATCGTTTTCCAGCGCGTAGTCGGCGAAGCTGCTGATCAGATCGCGACCGTTCGGCCCGCGGAAGCCGACGGAGTAGTTAAGCGCCGTTTCATGGGTAAATCCGTCGTGCGGGAATCCAGGCGGGATGTAGAGGATATCCCCCGGGGCCAGATCTTCGTCAATAATCGGCTCGAACGGATCCACATGCAGCAGCGCCGGATGCGGGCAGAACTGACGCATCGGCAGCTTGTCGCCCACGCGCCAGCGGCGGCTGCCCATCCCCTGAATGATAAACACGTCGTACTGATCGATATGCGGACCCACGCCGCCGCCCGGCACGGAGAAGGAGATCATCAGATCGTCCAGACGCCAGTCCGGCAGAACGCGGAACGGACGCACCAGCTCCGCGGCGGGCATATGCCAGTGGTTCACCGCCTGCGCCAGCAGCGACCAGCCGGTTTCGCCCAGATCGTCGAAGTGCTCAAACGGGCCATTGCTGGCCTGCCATTTACCGTTGAAATGGCTCACCAGACGGCTATCGACCTCCGGCTCCATCGCCAGCCCTGCCAGCTCGTCCGGGGTAATCGGATCGACAAAATTCGGGAAGGCATTTTTCAGCACAACGGGTTGTTTTTGCCAGTATTTCTCAAGAAATTCCGGCCAGTTCAGGTTCAGTTGATACGCCATGGGTAGCACCAGTGAGAGGGGAAACAGGCGCGATTATAGGTAAGAAAGCAGAGGGGGAACTTGTCATGGGTCAAACGAGGGCGTGTAGGTCGGGTAAGGCGTAGCCGCCACCCGACACGTACACGGCGGTAAAAACTTAGTCCAGCTTCAGCTCGTCATAATGGGTGATCAGCTTGCCCACGATGCCGTAGTCCAGCGCTTCCGCCGGGGACATCCAGAAGTTGCGGTCGGTGTCTTTTTTCACTTTTTCCAGCGGCTGGCCGGTGGCGTCAGCGATCAGCTTGTTCACGCGATCCAGCATGCGGATGATCTCGCGCGCTTCGATCTCAATATCCGTCGCCTGGCCGCGCACGCCGCCCAGCGGCTGGTGGATCATAAAGCGGGTATTTGGCAGCGAGTAGCGGTGCTCTTTTTTCGCGGCCAGGAAGATAGTGATCCCGGCGCTCGCCACCCAGCCGGTGCCGATCACGTGCACTTCCGGGCGAATGAATTTGATGAAGTCGTGGATGGTGTCGCCCGCTTCCACGTGGCCGCCCTGGCTGTTGATGTACAGCTTGATCGGATCGTTGCTGACGCTTTGCAGCAGGATCATCTGGGTGATCACTTTCTGCGCCAGCTCCTGGTTGATCTCACCGGAGATCACAATCGAACGGGACTCCAGCAGTTTTTGCTGCAGAGCGCCCGCGCCGTTTGACCCTTCCGCTTTATCCTTGTCGCTTTCTTTCAGTGTGTAGTGCATTGTCTTTTCCTCAGCTTGTCGCGCTCAAAACCAGAGTGTAGCCTGTTTTACCGGTGAAAGTCCTCACCGACACATCACGAGGGAACTTATGCATATTGCCCATGTTGCACTCTGGACCCGCAGCCTGAACGCCCAGGTTCAGTTCTGGGAAACGGTTTTTAATGGCCGCAGTAACGAACGCTACGTCAGTAAAAATCGTCCGGGGTTTGAATCACACTTTATTACGCTGGATGACGGTCCGACCATCGAGCTCATGACGCTGCCGGAGCTGCCCGACGCCCCGCTGCACCCGGAGTTTATCGGCTGGGCGCATATCGCCATCAACGTCGGCAGCAAGGCAAAAGTGGATAGCATGGCCGAGCGAGCCCAGGCCAACGGCACGCTGCTCAGCGCTCCGCGCCTGACCGGAGACGGCTTTTATGAGGCGGTGATCGCGGACCCGGACGGCAACCGCATTGAGCTTGTCGGTGCATAAAAACAGCGTTTCGTTCCTTCACCGCCCCCGCCCCGGCTCGCTATACTTCATACGGTTATCATATTGTTAAATGATAATGATAGTTAATGTGTTAAGATGAAAGGCAGCATAAACAGTCTCTTACGTCGCCGTAGTGACTGTTTGCATCCTCGACATGTCAATCAGCACCGGGGCGGTGAATGGAACACATTGTGTATGTGGTAGATGACGATGACGCCGTCAGGCAGTCCGTGATCGGGCTGCTGGACTCGGCAGGCCTGAACGCCATCGGCTTTTCATCGGCAGAAGCGTTTCTGCAATACCGCTTTGAGGATCTGCCGTCGTGCGTGATCCTCGATATGCAAATGCCCGCCATTTCGGGTTTTGAGGTAGCAGACGCCCTCAAGGAAAGCGGGCGCGAAATCCCGATTATTTTCCTCACCGGCCACGGCACCATCCCGATGTCGGTGCGCGCCATCAAAGGTGGCGCGTACGAATTCCTCACCAAGCCCGTCGAATCTAACGCGCTGATCGACGCCATCGAATCCGCACTGCAGCTGGCGGAAAACAACGCCGAGCGCAATAAAGAGCACTACGCCCTGAAGCAGCGCCACATGTCCCTTACGCCGCGCGAGCACGAGGTGCTGACGCTGGCGATAAGCGGCATGCTGAACAAGCAAATTGCCGCCGAGCTGGGCGTCAGCGAGATCACGGTGAAGGTGCACCGCCGCCGCGTGATGGAGAAAATGCAGGTGCGCTCCGTGGCCGAGCTGGTCAGGGCCGTTGAGCGCCTGACCAAAAGCCAGCCCGCGGAGTAACGTTTACGCTTCCTGCGCGGCCAGCGGCAGCGCGAAGGCAAATACCGTGCCGTGCGGCTCCCGGCGGCGCGCGTTCAGCTTCCCGCAGTGGCGCTCGATAATGCTGGCGCTGATGGTCAGCCCCATCCCCATTCCCTGCGGCTTGGTGGAATAGAACGAGTCAAAAATCTGCTCCAGCCGCTCGGGCTCAATGCCGCTGCCGGTGTCGGCGATCTCAACGATCACCTTCCCGTCCGCGTTGCTGGTGCTGAGGGTGATGGTGCTGGCGCGCTCCTTCACCTCGGCCATCGCCTCAACCGCGTTCATCACCAGATTCAACAGCACCTGCTGGATCTGCACACTATCGCCGGTGATAAAGCTGTCGCTGGCGTTCAACAGATAATCAACGCTTATGTGTCGCTGCTCCAGCTCGCTGCGCGAAAGCGTGATGATATGGTGGATCAGGGAGTGCATGTCGATGCGCGAGAAGGTGGGATCCTGCTTGCGCGTCAGGGACTGAATGCTGCGAATGATCTCCCCCGCCCGCGCGCCTTCGGCGGCGATCTCCTCCAGCCCTTCCCGCACTTTATCCAGCCGGGCGGGCTCGCGGCTGAGCCAGCGCAGGCTCGCTCCGGCGTTCGAGACGATCGACATCAGCGGCTGGTTGATCTCATGGGCGATGGAGGAGGTCAGCTGTCCGACGGTGGTGGCCCGGGACACCCGCGCCAGATCCGCCTGCGCCACCCGCATGGCATCCTCCGCGGCGCGCTGGCTGGTGATATCGGTGATGATGCCGTAATACTCGTTCACCTCGCTGCCCACGCCCACCGGATCGCCAATGCCGAGGATGTAGCGCGTTGAGCCGTCGGGACGCTTAACGCGAAACTCCGCGCGCATCGAGAGCCCGTCGCGCACGCTTTGGGTAACAATGGCGCTGATGCGGGCGTAATCGTCCTCATGGACGAAGGTCAAAAACTCCGCCATGGAGATCGTCTTTTGCTGCTCGGGCAGGCCGAGAATGCGGGCGTACTCGTCCGAGACAAACATCAGATCCTGCTCCAGCTCCCAGCGCCAGCTGCCGGTGTGGCTGATCTGCTCGCCCAGCATCAGCGAGGTCTGGCTGGCGCGCAGCTCTTTCTCCACCCGGCGGCGCTGGATGTTCTCCGCCAGCAGCTCGGCGTACAGCCGCGCCGTCTCCAGGGAGACCGCCGCCTGCGCGCCCAGCAGGCTGACCACGCGCGAGTGCTCGGCGGTAAACACTTCCGGCATCAGCCGGTTTTCCAGGTACAGCACGCCCACCAGCCGCGCCTGTTTGAACATCGGGACGCACATCACCGCCGCCCCCGAGGTCACCAGATAGGGGTCCTGACTGAAGGGGTGAAACTCCTCCGGCCTGCCGGTACGGATCTCCTGCCCGGTGCGGATCACCGCCGCGAGCACCGACAGCGGCAGGTCGGTCGCCGTCGGCACGTCTTTCAGGATCCGCACCCGCACGCCGTCGGTGCTGGTCCAGGCGCTGGCCTCGATCTCCGGAATCAGGCTATCGCTCACGCGAAGCAGCAGGCCGCGCTGCGCCCCGGCGCGTTCGAGGAGGATCGTCATCAGGTTTTCGATTAAGCGCTCAAGGTTGATCTCTTCCGACAGCGCGCGGGAGGCTTTGATGACGCTCTGCAGATCGCGGATGGTCTCGTTCTGGGCGAACGCTACCGTGTCATAGGCGCTCGCCTGCCCGGAGGCCAGCAGGTGCGGGAAATCCTGCTCCAGCTGGCGCACCTTGGCCTGCGCGCCCGCCCGACCCCAGGCGGAGATGGCCCCGCGGAAGTGTGCGTCCGAGGCGGTTGGATAGCCGCAGGCCAGCGCAAAGCGGCCCGCCAGCTCGTGGGCCAGGGCGTTAATCGGATTAAACCCGCCCTCGCGGGAGAGCCGGACCGCCTTCTCGTACTGCTCAAGCGCGATGCTGTTCATCCCGTCCAGACGCACGATTTCGGCGTAGATCAGCGCCTCTTTATCCGCGAACGTGCCGGGATTAATGCGCGCCCAGAGGGCGATTTTGTCGTAGTGGGCGTGAATGCTGCGGCGGTGGTTCGCCGAGAAGGTCTCCGGCGTCAGCTGACGCGAAAGCGCCAGCGCGCTGTAGAGATGGTAATCCAGCAGATGGATGTGCCCCGGCGCGGACCACGCGTACCACCCCGCCATCTCCAGATCCGCCTGCGCGTCGGCGTACTCGCCACAGGTAAAGTGCGCCATGCCGCGATAGAGCCAGTACCAGAACAGCATGGTGGAGGTCTGCTCCGGGGCCTGCTCCGGCGACGCGGGAAGCAGCGCCTCGGGCAAGACCTGCGACGCGGTCCAGGTGCCGATGACCGGCGTGCGCAGGAACTCAACGTAGCCGCGCTGCACCATCAAAATGGTCTCCACGTCCTGGAAGTGGGTTTTACGCACGAACGCCAGGCCGCGATCGATGCTGGTCAGCACCCCGTCCAGGTGATCGCCCCGCGAGAGGAAGTTGATCACCTGGTGGCAGGCCGCAAAGCAGGCCATCGTCATATCCCCGTGGGTGACCGCCGCGCTGAAGCAGGCTTTCGCGCACTCGATGGTGAACGACAAAGGCTGGGTCCAGACGCTGAGCTGGTCGAGCGGCAGCAGGGTCTTGGCTTCAAAGGCATCGTAGCCGTGGCGGGTCACCAGCTCGCGGGCCAGCGTGCCGTACTGAAACCCGAGGCGATACTCGGCGTAGCGGTGGCCCATCAGCACGCCAAACCAGGCCATCGCCGTGGTGGAGGCGCCGGTGATGCCGTGGTCGAGGGTCAGGTGCATCATGCGGCAGAGCAGTAAGAAATGCAGGCGCGGGCAGATGAAGCTGGCGCAAATGCTGGCGCTGTAGAGCAGGTTCATCACTGCTTCCGTTTCCGGGTTCTCCATCCGCGAGAGCGGGGCAAAGAGATGTTGCGGCGCGTCATTTGCGCGGTTGCAAAAGCGTTCCCAGGCCTCGTCGCAGTCGGCATCTTCCGGATAGCGGCCAATCTGGATGCCAAACACCCCCAGCCAGCAGAGCGCCGCCTCCAGCGCCAGACGGCTGTCCGACTGGCGAATGTAGACTTCCACCAGCAGGTTGGCCGCCAGCGCCTTTTCGGTCAGCCCGCCGGGGCAGCCCAGGATGGCGTCACACAGCTCGCGGGTCCGCTCCAGGTGCCCCAGCGCAAACTCGCAGCCCGCCTCTTCGATATCGAGCATAAAGTCCGACACCGTCCCGGCGTTGCCCAGCGCTCTGGCGGTCTGGATATAGCTCAGCGCCGAAAGATAATCTCCCGAACGCTTCGCGCGTCGCGCGGCCAGCAGGCTCAGCTCGCGGAACCGCTGGCGCTGCGGGGCGGGCTGGATGCTGTCCAGCGCGGCCGTGACGTGATGTACGGCGCGGAACAGCAGCTCATTCCCCGCCGCCTGGCGCGCGGCGTCGGCCAGCAGGCTGGCGGTGGTCAGGTGAAGATGGCTTTTCTCATGCCGATCCAGCAGCGCAAAGGCGGCCTCCTGCACCCGGTCGTGGGTGAAGGAGTACGCTTTCTCCGTCAGCACGATAAGCTGCGCCATCACCGCCGGGTGCAGCGCATAGCGCATTTCCGCCATCGACATGCCGACCACGCGGCACATCATCTCCATCTCGCCCGTGCCGCCGAGACAGGCGATGCTGCCCAGCAGGCGGCGCGTCTCGTCGGGCAGCTCTTCGAGCTGCTCCAGCACCAGGGTGACCACGTTTTCGGTGTAATGCCGGGCGCGGATCGCCTGCAGATCGTAATGCCACTTGTCCTGGTATTTGTTATGCACCACCAGCCCGTCGTCGACGATGCGGCGGAAAAATTCATGCACAAAAAGCGGGTTGCCGCCCGTTTTCTCGTGGATCAGGGTGGCAAGGTCGGTCGTCGCCGCGCTGCGGGTGCGAAACACCGTTGCCAGCCAGCGCGCCACGGCTTTAACCGAGAGGGCCTGCGGGACAATCTCGCTCGCGTGCTGTGCCGCCTCCGGCAGGCTCGCCAGCTGCTGTTGCAGCGTGGGGTCGGACAACGAGCCGATATCGCGGTGAGCGACAACCACCAGCAGCGGGATGGCGCCGCAGTTCACCAGCAGCGCGTTGAGCGTTTGCAGGCTGGCGGCATCGCTCCACTGAAGATCGTCCAGCACCAGCACCAGCGGGCAGCCCTGCGAGGCAAAGGTTTTCACCAGCGCCAGCACCATATGGCTGAATCGCGCCCGGGCATCAATAGAAAACGTATCCGCCGAGAAGCGCGGCTTGCTCTCAAGCAGCAGGCCCAGCTCGGGCACCAGGCTGACGGCCAGTTCTTCATAGCCTTCAAGGGCGCGCGAGAGGCGGATTTTCCACTTCGCCACCTCGTCTGCCGGCAGCCCCAGCAGGTGGAGCGTCAGGGTGCGGAACGCGGAGCTTAATACGCCGTAGGGCAGCGACGGTGAAAACTGATCGACTTTGCCCACCGCCAGCAGCACCGCGCGCTGCTGCAGCGTTTTAAGCGCCGTCGCAATGATCGAGGATTTGCCGATCCCCGACGGCCCGCCGATGGTCACCAGCTCCGGCACGCGGTTCTGCCCCACCCGCTCAAACGCGGCAATGACGTCGTTCGCCTGCGGATGGGTCGCGAACAGGGAGTCCGCCAGATGGATCGCCGGGGTACGGTCCTGCTGGCCGGGAGTAAAGGCGACGATTTCGCCCTCGCAGGTCAGCGTCGCCTGGCAGCGGCGAAGGTCGGCAATCAGCCCGTCGACCGTCTGGTAGCGGTTATCGGGGTGCTTTTCCAGCAGCTTCAGGATGATGGTCGACAGCATCCCCGGCACGTCCGGGCGTATCGCATCCGGGGCCAGCGGCGCCGAGGCGATGTGGTAATGCGCCCAGTTGGTCTGGTCGTCCTTTCCCAGCTCAAACGGCAGGCGGCCGGTCAGGAGTTCATACAGCACCATGCCGAGGCTGTAGAGATCGCTGCGGTTATCCACGGGACGCTGGGTGCGGGAGGTGTGTTCCGGCGACATCCACGCAGGCGTACCGCCCGAAACGGCAAGCCGGGTCTGGGAGAAAGCATCGGAGAGCGTGCAGGAGAGGCCAAAGCTGCCCAGACGGCAGGTGGCATCGTGCTGAACAAAAATGCTGCCGGGCTTGATATCGCCGTGGATCAGGTTTTGCAGATGCATCTGGCGCAGAGGGACGCAGATCTGGATCGCCAGCTCGATAAAGCGCGCGATCCCCGAGATCGCCCTGCCCGCGCGCCGCGCCAGTAGCTCAAAGGAAAACGGGGCGTACACCAGCGCGAAGCGTCCCCGGTACTGGGTGGAGGCGACGGCGCGAATGGCCCAGCTGTCCTGCAGCATATCGCGCAGCGCAAACTCGTTTTTGAGCAGCCGGGTGGCCCGCTCTTCCTCTTCGTCGCTGACCGCGGTGGCGATAATGAACGAGCCGCCGGAATGAGGATGTCGCGCGTGCATCCAGGCGATTCCGCCCTCCTGCGCCAGCACGGTAAAAATCACATCCTCTTTAAGGACAAAAACCCGCCCCTGGTGAAGATTCCCCTGGGCGGGCCAGAATGCAGGCTGCTCGTGTTCGTTCATCCGCGATCCTTATTGTCGGCGGGCCAGCTCCCGCTGGATATAATCCAGCAGAATATCGATGTTAATGGGCTTACGCAAAAAAGCAGCGGCGCCCAGACCGAGAGCGTACCGCTGCATATTTTCATCAGCATGACCGGAGATAAAGAGCACGGGCGGCGGCGGTACGGCCAGCAGCCGCAGCTTGTCAAACAGCTCAAGGCCGCTCATGCCCCGCAGCTTGATATCGGTGATCACCAGCGCCGCGCCGGACAGGGCGAGCGGATGGCTCAGAAATACCTCTGCCGAATCAAACGTATCGGTCGAATAGCCTTCCGACTCCAGGAGATTACTCAACCCGCTGCGGACGGAACGTTCGTCATCAATGATGGCAATGCGCCACGGCAGCGTCATGCTGTTATTCCTCTAACCAGTCATTTAACGTCGCGGGTATCCTTCGCGGGCGCAGGGGGCGCCGTGCCGCTGATTTTCGGTACGCATTCGTGACGAAACCAGGCGAGGGTAAGCGGTTCGCGACTCAGTAAACGCCGTCCCACCGGGATGAGCTGTTCACCCACCAGCATGCCAAACAGGCCAAGCAGGGCGACAACCGGCGGCGCCGGGGAATGGACGTCGAGCAGAGCGTAAATTACCCCAGCACCCACGCCGCACACCAGCGAAATTATCCATGCTTTCATGATGACGCTCCCGTCTGCGAACTGGCCTGCGGAACGATCGCCTGAGGCGGCGGCGCGTCGTCGCGGGATAAGAGATGGCGCGTCGCCTGTTCACCCGCCAGCATCCCCAGCAGGCCAATCAGCGCCAGCGCGGGCGGCGCGGGGGAGCGCACCTTCAGCACGGCATACATCAGGCCAATCAACACGCCTGCCGCAAGGGATATCAGCCCAGTACTCATCGTGAACTCCAGAGAAAGAGGCAGCGGCGAGCCGGATGAGGGACCAGCCCGCCGACGGGACTTAGCGAGCCGGAACCGGCGCTAAGGTGCGGTGCTCGCTCTTCTGGCGAGACGGCGCTTTGTGCACCATGGTGTAGGCGTAATCCACGCCCATGCCGTACGCGCCGGAATGCTCGCGCACGATGTCCATCACCGCGGTGTAGGTCTCTTTACGCGCCCAGTCGCGCTGCCACTCCAGCATCACCTGCTGCCAGGTCACCGGGATCACGCCCGCCTGGATCATGCGCTGCATCGCGTAGTCGTGGGCTTCTTTGGAGGTGCCGCCGGACGCGTCCGCCACCATATAAATTTCGTAGTCGCCTTCCAGCATCGCGCACAGGGCGAAGCTGTTGTTGCACACTTCGGTCCACAGGCCGGCCACCACGACCTTCTTCTTGCCGTTGGCCTTCAGCGCGTCGCGCACCTTCTGGTCGTCCCAGGAGTTCATGGAGGTACGCTCCAGAATGTCCTGGCCCGGGAACACGTCCAGCAGCTCCGGATAGGTGTTGCCGGAGAAGCTTTCGGTCTCTACGGTGGTAATGATGGTCGGGATGTTGAATACCTTAGCCGCTTTCGCCAGCGCCACGGTGTTGTTTTTCAGCACCTGACGGTCAATCGACTGCACGCCAAACGCCATCTGTGGCTGGTGATCGATAAAGATGATCTGACAGTTCGCAGGGGTTAACACTTCGAGCTTTGAAGAGGTCATAGCATTTTCCAGTGGTTAAGGGTAGAAATCGCCGCGAGCGCCGCGACGATAAAGTCACCTTCATCCTGCGGTTTTCCCTCTCCGCGCGTAATTATCTCTTCGTATAGTTAACCTAAGGTATAGTTATACTTTGGTATACCTATCCTATTGTATAACTGGATCTTTGCCGAAACCGGTTCCCATAATCCTGACCATTCCCCTCTCAGTCAGGAGCAGTTATGGTTACCCTCGGTAAAGCCGATCTCATTCTGGTTAACGGCCAGTTTCACACCGTCGATCGCGAAAACCCCGTCGCGGAAGCCGTTGCCGTGCGCGACGGAAAATTTCTGGAAGTGGGTACCGTCGCCGAGGTGATGCAGCACCACGGCGACGGCACCAAAGTGGTCGATCTGAAAGGCCACACCGCCATCCCCGGCCTCAACGACTCGCACTTGCACCTGATTCGCGGCGGGCTGAACTACAACCTCGAGCTGCGCTGGGAAGGCGTGCCCTCCCTGGCCGACGCCCTGCGGATGCTGAAAGAGCAGGCGCTGCGCACCCCGTCGCCGCAGTGGGTGCGCGTGGTGGGCGGCTGGACCGAGTTCCAGTTTGCCGAGCGCCGCATGCCAACCCTGGACGAAATTAACGACGCCGCGCCGGATACCCCGGTCTTCATCCTGCACCTGTACGACCGCGCCCTGCTCAACCGCGCCGCGCTGAAGGTGGTCGGCTACACCAAAGACACGCCAAACCCGCCGGGCGGCGAGATCCAACGCGACGCCAACGGCAACCCGACCGGGATGCTGATTGCCCGTCCGAACGCCATGATCCTCTACGCCACGCTGGCCAAAGGGCCGAAGCTGCCGCTGGAGCAACAGGTTAACTCCACCCGCCAGTTCATGCGCGAGCTGAACCGCCTGGGGCTGACCAGCGCCATCGACGCGGGCGGCGGCTTCCAGAACTACCCGGAAGACTACGAGGTGATTGCCGAGCTGCACGAGAAGAAGCAGATGACCATCCGCATCGCCTACAACCTGTTTACCCAGCGTCCGGGCCACGAGCTGGAAGACTTTGAAAAATGGACCGACATGCTCACGCCGGGCCAGGGCAGTGACTTCTTCCGCCACAACGGCGCGGGCGAGATGCTGGTCTTCTCCGCCGCCGATTTTGAAGATTTCCTCGAGCCGCGCCCGGATCTCGCGCCGGGCATGGAGGACGAGCTGGAGCGCGTGGTGCGCCACCTGGTGGAGCACCGCTGGCCGTTCCGCCTGCACGCCACCTATAACGAATCCATCAGCCGCATGCTGGACGTCTTCGAGAAGGTGAACCGCGACATTCCGTTCAACGGCCTGCACTGGTTCTTCGACCACGCGGAAACCGTCACCCAGGCCAACATCGACCGCATCAAAGCGCTCGGCGGCGGCATTGCCGTGCAGCACCGCATGGCCTTCCAGGGCGAATACTTCGCCGAACGCTACGGCATCGAAGCCACCCGCCACACGCCGCCGGTGGCGAAAATGCTCGAGACCGGCGTGCCGGTGGGCTTAGGGACGGACGCCACCCGCGTGGCGAGCTACAACCCGTGGACCGCGCTCTACTGGCTGGTCTCCGGCCGCACCGTCGGCGGGATGCAGATGTACGATCACAGCGCCCGACTGGATCGCGATACCGCCCTGATGCTCTGGACCCAGGGCAGCGCGTGGTTCTCCAGCGAGCAGAACCAGAAGGGGCAGATCAAGGTCGGCCAGCTCGCCGATCTGGCCGTGCTGAGCAAAGACTACTTCCGCGTGCCGGAAGAGGAAATCAAGGGCATCGAGTCCGTTCTCACGGTGGTCAACGGCGATATCGTCTACGCCGTGGGCAGCTTTGGCCCGCTCGCGCCGCCGGCCATTCCGGTCCTGCCCGAGTGGTCCCCGGTGGTCAAGGTGCCGGGTCACTACCGCAGCGCGCCGCCGCAGGCCGCCCGCGTGGGCATGAGCGCCGTCCACCACTGCAGCGGCCCGTGCGGGGTTCACAGCCACCAGCATGACTTCGCCCGCACGTCAGCGATGCCGGTGTCCGACGATAACGCTTTCTGGGGGGCGCTGGGCTGCAGCTGCTTTGCATTCTGATGAAAAACACCACTATGCCGCCCCGGGTCGACCTGGGGCTGTTCTTCCTGCGCCTGACCGGCAGCCTGCTGCTGCTGTACGTGCACGGCCTGCCGAAGGTGCTGCACTTCAGCGAAGAGCTGACGCGCATTGAAGATCCGTTTGGCTTCGGGCCTTACGCCAGCCTGATCCCGGCGATTGTCGCCGAGGTGGTTTGCCCGCTGTTGATCATTGCGGGCGTCTACACCCGCCTGGCGTGCCTGCCGATTATCGCCGTGCTGCTGGTGGCGATGCTCGCGGTCCACCCGAACTGGTCGATTGCCGAAGGGCAGTTTGGCTGGCTGCTGCTGATTATCTTCACCACTCTCGCCCTCACCGGGCCGGGCCAGTGGCGGCTGCAGCGTAAGGCAACGGAGAGGTTCGCATGACCCAGGTTAACGACGTTCGCGACGCACACGTTGAGACGACGCCCGCGCGGGCGGTTTCGCCCTGGCAGCCGCTGAGCCAGCCGGTGTTCCGCATGCTGTGGATCGCCACGGTGGTCTCTAACGTCGGCTCATGGATGAGCGACGTCGGCATCAACTGGAGCATGCTGACCCTGAGCGCCGATCCGCTGGATATCGCGCTGGTGCAGGCGGCCAGCAGCCTGCCGATGTTCCTCTTCGCCCTGCCGTCCGGGGTGATGGCGGACATCGTTGACCGGCGTAAATACCTGCTCTTCTCTCAATTATGGGTATTCATCGCCGCCGCCGGGCTGACGGTGCTCTCCTTCACCGGACACGTCACCCCTACCGTGCTGCTGGTGGCGACGTTTCTGCTGAGCGTGGGGGCGGCGATGAGCTCGCCGCCGTTCCAGGCCGTGGTGCCCGATCTGGTGAGCAAGCCGGAGCTGGGCGCCGCCGTGGCGCTGAACTCGCTCGGGGTGAACATCAGCCGGGCGATTGGCCCCGCGCTGGGTGGTTTCCTGCTGTCGCTCGCCGGGCCGTGGATGGTGTTTGCCCTGAACGCGCTCTCCGTGGTCGGCGTGGCGTGGGTGCTGTGGCGCTGGCGTCCGGCCCCGTCCATTCAGCGTCTGCCGCCGGAGCACTTCTTCTCTGCGGTGCGCACCGGCATCCGCTACGTGCACGCCGCCCCGGTGCTGCGCAACGTGCTGGTGCGTACCGTGGCGTTCTTCGTTTTCGGCAGCGCGGGCTGGGCCCTGCTGCCGCTGGTGGCGCGCCGCGAGCTGGGCTTAGGCCCGGCAGGCTACGGCGTAATGCTGGCGTGCATTGGCCTGGGGGCGATTGCGGGGGCCATTCTGCTGCCGCGCCTGCGCCAGCGGCTGAACGCCGACCGCCTGATGGTGGCCGCGAGCCTGGTCTTTGCCCTCACCATGCTGGCGCTGGCGTTTGTGCGCCACGTCTGGCTGCTCAACCTGTTTGAGTTCTTCACCGGCTTCGCGTGGATTGCGGTGCTCTCGACGCTGAACCTCGGCGCCCAGCGCAGCGCCGCCCGCTGGGTGAAGGCCCGCGCGCTGGCGGTCTACCTGACGGTGTTCTTCGGCTCAATGACCACGGGCAGCGCCATCTGGGGGCAAATCGCGTCGCAGTTCGGCACCCCGACCGCGCTGGTGGTCGCCACGCTGGGGATGGTGCTGGCGAGCGCCACCGTGTTCCGCTGGAAGCTGGAGAAAGACCCGGACCTGAACCTCGACCTGAGCGGCCAGCCGCTGGACGGCGTGGAGATCGACCTGCCCAACGAGCGCGGCCCGGTGCTGGTCTCGCACGAGTACATCATCGACCCGCACAACGCAAAAGCCTTCCTGGAGGCGGTACACGAGCTGCGCCGGGTGCGCCGCCGCGCCGGGGCGATGAGCTGGGCGGTGTACGAGGATATTGAGCGCCCCGGCCTGTTTATCGAGACCTTCCTGATGGGCTCGTGGATTGAGCATCTGCGCCAGCAGGAGCGCCACACCATGAATGACCTCCTGCTGCAGAGCCGCGTTCTGGCTTTTCATCAGGGCACAACATCACCGGCTATTCGCTATCTGGTCGCGCCGGTATAACCCTAACCATCACCTGTACAGGAACACACTATGGCAACGTTTAAGGCAAAAGACGGCACGCAGATTTACTACAAGGACGGCGGCGCGGGCAAACCGGTTCTCTTCAGCCACGGCTGGCCGCTGGACGGCGACATGTGGGACAGCCAGCTGAACTACCTGGCCGAGCGCGGCTTCCGCGCCATCGCCTTTGACCGCCGCGGCTTTGGCCGCTCGGATCAGCCGTGGAACGGTTACGACTATGACACCTTTGCGTCCGACATCAACGACCTGATCACCACCCTGGACCTCCAGGACGTGACGCTGGTGGGCTTCTCCATGGGCGGCGGCGACGTGACCCGCTACATCAACAACTACGGCAGCGCGCGCGTGGCCGGTCTGGCGCTGCTGGGCGCGGTCACGCCGATCTTTGGTAAATCCGATACCTTCCCGCAGGGCGTGGATCAGAGCGTGTTCGACGGCATTCGCGACGGGCTGCGCAAAGATCGCGCCCAGTTCATCAGCGACTTCGCCACCCCGTTCTACGGCATCAACGCCGGGCAGACCGTTTCCGCCGGTGCCCTGACCCAGACGCTGAACATCGCCCTGCTGGCGTCCCTGAAGGGCACCATCGACTGCGTGACCGCGTTCGGCGAAACCGACTTCCGCCCGGATATGGCGAAAATCGACGTGCCGACGCTGGTTATTCACGGCAGTAACGACCAGATCGTGCCGTTTGAAAGCACCGGCAAGCTGGCGGCAGAGATGATCAAAAACGCCACGCTGAAGGTGTACGACAACGCGCCGCACGGCTTCGCGCTGACCCACCAGGACCAGCTTAACGAAGATCTGCTGGCGTTTGTGAAGTCGCTGTAAGTCTTTAAAAGCGAAGCCTGATGGCGCTTCGCTTATCAGGCCTACAAGGGCTGGTCCTGTAGGCCGGGTAAGGCGCAGCCGCCACCCGGCGCTTTCGCAGACGCGTTGCGCTCCGCCAGCAGCCGACAAATCTCCGCGTGCTTCTCCTCGGTAAAGGTAAAGCGCGACATAAAGCCCATGCGGATCAGCGACCCTATTGCCGGCAGCAGACAAATCCCGAAGAACAGCCCCGACAGCACGCCTTGGCTCTGGATTTGCGCCTGCGGCACGTAGCCGATCATCGTCAGAAACACGCCGATTAACCCACCGCCCACCGCCACCGACATCTTGCCGGTGAAGGTCTGCCCGGAGAAGGTGATCGCCGCGCAGCGCTTGTGGGTGTGGTACTCCGCGTACTCGATGGTGTCGGCAATCATCGACGAGGTGAGGATGTTGGTCATCATCACGAACAGCGTGCTCAGGCCAAGCAGAATAAACAGCATCGTCACCTGCTGATACCCGACAAACCACATCACCACGCGCACCGCCACGTCCAGCCCGCAGAGGATCATAAACAGCTTCCGCTTCTGCATTCGGCGCGTCAGCATCGGCGCGACCAGGCACAGCACCGCCGCCACGATCCCCATCACGCCAATCGCCATCTGCAGGCTGCCGTCGCCCAGATTGTTGATAAAGAAGTAGATGTAGAGCCCACCCGCCACGTTGTGGAACACGCAGAAGAAGAACGACAGCAGGACGATAAACAGCGGCTTGTTCTGGCGCAGGTTGTGGAAGGTGTCGCGGATGGTCACCTTTTCCGGGCTCGGCGGCACGCGCTCTTTGATCTGCATAAAGCCGTTGAGCATCAGCGGCAGGCCCACCAGCATCATCACCAGCGCCGCCATAAAGTAGCCTTTGTCATTGCTGTACTGGGCGAAGAACGCCGCCAGCTTCGGGAAGAAGATGTTGGCGCAGGCAATCCCGGCGTTCACCCCGAGCATCGCCGCCGTCACCGCGCGGGTGCGCTGCCCGGAGTCGTTGGTCATCACTGACGACATCGACCAGAACGGGATATCGGAGATGGCGTACAGCGTCCCCCACAGGATGTAGGTCACCCCGGCGTAGAGGATTTTGGTGGTCATGTCCGCTTCGATTTTATAGAACGACAGCAGCGTGACGCCGGTGATCAGCAGCGGCGCGATCAGTAAAAAGTGGCGAAACTTGCCGAACCGGCTGTTAATGGTGTCCATAATGCTGGCAAACAGCGGATCGTGAACCGCGTCCCACGCGCGGGCAATCAGGAAGATGGTACTGGCCGCCAGCGCCGAGATCCCCAGCACGTCGGTGTAAAAATAGTTAATAAACGAACCCACTAAACCAAAGCTAAAACACTGACCTAAACCATAGCCAAAATAAGACCACAGCTCGCGAGACGGTATTTTCATTGTCATTGCCATTGTTATATGCCTGCCTGGTTGCCCGGCGGTCGGCCGCCGGGTCGATATTATTAGTCCTGCGCCTGCGGGGCGATCTTGCGCAGCTGCTGCATCAGGGCGATTTCACGGCGCGAGAACGGAATGCCGTTCTCCTCGAACACGTCGTGGAACCAGAGGCGGCAGTAGTCCGTGGACTCCTTCATCACCACCGGCCACGGCAGCCACGTCTGGGTTTTGCCGCGCACCAGCCCCCACTGGTACGGCGCGACCTTCGCCGCGTACATCAGCGGAAGCTGCTCTTCGATGGTGCTGCCCACGTGCCGCGCCAGCCATTCGGTGCAGAACAGCGGGCGACCAAGCTTTTGCAGCTGCTGGATAATCGCCGTCATCCGGCCGGTGTGGGTGTAGGCGTGGAAGCTCACCACGTCCGAGAGCGCCAGCGCGGTCTGGTCCAGCGGATGCCGGAAGAACGTCTCGCCCTCCTCTTCCGGCGGCAGACGCCACGCGCAGACGGTGAGCGGCTGGGTCGGGTCTTCTTCACGCACCCACTGGAACGCCAGCTTCATCAACTCGTGCGCGCAGGTCTCCAGCTTCGCGTCGTACTGCACCTCCTGCGTGCCCGTCGCGAAAATACCGCGGTTGCCCGGCTCGTTGTAGAGATCCCACAACAGCACGCGCCTGTCGTCGCGGAACTGGCGCACAACGTCGCGGATGTAGCGCTCAATGTCTGCCCAGCAGTCGGGATCGCACACCTTGTCGCGCCCCGGGCTCGCCGCCGCCTGGCTGTTGTGCTTGCCCGGCACCGGCGGCTTTTGCGGGCCGAGGTACGGCTCGTCGCCGGAGAAACCGCAGTCGTCCATCAGGGTCAGCATGGTGCTGAACCCGTGGCCGTCAGCAATCGTCAAAAAGCGGTCGATGCGCGCCATCAGCCCGTCGCGGTCGTGCTCCCAGACGATAAACGGCAGGTTGATGCGCAGGGTGTTGTAGCCCGCCTCCGCCGCCCAGCCCAGCTCGCGCTCGATGGTGGCGGCATCGAAGGTCTCTGCCTGCCAGATATCGGTCCAGTTCACCGCCGTCGACGGCAGATAGTTAAACCCGCACAGCCAGCCCTTCTGCTGATACCACGCCTGTGCCTGCTCCCTGCTCCACTGCTCTTTCATTACGCGTCCTCTTACTGATAATATTTAGCTAATAAATATTAGTTGCGGGATAAATGCGCAATTTCTCGCACGAAGAAAAGCGATGTCCCTCACAAAGTTCGCGCTTCGATGAATGAGAAACGTGATCGACGGCGCTAAAGCGTGCGGTTAGGGTATGATGCGAATTCGCGAAAGGGAGAGGACGGATGAAGCGAAAAACAAAAGTGACGATGAACGATATTGCGCGGGCGGCAGGGGTGTCGCAGGCGACGGTATCGCTGGTGCTTAACCAGTCCCGCAACATCAAGCTCAGCGACGACACCCGCCAGCGGGTCATTGGCGTCGCCACCGAGCTCGGCTACGACCGCCTCCCCGCCGTTCACGCCCCGCGCAACCAGGAAGAGATCGCCCTGCTGGTCAGCTCGCTGCAGAGCTTTGACCCGTTTATCGACGCCATCAGCCAGGCGCGGGAAGCCGCGTGGCGCAACGAGACCCTGCTCACCGTCTACGACTACGGCGACGACATCGAGCTGGCGCTGAACATCATCCGCCAGCTGGAGAAGCGCAACTGCATCGGGATTGTCCTCGCCTCACCGGTCACCACGCTGGTGGACATGACGGCCTTCCAGGACTGCACCCGCATCCCGCTGGTGCTGCTCAACCAGCGCGACCCTGGCTCGCCGCTGCTGCCGTCGTTTATCCCGGACGACTACGCCAACGCTTTTCAGGTGACTAAACACCTCATCGCCTGCGGGGCGACGCGCATCGCCCACATCACCGGCGAGAGCTGGATGGAGGCCTCGCGCCAGCGCCTGGCGGGCTACCAGGCGGCATTACAGCAGGCCGGACTGGCGTGCGACGACGGCCTGGTGCGCCAGACCAACTGGCAGTTCAGCGAGTCCTTTACCGCGACGGCTTCCCTGCTGGAACTGGCCGAGCGCCCGGACGCCATCTTCTGCGCCAGCGACTGGCTGGCGATTGGCTGCTATCAGGCGCTGGCGGTGAACGGTGTACGCATCCCAGAGGACATGCTGCTGGCGGGCTACGACGACCAGAAGATCTCCGAGCAGCTCACCCCGCCACTGACCAGTATTCAGCTGCCCTACAGCGAGCTGGGACGGCTGGCGGTGGAGTACCTGTGCAATCAGGAAGATGCCGCCACGCACGTGACGCTGGCGGGCAGGCTGAAGGTACGCGCCTCAAGCCCCGTCTGAGGTAAACACCATCCCCGCGTAGGGCTTCTCGCGGCACGCCGCCAGGCGCGCGGCGAGACTGCCCACGTGCAGCTCCAGCTTGTGCCCGTCCGGGTCGAGAAAATAGAACGACGCCCCCGCGCTTTTGTTCTGCTTCCAGACGGTGACGCCCGCCTGCTCCAGCTTGCGCGAGAACGGTTCAAAATCCTCTTCCGCCACGGTAAACGCGTAGTGGGTGTAGTCGCTCTCCTGCGGCGGCACGTACCGGCGCGCCTCGTCGTACGACAGGCAGACCCACAGTTCGCCGCAGGTGAGATAGGCCCCGGTATTCCAGCGGGCGTGCAGGGTCAGCCCCAGCAGCGCGTGCCAGAAGGTGACGCTTTTTTGCAGGTCGCTGACCGCGAGGGTCAGATGGTTGAGTGATTGCAGCATGACGTGCCCTTTTGTTTTTCGCGCCGGACGTGGTACGGTAAAAGCATGAACATAAACCACGCCGTGCTCACCGTAAACCGCTGGTGGCTGCCTTCTTAAAGGCGGCACGGAGTAGTTTTCCCCATTTTCAGATAGCCGCCGAAAGGCGGCTTTCACTTTTCTAAGACCCCTTTCGGCCACTGCACATTAAGGAGTCTTTATGAACGCACCCACCATCCTCACCGGCGATCGTCCAACCGGCCCGCTGCACCTCGGCCACTTCGTCGGATCGCTGCGCCAGCGCGTGGCGCTCCAGCACACGCACAACCAGTTTGTGCTGATTGCCGACCTGCAGGGGCTGACCGACAACGGCAGCAACCCGCAGAAAATCCGCGACAACATCCCCGAAGTGCTGGCCGACTACCTCGCCGCCGGCATCGACCCGAACCTGACCACGATCTGCCTGCAGTCCGCTCTGCCCGCCCTCGCCGAGCTGACGATGCTGTATATGAACATCGTCACCGTCGCCCGCGTGGAGCGTAACCCAACGGTGAACAACGAGATTGCGCAGAAGGGCTTCGCCCGCTCGCTGCCGGTCGGGTTTATGGCCTACCCCATCAGCCAGGCGGCGGACATCACCGCGTTTAAGGCCGAGTGCGTGCCCGTCGGCGACGACCAGCTGCCGATGATTGAGCAGACCAACGAGATTGTGCACAAGATGAACAGCCTGCTGCCCGCCCCGGTGCTGCGCCACTGCAAGGCGATGCTGAGCGACACCAGCCGCCTGCCCGGCATCGACGGCAGCGCCAAGATGTCGAAATCGCTGGGTAATACGCTGCACCTTTCGGCCAGCGAAGAGACGATTCATCGTGCCGTCAGCGCCATGTACACCGACCCGAACCACCTGAAGGTGAGCGACCCGGGGCAGATTGAGGGGAACGTGGTGTTTACGTACCTCGACGCGTTTCATCCGGACAAGGAGAAAGTGGCGGCGATGAAGGCGCACTATCAGGCAGGCGGGCTTGGGGACCGGGTATGTAAGAACGAGCTTGAAGCGTGCCTGCAGGAGTTGATTGCGCCGATGCGGGAGCGCAGGGCGAAGTACATGCAGGATAAGGGGGAGCTGATGGCGATGCTGAAGCGCGGGACGGAACGGGCGCAGGGGGTGACGCAGGCGACGTTGAGGGAGGTGAAGGTTGGGCTGGGGGTGCCGGTGTTTTGAGAACGATATAAATAATAATCCCGGCGCAGGGCCGGGATTATTATCAGGCGTTGCGCTTAATCACCGGAATATCGCCGGTGTCGTTCAACGCTCCTGGAAACGTTTTTAACCACTGGGCGACTTTCTGTTTATTTATATTCACCACGCTCATCCCTTCCAGGCATCCCCATAATTCTCTTGTATGCTGTGGCGTAATCACGATGCAGTCTTTCATGGCGCGGATTTTTACCGGCATGCCGTTGATAAAGCCTGCACGGGTTAACCAGTCACCGCCAAGCAGAAGGTATTTCATGTCGATGCGTGCATACAGTTCGCAGCAGGCAGCACTGTCTTGCGGCGTTTCCGCTCGGGGATGAATGGGGGCCGCATTGGTCTGGTTGCCGTGAAGCCGGCGGGCGCTGTTTTTGTGTACCAGCTCGCGGTTTTCAATCATGTCGGTGAAAGCGTCTGATTCTGTTTTGCAAACAGTAAACTCTGGCTTAAAATTCGTCGCAGCCATATACAACTCCTATCAAGTTGGTTGTGGTTAGCGGTATGGGGGTGTTGCAGCACCTTCATATCGCGAATTGTTCATTAAATATTCTTCATTATTTCCTTTGCCGTTCGGCGTAATTTCTGGTGCTCATTATACCGTGCTGAATATAAATACAGCGGTTTGGTGCGGGGTAAATTTGAAATTTGCGAGGGGGATTCAGGAAATAGTGTTGTGTGCGGTAAGCTCATGTTTTTGTTGATTGTGGGTTGATTGGTTTGGGTTTTGCGAGCATCATCGCAATTATTTACCTTCTTCCGTAACGCGATGGCTTCCAGCAAAACTCTCGAACAGGCAATTGCCGATATCACCATCTGGCGCAAAGGCGAACAGCGTGCGCCGCATAAGCCTTTATTGCTTCTGTACGTGCTGGCGAACTATCAGCAGGGGCATGCGCGACTGTTTGATTACGGTAAGGAAGTGCGCGATCAGCTGCACAGCCTGCTGGAACGTTTTGGACCACAGCGTGCACAGTACCGTCCTGATATGCCGTTCTGGCGTTTACAAGGTGATGGCTTTTGGGAACTACAAAACGCAGAGCGCTGTTCCACATCAGGTACCAGCAAACAGCCTCCTGCGGGGGAACTGGTTGAACATCATGTTGCAGGTGGTTTTGACGAGCAGCATTACTCTCGTTTGATAAACAGTAAGAACCTCATTAACTCTATAGCTCAGCAAATCCTCGAAGCACACTTTGCCGAAAGCATTCAGGAAGAACTTGCCGACGAGTTGGGATTCGATCTCCTGCAAATTCGCAAACAGCGCGATCCTTTATTTCGACAGCAGGTATTGCGAGCCTATAACTATCAGTGCGCCGTTTGCGGTTTCAATATGCGACATGATAATACCTCTGTCGCACTTGAAGCCGCTCATGTCAAATGGAAGCAATTTGGAGGGCCATGTGAGATCGCGAATGGCTTAGCTCTCTGTGCAATCCATCATAAAGCCTTTGATAAAGGCTCTCTTGGAGTGGATGAAAACATGCGCGTTCAAATATCTTCCGCTGTAAATGGCAATAGCGTTGTATCCAGATTCTTTTGGGACTTCGCAGGAGCTCAAATTCACCTTCCACTACAGAAAGAAAATTATCCGCAGGCTAGTTATATAGAGTGGCATATACGCGAAATTTTCAAAAAGTAACTTATTCATTTTGATGGTGATAAACATGGCATTTCCAAGTTATAAAGAGATTGAAATTCCCTTACTTTTGAATATTTATAACCGAGGGGGAGAAGTTAGTTCTTCCTCGTGTTATGAACCATTGGGTAGGGAGTTCGGCCTTACCGATGAAGAAATGAGCATCTTACTTCCTGATGATAGCAACCGTCCCCAATGGAACAACATGGTCCAATGGGCGCGAAAAAAGCTTGTTGATTACAAGTATCTTCATAATGCCAAAGAATCAGGCCTTGGCATCTGGAAACTCACTCATGAGGGCATCAAAAAAGCAGAATCGCTTTCTACCAAGTTAGATATCGATTATCCAGATGATGTCCCGGAAACCTTTTATGAAGGGGCCGTAAAACAGATCAAAGTTAACATGTACGAACGTAGCAAAACAGCAAGAGACAAATGTATAGACCATTACGGCTGTCAATGTAGTGTGTGCAATATGGACTTTGAGAAAACATATGGTGAAACCGGCAAGGACTATATTCACGTCCACCATATCACCCCTCTCTCTGAGATTGGAGAGCGCTACAAACTCGATCCTGTAAATGATCTTCGCCCTGTCTGTCCCAATTGCCATGCAATGATCCACAGGCAAAAACCCTCACTTACTATTGAGGAACTGAAGTGTATAATGACCAAAGTGCAGCAATAGATCAGAGTAGAATCTCAATCACTATGGGTCTTTCAATCCCTCATTTAATATGGCTGTAATACAATTATCCAGTCAATTGCAGGCCTCATAAACATAATCATAAGGGCAGTTTCGGCAGGGGAGGAAATCCGATGTTAGCCCTTATAGTTGTCATTGTGATGGTGCATAGCTACTGACTCGAATGAACGTTAAGGCCGTAATAATTTATCTTAACGATCAAGAAATTGTTCTTCCGACTGTTCTACAGCTGATTATTATCAACCTACCAATTGCAATCACCCTATGGATTGTCTGGGACAGGATTCAGAGGATTATCTTATCCAGTCGTTAATGCTACGGCGACGCACTCGTTTATTTGCCATTATGATGGGCTTACCCCAACTAAATAATGACGCTGACAAACGTATCTTATCCCCACGAAAAATACATTTGCATAAACCAATTATTGATTTATGTAATGGGGGCTCAAGATCCGATTCTAGTGGATAGCCTTCAGGGTAAGTTCGGCGTTCGAACCAGTAAACAATACGGGAAACTAGAAACATACTTATCGCAATGGCTCCAAGGGTAAAGGGCATCGAGTACCAGCGTGATACGGACTCGAAATTGTTTACGAAGACGTCTAATCCATACATTTTTATGATCAGGGCACCACCGATGAAGAAGCCCGGTAACATGTTTAGTATAAAGATTAACATCATCAACGAGGCCAGACGTTCCGGAACATTAGCCTTCATCTCAGCGGCAGTGTGATCGATAGGATGGCTCTGTCCGATAATCCGTCCACTTAGCTCAACATTGACGTGGGGATTGCCAGTGACGAAGAGCGGAATCACCAAATAATCCTCAGAATTGAGGCAATCGAAATGTATTTGCAGCTGCTGATCGGTAAGCTGCTGGCAGGAGCAACGCACTTCTTCTTCAACCGCTAGAATGCGACTGCCGACGAATTTTGTTTTACCACTTACTTTAACGATAAGAGGTGCTGTTGGGAGAAAATCATTTTCTACCACAGGCAATGTGCCACGATTCCAAATTAACAATCCAATGACATAAATGCCTTTTTCTCGAGTCCCGTCTTCTGCAGTAATATAAAAGGGGATCTCTTTGGGCAACTCTGCAACGATACCACGCGCAATGATGCGCCCCTCCAACTGACGCTCTGGGCGCTTTTTTTTCTGCCCCAGCGTCAGGATAAGCCGTAAAAATGAACTAAGCGGGGAAACAATCTCACCTAAAGACATTATCAATCTCCACTATTGAACCCTACTTAGAATAGATAATTCTCGCTTTGAAAACAATAAAAAACGCAGAAGAAATAATCATGTTGTAAAAAAAAAACGAGAACCTCCGCTCTTTAGGACGTAAGAAGCAATCCCTAGTGAGAGAAGAAATGTCGGGTTAACATCACTGCGTGATAATTAATTAGATCGGTTTTTAATAGTTTTCGCGGCAGACATTCTGACTGAAAGTGATGATGTGGGCTGGAGTGAGGTTTGTCTGGCTGTAAATGGAACGCTGGCTAGGTAGATATTGTGGTACAGCTTAGAGAGCTATAATTTATGAGTAATAAAAGATAAAGGACTAAAGTGATGAGGAGAGCATCCATGCCTCCTCTATATTTCAGATGAAGTGAGGGTTTAATTTTTGAGCCTCAAAAATAGCAGCGTTGGATATATCACCTTTATTATTACGATCACAATGCTCCCAATAATTAGATATCTTTTCGTAGTAACCTTTCCACCAAGCACGCTGAGCATCTTTAATTATCTTTTTATAGAATGTATCAGCCCTGATTTTACTCCACTCTTTTTTAGGGTAAAAGTTTGATATAACAAAATCAATAGCGAGAAAGACATCAAGTGGATGATGCATCACTCTTGGATTATCGAGAATAATGACTTCGCCATAATCTTGAAGGCCATTAATATACCTACCACCATGGTGCAAATGGTAATCTGGATGCATATACTGTGGTTCACCCTCGTCAACGTGATAATCCATATGCCAACAACCTTTACATTCTTTCTCACCATCTTGACTCAAACAAGTATATTCTATATTAACAATCATTCTTACAGCTGAATTGAACTCAAATCCTTCGCGAACTTGCACCTCGGCATTAACTTTCACACTAAGATCTGAATCCCAAACATCGCTCCGGACAAACTCACCTTTTACTTTCTTGAATTCAATCCAAGGAATAGAATATTTCATAGCGTCATTTTGAAACTGCCTACGAATATTTCTAAAGGGTGTTTCATCAGTAATTATGTTCTTTTGGAGCAGAAGACTTCCTACTCTCTCAAGGTTTTCAATTATTTGATCATTCGTTAACATTTGGTTTCAGCCTCGCTATAAGTTTTTTAACTTTGTCTTTATCGTCTATATGGATTTTATAGTGAGGATGCTCATCATCATTTAAAAATGCTCGCAAGTCTATATATTTTGGTTGCTCCCATACTTTTGCTTCAGGATCTCGCACGCGCAAAGCGTCATAAGGATCTAAAGCAACCCCTGACAACACACAATTGACCCATAAATATTCACTTTGCTGACCTTCTGAATAGGAAAGCTCAACATAATTTAGGTGGGGTAAAGATAGCTTTTCGATTAATATTGCAACACGTTCTTTAACCGTTAAGTTCTGCAATACATTTTCTGGGTATAGTTCATCCCACCAATCTTCAACGCCGGAAAACCACCATCTATCTTTTAGATCACAAAACGGTCCATTATATTTATACTCATCTAAGTGTTGCTTAACTTTATCCCAGTCTAAAGAGTTTTTATCTACTCCAAGCTTAGTCTGCAGCATTTCCTCTGTAACCAGCATTCCGGCTGACTGAATGAGGGACGAATATATTGAAGCGACTAAACTATGGGTATCACCTCCCTTAGACTTGATGAAATCTAAAAATCTTGTATCCATATAGTGAATTTGTTTATCATTACAATTAAAAAGGCGGCATAGTTCTACCTCATTTAAGTCTATACCAATATCCTTTTTTACTGCTCGCGCTTTATCATAAGCTTGAATTAGAGAGTGAAGCATTTTACTCACTCTTAACCTTTTTTCCTCTTGCGCAACTTCATGCTTCTTAATTACAAAATCAAAGAGATCATTTGATGAGTCATCAGGAATATAACTTTCGACAATTACATTTTCATTAGAAAGCAAGACCATAGGTATAGCTTGGATATTACCTACGGCCATTTCTGTTCTTAGCTGTTGAGCTAAAGTTGTACCATAATAATCAGCCTTAACACCTTGGTCACTTATCGCCGATAACTTTTGGTCAATAATCAATCCATTATAATGGCTATCTTTTAATTCGCTAACTACATCCGCAAATGTGGAGTAGACTTGTTTATGATGAACCTCAAGCCCATTAACATTATGCCCACTGATTTGATTTATAAGAGGCTGCAGTACTTCCGTTCTTTCATCATCTATATAAAGGTATTTAATAGGCATCTTCTGGTAACTCCGATTCATCAGCTAAAGGTAAAATAATTTTAATACATGTCTTATAGTCTTGCGAAGGCTCGATTATGGATATTTCACCTTGCATTTCAGAGATTATCTCTTCAGTAATAGCCAATCCAAGCCCCATTCCTCGACTATATTCATTGTCAGAGCTATATGCGTTCGCAGGCATCGCAGTAGTATAGAGTGGCTCAAATACTTTAGCCCATTTATCTTTAGGTATTCCGTCTCCATTGTCTTCAAACAAAATAGTTATAAATGATTCATTTGTAGTCACATTAATGGATATCATACCTTCTTTTTGACCACTTCGCTCAATTGCCTTACAAGCATTAGTAAACAAATTCATAAAAACAGACATTATTTCTGAGATATGTATCTTTTTCGTCCAAATTCCCCATTTATCAAAGGTTGCATTGAACTTATAACCACGTCTCTTTGTAGTAGGTTCCATTCCTTTAATAAAACGCTTTATTAATTTTCTTAAATCGTAGTTATTTTTTTCACGATTAGAGTTACTACGCATAGTCCCATCGAAGAAATCTGTATAGGCAACCATCATAGAAAGATTTTCTGAAAATTGAATTACTGATTTTTGCAATTCAGTATTTCCTTCAGATAGCAACTCTAAATTTTGACTTGTTAATTGTAAGTTCAATAAACACAATTGTATCTCGTGAGTAAATTCAGAAATGGCAAGGCCAAGTGAAGATAGAACTCTATACAATAATCGTTCGTCAACATATTCTATAAATGTCGTTGTTACATCATTGAGATCGGCTATTAATTGTTGTGATGTTAAATCTTCTTTTATAAAGCCTGAACTATCTAATATATCCGAAATAACATCATCATTTATCTCAACTAAGGACTCTTTTTCATACTCTTCTTTTACAATGAGTTTTTCTTTTAATTTGCTAATTTTTTCTTGTATAGTATCTTCTTTGGTTTTCAGAATGGGCGCGTAGCCTTGTTGAGATGACGTTATTTTTTTATTTCTTATTGTTGCAACATGAGAAGCAATTTTCATTGCTATATTTTTTGTTGTATTAACGAGATCTTTAAAAGCATCATTTTCAATTACCCCTTCCCGAGCTGAAGTCTCTTCAAATATGGCCCCAAAAGAATCAGTAACATAGACATTTCCCAAGAAGTTAGTATTTGAATGTGGGGGTAAAATTAATCTTCTCCGAGAAGATTCATCTAATCCAAGCCAATCATTATATCTCTCACCAAAAGGGGCAACATTAAATCCATTTCGATAAAATTTTATCCCTCCATTGTTGTATAAAAAACTTTGTAATGATCTTGGTTTAGGTGATCCCTTTTCCATTGAAAAATAAAGTCCTTCGAACTTATAATCGAATTCTTTTAGAAGTTTATTATAACCCTCATCAAATATTAATCTATCCGTAAACCTTTTATCAGTTAATCCTTCAATTTCAATTACCAGCTCGGCGTTATCACTCATATAACCCGTGGCTTTTAAATCTGCATAATTTAAGAACTCAGTGTTATTATCTAATGATATTACAGAATTTATATTATTTTCTTTATTGACATAATGAAAGTTAACCACAAAACCAGGATCATCAGTTTTTTTTACTTTCGCAGGAATTTTAATAATATTAGAAATATAGTTAAATGCCACTTTGATATTATTATCTGTCCAAGCTTCCCTTACACCTGTTATTTTTAGCACGGTTCCATGTTCAAAATCATATCCTTCATCAATGTAATCAATTTTGTTACTGATAAAAGATAAGGGGACACCAGAAACAAATTTATCCCAGTCAACCTCCATACAAATGTGGTGCTTTTGATCTGCTTTTTTTGTAATCATTACTAATTTTGAGCCCAATTTTTGAGCTGAGAATCTTCCAATACCTTTCTTTCCAGCTTTTGCTCGTTGATATTTGAAAGAAGTTGGATTGGTTATCTTATCCGAGGTACTAATTGTCATGAACCCACGGAGTAAATCACTATGATCCATCCCATGACCATCATCCCGAATAATTATCATCCCTCCAGGTTCTTCGGTCCCAATAAAGTCAACATTTACTGAAGATGCATCAGCATCATAAGCATTTTTAATCAATTCGCTTAATGCTGTCGTTTTTTTGGCGACAAGTTGCTCTCCTAGTCTTTCAACTATTTTCGCGTCTACTGAAAATCTAATATTACTCGAATCCTCTGAAGAAAGATTAGTTGCAACTTCTAGCAACTTGTTATAATCAACCTGTCCATCTGAATTCATGAACAGTTCAGAAATTTTATCTTTTAATTCCTTATCATCACTCATGATATTTTTTTACTCCTTTATAGCGTTCAGAGCGTAATTGGTCAATTCCTAAGGAAAATTTTTCACAATCTGATTCTTTCATCATACCATTTGCTATAAGTACATTATCTACTAATTTTCTTATCTCTTTATGCTCTTCTTTATCGAGCAGCTCTTCTATTTTATTAGTTAGTGTGTACAGAGGCTCGATAATTTTTTCATCTATTAACACATTTATGGATTTCCCAGCCGTTGGTTCTATTTTCAAAACACCAGAACTATAGGCCCGCCCAACAATTTCAGCCGAAAATTGTGAGTAACTTGATAGTAAAGAGATAGATATAGCTATTTTATTTTTATGACTCATTTTCTTATCCCGAAAGAAAACTTTATGAACAGAGTTCGTACAATTTATTTTACTCTGATTGATGACCAATCTTGGCCCTCGGTGTATCATATAGCTTAAAAAAGCATCAGGGATAATTGAGTCAATTCCATGGTTTGGTTCAAACCAATTAGGTCTTTTTTGAAAAGTCTTATTTTTATTTATCTCATAAGAAGATAAAGAAGATATATATTTTTGAACAGACTCATAGGATGATAATTGTTCTTCATTTGGCGAAAGAAGATAAGATCTATCGTTCTTTTCAAAAATCTTCTTATGCTTTGCTTGATTATGCCGCACTCCGTTTAAAAAAGAGAACCTTGCGACAATAGGATACAACACTTTGCTTGGGATGGAGTACTTATCAATTGTATCTTTATTGAGAATAAAGAAACTATTTGCTCCACTTACAAGCCCTATTTTTATCAAGCATAAATCACCAAACCTAAAAGAATACGGGCTTTTAATATTTGAAAGATATGCGTCCTTAATGTCTTCGGATATTAATTCAAACTTAAACTCATCAATATTTTTAATATTTTTTGAATTCTTTTTATTTAACTCTCTCTCTAAGTCATAGACATTATTTACAGAAGAAACGGTCAAATCCCCTTTTATTTCACCACATTTATTAAAATCAGATGCAGTTAAAATTACAGAAGTTTCCTGAGCGCCCTCTTCGACAAAAAAACGTTCTGCTAATTTAATTATATAAATATGTTTAAAATGACCACATAATATGTCGAGGAGTTTTCTAGCATAATCCGCATGCAGAAGGCTACTAGGGAGAACCCATGCAACTCTGCCTCCATTTTTTAAGAAACTGAGGCTATGTAACAGAAAAAAAGACCATAAACTGGCGTTCCGTCCAATAGTCTTCCCCGAAAAAGAGGAATTATTCAGAATGTCACTACATGACTGACGCTGCAAATCCGTCATGTTATGCATAGATACATATGGAGGGTTTCCAATTATTACATCAAATTCTTTAATATTAAAGTCACTGGGTTTCACAGAGATAAAATCAGCTAAAATAAAACTGTTTTTCTTTTTTTTATAAAATGGGAATTTAGTATACAATGTATCAAAAGCGTGCTGATCTATATCCACACCGTATAAGTTATTGAGTGGTTTGGTGTTCCCTAAATATTCTAAGCGCTCAATGCAGCTAGTAAGAAAACCACATCCACCAAAACTCGGCTCTAAAATAGTCTGTGAAGCGCAAGTAATCCCCCAATCGGCTAGAACCTTACTCAGTTCCGGGGGAGTATAATAAGCACCCAACTCTCGCTTTTTTTGGGTTGAATGTGGATTCATGTTGCAGTTTCTCGTAATTTCATTTTCCATACGGACATAATGCTGCATTGTACAGTAAATTTTTCATTTCACATACAAACGATGTGACTCCATCGATAGAGGTTTTGTTTTTATCCTTTAAAATCAAATGGATATCCTAGTAGTGGCAAAACTTGACTTATACAACTTAAGCCTGAATTCAGGCTCCCTGGCATGCCATCAGAAATCCAGTCAGGAACTGCTACGTCTCGAATGGCTCAGGAAGCACAATGCCAGACATTTCAAATTAGCTCACCAACTCAACAACTTCCTCTTCGCTGATAATTTTTATCAATGCTAATTATACTTACCTAGTTATATCTGCAGAAAATCTTCTGTTCTCATCTTTGCCGATTTCTTCAACACAAACACTTTCTTAATCCTTCTTTAATTCAATCCTCAGTATTTAATTATAGATAACATTCACCTCACAATGTCTTTAAGTAACTAACCATAAATCATATAGCATCAGACGCTTTATACTTTTATACTTTTATACTTTTATATTTTATAATTCGCTGTGCTAATAAATAATCGAATCAACTTTCAAAAGTTACAGAGCTTAAATTTCTATTGCCCCTTACCTAATTGACATCCTCTAATTAAATTTCACCATTTTTATCATAATACAAATGACCTTTGAACGACTCTAGGAAAAAATTCTCTTGCTCAACTGCTGCATCATAATACTCAAGGCAGCTACCGCAAGGCGGTGAACCAGTTTACCCGCTGGCGTCACGTACCGCCTACCGAGGCCACGCAATATATGCTCGTAGAATGGCGTAGCTACATGTTAAATGTGCGATGCATCAAGATACTTAGCTGAACCACTTTATGATTAATATGCGGACCTTGTATACCGTCGTAGTTGAACAGAGCTACTGTAGTAGTTTATTAATCCGTTTCATAAAAACATCGCAACGGGAATCTCATAGAAAAAGAAATCTTGACCCACGAGCAGTACCTCACTTCATGCAACGTGTTGGGCCATTTTATTGAACTGGAAAATACCTAGCCGGGATACCATTCACCGCAATCCTACTGAATCAGCTTTTCCATCTGCATGTAAAGGATGCCGAGCTGGTCCATGGGGCTCTGTTTATCCTGTTTGATGGCAGCAAAAGCCATGATGGACATGTTGTGCCCATCTCCTCTCGGCTGCAGTTCTATCTGGAGCATTTACTGGTTGAAGCTAAAGCAAAGGGATTGCATGCTGATGCTCAGCATTTAACATTAATTGCTTCAGTGGACGAATACTGCGGCAGGGCAAAGCAATTACGGGAAATAATGTCAGTTATTTCTTTAAGAAATTTAATAATGACTACCATAACAACTTTTCATTTTAGCACAAGTGGCATACCGCAGCCCCAGAATTAATGCAAAAAAAGAGCAAAACTGTGCGACATGCAGAAATTACTCAGCCACGGTGATATAAGCGTGACGTTAAGCTATATTGAACACCATGTCGATTTTATCAGAAGATGCGTGAATATAAATTGAAAAACAGGAAGTAATTGAAAATATCCGGCACGAGGCTTTTTAAAAAAGCCGGATATACGGCCCTTTTGTAGTTGCAGTCTACGTCCAGCCTCACTGTGCAACCCACTGATTGTTCTAGATTTTCCGATAATCACTATCGTTGATGGTGCCGAAGGCCGGACTCGAACCGGCACGTATTTCTACGGTTGATTTTGAATCAACTGCGTCTACCGATTTCGCCACTTCGGCACTGAAGGGGATGCGGAAACGTTGTGGATTATACCTGTCGCGCGCCGCCATGCAAGCGACGACGCGCGAAACCCGCGCTAAGTGCCCAAAAAACCAGCGCCCTTCGTCACTCCAGCTCAGACACCGCCAGACGAATCACCCCCGCCGCCTTCTGCTCCGGCAGCGCCAGCACCTTCGCCCACATCTCCTGCACCATATCGCAGGAGAGCTTCTCTTTGCCCGCCGCCTTCTCGGGTATCTGCAGCAGCTGGATGTCCTCGCCGTACTTATCGGCAAGCGCCTTCATAATCGGTCGCACATCTTCGACAGCCGCCTCGCGTTCGGCCGGGGTCACGGTGTGGCGATTTTTGCCGTAGGCCGCGCGCATCATGTCGGCGTCGGCCTGCATGCGCCGCGTCATCAGGTCTTTATCCAGCATGCGCATCGGGTTCACGCCGCCCTTCACCATCGGGTAGAGGAAGCGGAAGCAGGCGTCGTCGCTCACCTTCTGGATGGCGGCGGTCTGCTCCATGTTGATGGTCATGTAGTTCACCACGTTGGCGTCCGGGGCGTTCTGCAGGCGCGACATCTGCAGATGCAGGATCTGCGGCTGGATGGTGTCGATAATCTGCTGCTCCGGCTCGCCCGCTTTTTGCAGGGCAGCCATCTGGTCGAGGATGCGCTGATGCAGCGCGGGCTCCTGCTCCTTAATCACCTGCCAGGCGGGCATCGCGTTGAGGGTGGTATCAATCTGGTGTTCGGGGGCACGCTGCTTATCGAAGAATACCCAGAACGCCACGGCGGCGGCCGCGACGACGACAATCACAATACGGGTCCACGTTTTATTCATCTCGCATCCTTATCCTTTCGCTATGCCGGTTTACACCGGCACGCCGCTGTGGAAGCGAAACTCGGTGTCCGGTGTCGAGATAAGTGTGGCTTCAATTTCGCCAAAAAGCTGTATGCGCGGTGAGATATCGTCGTCGCTCACCTGCCGGGCCAGCGTCAGGTAGTCCTGATAGTGGCGCGCTTCCGAGCGCAGCAGCGAGAGATAGAACTTCTGCAGGTCGTCGTCGAGGAACGGGGCCAGCGCGGCGAAGCGTTCGCAGGAGCGGGCTTCGATGTAGGCGCCGCAGATGAGCTTGTCGATCAGCGTAAGCGGTTCGTGGGTGCGCACTTCCTTCAGCATCCCTTTGGCGTAGCGGCTGGCGGTGATTTTGACGTACGGAATGTCGCGGGCCAGCATCGCCTCGCGCACCTGCCAGAAGTGGTGCAGCTCCTCTTTAATCAGCAACACCATGCTGTCGATAAGCGCCTGGCCCCACGGGTCGTCGGTTTTGGGCATCACGCTTTTGCCAATCTGCTTGTGCAGGGTGATGAAGTCCGGCTCCGGGCCGCCGCGGAAGGTGAACTGTTCGTAGGGTTTGAGCCACTCGAGCAGCGCGTCGGCACCGCTTTCGTCGGCGACGTATTTTCGCACCAACAGCAGCGCGGTCTGGGCGGCCTTGAGCTCGCACACCATGTGGTCGGTGAGCAGCAGCGGCAGGTTCGCCGGGTCGCGGGCTTTATCAATCCATGCTTGCGGGGTCGGGCACTGGAGGAAGTTAAGTACGGGGGCGAGTATCTGCGGGTAATCCATGGTTCTGCCTTGAAAAAGCGGTGGCGCGCGCCACCGCCTGAATCACTTAGTGACGCACGCCGTCGTCGTCTTCGTCGACGTAATCTTCGTCGTCACCTTCTTCGCCGTCTTCACCGTTCGGATCTTCGAAGTAGGTTCCCCAGCCGTCGTATTCCACGTCAAACTTCTCGGCCAGGTTCATCAGCTGTTCGACCTGCGCGTCGATCAGCTCCGCCTTCAGCGCGCCTTCGCTCAGGATGTCGCAGCAGATGACGGTGTCGCCCTCTTCCACTTCCAGCTCTTCCGGCTCGGTCACTTCGTAGCCCAGCTTGAAGGCTTCCACGGCCATTTTTTCCAGCGCGTCGAAATCATCCGCAGAGAAATGGTGCTCGATGGTGTACAGCGCGTCCGGATCGCTACCGTCTTCCAGCAGCTCTTCAATAATCAGACGCGTCTCTTCGCGTTGCTCTTCCAGTAATTCCGGGTTTGCCATGGCTCAATCCTCTTTAAAGTGCGGCAGATACTTCTATTTTCACACACGGACGGGTTTGCCTCCACCTTTGTTGGAAAGATTTGTGAAACGGGGTTGCAAATGAATAATTACACATATAAAGTGAATTTTAATTCAATAAGTGGCATTCGCCATGTGAGGATAAAATGTCTGATCTGTACAAGAAACACTTTCTGAAATTGCTCGACTTTACCCCTGCACAGTTCACTTCTCTGCTGACCCTTGCCGCACAGCTCAAAGCCGATAAAAAAAAGGGCAAGGAAGTACAGAAGCTTACCGGTAAAAACATCGCGCTCATCTTCGAAAAAGACTCGACCCGTACCCGTTGCTCTTTCGAAGTTGCCGCATTTGACCAGGGCGCGCGCGTTACCTATTTAGGGCCGAGCGGCAGCCAGATTGGGCATAAAGAATCAATTAAGGACACCGCGCGCGTGCTCGGGCGGATGTACGACGGCATTCAGTATCGCGGCCACGGCCAGGAAGTGGTCGAGACGCTGGCGCAGTACGCGGGCGTACCGGTGTGGAACGGGCTGACCAACGAGTTCCACCCGACGCAGCTGCTGGCGGACCTGCTGACCATGCAGGAGCACCTGCCGGGCAAGGCGTTCAACGAGATGACGCTGGTCTACGCGGGCGACGCGCGCAACAACATGGGCAACTCGATGCTGGAAGCGGCGGCGCTGACCGGGCTGGATCTGCGCCTGGTGGCCCCGAAGGCCTGCTGGCCGGAAGAGAGCCTGGTGGCGGAGTGCAGCGCGCTGGCGGAGAAGCACGGCGGGAAGATCACCCTGACCGAAGACGTGGCGGCGGGCGTGAAGGGCGCGGACTTTATCTATACCGACGTGTGGGTGTCGATGGGCGAAGCCAAAGAGAAGTGGGCGGAGCGGATTGCGCTGCTGCGCGGGTATCAGGTGAACGCGCAGATGATGGCGCTGACCGGCAATCCGGACGTGAAGTTCCTGCACTGTCTGCCGGCGTTCCATGACGATCAGACCACGCTCGGCAAGCAGATGGCGAAGGAGTTCGATCTGCACGGCGGGATGGAAGTGACGGACGAGGTGTTTGAGTCGGCGGCGAGCATCGTGTTCGACCAGGCGGAAAACCGAATGCATACGATTAAGGCGGTGATGGTGGCGACGCTTGGGGGGTGATCCTTTCTCCCACTTTATTGATTCGGTGCGCTCTTCTTGCCGGGTGGCGTTGCGCTTACCCGGCCTACACAACCCGTAGGCCCGTGCAAGCGTAGCGCCGCCGGGCGGATCAGGCCAGCTCCATTTCATTGATTTTTCACCCCGAAAAAGGTACGTTTTCGCCTTAATTCCAGCGTGGACATACCAGCATTATGCCGATTATTCAGTCTGTTGAACGTGCGTTGCAGATCCTCGACCTGTTCAACGAGCAGGCCACCGAGCTTAAGATCACCGACATCAGCAAACTGATGGGGCTGAGCAAGAGTACCCTCCACTCGCTGCTGAAAACCCTGCAGCTTCACGGCTATATCGATCAGAACCCGGAAAACGGTAAGTATCGCCTCGGCATGAAGCTGGTCGAGCGCGGCCATTTTGTCGTGGGCTCCATCGATATTCGTCAGAAGGCGAAAGGCTGGCTGACGGAGCTGTCCCAGCGGACCGGGCAGACCACCCATCTGGGGATCCTTGACGGGCGTGAAGGGGTTTATATCGAGAAGATTGAAGGCAAGCTGGCCGCCATCGCCTATTCGCGCATCGGCCGCCGCCTGCCGGTCCACGCCACCGCCATCGGCAAGGTGTTGATTGCCTGGCTGGGCGAGACCGAGCTGAACGCCCTGCTGGAGGGCTATCACTACACCACCTATACCCCTTCCACCCTCGCCTCTCGCGAAGCATTAATGGTCGCTCTGGCGCAGACCCGCGAGCAGGGCTACGCCCTGGATAGCGAAGAGAACGAGCAGGGCGTGCGCTGCGTGGCGGTGCCGGTGTGGAACCATGAATCCCGCGTGATTGCCGCCCTGAGCCTGTCGACGTTGACCTCGCGCGTGGACGACGCAGAGCTGGCTGATTTCCGCGAGCAGCTTCAGCAGGCCGGGCTCCAGCTCTCACGCGCGCTGGGCTACCCGGCCTGAGCCGTTAGGCCGGCTCGTAGGTGAAGTAGTCGAAGTCCGCGTGGCAGCCGTCGCCGCTGATGTCCTCGCAGTGCAGCCCCACAAACGCGCCGGTAAAGAAGCCGCGCCCGCCGATGTAGTCATCCGACAGCTTCCACGCTTCATAGGTGACCGGCACGGCGTGCCACGTCTCGCCGTCGAACGAGTAGCTGTAGCGGTAGACCAGCGTATCCACGTCCACGCGCAGCCAGACGCTCTCCGCCTGTTCCGGCACCGGAATGGGCTGCTCGTGCAGCGGCCATGACGGCACGTTGTGGTCGAGCTGGATCACCTTGATGGTTCTCCCCTGCCCCTCCTCGTAGTCCACAAAGCAGTAGCTCCAGTTTTTACTGTTGTAGTAGCAGGTCAGCCCCGCGCTTTGCTGGAAGTGAACCGGCGAGAACTGCATCCGCGTTTCTGAGCGGAAAGCGAAGTGCTGCCAGCGGCGCGCCACGGTCGACTGGGTGAAGGTGGAGTTGAGCGAGTCGTTGCCGTAGAGCCGTAAATAGCCGGGGCGTGCGGTGAGTGAGCCGAGAGTGTCGTCGAACGGGATGCGCAGGGTCTGCAGTTCCGGGTCAAGCGTGCTGCCGTCAAAGTCCTCCCGCCAGTTGCCCTGAACGGATGCAGGCTGTTCCGCCACCTGCGGGCCTTTCACGGTTAGTTGCGCGTGCTTGCCCCCTTCCACGTACGGCCAGCCGTCGCGCCATTCAATGCGGGCGATACCGGTCTCGCGCCCCAGCGGACAGTAGCCTCGTCCGCCGGAGGCCAGCAGCGGCACGCCGGGCAGGCGCAGCGGGCGGCTGGTGAGATAGGCCATGTACCACTCCCCGGTGTGGGTCTGCAGCAGCGAGCCGTGGCCGCTCTTCTGCAGCGGGTTCTCCGGCAGGTGCCAGCTGGTCATCATCGTCACGTCCGGGTGCAGCTCGTACGGCCCGTCGATATTTTTGGAACGCAGCACCACGACGGCGTGCTCGTAGCTGGTGCCCCCTTCGGCCACCATCAGGTAGTACCATCCCGCGTGCCGATAAAGGTGCGCCCCCTCGGTGTAGCAGAGCGGCGTGCCGGTAAACAGGGTTTTGCGCTCGGGCGAGAGGGTGCCGGTCTGCGGGTCAAACGCCTGCATCACGATGGTGTTGTGCGGGTTGCTGTGGTGGCGCGGCCCCCACGGGCGGTAGATATAGTATTTGCGGCCATCGTCGTCGTGGAACAGGGACGGATCGAACCCGCCGTTGCCCATCGGGATCGGCTCGCTCCACGGCCCCTCAATGGACGGCGCGGTGACGAGGAAGTTGCGGCCATTTTTCCACGGCGAGTCGACAATCTTCACGTCGGTGTAGAGCAGCCAGAATTTACCGTCGGCGTAGCTCAGACACGGCGCCCAGATGCCGCCGGAGTCCGGGTTGCCCTTCATGTCCAGCATCGACACGCGGTCCAGCGGAGTGCTGACCAGCGACCAGTTTTTCAGGTCGCGGGAGTGGTAGATGCGCACGCCCGGGAACCACTCGAAGGTCGAAGTGGCGATGTAGTAGTCCTCGCCCTGACGGCACAGGGAAGGATCCGGGTTGAAGCCGGTCAGAATAGGGTTAGTGATTTGCATAGTGCCTCCGGTTAATGGGATGCGGCTGTCGCAGCGTCGGGAACGGCCTCGCCCTGCGCCGCGCGGTGCTTGATCAGCTGCTGGCTGATGGCCTCCACGCGGGCGTCAGTGAGCTTGTAGAACGACAGCATGATGAACATGCCCGCGTAGAGCACCACCGGCACCACGCAGAACAGGATTTTGATGGTGGTCAGCACCTCTACCGGCTGCACGCTGCTGCTGGCGGAGTAGTTCACGTACGCCAGGATCCAGCCTACCACCGCCCCGCCAATCGCCAGGCCAATCTTCAGGCTGAACAGGTAGGTGGAGAACACCAGCCCGTCGAGGCGGCGCCCGCTGCGACTCTCCTCGTAATCCACCACGTCAGAGGCCATCAGCCACTGCAGCGGCGTGGTGGTGTTAAAGACGAACAGGAACAGGATGTTGAGGGCGAAGATCAGCGCGATATGCTCGGCCGGGGTGACGAAAATCAGCAGGCTGATCAGCGAGTAGGCGACGATGATCTACTTGAAGGCGGTGACGCGGTCGAAGCGCCCCAGCAGGCGGGAGGAGCAGAGCGAGCCAAACATGGTGGCGAGGCTGCCGTAGAGTAAAAACTGGGTCGCCATCTCCGGGTGATCCATCACGTATTTGACGAAGTAGAGCGTCGCCCCGCCGCGCACCACGTTGGAACAGGTCGCCATCATCTTGAACGCGCACATGATCCGCCACTGGCCGTTGCCGAGCAGAAGCTTGAGATCTTTCGCCACCGACGAGCCCGGCTGCACCTCAAAGGTGTAGCGCTCTTTGGTGGTGAAGAAGCAGACGTAGAGCAGCACCACGCCGGTCAGGCCCAGCACGCACATGGCGCCGAAATAGCCCACCTGCTCGTCCCCCTTGCCGATGATGCTCACCAGCGGCAGGGCAATGCCGCTGATGGCGAGCGAGCCCGCCGCCGCCAGGAAGAAGCGCCAGGACTGCAGGGCGTGACGCTCTTTCGGGTCGGCGGTGATGACGCCGGGCATGGCGCAGTAGGGCACGTTAACGAAGGTGTAGACCAGGGTCAGAAGAATGTAGGTCACGCAGGCGTAGATGATTTTGCCCTGCGCGGAGAAGTCCGGCGTGTAGAAGGTCAGCACGCAGACGATGCCAAACGGGATGGCGCCCCATAGCAGGAACGGGCGGAACTGGCCGTGCCGCGTGCGGGTGCGGTCGACCAGCAGCCCCATCAGCGGGTCGGTCACGGCGTCGAGCACGCGGGAGATTAAAAACAGCGTCCCCATAATGCCCGCCGACAGGCCGAAGACGTCGGTGTAGAAATAGGCCAGCAGGAACATGGTAGCCTGCCAGACGAAGCCACAGGCGGTGTCACCCAGCCCGTAGCCAATTTTGTCTTTCATGGTTAATTGCGTCATCAGAATTACACCCTTATGTAGTGTGCTGAATTACAACATCGTGTTAATGGAGTGTAATGAGCTGTTCAATTAACCAGCAATGGTCATATCTTATTTCTGAATTACGTTATTTTGCTTTTGTGACACCAACGATATATCACAACTTATTGTTTAAACTGATAAAATAAAGACAAGCAAAAGCCGTCCACGAAATATATTCCGTAGACGACAATCGCATGAAAAATAATTAAAGTCCGAGCGCTTTTTTACCGGCGTTAATTACCTCAATAATTTTATCGGTGTCATAAATACAGCCTTTCCAGGTGCCGCCGCTGACCGACTGTAATGCTGCCCACAGGCGGGTGTCGTCCGGCAAAAAGTCGTGGGCGTGCAGGTCCGGGTGCGTCTGCCGCATTGCCAGCTCGCGTGCCCCCTCCTCCGGCGTCAGCGGGTTATCCGCGGTGCCGATAAAGTTGACGCTGCCCGTCAGGGTCAGGCGATCCACGGCAATCTCAATGATGTCGTTATCGCGCAGCTTGCCAATCGGCCCGCCCGCCAGCGCCTCCGGCGACACGTGGCCGAAGCAGGCGCCTGTCGACACGCCCGAGAAGCGCGCATCGGTGATTAACGACACCGTCTTGCCCCACGAGATATGCTTCAGCGCGGAGGTGAGCTGGTAGGTCTCTTCCATGCCGGTGCCGGACGGCCCGCCGCCGATCACCACCATGATATCGCCCTGCTTAATCTCTTCCCGCTTGATGGCCTTGATCGCCTGCGCTTCCGAGACAAACACCCGCGCCCGGCCGGTGTGGCGGTAAACGCCATCTTCACCGACGACCGACGGGTCGATCGCCGTGGCCTTGATCACCGAGCCTTCCGGCGCGATGTTGCCCGTCGGGAAGCAAACCGTTGAGGTCAGCCCTTTCGCTTTTGCCTTCTCCGGCGGCAGGATCACGTCATCCGGATCCACGCCGTCCTGCTCGCGCAGGCACTGGCGGAAGCGCTCACGACGCTCGGACGCCTGCCACCAGTCGAGGTTCTCGCCCACCGTCTGGCCGGTCACGGTCATGGCGTCCAGATGCAGAAGGCCGAGATCGCGCAGGTGGAGCATCACCTCCGGCACGCCGCCCGCGAGGAAGGCGCGCACGGTCGGGTGATAGTCCGGGCCGTTGGGCAGCACGCTGACCAGGCGCGGCACCCTGCGGTTGACGCGCGTCCAGTGTTCAACCTCCGGAATAGTGCAGCCCGCCGCGTGGGCGATGGCCGGGATGTGCAGCAGTAAATTCGTCGAGCCGCCGAACGCCGCGTGGATCACCATCGCGTTTTCGATGGCTTTGTCGGTGAGGATATCGCGCGTGGTGATGCCGCGGTTATCCAGTTCGCTCACCGCCCGCGCCGACTGGCGGGCAATTTCCAGCCACACCGCCTGCCCGGACGGCGCCAGCGCGGAGTGCGGCAGCGCAAGGCCCAGCGCTTCCGCAACCACCTGCGAGGTACCCGCCGTGCCGAGGAACTGACACCCGCCGCCCGGCGAGGCGCAGGCGCGACAGCCCAGCTCGGCGGCCTCCTGCAGGGAGAGTTCGTGGTTGGCGAAGCGCGCGCCGATGGTCTGCACCTTGCCCGCGTCTTCCCCCACGGTCGGCGGCAGCGTCGCCCCGCCCGGCACCAGAATGGTCGGCAGGTCGTGCATCGAAGCCAGGGCAATCATGGTGGCGGGCAGCCCTTTATCACAGGTGGCGACGCCAATCACCGCCCGGCGCGTCGGGAGGGAACGGATCAGGCGGAGAAACACGATCGCCGCGTCGTTACGGTACGGCAGGGAGTCGAACATGCCGTGCGTGCCCTGCGAGCGCCCGTCGCACGGATCGCTGACGAAGGCCGCAAACGGGATCCCGCCGTTGCGGGTGATCTCCTTCGCCGCCGCCTGCATCTGCATGCCGATCTCCCAGTGCCCGGTGTGGTAGCCCAGCGCGACCGGGCGTCCGTCCCCGGCGCGGATGCCGCCCTGGGTGCCGATAATTAGCACCTCTTTGCCGGTCAGCTTGTTGGCATCCCAGCCCATCCCGGCGTTCTGCGTCATGCCGAACAGGTTGCCGCTGGGGGATTCCATCAGCATCTGCGGGGTCAGCGGCAGCGCGCCCTGCGGCCCCGCCGCGTGGGTGATGACGGCATAAAACGCCTCGTCCTGCGGGGTGAAAATCTTCTCGATGGTCATGGTTATCGTCCGGCTCAGCAGAGCTTGAGCTGTTGCAGCAGGGTTTTCAGCTGCGCCCTGCGCGGCTCGTCCAGCGCAGAGGCGGGCGGCAGCACGTGGGTAGAAATCGGGCGGCCGCAGAGCACAATCGCCTCTTTAATCACGTTCACAAACGGCGTATCCAGCTGATACATCTGCGGAATTTGCAGCAGGGTCTGATGATACTCAGCCGCCTTCGCCACGTCTTTATCCCGCCAGGCTTTCAGCAGATTCACCGACACCTGCGGGGCAAAGTTGCCGCTCGCCGAAATCGCCCCGTCGCCGCCGAGCAGCAGGGTATTAAACAGATGATCGTCGTAGCCGCACAGCACCGTGAAGTGCGGATGGGCGCCTTTAACGGTGTGGATCATGCTGCGCAGGTGGGCGACGGAGTCGATGGTGTCTTTAATGCCGACGATGTTGCTGCGCGAATCGGCCAGGGTTTTCACCAGCGCCGGGGTCAGATCCTGCCCGGTCAGCGCCGGGAAGTTATAGAGCATCACCGGCAGCGTGACGCTGTCCGCCACCTGCTCGAAATAGCGGATCAGGTTCGCTTCCGACACTTTCCAGTAGTAAGGGTTGATCACCACGATGCCGTCCGCCCCCGCCTGCTGCGCGTGCTGGCTGAGCGCAATGGTTTCCCGGGCGTTGGTGCCGCCGGTGCCGATCAGGACCGGTACGCGACGATCGACATGATCGATAGCAAATTGGGCAATGGTTTTACGCTCTTCGGCGCCGAGCTGGGAAAACTCGCCGCCGCTGCCCAGGAAGAACAGGCCGTCAACGCCTGCCGCGATCAGATCGTCGATCAGCGCGGCGGTACCCTGCTTATCGAGCTGGCCATCGGCAGTAAAAATAGTGGAGACAGGGGGAATGATTCCCGTAAACAACGCGGACTGCGGCATGAGATCTCCTTGCTGAATCATGATGTTCTACATTATAGAACAGCGTTCATTAAATTAACGATCATACTATGACGCAGGAAAAGCGCAGGTAAATGAGAGATGGAGAGGGAGTGCGGGAAATTTAAGCTGGATCACATATTGGAAGGTGCGGCCTGATGCCCTCACCCTAACCCTCTCCCACAGGGAGAGGGAACTTTTACACCCTCTCCCCTTGGGAGAGGGGTTACTCTACAAGCATCTTCACCACCACTTTCCTGACCTTAGCAGGCGCACCCACCGCGCACAGCGGCTTGTGCACCTCACCCGGCCAGAACACCACAAAATCCCCTTCGCTCAACACCACGGTTTTCTCCTGCTCGCCTTCCGGCAGGAACGCGATGTCTTTGTCCGCCAGCCAGTCGGTGTCCGGCGTGCCGGGCGGCAGGATGCTGAATGTCATCCCTTCCTGTCCCTTCATCACGATCTGAATATCCAGATAGCGCGCGTGGTACTCGGCGCGACGCTCGGCGAACGGCTGGGTTGTATCTTCGGAGACCAGATAAAACAGGCTGTTGCCGTTGATGTCGTGCTTGCCGAGCGGCGTGGCGTCGGTGACGTGAGTTTTAACGTGCTCAATGGCCTGTCGCAGTTCGTCAGGCAGCCAGGAGTGCAGATGGTGGATGTTGCCGATAATCATCAGAATACCCTCGATATAAAACAACGTTTCATTTTTATCTTTTATACGAAAATCCCGGCTGCCATACCAGCGCTTTTTAGACGGGTTTTGCGCGAACGCATGTTTATCGGGAATGGTGTTAATTTGCTGTTAAGCCTTCGCAGGCATTTATGCAGTCATTATGCATATCTTCAGTTCTTCGTTATCACGGCCTTGCGCTAACTTACTGATCGTCATGCCTTAACAACAAAACTCGCTACCGCTTCACATTTTAGCACTTTGATAATTTGCTATTAAATTCAATAAATATTTATTGATTTTCCTTAAGCCAAAAATAGTTAATTAGCAATATTGCATAGCCATTCCACACAAACCATAAAAACAATTAAAATCAATAGCTTAACAAAATATTTCAAAGCATTAAATTCTACAAAACACTAACAACTGCAAATAATGACAACGGATAGTGCTTAGCTATTCACCTCGCCAGAATAGCCAATTAATCATTATCTGATGCGAATCATGCAAATGAAAACAAACCGCTTAATATCCATTTTCGCGTGAGCAATATCACAATACGGATTATTTAACTGCCTAGTATGAACCACGAAATCAATTGAGCTTAGCCGCCATGCAATTAAATACATGACATGGCGCATGCCCTTTTTATTCTGAAAAACAGTTAAAGGAATAATTATGGAAAAGCATTACGTCGGTTCTGAAATTGGTCAATTGCGTAGCGTTATGCTGCACCGCCCAAATTTAAGTCTGAAACGCTTAACGCCATCAAACTGTCAGGAGCTGCTTTTCGATGACGTGCTCTCGGTTGAGCGGGCGGGTGAGGAGCATGACATCTTCGCCAACACGCTGCGTGAGCAGGGGGTGGAAGTCCTGCTGCTGACCGACCTGCTGACACAAACCCTTGATATCGCTGAGGCGAAAGCCTGGCTGCTGGAGACGCAAATCTCTGACTACCGCCTCGGCCCAACCTTTGCTGGCGACGTGCGCGGCTGGCTGGCGGATATGCCGCACCGGGAACTGGCGCGCAGATTAAGCGGCGGATTAACCTACGGTGAAATTCCGGCAGCCATTAAAAATATGGTGGTGGATACCCACACGGCGAATGATTTTATTATGAAGCCACTGCCGAACCATTTATTTACCCGCGATACCTCCTGCTGGATCTATAACGGCGTCTCTATTAACCCAATGGCCAAACCGGCGCGTCAGCGTGAAACCAATAACCTGCGGGCAATATATCGCTGGCACCCGGCGTTCGCCGACGGCGATTTTATTAAGTATTTCGGCGACGAGAATATTAATTACGACCACGCCACTTTAGAAGGCGGCGACGTATTAGTCATTGGCCGCGGTGCGGTATTGATCGGCATGTCCGAGCGCACGACGCCGCAGGGCGTGGAGTTCCTCGCCAACAGCCTGTTCAAACACCGTCAGGCCGAGCGCGTCATCGCCGTTGAGCTGCCAAAACACCGCTCCTGCATGCACCTCGACACCGTCATGACCCACATCGACGTGGACACTTTCTCCGTCTACCCGGAAGTGGTGCGTAAAGACGCCCAGTGCTGGACGCTCACCCCGGACGGCCGCGGCGGCCTGCTGCGCACCCAGGAAACCGACCTGCTGCACGCCATCGAGAAAGCGCTCGGCATTAACCAGGTACGCCTGATCACCACCGGCGGCGACGCCTTTGAGGCCGAACGCGAGCAGTGGAACGACGCCAACAACGTGCTGACCATCCGCCCCGGCGTGGTGATCGGCTACGAGCGCAACGTCTGGACCAACGAGAAGTACGACAAAGCGGGTATCACCGTACTGCCCATCCCGGGCGACGAACTCGGACGCGGCCGCGGCGGCGCGCGCTGCATGAGCTGCCCGCTGGAACGCGACGGAATTTAAGGAGCCATCATGGAACGAAAACCCACTCTGGTTGTGGCCCTGGGCGGCAACGCGCTGCTCAAGCGCGGCGAGCCGCTGGAAGCGGAGATCCAGCGCCAGAACATCGAGCAGGCCGCCCGCACCATCGCCGGGCTGACGGCGCAGTGGCGCGTGGTGCTGGTGCACGGCAACGGGCCGCAGGTCGGGCTGCTGGCGCTGCAGAACAGCGCCTACGACAAAGTCACGCCCTACCCGCTGGACGTTCTTGGCGCCGAAAGCCAGGGAATGATCGGCTACATGCTCCAGCAGGCGCTGAAAAACAGCCTGCCGCAGCGGGAGGTGAGCGTCCTGCTCACCCAGGTAGAAGTGGACGCCGCCGACCCGGCCTTCAGCAACCCGACCAAATACATCGGCCCGGTGTACAGCGAAGCCCAGGCAAAAACGCTGGCCGCGGAGAAAGGCTGGGTGTTTAAGGCCGACGGCAGCTACGTCCGCCGCGTGGTGCCGTCGCCGCAGCCGAAGCGCATCGTTGAGAGCGACGCCATCACGGCGCTGATCCAGCGCGATCACCTGGTGATCTGCAACGGCGGCGGCGGGGTGCCGGTGGTGGAACAGGCCAACGGCTATCGCGGGATCGAGGCGGTAATCGATAAAGACCTCTCCGCCGCCCTGCTGGCGAGGCAGATTGAGGCCGATGCCCTGCTGATCCTCACCGATGCCGACGCGGTGTACCTCGACTGGGGCAAACCAACCCAGCGTCCGCTGGCGCAGGTGACGCCGGAGCTGCTCAGAGGCATGCAGTTCGACGCCGGATCGATGGGGCCGAAGGTGGCCGCCTGCCGCGAGTTCGTTGAAGCCTGCAATGGGATAGCCGGGATCGGCGCGCTGGCCGACGGCGCGGAGATCCTCGCGGGCGAGAAAGGCACGTTGATTCGTAACTGAACACTCATTTTAAAAAGGATTTACCCATGACCATCAACCTGAAAAACCGCAACTTCCTCAAACTGCTGGACTATACCCCGGCGGAGATCCAGTACCTGATCGACCTCGCCATCGAGCTCAAGGCCGCCAAAAAAGCCGGGCGCGAGAAGCAAACCCTGGTCGGGAAAAACATCGCCCTGATCTTTGAAAAAACCTCCACCCGCACCCGCTGCGCCTTCGAAGTGGGCGCGTTCGACCAGGGCGCGCAGGTCACCTATCTCGGCCCAAGCGGCTCGCAGATTGGCCATAAAGAGTCGATGAAAGACACCGCCCGCGTGCTGGGCCGCATGTACGACGGCATCGAATACCGCGGCTACGGGCAGGCCATCGTCGAAGAGCTGGGCGAGTACGCGGGCGTGCCGGTATGGAACGGCCTGACCGACGAGTTCCACCCGACCCAAATTCTCGCCGACCTGATGACCATGCTGGAGCACTCCCCGGGCAAAACCCTGCCTGAGCTGAGCTTTGCCTATCTCGGCGACGCGCGCAACAACATGGGCAACTCCCTGATGGTCGGTGCGGCCAAGATGGGGATGGATATCCGCCTCGTTGCGCCGAAATCCTTCTGGCCGGAAGCGGGACTGGTTGAGCAGTGCCGCGCCATTGCGAAAGAGACGGGCGCGCGCATCACCCTCATCGACGACGTGGAAGAAGGCGTGCAGGGGACCGATTTCCTCTACACCGACGTGTGGGTCTCCATGGGCGAGCCGAAGGAAGCCTGGGCCGAGCGCGTCAGCCTGATGAAGCCGTATCAGATTAACGCCCGGGTGATGAAGGCCACCGGCAACCCGAACGTTAAGTTCATGCACTGCCTGCCGGCATTCCACAACGAGCACACGAAGGTGGGCCGCGAAATCGAGATGGCGTACGGGCTGAAGGGGCTGGAGGTGACGGAAGAGGTCTTCGAATCACCGAACTCCATCGTCTTCGACGAAGCAGAGAACCGCATGCACACCATTAAAGCGGTCATGGTGGCGACACTCGGCGACTAATCACCGCCCGGCGCGCCGCGGGGTGCGCCGGGTTTAAGGAGAACATCATGGGCAAGTTCAAGTTTCCCTCCGCTTACACCATTCTCTTTTTTCTGATTGCCGTCGTGGCCGTGCTGACGTGGATTGTCCCGGCCGGGCAGTACCATATGGCAATGAACGAGGCGCTCGGCAAAGACGTCCCCGTTGCAGGCACCTACGCGCACGTCGCGGCGCATCCGCAGGGGCTGGTTTCGGTGCTGATGGCGCCGATTGCCGGGCTGTACGATCCGGAATCCGGCCAGGCCGGGGCGATCGACGTGGCGCTGTTTATTCTGATCATCGGGGGATTCCTCGGGATCGTCACCAAAACCGGGGCGATTGACGCCGGGATCGAGCGTGTGACCACCCGACTGCGCGGACGCGAGGAGTGGATGATCCCGATCCTGATGGCGCTATTTGCCGCAGGCGGCACGATTTACGGTATGGCCGAAGAGTCACTGCCCTTCTATACCTTACTGGTGCCGGTGATGCTGGCCGCGCGGTTCGATCCGGTTGTCGCCGCCTCTACCGTGCTGCTCGGGGCGGGGATCGGCACCCTCGGCTCCACCATTAACCCGTTTGCCACGGTGATCGCCGCCAACGCCGCCGGGATCCCCTTCACCAACGGCATCGCCCTGCGCGTGGCGCTGCTGGTCATCGGCTGGATCATCTGCGTGGCGTGGGTGATGCGCTACGCCCGCAAGGTGCGCAAGGATCCCTCGCAGTCCATCGTTGCAGACAAGCAGGAGGAGAACCTCGCCCATTTCCTCGGCAACAAGGGCGAACAGTCCCTGGAATTCACCCCGGTGCGCAAAATCATCCTGGTGATTTTCGCTCTGGCCTTCGCGGTGATGATTTACGGCGTGGCGGTGCTGGGCTGGTGGATGGCGGAGATTTCAGCGGTGTTTCTCGCCAGCGCGATCATCGTCGGCCTGATTGCCCGCATGAGCGAAGAGGAGTTGACGTCGACGTTTATCAACGGCGCGCGAGATTTGCTGGGCGTCGCGCTGATTATCGGCATCGCGCGCGGTATCGTAGTCATCATGGATAAGGGCATGATTACCCACACCATTTTGCACAGCGCGGAAGGGCTGGTCAGCGGGTTGTCCACGGTAGCGTTTATCAACGTGATGTACTGGCTGGAAGTCGTGCTGTCGTTTCTTGTGCCTTCTTCATCCGGCCTGGCCGTTCTGACGATGCCGATCATGGCGCCGCTTGCTGATTTCGCTAACGTCAACCGCGACCTGGTGGTTACGGCTTACCAGTCGGCCTCCGGCATCGTTAACCTCGTCACGCCGACCTCTGCGGTGGTTATGGGCGGGCTGGCTATCGCCCGGGTACCTTACGTGCGCTACCTGAAATGGGTGGCGCCGCTGCTGGCGATCCTGACGGTGGTGATTATGGTGGCGTTAAGTCTGGGGGCGTTGTTGTAATTTGCCGGATGGCGCTGCGCTTATCCGGCCTACGGATCGGTGCGGTGTCACCGGTTATTTCGGGAACTGATATGGGAAACATGATGGATTACGAAGAGTACTCTCCCAAAGAACAGCTGCAGCTCACGGTGTGCCAGCGTTTGATCGCCGAAAAGAGTTACCTTTCGCAGGAAGAGATTCGCCGCGACCTGCAGGAGAGAGGGTTTGACAGCATCAGCCAGTCGACCGTTTCGCGATTGCTGAAGTTGCTCGGAGTCATAAAAATTCGAAATGCCAAAGGGCTAAAGATTTATTCGTTGAATCCTCAGCTGCGCCCTGCCCCCGACGCCGCGCGTACCGTTTCGGAAATGGTGGTCAGCGTTGAGCATAATAGCGAGTTTATCCTTGTCCATACCGTCGCCGGATATGGCCGCGCGGTGGCGCGTATTCTGGATTATCACCAGCTTCCGGAAATTTTAGGCGTGGTGGCCGGCAGCAGTATTGTCTGGGTCGCCCCCCGGGTGGTAAAGCGCACCGCGCTGGTGCATAAGCAAATTAATTATTTACTCAGAACGCATTAATATTCACAAAGAACCGTTTGCATTGAGTAAAGCGTGCATTAAATCGCTTGATCCGAAAAGCGAGCTGCGTATAATGCCCGACAATTTGCCGGGAGGAAGCATGGTCAAGCGTGTACGACATAACGTCTTACCGCGTCTGAAATCAGACGCTGGCCTGCCGTTTTTCTTCCCGTTGCTAAACCTATTCCCAGAGCCCCTCATTTGAGGGGCTTTTTTTTGCCCGGCGTCAGGAGATAAACATGAATCCGCTTTATCAAAAACACATCATTTCCATAAACGACCTCAGCCGCGAAGAGCTGGAACTGGTTCTGGAAACCGCGGCAAAACTGAAGGCCAATCCGCAACCGGAGCTGCTGAAGCACAAGGTGATTGCGAGCTGCTTCTTTGAAGCCTCAACCCGCACCCGCCTCTCCTTTGAGACCTCCATGCACCGCCTGGGCGCGAGCGTGGTGGGCTTCTCTGACAGCAGCAACACGTCGCTGGGTAAAAAAGGCGAGACCCTGGCGGATACCATTTCAGTGATCAGCACCTACGTCGACGCGATTGTGATGCGTCACCCGCAGGAGGGCGCGGCGCGCCTGGCAACCGAGTTTTCCGGCGGCATTCCGGTGCTGAACGCCGGTGACGGTGCCAACCAGCACCCAACGCAGACGCTGCTGGATCTGTTCACTATTCAGGAGACCCAGGGCAAGCTCGAGAACCTGAACATCGCCATGGTTGGCGACCTGAAGTATGGCCGCACCGTCCACTCCCTGACCCAGGCGCTGGCGAAATTTAACGGCAACCGCTTCTACTTCATTGCCCCGGAGGCGCTGGCGATGCCGCAGTACATTCTCGACATGCTGGACGAGAAAGGCATTGCGTGGAGCCTGCATGCCAGCATCGAAGAGGTGATGAGCCACGTGGATATTCTGTACATGACCCGCGTGCAGAAAGAGCGTCTGGACCCGTCCGAATACGCCAACGTGAAGGCACAGTTCGTGCTGCGCGCCAGCGACCTGGAAGGCGCGCGCGACAACATGAAGGTGCTGCATCCGCTGCCGCGCATCGATGAGATCACCACAGACGTGGATAAAACGCCGCACGCCTGGTACTTCCAGCAGGCCGGGAACGGCATCTTCGCTCGCCAGGCGTTACTGGCACTGGTTCTGAATCGCGAATTAGCTCTGTAAGGGGAGACGACCATGACACACGATAACAAACTCCAGGTTGAAGCCATCAAGCGTGGCACCGTGATTGACCATATCCCTGCGCAGGTGGGCTTTAAGCTGCTGACGCTGTTCAAACTGACCGAAACTGACCAGCGCATCACCATCGGCCTGAACCTGCCGTCGGGCGAGATGGGCCGCAAAGACCTGATCAAAATCGAGAACACCTTCCTGACCGACGAGCAGGTTAACCAGCTGTCGCTGTACGCGCCGGACGCCACCGTCAACCGCATCGACGAGTACGAAGTGGTCGGCAAATCACGCCCGAGCCTGCCAGAACGTATCGAAAGCGTGCTGGTCTGCCCGAACAGCAACTGCATCAGTCATGCAGAACCGGTTTCCTCCAGTTTCGCAGTGAAAAAGCGCGCGAATGACATCGCACTCAAATGCAAATACTGCGAAAAAGAGTTTTCTCATTATGTGGTGCTGGCCAACTAATTGAGGTTGGTAATGAAATCCCGGCTGTTATAATGGCCGGGAACATTCTTAACGCTGTAATTCTGGAGAAAACATGAGCAAAGTACTCGCGACGGAAAATGCACCAGCCGCTATCGGCCCTTACGTTCAGGGCGTTGATCTGGGCAGCATGATCATCACTTCAGGTCAGATCCCCGTAAACCCAAAAACCGGCGCGGTGCCGGAAGATGTCGCGGCGCAGGCGCGTCAGTCGCTGGAAAACGTGCAGGCTATCGTTGAATCTGCCGGCCTGAAAGTGGGTGATATCGTGAAAACCACCGTGTTCGTGAAGGATCTGAACGATTTCGCGACCGTTAACGCCACTTACGAAGCGTTCTTCACCGAGCATAACGCCACCTTCCCGGCGCGCTCCTGCGTGGAAGTGGCGCGTCTGCCAAAAGACGTGAAAATTGAAATCGAAGCGATTGCCGTTCGTCGCTAAATCGCTTTGGCGATGAAAAAAGGCAGCCCAGGCTGCCTTTTTTGTTGCTTGCTACTGATTCCGCGTGGCGCGCAGCAGCGTCTCCAGCGGGTACACCGCCGCAATCACCACTTCGTCCTGCACCTTCGCCGCGTTATCCAGCTCGCTCTGAATCGAGGCGATCTCTTTGTCATCCAGCGTGCCCTGACGCGCCACCAGGTCGGTGAGCCGCAGGCCAATCGACGCCAGCTTATCCACTTCCTGGATCACCGGCTTCATCGCCTTCAGCTGATAGCTGTTTTCGCTTAAGGCCAGCGCGTCGCTGGTGTTGCTCTGCCAGCGGTTAAAGACGTGGCGCAGGGCGTCGGCGCTTTCCGTGTCTTCCGCATCGCTCACCAGACGGTCCGCCCATTTGTGCATCTGGCGCACGGTGGTGCTTTCGGCGTTCAGCGCATCCGCAAAGCGGTTGAGGGGCTCGAACTGATGGTAGTTTCCGGCCTGGAACTTCAGGTGCTGGCGGGTGTAATACTGAGCCGGTTCAATCGCCTGCGCGAGGACCTGCAGCGGCAGCGTGTCGGCATTACCGGCGAGGCGCGTGAACTGCACCTGCTGCTGGGTATGCTGCTGCAGCCCGACCGACACCGTCGACCAGCTGTCCATCGCCTGCAGGCGGGTGTACATGTTGTCGACGTCATTGACGTCCTGCGCGGACCAGAGCCGCTCCGCCACCGCAAACGTACGCGGCCACAGGCGAATATCCAGCACCGGCGCCACCACGTTTTCCGCCCACAGCGCCGCTTCGCCGCCGAGCAGGTTGGACTGGTTCGCCACGTCCGGCACGACGGGCGGAACGCCTTTCGGCACATCGTCCAGACGCGTGCCGCTAATCGGGTAGCGCGTATTCCCGACGAGGAAATAACCGGAGAGTTTGTCGTTATCAACGGTGACAACCGGGCGCGTTTCGCCCATCCAGGTATCGACGGTGAAGGTCACCTGATTGTCATTCCGCCATTCAATATCCTGCACCGCGCGGCGGGATTTCCCGGCAAAATCAATAAACCCGCGCCAGCCGGCATCCCCTTTCACCAGCGTGAAGCTCCCCTCCACCGGCTTGCCCTTCAGGCGCGGCATGGAGAAGGCCCAGCTCTGGGCGCTGTCGGTGTCCGCTATCACGTCCAGGCCGTTTAACCCCTGCGGGACGATCTCGTTGCGGTAGTGATAGGCGGTGGACTGAGGCTGGTCGAGATAAAAGCCGGTCGACAGAATGCCCTTGTAGCCGTTCTGCGCCACCTGCCCCAGCGCGTCCTGGCCCTGCCAGGACTGGATCAGAATGCTTTTCGGCAGATCGGGATGGTAGATCTCATCCCAGCCGACCATCTGGCGGCGATGCTTCTCGAGGATCGTTTCCAGCTTGCGGTTGAAGTACGCCTGCAGCGCGTGGCTGTCCGCCAGCCTGTTGTCGCGCATAAACTGCTGGATAGCCGGGTTCGCTTTCCACTGGCTGTCGTCCACTTCGTCGCCGCCGATGTGCAGATACGGATCGGGGAAGATCGCCGCCAGTTCGCTGACCATCGCGTCGGCAAAAGCGTAAGTTGCGTCTTTTGTGGGATCCAGCACCGGCTTCAGCACGCCCCAGTGGCGTTCCATGGCGTACGGCCCCGGGGCGCTCATCAGCTCCGGGTAGGCCACGGCAATCGCCGAGGCGTGGCCCGGCATGTCGATCTCCGGCACCACGCGAATGCCGCGCTCGGCGGCGTAACGCACCACCTCGCGCATCTGCTCAGGCGTGTAGAACAGCCCGTCGCTGGCAAGCTGGGTTAATTTTGGATAACGCTTCGAGCTGAAGCGCCAGCCCTGGTCGTCGGTCAAATGCCAGTGCAGCACGTTGAGCTTCGCCGCGGCCATGCCGTCGATCTGGCGTTTAATATCCGGCAGCGGGATAAAGTGGCGTGCCGAATCGAGCAGCAGCCCGCGCCACGGGAAGCGCGGTGAATCTTCAATGGTCACCCACGGGATCGAGGTGTTTTCCGCTCCGTTCTGCATCAGCTGGAGCAGGGTTTCCATGGCGCGCAAGGCACCGAAGCGGGTGTTGGCAGAGATGTTCACGCCGTTGGCATCCACCGTGAGCTTATAGTTTTCGTCGCTGTCCGGCAGCGGCTGCGGCTTCACCTTTTTGGCAATCGCGATGCGGATGGTCGGTTTGTCTGGCTTTTCAGCCTGAGGCTGCAGCGTCCAGCCGGTTTGCAGGGCGATGCGCTGGCGCAGACGGTTGACGGCGTCACCGAGATCGTCCCCGCTGACGCTAATGGATACGTTGTTGCTGAGCACCAGTGCGCCCTGGGTCGTCGGGCGTTCGACCTTCGCAGGCCAGGGCATTAAGGGGAGATCCCCTGCCGGGGCGGCAAAGGCAGAGGCGCCGAGCATCAGCCCGGCGGTTAAGAGACTGTACCGTAACATGAATGTTCCTTATCTGACGGGCCAAATAAAGGCAAAACATTCTGTTAACATGCGCTCAATTTGTCGTCAAGCGAATGCGCCGACGGAGATCACAGGTTGTTGAATTTGGGAGGAAAGCTATTGCCGGGTGGCGGCTTCGCCTTACCCGGCCTACGTTCGGATCGTAGGCCCGGTAAGCGCAGCGCCACCGGGCTTGCCGTTACTGCCACCCATACCGACGCGCATAGAACCCTTTCACCATCTGGGTCAGCACCATATAACCGGCGAGGATCGCCACCAGCCACGGGAAGTAGCTCAGCGGCAGCGCCTGCAGCTGCAGGTAGCTCGCCAGCGGTGAGAACGGCAGCGCGATGCCGAGCGCCATCACAATGCCCGTCATCACAATCAGCGGCCACGCGGCGCGGCTCTGGATGAACGGAATGCGGCGGGTGCGGATCATGTGCACAATCAGCGTCTGCGACAGCAGCCCGACCACGAACCAGCCGGACTGGAACAGCGTCTGGTGTTCCGGGGTGTTGGCGTGGAACACAAACCACATCAGGCAGAAGGTCAGGATGTCGAAGATGGAGCTGATCGGGCCAAAGAACAGCATGAAACGCCCGAGATCTGCCGGGTTCCAGTGCTGCGGCTTCTGGATCTGCTCGTCGTCCACGTTATCAAACGGGATCGCCACCTGAGACACGTCATACATCAGGTTCTGGATCAGCAGGTGCAGCGGCAGCATCGGCAGGAACGGCAGAAACGCGCTCGCCACCAGCACGCTGAAGACGTTACCGAAGTTGGAGCTGGCGGTCATCTTGATGTACTTGAGCATATTGGCAAAGGTACGGCGCCCTTCGATCACGCCCTCCTCCAGCACCATCAGGCTCTTTTCCAGCAGAATGATATCCGCCGCTTCGCGGGCAATATCCACCGCCCCGTCTACGGAGATACCGATATCCGCCGCACGCAGGGCGGGCGCGTCGTTGATGCCGTCGCCCATGAAGCCCACCACGTGCCCTTCTCGCTTAAGCAGGGTGACGATACGCTCTTTGTGCATCGGCGTCAGGCGAGCAAACAGCGTCGTGCGCTGGGCCAGCTTCGCCAGTTCGTCATCAGAGAGACGTTCAATATCGCTCCCCACCACCACGTCGCCCGCGTCCAGCCCAACCTCGTGGCACACTTTGGCCGCCACCAGCTCGCTGTCGCCGGTGAGGATTTTCACGGTAATACCGCTCGCCTTCAGCGCCTTCAGCGCCGGGGCGGTGGTCTCTTTCGGCGGATCGAGGAAGGCGATGTAGCCCTCGAGGATCAGATCGGATTCGTCAATACGCTGGTAATCCCCCTCCCGCGCGGGCAGGAACTTGCTCGCCACCGCCACCACGCGCAGCCCCTGACGGTTGAGGTTGTCGGTGACGCGCTTGATGCGGCGCAGCATGGTGTCGTCCAGCGGCACGATGTCGCCGTTATAGCGCACCTGCGTCGACACGTTGAGGATCTCCTGCAGCGCCCCTTTGCAGATCAGCTGATGCACGTTCGGCTGCTCGCTCACCACCACCGACATACGGCGGCGCTCGAAGTCGAACGGGATCTCATCCACCTTCTGCCAGCGGCCGGAGAGCGTGCGGGCGGCCTCCTCGTCCACGCCTTCCAGCACGGCGACGTCGAGCAGGTTTTTCAGCCCGGTCTGGTAATGGCTGTTGAGCCACGCGCTGTGCAGCACGCGCTCGCTGGTTTTGCCGGAGATATCGGTGTGGTTCTCCAGCACGATTTTGTCCTGCGTCAGGGTGCCGGTTTTATCGGTGCAGAGAATGTCCATCGCGCCAAAGTTTTGAATGGCGTCGAGGTGTTTGACGATCACCTTCTGTTTAGAGAGCTTCACCGCCCCGCGCGCCAGCGTAGAGGTGACAATCATCGGCAGCATTTCCGGCGTTAAGCCGACGGCCACGGAGAGCGCAAACAGCGCCGCTTCCCACCAGTCGCCTTTGGTGTAGCCGTTGATCAGCAGCACGATTGGCGTCATCACCATCATAAAGCGGATCAGCAGCATGCTGACGCGGCCAATCCCTTTCTGGAAGGCATTCGGCTCGCTCTCCTGCTCGCTGACGCGCCCGGCAAGCTGACCAAACCAGGTGTTGCCCCCGGTGGCAGTGACAATCGCCTGCGCGGTGCCGCTGACGACCGTGGTCCCCATAAAGCACAGGGTGTCGCACTCGAGCGGGTTCATCTGCTGCGGGTCGCGGCTGCGCGCCACCTTCTCAACGGGCAGGGATTCGCCGGTCAGGGAAGCCTGCGCCACAAACAGATCGCGCGCCTGGATGATGCGTAAATCCGCCGGGATCATGTCCCCCGCGGCCAGCTTCACCAGATCGCCCGGCACCAGCTGGTCGATAGGCAATTCCACCCAGGCGTTTTCGCCGAGATCGTTGATCACGCGCGAGACGGTCGCGGTGTTGCTGACCATCGCCTTCAGGGCGTCCGCCGCTTTGGTGGAGCGGGCCTCCTGAATAAAGTTCAGCAGCGTGGAGATGCCCACCATCAGGGCAATCACCCCTGCGGCAAACAGATCTTCCGTCGCGTAGGAGATGAGGCCGAGCACGGTCAGCAGCAGGTTGAACGGGTTGCGGTAGCAGAGCCACAGATGCACCCACCACGGAGACGGCTTCTGCGCCGGAATGAGGTTATCGCCATGCACGGCGCGGATTTTTTCCACTTCTGCCGCATTCAGCCCTTCCGGGTGCCCGCCAAAGGCGCGCCAGACTTCGTTTTCATCCATCGCCGCCACGTTCAGGCAGCGTTCGGTCAAGGACGCGGGGATCGCCGCCCCCGCTATGTTTTTGGCGTTTGGCAGCGGGTCGCGCTGAACAAGACGGTGTGGCAGGTGGCGGCTCAGCAGGGCCTGCAGCTGCCGGGTGATATTTTTAAACATCGTCATTCCTCCGCATCCGCAAAGGCAGACGCAGCATTTCCTTCAGGCGTGGCAAAGCCGTACCTGAGAGGCACTCAATTTTTCAAGCAGGAACGTTTGGAACGCTGCTGCCTCACATCACCGGTGAGTCAGCAACAGGCTGGCTTACCGGAAAGAACGCATTCTCCCGTTCAGGAGAGGTGTGGGATCGGGATCCATGAAGCCTCCGGTAAGTAAAAAGTAGGGTGTCGCCGCGCAGTATAAGGATTTAAGCGTACCCTTTTTGATGATTCGGGCGGTATTATACCCCCCTGCAAATAAACCGAACGTAAACCAGATTTAGCCCATAGCGAAATCGCGCTATAGCATTAGGCTCAATTCACTACATTGTCGTTGTTACAGGGAATACAGCATGCAGAACCGCCTTACGATTAAAGACATCGCGCGTTTAAGCGGCGTGGGGAAATCGACCGTCTCACGCGTGCTGAACAACGAAAGCGGCGTCAGCGAACGCACCCGCGAGCGCGTTGAGGCGGTCATGAATCAGCACGGCTTTTCCCCTTCCCGCTCCGCGCGCGCCATGCGCGGGCAGAGTGACAAAGTGGTCGCCATCATTGTCTCGCGTCTGGATTCTCTGTCTGAAAATCTTGCCGTGCAGACCATGCTGCCCGCCTTCTACGAGCAGGGATATGACCCGATCATGATGGAGAGCCAGTTCTCGCCCCAGCTGGTAGAAGAGCATCTGGGGATGCTCCAGCGGCGCAACATTGACGGCGTGGTGCTGTTCGGCTTTACCGGCATTAAAGACGAGATGCTGAAACCCTGGCAGCCGTCGCTGGTGCTGCTGGCGCGCGATGCCCACGGTTTTGCCTCCGTCTGCTATGACGACGAGGGCGCGATTATCACCCTGATGCAGCGCCTGTTTGACGAAGGCCATCGCCACATCAGCTTCCTCGGCGTACCGCACGCGGACGTTACCACCGGCAAGCGACGCCATGAGGCCTATCTGGCGTTTTGCAAAAAGCACAACCTCTCCGCCGTGGCCTCCCTGCCGGGGCTGGGCATGAAGCAGGGCTACGAGCAGGTCGCCAGCGTCCTGACGCCGCAGACCACCGCGCTGGTGTGCGCCACGGATACGCTGGCGCTGGGCGCGAGTAAATATCTGCAGGAGCAGCGTATCGACGGTCTGCAGGTCGCGAGCGTCGGCAGCACGCCGCTGATGAAGTTTTTGCACCCGGAGATCATCACCGTCGATCCGGGCTACGCTGAGTCCGGCAGACAGGCCGCCGCGCAGCTGATCGAGCAGATCAACGGGCGCGCAGAGCCGCGTCAGATCGTTATTCCTGCCCACCTTTCATAACCCCCACCAATCGGTTTATTGTGATCTTCGCCCGATTTCGGGAACGTTCCCATTTTCGCCGTCACGCTGAAGGAGTAGGCTTGCGCTCAGGTCATTACACCCCCTCACCATCTGTCATGAGGTTTCATGATGAGTAAAGTCAAACAAGCAGATATTGATCAGCTGATCGTCCTGGTCGGCGGCCGCGAAAACATCGCAACCGTTAGCCATTGCATTACCCGCCTGCGCTTCGTGCTGAACGACCCGGCTAAAGCCAACCCGAAGGCCATTGAAGAGCTCTCGATGGTGAAAGGCTGCTTTACCAACGCCGGACAGTTCCAGGTGGTTATCGGTACCGAAGTGGGCGATTACTATCAGGCTCTGCTTGCGACCACCGGGCACAGCGCGGCGGATAAAGAGCAGGCCAAGAAGGCTGCGCGCCAGAATATGAAGTGGCACGAGCAGCTGATTTCCCACTTCGCGGAGATCTTCTTCCCGCTGCTGCCGGCGCTGATCAGCGGAGGCCTGATTTTAGGCTTCCGTAACGTCATCGGCGACGTGCCGATGAGTGACGGCAAAACCCTGGCGCAGATGTACCCGGCGCTGAAAACCGTGTACGACTTCCTGTGGCTGATTGGCGAAGCGATCTTCTTCTATCTGCCGGTCGGGATTTGCTGGTCCGCGGTGCGCAAGATGGGCGGTACGCCGATCCTCGGTATTGTACTCGGCGTCACGCTGGTCTCTCCGCAGTTAATGAACGCTTACTTACTTGGTCAACAGGTGCCGGAGGTGTGGAACTTTGGCCTGTTTACCATCGCCAAAGTAGGCTATCAGGCGCAGGTCATTCCGGCCCTGCTGGCGGGCCTGGCGCTGGGCTTTATTGAAACCCGACTGAAACGCATCGTGCCGGATTACCTTTATCTGGTGGTGGTGCCGGTGTGCTCGCTGATTCTGGCGGTCTTCCTGGCGCATGCCTTTATCGGTCCGTTTGGCCGCATGATTGGCGACGGCGTGGCCTTCGCGGTGCGTCACCTGATGACCGGCAGCTTCGCCCCGATTGGCGCCGCGCTGTTTGGCTTCCTGTACGCCCCGCTGGTGATCACCGGCGTGCACCAGACCACGCTGGCGATTGATATGCAGATGATCCAGAGCCTCGGCGGCACGCCGGTCTGGCCGATTATCGCCCTGTCTAACATTGCCCAGGCGTCCGCGGTGACCGGCATCATTATCGTCAGCCGCAAGCACAACGAACGCGAGATCTCCGTTCCGGCGGCCATCTCCGCCTACCTCGGCGTCACCGAACCGGCAATGTACGGTATCAACCTGAAATACCGCTTCCCGATGCTCTGCGCGATGATCGGTTCCGGTCTGGCAGGCCTGGTGTGTGGACTGAACGGCGTGATGGCGAACGGGATTGGCGTCGGCGGCCTGCCGGGCATCCTCTCCATCCAGCCCGCTTACTGGCAGGTGTTTGCCCTGGCAATGGCCATCGCCATTATCGTCCCAATGGCGCTGACCACCGTGGTTTACCAGCGTAAGTTCCGTCAGGGCTCGCTGCAGATTGTTTAACTTCATCTTTCGGGGCGCAGTTGCGCCCCTTCGCATTTGCAGGAACGCATTATGAATACCCTTCCTCACTGGTGGCAGAACGGCGTCATCTACCAGATTTACCCAAAGAGTTTCCAGGACACCACCGGCAGCGGCACCGGCGATTTACGCGGCGTGACGCAGCGTCTGGACTATCTTAAAACCCTCGGCATTGACGCCATCTGGCTGACGCCGTTTTATATCTCTCCGCAGGTGGACAACGGCTACGACGTGGCGAACTACACCGCCATCGATCCGGCCTACGGCACGCTGGATGATTTCGACGAGCTGGTCGCTGAGGCGCACGCGCGCGGCATTCGCATCGTGCTGGACATGGTGTTTAACCACACCTCCACGCAGCACGCCTGGTTCCGCGAGTCGCTGAACAAAGCGAGCCCGTACCGCCAGTTCTACATCTGGCGAGACGGCACGCCGGAGCAGCTTCCCAACAACTGGCGCTCCAAGTTTGGCGGCAACGCCTGGCGCTGGCACGCCGAGAGCGAGCAGTATTACCTGCACCTGTTCGCCCCAGAGCAGGCGGACCTCAACTGGGAAAACCCGGCGGTGCGCGCCGAGCTGAAAAAGGTGTGCGAGTTCTGGGCCGATCGCGGCGTGGACGGCCTGCGTCTGGACGTCATTAACCTGATTTCAAAAGATCAGGATTTCCCGGACGACAACATCGGCGACGGTCGCCGCTTCTATACCGACGGGCCGCGCATTCATGAATATCTCCAGGAGATGAGCCGCGACGTCTTTACCCCGCGCAACCTGATGACGGTAGGCGAGATGTCCTCGACCTCGCTGGAGAACTGCCAGCAGTATGCGTCTCTCGACGGGCGCGAGCTGTCGATGACCTTTAACTTCCATCATCTGAAGGTGGATTACCCCGGCGGCGAAAAGTGGACGCTGGCGAAGCCGGACTTCGTGGCGCTGAAAACCCTCTTCCGCCACTGGCAGCAGGGGATGCACAACAAAGCCTGGAATGCGCTGTTCTGGTGTAACCACGATCAACCGCGCATCGTGTCGCGCTTCGGTGACGAAGGAGAATACCGGGTTCACGCCGCGAAAATGCTCGGCATGGTGCTGCACGGGATGCAGGGCACGCCGTATATCTATCAGGGTGAAGAGCTTGGCATGACCAACCCGCACTTCAGCCGCATCACCGATTACCGCGACGTGGAAAGTCTGAACATGTTCGCCGAACTGCGCGCCAGCGGCCGCGAGCCGGATGAATTACTGGCGATTCTGGCGAGCAAGTCCCGCGACAACGGGCGAACCCCAATGCAGTGGGACGCGTCGCACAACGCGGGCTTTACCGAGGGCGAGCCGTGGATTGGCGTCTGCGATAACTACGAAACCGTGAACGCCCGCGCGGCGCTGGACGATGCGGATTCGGTGTTCTACACCTACCAGTCGCTGATTCGCCTGCGCAAAACCCTGCCGGTGCTGACGTGGGGGGATTATGAGGATCTCCTGCCGGAACACCCTTCCCTGTGGTGCTATCGCCGCCAGTGGCAGGGGCAGACGCTGATGGTGGTGGCGAACCTGAGTAATACGCCTCAGGAATGGCAAACAGAGGCTCTCAGCGATAAGTCGCAGGTGCTGATGAGTAACTACCCGGCACCGCAAACGACGTCACTCCGTCCGTTTGAAGCCGTCTGGTGGTTGCAGCAGTAACTTTCCCCTGCCGGGTGCGGCTCAGCACCCGGCTTACTTTACTGTTTTTGTTGAATAATTAATCAGATTTTTCTCGCCCGCCTTTACAATCGCTGAAGCGCCCGTCGTTTGTACTCTCGTCTTTTTACTTTGTTCTGCATCAAATAAATCGCAAACATGTTTGATGCAAATCACTATATGTAGCACTTAAAATGCACGCCGACCCAACATCTTGTATTTATCGTCTACTATTCCAACAACAAGACGGCGCTTACGCTGGCCGGAATTGTGGATAACACGAGCTGGGAACGCGGGAAGTCTTTGGCCTGGCGGGAAATGCGTCCGGTGAATACTTCTCCACCTCTGTGGATAACCTGTTTTTAAAAATGGAGTGATCATGACACCGCATGTGATGAAACGTGATGGCTGTAAAGTGCCGTTTAAATCAGAGCGCATCCAGGAAGCCATTCTGCGTGCAGCTAAAGCAGCGGGAGTCGATGACGCAGATTACTGCGCCACCGTCGCAGAAGTCGTTAGCAGCCAGATGAATGAACGCAGCCAGGTTGATATCAACGAGATCCAGACCGCGGTTGAGAACCAGCTCATGGCAGGGCCCTACAAGCAGCTGGCGCGCGCCTACATTGAGTACCGCCACGATCGAGACGTGCAGCGCGAGAAGCGCGGCCGCCTGAACCAGGAGATCCGTGGCCTGGTGGAGCAGACCAACTCTGCGCTGCTCAATGAAAACGCCAATAAAGACAGTAAAGTGATCCCCACCCAGCGCGACCTGCTGGCCGGTATCGTCGCCAAACACTATGCCCGTCAGCATCTGCTGCCGCGCGACGTGGTCTCGGCGCACGAGCGCGGCGAGATCCACTACCACGATCTCGACTATTCGCCGTTCTTCCCGATGTTCAACTGCATGCTGATCGATCTCAAAGGCATGCTGACCCACGGCTTTAAAATGGGTAACGCGGAGATTGAACCGCCTAAGTCGATCTCCACGGCTACCGCGGTCACGGCGCAGATCATCGCTCAGGTCGCCAGCCATATTTACGGCGGCACCACCATTAACCGCATTGACGAAGTGCTGGCCCCGTTCGTGACGGCGAGCTTCAACAAGCACCGTAAAACCGCCGAAGAGTGGCAGATTCCGGACGCGGACGGCTATGCGCATTCCCGTACCGAGAAAGAGTGCTACGACGCCTTCCAGTCGCTGGAATATGAGGTGAACACGCTGCACACCGCCAACGGCCAGACGCCGTTTGTAACCTTCGGCTTTGGGCTGGGCACCAGCTGGGAATCACGCCTGATCCAGCAGTCGATCCTGCGCAACCGTATTTCCGGCCTCGGCAAAAACCGTAAAACCGCCGTGTTCCCGAAACTGGTGTTCGCGATTCGCGACGGCCTGAACCACAAGTTTGGTGACCCGAACTACGACATCAAACAGCTGGCGCTGGAGTGCGCGAGCAAGCGCATGTACCCGGACATCCTGAACTACGATCAGGTCGTCAAAGTGACCGGTTCGTTTAAAACGCCAATGGGCTGCCGCAGCTTCCTCGGCGTGTACGAAGACGAAAACGGCGAGCAGATCCACGACGGGCGTAACAACCTGGGCGTCATCAGCCTGAACCTGCCGCGCATCGCGCTGGAGGCAAAAGGTAATGAAGCTGAATTCTGGAAACTGCTGGATGAGCGCCTGCAACTGGCGCGTAAGGCGCTGATGACCCGCATTGCGCGCCTCGAAGGGGTCAAAGCCCGCGTGGCGCCGATCCTCTATATGGAAGGGGCCTGCGGCGTGCGCCTGAAGGCGGACGATGACGTGTCCGAGATCTTCAAAAACGGCCGCGCGTCGATTTCGCTGGGCTACATCGGCATCCACGAGACTATCAACGCCCTGTTTGGCGACACGCACATGTACGACAGCGAAGCCCTGCGTGAGAAAGGCATCGCCATCGTTCAGCGCCTGCGTGACGCGGTAGACCAGTGGAAAGAGGAAACCGGCTACGGTTTCAGCCTGTACAGCACCCCGAGCGAGAACCTGTGCGACCGCTTCTGCCGTCTGGACACCGCCGAATTCGGGATTGTGGAAGGCGTGACCGATAAAGGGTACTACACCAACAGCTTCCACCTCGACGTCGAGAAAAAGGTGAACCCGTACGACAAGATCGACTTCGAAGCGGCCTATCCGCCGATCGCCAGCGGCGGCTTCATCTGCTACGGCGAGTACCCGAACATTCAGCACAACCTGAAGGCGCTGGAGGACGTGTGGGACTATAGCTACCAGCACGTGCCGTATTACGGGACCAACACGCCAATTGATGAGTGTTACGAGTGCGGCTTCACCGGTGAGTTTGAATGTACCAGTAAAGGCTTCACCTGCCCGAAATGCGGCAACCACGATGCGGCTCGCGTCTCCGTGACCCGTCGCGTATGCGGCTATCTCGGCAGCCCGGACGCCCGTCCGTTTAACGCTGGCAAACAGGAAGAAGTGAAGCGCCGCGTGAAGCATCTGGGAAATGGGCAGATCGGTTAATCCGCTGCCACATTAATGCCCGGTGGCGCTGCGCTTACCGGGCCTACGGAACGCTCTCTTTTGTAGGCCGGGTAAGCGCAGCGCCACCCGGCGTGGTTATTCGCAATGAACTATCACCAGTACTACCCTGTCGACATCGTCAACGGCCCCGGCACCCGCTGCACCCTGTTTGTTTCAGGCTGCGTCCACGAATGCCCCGGCTGCTACAACAAAAGCACCTGGCGACTCAATTCCGGCATGCCGTTCACCGCGGAGATGGAAGATAAAATCATCAACGACCTGAACGACACGCGCATCAAACGCCAGGGGATCTCGCTCTCCGGCGGCGATCCCCTGCACCCGCAAAACGTGCCGGATATGTTGAAGCTGGTGAAGCGCATTCGCGCAGAGTGTCCGGGAAAAGATATCTGGGTCTGGACGGGCTACAAGCTGGATGAACTGAATGCGCAGCAAATGGAAGTCGTGGATCTGATTAACGTGCTGGTCGACGGCAAGTTCATGCAGGATTTAAAAGACCCGGCACTCATCTGGCGAGGCAGCAGCAACCAGGTTGTGCATCATTTGCGATGAACGCTTAAGCCGTTTATTTGCGTCGTGATAAGCGGCTGATTTCTCTCTTTTCCCAACGGCGATAACAAATACCGTTATAACGCTGTCCTGAACCTGATAAACCAGGCGATAGCCAGACGCCTTGAGTTTGATTTTGTAGCAATCAGGCAGATTATGCAGGCGGGCCGATTCGACCCGGGGTTTTGCCAATACCCCCACAAGTTTCTTCTTAAACTGGTTTTTGACCGTATCCCCCAGCTTGCTTCACTCCTTTAACGCCCTCGGGTCAAATTCCAGTTCATAAGTCATCCAGACTAACCTTTATCCCCTTTTGCGGATTAGCCAGTCGCTCCCGGACTGTCTGTATCAGCGCATCTTCGCTGTCGCTGATGGTGACCGTTTTCACCGGCATGCGCCCCGTTTCAGCAACGTACTGAAACAGCAATCGCACCGCTTCCGTTGGGGTAATATTGAGTTTTTCCAGCACGGCATAAGCCTCGTTTTTGAGTTTGTCATCCAGACGGACGTTTAGCGTGGCCATTATGCCTCCAGAAAAATCGAATGTGTAATGCAGTTTAGCATTACATTCGCATTACATCGAATTCTGGATAACGCCTCTCAAAAACGACTCAAACTCTCCATCGCCACCGCCTTAAACCCGGCGAAATCCTCGCAGCTACAGAGCCGTGACATCGCCCGCTCGCGCAGAAAAGTGACGAAGATATCGTAAATCGCCATCGCCTCTTCGTACTCGCTTTTGCTGATGGCGAGCAGGAAGATAACGTGCGCGGTTTCGTCGCCCCACTGCACGCCGTGCGGGGCGAGCACGGTGTAGACCACCGTTTTCTGCGCCAGCAGGCCGAGGGAGTGCGGCAGCGCGATGCCGTCGCCGAGCATGGTGCTGACAATAGCTTCACGTTCAACAACCGAATCCAGAAACTCCGCACCGACAAAGCCCTCTGCTTCAAGCTGTTCACACAGCTCGCGGAAGAGCGTCTGCTGATCGATCGGCTTGTCGATAATGCGGAAATGGGCCGCGTCGAAGTATTTATCCAGCATCCACGGACGGGTGCGGTCCACCAGCACCAGTTTGCCAATCTGTTCTAACTGGTAGTCGGTCGGGAACGGGGCGATCATCACCACCGGTTTCGACTTTTCGCTGACGCGGGCGGTCGCGATCACAAAGTCTTCGCTAATGGTTTCCGCCAGCTCGTACTCGCGCAGGGTGAGCGTGCGCGTCACCTCAATCTGCGGGTATTTACGCTGCAGTACCGCCTCAATCATGCGCACCATGGCATTACCGGCGTCGCACACTAGCAGCACGCGCGGCTGACGCTGGTAGCCGATGTTGTAGTGGCGCTCAAGCCCGACGCCAATATGCAGCACCAGGAAGCCAATCTCGTTTTCGCTGATCACATACGGCGTGTATTTGCCCCAGCTCGACACCGCCGCCAGCGTCATGTCCCACGCCATCGGGTAGTGCTGCTTGATGTTATCCAGCAGCGGATTGGGGATCATGATTTGATACCGCACGCGGGTGATCATGGTTTTGATGTGCGTGAGCAGATCCGCGTGCAGCTGCGCGTCGCTGAGCAGGTTGTAGTTATAGTGAGTGTTGATATAGCGCAGGATATAGTTGACCAGCGCCTCGTCGTCGTCAGCGTTAATGGCGCTGGGCGCGATCTCCTGAATCTGCCGCGCCGCAATGTGCACGCACAGCCAGCTCTCCTCCGACGGCGAAAGCGCCTTGCCCGCCAGCTGCTGGATGGTGACCGCGATATCCTTCGCCGCCTCGCGCACGTTCTCTTCCACGTCTTCGGCATGGAATTCCGGCAGCGGGTAACCTTCGCTGATGCGACGTACCGACACCGCGCAGTACAGGCGCAGGAACAGCTCGCCTTCATCGGTCAGGCGAATGTGGTGACGGGTCAAGGCGTCGTGCAGCACCGGCACCATCTGCTCCGCCACGCCCGCATTGAGCGCCACGTCGGTTACCAGCGGGTTCAGGCTGTCCTGCTGCGCCAGCTCCCAGAGCAGATCGGTCAGGCAGGCGCGGGTCGACATCTCGCTGCCAAACAGCTTCATCCCGTGGCGAGGACGGGTTTCCAGCGTCAGGTTGTAACGGTGGAACCACTCGCGCACCTCTGCCATATCGCTCTGCAGCGTCGCGCGGCTGACGAACCATTCGTCCGCCAGATCCTCCAGCTTAAGCGAAAACGCAGAGGTCAGAAAACGCACCACCAGATAATGCACGCGCTCCGGCCCGGTCCGCGGGATACGCAGCGCGCGCGGGTGGGATGCCTGAAGTTGCTGATAGCGCTCGGCATCCTCAATTTTGAGCTGGTAGCCGTTGCCCCGGCTCAGGATGAACTGCGCGCCGTGGCTGGCCAGCAGCGCGTTCAGGGCGGTGATGTCCGCACGGACGGTTCGCGTGGAGACCGACAGCCGCTGCGCCAGCTCGTCCTGCGGCAGCGTCTCGTTTTGCAACAGGTCGAAAAGTTGCGCCAAACGTTGGTTCGGAAATCGCACGTCGTTGTCCTCTTACGGCTTAAGGTGAAATGACCATCTGGGATGGGCTGCCGACCGGGGTATAGTCTGGCTCAAAGCTCAATTTCCCGTCCTGCGCCACGCGGAAGCGGGTAATGTTGTCGCTGCGCTGGTTCATGACGTACAGCCAGCGCCCCTGTTTATCGAGCGTCAGGGTGCGCGGGTAGTCACCGCGCGTCCACACATCGTCCTGATGCGTCAGCGAGCCCTCCGCCGTTACGGTAAAGTGCCCGATGCTGTTATGCAAACGGTTAGCCACATACAGCTGCTTACCGTCGGCGCTTAATGCGAGCCCGGCAGCAAAGCTGGTGCCTTTGTAACCTTCCGGCAGGGCAGAAACCGTTTTACCCTCTTTCAGGGTGCCGTTGGTATTCACGGTATACCGGGTGAGCGTCGACGCCTCTTCGTTAATCAGCCACAGGGCATCGCCCTTCGGCGTAAAGACAAAGTGGCGCGGCCCGGCGCCTTTCGAGGAGGCGCTGATAAACGGCGGATCGTTCGGCGTCAGCTTTCCTGTCCGATCGTCAAAGCGGTATTGGTAGATGCGATCCAGCCCCAGATCGGTGGAAAACACGTATTTCCCGCTCGGATCGGCGGCGATCATGTGCGCATGGGGGCCGTTATGATCGCTGATCGCGAAACTGCCCTCGACGGCAGCTGCCGGCTTCGCCGCGCCCGGTTCGCCTTGATCCTGATGTGTGTCCGTGGCGTCACCCAGGCTGCCGTCTGCGTTAACGGGCAGCACCGCGATAGATCCGCTGACGTAGTTCGCCACCAGAAGATGGCGACCGTTCGGCGTCAGCGACAGGTAAACCGGCCCCGCACCGCCGGAGGCCACCTGACTGAGCTCGCTCAGCTCACCGTTATCGCCGACGCGCAGCGCCTGCACCACGCCCTGCTCCACTTCGCTTGCCAGATACAGCGTTTTGCCGTCCTGTGAAAGGGTCAACTGCGCCGCATTCGGCAGTTTGCTTACCCGTGTTTTATCGTTCAGCGCGCCGGTTTGCGGGTTAACAGTAAAACGGTACAGCCCTTCACCGTTTGGATTATAGGTACCCACCCAGGCGTATTGCGTCTGGGCGACAGCGGCGGTGGCGAACATTGAGAGTGAAGCGACAAGCAAGGTACGGGTGTGCATGGTGGCTCCTGTATAGGTGTGAGTTCTACTTCACCAGCTTCTTCGTCATCTCCAGCAGGGTACGCACATCTTCCGGACGCGTATCGCCGCTGGCTTTGTCGATAATCGAGCTGTAGATATGCGGGATGATTTTGCTCACGCCCGCGTCGAGGGCGATCTGCAGGATCTCCTCATAGTTTTCCAGATCGATACCTCCGGTCGGCTCCAGCCAGAAGTCGTGACGGGCGCAGGCTTCCGCTACCGCTTTGTACTCGTCACGGCACTTCAGGCCGCCCATCGGGAAGTATTTGATAGAGCTGCCGCCGAAATCTTTCAGCAGAGCAATCGCCGTTTCCACCGGCACGATGCCGTCCGGTGCCGCGCTGCTCAGCGGGCCGGTGGAGATTTTCACCATCCCGACGGTGCCGGTCGGAGAGACCAGACCGTTGACCACGGAGTCGTTCTGTCCCAGCAGCGCGCGGCTGGTGGCCACGCCGGTAAAGACCTGGTTAACGTGCTGCGGCTGCACCTGGCGGGAGATCTCGCTCACCATCGCCGACTGGTTCGGATCGCCCGCGCCCAGGCCAACGGAGAGCGCGTTATCAATCAGCTTCGCGTATTCGCGCATATCGGCAACGGCGCTCGCCACGTCCGGGTAATTTTTGGAGAGCACGCCCACCAGCACGTGGCCTTCCGCCGCCTCGTAGATGGCGCTGGCGTTGGCCTTTGAGCCAGCCAGCACGTTCAGACAGACGCGGTCACGGTAAAAGTTGGGGGTCAGTTTCATGCGTTTTTCTCCTGTCCTAATACTTCACTAATGCGGCGGTACACAATGTTCAGCTGGTCAGCGTTTACGCTGCGAACGTCCGCTTCGATAATCCCTTCGTTGGCCTTGTAGCCACGGAAGTAAATGGCGTACTCGCCCTGCTTGAGCTTCGCCACCAGGTCCCCCGTGCCGAGGCCGGTGGTGGCTTCGTCAAACTTAATCTCGGTGCGGGCGATGTCGCGTCCGGCGCTGTCCCAGACCACGCGCGCGGTCACACCGTTCAGGGTGTTGAGCGCCTCGATAAACGGCGTCATTTTCGCCACCATCTCGGCACCGCTCTCTTTGGTGGCCGTCAGATAGTGTTCGATGGCGCAGGTCAGGCCAAGAATGCCCTCTTTACCCACCTTCATGGCGCGGCCAATCCCCGCCGTCTGGCGCTTCACCCACTCAACGTACTGGGTCTTGCCGATCACCAGCCCGCTGGTGGGGCCTTCGATCGCCTTTGCACCGCTGTAGATCACCAGGTCCGCGCCGGCGCGGTAGTACGCGTGCAGATCTTCTTCCGCCGCGGCATCGACGATGAGCGGCAAGTCGTGTTTACGTGCGACAACCGCCGCCTGCTCGACGCTGAGCATGCTTTTCTGCACGCAGTGGTGAGATTTGATGTACATGATCGCCGCCGTGCGTGGGGTAATCGCCGCCGCCAGCTGATCGGCGGAACATTCGTTGGCGTAGCCCGCTTCCACCAGCCTGCCGCCGCCCAGCGCCACCATGGTGCCCACCGGCGCGCCAAAATTCACGTTGTGGCCTTTCGGCAGGACGATCTCGTTGTTCTCAATCGGGGTGACGTGCAGGTTTTCCAGCAGCCAGTCGCTGTCTTTCACCAGCACCGCGGCCACGGACTGGGCAATGCCCGCCGACGCGCAGGAGACCACCGTCGCCCCTTCCACGTCCAGCAGCTTCGCGATGTATTCTCCGGTTTTATTGACCAGATCCTTCATCTCGAAATAGTGATTCATGCCGTCCATCGCCGCCTGTACCACCTCCGGACGCGGCGTGGAGACGCCCAGCGCCGTCATGCGGCCAGAGGTGTTGATAACCTGCTTTAAGCGGTACTTCTCATAAATCGAAGGCATGTTCCGTGCTCCCTTGTTCAGTCATGTAGCCCTTGCCCGCGCGGATCGCGGCAAGCGGCACCAGTATGTGTTCAGCCTGTAGGCTGTCGTTTTCGGCATCCGTCAGCACCGTCGGCTGACGTTTAAGGGTGAACAGCGTCAGGTCGGCATCAAGACCCGGCTGAATGCGGCCTTTGCGCGTCAGGCGCAGGCCGTCGGCGGCGTTCGCCGTGACGCAGTCAATCACCTGCGGCAATGACATGCCGATGGTGAGGAATTTCGACATCACGCTTGCCAGCGAGCCCACCGGGCCGTTGATGCGGTTGCGGCAGTAGATGTCCGAGCTGATGGTGTGCGGCAGAATGCCCATCGCGATGGCGCGTTTCGCCACTTCAAAGCTGAAGCTTGCCGTGCCGTGGCCGACGTCCAGACGCACGCCGCGCTTCAGCGCAGACGTAATGGAGGCGCGCAGCTCGCCGGAGGGCGTCAGAATGCGGTTAGGCTTGCCGTTGTAGCAGTGGGTGATGATGTCGCCAGAGCTCAGCAGCTCGGCAATTTCGTCGAGGTTCGGCGGGTTGTTGCCAATGTGCACCATCAGCGGCAGGTCGCCGTTCTCTTTCTGAATGGCTTTGGCGCGCGCCAGCGGCGTGATGCCGTTTTCACCGACCACGCTGCTGCTCATGCGCGCCTTCAGGCCGACGATAAAATCAGGATGGCGTTTCACCGCCTCTTTCACCGCGTCGGCGTCAATATTGGCCATGTTGGCCAGCTCGTTCTGGGCAATCAGCCCCACGCGGGAGATGTTCAGCAGGGCAAAGACCTCGGTGGAGGCCTTGCGGGTAATCGCGTAGAAATCGTCCACGTCGTCGGCCCCGGTGCTGCCCGCGTCCACCACGGTGGTCACGCCGGTGGCAATGCCCACGCTGTCCGGCTCGTCGTGGTAAATCGGTGAGTTCGGGTAGCAGTGTACGTGGGAGTCAATCCAGCCTGCGCTGACGAATACGTCACCGTTTAGCTCCACCGTTTTGCGGGCGGGAGCGTCTATGTCGCCCGTCGCGGCGATCTTCCCGTCCTGAATGGCGATATCGGTCAGGGTATCGTCGGCGAGGCGCGCACGGCGCAGGAGTAAATCAAACATGAGGATCTCCTGAAAAGGCAGGCGCCGGAGCGCCCGCGGGTATTAAAGGGCAACCGGGAACAGCCAGCCCAGAATCATTGCGCCGAGGATAGCGCCACCGGTAATGGGCTTCTGCCAGATGTAGAACAGCAGCGCACCCAGCAGAGAACCCACGCCAATCGGAATGGAGGCGGTCATGGCGCTGAGGATAATCAACGGTCCGAGGAAGCGGCCGGAAGCGTTGCCCGCGCCCATCATCACGTCTGCGCCGTAGGTGGAGTTGCTCTGGTTGATGGTGAACTTACGCGCCAGGATGATGACGTAGCCAATCGCAAGGCCAATCACCAGGCCGGTGATCAGCGCGGCAATGAAGTTGGTCACCGGGAACATGATCCCCGCGCCCAGCAGCAGCGCCGGAACCCCGAGGCCCACGCCGGTCTGGATCGCCCCGCCGATGTCGAGAATACCGACCAGCGAGCCTTCGATAATACGGGCGAACAGGAAGCTCGCGCCGAACGCCGCCACCGCGCCGTAAACGCCGGTGTCAATGCCCGCTTTCAGCATCGCCACGAAGGCCACTTCGTTAAACGCGCCGATGCCGTAGAGGTAGTACATGTGCGTCCCGGCAAACACGCCGGAGGAGAGCAGGCCAACGAAGATCGGGAACGACCAGTCGGCATACCAAAAACCTTTATTCTGTTCCATGTCGAGGCTCCTGTTATTTACCGCTGAGCGAGTTGTGGATCATGTCGAGCCAGTTCGGCACGGTCAGATGGAAGGATTCGATCATCTTCATGTCGAAACCGCGGAAGAAGCCGCTCAGCACGAACAGCAGAACGATCGCCGCCATCATCACTTTGGTGACGTGGTTCCAGCCGCTCTCTTCCACGCCTTTACCGATCAGGATCCCCAGCACCAGGCCCGGTACGGCGTTGCCCATAATCAGCTGCGCCGCGCCGCCAAAGATGGTGGCCCAGAAGCCCGATTTTTTACCCGCGTCGATGGCCGCCAGCCAGAAGATCACCGGCATCACGGTGTTGACCAGCAGGTTCGCGGCAGGCACAAGCACCTTCACGGCGGTGACCTGAAGCGCAGCGGGCACGGAGGAGGCGGTCAGGTTAAGGAAGGTCACGACGATCATGCCGATCACGCCGCAGGCAATCGCCATTTTGCGCGGATCGTGCAGCGTTTCGCCGACGTTACGGTTTTTGATCATCAGCGCGGCCGCACCCCAGTTCGGGATGATGCGGTGGTCAACGTCCTGTGTGAAAGCCCCTGCGGCCACGGAAGAGGCCCAGGCGTTAAAGAAGAAGCCTAACCCAAAGGAGAAGTGGGACGCCGGATCCCCTTCGCAGGAGTTCAGTTCCCCCAACGTACGAAACGCGCCCATACCCTGAGTGGTAGGCGCATGAAACATGCGTGCAGCCCCGGCCCCGACACCGACGCCTACCAGGCCGCCGATGATGAGCGATTTTATTAATATAATTAAGAACATCAGTCTGCCCTTTTATGAATAATCAGCGTTGCGTGACGAAATCCACCTGGTCGAGATTGATGGCGGTCACGTTGACGGTCACATCCAGCTCCACGCTATAGGTGCGTCTTTCCCGGCGCAGAAAGAAGAACAGAAACGCTTCTTTTCGCACCGCTTCTTGCGCCTGAACGACCTGCACATCCTGTGGCTCAATACGCAGTAAGATATGCGGTGAGGCTTTCATCACCGCGGCCTGAACGTGGTTGAGCGCGTCGGCAAAGGCGCGCGCTTTGGCGTCGCCCTTCCCCTTCACTCTCACCGTGGTTGTGAACTGTTCTTTCATGCTTACGCGCCGTATTTCTTCTGCCACGCCTGTACCAGACGCTCGCCCAGCTCTTCTTTATCCATAAAGCCAAAGCCCAGCACGTTGCAGCCTTCGTTGATAGCGGTGACGCCTTCATCCACGGAACGCATGCCGTATTTGGCCTTGTAGCCATATTTGGTCTGGGCGGTGATGGCACCCGCGCCGCCGCTGCCGCAGAAGGAGATGCCGAAGGTGGCGTTTTCCGCTTTCATTACGTCGCCGAGCTTCATGTCTGCCGCCATGCCCGGTACGACAACCGCACGTCCACCTGCTTTTTCCACACCGGCCGCCACCTTCTGACCTTTACCCAGGCGATCGCCAATCACGACTGTAATCTGTTCCATGTGTTGCTCCTTAAAGGTTGTCTTTCGCGACTTCAAAGTGAACGGAGAGCAGCCAGGCCTCTTCATCTGGAAGGTTGCCAAACTGCGCCACCACTTCACGGGCAAGCCGCATTGAATCCGGTGAAATTTCGTCAAACAGCTCTGCTTCAACCTCCGGCAGCGGCTCGCCGGTCACGGACCGGTGCGCCATGGCGCGCACGTGGGAAGTAAGCATCTGCTCCTGTACCGCATTGGGGATGATGTTGTTCCGGGCCAGCAGGGCATAAACCTGCTGCAGCATGGTGTTCGCGAGCTGTTCTGTTTGCTCTGCCTGTTCCCCAACGTCGTTCATTACCGCTCCGTTAATCACTGGTCTTACCCCGTTAATGGCTCTGGAATAAAACTAACGTTGGGGGGGAATTGTTTGTAGCGAGTTGTTTTCCACTTCGAAGTGGAAAGGGGAGCCGCAGCAGTGATCTGTGCCACATAAATACGGTGAACCTGGATTAATCACGGCATTTGCGTGATGAATATCACGTATTCCAGCGGCAAAACGCGCGCCGGGGAAGCGAAAACGTTCAGGCGTGGTGACGCAAAAATGTGATGGCGATAGGGTTTACTTATTACTGCGCAAAAAAAAACGGGGGCCACTGGCCCCCGCTGGTTGTTTGTCAGATGCGCGATCGGTTAACGGTATTTCTTGTGATACGTATTACGGGTCGTCACAAACTGCTCGGCCGCCGCCTGGGCTTCCTTCACTTTGCCTTCGTTAGCGAGCTTCAGCGCGCCGTCGATCTGGCCGACCAGCACGTCAAAGCCATGACGGTAGTCTTTCATCTCTGCGCTGTCTGCCGCTTTGCTTTCCAGTTTAGGAGGCGTCGCTTTTTGTGCGTCCAGCGCCGCTTCACGCATTTTGGTCAGCGCGTCTTTCATTTCCGCCGCATTGTCGGTTTTCTGCACCACCTTCAGGTTTTGCCCGAGGATGCCCATGTCGTCTTCAAGATCGGCAGCAAACGCAGAAGAGCCAAGAACCAGCGTTGAAGCCGCGACGATCGCTAACAGATGTTTACGCATTGCTCACTTCCTTTTTTATTATTAACAAAACGCTATCTCTATTGTCCGGCGATTTTCATTTCCGGGAGTAATACAGAACCACACTGTATATTGCTGCGTGTTTCAATATCGTTACCGACCGTAACGATATTGCGCCACATGTCCTTCAGGTTGCCAGCGATGGTGATTTCGCTCACCGGATACTGGATTTCGCCGTTTTCAACCCAGAAGCCCGCCGCGCCGCGAGAGTAATCGCCGGTGATGCCGCTGACGCCCTGACCCATCAGCTCGGTCACCACCAGACCGGTGCCCATCTCTTTCAGCATCTGCTCAAAGTTGAGGCCCTGCCCGGCAATGCGCCAGTTGTGAATGCCGCCCGCGTGCCCGGTGCTTTTCAGCCCCAGCTTGCGCGCGGAGTAGTTGGTCAGAAGCCACTGGGTCAGAATGCCGTCTTTCACGATGTCACGACGCTCGGTGCGCACGCCTTCGCTGTCGAACGGCGTGGAGGCCAGGCCTTTCAGCAGGTGCGGATGCTCTTCGATGGTGAGCCATTCCGGCAGGATCTGCTTGCCCAGCGAGTCGAGCAGGAAGGTCGATTTACGGTAAACGGAGCCGCCCGCGATAGCGCCCACCAGATGGCCAAACAGACCGGTCGCCACTTCGTTGGCAAAAATCACCGGCGCTTTCATGGTGGAGAGCTTGCGCGGCGACAGGCGAGACAGCGTGCGTTCGGCGCACTCTTTACCCACCCACTCAGGAGACTGCAAATCCCCCAGCGCGCGGCCAATGGTGTAGGCGTAGTCACGCTCCATGTCACCGTTCTCTTCGGCGATGACGCAGCTGGAGAGCGAGTGGCGGGTAGAACAGTAGCCCTGCAGCATGCCGTGGCTGTTGCCGAAGACTTTGATGCCGTAGTGGCTGTTAAAGCTGCCGCCTTCGGTATTGGTGATGCGCTTGTCGGCCTGCAGGGACGCCTGCTCGGCGCGGGCGGCCAGCTCAATCGCTTCGTCCGGCGTCACTTCCGCCGGATGGAACAGGTCGAGATCCGGCGCGTCAAACGCCAGCAGATCTTTATCCGCCACGCCGGCGTAAGGATCCGGCGAGGTATAACGGGCGATATCCAGCGCGGCCTGCACCGTACGGGCGATGGCATCCGGACTGAGATCGGTGGATGACGCACTGCCTTTGCGATTCTGGTGGTATACCGTGATACCCAGCGCGCCGTCGCTGTTGAATTCAACATTCTCCACTTCGCCATAGCGGGTGCTCACGCTAATGCCGGTGGTTTTGCTGACCGCCACTTCGGCGCCATCTGATTTTTCTGAAGCAAGCATCAGCGCGGTGGAGACGGCTTCTTCCAGAATCTTACGCTGCGCTTCAACTTGTGAGGTTACTTTCATCGCAAATGCCATACTGTAAGAGAGAGTTAACTGAAGTCTAACAGAGAACCGTTTTTCAGTGCGCGTCTTAACTGGTAACATTAGCCTCTTTTTTTAAGGAGCCTGACATGACTAAGCAGCCCGAAGACTGGCTCGACGACGTTCCCGGTGATGACATCGAAGACGAAGATGATGAGATCATCTGGGTCAGTAAAAGTGAAATTAAACGTGACGCCGAAGAGTTAAAACAGCTTGGCGCGGAAATGGTAGAACTGGGTAAAAACGCGCTGGATAAGATCCCGCTCGACCAGGATCTGCGCGATGCCATTGAACTGGCACAGAAAATCAAAAAAGAAGGCCGTCGTCGCCAGCTTCAGCTTATCGGGAAAATGCTGCGTCAGCGCGACGTCGATCCGATCCGCCAGGCGCTGGACAAGCTGAAAAACCGCCACAACCAGCAGGTTGCGCTGTTCCATAAGCTGGAGCAGATCCGCGATCGTCTGATTGAACAGGGTGATGACGCCGTACCGGAAGTGCTGAACCTGTGGCCGGATGCCGACCGCCAGCAGCTGCGTTCCTTGATCCGCAACGCGAAGAAAGAGAAAGAAGGGAATAAGCCGCCGAAGTCTGCGCGCCTGATTTTCCAGTATCTGCGCGAGCTGTCTGAGAACGAAGAGTAATCCGTTCCCCTCACCCCGAAGGGGCGAGGGGAAAAGAACGTAGGCCCGGTAAGCGCTAGCGCCACCGGGCTTTTTTTACGCCTCGGCGGCCGCTTCCGCTTTCTTCGCCAGCCCGTCCAGCAGCTTCTGATGGATCCCACCAAAACCGCCGTTGCTCATCACCAGAATATGGTCGCCGGGCTGAGCGGCTTTCACCACCATATCCGCGAGCGTATCCACATCTGCACTCTAGTGTGCCGGCTGAATGCAGGCATCGGCCACTTCCGCCACCTGCCACGGAATATGCTGCGGCTGCAGCAGGAAGACTTCGTCGGCACGTCCTAACGACGGCGCGAGATCGTCTTTGCAGATGCCCATCTTCATGGTGTTCGAGCGCGGTTCCAGCACCGCCAGAATGCGCGCGGTACCGCCAACTTTGCCACGCAGGGCGGCAAGCGTCGCCAGAATGGCCGTTGGGTGGTGCGCGAAATCGTCATACACGGTGACGCCGTGGGCTTCACCGCGCAGCTCCAGACGGCGGCGGGCATTGATAAACGAACCCAGCGCATTGGCCGCATCCGCAGGCTGAACGCCCACGTGACGCGCTGCCGCAATCGCCATCAGGCCGTTGTGCATGTTGTGTTCGCCCACCAGGCCCCACTTCACCTCGCCCACTTTTTCGCCGTCGAGCAGCACTTCCCACTCGGAGGCATCGGCGTTGAGTTTCTTCGCCTGCCAGTGGCCCTGCTCGCCCACCAGCTCCTGCTCGCTCCAGCAGCCCATCGCCAGGGTCTGCTTCAGGTTGATGTCGTTTTCCGGCAGGATGATGCGGCCCTGGCCCGGAACAATGCGCACCAGGTGGTGGAACTGTTTCTGAATGGCTTTCAGATCGTCAAAAATATCCGCGTGGTCAAACTCAAGGTTGTTGAGGATCAGCGTGCGCGGGCAGTAGTGCACGAACTTGGAGCGCTTGTCGAAGAACGCGCAGTCATACTCGTCGGCTTCGATCACAAAGAACGGGCTGTCTCCCAGACGCGCAGAGACGTCGAAATTACCCGGTACGCCGCCGATGACGAAGCCCGGCTTGTAGCCGCAGGCTTCGAGGATCCAGGTCGCCATGCCCGCGGTGGTCGTTTTGCCGTGGGTACCGGCAACGGCAACCACCCAGCGGTCGCGCAGGACGAAGTCATGCAGCCACTGCGGGCCGGACATGAACGGAATATTGCGTTCCAGTACCGCCTCAACGCACGGATTGCCGCGGGTCATGGCGTTGCCAATAATCACCAGGTCCGGCTCGGGATCCAGCTGGCTGGCATCGTAGCCCTGAATAAGAGAGATGCCCTGTTTCTCCAGAAGTGTGCTCATTGGCGGATACACATTGGCGTCCGAACCTGTCACCTCATGGCCCAGCGAGCGCGCCAGCATTGCCAGTCCGCCCATGAAAGTGCCACAAATCCCCAATATATGAATGCGCATACGTCACTATCCTTCTTCAATGTGGCGCACATTTTACTCACATGTTAGCGGCTGTGAAACGCATTTCAGGTAAATCCGTATGTTGCTGGCGCGATTCACCTCTGCGCTACTATTTGAATATTTGTTAAGATTGTTGGGCTTTAGTCGTTTTAGTGAACATACAATCGCTCTACTCACAAAGATGCAGGGAAAGTGTTATGAAAACGTTAGGTGAATTTATTGTCGAAAAGCAGCACGAGTTCTCTCATGCTACCGGTGAACTCACTGCTTTACTGTCGGCAATAAAGCTGGGCGCTAAGATCATCCACCGTGATATCAACAAGGCCGGTCTGGTCGATATCCTGGGTGCCAGCGGTGCCGAGAACGTTCAGGGCGAGGTTCAACAGAAACTCGATCTGTTCGCAAATGAAAAACTGAAAGCTGCACTGCGCGCGCGCGACATCGTTGCGGGTATCGCCTCCGAAGAAGAAGATGAAATTGTTGTTTTCGAAGGGTGTGAACACGCGAAATACGTTGTTCTGATGGATCCGCTCGACGGCTCCTCCAACATTGATGTTAACGTTTCTGTCGGTACCATTTTCTCCATCTACCGCCGCGTCACGCCTGTTGGCACGCCGGTGACCGAAGAAGATTTCCTGCAGCCGGGCATTAATCAGGTTGCTGCCGGTTACGTCGTCTATGGCTCCTCCACCATGCTGGTCTACACCACCGGTTGCGGGGTACACGCCTTTACGTACGATCCTTCCCTGGGCGTTTTCTGTCTGAGCCAGGAACGCATGCGCTTCCCGGAGAAGGGCAATACCTACTCCATTAACGAAGGTAACTACATCCGCTTCCCGAACGGCGTGAAGAAGTACATCAAATTCTGCCAGGAAGAAGATAAAGCGACGCAGCGCCCGTACACGTCCCGCTATATTGGCTCTCTGGTCGCGGATTTCCACCGTAACCTGCTGAAAGGCGGCATCTACCTCTACCCAAGCACCGCCAGCCACCCGGACGGGAAACTGCGTCTGCTGTACGAATGCAACCCGATGGCGTTCCTGGCCGAACAGGCGGGCGGTAAGGCGAGCGACGGTAAAGAGCGTATTCTGGAGATCGTGCCGGAAAGCCTTCACCAGCGCCGTTCGTTCTTCGTCGGCAACAACCACATGGTTGAAGACGTTGAACGCTTTATCCGCGAGTACCCGGACGCGTAATCCCTCTCTTCAGGGGAGCCGATCCGGCTCCCCTGTTCATTTATATATTTTACCGTATAAGTGTTTATAAAAAACACGCTTTAATATTCGCCACTGCTCCTGCATTATTTCCATAACAGTTTGACAGATATTTCGTGGAGCAGAAACGCAATGAAAAATTATTCCCGTGCTAATACCGGCATTGATTTAAATCTTATCCCTGTATTTATTGAAATCGTCCGCTGCGGCAGCATGGCAAAGGCCTCTTTGCGTCTGGAGATGTCACGCCCTGCGGTGAGTCTGGCATTAAAGCGTTTTAATCAACTCTTTGATGAGCCGTTATTTCTCCGCAAAGGCTTATATCTTGAGCCGACTGAAAAAGCATTAGCCTTAACCAGCTCGCTGGAAATATTAATGGGCGAAATTCACGATAATATTGGGGCGCTTAATTCCGGAAGGAATAAAACCCCGGCACAGAACGTACCGGGGCTGGGTAATATTATGCCGCGTTCTGAGTCGTCACTTTGAATGATGACATGGCTTCCATCAGCTGACGCGACTGCTCCTCAAGGGAGCGGGTCGCGGCAGAGGATTGCTGCACCAGCGCCGCATTCTGCTGCGCGGTTTCGTCCATCTGGTTTACCGCAATATTCACCTGCTCAATGCCGCGGCTCTGCTCCTGAGACGCGGTCGCAATCTCACGCATCAGTTTGGTCATGCGCAGCACTTCTGTTGCGATCTCATCCATCGTTTCGCCCGCCTGCTGGGCCAGCTCGCTGCCCTCGTTAACGTGGGTTTGCGAATCACTGATAAGAGAACGAATCTCCTTCGCCGCGTCGGCGCTGCGGCTGGCAAGGTTTCGCACCTCGCCCGCGACGACGGCAAACCCGCGCCCCTGCTCGCCCGCGCGCGCCGCCTCTACGGAGGCGTTAAGCGCCAGGATATTGGTCTGGAAGGCAATGCCGTCGATCACGCTCAGGATGTCAGCGATGCGCGCCGAGCTGCCGGAGATATCGCGCATTTTTTCAATCACGTAGCAGACCATTTCGCTGCCGTGATCGGCCGTGTCGGACACCGACTTCGCCAGCTGGTGCGCCTGCTCGGCGTTATCGGCGTTGAGCTTCACCGTGGCGGTGATCTGTTCCATGCTGGCCGCCGTCTGCTCCAGCGACGTGGCGGTGGATTCCGTTCGCTCGGCGAGATCCCGGTTCCCCAGCGTCAGCTCGCGGCTGCCGGTGTCAATCTGCGCGCTGGCATCGCGTACCCGCAGAACCGAGTTCATCAGCGACTGACGCATCTCCTCAATGACCGCGTTAAGGCGGTTAAACTCCTGGCTCGCGGGCGCGGCCAGCGTATGGGTTAAATCGCCCGCCGCCACGTTCTCCAGCTGAGCAATCGACGCCGAGAGCGGCTTGAGCAGCATATGGCGCAGCGCCAGCCAGGCCAGCACGATAATGCCCGCCGTCAGCAGCGCCGCCACGATAATCAGGATCAGGACGCGGGTTTTGCTCGCCTGCACGGCACTCACTTCCGCCTGACCTCGCGCTTCGCTCCATTTCTGAAACGCCTGCATGTCGTTATCAAACGCTGACGCCAGCGGGATCAGCGTCTTCTCCAGCAGGTCGTAATACCCGTCCGCGCTCTGGTCATTGAGGGTTTTCAGCATCGGGTTGATCCCCTGCTGGTTATACGCCGCCAGGCTGGCTGCCACTTTATCGAGCAGCTGCTGCCCCTGCTCGTCAGCCACGCCGCCGTCGATCACGCCCTTCAGCGTTTTCTGGGCCAGGGCGACTTCCTGATTGATGTTTTTTACCGCGCTGGCCGCATCGTCCAGCATGCCGATTTCCATCATGCGAACGGCCTGTCCCGCTTCATTGCGCGCGCGCAGGATCAGCGTATAGCCTGAATTAAGCTGCACCATCTGCTCACCCTGAAGGTGATTAATACGCTGCAGCGAAGAAGAACTCTGTGTGAGGGCATAAATGCCAATGCCGCTGACAATCAGCAGCAGAAGGGTCATAACGGCCAGTAAAGAGAGCAAGCCGGTACGAATCGATAGCGTTTTCAGCATGATATTATTTCCGGTAGCGAGATATTTCTGGGCATAAAAAAAGAGTATCGGCCGCTACCGGAAAATGTTTAGACTTTCAGCATGTTATCGCTCTGTTACCGATGTGTTCACGCGGGTAACAGGCGAGCTTTGACGGTTCTCCCAGAGCACCGTCAGGCCGCGCTGCAGGGCAATAAAAATAAACAGCAGAATGCCGATGGCGATCTTCGTCCACCAGGAGCTGAGCGTGCCGTCAAAGTTGATATAGGTCTGGATCAGCCCCTGAATCGCCACGCCGAACAGCGTCCCCAGCACCGTCCCCACGCCGCCGCTGAGCAGCGTGCCGCCGATGACCACAGAAGCAATCGCATCCAGTTCCACGCCAACGCCTGCAAGGGCATAGCCCGCCTGGGTATACACCGAGAAGACGATCCCCGCCAGCGTCGCCAGGCCGGTCGAGAGCATATAGATGCGGATGGTGGTGCTGCGGGTCGAGATCCCCATCAGGTTGGCCGACGTGGCGTTGCCGCCAATAGCGTAAACCTGATTGCCAAACCGGGTGCGGTGGGCGAGGAAGATGCCAATCACTACCACGCCCAGCATCAGCAGCCCCATCGCGCTCAGGCGGCCGCCGCCGGGGATTTTCCACGCCAGGCTGGAGAGCGTGTCGTACACCGGATGGTTAATGGGAATCGACTCTTCCGACACCAGGTAGCTCACCCCGCGCAGGAAGAACATCCCCGCGAGGGTAATGATAAACGCAGGAATTTTTAACGCGTCGATCAGCAGCCCCATAAAGGCGCCAAACGCACAGCCCATCGCCAGCACCAGCGGGAACGCCAGCAGCGGTGAGATGCCCCAGAAGCCGATCGCTTTCGCGAGGAACACGCCCGTAAACGCGATCACCGAGCCGACGGAGAGGTCGATCCCGCCGGAGAGGATCACAAAGGTCATGCCGACGGCGATGATGCCTAAAAAGGCGTTATCGGTCAGGATATTGCAGATCACGCGCGTCGAGGCAAACCCCGGGAACTGGGTCAGGCAGTAGAGATAGCCCAGCACAAACACGCCCAGCGTGATCATTAGCGGTAAATTACGTTTTATCATGGCCACGGATCCCCTTAATGATGCTGACAAAGCGCGGCGACTGGACGATCAGCACGCAGAGCACGACCACCGCTTTCACCACCTGGTTGAGTTCCGGCTGGAATCCCGAGAGCAGGATCCCGGTGTTCATGCCCTGAATGATCAGCGCGCCGATCGCCGAGAGCAGCAGGTTAAAGCGCCCGCCCATCAGCGACCCGCCGCCGATGACCACCGCCAGGATCGCATCCAGCTCCAGCCAGAGCCCGGCGTTGTTGGCATCGGCTCCGCGAATATCCGCCGCGACGATCACGCCGGCGATGGCAGCGCAAATACCGCTCAGCACGTAGGTCAGCATCACCATCAGCCGCGTGTTAACCCCGGCGTTGCGCGCGGCGCGAATGTTGATCCCGACGGCCTCAATGAACATGCCCAGCGCCGTTTTGCGGGTGAAAAGCCAGAACACCACGAGCGTCACCAGGGCAATCATCACCGGCGTCGGGAAGAACAGAAGGTTGCCGCTGCCGAGCCACGCCAGGCTCGGCGAGTTAAAGGTGACAATCTGTCCGGAGGTAATTAGCTGCGCGACGCCGCGCCCGGCCACCATTAAAATGAGCGTGGCGACAAAGGGCTGGATTTGCAGCACCGCCACCAGAATGCCGTTCCATAATCCGGCCAGCACGCCAGTGCCTAATGCCGCCAGCAGGACCACCGGCAGGCTATGCCCGGCCACGGTCATGGAGGCTGCCGTGGCCCCGGCGATAGCCATCACCGCGCCGACGGAGAGATCAATCCCGCCGGTGGCGATGACCAGCGTCATCCCGATGGCCAGCAGCGCCACGGGCGCGGCGCGGTTTAAAATATCTATCGGGCTGCCAAACAGGCGGCCATCCTGCACGATAATCTGGAAGAAATGCGGCGCGACCAGGCTATCCACCAGTAAAACCACCAGCAGCGCCGCGATTTGCGGCGTGCCGGTCGGCCAGCTGAAGCGGCGCTTTGACTCACCGGTTTGCGAAAGCGAACGGGACATCACGATTCACTCCTTATGCCGCGATGGCATTCATGATCGCCGGAACGGACAGCTTATCCAGCGGGATCTCTGCCACCTGTTTACGATCGCGCATGATGATGACGCGATCGGCATAGCCCACCAGCTCTTCCAGCTCGGACGAAATGACCAGCAGGGCCAGACCGTCTGCGCACAGGGTTTCGATAAGCCGGATAATTTCGGCGTGCGCCCCTACGTCAATGCCGCGGGTCGGTTCGTCGAGGATCAGGAACTGGGGTTTGGTCAGCAACCAGCGGGAGAGCAGCACTTTCTGCTGGTTACCACCGGAGAGGAACTCGATGGGCTGTTCCGCGCTCGGGGTGCGGATGCCGAGCTGGCGGATAAAGCGCTCAGCAATGGCGTTCTGCTCTTTGCGTGGGATCGGCCGCAGCCAGCCGCGCTGCGCCTGAAGCGCCAGAATGATATTTTCCCGCACCGAGGCGGCGGCAATAATGCCGTCCGTTTTCCTGTCTTCCGGGCAGAAACCCACACCCAGACAGGAGGCCTGATGCGGCGATCGCAGGGTTTGCGGTTTGCCCTTGATCAGCGCGCTGCCGCTGTCGGCGGGCTTGATCCCGAAGATCACCTCGGCGGTCTCGGTTCGGCCCGAGCCCAGCAGGCCCGCCAGCCCGACAATTTCGCCCGGCCGCACCTCAAGGTTAAATGGCGAGATGACCCCTTTTTTGCCGTAATCGCTGAACGCGGCGACCGGCTTCTCGCTCAGCAGCGTGCGGCCCGCGCGCTGAAGGGCGTTGGTCTCCAGCTCGCGGCCCAGCATCATTTTGACCAGCTCGATCTGCGGCAGCTCGCGGGTTTCACGGCAGCCGACAAAGCTGCCGTTGCGCAGCACCGTAATGCGGTCGCTCACCTCGTACACCTGATCGAGGAAGTGGGTAACGAAGATCAGGCTGACGCCCTGATCGCGCAGCTGGCGCATCAGGGTAAAGAGCATTTCCACCTCCTGGGTATCGAGGCTGGCGGTGGGTTCGTCGAGGATCAGCACCTTTGCCGAGAGATCGATCGCGCGGCAAATGGCGACGATCTGCTGCATCGCCACGGAAAAGCGGTTCAGCGGCTCGCGAACGTCGAGAGAGAAGCCGTAGGATTCCATCAGCTTTGTCGCCCGCGCCTCCATCTCTTTACGGCGCAGCAGGCCAAAGCGTCGTGGCTCACGGCCAATAAACAGGTTATCCGCCACCGACATATTCGGCAGCAGGTTCACTTCCTGGTATACCGTCCCGATCCCCAACTGCTGGGCATGGGCGGTGTTTTTGGGCGAAATGGCGTTGCCTTCCAGCCAGATGGTGCCGCGGTCGGCGTGATAAACGCCGGTCAGAGATTTAATCAGCGTCGATTTTCCCGCGCCGTTTTCCCCCAGCAGCGCCATGATCTCCCCGCGCCGCAGGCTGAAATCAACGTTATCCAGCGCCTTTACGCCGGGGAAGAATTTACTCAAGCCCTCTGTGCGGAGGATTTCCTGGTGTTGTTCAGTGGTCATGGTTTCCCCCTGCATCAAGCCGGAAGGCGCTACGCTTATCCGGCCTACAAAAGAGCGTATCGTAGGCCGGGTAAGCGCAGCGTCACCCGGCATGTTCAGACAGGCTTAGTAGCCCATATTTTTCTTCTTCTCTAACTCTTCTTTCGCCGTGTCAGGCAGGTAGAGCGTGGATTTGGTGACCGTCACTTTCTCCGGCATCGTGCCGTCTTTCTTGAATTTCTCCAGCGCATCGAATGCCGGGCCGGCCATGTTTGGCGTCAGCTCCACGCTGGCGTTGGCTTCGCCGTCGATCATCGCTTTGTAGATATCAGGCACGCCGTCGATAGAGCCGGTGAGGATATCTTTGCCCGGCTTCAGGCCCGCTTCTTTAATTGCCTGAATCGCACCGATCGCCATGTCATCGTTGTGGGCGTAAATCATGCAGATGTTCTTGCCGTTGTTTTCAGCCTTAATAAAGCTCTCCATCACCTCTTTACCTTTGCTGCGGGTAAAGTCGCCGGACTGAGAGCGGATAATCTTGATGTTTGGCGCTTTCGCGATGGCTTCAGCAAAGCCTTTTTTACGGTCGATGGCCACGCTCGCCCCGACGGTGCCCTGCAGTTCAACAACGTTACACGGCTTGCCGTCGACCTGTTTTATCAGCCAGTCGCCAATTAACTGCCCTTCCAGCACGTTGTTGGCCGTCACGGTGGTCATATAGAGAGATTTGTCTTTGACGTCGATGGAACGATCGAGCAGGAAGACCGGGATTTCAGCGTCTTTCGCTTCCTTCAGGACGGGTTCCCAGCCGGTCGCCACGACGGGTGCAATAAAGATGGCATCCACGCCCTGGGCGATAAAGGAGCGCACGGCTTTGATCTGATTCTCTTGTTTTTGCTGACCATCGGCGATTTTCAGGGTAATGCCGCGTTTCTGAGCTTCGCTTTTCGCCACGTTGGTTTCTGCCGCTCGCCAGCCAGATTCAGAGCCGACCTGCGAAAAACCTACGGTTAAGGGAGCGGCCATCGCCATAGACGACATGGCTGCCGAAACTGCTGTGACAAGGAGTAAGCGCTTCCACATATGAACGTCCTCGTAGGGTGAGTTATTGTTGGTTAAAAGATGTTCTGCGGAATGACTATAGCCCATGAAATATGTAACGAATTGCGTTACATCACACTTCAGAAAAGTGAATAAAACGTTAATCACAAGTTTGTAATCGCTTTCATTTCTCCATGAAAAATGCGGCTGAGTTTATGGATTTTTCTGTCATGGAATCGGTCTGAAAAGTGGGAAGAACGTGGAGAGAAGGCGAAAACAGGCGGAGACATTCAGCGCGAGTTGGCTATAATACCTGCCACTTGTTTACCATCCATTTTAAAGGACACCGACATGAGCTTACTCAACGTCCCAGCGGGTAAAGAACTGCCAGAAGACATCTACGTAGTTATCGAAATCCCGGCTAACGCAGATCCGATCAAATACGAAGTGGACAAAGAGAGCGGCGCCCTGTTCGTAGACCGCTTCATGTCTACCGCGATGTTCTATCCGTGCAACTACGGTTACATCAACCACACCCTGTCTCTGGACGGTGACCCGGTTGACGTGCTGGTCCCAACGCCATACCCACTGCAGCCAGGCGCAGTGATTCGCTGCCGTCCAGTTGGCGTGCTGAAAATGACCGACGAATCCGGTGAAGATGCGAAGCTGGTTGCGGTACCGCACACCAAGCTGAGCAAAGAGTACGATCACATCAAAGATGTGAACGACCTGCCAGAGCTGCTGAAAGCGCAGATCACTCACTTCTTCGAGCACTACAAAGACCTCGAAAAAGGCAAGTGGGTTAAAGTTGACGGCTGGGACAACGCAGAAGCAGCGAAAGCGGAAATCATCGCCTCTTTCGAGCGCGCTGCTAAGAAGTAATTCTTACTGCCAGACACAAAAAACAACGCCACCTTACGGTGGCGTTGTCGTTTTTCAGTACTGGTCTCTGTCTAACCAGTTACCGCTTACGATCCGCGTTAACCCGTCGACTGGACGCTGGTAGACATACATCCACGCGCTTCCGTACGGCGTCTGGATCAACTGGCGTGCGTATTCACCGCCCCTGGTGCGCAAGGCATCAAGTTCGGCAAGCGTCGCGTTATCAATACGATAAACTTCACCCTGTACTGTTCCTTCGCCCGGAACCGCGCCTGGATAGTGGCCCAGGCTGTACAACTGGTAGTTCTCGATATTGTAATTCCCCAGTAGCTGGGCATTGGTCATCCAGTGACTGTTGCCTTGCCTGGTTCGTAAACTGCCGTAGACAAATATTCGCATTGCTAAAACTCAAACTGATAGAGCAGATCAAGTGCCTGGTCTACGCCGGACACTGCTTCCAGATATAGCTTAGGCATCAGGCGATAGCGTAACGTGAGTGTTGCCAGTGAGTCAAAGATCCCCACACCATATTTTACCTGCAGACCCGGCAGTACATAGCCGCTGACCACCACCTGCGAGGAGTCACCCACGCCCTGGGTGTCCAGCGCCAGATTGCTTACGCCGAACGTCTCGCCGATTTTACCCACAACCTGCCCACTTTGTGCAACCCCCAGCCCCACTAACATCGAGGTCATCGCCGCGCTGTCGCTCTGACCGCTGTCGAGACCTTGACCACGCAGCAGGTAAGAGAGGGCTTCCTGCTGGGACATCGCCGGGTCAGAGAAGATCTCCGCCTTCGGTTCGTCGGCGGAACCGGTGACGCGTACCCCGGCAATGACGTCGTTTTCCGTCGCTTCCGGGTTACGAATCGCTTCGATGTTCAGCAGCGGTTGATCGGGTGGACCGGAGAACAGCAGCTCGCCTTTGCGGACAATCAGATCCTGACCATAGGCGTGGAATCGCCCTTCAGGGATATTGATCTGCCCGTTCAGGCCAAGCCCTTGTTTATCCTGCGCCACCTTCAGGTCGCCCGTAAGCCTCGCCTTCAGCCCAAACGCATCCAACCGCACGTTATTCCCCACGTGCACGATAAGGTTACTATTAATCGGTATGCCCGCGCTCTTCTGTTCGACCGGTTTCAGATTTTCATTGAGCATAACTTCATCACTTGAGACGCCGACCGCACTTTCCGGCACGTCGTGAACCACGATGCGCGCCCACGGCACGTCAACGCGACCATCAAGCGTGAAGAGGCTTGGCGTGGCTTCAAAGACCACATCAGGCGAGACGTCCAGTCGCACCATCGGCGGTACGGTGATGCGCACCTTACTGCCCTTCGCGGCAATACGGGCGCGCCAGTTGTCGAGCTGGCTCCAGTCCGCGTCGCCGCTCAGGTTGATTTGCCCCTGCTGCGTCAGTACCGATCCGCTCAGCGTCGAGCTCATGCCGTTGAAGTTCATCGCGATCTGGCTCGGCTGCATGTCAAACGGCATAAAGTTGCCGTCAATATCCACACCGCTGAGGCGCAGCTGGCCGAACAGCTGTGGGCTTTGCGCATTGCCCGCCAGGCGCAGGTTGGCGTTCACCATGCCCTCGGCTTTTTCCCCGCGCGCGAAAATCGGGTTCACCATCGCCAGGTTGAAGTTGCGGATAGTGACGTTGCCGCCCAGATTTCGCCGTCCCTGTGGGTCGGTAATTTGAACCTTGCCGTCAAACTGACCGTTATTGGTGAGACGAATCAGCCAGCCCAGCTCCGCACGGTTGTTATGCAGGTCCGCGCTCAGGTTCAGGGTGTCGAAGGCCACCGGCAGCGGCGCGTCATTCACCTCCTGCGTCACCTTCACGTTACGCCCGGACAGCGTGACGCTACCCTGCGGCAGCCCCTCTTTGGTGGTGTCCCAGGCGACATCGGCTTTTCCGCTGAAGACGCCGCTGGCCTGGGTAGTATCCGGCATAAACGGTTTCAGCATCGCCAGATCGAAGCGGTTGAGGTTGATCTGCGCGCGTCCTTCCGCGCCCGCGTCGATGGTCTGCGGCACGCACAGTTCCGCATTCGGGTTGGTCCAGCAGTGCGGCCCAATGCTGATCTTCTGCTCGGCGTTGCGGTAGTCCAGCGCGATGGCGCGCGACAGCGCCAGCGGCCCGACCGGCGTGTTGAAACGGGTGTTATCCAGCGTCCCTTTCCAGCGCTCCTCTTTGCGGTCGAAGCTGCCGGTCAGGTGAAGCTGGCCGGAGACCGGCTCGCCCTGCACGCGCAGCTGCAGGTCGTGCTGCTTCTCGTTCCCTTTCGCGTCCAGGGTGACCAGGCTGATGTTGACGTCCGGCTGAGAAATGCGCTCCACGCGCAAGTTCAGGTTTCCGCCGATCTGGTCAGTGGATTTCACATCCCCTTCCACACGAACGCGGGCAACGCTCAGCGCCTGCCAGCGCAGGTTATTGGCGGTAATGTCCGCCAGCAGCTGCGGCGCGTCTACCGTGCCGCGCACCTTCAGGAGCCCCTTCGCCGTACCGCCCAGGCCCGGCAGGGCGTTATCCAGATTCGGCGCGTCGATGGTGGCGTCCAGATTGAGATCTTTCACCCCCAGCTCGCCTTTGATATCCGCCGTGTTGCGGCCCAGCGCCACGTGCAGACCCGGGATAACCCACTGCAGGTAGCTGTTGCCTTTCACCGAGCCTTCAACGTTTACCTTGTTCTGCTTCACGTTCCCGGTGAGCTTGATCTCCGGCACGTCCATCTGCCACGTGCCGCCGTACAGGCTGCCGCGGGTTTTGATCAGGCCATCCAGCTTCGACGGCCAGTCCGGCACCTCTTTGGCGGTGTTAATGCCCGTCAGCTTCAGCTCACCGCGCCAGCTGATCGCCTGCTGCCAGTCGAGCAGCGCGGTCAACTCCGTTTTGCCTTCCAGCGCCGCGACGGTCAGCTTGTCGAGGTTAACCTGCTGTTCGTTGCCCTTCGCATCCAGGGTGATGTTCGCGGGCGGCACGCCCTGCCCCTTCACTGCGGTGCGGAACGAGAGCGTATAGTCGGTCATCTTGCCGCTCAGCTTCAGCTTCAGGTCATCGGCCTGGTACTGTTTTTCGCCGGTGAATGGCCAGTAAAGCTGCTTGCTGACCACCTCAAGATTGAGCGGCAGCCCGGCTTCCGCCAGCTGGGTTTGCGCACGCAGGACCATGTCTACCGGGCCGGAGAGATTGACCCCGACATCCAGCTTCTCGCGCAGCGCCCCGCCCACTTTGACCTTCACCTTCTCGCCTTTGAGCGGGTCAATGTTCAGGGCGCTATTCAGCGTGATATCCACCGGCCAGTTGTCGCGCAGCAGGGCGTTGCCTGACGCGTTCACCGAACCCTGATTGGTGTCGATATCCAGCGCGTCGAGCTTCATGTTGCCGTCAATGCTGCTGACTTTCAGCAGCATGTTATAGACCGTCAGGTCGGTATCGCCTGTCAGGCGCAGCTGCTCGCCTTTGAACTCTTCAATATTGAGGTTCAGCGGCAGATGCACATCGGTCATTTCCGGCAGGACAGGCTTCGAGAAGAGGTCTTTCAGCGTTTCGCCCAGCGGCTTCTCTTCCGGCTGCGGGTTCTGGATCTTCGGCTCGACGATCTCTTCCTGCGCCACGTCGGCCACTTTCGGCAGCGCGATCAGCAAGCCCTGCAGGGAGGTTGGCGTCAGGGTGAGGCTTTTCTCCTGCCAGCGCAGGCCGGAGCTGAAATCCATCACGGACACGGTGGTGTCGTCGATTTTGATATTGACGTTATCAAGCGCCACCCGATAAAGCGCGATCGGATACGGCGTGGAGAGATTCAGCGGACCGCTGTCCTCTTCCTCTACCGGCGCAGACTTCGGTATTTTCTTCGAATCTATCGCCACGTTGACGTCTTTTAGCGACAAGTCGTTGACGCAGAGCTTGCTGTCACGCAGACAGCCCAGCTTCACCGCCAGGTGAAACTCCCCGGCGTTCACCGCCACGCCCGGCTGCTCATAGCGGATGTTCTTCAGGCGCAGGTCGCGCCAGCCGCCCGTCACCTGGCCAATCTCCAGCCCCGGCACCCAGCGGTTCGCGGCGTTAAACAGCAAATGCAGCCCGGTCGTCGTTCCCACCAGAAACGCCACCGTACCGAGCAGCAGCACGATAAAAATCAGCACCCCGAGGCTTATCTTCTTCCATAAACTCATAATTCAGGCCCCAGACCGATGTAAAACTGTAATCCGTGTTCTTCTTTGTCGCCCACCGGCACGGCGAAATCGAGCTTGATGGGCCCGACGGGTGACTGCCAGCGTACGCCGACGCCCGCGCCGGTTTTAAAATCGCTGCGGCGGATATCGCTCACCGCTTCGCCGCCGTCGACGAACATGGCGCCCCACCATTTTCCGCTGACGTTGTACTGGTACTCCAGCGAGCCGGTAGCCAGCTTAGAGGCACCGATCAGCTTGCCGTCATCGTCCTTAGGCGCGATGGATTTGTATTTATAGCCGCGGATGCTGCGATCGCCCCCGGCGAAGAAGCGCAGGTCCGGCGGGACCTTGTCGAAGTCGCCGGTTTCAATCCAGCCGAGGTTGCCGCGCACCACAAAGCGGTGCTTGTCATACAGCGTGCGGATCCAGACGTTCTGCGCCTGAATCACCGAGAAATCTACGTCGGAACCCCACATGGTGTTGGAGTAATCGATAGAGTAACGCTGGGAATCGCCCCAGGTCGGCATCAGGCCGCCGCGCGAGCGGGTGCGGCTGATCATCACCCCAGGATAGAGCAGCATGGTGGTGTTGGTGACGTTGGCCTGGGTAAAGTGATCCAGGCTCCAGCGCAGGTTGATGGCGCGCTGCCAGCCGCTGGAGAGATCCCAGTAACGCGACACGGCAAGCGTGGTGGAATCGGACTCGGTATCGTTCAGGTCGGTGCGCTTAAAGCCCCCCTGAACCAGGTAATATTGCTCAAGCGGATTTTTCAGCAGCGGCATTTTATAGCTGAAATCGAGCTGCTGTTCCGGGGCGGAAATGCTGGCGCTGGTGGTCAGGCTATGGCCGTAGGAGTTCATCCACGGCTTTTTCCAGGTGGCCTTCACGCGCGGGCCAACGTCCGTCGAATAGCCCACACCGGTTTCTATGGTGTTCTCGGTGCGCGGCGAAACAACGCCGTGCAGCGGCAACACCTTGGTTTTGCGAGACTTATCAAATTCAGGGGCGACAACCACGGAGTTAAACCAGCCGGTGGCTGAGAGCCGTCGGTTCAGCTCTCCCAGGTCGCTCGACTGGTAGTAATCCCCTTTTTTAAAGGGCACGAGGTTTTGCAGGTACTCTTCACGAATTTGCGAACCTTCGAACGTCACGTCGCCAAAGCGGTAGCGTTCTCCGCTGTCGTAGTCGATATCCCAGAAGGCCTGACGTCGCGCCAGCGCAATGCCCAGCTGGCTTTTATTGAACTGGCTGTCAAAGTAGCCCTTACGCAGGGAAACGCTGGTCAGCTCTTTTTTGAAGTGGTCGTAGTCACCGTGGTTGAGCACGGTGCCGATTTTCGGCCGCGTGCTGAGCAGGTCCAGGTAATCCCGGTCGGTACGCGCCCCGCCGCGCAGGATGACGTTGGTGCCGCCAATCAGCACCGGCTCGCCCGGCGAAACGCGGGCAATAAGCACCTGGCGCCCCTTCTTTGGCGGCGGGCGGAGATCGAAATCAATGGTGGGTTCGTAATACCCCAGCGCTTTTAGTCCTTCACGGATGGCATCATCGACGCGCGCGCGGAAACGCCGGTCCGGCGTCACCTCATCACTCTGGATGGTCGATAGCTGCGCACGCACGTTTTTTTGTAGCGCCCCGGATAACCCCTCAACCTGCAAACGGACATTCGCCGCGCTGGCAATCCCGCTTGTCAGCAACAGACTGACTAAACATAACTGGCGGATTTTTGTCACGTTTTCTCCTGAATATCCCTGTTTCCACCCTGGAAGCAAATGAAGTGCCGCTCCGCGGCAAAATACGGCCTGTTGGCCAAAAACCCGAATCTCGGGTTGAAAATGGGTGTAACACCCAAATATTTCTTATGATTAAATCTAGACTCATTCAGCGCATTTATTGTGTTCAATTAAACGCGCCGTGACAACCTTAACCGAAACATCGCACCCCGGGAGGCCCCACCGTGAGTTTATTCGACAAAAAGCATCTGGTTTCACAAGCTGATGCATTACCGGGACGCAACACCCCTATGCCTGTGGCGACATTACACGCCGTCAATGGCCATTCCATGACTAACGTTCCTGATGGCATGGAAATCGCCCTGTTCGCTATGGGCTGCTTCTGGGGCGTTGAGCGCCTCTTCTGGCAGTTGCCTGGCGTTTACAGCACGGCAGCCGGCTACACGGGCGGTTACACGCCGAATCCAACCTACCGCGAAGTCTGCTCCGGCGAAACCGGCCATGCGGAAGCGGTACGCGTAGTGTACGACCCGACGGTAATCAGCTACGAACAGCTCCTGCAGGTCTTCTGGGAAAACCACGACCCGGCGCAGGGCATGCGTCAGGGCAACGACCACGGCACGCAGTACCGCTCGGCTATCTATCCGCTCACCCCTGAGCAGGATGCCGCCGCGCGCGCCAGCCTTGAGCGTTTCCAGCAGGCCATGCGTGAAGCGGGCGATACGCGCGAGGTGACCACGGAAATCACCACCGCGAAACCGTTCTACTACGCCGAGGACGATCACCAGCAGTATCTGCATAAAAACCCGTACGGCTACTGCGGAATCGGAGGTATCGGCGTCTGCCTGCCACCACAGCTGGCCTGATTATCAGCCGTTAGATCGTCGCCCGTACCGGGCAGCACCCGCTGTCCGGTCTGTTTTATGTAAAAATGTGACCTCTGGCAGATTTACATCTCTTTACGCTATACTAGCCGCTGAAATAATCGGCTCAACGCTACGAGCTGATGTTCAATGTGTTTCCACACAAATGGTATCAACTCCCCTTCTGAGGATCTGGCGAGAAGCCGGATAAACTATGTTAAACAGTATTTTAGTAATACTTTGTCTGATTGCCGTCAGTGCATTTTTCTCGATATCCGAGATCTCACTGGCCGCGTCCCGTAAAATCAAACTGAAGCTGCTCGCCGACGAGGGCAACATCAACGCCTCACGCATTCTCAAAATGCAGGAAAACCCCGGTACCTTCTTTACCGTGGTGCAAATTGGTCTGAACGCGGTGGCTATCCTGGGCGGTATCGTGGGCGATGCGGCGTTTTCCCCGGCGTTTTATAGCCTCTTTGCGCAGTACATGTCCGCCGAACTGGCCGAACAGCTGAGCTTTATCCTCTCCTTCTCGCTGGTGACCGGGCTGTTCATCCTCTTCGCCGACCTGACCCCGAAACGCATCGGTATGATTGCGCCAGAAGCCGTGGCTTTGCGTATCATCAACCCGATGCGCTTCTGCCTGTTTGTGTTCCGCCCGCTGGTGTGGTTCTTCAACGGCCTGGCAAACGTCATTTTCCGCATCTTTAAGCTGCCGATGGTGCGTAAAGATGACATCACCTCTGACGACATTTATGCGGTCGTGGAAGCCGGTGCCCTGGCCGGGGTACTGCGTAAGCAGGAACACGAGCTGATTGAGAACGTATTCGAACTGGAATCCCGTACCGTGCCCTCTTCCATGACGGGCCGTGAAAGCATTATCTGGTTCGATTTACATGAAGATGAGCAGAGCCTGAAGAACAAAGTGGCGCAGCATCCGCACTCCAAGTTCCTGGTCTGTAATGAAGATATTGACCACATCATCGGTTACGTCGACTCCAAAGACCTGCTGAACCGCGTGCTGGCGAACCAGAGCCTGGCGCTGAACAGCGGCGTGCAAATCCGCAATACCCTGATTGTGCCGGACACCCTGACGCTCTCCGAAGCGCTGGAAAGCTTCAAAACCGCCGGGGAAGACTTCGCGGTGATCATGAACGAATACGCGCTGGTGGTGGGGATCATCACCCTGAACGACGTCATGACCACGCTGATGGGCGACCTGGTAGGCCAGGGGCTGGAAGAGCAGATTGTTCAGCGTGACGATAATTCATGGCTGATTGATGGCGGCACGCCAATTGAAGACGTGATGCGCGTGCTGGATATCGACGAGTTCCCGCAGTCCGGAAACTACGAGACCATCGGCGGCTTTATGATGTTTATGCTGCGTAAGATCCCGAAACGTACCGACTCGGTGAAGTTCTCCGGCTACAAGTTTGAAGTGGTGGATATTGATAACTACCGCATCGACCAGCTGCTGGTGACGCGCATCGACAACAAACCGACCGTGCTGGTGCCGAAGCTGCCGGACGCGGAAGAGAAAGTGTCGGCGTAACGTTCCTGCCCCCACAAACATCAACGGCTCCCATCGGGAGCCGTTTTTCTAACTACTTACTGCATAGCACGTTGGTTAAGCCATCTCAGTTTGCAGACGCATAACCTGACGGTTGACTTCGGACATCACAGACAGGTGCTGTTTGTCCTTCACTTTTGGGACAAGGATTTTGCCCTTATCAAACTCAAAAGCGCCAACATCCTTGATATACAACCGTCCACGGAACAGGATCTTCACGTACTTCGCCACCTGAAGCGGGTTGTAGCGTTGGAAAATTTTCATTCTTGTATCTCCTGCGAATCATACGCTCTTGCGGTGCCACAATCGGCCCGACTGTCCTGAGCGCAAATTTTGATGCCCAATGACTATAGACCAGAACTACGGTGTTACCCAGTGTGCATAAGTTTATTTACCGTTTGATTACAATTATTCAGAATAATCTTTGCAAAGCGTGATAGAGAGCAGTATAAGCCGTCGTTTTTTCATGGATATGTGCGTTCGCCCGCAAACTGGCATCGGGATTGCGGGAAAACCACATTGATCGCACTTATCATTAAAAGTGCATGACCAAGTGGTCGGATCACCTGCAAACAATAAGGAAACGCCATGACCCTACGTACTATCCTTGCAGCAGCCTGCCTGCTGCTGCCCCTGTGGGCGAGTGCTCACAACATTGAAAAAGGACAACGTGTACCGCCAGTCGGCATTGCTGACCGGGGAGAATTGATTCTCGACAATGATAAGTTTAGCTACAAAGCCTGGAATAGCGCGCAGCTCGCGGGCAAAGTGAGAGTTGTACAACATATTGCCGGTCGTACATCTGCAAAAGAGAAAAATGCCAACCTGGTGGAGGCGATCAAGGCGGCAAAATTCCCACACGATCGTTACCAGACCACCACGATCGTGAATACCGATGACGCCATTCCGGGCTCCGGGATGTTTGTGCGTTCAAGCCTTGAGAGCAATAAAAAGCTCTATCCGTGGTCGCAGTTTATCGTCGACAGCAACGGCGTCACCCGTAAGGCCTGGCAGCTTGAGGAAGAGAGCTCTGCGATTGTCGTGCTGGATAAGAACGGCCGCGTACAGTGGGTGAAAGACGGGGCGCTGACCCAGGAAGAGGTGCAGCAGGTTGTCGACCTGCTGCATAAGCTGCTGGCTCAATAAAGAGAGACGCGGAAGCCGGGGTTGAGGAAGGATTCGCGCGGGGTGTAGTCCAGCGGCTTGCCCTGCCAGTCATGAACGTGCGCCCCGGCGGCCGCGGCAACGGCGTGCCCGGCGGCGGTGTCCCAGACGTTCGTCGGCCCAAAGCGGGGATAGAGCTGCGCCTGTCCTTCCGCCACCAGGCAGAATTTCAGCGATGAGCCAATCGAGGTGGTCTGGTGTTCACCCAGCTGCTGCAGATACTCCTGCAGCTCGCTGTCGCTGTGCGAGCGGCTAATCACCACCAGCGGCGGACGCGCGTCGCGCACCTGGATCTGCTTGCGCACGCCGCACTCTTCTTTCCACGCCTTCCCTTCTGCAGCGCTGTACATCACCTTCATGACCGGCGCGTAGACCACGCCCAGCACCGCTTTACCCTTCTCAATCAGGGCGATATTGACGGTGAATTCACCGTTGCGCTTGATGAACTCTTTTGTCCCGTCCAGGGGGTCCACCAGCCAGTAGCGCTGCCAGTGCTGGCGCTCTTCCCAGCTTTGCGGCGCTTCTTCTGACAGGACGGGGATGTCCGGCGTTAAGGCCTGTAACCCTTTCAGGATCACCTTATGCGCCGCGATATCTGCCGCCGTGACCGGAGAGTCGTCCGCTTTGCTGACAACCTCCATGGGTTTACTACCGTCATACACCTGCATGATGGCATCCCCCGCATCCCGTGCGAGCTGACAAATTTTATCTAGCATTTTCCACCTCTTTGTTAACGCAGTGAGGTTAACTCTTTGTTTTAGTTATATCGTAATGTGAACAATTCCGCTATCTGTGAAGCAATTCCGGTTTCAGGTTGCTTTTTTCTGTCAGGATTCACATTTATGTAAGCAACACGTTATAGATACATACTCTTTTGTGGCCTGGATCGAAAAAAGGACTCTTCTGATGATTAAGTTTAGCGCAACGCTCCTGGCGACGCTGATTGCGGCGAGCGTGCAGGCAGCGACGGTCGATTTACGTATTCTTGAAACGACCGATCTGCACAGCAACATGATGGATTTCGATTACTACAAAGATACCCCGACGGAAAAATTCGGACTGGTACGCACGGCAAGTTTGATCAATGCGGCGCGCGGCGAAGTGAAAAATAGCGTGCTGGTCGATAACGGCGATCTGATTCAGGGCAGTCCGCTCGGGGACTACATGGCGACCAGGGGGCTGAAAAAAGGCGAGATCCATCCTGTTTATAAAGCGATGAACACCCTGGACTATACCGTCGGTAACCTCGGCAACCATGAATTCAACTACGGTCTGACATACCTGCATGATGCCCTGGCAGGCGCAAAATTCCCGTACGTTAACGCCAATATCATCGACGTTAAGACCCAAAAGCCGCTTTTTACGCCTTACCTGATTAAAGAGACTGAGGTTGTCGATCAGGACGGGAAAAAACAGACGCTGAAAATCGGCTATATCGGTTTTGTCCCGCCGCAGATCATGACGTGGGATAAGGCCAACCTCGATGGTAAGGTGACCGTTAACGACATCACCGAAACCGCGCGTAAATACGTGCCGGAAATGCGCGAAAAAGGCGCCGATCTGGTGGTCGTTGTCGCCCACTCGGGCCTCTCCGCCGATCCGTACCAGGCCATGGCAGAAAACTCCGTTTACTACCTGAGTGAGGTCCCGGGCGTCGATGCGATCCTGTTCGGCCACGCCCACGCGGTCTTCCCGGGCAAAGACTTTGCCAGCATCAAAGGGGCCGATATAGAGAAAGGGACGCTTAACGGCGTGCCGTCGGTGATGCCGGGCATGTGGGGCGACCATCTTGGCGTGGTGGATCTGGTGCTGAATAACGACGGCGGCCGCTGGAAGGTCACGCAGTCAAAAGCCGAAGCGCGCCCAATTTACGACGCTGCGGCGAAAAAATCGCTGGCGGCGGAAGATAAAAAACTGGTCGACGTGCTGAAGCACGATCACGACGCCACGCGCGAATTCGTCAGCAAGCCGATCGGCAAATCCGCCGACAACATGTACAGCTTCCTGGCGCTGGTGCAGGACGATCCGACCGTTCAGGTCGTCAACATGGCGCAGAAAGCCTATGCCGAACATTTTGTGCAGGGCGATCCGGATCTGGCGAAACTGCCGGTACTCTCCGCCGCAGCGCCATTCAAAGTGGGCGGACGTAAGAATGACCCGGCAAGCTATGTGGAGGTCGAAAAGGGCCAGCTCACCTTCCGTAATGCCGCCGATCTCTATCTCTACCCGAATACGCTGGTGGTGGTTAAAGCCACCGGGAAAGAGGTAAAAGAGTGGCTGGAGTGTTCTGCCGGACAGTTTAACCAGATTGACCCACACAGCAGCAAGCCGCAGTCGCTGATTAACTGGGACGGCTTCCGCACCTACAACTTCGACGTGATCGACGGCGTGAACTACCAGATTGACGTCACCCAGCCGGCGAAATATGACGGCGAGTGTCAGGCGATCAACCCGCAGGCGGAGCGCATTAAAAACCTGACCTTCAACGGCAAGGCGATCGACCCGAATGCCACTTTCCTGGTGGTGACCAATAACTACCGTGCCTACGGCGGTAAGTTTGCCGGTACGGGAGATGGACACATCGCCTTTGCCTCGCCGGACGAGAACCGCTCTGTGCTGGCGGCGTGGATCAGCGCCGAGTCGAAAAAGGCCGGCGAAATTCATCCGGCGGTGGATAACAACTGGCGTCTGGCGCCGATCCACAGCGATACGCCGCTGGATATCCGCTTTGAAACGTCACCTTCCGAGAAGGCAGCCGCGTTTATTAAGGAGAAGGCGCAGTATCCGATGAAACAGGTGGCGACGGATGATATTGGGTTCGCGATTTATCACCTGGATTTAAGTAAGTAGCGGCGTAAAAGCCGGGTGGCGCTTCGCTTACCCGGCCTACGGGATGGAAGATTATGGGTAGGCCGGGTAAGGCGAAGCCGCCACCCGGCTTTTACGCCGCGCGATCGTCCCGATTCGCCATCACCTTCGGCGTATTCACCTCAATCCAGTCCGCCAGCGCGGCGACTTTCTCGCTGACCTCGATCCCCATCGGGGTCAGGCTATACTCTACGTGCGGCGGCACAACCGGGTACGATACGCGATCGACAAACCCGTCCTGCTCCAGCGCCTGAAGCGACTGGGACAGCATCTTTTCGCTCACCCCGCCCATTTTACGGCGCAGATCGCTAAAGCGATGCGTTCCCTGGCGCAGCGCCAGCAGAATCAGTACCCCCCAGCGGCTGGTAACGTGTTTGAGCACCTCTCGTGAAGGGCACTGTTCCGCGAAGAGATTGCCATCGCGCAATTGTTCGCTGAGCGTCGGTATCGTTGTTTTCATACTTACCTTTTTGTACGTACTAACTAAAAGTTAGCTATGGTGCTAGTGTGCCACAACACCAGACAAACACGAAGGAGATTCATCATGATCGCGATTACCGGCGCCACCGGCCAGCTTGGCCATCTCGTTATCGAACAGCTGTTGAACACCGTACCGGCTAACCAGATTGTGGCTATCGTACGTAACCCGGCAAAAGCTGAAGCCTTAAGCCAGCAGGGAATTGTGGTGCGTCAGGCGGACTACACGGATGAAGCCGCATTCACCGCCGCGCTGAACGGCGTGGATAAGCTGCTGCTGATCTCGTCCAGCGAAGTCGGCCAGCGCGCGACCCAGCACCAGAACGTGATTAACGCCGCCAAAGCGGCAGGGGTGAAATTTATCGCCTACACCAGCCTGCTGCATGCGGATACCTCGCCGCTCGGTCTGCACGTTGAACACGTTGCCACTGAAAAAGCGCTGGCGGCGTCCGGCATTCCTTATGCCCTGCTGCGCAACGGCTGGTATACCGAAAACTATCTGGCGAGCGCGCCGCCTGCGCTGGAACACGGCGTGTTTATTGGTGCGGCAGGCGAAGGCAAAATTGCCTCTGCCACCCGCGCAGACTATGCCGCGGCGGCAGCGAAAGTGATTGCTGAAGAGGGCCATGCGGGCAAGGTGTATGAACTGGCGGGCGACCAAGGCTGGACGCTGAGCGAACTGGCGGCTGAACTCAGCAAACAGAGCGGAAAGCCGGTCACCTACCAGAATCTCAGCGAAGCGGATTTTGCTGCCGCGCTGAAGAGCGTCGGCTTGCCTGCCGGTCTGGCCGATATGCTGGCGGACTCCGATATCGGGGCCTCCAAAGGCGGGCTCTTTGACGACAGCCATACGCTGAGCAAACTGATCGGGCGCCCAACCACTACGCTGGCGGAGAGCATTAAAGCCATTCTGTAATTGTTACGGGATGGTTATTTTTTGTGGCATCCCCTCGGGTCATCTTTGATAATGAAAAGATGACCCACGAGGAGGCTCACCGTGCAAGGCGTACCGGAACAGTTTAATGATGAAAGAGACAGCGCGCGCTTTCGCCATCTGGCGCAGCTGCCGGGCCTGGAGCTGTATCACGCGCACATTTCTGACTACGCCTTTGAGCCTCACACCCATGAAGCCTTCGGCATCGGCACGATTGAAACCGGTGCCGAACGCTTTCGCTATCGCGGCAGCCAGCATCTCGCGGCGGAGAAATCCGTCGTTACCATGAACCCGGACGAGATCCACACCGGCGAATCCGCCACCGAGGGCGGCTGGCGCTACCGGATGGTCTATATCGAACCCGACCTGCTGGAAGAGGTGACCGGCCTCCGGCACTGGTGGTTCAGCGACGTGACCCGTCATGACCCGTTGCGCTCACAGCAAATCGGCAGGCTTATTTACGGCTTGTGGCACACTGACGATCCGCTTGCGCAAAAAGGATTACTGCTGGATCTGATTGAGACCTTCCAGCCGTTTGCCCACCACGCGCCACGGGTCCAGGAAGGCGCGCACCGCTTCGAACGGGTACGCGAGTACCTGCACGACAACTATATGCGCGCTCTGACGCTGGACGAGCTGGCCAGCGTCGTCTCGCTCAGCCCGTATCATTTCCAGCGCCAGTTCAAAGCCCATTTTCACGTGACGCCGCATCAGATGCTGATGGCCATTCGACTCTGGCGCGCCAAAGCGTTTCTCACCCACGGCATGCCCGCCGCAGAGGTTGCCGCCGCAACCGGGCTGACCGATCAGTCACATCTGACCCGCGCGTTTACCCACCGCTACGGCATTACGCCCGTGCGCTACCAGAAGCAGGTTACACGGCGCTAATGCGCAATCTCATACAATACGCGCGCATTCGCCCCTCCTACACTGACTACAGCGTAAATACCTGTGGATGGAAAAATGATTAGTGGAGTGTTGTATGCCCTGCTGGCCGGGATGATGTGGGGACTGATTTTTGTCGGCCCGCTGATCGTGCCCGAGTATCCGGCAATATTACAGTCGACCGGACGTTATCTGGCGCTGGGGCTGATTGCCCTGCCCCTGGCGTGGCTGGGACGCGCGCGCTTGCGCCAGCTCAGCCGTCAGGACTGGGGGACCGCGCTGGCGCTGACCATGATGGGCAATCTTATCTATTACGTTTGCCTCGCGAGTGCCATTCAGCGTACCGGTGCGCCGGTATCGACCATGATTATCGGCACGCTGCCGGTCGTCATCCCCGTCTTTGCTAACCTGCTCTACAGCCAGCGCGATGGCAAACTGGCGTGGTCAAAAATGGCCCCGGCGCTGGTCTGCACCGCCCTGGGGCTGATATGCGTTAATATTGCCGAGCTGCGCCATGAGCAGGGCGATGTTGACCTGTGGCGGTACGGTTCTGGCATTCTGCTGGCGTTCATTTCCGTAGCGTGCTGGGCATGGTATGCCCTGCGCAATGCGCGCTGGCTGCGTGAGAACCCGGACAAGCACCCGATGATGTGGGCGACGGCGCAGGCGCTGGTCACGCTGCCCGTATCCGTCGTGGGATATTTCGGCGCATGCCTCTGGCTGGGCCATCAGCAGCCGGACTTCGTCCAGCCCTTCGGGCCAAGACCCTGGGTGTTTATCGGCCTGATGGTGGCGATCGCGGTGCTGTGTTCATGGGTGGGCGCGCTGTGCTGGAACATTGCCAGCCAGAAGCTGCCGACGGTGATCTTAGGGCCGCTGATTGTCTTCGAAACCCTGGCCGGACTGCTTTATACCTTTCTGATGCGCCAGAGCGTGCCGCCGTTGTTCACGGCCTGCGGGATCGTGCTGTTGGTTGTGGGGGTAGTGATGGCGGTGAGAGCGAAGCCGGAAAAACCGAGGGTTGTTCCGGCGTCAGAGATGTAATTTTTGCCGGGTGGCGGCTCCGCCTTACCCGGCCTACAAGGAGCCGTTTCGTAGGCCGGGTAAGCGCCAGCGCCACCCGGCATGATGTTAAAACGTTTCCCAGTTTGCTTCAGACGCCGCCGCGACAGGCTGCGCTTTTGGCACATAGGTTTTCACCGGCGCCGCTTTGACCGCCTGGTTGCGGGTGATTTTGAACACCGCCACCGCTTCGTTCAGACGCGCAGCCTGATCTTCCAGCGCCGCCGCTGCGGCCGCAGACTCCTCCACCAGCGAGGCGTTCTGCTGGGTCACGCGGTCCATCTCGGCTACCGCCTGGCCCACCTGGTCGATACCGCGGCTCTGCTCGTCAGAGGCCGAGGCAATTTCGCCCATGATATCGGTGACGCGGGTGACCGCATTGACGATCTCTGCCATCGTGGCCCCGGCTTCGTTAACCAGCTGCGAGCCCGCGTTCACGCGTTCGCCGGAGTCATCGATCAGCGCTTTGATCTCTTTCGCCGCCTGAGCGCTGCGCTGGGCAAGGGTACGCACTTCCCCTGCCACCACCGCAAAGCCACGGCCCTGCTCGCCTGCACGGGCCGCTTCCACCGCCGCGTTCAGCGCCAGAATATTCGTCTGGAAGGCAATGCCGTCGATCACGTTGGTAATTTGCGCTATTTTGCTGGAACTGGTGGCGATTTCATCCATTGTCCGCACGACGCCTTCCACCACGTGACCGCCCTTCTTCGCCGTTGAGGAGGCATCCAGCGCCAGACGGGAAGCCTGACGCGCGTTATCGGCGTTCTGCTTCACGGTTGCCGTCAGCTGTTCCATGCTGGCTGCCGTCTCTTCCAGAGACGCGGCCTGCTGCTCGGTACGGGAAGAGAGATCGTTACTGCCTGCGGAGATTTCGCCTGCACCGGTGTAAATCGTATCTGCGCCTTCGCGCACCACGCCCACGGTGTTCGCCAGCGAAGTTTGCATCTCCTGCACGTTGCGCGCCAGGATGGCCATTTCATTTTTTCCGTCTGCCTGAATCGGCTGGGTGAGATCGCCTGCCGCAATGGCGCGAATATGGTTGATCACCTCTTCCAGCGGCAGCAGCAGCACGCGGCGCATCGCAATCCAGCTGGAGATAATCACCACGATCACTAGCAGCATGACCGCAGAGAGGATCCACAGGATGCGCTTGTAATCACTTTCGTTATCCTGAATGCCTTTATCCGTGAGCGCGGCCTGCGCTTCACGCCATTCACGATAAACCGTCTGCATCGCATTCTGTTTTTGTTCGGCATTCTGCTTGAACATATCTTCCAGATTGCCCTGGCTCAGCAGAACATTCATTTGCGTCAGCGTTGCAGAGTAAATGCGGTACTGCTCCTCGAGTTGGTTGGTCAGGTTCTCATCCAGGCCTGGCGTATTCGGCAAGGCATAGTATTTATCGTAATGAACCTGGGCTTCAGTCAGCAGATTTTTCGCCGTGGTCACCAGCTCATTCAGCTGACCGCCGTTAATTTGCGAGGCCATGCTGCTTTGCAGGCGCAGCATTCCGCGGTTCAGGGTGACGCGCGCCTGGTTCAGACTGATCCACGCATCGGTAAACTCCGCCACGTTCTTGCTGGAGAGCTGCGACACGGTAAAGTTGTCTTTATCGTTATTCAGGGCGTTGATAAAGATACCGGCGGAAATCACTTGCATGATGCCGAGCACAAGCAGCACCGAAATCAGAAGGGTAATGACTTTTATACGTTTAAACATGCGTTGCCTTTGTTATATGCAGGTTTGTCTGACGTGGATATATCGGCAGGTGCAGCGGGTTGTTTACTGTTTCTCCACCTTTAAAAAGTTTCGAAACCACTTTCCTGAACCCATTCAGAGAGTTAAATCGGATATTTTTTTTGTGATCTGCATCTCACTTTTACCCGTTCCTCTAAAGGGTTATAGCGTCGCTTAAAAGATGCATTTAATATGCACTTTATATTATTGATGATGAGGTAACTGCTATGGCCTTTCGCGACCAACCCCTGGGCGAGCTGGCGCTCTCCATTCCTCGCGCTTCTGCGCTGTTTCGCAAATACGATATGGACTACTGCTGCGGCGGTAAGCAAACCCTGGCACGGGCGGCCTTACGCAAAGAGCTGAACGTTGAGGTGATTGAAGCCGAGCTGGCGAAGCTGGCCGAGCAGCCCGTCGACAAAGACTGGCGAACCGCTCCGCTCGCGGAAATCATCGACCATATCATCGTGCGTTACCATGACCGTCACCGTGAACAGCTGCCTGAGCTGATCCTGCAGGCGACCAAAGTCGAGCGCGTTCATGCCGACAAACCTTCCGTACCGCGCGGTCTGGCGAAATACCTGACCCTGCTGCACGAAGAGCTTTCCAGCCACATGATGAAAGAAGAGCAGATCCTCTTCCCGATGATTAAACAGGGAATGGGAAGCCAGGCAATGGGGCCCATCAGCGTGATGGAAAGCGAGCATGATGACGCGGGCGAACTGCTGGAAGTGATCAAACACACCACCCACAACGTCACGCCGCCGCCAGAAGCGTGCACAACGTGGAAAGCGATGTACAACGGCATTAACGAGATGATTGACGACCTGATGGAACACATCAGCCTTGAGAACAACGTTCTGTTCCCGCGGGCACTAGCGGGGGAATAAAAAAGCCCGGTGGCGCTAGCGCTTACCGGGCCTGCAACGTCCTCGAACGTAGGCCGGGTAAGCGTCAGCGCCACCCGGCAACATGCTTAACGCATGCCAGCCATCCGTTTCTTACCGATAAACATCCAGCCCAGCCCCAGCGCGATAAACCACAGCGGCGTGACGATCAGCGCCTGACGGGTATCATCTTCCAGCGTCAGCAGAACCAGCACGAAGACGAAGAACGCCATGCACACCCAGCACATCAGCTTGCCCAGCGGCATCTTGTAGATCGATTTTTCATGCAGGTGTGGGCGCTGTTTGCGGTACACCAGATAGGAACAGAGGATGATGGTCCAGACGAACATAAACAGGATCGCTGAGACCGTGGTAATCATGGTGAACGCGCCAATTACGCTTGGGTTTACGTAGAGCATCACCACGCCGCCCAGCAGGCACATGCAGGAGAAGGTCAGCCCTTTCGCAGGTACCGCACGCTTAGACAGCTTGGCGAACGCGCTCGGCGCCACGCCTTCCTGCGCCAGACCAAACAGCATACGGCTGGTTGAGAACACGCCGCTGTTCGCGGAAGACGCCGCTGAGGTCAGCACCACGAAGTTAATCAGGCTCGCCGCCGCAGGCAGCCCCACCAGCACGAACAGCTCAACGAACGGGCTCTTGCTTGGCACCACCGAGCTCCACGGCGTCACGGACATAATGATGATCAGCGCGAAGACGTAGAACATGATGATACGCACCGGAATGGAGTTGATGGCGCGCGGGAGAGACTTCTCCGGATCTTTGGTTTCCGCAGCGGTCGTTCCGACAAGCTCAATCCCTACAAACGCGAACACCGCAATCTGGAAGCCGGCAAAGAAGCCGCTGATACCTTTCGGGAACCAGCCTCCATCATTCCACAGATGGGTAAACGACGCCTGAACGCCGGTTGGTGACTGGAAGTGGGTGAGCACCATCACCAGGCCCACCACGATGAGCCCAACGATGGCCACGATTTTGATCATCGCGAACCAGAACTCCATCTCACCGAACATTTTAACGGTGGCGAGGTTCAGGCTCAGCAGCAGAACAATAACCGCCAGCGAGGCCACCCAGTCCGACAGCCCGGGGAACCAGAACTGCGCATAGGCGGTTATCGCCACGACGTCCGCCATACCGGTCACGACCCAGCAGAACCAGTAGGTCCAGCCGGTGAAATAGCCCGCCCATGGCCCGAGCAGGTCTGAAGCGAAGTCGCTGAAGGATTTGTATTCGAGGTTCGAGAGCAGCAGTTCACCCATTGCACGCATCACGAAGAACAGCATAAAACCGATAATCATATAAACGAATATGATTGACGGTCCGGCGAGACTGATGGTTTTGCCTGACCCCATAAACAGCCCGGTACCGATGGCACCCCCAATAGCAATGAGCTGAATATGACGGTTTGTGAGATTGCGCCGTAGCGACTGTTCAGACGACGCCTCTTCGTCGGCGACGACTTTGACCTGATCTACCATGTGATATTTTCCTGTTTATGCCTGTCTGTGTTGTTAAGGCTCTTCTGGCCTTTAAATACGTCAAAAAAATGACGTTCCCTTGTTAGGGCTAATCGATATTAGGTAAGAATCGGCGGGATGAATACTATGATTTAGATATTATGTTAATAATATGTTGAAAGTGAGTGTCATATCACTCATGCAGCGCGAAACAGCTCACAAAAATACACGCCACAGTTTCGTTTGCAAGATAAAATATTGATTCCGACTTAACTATAGGTTTTCACGCTATTTTCCCCTCCCCAACCGGGGAGAGGAAATAAGAAAAGTCGATTACAGAATTTCCAGCAGCTCGACTTCAAAGACCAGAGTGCTGAATGGCGGGATGGACGCGCCAGCGCCGCGCTCGCCGTAAGCCAGGTTGTGCGGGATAGTCAGTTCCCATTTGGAACCGACTGGCATCAGGGTCAGCGCTTCGATCCAGCCCGCGATAACGCCATTCACCGGGAACTCAGCCGGTTCGCCGCGCGCGACGGAGCTGTCGAAGACGGTACCGTCGATCAGCTTACCGGTGTAGTGTACGCGAACGTGGTCGGTACGCGCCGGGATTGCGCCATCGCCCTGATTGATCACGCGGAACTGCAGACCAGACTCGGTGCTGTTCACGCCTTCACGCTCACGGTTCTCTTCCAGATATTTCACACCTTCGGCGGCCATCTCTTCAAAGCGCGCGCGACGCACGGCGTCAGCACGCTCGTGGATTTCACGCAGCGCACGGTGCACAACGTCAACCGGAACGGCAGGCTGTTTACCTTCCAGCGCGTCAGCGATACCCGCCACCAGCGCTTCAGGTAACAGACCTTCCAGGCCGGATTCGCTCAACTGCTGTCCTACCTGCAAGCCGATACCGTAACTTGCCTGCGCTTCGATAGTGTCAAAAGTCGGGGTGGTCATGGGTTTTCCTTCCATCACATTTAAAGTAGCGGGCAGCATATCAGCCATGCCCTTATGGGTAAAACTTTGTCTGAAGTTAAGGTGACAAACCGCGACGAAACAGAAACAATAGAGAGAACCAGGATTAATCCCGAACTGATGTCACGGATGTCGGGTTTACTACGCCGTTCAGGCAGTTAGCAAACTATACTTCGGGGCACAGGATAAAAAATACGCGGAGCAGGAGGAGTGCCATGCCCGGGCGATTTGAACTGAAACCTACCCTGGCGAAAATCTGGCAGGCGCCGGACAATTTTCGCATCATGGATCCGCTGCCTCCTCTGCACCGCAGAGGGATCATCATTGGTGCGCTGATGGTGATTGTGGGCTTCCTGCTTCCTTCCGGTGGCGATGATGTTGATACTGCCCCCGTCACCCGCAATGCTCAGCTGGACCTTCAGTCGCAAACACGACCGCAGCCTGACGCACAGCCGATGCAGACGCAGCTCGTTACCCCGTCTAACGATCCGGGTCAGGTCGCGCCGGTTGAGCCAGAGCCGATTCAGGACGAACAGCCACAGGAACAGGCCGCCGCCCCGTCTCAGCCTCAAACCCAACAGCCCACCGGCATTGAGCAACAGTGGCGTTCCTATCGCGTAGAGCCGGGGAAAACGCTGGCGCAGCTGTTCCGTGACCACAACCTGCCGCCGACAGACGTGTATGCCATGGCGAAGGTGGAAGGCGCGGGTAAACCGCTCAGTAACCTGCAGAATGGCCAGATGGTGCAAATTCGCCAGAATGCCAGCGGGGTGGTGACAGGGTTAACGATTGATACCGGAAATGGACAACAGGTGCTGTTTACCCGCCAGACAGACGGCAGCTTTATCAGGGTACGTTAAGGGCAGGGTTCTGTAAAAAGCAAAACGCCGGCACAAGGCCGGCGTTTCAACGTGAGCAGAGTAAAAAATTACTCAGCTACAACGTTAACAACCAGTTTAGCGAACACTTCGCTGTGAACCTGGAAGTCAACTTCGTGCTCACCAGTGGTACGCAGAACGCCGTTCGGCAGACGAACTTCGCTCTTAGCCACTTTAACGCCTGCTGCAGAAACTGCATCAGCGATATCGCGGGTACCGATGGAACCGAACAGTTTACCTTCGTCGCCAGCTTTGGACGCGATGGTAACGGTGCCCAGTGCGTTGATTGCTTCAGCGCGAGCGTTAGCAGCCGCCAGAACGTCAGCCAGTTTGGCTTCCAGTTCAGCGCGACGTGCTTCGAAAAACTCTACGTTTTTCTTGGTAGCTGGAACAGCTTTACCCTGTGGAACCAGGAAGTTACGAGCGTAACCCGCTTTAACGTTTACCTGATCACCCAGGCTGCCCAGGTTTGCTACTTTATCAAGCAGAATAACTTGCATTACCTTATCCTCTTAAAGTCGTATTAATGGACCGTGCCCGATTACTGATGACGATCAGTGTACGGCAGCAGGGACAGGTAGCGAGCGCGTTTGATAGCGCGAGCCAGCTGACGCTGATATTTTGCACGAGTACCGGTGATACGGCTTGGGACAATCTTACCGCTTTCGGTGATGTAGTTTTTCAGCGTTGCGATATCTTTATAGTCGATCTCTTGAACGCCTTCCGCGGTGAAACGGCAGAACTTGCGACGACGGAAATAACGTGCCATATGGCTAGTCTCCAGAATCTATCAAATCAATCTGCTCGGCATGCAGAACCATTTTGCTCAGACCGTTCTTTGCCTTGTGGCAAGAGATGAACCCCTGAACGATTACTGCACTACCGACCGTTAAACTGTGAGTAATGGCCTGGTTTTCGTGTCCGCTAATAATAACGGGCATTTGGCACCACGCCTGCCGGTGAAACCCGGCTTCCTCTTGCACAGAACGATGCTCAAGCACGAACTGGCAATGCGGAATTCCTGATGGACTGACCTTTCGAAGGGGAGCCCTGCATACGATGCCGGACAACGCCAGACGGTTGGTCATCAGAAATTACTCTTCAGAATCCCCAGCATCAGAATCATCTGCGGTTTCGTTTGCGAAATCATCGCGACGCTCACGGCGCTCGTCTTTCGCTTTAACCATCGGAGATGCTTCGGTCACTGCGTTTTTGGTACGCATAACCATGCTGCGGATAACGGCATCGTTGAAGCGGAAGTTAGTTTCCAGCTCATCGATCACTTCCTGCGGCGCTTCAACGTTCATCAGAACGTAGTGTGCTTTGTGCAGTTTGTTGATCGGATAAGCCAGCTGACGGCGGCCCCAGTCTTCCAGACGGTGGATCGTGCCCGCTGCTGCAGTGATTGCACCAGTGTAGCGCTCGATCATACCCGGAACCTGTTCGCTCTGGTCAGGATGGACCATAAAAACGATTTCGTAATGACGCATCGAATTGCTCCTTACGGATTATTCAGCCTCCTGTCTGGGTCAGCCGAGGCCCGGGGAGGCAAGGAACGTGTTAAAGGTCGGCTGAAAAATTGACGCGTCATAATACTTGCGCGCCCCTGGAAACTCAAGCTGATTGCACAAATAATTCGCACAAAGCGCGAAGCGGGTCTAAGTGGGTGATTTAAAATTACTCACATCCGTAAGCGGTGTTTTTTTGAACAACTGCATCAGAAATGGTCACGCATCCCCGCCGGATGAGTGATTACACTTTAATCAGAGATAACCGAAACAGAAGAAGGAGCATCCCCCCCCTCTCACAGCACGCAGTCGTGGAGCGCATATTATGAAAAAAATCGCATTAGCCATAATGGCGGCGCTTTTGCTCAGTGCAAACGCGATGGCAGCCATCAAGATAGACAGCCGACAGGCCAGAAACATGGATGATGTGCACAGCTTAGGCGTAATCTATATTAATCATAATTTCGCCACCGAAAGCGAAGCAGATCAGGCACTAAATGAAGAGACCGACGCCCAGGGCGCAACCTATTACCACGTGATGTTAATCCGTGAGCCCGGCAGCAACGGCAATATGCACGCCAGTGCAGATATTTACCGATAACGCCTTAACGCTAGCACCAGGAAAGCCAACAACGAGAACATAGCCATAGTTGACGTTGCCCCCTGCCCGGGGGCTTTTTTTTGTGAATGGCTCCGGAATACCACCGGTTACAACTGTTTTTCGGTATTCCAGAGCACTTATTCACTTCTGCCCGTAATAGGCATTCGGGCCATGCTTGCGCATGAAATGCTTGTTCATCAGGTAATCATCAATGCCCTGAAGCTGTGGGTTAATGCCGCGGGCAATCCACGCCATACGTGCCACTTCCTCCATGACGACCGCATTATGGACGGCGTCGTGGGCATCTTTTCCCCAGGCGAACGGGCCGTGCTGATACACCACAATCCCCGGCGTATGCAGCGGCTCGCATTCTCCCAGCGTGTCGATAATCACCTTTCCGGTGTTGAGCTCGTACTCTCCTTCCACTTCATCCTGCGTTAATGCGCGCGTGCAGGGGATGTCGCCAAAGAAGTAGTCCGCATGTGTCGTGCCCAGCGCCGGAATCGCCAGCCCCGCCTGTGCCCAGGCGGTCGCGTGCGTGGAGTGAGTATGCACCACACCGCCAAGGGACGGATAACGCCGATACAGCGCCAGATGGGTCGCCGTGTCCGAAGAAGGACGCCATTTACCGTCAACGACGTTTCCTTCAAGATCGACCACCACCATATCGTCAGCGTTCATGGTGTCATACGCCACACCGCTCGGCTTAATCACGATCAGCCCCTGCTCGCGATCGATAGCGCTGACGTTACCCCAGGTGAAGGTGACCAGGCCATAGCGGGGCAGATCCATGTTGGCTTCAAAGACCTGCTGTTTAAGCTTAAGCATGTTCAGCCTCCAGTAATCCCGCGCGCGCCATACGCTCGCGCACCCAGTCCCGCGCCTTTGCTACTTCCGCAGCAGGGTTGTCCGACGTTTCGCTCCACATCTCAATCAGGTAAGGCCCGCAATAGCCTGTCTGCTTGAGCGTCTCGAAGCACCGTTCGAAATCCACCACCCCGGTGCCGAACGGTACGTTTTTAAACACGCCAGGACGGGTATCTTTGACGTGCACCGCCACGATATGCCCTATGCCTGCCTGCAGCTCCATCTGCACGTCGTTATCCCATGCCGACAGGTTGCCGATATCGGGATAAAGCTGGAACCACGGGTTGTTCAGATAGTGCGCGTAGCCCAGCGCCTTACTGATGGAGTTCATCAGCGGGTAATCCATGATCTCCATTGCCAGCGTGACCTGCGCACGGCTGGCCATCTCAACGCTCTCTTTCAGACCATCACGGAAACGACGGCGCGTTTCATCGTTAGCTTCCTGATAGTAAACGTCATAACCCGCCAGCTGGATCACGCGGATACCCTCGTCCTGCGCAAAGCGGATGGCTTTACGCATGATCTCCAGCCCCTGCGCGCGCACGGCATCATCTTCGCTGCCGAGCGGAAAACGACGATGAGCGCTCAGGCACATGGACGGCACGCGCACGCCCGTTTCCGCGATGGCGCTTACCAGTGCCAGGCGCTGTTCGCGGCTCCAGTCGAGGCGAGCAAGACGCTCGTCCGTCTCATCCACCGACATTTCGACAAAATCGAAGCCCAGCTGCTTCGCCAGCTGTAACCGCTCCAGCCAGCACTCCCCCGCGGGGAGTGCCTTTTCATAGATGCCGAGCGGGACCTGTTTTGACAACATACCCGCTCCTTAGCCCCAAAGCTGAGCGATTGAGCGTTTGAACTGACGCGCCGCCTCCACCGGGGACGCCGCATCACGAATGCTGCGACCGGCAATAAAGACGTGAATCGGAATGCCCTTGAACAGCGGCAGATCTTCCAGCGCCAGACCGCCAGTGACGGTCACTTTGAAACCCATATCGGCCAGACGTTTGATGGCGCTGATATCCGCCTCGCCCCACGCCACACCTGCGGCCTGCGCATCACGGCTGCGGTGATATACCACCTGCTGAATGCCCGCGTCGCGCCACTCCTGGGCCTGCTCCCAGGTCCAGAAGCCGGTCAGCTCAATCTGCACGTCGCCGTTAAACTCTTTTGCCACGTCCAGCGCGCCTTTGGCGGTGTTGATATCCGCACAGCAGATCACGGTGACCCAGTCGGCGTTGGCTTCGAAGCACATGCGGGAGAGGATTTTGCCTGCGTCGGCGATTTTGGCATCCGCCAGCACGATTTTATGCGGATAGAGCGCTTTCAGGTCACGAACCGCACGAACGCCTTCGCCCACGCACAGAATGGTGCCCACTTCAATGATGTCCACTTCTTCCGCAATCAGGCGGGTGGTTTCGTAAGCGTGAGACAGCGTTTGGTTATCCAGCGCAACTTGCAACATGGGTAATGACATATTCAATTCCTCTTAAACGGCCGCCGCAGTGGCGTTATCAATTAAATCCAGCACGTCCTGCGCGGTGCGGCAGGCGCGTAAACGGTCAAAATTGGCTTCGTCATCAAACAGATTGACGATCTGCATGATGCCCACCTCCTGGTGGGTATTGGCATCGACAGCCGCCATAGTGATAAGGATGTCGACCGGGTCGTTATCTTCGTGGTTAAACACCAGCGGCGTTTTCAGCGTCACCAGCGCGAAGCCGGTTTTCTTGACGCCCTCTTCCGGGCGGCCATGCGGCATCGCCAGGCCTGGCGCAATCACAAAGTAAGGGCCATGCTGCGCCACGCCATCCAGAATCGCCTGGTAGTAACGCGGCTCGACAACGTCAGCCTTAACCAGCAGATCCACACTCAGCTTCACCGCTTCCTGCCAGGTACTGGCTTCGGCCTGTAAAAGGATGGAGTTATTCTCTGCCAGCGAATCACGTAATTTCATGTGGCGTCCTTACTTCACGTCTTGTGGGAAGTGTTCTTTGATCACTTCCAGCAGTTTTGGTCCGAAATCCGCAGGCGACAGCATGTTGCGTACGCCCACCACATATTTATTACCCGACACACTAATTTCGCCGGCGATATGAGTAGAGGCGATGATGATGTCCGCGCCGTTCAGCTCACTTTTGTATTCACCCACTGCGCAGCTGTTCACCGTGTGGTCGATGTTGGACTGGGTTAAAAACTGGTCCACTTTCATCTTCATGATCATGGAGCTGCCTTGCCCATTACCACACACAGCCAGGATACGTACGGTCATAATCGAAACTCCTTAATGAGCAGACACTTCTGCTGTTTGTTTTTCCGCATCTTCTTCAGCTCGCAGCGAACGGCCAGCGAAGAACATATAAGCCAGAGCAATCAGGATGATGATGGCCATAAAGATCAGTCCGATGGAGGCAAAACCCTGCATCATCGGCGGTGCCAGAATTGACCAGTCCGCCATGCCCATCCAGGCGCTCATACCGGTGAGCTTGACCGCCCACACGCAGCCAAAGATTTCAACCATGCCCATTACCAGGCAGATCTTGAGCGCCGCGCGCCAGCCGCCGAAGTGGTTAGCGAATACGCCGATGGTGGCGTTGGAGAAGAACATCGGGATAAAGCCCGGAATAATCAGGATTGAGGAGCCGCAGCCGACCAGGATACCCACCGCAATCAGCTGGCCGATGGTGCCCCACATAAATCCCCAGACCACCGCGTTTGGCGCGAAGCTATAGATAGCGGCACAGTCGATGGCCAGTACCGCGCCAGGAATCAGGCGCTGAGAGATACCGTTGAAAGCTTCAGACAGTTCGGCGACGAACATACGCACGCCCTGAGTAATGATGAAAATAGCCACGGCGAAAGAGAAACCGGTCTGCAGGATGTAAACCGTCCAGTGGGTTTTCCCCGCCATCGCCTGCACCACATCAATACCGAAGGAGAGCAGAATGGCGCCGAAGAAGAGGGTCATCACAATCGCGGTCGACACGATGTTGTCATGGAAGATATTCAGCCAGCCAGGCAGCTTAAGGTCTTCAACACTCTCTTCTTTTTTACCCAGGTACGGCGCAACTTTGTAAGCAATCCAGGCAGCAAACTGTTGCTGGTGACCGATGGAAAAACCGCAACCGTCGGTCACTATCTGGGTTGGCTTGTACATCATGTTGGAGGTGATACCCCAGTAGAGCGAGACCAGCACCGCGGTGCAGATAATCGTGGTCCACATTGGGTAACCGAAGATATAGAGAGAAACCGCAATCAGCCCCGCCTGCTGGAACATAATGTGCCCGGTGAGCATGATGGTGCGAATACCGGTAATGCGGCGCAGCAGAACATAGATAATGTTCAGCGCCAGCGCGAGCAGAACGGCGTAACCTACCCAGCTATAGGCATCGCCCATACGATCGATGGTCGCCATCATTGAGGCGTAGGTATCAGAGATAGCCCCATTAATGCCATACACTTCCGACATTTTGGCAACGACTGGCTTAAACGTGCTGGTCAGTATGCCCGACCCCGCCTGCAACAGCATGAAACCGATAATGGTTTTGATGGTGCCTTTAATAATCACGCTGACGCTTTTACGCAGCAGGATATATCCCAGGCACGTCACGATACCCAGCAACAGCGGGGCGTTGGTCATTACCTGATTAAAGAAAACGGTAAAGACGTTGTAGAGGATCTCCATAACTCTCTCCAGAAATGAGAACACGAGGGGCAATCCCTGTGCGGTTGGTGCCATCACTCTATTAATCACAAATAATCACCACAAGATTGAATTTGATTATTTGTGACGCATCACGCAATTTATTTCCCTTCAGTTAGTAATGATTTTCACTACCGCACAAAATAAATAAATTAGTCCTTATAATTCATTAAATTAATGTTTATTACGCGATAATCTAACAAGTAAAAAGCAGAGAGTCTGTGACGTTGAGCAGATAAAATTCCGCATTTTCGCTATTGCAAAGCGCGTAAAATGGTGCCAGCATTAATCACAGCGAATCACAATGTGATTACTTTTGATTAAAACCAGGAGTCAAAACGATGAGTAAAGTGAACACCATCACCCGTGAATCATGGATTCTGAGCACCTTTCCGGAGTGGGGTAGCTGGCTGAACGAAGAAATCGAGCAGGAACAGGTTGCTCCTGGCACGTTTGCAATGTGGTGGCTGGGCTGCACCGGGATCTGGCTGAAATCAGAAGGTGGCGCCAATATCTGCGTCGATTTCTGGTGCGGCACCGGCAAACAGAGCCACGGTAACCCGCTGATGAAAAAAGGCCACCAGATGCAGCGTATGGCCGGCGTTGAAAAACTCCAGCCGAACCTGCGTACTACACCGTTTGTGCTTGATCCTTTTGCCATTCGTCAGATCGATGCCGTACTCTCTACCCACGATCACAACGACCATATTGATGTAAACGTGGCGGCAGCGGTGATGCAAAACTGCGCGGACGATGTGCCGTTTATCGGGCCGCAGACCTGCGTGGATCTCTGGATTGGCTGGGGTGTGCCGAAAGAGCGCTGCATCGTGATGAAACCGGGCGACGTGGTGAAAATCAAAGACATTGAAATCCATGCCCTGGATGCCTTTGACCGTACCGCTCTGATTACGCTGCCGGCCGATCAAAAAGCGGCAGGTGTACTGCCAGACGGCATGGACGAGCGCGCGGTGAACTACCTGTTCAAAACGCCGGGCGGCTCCCTGTATCACAGCGGTGACTCCCACTACTCCAACTACTACGCTAAGCACGGTAACGAGCATCAGATTGACGTGGCCCTGGGCTCCTACGGCGAGAACCCGCGCGGTATTACGGATAAAATGACCAGCGCCGACATGCTGCGCATGGCGGAAGCGCTGAACACCAAAGTCGTTATTCCGTTCCACCACGATATCTGGTCAAACTTCCAGGCCGATCCGCAGGAAATTCGCGTGTTGTGGGAGATGAAAAAAGACCGCCTGAAGTACGGCTTCAAGCCATTTATCTGGCAGGTAGGCGGCAAGTTCACCTGGCCGCTGGACAAAGACAATCTTGAGTACCACTACCCGCGTGGTTTCGATGATTGCTTCACCATTGAGCCTGACCTGCCGTTTAAGTCCTTCCTCTGATTCCGAGGCCACATCGCCAGACTTGTGTCTGGCGATTTCATATTTATTTTAGTAATTTCACGCTATTTCAAATATCATCTTTTCAAATCAATTCTTATCGGAATAGCTCATGACGGAAGCGCAACGGCATCAAATTTTACTGGAACTCCTGGCGCAAACAGGGTTTATCACCGTCGAGAAAGTGATCGAACGTTTAGGGATTTCCCCTGCCACCGCGCGGCGAGACATTAACAAGCTGGATGAAAGCGGCAAGCTGAAAAAAGTTCGCAACGGTGCGGAAGCCATTAGCCAGCAGCGCCCCCGCTGGACGCCGATGAACATTCATCAGGCGCAGAATCACGATGAAAAAGTGCGGATCGCCAGAGCCGCGTCGCAGCTGGTGAATCCCGGTGAGAGCGTCGTTATCAACTGCGGCTCTACGGCGTTTTTGCTGGGCCGCGAGATGTGCGGCAAGCCGGTGCAAATCATCACGAACTACTTACCGCTCGCCAACTATCTCATCGATCAGGAGCATGAGAGCGTGGTGATCATGGGTGGTCAGTACAATAAAAGTCAGTCGATTACGCTTAGCCCACAGGACAGCGAAAACAGTCTCTACGCCGGACACTGGATGTTTACCAGCGGCAAAGGCCTGACCGCTGAAGGTTTGTATAAAACCGATATGCTGACCGCGATGGCGGAACAAAACATGCTCAACGTGGTAGGCAAACTCGTGGTGCTGGTCGACAGCAGTAAAGTCGGTGAACGCGCAGGCATGCTGTTCAGCCGCGCAGAACAGATCGACCTGGTGATCACCGGCAAAGGGGCTAACCCCGAGATCCTCCAGAAGCTGGAAGATCAGGGAGTAAAAGTGCTGCGCGTTTAAAGGTGCTGGCGGAAAAACGCTACCGTGGCGTCCAGCGCCGCTGGCGTGATGCGGTGGCGAACGCCTGATTCCCACAAACAGGTCAGATTATCGTCCAGCCCGTCCTTCTTTAACGCCTGCTGCAGGCGGAAGGTACCGTCAGGTGGCACTACATCATCCGCATCACCGTGCCACAGCAAAAGCGGGCGATCTGCGAGGCGCGGCAATGCCCGGGTTACTTCCCACTCTTCCAGCCTCGCAGTGATTTCCGCTAAATCCTGAGGGGGAAAAAGGGTCTTCGCCAGCGAGGTAAAATAACCCGAGCCCATCAGACAGGCGACCGACTTCACTTCTGGATGGTGCGTCATGATCCCCAGGGCTGTCATACCGCCCATCGACGCCCCGGCCACGGCCAGACGATGCTCGGCCACCAGCCCTGCCTCATAAAGCGCATCGCGCAATCCGGCAAACTCGGTCAGACTCCCGTGCAGTATGTGCCAGAACTGCCCAAGGCGCGCCTGCTCATTACCCATAAATCGTGCGCCGTGGTCAGGCGCATCCGGCATCACCACACGAAAACCTGCCTGCGCCAGCGCGACCGCAAAGTAACTGTAAACCAGCTTCGATGAGGTAAATCCATGATAAAAAACTACAACAGGCAGCGGTTTATCACGTTTACCCGCTGGCACAGCGTGTAAAATTTCATGGTCGCCGAGATGGCGTATTTCAATTTCAATCATTGTCGACCCTGCACGAATGGATGATTCATAATGTTGAGAACTGGATTACGGTTTCAGGCTATTTTCATTCGAAAATTACGTCCCAGCTAACACTTCGGGAACATTCCCCCAAAACTAAATTCACAGACAACTACACTATGGCTATCAGGAAACGAGATATGGTTATGCACAGGTTTGCTGCTTTATTGCTGGTGTTTCTGCTTAGCGGCTGTAGCGCACTGCAGGGAACACCGCAACCCGCTCCCCCGGTTGCCGATCATCCGCAGGAGATTCGTCGTAATCAGACGGAAGGATTACAACGAATGGGCACCGTCTCCGCGTTGGTTCGCGGTTCGCCGGATGACGCAGAAGAGGCAATAAAGGCACAAGCCGTCGCCGCCAAAGCAGATTATTACGTCATTATTATGATCGACGAAACCATCATAACGGGACAGTGGTATTCACAGGCCATTTTGTACCGAAAATAATGGTTTACCTTTGAACGACATTTACACTGCTTTGCGTCCATAGACATTTTCCTGTCCACAATAAACTCCATGCCAGCGACAAGGAATGGGGGTTTATTCGCGAAGGATTGCCCGGCGGATACCGGAAATATGTGAAATGGAGCTGACGATGAAACGAACTCTTGCTTTGACCTCTCTGTTGCTCTCCGCAGGCCTGGTGAGCACCACCGCGCAGTCAGCAGAATTCGCCAGTGCTGACTGTGTAACTGGCCTGAATGAAATTGGCCAGATCTCCGTGAATAATATCTCGGGGAGCCCGCAAGACGTTGAACGCGTCGTGGCATTAAAGGCCGATGAGCAGGGTGCTTCCTGGTATCGCATCATCCAGATGCAGGAAGATAACCATATCGACCACTGGCGGGTACAGGCCATTCTCTACGTGTAAACTCCCTCCTGATAAAAGCCACTTATTTTTAGTGGCTTTTCGCTTTTGCAAATTTTTTATCTTATGAAAAACCAATCAATAACAACAAAATAACATTTTGTTACACTAATTCAGTAAACGTAATCTCCGCTCTGCCGTTGAAGAACCATACCTATTCAATGATGAGCAATTTATGATCAACGTTTTTCGCCGTGCAGGCCTGGGGGCGAAGCTGTCGCTGCTTACGGGCGTCAGTGTCGCCACGCTGTTTCTGCTTTTCACTTTTCTGCTCAGTCAAAAAGCCAGCCAGCAGCTTGAAGCCCTTGCGGTAGAAGACCTGCACAATCAGTCCACCGGCATGGTCGACATGGTGCAGATGTTTAACACCAGCCTGAGTGAAGAGGTTGAGAGTTATACCCGGCTGTTTACCACTTTTTTACCGCAGCCACTTAATATTGATACTTCCCAGGCTCAGACGATTAACGGACTCAGCGTCCCGCTTCTGAAAGGCGGTGACACCGGACTGCATCAAAACAACACCCTGTCTGACGAGTTCCTGAACCGTACGGGAGCCATTTCGACGCTGTTTGTACGCAGCGGTAATGACTTTGTTCGCGTAGCCACCTCCCTGCGCAAAGAGAATGGCGAGCGGGCGATGGGCACCGTGCTGGATACCGCCAGCCCGGCCTTTGCCGCCGTCAACAGAGGGGAAGTCTACCGCGGACTGGCGCTGCTGTTTGGCAAACGCTATATCACCCAGTATCAGCCGGTTAAAAACGCCGAAGGACAGGTCATTGCGATCGTCTTTGTTGGCGTGGACATTACGCACTCCTGGAACGTCATGCGCGAGAAAATCCTCACCCGCCGCCTGGGCGAGAGCGGTCACTTCTTCGTGCTGGATCGCAGCAACGGCAAAACGCGCGGGCAATATCTGTTCCATGCCGGTGAAGAGGGGCAGTTGCCGAAGTGGGACGACGCGACGCAGCAGCAGCTTCTGGGTGACAAGCCCGGCACCCTGGAACGCGTAAGCGACGACGGCCGCACGCTTAAAATGGCGTATACCCCGCTGCCAGGCTGGAACTGGACTATCGTGGGCGAAGTGGATAAATCGGTGCTGCTCGCAAGCGTTAACGCCATGCGCGATCGCTTCCTGCTGGCCGGCGTGGTCTTATCTATCCTGTTTGCTGGTCTGTTTGTGGTCCTTATTCGCCGTATGCTGACCCGGCCGCTGAGCCATGTGATCCATCTTGCCCGGCAATATGCTGCAGGGGATCTCCGTTCCAGCCTGCCCGTGACGCGTCAGGACGAAGTCGGCCAGCTGATCGACGCCATTAACGGCATCGGCGGAGGCCTGCAAAAAATTGTTCTGCAGGTTCGCGAGGCCGCAGGCGAGATCCATTTGGGCACTAACGCGCTGGCGTCCGATACCGGCGAGATTTCTGAGCAGATCAACAAGCAGGCCAGCAGCGTGGAAGAGACCTCCGCCAGCATGGAGCAGCTGGCCGCCACCGTACAGCAAAATGCCGCCAACATGGAGCAAACGCAGCAGCTGGTGGGTGAAACCTCCCTCGCGGTCCATCAGGGCGGTGAGACGGTCACCCACGCCGTGTCGACCATGGACGACATTCGCGAGGCGTCAAAACGCATCGAAGACATCACGCGTGTGATTGAGTCCATCGCTTTCCAGACCAATATCCTGGCGCTGAATGCGGCGGTGGAAGCGGCCCGCGCGGGCGAGCACGGGAAAGGGTTTGCGGTGGTTGCGCAGGAAGTTCGCGCCCTGGCCGGACGCAGCGCTAACGCGGTGAAGGAGATTGAACAGCTGATTGGCGATACGCTCAGGAAAGTGAGCGAAGGCCATGCGCTGTCTGAACAGACGCGCCTGGCGATGGATGACATCATCATTCATATCGATAACATCAGCCAGCTGGTCACCGAGATTAACCATGCCTCACGCGAGCAGTCCGCAGGGATTGGCCAGGTGAATCTCGCCATGACCCACATTGGCGAAGCGTCGCATATTAATGCGGATCGTATCTCACGCAGCGAACAAACCGCTCAAACGCTGCGCGAGAAGGGGTCACATCTGGCTCAACTGGTGAGTCTGTTCCAGCTAAAAGACTAACCGACTCTGCCCGTCGCACGCAGCAGCAGGTCATTTTGCACCTGCTCGCTCATCAGCGTACCGCCACGGGTATCCAGCATCATGCGGCACCACGCCTGCGCCACCGGGGGCGATGCGTGCCGCAGCATTTCGCTTCCGGCCCCCAGCAGGAAAAGCTGCTGCGCAATTTCCCGCCCCTGCGCCTCCTGCGGTTTACGCAGTTTTTGCTGAAGCTGTCGCCAGCTGCGGTCGAAGTGTCTGTCCTGCCCTTTTACCTGTGCAAACTCATCGGCAAGCAGATCGTGAATACCCGGCTGCTTCGCCAGCACGCGCAGCACGTCCAGGCACATGATATTGCCGGACCCTTCCCAGATGCTGTTCACCGGCATCTCGCGATACAGACGGGGAAGTTCGCTCTCCTCGCAGTACCCGACTCCGCCCAGCACCTCCATCGCTTCCGCCACAAACGGGATGCCCGCTTTGCACACGCTAAATTTCGCGGCCGGGGTAAACAGCCGCGCCCATGCCGCTTCCTGGGGATCCGCGCGTTTATCCCACGCCCGGGCCAGGCGGAACAGCAGCGCCGTTTGCCCCTCCAGCACCAGCGCCATCCGGCTTAACACCTCACGCATGAGCGGCTGATCGATAAGATTTTTACCGAAGGTCTGACGCTGATGCGCGTGATACAGCGCCACGGACAGCGCACGACGCATCAGTCCGTGGCTGCCCAGCGCGCAGTCAAAGCGCGTCAGGCCGCCCATTTTGAGGATCTGCCGTACCCCTTCGCCCTCTTCCCCCAGCAGCCAGCCGGAGGCATCAAGAAACTCTACCTCGCTGCTGGCGTTGGAGCGGTTCCCGAGCTTGTCCTTAAGGCGCTCCAGCCGGACGGCGTTGCGCTGTCCGTCAGGTAAAAAGCGCGGCACAAAAAAGCAGGACAACCCGCCCTTCGCCTGTGCCAGCACAAGATGCGCATCGCTTTGCGGGACGGAGAAAAACCATTTATGGCCCACCAGCAGGTAGCTGCCGTCGCTGCATTTTTCCGCTTTGGTGGTGTTGCTCAGCACGTCCGAGCCGCCCTGTTTTTCCGTCATCCCCATACCGATCAGCAGGCCGCGTTTTTGCGCGCCAGGCGCCAGATGAGGATCGTAGCGATCGCTGAGCAGCGGCGTCAGCCAGTCGTGAAATAGTTTAGGGAGCGCCTGCTGCAGGAGCGGTGTCGCGGCAAACGTCATGGTGACGGGACAAAGCGTGCCTGCCTCAACCTGAGCATGAAGCACAAAGCGTGCGGCCCGGGCGACAAACGACCCTTTACGCGCCTCCTCTTCCCATGCCAGGTTATGTACCCGATTGGCACACAGCCCCTGCATCAGCAGGTGCCATGCCGGGTGAAAGCGAACGTCATCCAGCCGCTCTCCGGTGGCGTCATAGCGAAGCAACTCCGGCGGATTCACGTTCGCCAGCCTGCCCAGCTCCAGCGACTCTGCGGTGCCTAACTGCTGCCCGATGCTGGCGAGCAGTTCGATATCCCACTCGGCACCCTCACGCGAGACTGCGTCACGCAGCGCGCAGTCCGAGAGAAAAAGGTTGCTGTTAGAGAGTGGTGCAGGTTGATTGAAAACGGTATGAGTCTGCCAGTGCATACTGTCTCCCTCCTTCAGTGGCAATGACGATAAGTATGGACAGACCGCGCACACGCTGCATGGGAGGGGAGTCACACGTTCACGATCCCGCTGATATCATTCGTGAAATAGCTCACAGAACATAAGAATAAACTATTTCATGACTTCGCTTTTGTTGAATAATTTATTCTCCCCCCCCTTTCAGTGAGGAAAGTTATGCAACCGGATGCGCACAAGCGAGCATTAATTGCCGGCTCCATTGGTAACTTTATCGAGTGGTATGAGTTTGCGGTCTACGGTTTTCTGGCGACCGTCATTGCGAAGAACTTCTTTCAGCTTGAAGGGGAAGCGGGGCTTACCAGCCTGATCCTCACCTACGCCTCATTTGCCATCGCCTTCTTCTTCCGTCCGCTGGGCGCGGTGGTGTTTGGCCGCATCGGCGACCGGATTGGCCGTAAGCCGACGCTAATCATTGTGCTGGTGCTGATGACGCTCGCTACCGCCGCCATCGGCATTGTGCCGGTCTACGCCAGCATCGGGATTGCCGCCCCGCTCATTATTACACTGCTTCGCATCCTGCAGGGACTGTTCGCGGGCGGCGAGTACGGCGGTGCGGTCTCGCTGATGACGGAGTTCGCCCCGCGAGGCAAGCGCGGGCTCTATGGTGCCTGGCAGTCCTTTACCGTGGCGCTGGGGCTGTTAGCGGGTGCCGGCATCGTGGCGCTGCTCTCCGCCCTTCTCACGCCTGAAGCCCTGCACGACTGGGGCTGGCGCATTCCTTTCTTCCTGGCGCTGCCCATGGGCGCTGTTGCGCTGTGGCTTCGCGTCAGCATGGAGGAGACACCCAGCTTTGTGCAGCAGCAGGACAAACCGGCCGTCGCTCAGGCGGACATTGCCGCCACGCTCCGGGCCATCGTGATGGGGATTGGCCGCGTGATGGTCTGGTCTGCGGCGGGGTACACCTACCTGGTGATTATGCCGACCTATCTGCAGTCGGCGCTGCACACCGGGTTTAATCAGGCGCTGCTGATCGCGGTGATTTCGAACGTTGGGTTTGCGCTGACGATCATTCCGTCGGGGATCCTGAGCGACCGGATCGGGCGTCGCACGGTGATGATTATCGCCACCGCGCTGCTGCTGATCCTCGCCCTGCCGCTGCTGAAACTTCTGCAGGCGGAGTCCAGCACGCTGGTGGTGAAGGCTGTTGTGGTACTGATTGCGGGCGGTCTGGTGGGCATGCTGGCGGGGCCGGGCCCGGCGATGCTCTCTGAGATGTTCCCGACCCGCGTGCGCTATACGGGGCTGGGGCTGGCCTATTCGTTATCGAACGCGATTTTCTCGGGATGCGCAGGGTTAATCATAACCGGGCTGATTAAGCAGACGGGCAATCTGGATATTCCGGCGTACTACGTGATGGCGACGGCAGTAGTGAGTATTTTCGCGCTGATGACGCTGAGGAAGGATGAGCATCTGCGGTCACTGGAGGAATGAGGTTAATGCCCGGTGGCGCTACGCTTACCGGGCCTACGGTACCGTGCCTTTGTAGGCCGGGCAAGGCGAAGCCGCCACCCGGCATAACAGGCTACCCGCGCTGACGCACCGCTTCAAACAGGCAGATGCCCGTCGCAACAGACACGTTCAGAGAGGACACGCTGCCCGCCATCGGGATGCTGATCAGCTCGTCGCAGTGCTCGCGCGTCAGGCGACGCATGCCTTCACCTTCCGCCCCCATCACCAGCGCCAGACGGCCGGTCATTTTGCTCTGATACAGGGTATGATCCGCTTCACCGGCAGTACCGACGATCCAGATGTTCTCTTCCTGCAGCATACGCATGGTGCGCGCCAGGTTGGTCACGCGGATCAGCGGAACGTTTTCCGCCGCGCCGCAGGCCACTTTCTTCGCCGTCGCGTTCAACTGCGCGGAGCGATCTTTCGGCACGATCACCGCATGCACGCCCGCCGCATCCGCGCTGCGCAGACACGCGCCGAGGTTGTGCGGATCGGTAACGCCATCGAGGATCAGGAAGAACGGATTCTCGAGCTCAGCGATCAGATCCGGCAGATCGTTTTCCTGATACTGACGGCCCGGCTTCACGCGGGCGATAATCCCCTGGTGAACCGCGCCTTCACTTTTCTCATCCAGGAACTGGCGGTTAGCCAGCTGGATCACCACGCCCTGCGCTTCCAGGGCGTGGATCAGCGGCATCAGACGTTTGTCTTCACGCCCTTTCAGAATAAACACTTCCTGAAAACGCTCCGGTGCGCGCTCGAGAAGGGCCTGCACCGCGTGGATGCCGTAAATCATTTCACTCATTGATGGTTCTCGTAATAAGTATTTCCCCTCTCCCTGTTGGGGAGAGGGTCAGGGTGAGGGGAGGATTTACTCCGCCTGCTTTTTCTTAGCCGCGCGCTTCGCTTTGGTGGCGGCCGCTATTTTCTGTGTCTTCGCGGAAGGTTTCTTCGCGGAACGGGCTTCTTTCTTCGCCGCCTTCGGCTTCTGCTTCTTCTCGCCGCGGAACGCGCTATCCGGCTCGAAGTTCACCTTCTTACCGGCCTGACGGCGCTTGCCGCTCGTTTTGCCGTTTCCGCCTTTTTTCGCTCTTTCGCGCTCGGTTTTACCGACGTTACGCGGCGCGCGCTCGCTGGAGATCAGGCTGAAGTCGATTTTACGGTCGTCCATATTCACGGCCTCAACCTTCACTTCCACACGGTCGCCCAGACGATAGGTCTGGCCGCCAGATTCGCCGATCAGGCGCTGACCGACCTGGTCGAAGCGGTAGTAGTCGTTATCCAGGCTGGATACGTGCACCAGACCGTCGATAAACAGCTCGTCCAGACGAACGAAGAAGCCAAAGCCGGTCACGCTGGCAATCACGCCTTTGAAGACGTTACCGACCTGGTCCAGCATAAAGTCACACTTCAGCCAGTCCGCCACGTCGCGGGTGGCCTCATCGGCACGGCGTTCGGTCATGGAGCAGTGCTGACCCAGCTGCAGCATCTCTTCCATCGAATAGTGGTAGCCACCGGTTTCGGTGGTGTTCCCTTTATGGCCCTGCTCCTGCGCCAGCAGATACTTGATCGCACGGTGCAGCGAAAGGTCAGGGTAACGACGGATCGGCGACGTAAAGTGGGCGTAAGACTGCAGCGCCAGGCCGAAGTGACCGCGGTTTTCCGGATCGTAAATCGCCTGCTTCATCGAGCGCAGCAGCATTGTCTGTAGCATTTCTGCATCAGGACGATCGCTAATGGATTCCAGCAGCTCGGCGTAATCGCGCGGCTCTGGCTTATTGCCGCCCGGCAGCTCCAGACCGAGCTCGGCCAGTACGGAGCGGAACGCGGTGATGGCTTCCGTCGACGGTTTATCGTGAATACGGAACAGCGCAGGCTCTTTGGCTTTCTCAACGAAGCGTGCCGCCGAGATGTTCGCCAGGATCATACACTCTTCAATCAGTTTGTGCGCATCGTTACGCTGAGTCTGCTCGATGCGCTCAATGCGACGCTCGGCGTTGAAGATAAATTTCGCCTCTTCGCTCTCAAAGGAGATCCCGCCGCGCTCTTCGCGCGCCTGATCCAGCGTTTTGTAGAGGTTATGCAGCTCTTCGATGTGTTTGACCAGCGGCGCGTACTGTTCGCGAAGATCCTGGTCGCCCTGCAGCATATGCCAGACCTTGGTGTAGGTCAGACGCGCGTGCGAGCTCATCACCGCTTCGTAGAATTTATAGCCAGTTAAGCGCCCTTTGGTGGAGATGGTCATCTCGCAAACCATACAGAGGCGGTCAACCTGCGGGTTCAGGGAACACAGGCCGTTAGACAGCACTTCCGGCAGCATCGGTACAACCTGCGACGGGAAGTAGACCGAAGTACCGCGGCTGCGCGCTTCGTTATCCAGCGGAGTATGCGGACGAACGTAGTAGCTTACGTCTGCAATCGCTACCCACAGACGCCAGCCGCCGCCGCGTTTTTTCTCGCAGTAGACGGCGTCATCGAAGTCACGGGCGTCTTCACCATCGATCGTAACCAGCGGCAGGGAGCGGAGATCCACGCGGCCCACTTTGGATTCTTCCGGCACTTCTTCACGCAGGCTTTCGATCTGCTCTTCAACCGCTTTCGGCCAGATGTATGGAATTTCGTGGGTGCGCAGCGCCATATCAACGGCCATGCCGGTGCCCATATTATCGCCCAGCACTTCGACGATTTTACCTACCGCTTTGGTGCGACGGGTTGGGCGCTGGGTGAGTTCCACCACCACCACAAAGCCCATGCGGGCGCCCATCACCTCTTCAGGTGGGATCAGGATGTCGAAGCTCAGACGGCTGTCGTCCGGCACCACGAACCCCACGCCCGCGTCGGTAAAGTAGCGGCCAACAATCTGGCTGGTTTTTGGCACTAGGACGCGCACGACGCGCGCTTCTCGGCGACCTTTACGGTCAGCGCCCAGCGGCTGCGCCAGAATTTGGTCACCGTGGATGCACATTTTCATCTGTTCAGATGAGAGATACAGATCGTCTTTACGGCCTTCCACGCGCAGGAAGCCGAAGCCATCGCGGTGACCAATGACGGTCCCTTTCAGCAGGTCGAGGCGTTCTGGCAGCGCGTAGCACTGGCGGCGGGTAAAGACCAGCTGCCCGTCACGCTCCATCGCGCGCAGGCGGCGGCGAAGGGCTTCAATTTGCTCTTCACCTTCAATGTTTAATTCAACAGCAAGATCTTCACGATTGGCGGGTTTTTCGCGTTTTGTTAAGTGTTCAATGATGAACTCGCGGCTGGGGATAGGATTCGCGTATTTTTCGGCTTCGCGTTCCTGGAAAGGATCGTGTGACATGTCGGTTCCTCCGTTGTCAGCTCCGGTGGAAATTTTCTTCATTCCACCAGCAATAATTTATAAAGCGGTTGATTCTCTTCAACCAAATCGGCCAGCGTGTAGTTATCCAGCTCCTTGAGAAAACTTTGCACGGCCTTAGAAAGCGCCTTTTTCAGGCGGCAAGCGGGCGTGATGTGGCAGAACTCGCTGCTGCAGTTCACCAGAGACAGCGGCTCCAGTTCACGTACCACATCGCCAACACGAATACTCTGTGCCGGTTTACCGAGACGGATCCCACCATTCTTCCCGCGGACGGCAGCAACGTATCCGGCACGACTAAGTTGATTGATTATTTTGACCATATGATTACGGGATACGCCGTAGACCTCTGTGACTTCAGAGATACTGGTCATTTTCCCATCGGGTAACGACGCCATGTAGATCAGCGCGCGTAAGCCGTAATCGGTGAAACTTGTTAACTGCACATCAACCTCAGGAAAAAGGGAAATCGCGGACAAACCGCAGAGATATTCATTAATGATGATAAACCAGCCAGATAGTTAGCGGCTAATTTATTTGACAGACGGGGCGAAAAAGCGGAGATCCAGGAGCGGTCGCCGGATGGCGCTACGCTTATCCGGCCTACGGGTCTCCCCGCAGGCCAGCAGTCACGAAGATTATGCGTCGAACGGGTCGCGCAGGATCATCGTTTCAGTACGATCCGGGCCGGTAGAAATAATATCGATCGGCACTTCGGTCAGTTCTTCAATACGCTTGATGTAATCCAGCGCCGCCTGCGGCAGGCCGCTACGCTCTTTCACACCGAAAGTGGTCTCAGACCAGCCCGGCATGGTTTCGTAGATTGGCTCAATGCCTTCCCAGTCGTCAGCAGCCAGCGGCGTGGTGGTCACTTCGCGGCCATCAGGCATACGGTAGCCTACGCAGATTTTCACTTCTTTCAGGCCGTCCAGCACGTCCAGCTTGGTCAGGCAGAAGCCAGACAGGGAGTTGATCTGCACTGCACGACGCACGGCAACCGCATCCAGCCAGCCGGTACGACGACGACGACCGGTGGTCGCGCCAAACTCGTTACCCTGCTTGCACAGGAACTCGCCGGTTTCATCAAACAGTTCGGTCGGGAATGGACCTGCACCCACGCGAGTGGAGTACGCTTTGATGATGCCCAGAACGTAATCCACATAACGTGGACCCAGGCCAGAGCCGGTCGCCACGCCACCCGCGGTGGTGTTGGAAGAGGTTACGTACGGATAGGTACCGTGGTCGATGTCCAGCAGCGTACCCTGCGCACCTTCGAACATGACGAAATCGCCACGCTTGCGCGCCTGGTCCAGCAGATCGGACACATCAACAACCATACCGGTCAGAATGTCTGCAATCGCCATGACGTCATCCAGCACTTTCTGGTAGTCAACAGCGTCAGCTTTGTAGAAGTTCACCAGCTGGAAGTTGTGATATTCCATCACTTCTTTCAGTTTTTCAGCGAAGGTTGCTTTGTCGAAGAGGTCACCCACGCGCAGACCGCGACGTGCAACTTTATCTTCGTAAGCCGGGCCGATACCACGACCGGTGGTGCCGATCGCTTTCGCACCGCGTGCTTTTTCACGCGCAACGTCCAGCGCCACGTGATAGTCCAGGATCAGCGGGCAGGCTTCGGAGAGCAGCAGACGCTCGCGAACAGGGATACCACGGTCTTCCAGACCTTTCATCTCTTTCATCAGCGCCGCTGGAGACAGCACAACGCCGTTACCGATGATGCTGGTGACGTTTTCGCGAAGAATGCCTGATGGAATAAGATGGAGGACGGTTTTTTCACCGTTGATTACGAGAGTATGGCCTGCGTTGTGACCGCCCTGGTAGCGCACAACATATTTAGCCCGTTCAGTCAGAAGATCAACAATCTTCCCTTTACCTTCGTCACCCCATTGGGTGCCCAGTACGACGACGTTGTTACCCATTTTTTTCAAAATCACCGTTTGCTTAAAAATGGATTCTACCATCGCTTTTTCAGATATACAGCACTTTTTGACCTCAGAATATCCCAAATCCGACCACCTTTTGATCAGCCAATCGTTTTCCTCAACATGTAGTAGATCACGATGCCCGCAACCACAAGACCGCCGCCAAAACGACGTAAAATATTATCCGGCAGTTGGCTCATGGTGGCGATCATTCGACGCCAGGCGCGTGGATAGAGCATCGGTCCCAGACCTTCCAGCACCAGGACCAGGGCCAGCGCGAGCCAGATCGTTGAATTCATTTTTGTTCCTTATAAAAGAAAACCACCGCTCCGTGGGGAGCGGTGGTTTGAATACTCAAACGAGTCTGAGTTTATCGCGTTGCGTTAGTCGGCGTCTTCATATAACGGAAGAAATCGCTGTCCGGGCTGAGCACCATCACATCCTGGTTGCTCTGGAAGCTATTCTCGTAAGCACGCAGGCTACGGATAAAGGCATAGAAGTCAGGATCCTGACTGAAGGCATCGGCAAACAGCTTCGCCGCCTCGGCATCACCTTCACCACGCAGGATACGGCCCTGACGCTCAGATTCCGCCAGCGTTTTGGCCACTTCGTAGTCCGCAGCAGCGCGCAGCTTCTCCGCCTCTTCCTGGCCCTGTGAACGGTGACGACGGGCGACCGCTTCACGCTCGGCGCGCATACGGTTGTAAATCGCCTCGGACACTTCCACCGGCAGGTTGATCTGCTTGATACGCACGTCTACCACTTCAATACCCAGCGCAGCCATACTGTTCGGGTTGATCACCGGCACTTTACCGTTGGTTTCAGCCTGAACGCGCTCAGCCGCTTTGGCAATCGCATCATCTGCTGCCGGCGTTGAAACTTCATCTTCCGTGCCCGCTGTGCCGGAGTTCAGCGCATCGCGAACTTCCAGGGTCAGACGGCCACGGGAGTCGGTCACGATGTCTTTCACATCCAGACGACCAATCTCAGAACGCAGACGGTCAGAGAACTTACGTTTCAGCAGCACTTCTGCCTGAGAAACGTCACCGCCGCCCGTTGCCAGGAAGTAACGGCTGAAATCGCTGATGCGCCATTTGATATAGGAATCAACGATCAGGTCTTTCTTCTCTTTAGTCACGAAACGGTCGGCCTGGTTATCCATGGTCTGGATACGCGCATCAAGCGTTTTCACTGACTGAATGAACGGCACCTTGAAGTGCAGACCCGGCTCGTAGATCACCGGGCGTTTGTCGCCATCACGCACGACGCTGCTGAACTGGAACTTGATCCCACGCTCGCCCTCTTTCACCACAAAGATCGAGGTATAAAGCACGACCAGTACGATGACGATGATCGCAATAACTGACTTACGCATCCTTATTCCCCCTGACGCTGGTAGTCGTTACGCTGCGCGTTAGCACGGCGTTGGTCCATAATGTCACCATCGCTCGAAGAAGACGTGGTTGTTGCGCTTGTGCTACCGGATGACGCAGGTGGCAGACGCAGCAGGTTGTTCGCACCGCTGTTGTCTTTTGCTGCCGATGCAGAACTGCCTTTCAGCATCTGATCCAGCGGCAGCACCATCAGGTTTCCGCCTTTACTGTCGTTAACCAACACTTTGCGGGTGTGGCTCAGCACTTTTTCCATGGTCTCGATATAGAGACGCTCACGGGTAATTTCCGGCGCCGCTTTATATTCCGGCAGGATCTTCGCGAAGCGAGCCACTTCACCCTGTGCTTCCAGGATGGTCTGGGTCTTATACGCACGCGCTTCTTCCAGAATACGCTGCGCCTGACCATTAGCACGTGGCTGAACTTCGTTGGTGTAGGCTTCTGCTTCACGGATGTACTGCTGTTCGTTTTCACGTGCAGCAATCGCATCGTCAAAGGCCGCTTTCACCTCTTCCGGCGGACGTGCAGCCTGGAAGTTGACGTCCAGCAGGGTAATCCCCATGTTGTATGGACGAATGGTCTCTTCCAGCTCACGCTGGGTATCGCTACGGATAACGGTACGACCTTCGGTCAGGATACGGTCCATGGTGTATTTACCGATCACCCCGCGCAGGGCGCTGTCGGTCGCCTGGCGCAGGCTGTCATCAGCGCTGGTCACGCTAAACAGATAACGCTCAGGATCGGTCACGCGGTACTGCACGTTCATCTCAACGCGCACCACGTTTTCGTCAGACGTCAGCATCACACCAGACGCCGCCAGTTCACGGACCGATTCCACGTTGACCGCGGTCACGTCGTCAATGAAGGTCGGTTTCCAGTTCAGGCCCGGCTCAACCAGATGGCTGAACTTGCCAAAACGCGTAACGACACCGCGTTCCGCTTCTTTAATGGTGTAGAACCCGGTAGCAGCCCAGATGATTACCACTGCAGCGGCAACAATACCGACTACGCGGCCACCCATTTGCGGGCGCGGCCCCTGGGTGGAATTTCCACCTGAGCCAGAACCTTTACCTCCGCCAAGACCACCAAGCTTCTTGCTCAGCTTGCGGAAGATATCATCCAGATCCGGCGGCCCCTGCTCGCGACCACCTTTGTTGCCATTTCCCCCAGAGTTGCCGCCTTGATTATTGCTGCTTCCCCACGGGTCGCGGTCCTGTCCGTTATTACCGGGCTGATTCCACGCCATGTATATGCTCCATATTTGTTATGCAAGGGCGAATTATTCAGGCATCCCCTTTCTGATCAGACGATATAGTCGACCAGCGCAGGTTCTTGTTTACAGAGGCGACGCCAGTCAACGATCGGCATACGCACCTGCATCCCCACGCTGCCGTCATCCTCCATCCACTCTTTTTCTATCGCCTGAAGCTGATAAAACCGGCTGCGCAGCCTGCCTTCCTGTGGCGGCAGTCGCAGCGTGTGCTGAGCTACCTCACCGGAAAGACGTTCTGTCAAAGCCTGGAAAAGCAGTGGCACACCAAGACCGGTCTGGGCAGAAAGCCAGACCCGAATCGGTTTGTTCTCTTCATCTCTGTCGATACGCGGTTCGAAATCGTCCAGCATATCGATCTTGTTCATCACCAACAGCGTTGGGATTTCGTGGGCGTCGATCTCTTCGAGCACCACGTTCACCGCGTCGATGTTCTCCTGCACGCGCACGTCTGCCGCATCAATCACGTGCAGCAGCAGGGTCGCCTGTCGCGTCTCCTGCAGGGTGGCCTTGAACGCCGCCACCAGGTCATGCGGCAGGTGACGGATAAACCCTACGGTATCCGCCAGCACCGTTTCACCGACGTCTGCAACGTCAATACGGCGCAGCGTCGGGTCCAGGGTCGCAAACAGCTGGTCTGCGGCATAAACCTGGGCCTCGGTTATCTGGTTAAACAGGGTGGATTTACCGGCGTTGGTATACCCCACCAGCGACACCGTCGGGATGTCGGCTTTGGTGCGTGCCCGACGCCCCTGCTCACGCTGTTTCTCGACCCTTTCCAGACGTGAGAGGATCTGGGTAATTCGGCCACGCAGCAAACGACGGTCAGTTTCGAGCTGGGTTTCACCCGGGCCGCGCAAACCAATCCCGCCTTTTTGTCTTTCAAGGTGGGTCCAGCCACGCACCAGACGCGTTGCCAGATGACGCAGCTGCGCCAGCTCAACCTGCAGTTTCCCTTCGTGGGTACGTGCACGCTGAGCAAAAATGTCTAAAATCAATCCCGTGCGATCGATAACACGGCATTCGCAGAGAGCTTCCAGGTTGCGCTCCTGGGCTGGAGACAGCGCATGATCAAACAACACGACTGACGCGCCGGTTGCTTTTACGGCATCCGCAATTTCGACTGCTTTACCTTCACCAACAAAATACTTTGGGTGCGGCGCTTTACGGCTACCGGTAATCACCTGCATTGCTTCGACACCGGCGGAAGAGACCAGAGATTCAAACTCCTGGAGGTCTTCCATATCTTTGTCTTGCGAAAAATAGATGTGTACCAGCACCGCCTGCTCACCGGCATCATAACGGTCAAACAAGCGTAAACCTCTCTAAAAAGATCAGCGGGGAACGCAGGATCCCTGGCTCCCCGTGTGGATAACAGTGCGAAACCTTATTCGGTCTCGTCGCTGTCCTGCGCTGGCGTTGAAGAACCCTGCGCGTTGCTGCCATGATGGTAGTTACTACCTGTGCCGCCGCCAGCGTTATTGCTGTGATGAGATACCGGACGGGACGGAACAACTGTAGAAATAGCGTGCTTATAGACCATCTGACTGACCGTGTTTTTCAACAGAATCACGAACTGATCGAAAGACTCAATCTGACCTTGCAGCTTAATACCATTCACCAAATAAATAGAAACTGGAACACGTTCCCGACGCAATGCGTTCAGGAACGGATCTTGTAAAGATTGCCCCTTAGCCATTCTATCTTTTCCTTATATGCTTGTTTTGTACTTAGAACCTTGCGATTCTGAAAAATTGCGCACGATACGCCTCAATTGTACACATTCAGTGAGCGATATCACCAACAACCTCAATCACGTCGCTTAACGCCTGTTGTGGTTTTTCACTGTCTAACCAGTGAACCCCTTCCCAACCGCGCAACCAGGTGATCTGGCGCTTCGCTAACTGTCTCGTGGCGCAAACACCTCGATAAACCATTTCATCGTATGAAATCTCACCTTCAAGGTACGACCACATCTGGCGGTATCCCACACAACGAATGGAAGGCATGTCCGTATGCAAATCTCCACGGGCAAATAGCGCCCGCACTTCTGCTTCAAAATCTGAAGCTAACATCTGATGAAAACGCTGCTCAATTCGCTGATGGAGCAGTTCACGGCTCGCCGGGGCGATGGCGAACTGATGCACCTGATACGGCAGAGCGTCTCCTGACGTTTGCGTCAGTTCCGTTAAAGTTTTACCCGAAATGAAAAAAACTTCCAGTGCCCGGGAAAGCCTTTGCGGATCATTTGGATGGATCCGCGCTGCGGCAACCGGGTCAATCTCCGCCAGTTGCTGATGCAAAACGTCCCACCCCTGCTCTGCCGCCTGCTGCTCAATTTTCGCTCTTACTTCCGGGTCCGCGGATGGCAGAGGTGATAGCCCCTCCAGCAGCGCCTTGAAGTAGAGCATGGTTCCGCCAACCAACAGCGGTATACGCCCCGCCGCCGTTATCTCGGCCATCTCGGCTAAGGCATCCCGGCGAAAATCCGCTGCGGAGTAAGCCTGAGCCGGATCGAGGATATCCAGCAAACGGTGCGGTGCCGCGCGCAGTTCTTCTGCGTCAGGCTTCGCCGTGCCGATGTCCATCCCTCGGTAGATGAGGGCGGAGTCGACGCTAATCAACTCTACAGGCAAAACTTTACGCAACTCAATGGCGAGCGCCGTTTTGCCGGAGGCCGTTGGGCCCATTAAAAAAATTGCCTTAGGCAGGCTCGCCTTACTTACATCAATCATGTTTCAGGGCGTTCATCGCCGTTTTTAAATCAACAGGTTGTAATAACCCACCCGGCGGCGCTTTCACCAGATGCGGACAGAGGCGTTCAACCTCCGCCAGCACGCTGATGGCCTGTGCCATGCTCCACGGCGAGTGTTCGCTGGCCAGATGGCGGGCGATCCACTGCGCGGTGTTAGCGGCATCAAACGATGTTTGCTGCGCCAGGTAGCCTATCAGTTCAGGAATCAAGTTTTGTAAATTTTGTTGGCGTAAGGGTAAAGGCACTGCACGAATTGTCACATGTTGTGGTTCGAGCACAATTTCAATACCCATTTGCGCCAGCTGTGCTTCGGCACGCTGCAATATCCTTGTTTCATCTGTGGATATTTTCAGGCGAACCGGAATTAACAGCGGCTGCGCACAGGCGGCATTTTCGCCCGGCGTGAGCTGCACCTGTTTAAGCCAGCGTTCGGCAACCGGCAGAGCCAGAAGCATCAATTTGCCGTCACGTTCCAGCAGTGCCATATCCGGCGCGATAATCGTCAGCACCCGGCCAAAACTCTGGCTATGGCCGTCCAGAGAAGGCTGAGGTGCCGGAATGGGTTCTTTACGCTCTACGGCTGGCGTCTCCAGCAGTTTGCGGTACAACGCGCCCTGCTGCTTTTGATAGCCAGGCTGGGCATTCGGGTAGTTGGCACCCGTTGGACGCGGCGCGGCCCCTGCGGAGGAAAAGCGCGGCGCTTCCGGTTCACGCGCAACGGCAGGCTCCGCAAAATGGTTGCGGCCCGCAGCGACACGGTTTTCAGGAATTGGGCGCGGCGCAGGTTCTGCGTGTTCCAGCGGCAACGGCGTTTCACCCTGCTGCTGCAGCACGCTCAGCACGCCCTGATAGATAAAATCATGCACCAGTCGCGACTGGTGGAACCGCACTTCATGCTTGGCAGGATGGACGTTCACATCCACCTGATGCGGGTCGATGTCCAGATAAAGCACGAAAGCAGGCTGCTGATCGGCCCCGAGCTTGTCTTCGCAGGCCTGGCGAATGGCGTGATTGATGAGACGGTCGCGCATCATGCGGCCGTTGACGTAGCAATACTGGATCTCCGCAAACGCAGCGCTGCTCGCGTTCGGATCGGCTACCCAGCCGCGCAGCGCCAGATCGCCGTGCTGCCACTCAATGGCCAGCGCCTGTTCCAGAAACGGGGTCCCGCAAATGGCGCCCAGCCGTCGCTCTTTCTGTCCACCTTCTGCCACCGCGCGATACTGGCGCATCACCTTGCCGTTGTGGCTGAGGTTGATAGTGACATCGAAACGCGCCAGCGCGATACGGCGGATGATCTCGTCGATGTGTCCGAATTCGGTCTTCTCGGTCCGCATGAACTTGCGTCGGGCGGGGGTGTTGTAGAAGAGATCTAATACTTCAAGCGTCGTGCCGACAGGGTGCGCCGCGGGTTTGACCGTCACATCCATATCGCGCCCTTCGGCGTAAGCCTGCCAGGCTTCCTGCTGTTCGGCGGTACGGGAGGTCAGCGTTAAGCGCGAAACCGAGCTGATACTGGCCAGCGCTTCACCGCGAAAGCCGAGGCTAATAATCGCTTCCAGGTCATCCAGAGAAGCAATTTTACTGGTGGCGTGACGGGCCAGCGCCAGCGCCAGCTCCTCTTTTTTAATGCCGCAGCCGTTGTCGCGAATGCGGATAAGCTTCGCGCCACCGCGCTCGATATCAATATCGATGCGGGTCGCGCCCGCATCGAGGCTGTTTTCCACCAGCTCCTTCACAACCGACGCGGGACGTTCCACCACCTCACCGGCGGCGATTTGGTTCGCAAGCTGCGGCGGCAGAACCTGAATCGGCATGAATTCTCCTTAGTTGGTCGCGGTCATCTCACCCGGTAGCGCTGCGCTGGCCGTCTGGGCAGCGCCGCTCTGTGGCGCAGACTGCAGCGGATGGGCATCAAAGTATTTACGCAGACCGTTATAAATCGCTTCGGCAATTTGCTGCTGATAGCTGTCGCTTCCCAGCAGACGCTCTTCACCGTTGTTACTGATAAAGCCCGTCTCTACAAGGATGGACGGGATATCCGGCGAGCGCAGAACGCCGAGGCTGGCATGTTCAGGACGACGCTTATGCAGCACACCAATGCTTTGCAGCTGGTTCAATACGTTAGTGGCCACATCATACCCGACGCGCTGAGAATGACCGAACTGTAAATCCAGCACCGCCTGGCTGAGATACGGGTCTGACTGGCTGTTTGCCAGCACATCGCCCGCGCCGCCTAGCAGTTCAGACTGCTTCTCATGCTCTTCCAGCCAGTTGGCCATTTCGCTGTTGGCGCGACGGTTCGAGAGTACCCATACCGAGGCGCCGGTCGCGTTACGGTTTGGCGCAGCATCCGCGTGGATGGAGACCAGGAAGTTCGCATTCTGCTTGCGCGCGACGTCCGAACGCCCCATTACCGAAATGAAGTAATCCCCGTCGCGGGTCAACACGCCTTTGAACGTAGGGTCGTCGTTGAGCAGTGCACGCAATTTGCGGGCAATGGCGATGGTGACATTTTTCTCTTGCGTCCCACCCGGGCCAATCGCACCCGGGTCCTGTCCACCGTGACCGGCATCAATGGCGATAATCACTTTGTCACCGCTGGTCGCAGCACGGCGCGTACTCACCGCCGGACGGGTCACCGTATTGCTGCTGGTTGCCGCAGTGATGCGATCGTTCTGCGATTTAAACGGATTACGCGCGGGTTCAGCAGGACGCGGCGTATACACCGGTTCTTCCACGCGTTTGGCAACGACAGGCGGCGGTGGAGGCGGGACATCGGCATTGATGGTAAAGACCACCGTATAGTTCGCCCCGTTTTGCTGCTTCACCGCCTTCGTTTTGCCCTTTTCGGTCAGATCGACCACCAGGCGTAACGACTGGCTATCCTGCGGCGTACCAGAACGGATACTTTTCACCAGGTTGTTGCCGCTGAACTGCAGCGGGAGTCCCTGGATCACGCCTGTCTGTTTGATATCCAGCGCCACGCTGTGGCTGTCTGGCTGTGAAAACGCATACTCAGGATCGCCCATAAAGCTGAACGTGATCCGGGCCTGGCTTTCGCCGTTCGATACCTGAATATCTGAAAGATTTGCCGCCCCGGCCTGCGCGCACAGCAGCACGGTGGCAGCCAACAACCAACCTTTAACGCGATTTATCATCCCGTCATCCCTACGCTTAACCGGCCAGACGCGCCAGTAAGGAACTGCCTGATGAGGAAACAGCACTGATGCGTGCCTCACGCCCTTGAGCCTGGTAATCTAAGTGAATTTCGACATCCGGGTCAGGCAGCACACCCGCACCTTGTTGCGGCCACTCCACCAGGCAAATGGCGTCGTTGGCAAAATAATCACGGATCCCCATAAATTCCAGCTCCTCAGGATCCGCAAGGCGGTATAAATCGAAGTGGTACACCATGAGATTTTCAAGGGTGTACGGTTCTACCAGCGTGTAGGTTGGGCTTTTCACATTCCCGTTATGCCCTAACGCCTGCAAAAAACCCCGGCTGAAGGTGGTTTTACCCGCCCCTAAATCACCATACAGATAAATGACGGTTGCCCCCTGACAGGCCTGCGCCACGCGCTTGCCGAGATCTAAAGTGGCTTGTTCATCAGGTAAAGGAATCGCTCGATTAGTCATTTTCTACGTCAATCACATCCGGGTTAACTACACGCCGCAGCGTGCAAAAGAGATCGGTGGCCAGCATACCGCGCGTACCGTAACGCGCAGCCAGTTTATCTGCCGCAACGCCGTGGGCCACGCAGCCCGCACAGGCTGCATCATAAAGGGGAAGTTTCTGTCCAAGCAATGCGCCGATGATGCCGGAAAGCACATCGCCCATGCCGCCGCTCGCCATGCCCGCATTTCCGGCATCAATAATGCCCTGCGTCTCGTCACAGGCGACAACGGTTCCCGCCCCTTTTAAAACGGCAACACCTCCGTAACGTTTTACCAGACGCTGAGCAGAAAGTAAGCGATCGCTTTCAATTTCTGCCACGCTGCAGTTAAGCAGCCGCGCGGCTTCGCCGGGGTGTGGCGTCAGAATGCGATTGTGACGCTTATCCGGGTTTATTGCCAGAAGGTTAAGCGCGTCGGCATCCCACAGCATCGGTTTGCGAAAATTCTCGACCTTTTGCAGGGCCTGTTTACCCCACGCCTGCTGCCCAAGCCCGGGACCGATCACCACCACGTCCGCCCATTCGAGGCTTTCCTCCAGCGTCTGGAGCGTAAGCTCATGGACCATCAGCTCCGGTCGGGCGGTGATGATTGGCACAATATTCTCAATGCGAGTGAGCACTCGCACTAATCCGGCGCCGCTGCGCAGGGCTGCTTCACCGGTCATGCGAATCGCACCTGCCGTACCGTGGTCGCCGCCCACAATGACCAGCCTGCCGTGATCGCCCTTATGGGAGGTCGACCGGCGCGGCGGGAGCCACGCTGGGAGCTTCGAGGCGTCAAAGCGTGACAGTTTCGTTTCCTGCCCGGCCAGCCAGCTCTCCAGCCCCAGCGCACTGTGGTGCAACACGCCAACGACATCCCGCGCTTTGCCGGTCAGTAATCCTGGCTTGAGGGCAATAAAGGTTACCGTATGTGCCGCCTGAATCACTGCCCCCTGCGTCGCGCCGGTTTGTGCAATCAGGCCAGAGGGAATATCCAGGGCGACTACCGGCGCGGAATGTCTGTTAGCGCGTTCAATAAGCGCGGCAACGTTTTCGCGCGGCGCGCTGCGCAGCCCGGTGCCCAGCAGTCCGTCAACAATCAGATCAACATCCTCTGGCCAGACGATATCAGGCGCATGAATCACACCGCCGGCGTTCAGCCATGCCTCCCGCGCCGCGCTGGCCTCTTCCGGCAGCGGTTTATCACTTTCGAGAGCCAGCAAGGTCACGCGGATACCCGCAGCGACCGCGAGACGGGCGACGACGTAGCCGTCACCGCCGTTGTTGCCGTGCCCGCACAGAATCAGCCAGTGGGCGGCCTGCGGCCAGGCGCTACGGGCAACGTCAAACGCTGCCTCACCCGCGCGGAGCATCAGTTCATACAGGGTAATCCCGAGGCTGTCTGCAGCCTCTTTTTCGGCGCGCCGGAGGTCATCCGCATGCCAGATGGAATGTGGTATACTTGCGGGGTTTTTCTTCACCGTATGGTCCGTTATGTCACAGCCCCTCGATCTCAATGAATTAGCGCAAAAAATCAAACGGTGGGGTGCTGAGCTTGGCTTCCAGAAGGTAGGCATTACCGATACCGACCTCTCCGCCAGCGAGCCCAAACTGCAGGCCTGGCTGGACAAACAATACCACGGCGAAATGGAGTGGATGGCGCGTCATGGCATGATGCGCGCCCGTCCACACGAGCTTTTGCCGGGCACATTACGCGTCATCAGCGTGCGCATGAACTACCTGCCCGCCAACGCGGCCTTTGCGCGCACGCTCAAAGACCCCTCGCTGGGTTACGTTAGCCGGTACGCCCTCGGTCGTGATTACCATAAGCTTCTGCGTAACCGTTTAAAAAAACTCGGGGAAACTATTCAGCAGCACTGTGTTTCGCTGAATTTTAGACCCTTTGTCGATTCCGCGCCTATTCTTGAGCGTCCGATCGCCGAAAAAGCCGGGCTTGGCTGGACAGGTAAGCACTCACTTATTCTTAGCCGCGACGCCGGATCGTTCTTCTTCCTCGGTGAACTGCTGATTGATTTACCGCTGCCGGTAGACGGCCCGGTAGAGGAAGGCTGTGGCCGCTGCGTGGCCTGTATGACCATCTGCCCCACCGGCGCCATCGTTGAGCCTTACACCGTTGATGCGCGCCGCTGTATCTCCTACCTCACGATCGAACTGGAAGGCGCCATTCCAGAGGAGTTCCGACCGCTTATCGGCAACCGCATCTACGGCTGCGACGATTGCCAGCTCATCTGCCCGTGGAACCGCTATTCACAGCTCACCGACGAAGAGGATTTCAGCCCGCGCAAGGCGCTCCATGCCCCGCCGCTCGCTGAACTGTTCGCCTGGACCGAAGCCTGGTTCCTGAAAGTGACGGAGGGTTCGGCCATCCGCCGTATCGGCCATCTGCGCTGGCTGCGAAATGTGGCCGTCGCGCTGGGGAATGCCCCGTGGGATGAAGCGAATATTCGGGCGCTTGAAAGCCGTAGAGGTGAGCACCCACTTCTTGATGAACACATAGAATGGGCGATTGCGCAGCAAGTTGAGAAACGTAATGCCTGTGTGGTCGAGGTGCAGCTACCGAAGAAACAGCGTCTGGTGAGGGTGATTGAAAAAGGGCTTCCGCGGGATGCCTGAACTATTCACAGCCTGTGAATAAAATTACAAACTCAAGCGCCATCAGGGCTGGAGAAGAGTTCAAGTGATCTCAATAACATTTTGAAATCAAATTTTATTAAGTAAATACAGTATCTTATGAAGATATTATTCACCCTGCTAAGTTTTAACCCTGTTTCGGTTAAGCGCAGTTTCTGTGGATAACTCTGTTCACAAGAGTATTTCAGAGAAAACAGAAAACGTCCCCAGCGATTCTTTTCGCTGTGGATATTTTAGAGATGAAGAAGAATTTGGAGCGGGAAACGAGACTCGAACTCGCGACCCCGACCTTGGCAAGGTCGTGCTCTACCAACTGAGCTATTCCCGCTTGGGTGGTCCGTGCTGTGGAAGCACTTTCAAATTTTGGAGCGGGAAACGAGACTCGAACTCGCGACCCCGACCTTGGCAAGGTCGTGCTCTACCAACTGAGCTATTCCCGCTTGGGCAGTCTGTGCTGTGAAAGCACTTTCAAATTTTGGAGCGGGAAACGAGACTCGAACTCGCGACCCCGACCTTGGCAAGGTCGTGCTCTACCAACTGAGCTATTCCCGCAAATCTGCACTGCTTTTGTTGCTGTCGTAACGTGTAATTCTCTGTCGTTACGGGAGGCGCATTATACGAGAAATCCTTTTAGCTGCAACCCCCCTTAAAGCGATTTTTTCGAAATTCAGTTCAAATGCTTATTTAATCGGCAAGCTGCACAATTTAACGACAAAAACCCGGCCACGCAAGGCGCCGGATCTCAAAATCACAGCTTAATAAAGTTTTCGCGGTAGTAAGAAAGCTCCGCCACGGACTCTCGGATATCGTCCATCGCCTGGTGCGTCCCCTGCTTTTTAAAGCCGTCGAGGATTTCAGGCTTCCAGCGACGCGCCAGCTCTTTCAGCGTGCTGACATCCAGATAGCGGTAGTGGAAGTAAGACTCCAGCTCCGGCATGTACTTAAACAGGAAACGACGATCCTGGCCGATGCTATTCCCACAAATAGGTGATTTGCCCGCCGGAACCCACTGTTTCAGGAACTCAAGCGTCGCCAGCTCCGCCTCACGGTCACCCATGGTGCTCGCCTTCACGCGCTCCACCAGGCCACTGCCGGTGTGGGTACGCACGTTCCACTCGTCCATCAACGCCAGCTGGTCATCAGACTGATGCACCGCAATCGTAGGCCCTTCCGCCAGGATATTCAGGTTGGCGTCCGTCACCAGGGTTGCAATTTCAATGATGCGATCGCGCTCGGGATCCAGCCCGGTCATTTCGAGATCGATCCAAATCAGGTTGTTTTCATCCGCGCTCATGTTATTTTCCACCCTTCTCGCATAACCGGCAGTAGCAGGTTAACTAGTATTAATTAGAGTGTATCATAGAGGTTTTGCCCCCTACGGGCGACCAGGAGCCAGTGCGATTGAGTAAAAATAAACTCTCCAAAGGGCAGCAGCGCCGCGTGAATGCCAATCACCAGCGCCGTCTTAAAACCACTGCGGAGAAGGTCGATTACGACGACAACCTGTTTGGCGACCCAACGGAAGGCGTAGTCATCAGCCGTTTCGGTATGCACGCTGACGTGGAATCCGCCGATGGTGCGATTCACCGCTGCAACATCCGCCGGACCATTCGTTCTCTGGTGACCGGCGACCGGGTCGTCTGGCGACCGGGTAAAGAGGCGGCGGAAGGCGTAACGGTAAAAGGTATTGTTGAAGCGGTCCATGAGCGTACGTCCGTGTTAACCCGTCCCGATTTCTACGACGGGGTCAAACCGATTGCCGCCAACATTAACCAGATTGTTATCGTATCGGCGATTTTGCCCGAACTGTCGCTCAATATTATCGACCGATACCTCGTCGCCTGCGAAACGCTGCAGGTTGAACCGATCATCGTGCTGAACAAAATCGATCTGCTGGACGACGACGGAATGGCCTTCGTCAATGAGCAGATGGATATCTATCGCAAAATTGGCTATCGCGTCCTGATGGTCTCCAGCTACACCAAAGATGGCCTGAAACCGCTTGAAGAGGCACTGACCGACCGCATCAGCATCTTTGCGGGCCAGTCCGGCGTGGGTAAATCGAGCCTGCTGAACAACCTGCTTGGCCTTCAGCAAGAGATCCTCACCAACGATGTGTCTGACGTCTCGGGCCTCGGCCAGCACACCACCACCGCGTCACGCCTGTATCACTTCCCACATGGCGGCGACGTGATCGACTCCCCGGGCGTGCGAGAGTTCGGTTTATGGCACCTTGAGCCGGAACAAATCTTTAACGGATTTGTCGAATTCCATGATTATTTAGGCGCTTGCAAGTACCGCGACTGTAAACACGATAACGACCCAGGCTGCGCTATCCGTGAAGCGGTTGAGAAAGGCGAAATCGCGGAGACCCGCTTCGAGAATTATCACCGCATTCTTGAGAGCATGGATCAGGTAAAAACGCGTAAAAACTTTTCTGATTCTGATAACTGACAACTAAGCTAAGCATCGCTAAAATCGTCCCCTTTTTTCAGGTTCCGGTGGCTTACCGCCGGATCAGGAACGACAAAACAATGGCCTGGAGGCTACCTTGTTAAACGCATTTAAACTTTCGCTTCAATACATTCTGCCAAAACTGTGGCTCACTCGCCTGGCGGGCTGGGGCGCGAGCAAACGCGCAGGCTGGCTGACCAAACTGGTCATCGACCTTTTCGTAAAATATTACAAGGTCGACATGAAAGAGGCGCAGAAGCCGGATACCGCCAGCTACCGCACCTTCAACGAATTCTTCGTGCGCCCGCTGCGTGACGACGTGCGCCCGGTGAACACCGACCCTAACGTCCTGGTGATGCCGGCAGACGGCGTGATCAGCCAGTTGGGTAACATCGAAGACGACAAAATTCTGCAGGCGAAGGGCCATAACTACAGCCTGGAAGCGCTGCTGGCGGGTAACTACCTGATGGCGGATCTGTTCCGCAACGGTACCTTTGCCACCACCTATCTGTCACCGCGCGACTACCACCGCGTGCACATGCCGTGTAACGGCATCCTGCGTGAAATGATTTACGTCCCGGGCGATCTGTTCTCCGTGAACCACCTGACCGCGCAGAACGTGCCAAACCTGTTTGCCCGTAACGAGCGCGTCATCTGCCTGTTCGATACTGAATTTGGCCCTATGGCCCAGATTCTGGTCGGTGCGACCATCGTCGGCAGCATCGAAACCGTCTGGGCAGGCACCATCACCCCGCCGCGCGAAGGCGTGATCAAACGCTGGACCTGGCCTGCCGGTGAAGCGGAAGGTTCCGTGGCCCTGCTCAAAGGTCAGGAGATGGGCCGCTTTAAGCTGGGCTCCACCGTGATCAACCTGTTTGCGCCGGGCAAAGTGAAGCTGGCTGAACAGCTTGAAAGCCTGTCGGTGACAAAGCTGGGCCAGCCGCTGGCGGTCTCTACCGAAACCTTCGTGACGCCGGAGGCAGAACCGGCTCCGCTGTCACAAGAAGAGATTCACGCCGAGCACGACGCCAGCCCACTGGTTGACGACAAAAAAGACGAAGGCTAACAACAGAAGGATCGCTGACGTGCGCCCGATTATCGTTCTACTGATGGCCTGGTGCCTCAGCATGGGGGCGTACGCAGCGACAGCCCCCGACGCCAAACAGATAACCCAGGAACTGGAGCAGGCAAAAGCGGCCAAACCCGCTCAGCCAGAGACCGTCGAGTCGCTCCAGTCCGCACTGAACGCGCTTGAGGAGCGGAAAGGCTCGCTTGAGCGCGCTCAGCAGTATCAGCAGGTTATCGACAACTTCCCCAAACTCTCGCAGACGCTGCGCGCGCAGCTCAATAACTTGCGCGACGAACCGCGCGATGTGCCGGCAGGGATGACCTCCGACGCGCTGAACCAGGAGATCCTGCAGGTCAGCAGCCAGCTTCTGGAAAAGAGCCGCCTTGCTCAGCAGGAGCAGGAGCGAGCGCGCGAAATTGCCGACTCCCTCAGCCAGCTTCCGCAGCAGCAAACCGACGCCCGCCGCCAGCTTAATGAAGTTGAGCGCCGCGTGGGGACACAAAACGGCAACACGCCACAGGCGCAGGCCCAAAATCTGGGCCTGCAGGCAGAATCAGCTCGCCTGAAGGCCCTTGTCGATGAGCTCGAGCTGGCGCAGCTTTCCGCCAATAACCGCCAGGAGCTGTCGCGGATGCGCTCAGAACTCGCTCAAAAGCAGAGCGAGCAGCTGGACGCCTATCTTCAGGCCTTGCGCAACCAGCTCAATAGCCAGCGCCAGCGTGAAGCGGAGCGCGCGCTGGAAAGTACCGAGCTGCTGGCAGAAAATAGCGATAACCTGCCTGCCGGCATCGTCGAGCAGTTTAAGGTCAACCGTGAGCTTTCGGCCGCGCTGAATCAACAGGCGCAGCGTATGGATCTGGTGGCCTCGCAGCAGCGTCAAGCCACTAATCAAACCCTTCAGGTTCGCCAGGCGCTCAACACCCTGCGCGAACAGTCCCAGTGGCTCGGATCGTCAAACCTGCTGGGCGAAGCGCTACGCGCCCAGGTCGCGCGCCTGCCGGAGATGCCGAAGCCGCAGCAGCTGGATACCGAAATGGCCCAGCTACGCGTTCAGCGACTGCATTTTGAAGATCTTCTCAATAAGCAGCCGCAAATCCGCCAGATCCGTCAGGCTGACGGACAGCCTCTGACCAGCGAGCAAAGCCGCATTCTGGAAGCCCAGCTGCGTACCCAGCGTGAACTGCTGAACTCTCTGCTCCAGGGCGGGGATACGCTGATTCTTGAGCTGACCAAGCTAAAAGTGTCCAACAGCCAGCTGGAAGATGCCCTGAAAGAGGTGAACGAGGCGACGCACCGTTATCTCTTCTGGACGTCCGACGTGCGTCCGATGACCTTCTCGTGGCCAATTGAGATTGTCCAGGATCTGCGTCGTCTGATTTCGCTCGATACCTTCAGCCAGCTGGGACAGGCCAGCGTGATGATGCTCACCAGCAAAGAGACCATTTTCCCGCTGCTGGGGGCGTTAATTCTGGTGGGCTTCAGCATTTACTCGCGCAGACATTTCACCCGCTTCCTCGAGCGTTCCAGCTCCCGAGTGGGGAAGGTTACCCAGGATCACTTCTGGCTGACGTTGCGCACCGTATTCTGGTCGATTCTCGTCGCCTCCCCGCTGCCGGTGCTGTGGATGACGCTGGGCTATGGCCTGCGGGAAGCCTGGCCCTATCCGCTCGCGGTAGCGATTGGCGATGGCGTCACCGCCACGGTACCGCTGCTGTGGGTGGTAATGATTTGCGCCACCTTTGCGCGACCCAATGGCCTGTTCATCGCCCACTTTGGCTGGCCGCGTAATCGCGTGGCGCGCGCCATGCGTTACTATCTGATGAGCATCGGTCTGATTGTGCCGCTGATTATGGCGCTGATCATGTTCGATAATCTCAACGACCGGGAGTTTTCAGGCTCGCTGGGCCGCCTCTGCTTTATGCTGATATGCGGAGCGCTGGCCATCGTCACGCTCAGCCTGAAGCGCGCGGGTATTCCGCTCTATCTGGATAAAACCGGCAGCGGCGACAATATGTTCAACCGGCTGCTCTGGAACCTGCTGCTCAGCGCACCGTTGATTGCGATGCTGGCAGCCGCGGTGGGTTACCTGGCGACGTCGCAGGCGCTGTTGGCACGTCTCGAAACCTCGGTGGCCATCTGGTTCCTGCTGCTGGTGGTGTATCACGTTATCCGCCGCTGGATGCTGATCCAGCGCCGCCGTCTGGCGTTTGACCGTGCCAAGCATCGCCGGGCGGAGATCCTCGCCCAGCGCGCGCGGGGTGAGGAAGAGCCAAACCACGTTAACAGTACGGAAGGTACGACGGAGGCGGATGAGGTCGAACTGGATCTGGATGCCATCAGTACCCAGTCCCTGCGTCTGGTTCGCTCCATCCTGATGCTGATTGCCCTCCTGTCGGTCATCTTCCTGTGGTCGGAGATCCACTCGGCATTTGGCTTCCTGGAGAACATCTCGCTGTGGGACGTGACCTCTACGGTGCAGGGCGTTGAAAGCCTGGAGCCGATCACCTTAGGGGCGGTGCTGATTGCCATTCTGGTGCTGATCATCACCACCCAACTTGTGCGCAACTTCCCGGCACTGCTGGAGCTGGCGCTGCTGCAGCATCTGGATTTAACGCCGGGTACGGGCTATGCAATCACGACCATTACCAAGTATCTGATCATGCTGTTTGGCGGTCTGGTTGGCTTCTCGATGATCGGCATTGAGTGGTCGAAGCTCCAGTGGCTCGTCGCAGCGCTCGGCGTTGGATTAGGTTTTGGTTTACAGGAGATCTTCGCCAACTTCATCTCGGGCCTGATTATTCTGTTCGAAAAGCCGATCCGCATTGGCGATACCGTCACCATCCGCGATCTGACCGGCAGCATCACGAAGATCAACACCCGAGCGACGACGATCAGCGACTGGGATCGGAAAGAGATCATCGTGCCAAACAAGGCGTTTATTACCGAGCAGTTCATCAACTGGTCGCTCTCAGACTCCGTTACCCGTGTGGTGCTGACGGTACCGGCACCGTCGGACGCGAACAGCGAAGAGGTCACCCAGATCCTCTACACTGCCGCGGAGCGCTGCTCGCTGGTCATCGACAACCCGGCGCCGGAAGTCTTCCTTGTGGATTTACAGCAGGGGATTCAGATTTTCGAGCTGCGTATCTACGCCGCCGAAATGGGCCACCGTATGCCGCTGCGCCATGAGATCCACCAGCTGATTCTGGCGGGCTTCCGCGAGCACGGTATTGATATGCCGTTCCCACCGTTCCAGATGCGTCTGGAAAGCCTGGACGGGCGTAAAACGGGAAGAACGCTGACGTCAGCGGCGCGTACGCGCCCGGCGGGCAGCTTATAACGCGTCTCCCCTCCCTTTCGGGAGGGGAATATTCCCGCTACGCCACTTCTGCGATGTACGCCGTCGCGCGTCGACGGTAATTCTCATAAATCCCCATCGCCAGCAGCGAGAAGAAGATTGGGCCGCCCACCATCCACAGCGCGCTGTTCCAGTCGTTCGCCTCAATCACCGGCTGAATGATGGTGAAAATATTGGCAAACGCCACCACCAGCAGCACCACCGTGGTGGCCAACAGCGTTGCCGCGCGGGTTTTGAAGATCACAAACGGACGCTCAAGATCCTGCTTTGCCTTAAAGAACGGGAATGCCAGGGTCAGAAACAGGTACGGCAGCGTCATCGACACGTTCGCCATCAGGGTCAGCTTGTTATAGAACGCCGATGCGGTATCACCGCCAAATGACACCAGCAGAATAAACATGCACACCAGCAGACACTGCATCCACATGGCGTTGGCAGGCATGCCTGCGGTATTGAGCTGGGTCATGCGTCCCGGCCACAGCGCTTTTGGCGTACCCTGGATGATCGCTTTCAGCGGCGAGTAGATCAGCGTGAAGAATGCGCCGGTATAAGCAAGGAACATCGACAGGCCGGTAATGCGCGCAAACCAGATCCCCATGGTGGCCGATGCTTCCGGCGTCAGGTGCATGGCGTTACCCAGCGTCATCCCCAGGCTTTTCATCAGCACGTAGGTAATGTTCCCGAGGTTGGTGGTGTTGTTACTCAATACCTGCTGCCAGTTGGTGCTGACGCCCCAGAGGAAAATCGCCAGTGAATAGCCGATGGAAATCACGATAGCGGCAAAAATAATCCCTTTGGCAAAGTTCTTTTCCGGGTTCTCGGTCTTGTCGACCAGCCCGCCCACCGCTTCAATACCGCCGTAGGCGAAGATGGCAAACACCACGAAGGAGAGCATGGCCAGCCCGGACTGGTAACCTGGATTAGGCGAGGAAACGAAGTTCACCTCCTGCGCAAAATGACCACCGTTCAGACACAGAATGGCAATACTCACCAACAGCAGCACCAGGTTCAGGCACATCACGGAAATACCGCCAACGGCAGTGATACGGGCAATTTTGTTGATGCCTTTTGACGCCACCAGCGTGACCACCACCATCCAGCATACCGCCAGAATCCCGACGACCTGCGTGGAGCTCAGCCCCGCCAGAGACCAGACCTGCGTTTTATCGGCACCGAAAAGAAACGTGGAGAATGGCACCCAGACTTTGGCCGCCGTGCTGACCATCCAGACGACATAAGAGGAGAACCACATAAACGTGCCGATAAAGGCATAACGCGGGCCGACGCTGTTGTTCATCCATGAGTAGATCCCGCCCTCTTCTTTCCGGTAAGCCGAGCCCATCTCCGCCATCATCAGCGCAAACGGGATAAAGAAGAACAGAGCCGAAACGATATAAAACGGCGTCGCGCTGTAACCCATCAGATAGAACGCTGACGGGCTGTTGGCAAAACCAAAGACTGAGGTAAATATCATCAGGATGAGCCCGGTGAGGGTCATCTTTTTGAGTGACTGGGACATAGAACCATCCGAAAAGGAATTAAACTGCGCGGATGGTAGCAGATGACCAGACTAATATTGTGGCTATAAGGGGAAAATTAAGAAAAAGACCCGTATATTAATAATATGGCAGTTTTTAATGTGGCAGGGCCAATGACCGAGCAGGCCGGGTAAGCGACAGCGCCACCCGGCAATTCTTTAAGCGCGATCGACCGTAAAGGCAATCACATCGCCAAGCTGCTCTGCGCCCAGAGCCAGCATGACCAGACGGTCAACACCCAGCGCCACGCCGGAGCAATCCGGCAGACCTGCTTTTAATGCTTCAAGCAGATTAACATCTATAGGCTGCTGCGGCAGGCCGCGCGCGGCGCGCTTGCGGTTATCCTGCTCGAAACGCTGCGCCTGCTCGCGCGCGTCGGTCAATTCGTGGAAGCCGTTCGCCAGCTCAATGCCTTTGTAATAGACCTCAAAACGCTCTGCCACACGGTGGTCTTCGGTGCTGATCTGCGCCAGTGACGCCTGGCTTGCCGGGAAGTGATAGACAAACGTCGGACGGTCTTTGCCAATCTGCGGTTCCACGCCGAAGGTGAACAGCAGCTGCAGCAGCGTGTCGCGGTCCTCTTCGGTATCTGCCACGTTGCTCAGATCCAGTTTTGCCGCCACTTCGCGCAGCAGGGTTTTGTCCGCCGACAGCGGATCGATTTCCAGATGGCGCTGGAAGGCCTGCTGATAAGAGAGCGTTTCCGCTTCTGAGCAATCCAGAACCTGCTGAAGCAGATCGTCCACCTCATTCATCAGGCGGTACATATCATAATGCGGGCGGTACCACTCCAGCATGGTGAATTCCGGATTGTGGTGACGACCCATCTCTTCGTTGCGGAAGCTACGGCACAGCTGATAGACCGGACCACATCCCGCCGCCAGCAGGCGTTTCATGTGGTATTCCGGGCTGGTCATCAGATACAAATTCATGCCCTGAGAGTGGCCGGGGCCAACAAAACGGGTTTCAAACGGGACCAGATGAATATCCGTTACCGTTGCCTGACTCATGCACGGGGTTTCCACCTCCAGGACGCCGCGGTCGGCAAAGAAACGGCGGATCTCCGTCATAATTGCAGCGCGTTTTAACAGATTAGGGATGGATGCGCTCGGCTCCCAGGTGGCCGTTTCGCTCATGAGTTGTTCTCCGATTTCAGACAAGGGCACGAAGTCTACTCGTTAGCAGGGACAGAGACAAATTTTGCGCAGTAAAAAAGCGCATTTCATTTAGGTGAACAATTGCGTGATGCAATTCATCAATCTCAATGATAAATCGCCGGACAGAACAGCAAAAAAATCGAACACGTCAAATTTCCCTGACATCTACACGGTTATACTGTTTTACCCATAAAGGAGCAGTGGAAACGCTTTCGCAATCGTCCTTTTGGACGGGTGAACTACCTTTAGTTTGTCGCGTTGCGAAATAACAAAAATCTGGAGGAATGTCGTGCAAACTTTTCAGGCCGATCTTGCCGTAATAGGCGCTGGCGGGGCTGGATTACGTGCTGCGATTGCTGCAGCGCAAGCTAATCCCAACGCTAAAATCGCATTGATTTCAAAAGTCTATCCAATGCGCAGCCACACGGTGGCCGCAGAAGGAGGATCCGCCGCCGTTGCGCAGGATCATGACAGCTTTGAATACCATTTCCACGACACGGTTGCAGGGGGCGACTGGCTTTGCGAACAGGATGTCGTTGATTACTTCGTGCATCATTGCCCAACGGAGATGACCCAGCTGGAACAGTGGGGATGCCCGTGGAGCCGCCGTCCGGACGGGAGCGTCAACGTCCGCCGCTTCGGTGGCATGAAGATCGAACGCACCTGGTTTGCCGCCGATAAGACCGGCTTCCACATGCTGCACACCCTGTTCCAGACCTCCCTTCAGTTCCCACAAATCCAGCGCTTTGATGAGCATTTCGTCCTCGACATTCTGGTGGATGATGGACACGCGCGCGGCCTGGTGGCGATGAACATGATGGAAGGCACGCTCGTCCAGATCCGCGCCAATGCGGTGGTGATGGCGACGGGCGGTGCGGGCCGCGTTTATCGTTATAACACCAACGGCGGCATCGTTACCGGCGACGGTATGGGTATGGCGCTCAGCCACGGCGTGCCGCTGCGCGATATGGAGTTCGTGCAGTATCACCCAACCGGTCTGCCGGGCTCCGGCATTCTGATGACGGAAGGCTGCCGCGGTGAAGGCGGTATCCTGGTCAACAAAAACGGCTACCGCTACCTGCAGGATTACGGCATGGGCCCGGAAACCCCGCTCGGCGAGCCGAAGAACAAGTACATGGAGCTCGGCCCGCGCGACAAAGTCTCTCAGGCTTTCTGGCACGAGTGGCGCAAAGGCAACACTATCTCCACGCCGCGCGGCGACGTGGTTCACCTCGACCTGCGTCACCTGGGCGAGAAAAAGCTGCTGGAGCGTCTGCCGTTCATCTGCGAGCTGGCGAAAGCCTACGTCGGCGTCGATCCGGTGAAAGAGCCGATTCCAGTCCGCCCAACGGCGCACTACACCATGGGCGGGATCGAAACCGACCAGCAGTGTGAAACCCGTATTAAGGGTCTGTTCGCCGTCGGTGAATGTTCCTCCGTGGGCCTGCACGGTGCCAACCGCCTCGGCTCAAACTCGCTGGCCGAGCTGGTGGTCTTTGGCCGCATGGCGGGCGAGCGCGCGATGGAACGCGCGGCAACCGCAGGCGAAGCTAACGGTGCCGCGGTGGATGCGCAGGTCGCAGACGTTGAAAAACGCCTGAAAGATCTGGTGAACCAGGAAGGTAACGAGAACTGGTCTAAGATCCGCGACGAGATGGGCCTGTCGATGGAAGAAGGTTGCGGTATCTACCGTACCCCTGAGCTGATGCAAAAAACCGTCGATAAGCTGGCGGAACTGCAGGAGCGCTTCAAGCGCGTGCGCATCACCGACACCTCCAGCGTCTTCAACACCGACCTGCTCTATACCATCGAGCTGGGCCACGGCCTGAACGTGGCGGAATGTATGGCGCACTCTGCGCTGGCGCGTAAAGAGTCGCGTGGGGCGCACCAGCGTCTTGATGAAGGCTGTACCGAACGTGACGACGTCAACTTCCTGAAACACACTCTCGCCTGGCGCGATGCGGATGGCACCACACGTCTGGACTACAGCGACGTGAAAATCACCACGCTGCCGCCGGCTAAACGCGTGTACGGTGCAGAAGCAGAAGCCGCCGAGAAGAAGGAGAAGGCGAATGGCTGAGATGCAAAAACTGAAAGTTGAAGTGGTGCGCTACAACCCGGAAGTGGATGCCGCACCGCACAGCGCTTTCTATGAAGTTCCTTACGACGAGCAAACCTCCCTGCTGGACGCGCTCGGGTATATCAAAGACAACCTGGCACCAGACCTGAGCTACCGCTGGTCCTGCCGCATGGCGATCTGCGGCTCCTGCGGCATGATGGTCAACAAGGTGCCGAAGCTGGCCTGTAAGACCTTCCTGCGTGACTACACCAAAGGCATCAAGGTCGAAGCCCTGGGCAACTTCCCTATCGAGCGCGATCTGGTGGTCGATATGACCCACTTTATCGAAAGCCTGGAAGCCATTAAGCCTTACATTATTGGCAACCCGCGCACGCCGGATCAGGGGCCAAACAACCAGACTCCAGCTCAGATGGCGAAATACCATCAGTTCTCCGGCTGCATCAACTGCGGTCTTTGCTACGCCGCCTGTCCGCAGTTTGGCCTGAACCCCGAGTTCATCGGCCCGGCCGCCATTACGCTGGCGCACCGCTATAACGAAGACAGCCGCGACCACGGTAAAAAAGAACGTATGGCGCAGCTTAACAGCCAGAACGGCGTCTGGACCTGTACCTTTGTGGGTTATTGCTCCGAAGTCTGTCCGAAGCACGTCGACCCGGCCGCCGCCATTCAGCAGGGTAAAGTGGAAAGCTCGAAAGACTTTCTTATCGCTACCCTGAAACCACGCTAAGGAGTGCATGATGACGACTAAACGCAAAGCCTATGTGCGGCCTGTGCCGTCCACCTGGTGGAAAAACCTGCCGTTTTATCGCTTCTACATGCTGCGTGAAGGCACAGCGGTACCGGCGGTCTGGTTCAGCCTTGAGCTGATGTACGGCGTTTTTGCCCTCAAGCATGGCCCGGAAACCTGGGCCAGCTTTGTCGGTTTCCTGCAAAACCCGATCATTGTCATTCTGAACCTGATCGTGCTTGCGGCCGCGCTGCTGCATACCAAAACCTGGTTTGAACTGGCACCAAAAGCGGCGAACATCATCGTAAAAGGCGAGAAAATGGGGCCAGAGCCGGTGATTAAGGGGCTCTGGGCGGTGACGATTCTGGTCACTGTGGTCATTCTGTTTGTCGCACTGTTCTGGTAAGGAGACTACTGTGATCAATCCAAATCCAAAACGTTCTGACGAGCCGGTCTTCTGGGGCCTCTTTGGCGCAGGCGGCATGTGGAGTGCCATCATTGCCCCCGTCATCATTCTGCTGGTGGGCATTATGCTGCCGCTGGGGCTGTTCCCGGGCGATGCGCTGAGCTACGAACGCGTACTGGCGTTCGCGAGCAGCTTTATCGGCCGCGTGTTCATCTTCCTGATGATCGTCCTGCCGCTGTGGTGTGGCCTGCACCGTATTCACCATGCGATGCATGACCTGAAAATCCATGTACCGAGCGGGAAATGGGTATTCTACGGTCTGGCGACCATCCTGACCGTGGTCACGCTGATTGCCGTGATCACTATCTGACGCCTCTGGCCCGCCATCCGGCGGGCCTTTTATTTCTGCATCTTCCCCACCAGCCACTGGGCAAACTCGCGCATTGCGGGCGTTTCTGCGCGTGACTGCAGCCTCGTGAGCCAGTAGCTGCCAAGGTCAATCTGCGTCGCGAAGGGTTGCACAATGCGCTCACTGTTCAGCAGATGGGTGAACATATCGACAGGGGCAATCGCGATGCCCGTACCTGCCTGCGCGGCTTCCAGCATGGTCACGGACGAATCAAATACCATTACCCGGTGCGTCGGTGAAGGCGGGTTTTCTCCCGCGGCCTGCATCCAGGCGGTCCACTCGTCGCGCCGGTAAGAACGCAGCAGGGTAAACTTCAGGATATCGGCAGGGGTGTGCAACGCGGCAGCAATGTCAGGCGTGCAAAGCGGCGCAAGCGGCGCAGAACAGAGAAACGTCGCTTCCGTGCCGTGCCACGCCCCGCCGCCATAACGAATGGCGTAATCAAGCCCCTCGGCTGCCGGATCGACGCGATTGTTGTGCGTCGACAGCTGAAGATCGATATGCGGATAGCAGCGACGAAAGTCAGCGAGCTGCGAGAATAACACCCCGGTAGCAAAGGTACCCACCACGCCAATTTTTAGCTTCTCCTGGGCGCGCTGGCTGGCAAAGCGATCCAGCATTCCGGCAATTCGGTCGAACGAGTCATTTAGCACCGGCAGCAAATTCTCGCCTTCAGTGGTCAACATCAGCCCACGCGAAACGCGGACGAACAACTGGCAGTTAAGATGCTGCTCCAGCGCCTTTACGTGCTGGCTAATCGCGGAATGGGTGACATTCAGCTCAATAGCGGCATGCGTAAAACTGAGGTGCCTTGCGGCCGCTTCGAAGGCGCGAAGCGAATTAAGCGGAAGATAGCTGCGGGTCATGGTCCCATCCGTTAGAAAAATTAACAGCTAATGCTAAATTTAACCGTTTGTCAGCCACAGTCAAATCCAACAGACTACAGCGGTCTGACGGGCCCGGACACTCCCTTGAACAGCTATTACGGAAGATAACCGATGATGACAAAATCCCTAAGCTGTGCCCTGCTGCTCAGCGTCACCAGCTCTGCATTCGCCGCACCGATGTCCGAAAAACAGCTGGCTGAGTTGGTGGAACGTACCGTTACGCCGCTGATGAACGCGCAGGCCATTCCGGGTATGGCGGTGGCGGTAATTTATCAGGGTCAGCCACACTACTTTACCTTCGGTAAAGCCGATGTTGCGGCGAACAAACCCGTCACCCCGCAAACCCTGTTTGAGCTGGGCTCTATAAGTAAAACCTTCACCGGCGTACTGGGCGGCGAAGCCATTGCCCGGGGTGAAATAGCGCTGGGCGATCCGGTAGCAAAATACTGGCCTGAGCTCACGGGCAAGCAGTGGCAGGGCATTCGCATGCTGGATCTGGCAACCTATACCGCAGGCGGTCTGCCGTTACAGGTGCCGGATGAGGTCACGGATACCGCCTCTCTGCTGCGCTTTTATCAAAACTGGCAGCCGCAGTGGAAGCCGGGCACCACGCGTCTTTACGCTAACGCCAGCATCGGTCTTTTTGGTGCGCTGGCGGTTAAACCTTCCGGCATGAGCTATGAGCAGGCCATGACGACGCGGGTCTTTAAACCCCTCAAGCTGGACCATACCTGGATTAACGTCCCGAAAGCGGAAGAGGCGCATTACGCCTGGGGATACCGTGAGGGTAAAGCGGTCCACGTTTCGCCAGGGATGCTGGACGCAGAAGCCTATGGCGTAAAAACTAACGTGAAGGATATGGCGAGCTGGGTGATAGCCAACATGAAGCCGGATTCTCTTCAGGCTCCCTCACTCAAGCAAGGCATTGCTCTGGCGCAGTCTCGCTACTGGCGCGTGGGGGCCATGTATCAGGGGTTGGGCTGGGAGATGCTCAACTGGCCGGTCGATGCCAAAACCGTCGTCGGAGGCAGTGATAACAAGGTGGCGCTGGCACCATTGCCCGTGGCAGAAGTGAATCCACCCGCGCCGCCGGTTAAGGCCTCCTGGGTCCATAAAACAGGCTCGACGGGTGGGTTTGGCAGCTACGTGGCATTTATTCCTGAAAAGCAGCTCGGCATTGTGATGCTGGCGAATAAAAGCTATCCGAACCCGGCACGCGTTGAGGCGGCATACCGTATCCTCGACGCGCTGCAGTAAAACATTGCCGGGTGGCGGCTTCGCCTTACCCGGCCTTCAAAACCACGGTGTGCGGCGAAATTCGCCGCACAATCTTCCGCATTTTTCCTGCTGTCATCTACACTTAACAAAAAACAGTAAGGAAACTCCTATGCGCATTCTGCCTGTTATCGCCGCGGTGACAGCCGCGTTTTTAGTGGTTGCCTGCAGTTCCCCTACCCCGCCTCCTGGCGTCACCGTCGTCACGCCTTTTGATGCACAACGCTTCCTTGGAACATGGTATGAAATCGCGCGCCTCGACCATCGGTTTGAGCAGGGTTTAGAGAAGGTCACGGCGAATTACAGTCCGATGGATGATGGCGGTATTCAGGTGATCAACCGGGGCTATAATCCCGATCGGGAGATGTGGCAGCAGTCGGTGGGAAAAGCGTACTTCACTGGCGACCCGCGGCGGGCCGCGCTTAAGGTCTCTTTCTTTGGTCCGTTTTATGGCGGTTATAACGTGATAGCGCTCGACAAAGCGTATCGCCATGCGCTGGTCTGTGGGCCGGATCGCGACTACCTGTGGATACTCTCCCGCACGCCAACTATTTCACCCGAAATGAAGCAGCAGATGCTGGACGTCGCGACCCGGCAAGGGTTTGATGTATCAAAACTTATCTGGGTAAATCAGCCCCATTAGTGGGTGCTGAGCTTAAGCCCAACGATCCCGGCCACAATCAGAGCGAGGCTGGCGATACGCGCCAGACTCGCTGACTCGCCGAGTAGCAGAATGCCGGTGATGGCGGCCCCCACTGCGCCAATACCCGTCCAGACGGCATAAGCCGTTCCCACAGGCAGAGAGCGCATCGCCCAGGATAGCAGAACAATACTGACGATCATGGCGGTAACGGTAATGACGCTGGGCGTCAGGCGGGTAAATCCGTGGGTGTACTTGAGACCAATCGCCCATACCACTTCGAGCAGGCCAGCAATAAAAAGAATGATCCAGGACATGTCAGGCTCCTTAACTTAATGCAAGTTGGGGCCGTCCCCGGTGAAAGAAACGCTTACGGGTCGTCCCGTAAGGCAGAGATTACGCCACCTATTGTGGTTAGCGTGCTATTTTTTTTCAATCCTTTTTTGCTGAACACGTTAAGGCAAGAAATAGCCGCAGTATGGCGCGGAGTTCCGGCTTTTAGCACTCATCCGACTTCTCTATGATGATGTGCTTTCTGATGGCAGGAAGCCAAACCACTAGCCGACTGCGAATAAAATATGTTCAAAATTCTTTTGATTGACCGTTGTCACTTCACCCGCGCGGGGTTTGAAGCATGGCTCAATCATTCCGGTTTGTTCCCGGGACACTACGTTGTGACCGGGCTGAATAATCTGTTTCTTGCCAGAGAACACATTCTGCAATGGAAACCAACGCTGGTTATCGCTGACCTGTACGGCTTCAGGCAGGATATTCACCATTTTCAGCAGCTCTCTTCCCTGCTTAACGCCAGTGAACGATTACCGTTTATTTTGCTGCAGTCGGGAGAGGACAGCGGGATGACCGACTGGCTTGGGAAGTTTCCGGTCTGGTCGTCGCTGTTAAAAAACGCCAGTCTCGAAGAGGTGGCAACGGTTATCAACGACGCGTTAATTTCGCGCGCCAGCGCTGACAGGCCAACGGCGGCGGCTCCCTTGCTGACCCGACAGGAAGAGAAGGTGCTGACGTTATGGATGGACGGCGCGAGCAATCAAAAAATTGCCGCTCACCTGAGCATCAACGGAAAAACGGTTTATACCTATAAACGCAATATCCGCATGAAATTACATATGGATACGCGTTTTTCTCCGTTCTTATCCCTGCAGGAATCAGAAAGCTGACGGTACGAAACCCGGCTGGTCCCGTACCGTTTATTCATTACTGCTGAGCTTTTGTTGCCGCACCAGAGATTGCGCTACCACCTTCAGAAATATCCTGACCGACGCCACGCGTGGTATTACAGGCCGTTAACACTGAAGAAAGTACCAAGACTGAAAAGATCGCTGCAATTGTCTTCTTAACCATAATATCTTCCTTTTATAGCCAAAGTTGTTTTGTGTATAGCAACTTAAGAATAGACAAAATCCCGCCGGTTGACGGAAGAGGAAGCATTTTTAGGAAAATTAGACGAACTTAGCTGGCGGCGTGAGAAATGATATGACCCAGATCCTGGATATCTTGTCCCATTCCACGCGTGGTGTTACAGCCAGAAAGCAATGCACTGGAGAGCGCTAACAGAAGCAGAATTTTAACGGTACGTTTCATCATCCCTGCCTGCAAAAAATCGGGCGCAGCGGGCGCTGCGCCTTCAATCATACGTAAATTACTTCACGCGGGATACGTATTCGCCGGAGCGGGTATCCACTTTGATCACTTCGCCAGTCTGTACGAACAGTGGCACTTTCACCACTGCGCCGGTAGACAGTTTGGCTGGCTTACCGCCGGTACCTGCGGTATCACCCTTCAGACCTGGATCGGTTTCAACGATTTCCAGTTCTACGAAGTTTGGTGGGGTCACTGCGATAGGCTGGCCGTTCCACAGGGTCACGATGCACTCAGCCTGATCCAGCAGCCATTTAGCGCTGTCACCTACCGCTTTCTCATCAGCAGACAGCTGTTCGAAAGTGGAGTTGTTCATGAAATGCCAGAACTCGCCATCGTTGTACAGATAGGTCAGGTTCATATCAACAACATCAGCGCCTTCAGCAGAGTCAGTAGACTTGAAGGTTTTCTCAACACGGGTACCGGTCAGCAGACGGCGCAGCTTAACGCGTGCGAATGCCTGGCCTTTACCTGGTTTAACGAATTCGCTGGCTTCAACCGCGTACGGTTCGCCGTCCATCATGATTTTAAGACCAGCACGAAAATCGTTGCTATAGTACGTTGCCATAAGGCCCTCTAAATTTGTTAACTGGTAGCTAAGCCACAAAATGGCGCATATTGTAACCCTAAACACCCCGTCCAGAGAAGATTGGTTATCGCAACTTGCCGATGTAATCACCAGTCCTGATGAATTGCTGCGTCTTTTAGACCTCGATCAGCACCCAGAGTTGCTTGCAGGCCGCGAGGCAAAGCGCCTTTTCGCCCTGCGCGTTCCCCGTGCGTTTGTGGCGCGGATGGAGAAAGGCAACCCCGACGATCCGCTATTAAAACAAACGCTTACTTCGCAGGATGAATTCATTACTGCGCCGGGATACAGCACCGATCCGCTGGAAGAGCAGAACAGCGTGGTGCCGGGTTTATTGCACAAGTATCTCAACCGCGCCCTGCTGCTGGTAAAAGGCGGCTGTGCGGTAAATTGTCGTTATTGCTTCCGTCGGCACTTCCCCTATGCCGAAAACCAGGGCAATAAACGCAACTGGCAGGTCGCGCTGGACTATATCGCCGCCCATCCGGAGCTGGATGAGATTATTTTTTCCGGCGGTGACCCGTTGATGGCGAAAGATCATGAGCTGGACTGGCTGCTGACTCAGCTTGAAGCCATCCCGCACATTAAGCGCCTGCGCATTCATAGCCGCTTACCGATTGTTATTCCGGCACGTATCACCGACGGCCTGGTGGCACGCCTGGAGCAATCTCGCCTGCAGGTCCTGCTGGTGAATCATATTAATCACGCGAACGAAATTGACGATGCGTTTCGCGCGGCGATGGCGCGACTGCGTAAAGCGGGCGTGACGCTGCTGAACCAGAGCGTGCTGCTGCGCGGCGTGAATGACAGCGCCCGCGTGCTGGCCGATCTGAGCAATGCCCTGTTTGATGCGGGCGTGATGCCGTATTACCTGCACGTGCTGGATCGCGTTCAGGGCGCGGCGCATTTCATGGTGACGGATGAAGAAGCCCGGCAGATTATGCGCGAACTGTTAACGCTGGTTTCAGGCTATATGGTGCCGAAGCTGGCACGCGAGATTGGCGGAGAGCCGAGCAAGACGCCGCTCGATTTGCAGCTGCGGCAGCACTAAAAAGGCAGGTGGCGCTACGCTTACCCGCCCTACAGGGCCGGGCGCAGCGCCATTAGCACATTACATCAGTTCGGGCACTTATAGACCTGGCCCGTCATCTGGCTGGCGGTCGGCACGAAGCTGGACAGCATACTCTGCGTTGGGCTACTTACGCCGTAAATCACGTTGCCGCCCATTGCCGCAGCCTGATTACGCAGGGCATTCGCCGCTCCGCGCATAGAACCGCCTTCCTCACCGTGCTGACCCGACATCCAGTTACTTTGTTCACCGGTTGCCGTGCCTAACAGCTGGCATTCACTGCCAGGCTTATCTTCCACAAAGCGAACGCCCTGGCCCGCTGCCGACAGCTCATTGCTGGAGCTACAACCCGCCAGCAGCAATGCTGCCCCTACAATCCCTGCACAGACTTTTACGCGCATGTTATTCCTCGTTTTCAATAAGCTGGACAGTAATTGTCCGTGTGTAAATCTTATACCTAAAAGATGACTAAAAGAAAAACCCCCGCGCATTTCTGCGAGCCAGATTCCGCGAGGCACTCCTCCGACATCTTAAATGAATTCTGATAATAACCTTTGGGATATCGTGTTTTAGCCCCCGATCGTTTTTAGTGATGCAACGTACAACTTTTGTACGCGACTAAAAAAGGAGGTTTTATGAGTGCATCATCCTCAGGAGAGGAAAAAGTGACATGGGTGGGTTATGTGGCGTTTGTACTTACCATCGTTTTTTTCTCGGGCTTTTTCGCCAAAAGCACCGAATGGTGGCGCGTGCTGGATTTTACCGTCTTAAACGGCAGCTTTGGCCCGGTCAACGGCGCTCTGACGTTTCGCGGAACGGGCGGAACGGGGGCGAAAGACGGTTTCCTCTTTGCCCTTGAGCTGGCTCCCTCGGTCATTTTATCGCTCGGTATCATTGCCGTCACCGAAGGTCTGGGCGGGCTGCGTGCCGCACAGCAGCTTATGACCCCCATTTTACGTCCGCTGCTTGGTGTGCCGGGCGTTTGCTCCCTGGCGCTGATAGCCAACCTGCAAAACACCGATGCGGCGGCAGGGATGACCAAAGAGTTAACCGATGAAGGCGCGATTACGGACCAGGAGCGCGCTATTTTCGCCACCTTTCAGACCAGCGGTAGCGCCATCATTACCAACTATTTTTCTTCCGGTGCCGCGCTCTTCACCGTTATCACCATCCCGGTGATTACGCCGCTGGCCGTTATTCTGATGTTTAAATTCGTTGGCGCGAACGTCCTGCGCCTGTGGATCGCCCACATGGAAGATCGCCGCATTCAGGAGGAAGAACATGATCGCCCAGCCGCGTAAAAATATCATGGATATGTTTATTGATGGCGCCCGGCGCGGCTTTACCATCGCCACCACCAGCCTGTTGCCGAACGTCGTCATGGCGTTTGTCATCATTCAGGCGCTCAAGGTCACCGGCCTGCTGGATATAGTCGGCAAGATATGCGAGCCAATTATGGCGCTGTGGGGCCTTCCGGGTGCGGCGGCAACGGTTCTTTTGGCCTCGGTGATGAGTATGGGCGGCGGCGTGGGCGTCTGCGCCAGCCTGGTCGCCGCCGGCACGCTCAACGGCCACGATGCCACCATCCTGCTGCCCGCCATCTACCTGATGGGCAATCCGGTGCAAAACACCGGCCGCTGCCTGGGTACCGCCGGCGTAAACCCGAAATATTATCCGCATATTATTACTCTTTGTGTCATTAATGCCCTGCTCTCAATGTGGGTGATGCAGCTACTCTTCTGAGGAGATAAAAATGGATTTTTCAGTGCTGAACCCTCACCTTTTCCGCAACGCACATCTCTACGCCCCGGAGGATAAGGGACGTTGCGATCTGCTGATCGCTGCGGGAAAAATCGTGGCGATCGAAAAAGCGAACCACGGAACAACGAGGCCAGACTGCCCGGAAAGCGATCTGGCTGGGGCGGTGGTTTGCCCGGGGTTTATCGACCAGCATGTGCATTTGATCGGTGGCGGCGGTGAGGCGGGCCCTCACACCCGCACGCCAGAGGTTCGCCTGTCTGCACTCGTTGCCGCAGGCATCACCTCGGTTGTTGGCCTGCTAGGCACCGACGGCGTGACCCGGCATCCTGAATCGCTGCTGGCAAAAACGCGGGCGCTTGAGCATGAAGGGATCAGCGCATGGATGCTGACGGGGGCGTACGGGCTGCCTTCGCCGACCATCACCGGCAGTGTCGAAAAAGACGTGGCGCTGATTGATAAAATCATTGGCGTGAAATGCGCGATCTCTGACCATCGTTCTTCCGCGCCAGCCGAGGACCAGCTCGCCAGTATGGCTGCCCAGTCACGCGTAGGCGGGCTGTTGGGTGCCAAAGCGGGTATTTCCGTGTTTCACCTCGGCAACAGCCCAAAGCTGCTGGAGCCGCTGTTTAGCATCCTGAATAACGCCGACGTTCCGCGCGTGAAACTGCTGCCAACGCACGTAAACCGCGCCCAGGCGCTGTTCCTTGCCGCGCTGAGCTATGCCCGCGAAGGCGGCTTTATCGACATCACGACCAGCATCAGTGAACCGATTGACGCCGCCAGCGCCATCGTGATGGCCCGCGAGGCGCAGGTGCCGTTTAACCGGCTTACGCTCAGTTCGGACGGCAACGGCAGTCAGCCGAAATTTGATGAGAGCGGCAATCTGGTGGGGATGGGCGTGGCGGGGTTCGAATCCCTGCTCGAAACGCTGCAGCAGCTGGTCAGCCGGCATCAGCTGCCGCTGGAAGAGGCGCTTCTTCCCTTTACGCGAAACGTGGCGGCGTTTCTCGGGCTGGAGCATAAGGGACGGCTCGCGCCCGGATGCGACGCGGATTTCCTGGTACTGACGGACGATCTGAAGATTTGCGAGGTCTGGGCCAAAGGCCGCCAGATGGTGCGTGAAGGTGCCGTGTGTGTCAAAGGGACTTTCGAATAGCACGCAATAAAAAACCCCGGGCATTTCTGCCCGGGGTTCGTTCTGAGAGGTTCAGAACAACATGATTACATCATGCCGCCCATTCCACCCATGCCGCCCATGCCAGCAGCACCTAAGTCAGGCGCATCGCCTTTAGGCAGGTCGGTCACCATGCATTCGGTAGTGATCATCAGACCAGCAACAGAGGCCGCGTACTGCAGAGCAGAACGGGTCACTTTAGTTGGGTCCAGGATACCGAAGTCGATCATGTTGCCGTATTCTTCAGTTGCCGCGTTGTAACCGTAGTTACCTTCGCCCGCTTTAACCTTGTTTGCTACCACAGATGGCTCTTCACCGGCGTTAGACACGATCTGACGCAGAGGCGCTTCCATTGCGCGCAGCGCAACTTTGATACCCACGTTCTGGTCTTCGTTCTGAGCGGTCAGGCCAGCCAGTTTAGCGGCAACGCGCACCAGCGCAACGCCACCACCCGCAACCACGCCTTCTTCTACCGCAGCACGGGTCGCGTGCAGGGCATCGTCAACGCGTGCTTTTTTCTCTTTCATTTCAACTTCTGTCGCAGCACCGACTTTGATTACCGCAACGCCGCCTGCCAGTTTCGCTACGCGCTCCTGCAGTTTTTCACGGTCGTAATCGGAAGTCGCTTCTTCGATCTGCTTACGGATCTGACCTACGCGGCCCTGAATAGCGGCTTCTTCACCCACGCCATCGATGATGGTAGTGGTGTCTTTGTTGATCACAACGCGTTTTGCCTGGCCCAGGTCTTCCAGGGTCGCTTTTTCCAGCTCCATACCGATCTCTTCGGAGATGACGGTACCGCCGGTCAGGGTAGCGATATCCTGCAGCATCGCTTTACGACGATCGCCGAAGCCAGGTGCTTTAACCGCAGCCACTTTCACGATGCCGCGCATGGTGTTAACCACCAGGGTCGCCAGCGCTTCGCCTTCAACATCTTCAGCGATGATAACCAGCGGTTTGCCTGCTTTAGCAACGGCTTCCAGCACTGGCAGCATTTCGCGGATGTTGGAGATTTTTTTGTCAGCCAGCAGGATGAACGGGCTTTCCAGCTCAACAGCGCCAGTCTCTGGCTTGTTGATGAAGTATGGGGACAGGTAACCGCGGTCGAACTGCATACCTTCAACCACGTCCAGTTCGTCTTCCAGACCGGTACCGTCTTCAACGGTGATCACGCCTTCTTTACCGACTTTGTCCATCGCTTCCGCGATCAGTTTACCTACGGTTTCGTCGGAGTTAGCGGAGATGGTACCAACCTGAGCAATCGCTTTAGAGTCAGAGCACGGTACGGACAGCGCTTTCAGTTCTTCCACAGCGGAGGCGACAGCTTTGTCGATACCACGTTTCAGATCCATTGGGTTCATGCCCGCCGCAACGGCTTTCAGACCTTCGGTGATGATGGCCTGCGCCAGAACGGTCGCGGTGGTGGTACCGTCGCCTGCAGCGTCGTTCGCTTTAGAGGCCACTTCTTTCACCATCTGCGCACCCATGTTTTCGAACTTGTCTTCCAGCTCGATTTCACGTGCTACGGAAACACCGTCTTTGGTGATGGTTGGCGCGCCGAAGGATTTATCCAGCACTACGTTACGGCCTTTCGGGCCCAGGGTCACTTTAACTGCATCTGCCAGTACGTTTACGCCGCGGAGCATTTTTACACGAGCGTCGTTACCGAATTTTACGTCTTTAGCTGCCATGTTCTTATTTCCTCAAATTCTCGTGCGTAAATTACGCTTCAACAATTGCCAGAATGTCGCTCTCGGACATGATCAACACTTCTTCATTGTCGATCTTCTCGGATTTCACGCCGTAGCCATCGTTGAAAATTACGATGTCACCAACTTTAACGTCCAGTGGCTGCACAGTTCCGTTTTCCAGGATGCGGCCCTTACCGACAGCGATGATTTCGCCACGCGTTGATTTGGCTGCTGCAGAACCGGTCAGAACGATGCCGCCAGCAGACTTGGTTTCAACTTCTTTACGTTTGACGATCACACGATCATGTAACGGACGAATACTCATTGATAGCTCTCCTTTGAGAAAGTCATTATCAGTTATGGATGACGCCGGCCCGCATGCGGTTTTCCGACTAGTGCCCTGAGAGATGGGGATAGCTTTTTACCCCTTCAAGGGGGAGTTGAAAAAAAATTTTGCGAAAGTGTTACCATCGCCTCTCTTTTGGAATTGGCAGGACGATGTCAATGAGTGGACTCAAGCAGGAGTTGGGGCTGGCGCAGGGCGTCGGCCTGCTCTCAACCTCCTTATTAGGGACGGGCGTGTTCGCCGTACCTGCACTGGCGGCACTGGTAGCCGGAAATAACAGTCTGTGGGCGTGGCCCGTTCTGATTGTATTGGTTTTCCCGATTGCCATTGTGTTTGCCATCCTGGGGCGGCATTTCCCCAGCGCGGGCGGCGTGGCGCATTTTGTCGGGCTGGCATTTGGCCCGCGACTGGAGCGTGTGACCGGCTGGCTGTTTCTCTCCGTTATTCCGGTTGGGCTTCCTGCGGCGCTGCACATTGCAACCGGCTTTGGCCAGGCGCTGTTTGGCTGGCATGACGAGCAGTTGCTGTTGGCCGAACTGGGTACGCTGGCTATCGTCTGGTGGGTGGGTTCACGCGGAGCCCGCTCCAGCGCCAACCTGCAGACACTGGTTGCGGTGCTGATTGTCGCGCTCGTTGCCGCTATCTGGTGGGCGGGCGATATCACCGTAAAAGAGATTCCCTTTCCGGCCGTGACAGACGTCGACCACTCACAGCTTTTTGCCGCGCTCTCCGTCATGTTCTGGTGTTTTGTCGGTCTGGAAGCCTTTGCTCATCTGGCGTCGGAATTTAAGCAGCCTGAACGTGATTTCCCCCGCGCACTGATGATCGGCCTGCTGCTGGCAGGCACGGTGTACTGGGCGTGTACCGTGCTGGTGTTGCACTTCAAGGCTTTCGGAGCCGATCTCGCCGCCGCGGCATCGCTGCCGGGTATCGTGGTTGAACTGTTTGGTGTGAAGGCGCTGTGGATCGCCTGCGTTATCGGCTATCTGGCCTGTTTTGCCAGCCTCAACATTTATATCCAGAGCTTTGCCCGTCTGGTGTGGTCGCAGGCGCTGGATAAACCTGATAACCGCCTCGCGCGCCTGTCTAAACGCCAGCTGCCGCTGAATGCCCTGAATGCCGTACTGGGCTGCTGCGTGCTGAGTACGCTGTGCATTTACGCCCTGAAGGTCAATCTGGATACGCTGCTCGTCTACGCCAACGGCATTTTCATCATGATCTACCTGCTGTGCATGCTGGCAGGTTGTCGTCTGCTGAAAGGTCGTTATAAAGCACTGGCGCTTGTCGGGGGGCTACTGTGCCTGCTGTTGCTGGCAATGGTGGGGTGGAAAAGTATGTACGCCATCGTCATGCTGGCGGTGTTGTGGCTGGCGCTTTAGTAGGCCCGGTAAGCGAAGCGCCACCGGGCAACAAAATCACCGATCGTCTTTGTGATCCAGACGGTCGTGCTGTTCATCCTTACGCTGATATTCCCCTTCAAACGTGTCGCCTGGCCCGGTGCTGAACCCACCGCCCGGCATACGGCTAAAGCGCAGATGCGGCAGCAGCTTCATGGTCAGGTGCTTTTGCACCGGCGGCAGAAGCAGCAGAAGGCCGAGGAAGTCGGTAAAGAACCCGGGCAGAATCAGCAGCAGCCCCGCAATAATCAACGACACGCTTTTGATCATCTCTTCCGCCGGGCTTTCGCCTGCGGCCATCTTTTGCTGCATTATCAGGAAATTTTTGAAACCCTGATTACGCACCAGCGACATGCCGATGACGGAGGTGAAAATCACCAGAATCAGCGTCAGCAGGACGCCCAGCACATGGGCAACCTGGATGAAAATGGAAATCTCAATGTAAACATAGAGAAAGAAAGCAATAAACGGTATCCAGCGCACTGGCATCTCCTGTGTGGCAGAGGCCATCGGCCCCTGTCTGAATGTGTTCGCGACGCGCGTTTGTATGAGATGGTGACGGTTAGCGAAAATTCAATCAGTTTGCACGGATATTTTTTTTGGAAATATTAAAGCGGTGACCCATTTCACAGATTAATAATTATCATGGAATCGGCTCGATAATAAGTGATCCAGCTTACGGCAATTCGCTATCATCAGCATATGATCTCGAGCATCTGGCTGATTGAGGGAATAATCGTCGGTCAGAAAATATTCAAAACCACATAAATACTGTGTGTTTAGTACAATCCATCGGCAGCTTGAAAAGAAGGTTCACATGTTAAACAACATTCGTATCGAAGAAGACTTGTTGGGTACCAGGGAAGTTCCAGCGGATGCCTACTACGGTGTCCACACTCTGAGAGCGATTGAAAACTTCTACATCAGCAACAGCAAAATCAGCGACATCCCTGAGTTTGTTCGTGGCATGGTGATGGTGAAGAAAGCCGCAGCCCTGGCCAACAAAGAGCTGCAAACCATTCCTAAAAGCGCGGCAAATGCGATTATCGCAGCCTGCGATGAAGTGCTGAACAACGGCAAATGTATGGATCAGTTCCCGGTTGACGTCTATCAGGGCGGCGCGGGCACCTCCGTCAACATGAATACCAACGAAGTACTGGCAAACATTGGCCTGGAGCTGATGGGTCACCAGAAAGGTGAATACCAGTACCTGAACCCGAACGACCACGTCAATAAATGCCAGTCCACCAACGACGCGTACCCTACCGGCTTCCGTATCGCGGTGTATGCCTCCGTGGTGAAACTGGTGGATGCGATCAACCAACTGGGCGATGGCTTCCAGCGTAAAGCGGTTGAGTTCCAGGACATTCTGAAAATGGGTCGTACCCAGCTGCAGGATGCGGTGCCGATGACCCTCGGCCAGGAATTCCACGCGTTTAACGTCCTGCTGAACGAAGAGACTAAAAATCTGCTGCGCACCTCCGAGCTGCTGCTGGAAGTGAACCTGGGTGCTACCGCCATCGGTACGCGTCTGAACACCCCGGATGGCTATCAGCAGCTGGCGGTACAGAAGCTGGCTGAAGTGTCCAACCTGCCGGTTGTGCCTGCAGAAGACCTGATTGAAGCGACCTCCGACTGCGGCGCCTACGTCATGGTACACAGCGCGCTGAAACGTCTGGCGGTGAAACTGTCCAAAATTTGTAACGACCTGCGCCTGCTCTCTTCCGGCCCGCGCGCTGGCCTGAATGAAATCAACCTGCCAGAACTGCAGGCAGGTTCGTCCATCATGCCAGCCAAGGTGAACCCGGTTGTGCCAGAAGTAGTGAATCAGGTGTGCTTCAAAGTCATCGGTAACGATACGACCGTGACCATGGCCTCTGAAGCGGGTCAGCTGCAGCTGAACGTGATGGAGCCAGTCATTGGCCAGGCGATGTTTGAATCTATCCACATTCTGACCAACGCCTGCTACAACCTGCTGGAAAAATGCATCAACGGCATCACGGCGAATAAAGAAGTCTGCGAGGGTTATGTCTATAACTCCATCGGGATCGTCACCTACCTCAACCCGTTCATCGGGCACCATAACGGCGACATCGTCGGTAAGATTTGCGCCGAAACCGGTAAGAGCGTGCGTGAAGTGGTGCTGGAGCGCGGGCTGTTGACCGAAGCCGAGCTGGACGATATTTTCTCAGCCCAGAACCTGATGCACCCGGCCTATAAAGCGAAACGATATACCGATGAAAGCGAACAGTAACCGTTCAGGCTAGGCTTCTTAAGGCACGTCACTTGTGACGTGCCTTTTTTCTTTTTAGGCGTTACCAAAATACAACAATTCAATATCAACTTGTTAATAAGCAAGGCAGGTCCTTATGTTTGGAGCAGAACTCGTCATCGTCTTGTTGGCGATTTATTTGGGAGCACGACTCGGGGGTATCGGCATCGGTTTTGCCGGCGGTCTTGGAGTGCTCGTTCTTACCCTTATCTTTCAGATTAAACCCGGCGCAATCCCGTTCGACGTTATCGAAATCATCATGGCAGTCATTGCCGCTATTGCCGCCATGCAGGTGGCAGGCGGTATGGACTACCTGGTGAGCCTGGCGGAGCGCATGTTACGACGCCACCCGAAATACATAACCTTCCTTGCTCCGCTGGTGACCTGGTTTATGACCATTCTCGCCGGTACTGGCCACACCGCTTTCTCCACGCTGCCGGTGATCACCGAAGTGGCGAAAGAACAGGGCATCCGTCCGTCGCGTCCGCTCTCTATTGCCGTCGTCGCGTCCCAGATCGCGATTACCGCCTCGCCGATTTCCGCGGCGGTGGTCTTCTTCGCCGGTATCCTGGAGCCGATGGGCGTGAGCTACCTGACGCTGCTGGCGATCTGCATTCCGGTGACGCTGATTGCGGTGATGATTACCGCCGTGCTGTGTAACTTCCTCGGTGCTGAACTGAAAGACGATCCGGTTTATCAGGAGCGTCTGGCAAAAGGTGAAGTGAGCCTGCGCGGCAGCCAGGTCTTCGAACTGAAGCCACATGCGAAACGCTCCGTGCTGCTGTTCCTGATTGGTATTGTCGCCGTCATGTTCTATGCGACCGCCATCAGCGATACCGTGGGGCTGATCCAGAACCCGGTCCTGCCGCGTAACGAAGCGATTGTGGTGTTCATGCTGACCATCGCGACGCTGATTAGCATCACCTGTAAAATTGATACCAGCGAAGTGCTGAACGCCAGCACCTTCAAATCCGGTATGAGCGCCTGCGTGTGCGTACTGGGTGTGGCGTGGCTTGGTGATACCTTCGTGAAAGCGCACATCAGTGATATCCAGACCGTCGCTGGTGACCTGCTGCACAACTATCCGTGGCTGCTGGCTGTCGTGCTGTTCTTCGCGGCTACTCTGCTTTACTCCCAGGCGGCGACCACCAAAGCGCTGATGCCTGCGGCGCTGATGCTGGGTGTGACGCCGCTGACGGCAATTGCCTCTTTTGCGGCGGTTTCTGCCCTGTTCGTATTGCCAACCTACCCAACCCTGCTGGCGGCGGTGGAGATGGACGACACCGGCTCAACCCGTATCGGTAAGTACGTGTTTAACCACGCGTTCCTCATCCCGGGCGTGGTGGCGATTACGCTTTGCGTGGTCCTCGGCTTTATCATCGGCGGCATTGTGCTGTAAACGGTTAGCCGTTGTAAAAATAGTTAAAATCGGGCCGCTCAGCGGCCCGTTTCATTAATGACCAGTCGTCTTGCGTGATATAGTGAAGACTTTCGTGATGAGGAGGTCGACTTGTGAACACGCCTGATGCCGTTGTCGTACTGTGCACCGCTCCTGATGAAGCTTCTGCCCAGGATCTCGCCGCCAAAGTGCTGGCCGAAAAACGGGCAGCCTGCGTCACGCTCCTCCCCGGCGCTACCTCTCTTTACTATTGGGAAGGTAAGCTGGAGCAAGAGTACGAAGTCCAGATGTTGCTTAAAACCAATCTGGCGAATCAGCAGGCACTCCTGGACTGCCTCAAATCTCATCATCCTTACCAAACCCCGGAACTGCTGGTCTTGCCAGTGGTTCATGGCGATAACGACTATCTCTCATGGCTCAACGCTTCCTTACGCTGATCCTGCTGCTTTGCAGCACATCAGTTTTTGCCGGGCTGTTTGACGCGCCCGGCCGTTCGAACTTCATTCCTGCCGATCGGGCGTTTGTTTTCGATTTCCAGCAAAACCAGCACGACCTTACGCTCAACTGGCAGGTGAAAGAGGGCTATTACCTCTATCGCAAGCAGGTGAGCATTACGCCTGCTCAGGCCAGCGTGGGCGCATTACAGATGCCCGCTGGCGAGTGGCATGAAGATGAGTTTTACGGCAAAAGCGAAATCTATCGCCAGCGCCTGAGCGTGCCAGTTACGGTGAACCAGGCGGATAAAGGCGCGACCCTGACGGTGACCTATCAGGGGTGCGCGGATGCCGGATTCTGCTATCCGCCGGAAACAAAGGTGGTTCCGCTTAGTGAGGTGAAAGCGTCGCCCACGATTTCACCTCTTCCTTCAGGCGAGAAGCATGAGGATACCGCTGACCTTCCGTTCTCCGCGCTGTGGGCCTTACTGATTGGCATTGGCATTGCCTTTACCCCCTGCGTGCTGCCGATGTATCCGCTCATCTCTGGCATCGTACTGGGCGGCAAACAGCGCCTTTCCACCGCACGCGCGCTGCTGCTGGCCTTTATTTACGTGCAGGGTATGGCGCTGACCTACACGGCGCTCGGCCTTGTGGTCGCCGCTGCCGGGTTGCAGTTCCAGGCCGCACTTCAGCACCCGTACGTGCTGATTGGCCTGTCGGCGATATTTATCCTGCTGGCACTGTCGATGTTTGGCCTGTTCACGCTGCAGTTACCGTCAGCTCTGCAAACCCGCTTAACGCTGATGAGCAATCGTCAGCAGGGTGGTTCGGCAGGCGGCGTGTTTATGATGGGGGCCATCGCCGGACTGATTTGCTCCCCTTGCACCACTGCCCCGCTGAGCGCCATCCTGCTTTATATCGCCCAGAGCGGCAATCTGTGGCTCGGCGGCGGTACGCTGTACCTTTACGCGCTGGGCATGGGCCTGCCGCTCATTCTGGTCACGGTTTTCGGCAACCGCCTGCTGCCGAAGAGCGGCCCGTGGATGGAGACGGTGAAAACCGCATTTGGTTTCGTGATTCTGGCGCTGCCGGTGTTCCTGCTGGAACGCATTACGGGTGACGTCTGGGGCACTCGCCTGTGGGCGATGCTCGGCGTAGCGTTCTTCTCCTGGGCATTTATCGTCAGTCTGGGGGCCAAAAAAGCGTGGATGCGCCTGGTGCAAATTCTCCTGCTCGCCGCCGCGCTGGTGAGCGTGCGTCCTCTGCAGGATTGGGCGTTCGGCTCGCCGGTCGGCCAGACGCAGGCGCATTTGAACTTTATGCAGATTAAGAACGTCGATGAGCTCAACAGCGCGCTTGCGCAGGCGAAGGGCAAACCGGTGATGCTCGATCTCTATGCCGACTGGTGCGTCGCCTGCAAAGAGTTTGAAAAATACACCTTTAGCGATCCACAGGTGCAAAATGCCCTGAAAGAGACGGTTCTGCTCCAGGCGAACGTAACCGCCAATAATGCGCAGGATAAGGCTCTGCTAAAACAGCTTAACGTGCTCGGGCTGCCAACCATTCTGTTCTTCAATCAACAGGGTCAGGAGCAGCCAGAACAGCGTGTAACCGGGTTTATGGATGCAGCGGCATTTAGCGCGCATTTGCGCAATCGCCAACCGTAAACAACACTTTAAACGGAACATACCGTTGGGAATAGCGGAGGAGATAACCGTGCAACGTGAAGACGTACTGGGACAAGCCCTGCAATTACTTGAGATTTATGGGATCGCCAGCACCACGCTTGAGATGGTAGCCGACCGTATCGATTACCCCCTGGATGATCTTAAGCGCTTCTGGCCGGATAAAGAGGCGCTCGTTTATGATGCTCTGCGCTATCTCAGCCAGCAGGTTGATATCTGGCGCAGGCAGCTGATGCTGAATGAAGAACTGACTGCGGAACAAAAGCTTCTGGCGCGCTATACCGCCCTAACGGAATGTGTCAGCAACAACCGCTATCCGGGCTGCCTGTTTATTGCGGCCTGTACGTTCTATCCCGATCCCGACCATCCTGTCCATCAGTTGGCGGATCAGCAAAAACGGGCTGCGCATGACTTCACTCACGAGCTGCTGACCCGTCTTGAAGTGGATGACCCGGCAATGGTGGCGAAACAGATGGAGCTGGTGCTGGAGGGGTGCCTGAGCCGCATGCTGGTGAACCGTAGCCAGGCCGATGTGGATACGGCGCACCGACTGGCAGAAGATATTCTGCGCTTTGCTCAGTGCCGTATGGGCGGGGCGTTAACGTAAGCGAACCTGTTAAATTTGACGTATTCGACGCGTAAACCATCAGATTGCCGCAAAGTTAAGCAATTGAACAGCTTTTCCCGAAATAATGTTGACGATAAGGCGCGATTGCGGTTTAATGCGCTCCGTTGCCCGGATAGCTCAGTCGGTAGAGCAGGGGATTGAAAATCCCCGTGTCCTTGGTTCGATTCCGAGTCCGGGCACCACTATTTAAAGAACCCAGCCTATGGCTGGGTTTTTGCTTTTCTGCGTTTATCAAAACCTTCCCTGTTTTTATATTCCTGTATCTCTTTCCAGTAAGATCGTGCGGTCTGGTCTGCCCGGTGGCGCTGCGCTTACCGGGCCTACGGATTTTGCAGGCAGGATAAGGCGAAGCCGTCATCCGGCATGATTTCTGGCGCACAAAGCAAAAAACCCCGCACCTTTCGGTACGGGGTTCTTCTAATTGATGCCTGGCAGTTCCCTACTCTCACATGGGGAGACCCCACACTACCATCGGCGCTACGGCGTTTCACTTCTGAGTTCGGCATGGGGTCAGGTGGGACCACCGCGCTAAAGCCGCCAGGCAAATT
>NZ_JAJFTC010000008.1:0-226492 GCF_020733125.1 Enterobacter cloacae complex sp. 2021EL-01169
GCAAGCTACTTTCCGCTGCCGCTCGACTTGCATGTGTTAGGCCTGCCGCCAGCGTTCAATCTGAGCCATGATCAAACTCTTCAATTTAAGTTTGATGCTCGTGAATTAAACTTCGTAATGAATTACGCATGTTCACTCAGAGACTTGGTATTCATTTTTCGTCCGAGGACGTTAAGAATCCATGTCACTTTGAGTGCCCACACAGATTGTCTGATAAATTGTTAAAGAGCAGTGCAACGCGGCTTTCGCTCACCGTTGCGAGGTGGCGTATATTACGCTTTCCTCTTTCAGAGTCAACCCGTTATTTCAGGATTTTTTCTCTTCAACCGACCGCGTTGTCTGTGAAGTGATTCACATCCGCCGTGTCGATGGAGGCGCATTATAGGGAGCCGCCGAGGAATGACAAGCGGAAAAATGCATTTTTATTTCAACCGCTCACCTTTTCACCAAAAAGGCTATTTTTGGTGCTTTTTAATCTCTTTTGGCAGATCGGCCAGACTATTAATCACCCAATCCGCCGCATTCTCAGCTTCTGGCGTCACTGGCTTGCCGGTACGCACTAATATTTTAGTCCCTACACCCGCGGCTGCGGCTGCCTGCATATCTTCCAGTTTATCGCCCACCATATAAGAAGCCGCCATATCAATGTGCAGGAACTCCTGCGCAGAGATAAACATCCCCGGATGCGGCTTACGGCAATCACAGGTCTGACGATATGCTTCTACGGTGCCCTGCGGATGATGCGGACAATAGTAGATGCCATCGAGATCCACACCGCGGTCGGCAAGTGACCAGTCCATCCATTCGGTCAGCGTCTCGAACTGCGCTTCGGTGAATTTACCGCGTGCAATACCAGACTGGTTCGTCACCACCACCAGCGCATAGCCCATCTCTTTCAGCTGGCGCATGGCATCTATTACGCCCTCGATAAACTCGAACTCATCAATCTCATGGACATAACCGTGATCCACATTAATAGTGCCGTCACGATCGAGAAAAATTGCGGGTACTGATTTTGCCACCGGTTTGCTCCTGAAAAAGGCATGTTCAGCTAGTATCTCATGAATCGCAGCGCAATAAAGTGCTCATCGTACAGAGTTGGATTGATTTAGACGTCTGGATGCCTTAACATCCGTTTTGTTTACGGTCATCACCCGTATCTGGCAGAAGAAAATGCCACGGCTAACTTACATACGATAAAAATAATCTAATGATTAAACTTTCCAATATCACCAAAGTGTTCCAGCAGGGGAACCGAACCATTCAGGCGCTGAACAACGTCAGCCTGCATGTTCCTGCTGGTCAAATTTATGGCGTCATTGGCGCATCGGGTGCAGGTAAAAGTACGCTGATCCGTTGTGTTAACCTGCTTGAGCGCCCAACCCAGGGCAGCGTAGAAGTTGGCGGCCAGGAACTTACCGCCCTTTCAGAGAAAGAACTCACCAAAGCGCGCCGTCAGATTGGCATGATCTTCCAGCACTTCAACCTGCTGGCCTCCCGCACCGTGTTCGGCAACGTTGCCTTACCGCTGGAGCTGGATAACACGCCGAAAGAAGAAGTGAAGCGTCGTGTCACCGAGCTGCTCGACCTCGTGGGTCTGGGCGACAAACAGGATAGCTACCCGGCAAATCTGTCCGGTGGGCAAAAACAGCGTGTGGCCATTGCCCGCGCGCTGGCCAGCAATCCTAAGGTACTGCTGTGTGATGAAGCCACCAGCGCACTGGATCCGGCAACCACGCGTTCTATTCTGGAACTGCTGAAAGACATTAACCGTCGTCTGGGCCTGACGATCCTCCTTATTACGCACGAGATGGATGTGGTGAAACGCATCTGCGACTGCGTGGCGGTCATCAGTAACGGTGAACTGATCGAGCAGGACACGGTAAGCGAAGTGTTCTCGCATCCGAAAACCCCGCTGGCGCAGCAGTTCATCCAGTCCACGCTGCATCTGGATATTCCGGAAGACTATCTGGAACGTCTGAAAACAGAATCCACAGCTGACAGCGTCCCGATGCTGCGCATGGAGTTCACCGGCCAGTCCGTTGATGCTCCCCTGCTTTCCGAAACCGCACGCCGCTTTAACGTGAATAACAACATCATCAGCGCGCAGATGGATTACGCCGGTGGCGTGAAGTTCGGCATCATGCTGACAGAAATGCACGGCACACAAGAAGAAACCCAGGCAGCCATTGCCTGGCTGCAAGAACATCACGTAAAAGTAGAGGTACTGGGTTATGTCTGAGCCGATGATGTGGCTGCTGGTTCGCGGCGTTTGGGAAACGCTGGCAATGACCTTTGTCTCTGGCTTCTTTGGTTTTGTGATTGGCCTGCCGGTCGGCGTGTTGCTGTACGTGACGCGTCCGGGTCAAATCATTGAGAACGCGAAGCTGTACCGTACGCTCTCTGCGCTGGTGAACATCTTCCGTTCTATCCCGTTCATTATTCTGCTGGTGTGGATGATTCCATTTACCCGCGTGATCGTCGGAACGTCTATCGGTCTGCAGGCGGCGATCGTTCCGCTGACCGTTGGCGCTGCGCCGTTTATCGCCCGCATGGTGGAAAACGCCCTGCTAGAGATCCCTACCGGTTTGATCGAAGCGTCCCGCGCGATGGGCGCCACGCCGATGCAGATCGTCCGCAAGGTTCTGCTGCCTGAGGCACTGCCAGGGCTGGTGAATGCGGCAACCATTACGCTTATCACCCTGGTCGGTTATTCCGCGATGGGCGGTGCCGTAGGCGCGGGCGGTTTAGGTCAGATTGGTTACCAGTACGGCTATATTGGATATAACGCGACCGTGATGAATACCGTTCTGGTATTGCTGGTTGTTCTGGTTTACTTAATCCAGTTCTCTGGCGATCGCATCGTCCGGGCTGTTACGCACAAATAACGTTACACACAACATAAACTCTACGAGTTAAGGATAAAACATGGCGTTTAAATTAAAGACCTTCGCAGCAGTAGGCGCGCTGATCGGCTCTCTGGCACTGGTGGGTTGCGGTCAGGATGAAAAAGATCCGAACCACATTAAAGTGGGCGTTATCGTAGGTGCAGAACAGCAGGTTGCAGAAGTTGCTCAGAAAGTGGCGAAAGAGAAATATGGCCTGGACGTGGAGCTGGTGACCTTCAACGATTACGTTCTGCCGAACGAAGCGCTGAGCAAAGGTGATATCGACGCGAACGCCTTCCAGCATAAACCATACCTGGACCAACAGATCAAAGATCGCGGCTATAAACTGGTGGGCGTGGGTAACACCTTCGTTTATCCAATTGCCGGTTACTCTAAGAAAATTAAATCCCTGGACGAGCTGCAGCCGGGCTCTCAGGTTGCCGTCCCTAACGACCCAACTAACCTTGGTCGTTCCCTGCTGCTGCTGCAGAAAGTGGGCCTGATCAAACTGAAAGACGGTGTTGGCCTGCTGCCAACCGTTCTGGATGTCACCGAGAACCCGAAAAATCTGAAAATTGTTGAGCTGGAAGCACCGCAGCTGCCACGTTCTCTGGACGATGCGCAGATTGCCCTGGCCGTTATCAACACCACGTACGCCAGCCAGATTGGCCTGACGCCAGCTAAAGACGGTATCTTCGTTGAAGATAAAGACTCTCCATACGTAAACCTGATCGTGACTCGCGAAGACAACAAAGACGCGGAAAACGTGAAGAAATTCGTACAGGCCTATCAGTCTGACGAAGTTTACCAGGAAGCCAACAAAGTGTTTAACGGCGGCGCTGTTAAGGGCTGGTAATCTCACCTCAGTGTAATATCATCAGGACGGGCTTATGCCCGTCTTGTCATTTGTGCAGTCAACTGATTCAATATCTGACGTTTTGATTATCCATTGAGGAAATATTATGCGTGCTTTACCGATCTGTCTTTTAGCACTCATGCTGAGCGGCTGTTCTATGCTAAGCAGATCTCCCGTTGAACCTGTTCAAAGCACGGCAACCCCGCCAAAGACCGAGCCTGCGAAACCGAAAGTGGTTCGCCCTGCGCCGGTTCGCATTATCACGAAAGCGGATGAACTCGTCGGTAAACCGTTCCGTGAACTGGGCGAAGTGAGCGGCGAATCCTGTCAGGCGGCCAATCAGGACTCACCACCGAATATCCCGACAGCGCGTAAACGCATGCAGATTAATGCCGCAAAAATGAAAGCCAACGCGGTCCTGCTGCACAGCTGTGAAGTCACCAGCGGCACGCCGGGCTGCTACCGTCAGGCGGTGTGCATCGGTTCTGCGCTGAACATCACGGCGAAATGAGTGCATTTCAGTTCGAGCAGATAGGCGTTATCCACTCTCCTTACAAAGAGAAGTTCGCCGTCCCCCGCCAGCCCGGTCTTGTCACCAGCGGACGCGGTGAGCTTCACCTGATTGCGCCTTACAATCAGGCCGATGCGGTACGCGGGCTTGAGGCATTCAGCCACCTGTGGGTGGTGTTCGTGTTTCACCAGACGATGGAAGGCGGCTGGCGTCCTACCGTGCGTCCTCCTCGTCTTGGCGGCAATGCGAGAATGGGGGTGTTTGCGACGCGCTCGACCTTCCGTCCAAACCCGGTTGGCATGTCACTGGTTGAACTGAAAGGCATACGCTGCCAGAAAGATCGGGTGATACTGGAGTTAGGTAGCCTGGACCTTGTCGACGGCACGCCGGTGATCGACATCAAACCCTATTTGCCCTTCGCCGAAGCCCTTCCGGACGCGCGTGCAAGTTATGCTCAGGACGCCCCACAGGCGGACATGCCTGTATATTTTACGCCTGAGATAACCGCTCAGTTCGGCCAACTGGAGAAACGCTATCCTCGCTTACGGGATTTCATCACCGAAGTTCTGGCACAGGACCCGCGTCCGGCCTACCGTAAAGAAGAGGAAGCAGGTAAAACGTACGCCGTCTGGCTGCTGGATTTTAACGTTCGCTGGCGCGTCACCGAGGCAGGTTTTGAAGTGTTTGCCCTTGAACCCAGGTAATTTTGTTCTCCTCTCTTTTGGCATCTTTGCCACACTGGTAAACTAAACCACTTTTTTTGTGTCAGGCTGGTGTTTCAGCCTGTTCCAATCGTCGAAATGGAACCGTAACAACATGCGTACTAGCCAATATCTGCTCTCCACTCTGAAGGAGACGCCTGCCGACGCCGAAGTGATCAGCCATCAGCTGATGCTGCGCGCCGGGATGATCCGCAAGCTGGCCTCCGGGTTATACACCTGGCTGCCGACCGGCGTGCGCGTCCTGAAAAAAGTCGAAAACATCGTGCGTGAAGAGATGAACAACGCCGGTGCTATCGAGGTGTCCATGCCCGTGGTTCAGCCCGCTGACCTGTGGCAGGAGAGCGGTCGTTGGGAACAGTATGGTCCTGAACTGTTGCGCTTCGTCGATCGTGGCGAGCGTCCGTTCGTTCTCGGCCCAACGCATGAAGAAGTCATCACCGACCTGATTCGTAATGAGCTGAGCTCTTACAAACAGCTGCCGCTGAACTTCTTCCAGATCCAGACCAAGTTCCGTGACGAAGTTCGCCCGCGTTTCGGCGTCATGCGCTCTCGCGAATTCCTGATGAAAGACGCTTACTCTTTCCATACCTCTCAGGAATCCCTGCAAGAGACCTACGACGCAATGTACGCGGCGTACAGCAAAATCTTCTCCCGCATGGGTCTGGATTTCCGTGCTGTGCAGGCTGATACCGGCTCCATCGGCGGTAGCGCATCTCATGAATTCCAGGTACTGGCGCAGAGCGGTGAAGACGATGTGATCTTCTCTGACTCTTCAGATTACGCGGCGAACATCGAATTCGCAGAAGCGCTGGCACCAAAAGAACCGCGTGCTGCCGCAACGCAAGAGATGACGCTGGTTGATACGCCAAACGCGAAAACCATTGCCGAGCTGGTTGAGCAGTTCAACCTGCCGATCGAAAAAACCGTTAAGACGCTGCTGGTGAAAGCCACCGAAGGGAGCGCTTACCCGCTGGTTGCCCTGCTGGTGCGTGGCGATCACGAGCTGAACGAAGTGAAAGCTGAGAAGCTGCCGCAGGTCGCCAGCCCGCTGACGTTCGCGACGGAAGCGGAAATCCGCGCCGTGGTCAATGCTGGCCCAGGTTCTCTTGGTCCGGTGAATATGCCGGTTCCTGTTGTTATTGACCGCACGGTAGCCGCGATGAGCGACTTCTCCGCCGGTGCGAATGTCGACGGTAAACACTACTTCGGCATCAACTGGGATCGCGACGTGGCGACGCCGGAAGTAGCAGACATCCGTAACGTGGTCGCAGGCGATCCAAGCCCGGACGGTCAGGGTACCCTGATGATCAAGCGTGGCATTGAAGTCGGTCACATCTTCCAGCTGGGCGATAAATACTCGCGCGCGCTGAACGCCGCTGTTCAGGGTGAAGATGGCCGTAACCAGATCCTGACCATGGGTTGCTACGGTATCGGGGTGACGCGCGTGGTAGCTGCCGCCATTGAGCAGAACTATGACGAGCGCGGCATCGTCTGGCCAGACAACATCGCACCGTTCCAGGTTGCTATTCTGCCAATGAACATGCACAAGTCTTACCGCGTGCAGGAACTGGCCGAGAAGCTGTATGCCGAGCTGCGTGCGCAGGGTATCGAAGTGCTGATGGATGACCGTAAAGAGCGTCCGGGCGTGATGTTTGCCGATATGGAACTGATCGGTATCCCACACACCGTCGTGATCGGCGACCGTAACCTCGACAGCGACGAGGTTGAATACAAATACCGTCGCAGCGGCGAAAAACAGATGATCAAGACAGGCGAGATTCTTGATTACCTGGTGAAAGCCATCAAAGGCTAAACAAAAAACCCCGCTCAGGCGGGGTTTTTTAATGGCTCAGCGTCAGCTTATTTACTGTTACAGTCTTTACCCGCAACAAACTTCGCGTCTTTATCTGCCACCAGCGTTTTCACCATCTCTCCACTATCCGGGTTTGGCTCCAGCGTAAAGTGACCGTCCACCGTCAGCAATACCGGTTTGCTGTCATTGCCGCGCGCCACCGCGTAATCACGTTCAAGCTGCGCATTGTTTGCCACGCTGACCTTCTTACCGGTTGCGCAGTCGGTAAAGATCGCCGCATCCGCCATATAGAAGTACATCCCCCGCATCGCCATCGGCGTCGCGGGCAGAGCCGCTTTTACCGGTGCCAGCGTGTAGTTGAACTGGGATTCAATTGGATTGCCTTCACGATCCAGCATCTCCATCCCCTCGCCTTTGGCGCGGAAATAAGTTTTCTCGCCAGCGGTATCCGTCAGAACCAGCTTCTCCGCCGTTCGCGCCCATGTTCCATAAGTTGCAAAAGAAGAAGGCTCTTTTGCGCCCTGATAGCGCTGGTTCATCACCCAGGTGCCGTCTTTTTGCAGGAACAGGGACGTTTCAATGCCTTCACAGTCCGCGCAAGGCAATACGCCGCGCCAGCTCTGCTGCATCGGTTTTAATTCTTCCGTCTGCGTGGGTTGTAAAACCTGCGTTTCGGAGCGGTTGTTACACCCGAAAAGCGCAAACAGCGTACTCACTGCCAGCGCTGACCATAATGCTTTTTTCACAATGAATTCCTTATGAAAAGTGTGTTCCCTTTCGTCACTCTGTGGGGCGACGAACTTTACCGCGTAGTGCTTTCACTGTGGATTTTTGGGCCTTCGAGGCCAGCCGACGCTCTTTCGATGCGCGGGTTGGCCGCGTTGCCCGGCGGCTTTTTTGTACTGCCGTTAATTCTTTGATGACCGCCACCAGCCTGGCGATGGCCGCTTCCCGGTTGAGCTCCTGACTGCGGTATTCCTGGGCTTTGATCACCATCACGCCATCGCTGGTGATCAGGTGATGGCTGGCAGCAAGCAGACTTTCTTTATAATACTCTGGCAGGCTTGAGGCCCGAATGTCAAAACGCAAATGGATTGCCGTTGAGGCCTTGTTGACGTGCTGCCCACCTGCCCCCTGAGCACGGATGGCGGTGATCTCCAGCTCGTTGTCCGGAATGCTGACGTTTCGGGACAGGACGATCATGAGGCCGGTTGCCACGCCGTCAAATGAATTTCCAGATTATTCTGAGAATCAGAGAGCCAGATGGCACCGTCCTGAATCGTCGCCTGCAACACCATGGTCCGGCTGGCAAAGTCGCTCAGTTGAGCCAGCTGCTCATCATCCAGATACCAGACCGTGAGATTTTTAAACTGTCCGCACTTGCTCTTGTTTTGCTGCCACCAAATCTCCGCAGCGCGCTGATTATACGCGAATAAGGCCACTTCAGCGGACTGAGTGCAGGCCTTCTTAATTCTGCGCTCGTCCGGCAGTCCAAGTTCGATCCACAAATCGATACCCAGATGATCGTTGCGCAGCCAGGCTTCTGGCTCGTCTTCTGCGCTTAACCCACGGGTAAACTGCAGACGCTCGTCAGCGTACTTAATCCACGCCAGCAGGCGCAGCATCATGCGCTCCTGGGTTTCGGAGGGGTGGCGAGCCAGCGTCAGCGAGGCGTCCAGGAACTGGTTGCGATCAAGATCGGCCACATTGACCACTGCTTTATAAATTGTCGCTTTCAGCGCCATGAGAGAACTCCATTCGAATCAGGCGCTCATTGTAGCGAAAACCGCGGCAAAAGGCTGTTGTAGGGTGATAAATACACCGCTATCAAGGCGCTGATATTGCTTAAATGAGTATGGTATAGTCACCTTGCTAAACCGAGTTTATCTTCGTAGGCTTAATGATATCTCACAGTAAGTCAGTGCGCTGGCGGGAGGGGATGTGAATAATTATTGTGAGTTAATTCGCAAACGGTATGCGGAAATCGCCAGCGGAGATCTGGGGTATGTCCCGGACGCGTTGGGCTGTGTATTGAAAGTGCTTAATGAAGTGGCCTCTGATGAGAGCCTTTCAGAATCGGTCAGGGAAAAAGCAGCGTATGCTGCGGCGAATTTACTGGTGAGCGATTATGTCGATGAATGATACTTATCAACCCATCAATTGTGATGACTATGACAACCTCGAACTCGCCTGCCAGCATCATTTATTACTGACGCTGGAGCTAAAAGATGGCGAAGTGTTGAAGGCGAAGGCCAGCGATCTGGTTTCACGTAAGAATGTGGAATACCTGATAGTGGAAGATGCCGGTGCGACGCGTGAGCTGCGCCTGGATAAAATAGCCAGCTTCAGCCACCCGCAAATCGGCACCGTCGTGGTGAGCGAATCCTGATGACATTAACGGGCAGCCTGGCTGCCCGTTACGCTGTCCACTCCAGACTCACACCCGTTTCTGCCCACCCCTCTTCTGTAATGAACACCCCTGCAGCCGCAATCAGGGTTTCACCGTAGAAAAGTAATGGGGTGGTATCTCGTAACCAGGGCGGCACATTGCACTCCTGCCAGATTTTTTTCAGCTTTCTTCCCCCATTGCGCCCAACAATATGCAGCATACCGCTGGCCTTAAAGCGCACGGTGACCGGCTCATCGGCTTTCGGTAAACGTACATGGCCGGGCGTCACCAGAGACAGGCTTCCGATATCACAGGGCAACACCAGCGGCTCATCATGCGACGGCCAGTCGAGCACCACGTCCGTAAGCGAGGGGTTCGATTTAACCCACCAGAGCTCTCCTTTAAAGCGCCTGACGTCAAAACCGTTCAGGTGCACACACGGCGTCGCATCCTCCCGCGCCAGGGCGACTTCGTCCCAGATACGTCCCAGCATGGCACGCGATGGCATTGTTGCATGGTGAGAGGCCAGCCAACGGCGCAGCAGTGCGGCCCGACGAACCGGACTCATCGCTTTCAGCGGTGCAATCGCCAGCGCTCCGTCTTCAGAAATCAGTTCAGCCAGCTCGTCACTCAACAGCTCGTCCAGCAGCGATTCCTGTTCGGCGCACAGCATAGCGCTTCTTGCCGTCGCGTCGGCGAAATGCGGCCAGCGCTCGCTCAATAGCGGGAGGACGCGCAGACGCAGAAAGTTACGGTCATAGCCGTCATCCTGGTTGCTCTCATCTTCAATCCAGCTGAGCTGATGTTCTCGCGCCCAGGCCTCAAGCGAGGCGCGCGTCTCGCCAAGCAGCGGACGCAGTAACGTTGTACCGCCAAACTCAGAACGCTCAGGCATGGCTGAAAGCCCTGCCGGTCCGCTGCCCCGCTTAAGCGCCAGCAGAAAGGTTTCACACTGATCGTCCAGGTGCTGGGCTGTGACCAGTGCTTCTCCTGTACGCAATGCCCCGGCAAAGGCGGCATAGCGGGCTTTACGCGCCTGCGCCTCAATGCCCAGCCCTTCCTCCGCAAGCGTGACGCGCTCGACGAGAAGCGGGATCGCCCACGCCGCACACAAGGCTTCGCAGTGCGCCACCCACTCCTCTGCGTGAGGACTTAATCCGTGATGAATATGTATCGCCCGCAGCTGGACGTCAGGCTCCTGGTCGCGCCAGCGTTTAAGACGATGGAGCAGAACGGTGGAATCCAGGCCACCGCTAAACCCCACCAGCAGCTGGCGGTACGGTGAAACGGCGTGTGCGATAGCGGGTAAGGTCATAGGGAATTACACATAAAAAATGCCCGAACTGAGCGGGCATTATCACACAGGACGAAGATTACTGCTGATAAAGCTCCAGCGGCAGGCCGTCCGGGTCGTTGAAAAAGGTAAAGCGCTTGTCGGTAAACGGATCGACGCGGATTGCTTCACACGTCACGCCGTGCGCTTCCAGATGTTTTACTGCGCTATCCAGGTCATCGACGCTGAAGGCAAGATGGCGCAGGCCACAGGCTTCCGGACGGGACGGACGCGCAGGCGGAAAAGGAAAAGAGAACAGTTCAATCACATACTGCCCGTTTAACGCCAGGTCGCCCTTCCAGGAGTCGCGCTCCTCACGGTAGGCCTCGCTCAACAGCGTAAAGCCGAGAATGTCGCAGTAGAAGGCCTTACTCTTTGCGTAATCAGTCGCAATGATCGCAATATGATGAACAGCTTTTAAACCCAGCATAGCTTCTCCTTTTTATGATGCCTGAACGTTACAACCGAAAACCCGCACCTGGCAAGCGGTCACCCTTATTTTAGGACTCGCACCCAGTACACGCCGTTTTCGTCGCGCTTCGCACCGTGGATATCCGTCTCAAAACCGGGATAGTGACGCCCTACCGAACAGAGCATCAGCAGGAAATCGAGCACGGCCCGACTCTCTTCGGTAATCATCTCTCCCGGCATCAGGAGCGGTACGCCCGGCGGATACGGCAGGATCATGTTGGCCGATACGCGCCCAACCAGATTTTCCAGTTCGACGGTTTCGACCTCCCCCCTCACCTGGCGCTGCCATGCCTTGTGCGGGGTAAACTTCATCTCCGGCAACACATCGAACGCCTGTAGCATCAGACGCGGCAGATCGTGCTGACGGATCAGCCTGTGGATCCCCTGGGCCAGATCCTGAATACGCATATTGCGGTAGAAGTCAGGATCTTCCGCGTAGAGATCCGGCAGCATGTTCTTCACCCGCAGGTTGAGATCGTAGGCGCGCTTAAATTCCATCAGACCGCGGAGCAGCCCCATCGCCCGGGTTTTATCGATCCCGATACTGAACAGGAACAGCAAATTATAGGGGCCTGTTTTCTCCACCACCACGCCGCGTTCATCAAGGAATTTCGCCACCAGCGCAGCCGGGATCCCTTCCTCGCTCATCTTGCCCTGCTCATCCATACCCGGCGTCAGGATCGTCACCTTAACCGGATCGAGGAACATATGGTCACTATCGGCATCCCGGAAGCCATGCCAGTCTTCGCCGGGCGAAACCGGCCAGCATTCTGCTTCATCAATCTCTTCCGGCTGCCAGATATCAAAAAACCAGCCGTCGGCTTCCTCTTTCAGCCGCTGAACCTCTTTACGGAAATGCAGCGCGCGCTCCACCGAACGGTTGATGAGGCGTTTACCCGGGTTGCCGCGCAGCATCGCCGCGGCCGTTTCAATGGAGGCCACCAGCGGATAGCTCGGTGAGGTAGTGGTATGCATCATAAAGGCTTCGTTAAAGGTCTCTTCGTCGTACTCGCCTTTGATGTGAATCAGCGAAGCCTGGGAAAACGCGGCCAGCATTTTGTGCGTCGACTGCGTTTCGAAGAACACTTTACCCGGCACGCGTTCACCGCTCATGCCGCTTTTACCCTCGTAAATCGGGTGGAAGTTGGTGTACGGCACCCACGCGGAATCAAAGTGGATCGACGGCACATCCAGCGTTTCTTTAATCCAGTTAGTGTTGTACAGCAAACCGTCATAGGTTGAGTTGGTGATCACCGCATGGACAGGCCAGCCTGCACCGGGCACTGCCGCGACCTTGCTTTCAATGGCTTGATGCGTGAACTCCCGCCGCGGAATACCGCCCAGAATGCCGAGCGCGTTACGTGTGGGCGACAGCCAGAGCGGTACAACGTCGCTCATCATCAGCAAGTGCGCCAGCGATTTATGGCAGTTACGGTCAATCAGCAGGGTACTGCCGGCAGGTGCAGCATACATCCCGACGATTTTGTTTGAGGTCGAGGTGCCGTTGGTCACCATATAGCTCTGCTCGGCCCCAAAGGTGCGGGCGATATACTCTTCGGCTTCCAGATGCGGCCCGGTATGATCCAGCAGAGAGCCTAATTCGGTGACTGAAATGGACACGTCCGCTTTCAGCGTGTTGCCACCAAAGAAATCATAGAACAGGCAGCCCACCGGGCTTTTTTGGTAGGCCGTTCCCGCCATATGCCCAGGCGTACAGAAGGTATATTTCCCCTCTTTCACGTAGGTGAAGAGCGCCCGGGTAAAGGGCGGCGTAATGTTATCGAGATATTCATTCGTGTATTGCTGAATTCGGGTCGCAATGTCTTCCGCCACGCCGAGGGAATATTCAAAGAACCACAGCGCCATACGCATGTCATTGGCGCTGACGTCCATGGTTGAGTGGGTATTAATAAACGCGTACAGCGGGAGATATTCGTTCAGCTTGTTGATATCGCTGCACAGTTCGAGGTCATATTCATCCCAGTCGAAGATCACGCCGCAGATACGCGGATTATGCTCAATGAACTTCAGCAGGTCGGCGCTGTTGTGCGGCCAGATCAGCTGATACCCGCGCGACTGCAGGGCGTGCTCAAGCTCCTTAATTGGCTCATCTTTATAAAAGACGCCGTGCGGCCCCATAATGGCAATGATATTCATGGGCTTCCTCCTTAAAAACTTTAGCTAAGCATAGTCCGGCTAAACCGCAGGTATAAAAAAAGCCGCAACAGTGTGCGGCTTTTCAGATAATTGTGAGGCTTACGCGTAACCGTAGGTCATCAGACGCTGGTAACGGCGGTTGAGCAGATCTTCTTTGCTCAGCACGTCCAGATCTGCCAGATCGGCCAGCAGCTGCGCTTTCAGAGACGCTGCCATCACTTCCGGCTTACGATGAGCCCCACCCAGCGGTTCCGGGATGATGGAATCGATCAGCTTAAGCTCTTTCAGACGCGGCGCAATGATGCCCATCGCTTCGGCAGCCAGAGGCGCTTTGTCAGCACTTTTCCACAGAATGGACGCACAGCCTTCCGGGGAGATAACGGAATAGGTGCTGTACTGCAGCATATTCACTTTATCGCCCACGCCAATCGCCAGCGCGCCACCGGAACCCCCTTCACCGATAACGGTACAAATGACCGGCACCTTCAGACGAGACATCTCGCGCAGGTTGCGTGCGATGGCTTCAGACTGACCGCGCTCTTCCGCGCCCACGCCAGGGTAGGCACCCGGGGTGTCGATGAAGGTGATGATTGGCATGTTGAAACGCTCAGCCATCTCCATCAGACGCAGGGCTTTACGGTAGCCTTCTGGTGCTGGCATACCAAAGTTACGACGGATTTTCTCTTTGGTTTCACGGCCTTTCTGATGACCAATGATCATCACCGGGCGTCCGTCCAGACGCGCGATACCGCCTACGATAGCTTTGTCGTCAGCGTATGCGCGATCGCCTGCCAGTTCGTCAAATTCGTCAAACGCCAGGCGGACATAATCCAGGGTGTACGGACGCTGTGGATGGCGTGCCAGCTGGGCCACCTGCCATGCGCCGAGATCGGCAAAGATTTTGCGCGTCAGTTCTACGCTTTTCTCGCGCAGACGATGCACTTCTTCGTCGATGTTAATATCCAGTTTTTCATCCTGACGGCTTACCGCTGTCAGAGAATCGATTTTCGCTTCCAGCTCAGCAATCGGCTGTTCGAAATCAAGGAAATTCAGACTCATAGTATTCCTGTATTAGTCAAACTCCAGTTCCACCTGCTCCGAACCAATGAGGCCACGGAGATCGTTCAGTAAACGATCGCTCGGAGAGACACGCCACGTTGCACCAAAGCGCAACCGCGCACGTGCATCCGCCCTCTGATAGTAGAGATGTACTGGAATTGTCCCCGAGCGGTGGGGTTCCAGAGACTGACGGAGTCGGTTTAAAAGCTGGTCATCAATTTGCCTGTCCGTCAGCGAGATAGCAAGCCCGCGAGCATATTTTTCCCGGGCTTCGTCAATGTCCATCACTTCGCGGGCGGTCATTTTAAGCCCCCCACTGAAGTCATCAAAGCTGACCTGTCCGCTGACGATAAGTATGCGGTCTTTTTCCAGCAATTGCTGGTATTTATCCAGCGCGTCGGTGAACAACATCACCTCCAGACGCCCGGAACGGTCATCCAACGTACAGATGCCGATACGATTGCCGCGCTTGGTGACCATAACCCTTGCAGCAATCACGAGCCCCGCAGCCGTGGTGATTTTACCACGTTCTGTCGGATGCATGTCTTTTAGCCTGTGGCCGCCGACATAGCGCTCAATTTCTTTAATGTACTGGTTGATCGGGTGACCCGTCAGGTACAAACCTAACGTTTCACGCTCGCCGTCCAGCACCACCTGTTCTGGCCACGGCTGGCAGTTGGAATACGACTGCTCAATCTGCTCCGGCTCTTCCGCCAGCACCCCGAACATATCCGCCTGGCCAATGGCTTCCGCTTTTGCGTGCTGATCCGCCGCTTTCAGGGCGTCGCCCAGCGAGTTCATCAGCGCGGCGCGGTGCGGCCCCAGCCTGTCGAACGCGCCGGACATGATCAGTTTTTCCAGCACGCGGCGATTCAGCTTTTTGGTATCGGTACGGGCGCAAAGATCGAACAGCTCGCGGAAATACCCGCCGTTGTTGCGCGCTTCGATGATCGCCTCGATCGGCCCTTCACCTACGCCCTTGATCGCGCCGATCCCGTAAACGATCTCCCCGTCGTCGTTGACGTGGAAATGGTAGAGACCTGAGTTAATATCCGGCGGCAGGATCTTCAGCCCCATGCGCCAGCACTCATCCACCAGGCCCACCACCTTCTCGGTGTTGTCCATATCGGCGGTCATTACCGCAGCCATAAACTCCGCAGGATAGTGTGCCTTCAGCCACAGCGTTTGATACGACACCAAAGCATAGGCGGCTGAGTGAGATTTGTTAAATCCGTACCCGGCGAATTTCTCCACCAGGTCGAAGATTTTCATCGCCAGCTCGCCGTCGACGCCGTTTTTCTTCGCCCCGTCTTCAAAGATGGAACGCTGCTTGGCCATCTCTTCCGGCTTTTTCTTACCCATCGCACGACGCAGCATGTCCGCGCCGCCGAGCGTATAGCCGGAAAGCACCTGGGCGATCTGCATCACCTGTTCCTGATACAGGATGATGCCATAGGTTGGCTCCAGTACCGGCTTCAGGCTTTCGTGCTGCCACTGAACGTCCGGGTAGGAAATCTCTTCGCGCCCGTGCTTACGGTCGATAAAGTTATCTACCATCCCTGACTGCAAAGGGCCCGGACGGAACAGGGCCACCAGCGCGATCATATCTTCGAAGCAGTCGGGCTGCAGGCGCTTAATCAGATCTTTCATGCCGCGGGATTCAAGCTGGAAGACGGCGGTGGTCTCCGAGCGCTGCAGCATGTCGAAACTTTTCTTGTCGTCCAGCGGGATGGCCGCGATATCCAGCGGCGGCTCGCCGTTCTTCTCGCGGCGGGCGTTGATCATCTCCAGCGCCCAGTTGATGATGGTCAGCGTACGCAGGCCAAGGAAGTCGAACTTCACCAGCCCGGCGTATTCTACGTCGTTCTTGTCGAACTGGGTGACCGGATGCTGGCCCGCTTCATCGCAATACAGCGGCGCGAAGTCGGTGATTTTGGTCGGGGCGATAACCACGCCCCCCGCATGCTTACCGGCGTTACGCGTGACGCCTTCCAGCTTGCGCGCCATGTCGATCAGCGCTTTGACCTCTTCGTCCGCTTCATAGATTTCCGGCAGCTGCGGTTCAGCCTCAAAGGCTTTTGCCAGCGTCATGCCCGGATCGGGCGGCACCAGTTTAGAGATGCGATCGACAAACCCGTAAGGGTGGCCCAGCACGCGGCCCACGTCGCGGATAACCGCTTTCGCCGCCATCGTACCGAAGGTAATGATCTGCGATACCGCATCACGACCGTACATGTCGGCCACGTGCTCGATCACCTGGTCACGTTTCTCCATGCAGAAGTCGACGTCGAAGTCGGGCATCGAGACACGTTCCGGGTTGAGGAAACGTTCGAACAGCAGGTCGAATTCCAGCGGATCGAGGTCGGTAATTTTCAGCGCATACGCTACCAGCGAACCTGCGCCGGAGCCACGCCCCGGTCCTACCGGCACGCCGTTATCCTTCGACCACTGGATGAACTCCATAACGATCAGGAAGTAGCCCGGGAAGCCCATCTGGTTGATCACCTGGAGTTCAATGTCCAGGCGTTCGTCATACTCCGGACGACGCTTTTTACGCTCTTCTTCATCCGGGAACAGGAATTCCAGACGCTCTTCCAGACCTTCTTTCGATTTCATGACCAGGAAATCTTCCGTGGTCATGTCACCCGTCGGGAACTGCGGCAGGAAGTATTCGCCAAGGCGGACGGTGACGTTGCAGCGCTTGGCAATCTCTACGCTGTTTTCCAGCGCTTCGGGGATATCGGAGAAGAGCTCACACATCTCCTCCTCGCTGCGCATGTACTGTTGAGCGGAGTAATTACGCGGCCGCTTCGGATCGTCGAGGGTAAAGCCATCGTGGATCGCCACGCGAATTTCGTGAGCGTCAAAATCGCCCGCCTCAAGGAACCGCACGTCGTTGGTGGCCACTACGGGCAACCCGCGCTCCTCTGCGAGCGCCACGGCGGCATGAAGATAGCTCTCTTCATCCTGACGACCGGTACGGATCAACTCCAGATAATAACGATTCGGGAAATATTCTTCATAGAACGAGACGCATTGATCCACCAGCGCGCTGTTACCGCGCAGCAGGGATTTGCCGACGTCCCCCATCCGGCCGCCTGAGATCAGGAGTAGCCCTTCGTTCAGTTCAGCCAGCCAGTCGCGGTCGATCCACGGGCCCAGCGCGCCGTAACCGCGCTGATAGGCTTTGGAGATCAGAAGTGTGAGGTTTTGGTAACCCGTGTTGTTCATCGCCAGCACGGAGATTTGCGTCAGTTCATCCCCGATGAGGTCGCTCTGCACGTGGAAGTCTGCGCCGACGATCGGCTTCATCCCCGCGCCGTGCGCCGTTCCGTAGAACTTCACCAGACCACACAGGTTGGTAAAATCGGTGATCGCCAGCGCAGGCATGCCAAGCGAGGCCGCCTTTTTTACCAGCGGCCCGGTCTTCGCCAGCCCATCGATCATGGAGTAGTCGCTATGCACCCGCAGGTGTACGAAACGTGGTTCAGCCATCTTCAGATTCCGCGTTACTTAATTGCTTGCGTAATGATTCAGGACACCCGTCCCAGGGCGCGTTTTACCGGGCCAAAACTGCGCCGATGGTGTTCGGTTGCGCCATGTTCAGCCAGCCTCTCCAGGTGGAAAGGTGTGGGATATCCCTTATGCTGGGCGAAACCATACTGAGGGTAAGTGAGATCCAGCGCGGCCATTTCGGCGTCGCGTGTCACTTTGGCAATAATAGAAGCTGCGCTAATTTCTGCGACCCGGCTATCGCCTTTGACCACTGCCATTGAAGGCATGGGCAATGCCGGACAGCGGTTGCCGTCAATCAGGACATATTCAGGGGAAATTTTCAGCCCCGCCACCGCACGCTGCATCGCCAGCATCGTGGCATGCAAAATATTCAGCTCGTCTATCTCATGCGGTTCAGCGCGCCCGAGGCTCCAGGCCAGCGCTTTCTCCTGAATCTCACTAAACAGCGCCAGCCGGCACTTTTCAGACAATTTTTTTGAGTCGTTCAGCCCGACGATCGGCCGAGCCGGATCGAGGATCACCGCAGCGGTCACCACGGCTCCCACTAACGGACCACGACCCACTTCGTCCACACCCGCCACAAGGTGGGTGTGAGGATAAACAAATTCCATCATTTTGCTAACTCCAGCACCGCATCGGCCGCTTGCTCATCAGCATTACAGCGGATCAGTTGATGCAGTTCGCGGAAGGTATCGTGCATCTGGTGGCTGGTTTTACCGTTGGCGAGCAGCGGCAGCAGGGCCTCCGCCAGCGCCTGCGGCTGGCATTCATCCTGCAGCAGCTCTTTCACCAGCTCGCGCCCGGCAAGCAGGTTTGGCAGGGAGACGTAATCTGTTTTCACCAGACGTTTTGCCAGCCAGAAGGTAAACGGCTTCATGCGGTAACCGACCACCATCGGGCATTTCGCCAGCATACACTCCAGCGCCGCCGTGCCGGAGGCCAGCAGTGCGGCATCGCTCGCATACATCGCTTCCCGCCCCTGCCCGTCCAGAAGACGGACGTGAAGATCCGGGGCGACGTCAGCTTTGATGCGCTCAAACTGCTCGCGGCGTTTGGCATTCACCAGCGGCACGACCACTTCAAGATCGGGATAGGTCTGGCGAAGAATTTGCGCAGTCTTAAGAAAATCGGCGCTCAGCATCTCAACTTCTGCGCCACGGCTGCCTGGCAGTAAGGCCAGACAGTGCACATCATGCGGGATGCCCAGCGCGTCGCGCGCCGCGTTTTTATCCGGATCCAGTGGCATCGCATCCGCCATGGTATGACCGATAAAACGGCACGGAACATTAAATCTGTCGTAAAACGCTTTTTCGAAAGGCAGGAAAGCCAGCACCAGGTGGGTGGACCGTCCGATTTTGAAAACGCGTTTCTGTCGCCACGCCCAGACGGACGGACTGACATAGTGAATCGTTTTAATGCCCTGCTTTTTCAGGTTCCCTTCGAGGGTAATGTTGAAATCAGGTGCATCGATACCGACAAACACATCGGGTTTGAGTTCGGTAAAGCGGCGGGTGAGGTCGGCACGGATGTGCAGCAAACGGCGTAACCGTCCCAGCACCTCAACGATCCCCATCACGGCCAGCTCTTCCATTTCATACCAGGCTTCACAGCCTTCGGCCTGCATCAGCGGGCCAGCAACACCGACAAAGCGAGCATTGGGTACGCGTGCCTTAAGCGCACGGATGAGACCAGCACCAAGAATATCGCCGGAGGTTTCTCCGGCGACCAGGGCTATCGTAAGCGGACGACTGTCGACCATTAACGAATCAGACCCCTTGTTGAACGGTCAAAGAACTCCATGAACGCGTCCACTTCCGGGTGCTTTTTCGCCAGTTCGGCAATTTCCGGCTTCGCCTCTTCCAGCGTTTTACCGCTACGGTACAGCAGTTTGTACGCGTTGCGGATGGCAGTAATCGCTTCGCGACTAAAACCACGACGCTTGAGGCCTTCGATGTTCACGCCAAACGGCGTGGCATGGTTGCCCTGCGCAATCACATACGGTGGGACGTCCTGCGCCACACCGGAGCATCCGCCGACCATCACGTGCGCACCAATGATGCAGAACTGATGGACTGCGGTCATGCCGCCAATAATTGCGAAGTCATCAACTGATACGTGTCCTGCCAGCGTGGCATTGTTGGCAAGGATACAGCGGTCACCCACGGTACAGTCGTGCGCGATATGCGCATTCACCATAAACAGGTTATCGCTGCCCACCTTCGTCAACCCACCACCCTGTACTGTTCCACGATGAATGGTGACGCTTTCGCGAATACGGTTACGATCGCCGATTTCCACACGGGTCGACTCACCAGCATATTTCAGATCCTGGTTAACTTCGCCGATGGAGGCGAACTGATAGATCTCGTTATTGCAGCCAATGGTCGTGTGACCATTCACCACAACGTGAGATTTCAGCACTGTACCCTCACCAATTTCGACATGGGGTCCAACAATACAAAACGGGCCAATGTGGGCGTTAGCACCAACGATGGCACCCGTTTCCACAATGGCGGTAGGATGAATAAAGGCGGATTTATCAATCACGTATCAGGACTCCCGGCTACGAGCACACATCATCGTCGCTTCGCAAACAACTTTACCGTCAACCAGCGCTACGCCTTTGAAGCGAGTCAGGCCACGACGCGTTTTTTCAAAAGTGACTTCCATGATCATCTGATCACCAGGCACGACAGGGCGCTTAAAGCGCGCTTCGTCAATACCCGCGAAGTAATACAGCTCACCTGGTTCCAGTTTACCGACGCTTTTAAACGCCAGAATACCGGTAGCCTGAGCCATCGCTTCCAGAATCAACACACCCGGGAAGATAGGTTTACCAGGGAAGTGCCCCTGGAAGAACGGCTCATTCACGGAAACATTTTTCACTGCGCGCAGAAAACGACCTTCTTCAAAATCCAGCACACGGTCTACCAGCAGAAACGGGTAGCGGTGCGGCAGAAGTTCTAAAATCTCTTCAATATGCAGAGTATGAGTGTCAGTAGTCAAAATACTCTTCCTGTCAAAATGTACTGATAACAATAATAACACGGCCTGCCGGTTTATTAGAAAGCCGACAGGCCGGGAAAAATAGCGTTAAACGGATGACGCTTAGTCTTGTTGATCGATCTTGCGCTCAAGGGACTTGAGGCGCTTGCTCATATCATCAATGTTCATCACCAGAGCTGCTGTTTTACGCCATACCTTGTTGGGCTGGAGCGGAATGCCGGAGGAATAGACGCCAGGTTCAGTGATAGGACGCATTACCATGCCCATTCCCGTCACGGTCACCTTGTCGCAGATTTCCATATGGCCATTAATCACGCTCGCACCGCCAATCATGCAATAACGGCCAATTTTCAGGCTGCCCGCCATGATGACGCCACCCGCAACCGCGGTATTGTCGCCAATCACAACGTTATGCGCAATCTGGCACTGGTTATCGATGATAACACCATTGCCAATGATCGTGTCGTCAAGCGCGCCACGGTCAATGGTGGTACAGGCGCCGATCTCCACGCGATCGCCAATAATAACGCGACCAAGCTGCGGGATCTTAACCCAGTTACCGCGATCGTTAGCGTAACCAAAGCCATCAGAACCAATCACGGTGCTGGACTGGACGAGGCAGTTTTCGCCAATTTCAACGTCATGGTATACGGACACATTCGCCCATAAACGGGTCCCGGCGCCGATTTTCGTATTTTTCCCAACGAAGCAGCCCGGGCCAATGACGACGTTATCGCCCAGCTCGACGCCGGATTCGATAACCGCATTCGCACCAACGGCGACGTTGTTACCCAGCTTGGCCGTCTCATCAATCGCTGCGCTGGCAGCAATGTTCTGGGCCGGTTGCGGCGTGGTATCAAGAATTTGAGCCATGCGTGCATACGTCAGGTAGGGGTTTTTCACTACCAGCGCGCTTACAGTGGCAAATGGAAGATCGTCCTGCGTCAGAACAACAGCTGACGCCTGGCATTGAGCCAGTTGCTCACGGTACTTAGGGCTTACCATGAAGGTAATCGTGCCAGCTTTAGCAGATTGCATGGACGCAACAGCGGTGATGACGATATCGCCATCACCGTGTAATTCTGCATCCAACTGCTGAGCTAAATCAGCCAGTCGAATTGAAGGCATTACTTATTTAACCTGTTTCAGAACGTCAGCAGTGATGTCTTTAACATCTTTGCTGTTGAAAGCGACGGCGTTCGCATCAACAACCAGATCGATGCTCTGATCGGCAGCCACTGCTTTAACAGCGGTCTGAATGCGAGTCACCAGCTTGCCGCGTTCTTCGTTAGAACGACGCTGACGATCCTGCTCGAAAGCCTGCGCTTTCTGGGAGAACGCCTGGCGCTGAGCCATTACGTCTTTTTCCAGCTTGCTGCGGTCGCTTGCCTTCATGGTAGAACCATCACGCTGCAGACGCTGCATTTTGGACTGAAGATCGTTTTCCATACCCTGCAGTTCGCTTGCACGGCCTTTGAATTCGTTTTCCAGAGTCGCAGAAACACCTGTTTTCTGTGCAACCTGCTGGAACAAATTACCCATGTTGACGATTGCAATTTTGTCTGCTGCCTGAGCAGAAGTTGCCATCGCTAAACCGAGACCTGCAGCTAATAACCACTTTTTCACAATTAACTCCTTACCATCCCATTGGCACCAGAAGGTACCGTTCTTTGCGTGGCAAGGCGACCGTTTTACCGATCGCCAGTTGTCAGCGCTACACTGCCAACGCATTCCTTTGCAGCGGATTATTACCAGGTTTTACCAATGTTAAACTGGAATTGCTCCGCTTTGTCTCCATCATATTTCTTAAACGGCTGGGCGTAAGAGAAGACCAACGGCCCCAGCGGTGACATCCATTGTAATGCGATACCGGCAGACATGCGAATATTGCTCGGATCGCTGTAGTCAGGAACGCCAGCTGCACGCATCTGGGCAGTGTTCTCCCAGTTGGTATCCCACACCGTACCCGCATCCCAGAAGAAGGATGTACGGACGGAGTTCGCATATTTATCACTAATAAACGGCGTTGGCGTGATGAACTCCAGACTGGCAACGGCCATAGCGTTACCGCCGACTGTGTCATCAGAACTACAGACTTCTGATGAGGAAGACTTATCGCAGTTATCTTTGTCGTTCCCGCCGTAGTAAACCGCTTTCGGACCAATGTTGTTGGACTGGAAGCCACGAACGGTACTGGAACCACCGGCATAGAAGTTTTCATAGAACGGCATCTCTTTGCCGCCTAAACCATCACCATAGCCCCAACGGGTACGACCCAGAACCACCCACTTGTGATCGTCATCGATCGGGAAGTAGGACGCAGTATCCAGCGTCACCTTATAGAACTCGTTATCGGAACCCGGGACGGTAACTTTACCGTTCAGGTTGACGCGAGAACCTTCCGTTGGGAAGTAACCACGGTCGAGACGGTTATAGGTCCAGCCGTAGTTGAAGGTGAAGTCATCTGCAGCGAAACCGTTGTTATCGCTGTTTTTGCTCGCCGACTGGCCAATAGAATCCAGGTAACGCCACATGGCCACCTGCGGTTGCATATTGGACAGGTCGTTATGCACGTAACCTAAGCCCGCTCGCAGGGTGTTGTATTCGTTAATCGGGAAGCCAAGCGTTCCGTCCACACCGTAACTCTTGTTGGTGTAGGAGGACAGATCCGCATCGTCGGCTTTAAAGTCGTTATAGAAGATACGACCGCCCAGGCTCACACCGTCAACGGTGAAGTATGGGTTCGTTACAGAGAACTCAGAGTAGGTCTGATAGTCGTTTTTGGTACCGTTAATTCCGACAGAGTAACCCGTACCCAGCCAGTTATCCTGCTGCACGCCAACCTGGAAGCTGACGCCGCTTTCAGTACCGTAGCCCACACCGAAGTTAAAGCTACCGGTGTTACGCTCTTTCACTTTATAAACGACATCAACCTGATCCGGGCTGCCCGGTACGCGCTGGGTATCAGTATCAACCGTTTCAAAATAGCCCAGACGGTTCAGACGCTCTTTACCCTGATCAACGAGATCGCTACCTAACCATGCGCCTTCCATCTGACGCATTTCGCGACGCAGAACGGAGTCTTTGGAGGTGTCGTTACCGACGAAGCGGATCTTACGCACGTAGAAACGGTTACCCGCGTCAACATTCACGTGCAGCTTAACGGTTTTATCCGCGTCATTGATTTCCGGCTGAGTCTGTACGCGCGGATAGGCATAACCATAGCGGCCGAGCAGCTTCTTAATGCTGTCTTCCATTTTGGTGACTTTGGATCCGCTATAGAGATCGCCTGGCTGAATTTTGGTCAGCGATTCGATTTCAGCAGAATGCCCCGCCAGGTTACCACTCACCTCAACACCCGAAAGCTTGTACTGATCGCCTTCCGTGATGTTGATCGTAATGTAGATGCCTTTCTTGTCCGGCGTCAGGCTCACCTGAGTCGAGTCGATGTTGAAACGCGCGTAACCACGATCCAGATAGTAGCTGCGCAGGGTTTCAAGGTCGCCCGCCAGTTTCTGTTTCTGGTATTTGCGATCGCCCACCACGTTCCACCACGGCACTTCATCGCGCAGCTGGAAGGTGGAGATCAGTTCGTCGGTGCTGAACGCGTGGTTACCCACAATGTTGATCTGCTGGATCTTCGCAGAGACACCTTCCTGGAAGACCAGCTTCAGGTCAACACGGTTACGCGGCAGCGGAGTCACAACCGCTTTCACGCTGGCGCTGTATTTACCGACGCTGTAGTAGAAGTCTTCCAGACCTTTTTCAATGTCTGAAAGGGTTGTGCGGTCCAGAGACTCACCCACACGAACACCGGATGCTTCAAGGTTTTGCTTGAGCATGTCATCTTTCACCGACTTGTTGCCGGAGAAAGTGATACTGGCGATCGTTGGACGTTCTTTTACCTGTACCAGCAGGGTATCACCATCACGCAGGACGCGGACATCCTCGAAGTTGCCGGTGGCAAACAGAGCACGGATGGTATTACTGATATCATCATCATTAACCGTATCGCCGGGGCGCACAGGCATACTGAGGAGGGCCGCACCAACGGCGACACGCTGAAGGCCTTCGAAATGAATGTCTTTCACTACGAACCCGTCAGCACCGTATACGGTGGCGCTGCTAAACAGCAGCGACGCTATGAGCAACTTTTTCATCGCCATCGTTATTATGCGTTCTTCCTAACTAACTCTCTTACAACCGAGAGAAATCATTGAAAAGTGCAAGCCCCATTAACAGCACCAGCAAAATCGAGCCAATGCGATAACTAAAGTCTTGAACTCGCTCGGATACCGGCCCGCCTTTTAGCTTTTCAATCGCTAAAAACAGCAGATGACCCCCGTCTAAAACGGGAAGCGGGAACAGGTTGATTATCCCAAGGTTCACGCTAATGAGCGCGAGGAACATGAGATAGTAAATCACCCCGAATTCCGCTGACATCCCAGCCCCCTGGGCAATCGAAATTGGCCCACTGAGGTTGTTCAGTTTCACATCACCGGTTATCAATTTCCCCAACATGTTGACCGTCAGCTTCATCAGTTGCCATGTTTTATCCGTGGCTTCAAGGATGGCGCTGAACGGCCCATACTGGCGTATTGTCTTGTACTCATCTGGCAGCGGGATCACTTTTGGCACAACGCCTGCAAACCCTTCTGCCTTCTTGCCGACCGACTTCGTATCCGGGATCAGCGTCAGCGAAAGCGGACTGCCCTGCCTTTCAACTTCCAGCGCGAGAGACGTACCCGGATTATCGCGCACCAGAGTAACAAAGGTCATCCACTCTGTTAATGGTTGACCATCGACTTTAACGATCCTGTCGCCTGCTTGCAAACCCGCTTTGCTCGCCGCCGAGTTTGCCTGTACTTCGGCTAATACCGGCTCGATCTGCGCGCCGCGCGGACGAATGCCCAGCGCAGCGACGGGATCCTCTTTGTCTGGCTCGAAACGCCATTGACGTAAATCGAGCACTTTGTCCTGACGGGCGTCTGACCCAAATGGCGATACGCTGATGGTGGTCTGCGGATCGCCAATTTTAGCAACCAGCTGCAGTCGCACGGCATCCCAATCAGGGGTTTCGATGCCATCAATCGCTTTAAGTTCCATCCCGGATGTAATTTGCGCACTCGCCGCGATGGAGTTGGGGGCAATGTCACCTACTACCGGACGCACGCCAGGGACGCCGATGATAAACACCAGCCAGTAAGCGAAAATCGCAAAGATGAAGTTGGCTACCGGTCCGGCAGCGATGATGGCGGCGCGTTGTCCAACGGTTTTATTGTTGAATGCGCTGTGTCGCAGTTCAGGCGCGACAGGCTCGACGCGTTCGTCGAGCATTTTGACGTAGCCGCCCAGCGGGATAAGGGCGATGACAAATTGCGTACCGTGGCGGTCGGTGCGCGTCCAGAGTGATTTACCAAAACCGATGGAAAATCGCTCTACGCGCACGCCACAGCGGCGAGCAACCCAGAAATGGCCAAATTCATGCACGGTAATCAGTACACCCAGTGCAACTATGAACGCCGCCAGATTCCAGAGAATGCTCAGCATAAAACCTTCCGTTAAATCGTCCCGAATACCAGTAAAAGCAAACACGCAAACACTGGAACAGCCGCTGTCAGGCTATCAATGCGATCCAGTATACCGCCATGCCCTGGAATCAGGTGTCCACTGTCCTTAATCCCTGCTTCACGCTTGAACATACTTTCGGTTAAATCACCGAGCACGGAGGCAAGCGCAGCAAAAATCGAGCACACCAGCAGTATTGATGGTGCCACTTCAAGATTCGCCCAGACGCCGTAGCCCCAGGAGATGATCGCGGCCGTAAACAAACCGCCGATAAATCCTTGCCAGGTTTTGCCCGGAGAAACCTTCGGTGCCAGCTTATGTTTGCCAAACAGTTTACCAAACATATAGGCCCCGGAGTCAGCCCCCCAGACGAGAATCATCACATAAAGCAGCCAGATCGCACCGCTGTAGTGGTTTTCGTCGTAGTGCCAGGCGCGCAGCGCAACCATACCCCAGAAAAAAGGAATAATAGTGAGCAAACCAAAAATCAGTCGCAGCACTTTTGAATGACGCCACAACGCCGCGGAGCCGGGATAAAACAGCACCAGCAACAGCGCGGCAACCCACCAGGCCAACGATATCCACAAGGAACCAGCCACCAGAGGCTGATGAATATCATGATGATATTCAGGCAACGTGAACAGCATTACGGCCAGAATAAAGCCACAAAGTACCGCAAGCCATACTCGCTGCGTACGCGAGGTAAAGCCGCTAAACTGCCCCCATTCCCACGCGGCGAGCATGCACACCACCAGCGTAACAATAGCGAATCCCACCGGGGGCAGTAAAAACAGCGCCGCAATGACAATGGGTATTAATACAAAAGCGGAAATCAGGCGATACTTCAGCAAAAGCTACCCCCATCAGGCGTTGTCGCCACCAGGCTCGGTGCCGCCGAAACGACGCTCTCGATTGGCAAAGGCATGCAGCGCACCTTCAAAGTCTTGTTCATCAAAATCGGGCCAAAGAACATCTGTAAAGTAAAGTTCGGCATAGGCAATTTGCCATATCAAAAAGTTACTTATGCGATGTTCTCCCCCTGTCCTAATTACTAAATCCACAGGTGCCAGTTCATTCATGCAGATTTGCTTGCTCAGCGCTTCTTCATCAATTTGGTCGGGTCTCAACAGCCCTTCCTGAACCTGTTCGGCGAGATGCCGAACGCCCTGGATAATATCCCAGCGTCCGCCGTAATTCGCCGCAATATTCAGCGTCAGACCGGTATTATTTTCAGTCAGCGCCTCTGCTTTACGAATCCGTTCCTGCAAACGTGAGTTAAAACGACTGGTATCGCCAATGATACGCAGGCGGACGTTGTGGCGGTGCAGGCTTTTTACTTCGCTGTCTAGCGCCCACACAAACAATTCCATCAACGCAGTCACTTCCTGCAGCGGTCGATTCCAGTTTTCACTGCTAAAAGCATAGAGCGTTAACGCATCAATGCCGTTATTGGCGGCAAAAGAAACGGCGCGGCGAACGGATTTCGCCCCAGCTTTATGCCCAAAGGCTCGTATCTTCCCTTGTCTTTTCGCCCAGCGGCCATTGCCATCCATAATGATTGCTACATGACGGCAGCCATGAGCTGGCAAGTTTTCGCTTATTGGTTGATTCGCAGACAACATAACGCGTTTTTTGTCCCTGAAAAGGATTTAACGGTACTCAGGAATACTGAAGCCGATACATAAAAAAGCCGTGTCAAACCACGGCTCACCTGACCACGTAAAGTCAAATACCTGCGATCAGGTGGCGCAGACTATATCACTGAAGCCCAACGCTAACAAATAGCACGACGACTAGTGGTTGCTTTATCACCAGCTTGCGAGACGTGTCACCTGTTGGCGCGCAATATTACGCGCAGCTGCATCCACCGTTAGCACCTCTTCCACGCTCTGTGGTTCGCGCAAATCCATCATCTCCAGTACCGATAAATTTAACGCCGCAATATCGGTAAAACGAATTTGCTGATTCAGAAATGCTTCAACGGTAATTTCATTGGCTGCATTCAGTGCCGTTGTCGCCGCCTGCCCCTGGTCAAAGGCCGTCATTGCAAGCTTCAGACAAGGGTAACGGTCATAGTCTGGTTCACTGAACGTCAGGGAACTTAGCTTGCAGAAATCAAGCGGCTTCACGCCGGACTTCACTCGATTCGGCCACGCCATGGAATGGGCAATCGGCGTACGCATATCCGGTTCGCCCAGCTGCGCCAGCACGCTGCCATCCTGATAACGCACCATCGAATGAATCACCGATTGCGGGTGAATCAGTACTTCCATCTGTTTCGCTGACGCATTAAACAGCCAGCGCGCTTCAATGTATTCCAGACCTTTATTCATCATGGTGGCAGAGTCAACGGAGATTTTACGCCCCATCGACCAGTTCGGATGACGGCACGCCTGATCCGGCGTCATCGCACGCAGTTCAGACAGTGGCGTTTCACGGAACGGGCCACCTGACCCGGTAAGCAGAATCGACACGACACCATTCTGCTCCAGGTCAGCGTACCCCAGGTTCTGTTGAAAAGGTTGCGGTAAACTCTGAAAAATCGCGTTGTGCTCGCTGTCGACGGGCAAAAGACGTGCGCCGCGCTGCTTCACCGCCTCCATGAACAGGCGTCCGCAGGTAACCAGCGACTCTTTATTGGCCAGCAGAACGTCCTTACCGGCATCAATCGCGGCAAGCGTCGGCAATAATCCTGCCGCCCCGACAATGGCCGCCATTACCTGATCCACCTCATCCAGCGCCGCCATCTCGCAGGCCGCCTGTTGGCCACTCAGCACCTCGGTTCGACTGCCCTTCTCAAGCAGCTGTGCTTTCAGCAGGCGCGCGCTCTCTTCGTCATCCATCACCGCATAGCGGGGCGTAAACTCCAGGCACTGCTCAACCATTCGCTGCACATTCTTACCGGCCACCAGCGCTGTCACGGTGTAAAGTTCAGGATTATGGCGAACAACGTCGAGAGTGCTGCAACCAATAGAGCCGGTTGAGCCAAGGAGTGTTAAATGCTTCATGAGATGCCCGAAAAGTTAGACCATTTAAAAGCAAAACGCCGCCAGCAAGACCCAAAGTCCCTCTGAACGGCGTTTATCAGTGTACGACAGAAATCAGAACTGCATCAGTTCCGCTTCTTTATCTGCCAGCGCCGCATCAATTTTCTTGATGGCAGCGTCAGTCATTTTCTGAATGTCGTCCTGGGAACGACGATCGTCATCTTCACTGATCTCTTTTTCTTTCAGCAGCGCTTTTACTTTATCATTCGCGTCGCGACGGACGTTACGCACGGATACACGACCCTGCTCAGCTTCGCCACGTACCACTTTGATCAGGTCTTTACGACGCTCTTCGGTCAGCGGTGGCAGTGGAACGCGGATGTCAGCCCCCGCAGAGCTTGGGTTCAGACCGAGGTCAGACGCCATGATCGCTTTCTCAACCGCCGGGCCCATAGAACGATCGAATACGTTGATTTTCAGCGTACGGGTATCTTCTACCGTCACGCTCGCCAGCTGACGCAGAGGGGTTGGCGTACCGTAGTACTCGACGATGATGCCATCCAGCAGGCTTGGGGAAGCACGGCCAGTACGGATTTTGCTGATTTGGGTTTTGAACGCTTCTACGCATTTTTCCATGCGTACTTCAGCATCTTTTCTGATGTCGTTAATCACGTTACGAATCCTTGGAAACTTGTCTCAGGCAGACTATCCGCCAGCACAGCGCTACAGGTGTGCTAAGTATAGTCGCGTTTAATTCATGACAACGCCAAAGGCGCGCCCGGGTAAGATACCACTACAAAATAAAGCGGAATCTTACCTGTATTTATCGTCAACGGAAATTATTCCGTGATCAAAGTGCCTTCTTTTTCGCCCATGACCACGCGACGCAGTGCGCCAGGTTTGTTCATGTTAAAGACACGAATTGGCAATTTGTGGTCGCGAGCCAGCGTGAAGGCGGCAAGATCCATCACTTTCAGCTCTTTATCCAGCACTTCGCTGTAGCTCAGCTGATCGTACATGGTGGCAGAAGGATCTTTTGCCGGATCGGCAGTAAACACGCCATCGACTTTGGTCGCTTTCAGTACCACATCAGCTTCGATCTCGATACCGCGCAGGCAGGCAGCGGAATCGGTCGTAAAGAACGGGTTACCCGTACCGGCGGAGAGGATCACCACGCGGTTGTTGCGCAGCAGGCTGATAGCTTCTGCCCAGCTGTAATTATCGCATACGCCATTCAGGGGGATCGCGGACATCAGGCGGGCGTTCACATAGGCGCGATGGAGCGCATCACGCATCGCCAGGCCATTCATCACGGTTGCCAGCATACCCATGTGGTCGCCCACAACGCGGTTCATCCCCGCTTTCGCCAGACCAGCACCACGGAAAAGGTTGCCACCGCCAATGACCACGCCAACCTGGATGCCCAGTTCGACCAGTTCTTTGATTTCCTGTGCCATGCGATCAAGGATGCTTGCGTCAATACCGAAGCCTTCCGATCCCTGCAGCGCTTCGCCACTCAGCTTAAGCAGAATGCGTTTGTACACGGGTTTTGCATTGGTAGCCATGTTTCTTTCCTGAGACTGTCAACGATTAAGATGGGGGTTAATTCTGGCGACATGATATGCCGCAAATCAGTACAGCGATACTGGAGCCTGTCTGATTTCCTGTGACGGGTGACAAAAAGAAGCCGCCCTCAGGCGGCTCCTTTTCAATCATTAAGACTGCTTGGACATTGCAGCAACTTCTGCTGCGAAGTCAGTCTCAACTTTCTCGATGCCTTCGCCCACTTCGAAGCGGATGAAGCCAGTTACGTCAGCGTTGTGCTCTTTCAGCAGCTGAGCAACAGACTTGCTTGGGTCCATTACGAATGGCTGGCCAGTCAGAGAAACTTCGCCGGTGAATTTCTTCATGCGGCCTTCAACCATCTTCTCTGCGATTTCTTTTGGTTTACCAGACTGCATCGCGATGTCCAGCTGAACCTGGTACTCTTTCTCTACCACTTCAGCAGACACGTCTTCTGGCTTAACGAATTCTGGCTTGCTTGCAGCGATGTGCATTGCCAGCTGTTTAACCAGCTCTTCGTCAGCGCCTTTAGCCGCAACCAGAACACCGATACGGGCACCGTGCTGGTATGAACCCAGAACGTCGCCTTCCAGAGAAGCAACGCGACGGATGTTGATGTTCTCACCGATTTTAGCAACCAGCGCAACACGCTCTTCTTCGAACTGTGCTTTCAGAACTTCAACGTCAGTGATTTTGCCAGCAACCGCTGCGTCCAGAACTTTGTTAGCAAATGCCTGGAAACCACCATCTTTAGCAACGAAGTCAGTCTGGCAGTTAACTTCCAGAATGATGCCGTAGGTGCCGTCGATCTTAGTGATGATCACGCCGTCAGCAGCAACGTTGCCTGCTTTTTTAGCTGCTTTGATCGCACCGGATTTACGCATGTTTTCGATTGCCAGCTCGATGTCGCCGTTCGCTTCAGTCAGCGCTTTTTTGCAATCCATCATGCCTGCGCCAGTACGCTCGCGCAGCTCTTTTACCAGGGATGCGGTAATTTCAGCCATTCTTAAATCCTCGGGAGATGTGAACTGCCCGGCCGGGGGCCAAACAGTGTAAATTGAAAAAAGGGGCCGGTAATGGGCCCCTATTCATACACGGTACTAATAAGGGGTAAAACCTTATTATTCAGCTTCTACGAAGCTTTCTTCCGCCTGAGAAGCCAGATCCTGGGAACGGCCTTCACGAACGGTAGCAGCTACAGCGCTCAGGTACAGGCTAACAGCACGGATTGCGTCGTCGTTACCCGGGATAACGAAGTCAACACCGTCCGGATCGGAGTTGGTATCAACGATAGCGAATACCGGGATACCCAGGTTGTTAGCTTCTTTGATAGCGATGTGCTCGTGGTCTGCATCGATTACGAACAGCGCGTCTGGCAGGCCGCCCATATCTTTGATACCGCCCAGGCTGTTTTCCAGCTTGTCCAGTTCACGAGTGCGCATCAGCGCTTCTTTCTTAGTCAGCTTGTCGAAAGTACCGTCCTGAGACTGGGTTTCCAGATCTTTCAGGCGCTTGATGGACTGACGAACAGTTTTCCAGTTGGTCAGCATGCCGCCCAACCAGCGATGGTTCACGAAGAACTGGTCGCAGCTGTTAGCAGCATCTTTCACAGCTTCGCTTGCAGCGCGCTTAGTACCAACGAACAGAATCTTACCTTTACGGGAAGAGATCTTGTTCAGCTCAGCCAGGGCTTCGTTGAACATTGGTACAGTTTTCTCAAGGTTGATGATGTGAACTTTGTTACGTGCGCCGAAGATGAAAGGCTTCATTTTCGGGTTCCAGTAACGGGTCTGGTGACCAAAGTGAACACCAGCCTTGAGCATGTCGCGCATGGAAACAGTTGCCATGTTTAAAACCTCTATATTGAAAGTTGGGGTTATGCCTCCACGTATCCCATATTACCGACCCCGAAGGGCACCCCGGAATATGTGCCGATACGTGTGTGTTGTTACACAAAGTGAGATTTGTCGCTTCCGTCCAGCCTGTGTATCTGAGATGGATCGGAAGTCCGGCGCGCTTTATACCACAAAACACGACCAGAAACCAACAGTTGTTGGCGGAGTGTGCTGTTAATGATTCTCAATTTGGCACGGAGCGTGCCTGACTGATACCATTGACGACACTTAGACTAGTATTGTCGAAAAAATCGACACCGATGGACAGATTACATGGCTATCTCTATTAAGACACCTGAAGAAATTGAAAAGATGCGCGTCGCCGGTCGTCTGGCCGCGGAAGTGCTGGAAATGATCGAGCCGTTCGTGAAGCCGGGCGTCAGCACGGGTGAACTGGACCGCATCTGTAACGACTATATCGTGAACGAGCAGCACGCGGTTTCCGCCTGCCTCGGCTACCACGGTTTCCCGAAATCCGTCTGCATCTCTATTAATGAAGTGGTGTGCCACGGCATTCCTGACGATGAAAAACTGCTGAAAGACGGCGATATCGTCAACATCGACGTGACCGTCATTAAAGACGAGTACCACGGTGACACCTCAAAAATGTTCATCGTTGGCAAGCCGACCATCCTGGGCGAGCGCCTGTGCAAAGTCACCCAGGACAGCCTCTACCTGGCGCTGAAAATGGTGAAGCCGGGTATTCGCCTGCGTACTATCGGCGCCGCAATTCAGAAATTTGTGGAAGCGGAAGGGTTCTCCGTGGTGCGCGAATACTGCGGTCACGGTATTGGCCGCGTCTTCCATGAAGAGCCGCAGGTTCTGCACTACGATGCAGACGACGGCGGCGTTGTGCTGCAAAAGGGCATGACCTTCACCATCGAGCCAATGGTCAACGCCGGTGACTACCGCATCCGCACCATGAAAGACGGCTGGACGGTGAAAACCAAAGACAGAAGCTTGTCTGCCCAGTACGAGCATACTATTGTGGTAACAGACAACGGCTGCGAAATTATGACGTTGCGCAAGGATGACACCATCCCGGCGATACTGACGAACATTGAGTGATAAGAAGCCGGCAAATGCCGGCTTTTTTAATGGCGATAGCTTTTTCTTATGGGTGGCGCACGATGAGTAATCTTTTACCCGAACAGTATGCTAACACAGCCCTTCCCACCCTCCCCGACCAGCCCGATAACCCGGGCGTCTGGCCGCCGCACGAGCTGACCTGCGCGCATATTAAAGCCCATATGGATGTTTTCCATCGCTGGCTGGGTAGCGCGTTCGATGCAGGCGTATCTGCCGAGCAGCTCATTGAGGCGCGCACCGAGTTTATCGACCAGCTCCTGCAGCGTCTATGGATCGACTACGGTTTCGGGCAGGTTAGCGACATCGCGCTGGTTGCCGTCGGGGGCTATGGCCGCGGTGAGCTGCATCCGCTTTCCGATATCGATCTCCTGATCCTAAGCCGCAAAAAGCTGCCGGACGAACAGGCGCAAAAAATCGGCGAGCTTCTGACCCTGCTCTGGGACGTGAAGCTGGAAGTCGGCCACAGCGTTCGCACCCTGGAAGAGTGTCTGCTGGAAGGGCTATCGGACCTGACCGTTGCCACCAACCTGATTGAAACCCGTCTGCTGATTGGCGACGTCGCGCTGTTCCTGGAGCTGCAAAAACACATCTTCAGCGACGGCTTCTGGCCGTCAGAAAAGTTCTTCGCCGCGAAGGTCGAGGAGCAAAACCAGCGCCACCAGCGCTACCACGGCACCAGCTATAACCTTGAGCCTGACATTAAAAGCAGCCCCGGCGGCCTGCGCGACATCCACACGTTACAGTGGGTCGCCCGTCGCCATTTCGGCGCCACCTCGCTGGACGAGATGGTTGGCTTCGGCTTTTTAACCGAGGCGGAGCGTAACGAGCTCAACGAGTGTCTGCACCTGCTGTGGCGCATCCGCTTTGCCCTGCATCTGGAGGTCACCCGCTACGATAACCGTCTGCTGTTTGACCGCCAGCTCAGCGTGGCGCAGCGCCTGAATTACCAGGGCGAAGGTAACGAGCCGGTTGAGCAGATGATGAAGGATTTCTTCCGCGTCACCCGCCGGGTGACCGAGCTGAACCAGATGCTGTTGCAGCTGTTCGACGAGGCCATTCTGGCCCTGACGGCGGACGAAAAGCCGCGCCCGATTGACGATGAATTCCAGCTGCGCGGCACGCTTATCGATCTGCGCGACGAAACGCTGTTTATCCGCGAGCCGGAAGCGATCCTGCGGATGTTCTACACCATGGTGCGCAACAGCAGCATCACCGGGATCTACTCCACCACCCTGCGCCATCTGCGCCATGCGCGCCGTCATCTGACGCAGCCGCTGTGCTATATCCCGGAAGCCCGTTCGCTGTTCCTGAGCATGCTCCGCCACCCGGGCGCCGTCAGCCGCGGGCTGCTGCCGATGCACCGCCACAGCGTGCTGTGGGCCTATATGCCGCAGTGGTCGCACATTGTCGGCCAAATGCAGTTCGACCTGTTCCACGCCTACACGGTGGATGAACACACCATCCGCGTGATGCTCAAGCTGGAGAGCTTTGCCAAAGAAGAGACGCGCTCCCGCCACCCGCTGTGCGTCGAGCTGTGGCCGCGCCTGACCCATCCGGAACTGATCCTGATTGCCGCCCTGTTCCACGACATCGCCAAGGGCCGCGGCGGTGACCACTCGGTACTGGGCGCCCAGGACGTGCTGAAATTTGCCGAACTGCACGGCCTGAACTCACGTGAAACGCAGCTGGTGGCCTGGCTGGTGCGCCATCACCTGCTGATGTCGGTCACCGCGCAGCGTCGGGACATTCAGGACCCGGAAGTCATTAAGCAGTTCGCGGAAGAAGTTCAGACGGAAAACCGCCTGCGCTATCTGGTCTGCCTGACGGTGGCGGATATTTGCGCCACCAACGAAACCCTGTGGAATAGCTGGAAGCAGAGCCTGCTGCGCGAGCTGTACTTCGCTACCGAAAAACAGCTGCGTCGCGGGATGCAGAACACGCCGGACATGCGCGAGCGCGTGCGTCACCACCAGCTTCAGGCGCTGGCGCTGCTGCGGATGGATAACATTGATGAAGAGGCGCTACATCAGATTTGGGCCCGCTGCCGCGCCAACTATTTTGTCCGCCACAGCCCAAACCAACTGGCGTGGCACGCGCGGCATCTGCTCAAGCACGATCTGTCCCAGCCGATGATCCTGCTAAGCCCGCAGGCCACGCGCGGCGGAACGGAGATTTTCATCTGGAGCCCGGACCGGCCTTATCTGTTTGCTGCCGTCTGTGCCGAGCTGGACAGACGTAACCTGAGCGTGCATGACGCGCAGATTTTCACCACCCGCGACGGCATGGCCATGGACACCTTTATCGTGCTGGAGCCGGACGGCAGCCCGCTGTCGTCGGACAGGCATGAAGGGATACGTTTTGGTCTGGAGCAGGCGATTACCCAGCGCAGCTGGCAGCCCCCGCAGCCGCGTCGCCAGCCGGCGAAATTGCGCCACTTTACCGTGGATACCGAGGTCAATTTCCTGCCGACCCACACCGATCGTAAATCGTTCCTGGAGCTGATCGCGCTCGACCAGCCAGGGCTGCTCGCCCGCGTCGGCCAGGTTTTTGCCGATCTGGGAATTTCGCTTCATGGGGCCCGAATTACAACGATTGGCGAGCGAGTAGAAGATTTATTTATAATCGCCACCGCCGACCGGCGTGCCCTTAATAATGACCTGCAGCTTGAAGTGCAACAACGGTTGACAGCAGCCCTCAATCCAAACGATAAAGGGTGATATGTTTTTTAGTGAAATGGAAAGAGTAAACAATGCAGCAGTTACAGAACGTTATTGAGTCCGCTTTTGAGCGTCGCGCCGAGATTACCCCGGCAAATGTGGATACCGTGACCCGTGAAGCGGTAAACCAGGTGATTTCCCTGCTGGATTCCGGCGCGCTGCGCGTGGCAGAAAAAATCGACGGTCAGTGGGTCACTCATCAATGGCTGAAGAAAGCCGTGCTGCTCTCTTTCCGCATCAACGATAACCAGGTTATCGACGGAGCAGAAAGCCGCTACTTCGATAAAGTGCCAATGAAGTTCGCTGACTACGACGAAGCGCGTTTCCAGAAAGAAGGTTTCCGCGTGGTACCGCCTGCGGCAGTGCGCCAGGGCGCCTTCATCGCACGTAATACCGTGCTGATGCCATCCTACGTGAACATCGGTGCCTACGTTGACGAAGGTACCATGGTCGACACCTGGGCAACAGTCGGTTCCTGCGCGCAGATCGGTAAAAACGTTCACCTGTCCGGCGGCGTGGGCATCGGTGGTGTTCTGGAGCCACTGCAGGCTAACCCGACCATCATCGAAGATAACTGCTTCATCGGCGCGCGCTCTGAAGTGGTTGAAGGCGTGATCGTGGAAGAAGGCTCCGTGATCTCCATGGGCGTTTACATCGGTCAGAGCACCCGTATCTACGATCGTGAAACCGGCGAAGTGCATTACGGTCGCGTTCCGGCGGGCTCCGTCGTGGTGTCCGGCAACCTGCCGTCAAAAGATGGCAAATACAGCCTGTACTGTGCGGTTATCGTGAAGAAAGTGGATGCGAAAACGCGCGGTAAAGTGGGCATCAACGAATTGCTGCGCACCATCGATTAATCGGGTATAACAAAAAGCGGGGGCAACCCCGCTTTTTTTATATCTGAGGGTGGCGAAAATAGATTTTTTCGTTAATTATTCAAAGGTTATGTTGAGATCAAGGGTACCGCTATGTACGATAATCTGAAAAGTCTGGGCATTACCAATCCTGATGAAATTGATCGTTACAGCCTCCGCCAGGAAGCCAATAACGATATTTTGAAAATCTATTTTCACAAGGACAAAGGAGAGTTTTTCGCCAAAAGCGTGAAGTTTAAATACCCACGCCAGCGTAAGACCGTTGTTGCTGACGGTGTAGGACAGGGATACAAAGAAGTACAGGAAATCAGCCCTAACCTGCGCTATGTGATCGATGAACTCGATCAGATCTGCCAGCGCGACCGCACCGAAGTCGATCTCAAGCGCAAGATCCTTGACGATCTGCGTCACCTTGAAAGCGTTGTTACCAATAAGATCAGCGAGATTGAAGCGGATCTTGAGAAGTTAACCCGCAACAAATAAGCCGTTTTATTGCCCGGTGGCGCTTCGCTTACCGGGCCTACGAACGCATGTAGGCCGGGTAAGGCGAAGCCGCCCCCCGGCAAACAGCTTCATCTCTGTTCATCCAACTGCAGCGCCACATACAGCAGCAGCCTGTCGTCGAAATTTCCCAGATCTAACCCCGTCAGCTCTGAAATTCGGTTTAACCGATACTCCAGGGTATTGCGGTGAATAAACAGCGCTTTTGACGTCGCCAGCGGCTGCACGTTATGACGGAACCACGCCTGCAGGGTCCGGCGCAGCAGGCCGTTATTGTCCATGGCTTTCAGGCGCGCCAGTGGCCGCGCCAGCTCATTGGCCTGCCAGCCACCGCGCAGGCTGTCGAGCAGCACCGGCAGCATCAGGTCCTGATAAAAATAGCTGCGGCTCTCCGGCATTCGCTGCTTGCCCACCATCATGGTGGTGCGCGCGGTTCGCCAGGAGCGGGCGATACTGCCCGGACCGGTAAAGTAGTTGCCCAGCGCAACGCGAAAACGCAGCTGACCATTCTCTTTCATACGGGAAATTAACTGCTCCACGCGACGGCGATGATCGTCCGCATCCCAGCGGCCAAACGTATTGAGCGCCGGTTTGAGCACCACCATCTCCGTCAGAGAAACGATCGCCACCAGGTTATCGCGCTCCGGCGTCGCCAGTGCATTTTGCAGCTGCTGCAGCTCGGCCATCGCGCTGTCTACGCCCAGCTGGCCGCTGTCGACCTCAATGACCGCCACCACGCGCGGCTGATTCAGATCGATCCCCAGACGCTGCGCCCACTCGCTCAGCGCAGGCGTATGCTCCTCTGCCTGAATAAGGTTCATCACCAGCTCTTCGCGCAGGCGGCTGTCCTGAGCCAGCAGGTGCATCAGCCGCGACTGCTCCAGCATCATCTCCGCCGTCATGCAGACCAGCTCGCCATATTTTCGCAATGACTCGGGCTCGCCGGTGAGGCCGATGACCCCCACAATCTCGCCTTCAAGGCGCAGCGGTAAATTGATGCCCTGACGGACGCCGTGCAGGTGTTTCGCTACCGCATCGTCGATATCGACCACGCGCCCCTGGGAGAGCACCAGCAGCGCGCCTTCGTGCAATTCCCCAATACGCTCGCGATCGCCACTGCCAATAATGCGCCCACGGGCATCCATTACGTTGATATTGGTATCAATGATGCGCATGGTGCGCGCCACAATATCCTGCGCCATTTTGGTATCAAGATGCCAGCCAGCCATAGAACCCTCCCGTGAGCAGAGCTCAAGCATAGGGAAGTTCAGCGACGCCCGCATTGTGCAGATGCACAAAGAGAGAGGAAGAAGTGTGGACTTGTGTGAAAGGTCACAGAAACGAGAAAAGCCCCTGCGAACAGGGGCTTCAGAGTATTACTGCATCAGCAGGTAAATAGAGGTGTCACCACGCTGGATATTCAGCGCCAGCACGGAAGGTTTGCTGTCGAGGATCTTACGCAGTTCCGCGATGTTTTTCACCGGCTGCTGGTTAGCGCCCATGATCACATCGCCTTTTTTCAGGCCAATACGGGCTGCCGGTGAATTCGCCTTCACGTTATTCACCATTACGCCTTTATCTGCGCCTTTGTTGCTCATCTCGGCACCTTCAATACCGCTGAAGATGGTGCTGGAGTCCACCTGATTCTGGCTGCTCTGCTGCAGCTCCAGGCTGACGTTAACCGCCTTGCCGTCGCGCAGCAGACCAAGGGTCACTTTGCTGCCGATAGGCATAGAGCCGACTTCCGCACGCAGGGCGGCAAAGCTGCTGATCGGTTTACCGTTCAGGGAGGTGATCACATCCCCCGCTTTAATGCCCGCTTTCGCGGCAGAGGAGTTTGGCATCACCTGGCTGACGAATGCCCCGCGCTGGGCGTCAACCTTCATTGCCTTAGCCAGTTCGGAGTTCAGTTCCGTACCCAGGATACCCAGCTCACCGCGTTTCACCTGGCCATACTGCACCATCTGCGCGGTCAGGTTTTTCACCATGTTACTTGGGATAGCAAAGCCGATCCCGATGTTGCCGCCGTCCGGTGCCAGGATCGCGGTGTTGATACCGATCAGCTCGCCGTTCAGGTTCACCAGCGCGCCGCCGGAGTTACCGCGGTTGATCGCCGCATCCGTCTGGATGAAGTTCTCATAGTTCTCAGCATTGAGGCCGCTACGGCCCAGTGCAGAGACGATACCCGAGGTCACGGTTTCACCCAGACCGAACGGGTTACCGATCGCCACGGTATAGTCACCCACGCGCAGCGCGTCGGAGTCGGCAATTTTAATCGCCGTCAGGTTTTTCGGATCCTGAATCTGGATCAGCGCGATGTCGGAGCGCGGGTCTTTGCCGACCACTTTGGCGTCAAACTTACGGCCATCGCTCAGCTGAACCTTAATACTGCTCGCGTTATCGACAACGTGGTTGTTGGTGACGACATAGCCTTTCGCTGCATCAATGATTACCCCCGAGCCAAGCGCCATGAATTTCTGCTGCTGGCCGCCGCCCTGGCTGTCATCCCCTGCGCCACCGCCCTGACAGAACGGAGAGCTCTGGAATGGCGAACCGTCCTGGCAGAACGGCGAGTTGTCGCCGAAGAACTGCTGGAAGTTACGCGGCATGCGCGGCGTATTGACGGTCGTGCTACCCTCAACGTTAATACTCACCACCGATGGCATCACTTTTTCGAGCATCGGTGCCAGGCTTGGCATCTGCTGCGCGGTTGCTGCCGACGACGCGGTCTCGGCTGCAGTAGCAGTCAGAGGAGACAGCGCTAAACCTAAACTCAGAGCCAGTGCACTCATTGCTAATGTGGTTTTTTTCATGTTTCTCAATCTCGATTTACAGGTAACGCAAAATTGCTGTGTAACTCAGATTCGTTTTATACCGCTTAGTTCCGGCGATAAGTTTATGGAAAAGGTAAAAATTTATTGGCCGTCTTTACAAAACTCCGGAATTATTCCACCGCCATCAGCTTGCGGTATTCATCCCAGGCATACAAATCCGTCATGCCGCTGATATAGTCCTGGATAAGACGGCAGCGGTAATAATATTCCATCACCGGCCACTGCGGTGACTGGCGATCCAGCTTGCCAATCGCTTCGACATACGCCAGACGGTGTCGGGTAGAAAGTTTTTGATAAAGTCGTGATTCAATGGGAATACGGCGCACGCGCTCGTGTTCCACCAGCTCGCTGAATTCGTCGACCGACAGCTGGAGCAGCGGAGCATAAATTTCCAGTAACCCACTGATCACTCTATATCCCTGCAGCTCTAATTGTTCGACATCCGGATGGCTGAATACATGCCGCATCGCCACATGTTTATAAAGCTCGAGGAGCTGGCTGAAACTGCTGTCATCTTCCAGCAGGGCGTGGTTGAATTCCCCGCTGAAAATCAGCGGCAAATTATCAATAAAGCGTGACGCCGCGTATGGCACCAGCTTATTTAATGTATTGACCCGCAAATACATAAAGAACTGGTCTTCCGTACTGCGGCTTAATGTATTTGAGCGCGATTTTTCCCAGGCATTTTCGACAACCTGCGCAAACAGCGAGCCTTTTTCATGGGTGCCCCAGGCCGTATAAAGATGCTGATAAAGCTCCTCGACGCTGAAAATTCTTTTCTCAACGGCGTCTTCCAGATCGGCCACGCAATAGGAAATATCATCGGCGGCTTCCATAATCCAGGTCAATGGAAAACGGCCGTTTGGCGTCAATGAAAGTTCTTTACGTAACCGTTCAATATAAGCCTCTTCGGAAAGGTAATAGCCCGGTTTTTTCATTAAATAACTGTGGGACGCGGGCGTCTCCCCCATCCACCACGCGGGGCGCGTATATTTAAGAATGCAGCCGACCTGCGCCCAGGTCAGGTTCATACGCATCAGGGAATGCACCAGCCGGATCCCCTGCGCGTTACCCTCAAAGTGACAGAGGTCCTGGCGCACCTTGCGGCGCAGATCGTTCAGCCCCTCTTCACCTTCACGCAGGCGTAAATCGCGTACGATGCAGCGGTCGTCGCTCAGCGGCTGGCTTACCGCATCCGAAGGGTAAAGCCGTTGCTTAAACCAGTCATTGATAGCCGCCTCACCAAAGTGGCCGAAAGGCGGGTTGCCGATGTCATGCATCAGGCAGGCCATCTCAACGATGCTCTCAAAAGGCCCCGTCAGCTCGTCCAGACCATAGGTTTCCAGTAAGCGCTGCTCTTTGAGACGGCTTAAAATCTCTTTGGCGATGTAGCGCCCGACCTGCTGCACCTCCATGGAGTGGGTTAAGCGCGTGCGCACCGCGGCGTTACGCTCCAGCGGAAAGACCTGGGTCTTTTGCTGCAGACGGCGGATGGCGGGCGAGTTAATGATCCGCCCGCGATCGCTTTCGAAGATACGCAGGATCTCATGTTCGCTCTTGTCGCCCTGCGGCGAACGGAAACGTCGGTGCCAGTTAATTTTGGTGCGAAAATCGATTGGTGACATGTGCTCCCCCGCGTGAGAATGCGTTTCCCCTTAACCGCATGATAGACTATGCATCTTAACAAGGCACATCGCGAGTAAATCTATGAAAATCGGCATTATTGGTGCAATGGAAGAAGAAGTTACGCTCCTGCGTGACAAAATTGAGAACCGTCAGACCCTCTCTCTGGGGGGTTGTGAGATCTATACCGGTCAGCTAAACGGTGTTGACGTGGCTCTGCTGAAATCAGGCATCGGTAAAGTCGCTGCGGCGCTGGGTGCCACCCTGCTGCTTGAGCGCTGCAAGCCGGACGTGATCGTGAATACCGGCTCTGCGGGCGGCCTGGCGCCGACGCTGAAGGTGGGTGATATCGTTGTTTCCGACGAAGCGCGTTACCACGATGCTGACGTCACCGCGTTCGGCTACGAGTACGGCCAGCTTCCGGGCTGCCCGGCAGGGTTTAAAGCGGACGACAAACTGATTGCGGCGGCAGAGACCTGCATTGCTGAGCTCAACCTCAACGCGGTACGCGGTCTGATTGTCAGCGGTGATGCGTTCATCAACGGCTCCGTTGGCCTGGCGAAAATCCGTCATAACTTCCCTCAGGCGGTGGCCGTTGAGATGGAAGCGACCGCGATCGCGCACGTTTGCCATAATTTCAACGTACCGTTTGTAGTGGTTCGCGCCATCTCTGACGTGGCAGATCAGCAGTCCCACATCAGCTTCGACGAGTTCCTGACCGTTGCGGCAAAACAGTCCACCGTGATGGTGGAACGCCTGGTGCAGAACCTGGCACGTGGCTAAACATACCTTCAGGGCGCTGGCCGCCCTGCTTCTGCTCGCACCGGCGTGGCTTTTTGCCGCGCCGCGTGTGATTACCCTCTCTCCCGCCAATACCGAACTGGCGTTTGCCGCCGGGATCACACCCGTTGGCGTGAGCAGCTTTTCGGATTATCCCCCTCAGGCGACAGGCATTGAACAGGTGGCAACCTGGCAAGGGATGAACCTTGAGCGCATCGTGGCGCTGAAACCGGATCTCGTGCTGGCCTGGCGCGGCGGAAACGCCGAGCGGCAGGTCAACCAGCTTACCTCCCTTGGCATCAAGGTCATGTGGATTGATGCCGTCAGCATTGAGCAGGTCGCTCAGGCGCTACAGGCCCTGGCACCCTATAGCCCTACGCCCAAAAAAGCCGAGGCTGCAGCGAAACAGATGCTCAGCGACTATGCCGCGCTGAAATCCCGATACGATACCCCTGTTAAAAAGCGCATCTTCCTGCAGTTTGGCAGCCAGCCGCTGTTCACCACCGGAAAAGGGTCGATTCAGAATCAGGTACTGGAAGTCTGTGGCGGTGAAAACATCTTTGCAGCCAGCCGGGTACCGTGGCCTCAGGTAAGCCGTGAGCAGGTTCTGGCGCGCCAGCCACAGGCCATCGTGGTGGTCGGAAATGCGAGCGAAATTCCCAAAATCGAGCAATTCTGGCAAAAGCAGCTAAAAATACCGGTAATACCCCTCAACAGCGACTGGTTTGAACGCGCCAGCCCGCGTATTATCCTCGCCGCAAAACAGCTCTGTGCCGCGCTGGCAGAGAGTCACTAACATAAGACCCTTTTCGAGGATTTAACGATGCTCGTTTATTGGCTGGATATTCTTGGCACAGCCGTTTTTGCTATCTCCGGCGTCCTGCTCGCCGGAAAACTACGCATGGATCCGTTTGGCGTGCTGGTGCTGGGCGTGGTGACCGCCGTGGGCGGCGGGACTATCCGCGATATGGCGCTGGCCAATGGCCCGGTGTTTTGGGTGAAAGATCCAACCGACCTGGTGATCGCGATGGTCACCTGTTTATTAACCATTGTGCTGGTTCGCCAGCCCCGCCGATTACCAAAATGGATATTGCCGGTACTGGATGCCGTCGGTCTGGCCGTGTTTGTCGGTATTGGCGTCAATAAGGCGTTTAATGCGGGCACCGGTCCGATGGTGGCGATCTGCATGGGCGTATTAACCGGCGTGGGCGGCGGGATCATTCGCGACATTCTGGCACGTGAGGTGCCGATGATCCTGCGTACTGAAATTTACGCAACGGCCTGTATTGCGGGCGGCATTGTCCACGCGACCGCGTATTACACCTTTGCCATTCCGCTGGAAAACGCCGCGATGCTGGGGATGATCGTGACGCTGGCGATACGTTTAGCGGCGATACGCTGGCACCTGAAGCTGCCGACGTTTGCGCTGGATGAAACTTCAAGATAGGCGTCGTTTATAAGCCCGGTGGCGCTTCGCTTACCGGGCCTACAATCCGCATTCAGGCTTAAATGCTGAACGAAGACCCACACCCGCAGGTGCTTGTTGCATTCGGGTTGGTCACCACAAAGCGTGAACCTTCCAGACCTTCGGTGTAATCTACCGAACCACCTACCAGATACTGCAGGCTCATCGGGTCAACCACCAGCGCGACGCCCTGTTTCTCAATGGTCATATCGCCATCGTTAACCTGATCGTCAAAAGTAAAACCGTACTGGAAGCCGCTGCAGCCGCCACCGGTAATATAGACACGCAGTTTCAGATCCGGATTGTCTTCGTCGGCAATCAGGGTTTTCACTTTGTTGGCTGCTGCTTCGGTAAATTCCAGCGGCACAGCTACGTCATCACTCATCTTATGCTCCCATGAATACTGCTATTGGGTAAAATTCACCCAATTCTTTTCGTCATTATCTAATACCCTGGTAATTCATTCAAGTATTCTGCGCGGCGGCCCGCTCCGCCTCTTGTTTTGCCAGGGTACGCGCGAGGATGGTGGAGTATAGCGGTTTTCCACCCAGGAACTGGGCTAATAGTGTCGCCCCGAGACAGGTAATGATCATTGGCAAAATGAGCTGGTAATTGTCCGTCATCTCCAGCACCAGCACGATACCGGTCAACGGCGCGCGCAGGGAGGCGGCCAGCAGCGCCCCCATTCCGGCTACCGCAAAGGTCCCTGCATCAAGGTGATAGGCGGGAAAGCCCGCCTCAGCCGCCATACCAAACGCGGTGCCCAACAAGGTTCCCAGCGCCAGCATCGGGGCGAATATCCCGCCGGGCGCGCCGGAGGAAAAACACAATACCGTGGTGATGACGCGGGAGATAAACATAAACAGCAGCAGACCCACGCTGAAGTTCCCCGCCGCCGCAATGGGGATCAGCCCGAAGCCGCCGCCCGCGGCATTTGGCTCGATAAACCCGAGCACGCCACAGATTCCGCCAAGCAGGCCGCCCATCAGCACCCATTTAGTCGTATTCCCACCGTGAATACGCTGGAACATATCCTGAGCGCGCAGGATAAAGGTGTTAAACAGCGGTCCCACCACGCCAAAAATCATGCCGAGGATCAGGTAAAGCCACAGGGTGTTAACCGGCGCGTTGGTCAGTTTACCCACCTCAATGACCGCCCCTTCGCCATTAAAGAGGCGAAACACAATGCTCGACATAATGACGCCGGTAAACACCGCTTTAATGGAGATCAGGTTGTAGCGAAACTGCGCGCGCATCTCTTCGATGATAAACAAAATGCCCGCCAGCGGCGCGTTAAAGGCCGCCGATAGCCCCGCCGCCGCACCGGTTGCCAGCAGCGTATGGCGCGCTTCGGCGCTGCGCATCCGAAAGAGATCGCCCACCATGCGGCCGACGTTCCCGCCCAGCTGAACCGTGGGTCCTTCCCGGCCAAGAACCATCCCCGCGCCCAGCGTACCCATGCCGCCGATAAATTTCACCGGAATGACTCGCCACCAGCGCACAGGACGCAGCTCCTCCAGCGCCCCTTCAATTTCCGGGATGCCGGACCCGCCCGCCTCCGGCGCAAATTTACGCACCAGAAAATACCCCACCATGGCAAACAGCGCCGACAGCCCGAACGCCGCAACCCAGACCAGCCATCGGCTGTCGGCGAAACCGGCCACGGTTCCCACTCGCCAGTTGAGCACGGCATTAACCGCTTTTTCAAACGCCACGCCCACCAGACCGGCGAGCGTTCCCACCACGGCAGCGGCCAGCAGGATCGCCAGCGGCGTTTTATCGCGATTGAGCAGCCGTCGAATACTGATTCGATGCTGGGCGCGCGTAAACTGTTGTTCTTCAAAAGACGGAGAATCTGATTTCATGTCCTGTACTTATTCGTCATACAAAAAGCCGCGAGGATTTTACCAGAGACTGCCCCACCGTCTCCTTAAAATTACTTAACAAATCTTAAAGCATTACCAGGCTAAAAATTTCATAACCTTCCCCGAATCACTTAGAATAGTGGGCTTAATCATTTTATACGAACCAGGAACGACGCCATGAGCAAGTCTGAAAACCTCTACAGTGCAGCCCGCGAGCTTATTCCGGGTGGCGTGAACTCACCTGTGCGCGCCTTTACCGGCGTGGGCGGCACACCGCTGTTTATCGAACGTGCTGACGGCGCGTATCTGTATGATGTCGATGGCAAAGCCTATATCGATTATGTCGGCTCCTGGGGACCGATGGTGCTGGGGCACAACCATCCGGCCATTCGTAACGCCGTGATTGAAGCCGCCCAGCGCGGCCTGAGCTTCGGTGCGCCTACCGAAATGGAAGTGAAGATGGCGGAACTGGTCACCGAGCTGGTCCCGACCATGGACATGGTGCGCATGGTGAACTCAGGCACCGAAGCCACCATGAGCGCCATCCGCCTGGCGCGCGGTTTTACCGGCCGCGATAAAATCATCAAGTTCGAAGGCTGCTACCACGGCCACGCGGACTGCCTGCTGGTGAAAGCGGGTTCCGGCGCGCTGACGCTCGGCCAGCCAAACTCGCCTGGCGTACCTGCGGATTTCGCGAAGCATACCCTGACCTGCACCTATAACGATCTGAACACCGTTCGCGCGGCGTTCGAGCAGTATCCGCAGGAGATCGCCTGCATCATCGTTGAGCCAGTTGCGGGCAACATGAACTGTATCCCACCGCAGCCTGACTTCCTGCCGGGCCTGCGCGCCCTGTGCGATGAATTCGGCGCGCTGCTGATCATCGACGAAGTGATGACCGGCTTCCGCGTGGCGCTGGCGGGCGCCCAGTCTTATTACGGCGTGGAGCCGGACCTCACCTGCCTGGGTAAAATCATCGGCGGCGGCATGCCGGTCGGCGCGTTCGGTGGTCGTAAGGACGTCATGGAAGCGCTGGCTCCAACCGGCCCGGTTTACCAGGCGGGCACGCTCTCCGGTAACCCTATCGCCATGGCGGCGGGCTTTGCCTGCCTGACCGAAGTGGCTCAGCCAGGTATTCACGAAACCCTGACCGACCGGACCACGCAGCTGGCAAACGGCCTGCTGGAAGCGGCAGAAGAGGCCGGTATTCCGCTGGTGGTTAACCACGTAGGCGGGATGTTCGGGATTTTCTTCACCGAGGCGAAAACCGTGACCCGCTATCAGGACGTGGTGAAGTGCGACGTTGAACGCTTCAAGCGCTTCTTCCACCTGATGCTGGAAGAAGGCGTGTACCTGGCACCGTCCGCATTCGAGGCGGGCTTTATGTCCGTGGCGCACAGCGAAGAAGATATCAATAACACCATTGACGCGGCGCGTAAGGTGTTTGCGAAGCTCTAAGAGCATTGCCGGGTGGCGCTAACGCTTACCCGGCCTACGGTGTTGTCCCTCTCCCCGTGGGAGAGGGCATCAGGCCGCACCTGACTACCGACTCTGCTTTCTCAACAGATAAATAAAATACGGCGCACCAATAAAGGTCGACAGCAGCCCCGCCGGGATCTGATACGGGAACAGCACCATTCTTCCGCACCAGTCTGCAAACACCAGCATCACGCCGCCCGTGAGGGCCGACATGACGATATGCGGCATCGTCCGGCGGAACCCCATCATTCTGGCGATATGCGGCGCCATTAACCCCACAAAACTCAGCGGGCCAATCGTCATGGTGGCCGTCGCCGTCAGGCACGCGGCGAGCAGCAGCAGCGCTACACGCGCTGGCGTCAGCGCCATTCCAACCGCACGTGCGGTTTCCCCGCCGAGCGGCAGAATAGTGAGCCAGCGTCGGCACAGCGGCACCATCGCCAGCAGCACGACCATCACGAGCCCGGACCCGATCGCCTGGCTGCCGGTCGCGCCGTACGTTGAGCCGGATATCCAGGTCAGGATCTTCGCCATACGCGGGTCGCCGCTTGCCTGCAGCATCATCAGCAGCATGGTGAACGCGGTGCTGAGCGCCATCCCCGCCAGCAGCATACGGTGCGGTGAAAACCCGCCGCGACCGGCGGCAATCAGGATAATCAGCAGCGTAACCGCCGCCCCGAGACTGCCGGCAGGCATCAGCCAGCCAAACGCATTGCCCGGCACAAAAAAAAGCATCAGCACCACGCCAAAGGCGGCGCCAGAGCTGATCCCAAGCACTTCCGGGCTCGCCATCGGGTTGCCGGTCAGACGCTGAATAATGCACCCCGCCACCGCCAGCATTACCCCTGCGATCAGCGCAGCAAAGATACGCGGCCAGCGCCACTGCAGCAGATCGTTGAGTAAATCGCCCGTTGCCCAGTGCCAGCCCGCGGCATCGCGACCGAATGAGAGCGCCGCGAACGAGGCAATAATCAGCACCGCCAGCCCGGCAAGGCTAAACCACAGTACCGACTGACGTTCAGCATGGACTTTATCGCCCGCATCCATCGCCGGTGCGCTCATGCTGCGCAGACGCGGCAGCAGCCAAAGCAGCAGCGGCGCCCCGATAAGCGCCGTGACCGAGCCGGTAGAGACTTCCCGCCACACCCGCGCCAGCCAGAGAATAAGCTGATCGGAAAGCCAGAGGATCAGCGCCCCAATCAGCGAGGCCAGCAGCAGACGCGCCAGCAAACGGCGCGCACCAAGCATTTTCGCCAGCAGCGGCGCAAACAGGCCGATAAACCCGATGATGCCAACCGCATTCACCAGCAGGGCGCTCAATACAATCGCCAGCGTCAGCGCCGCCAGGCGAGCCAGCGACAGCGCCAGCCCCAGGTTACGCGCCACGCCATCATCCAGTCCCATCAGCGTCAGGGGACGCAGGAGCAGCAGCGTCAGCACGACACCGCCAGCCAGCTGCGGCCACAGGCGCAGCACAACGCTCCAGTCGGTTTGGGTGAGCGTACCGGTACTCCACAGGAACATGCTTTGCAGCCGATCGTGGTGGAAAAGCACCAGCAGCTGGTTAATCGCGCCACAGTAGAGGCTCACCACCAGTCCGGCCAGAATGAGCGTCACCGGAGAAAGGCGTTTGCCCCAGGCCACGCCAAAGACCAGTGCGCCCACCACACACGCCCCCGCGAGTGCCGCAAACTGCGAGGTTAACGCTCCCGGCAGCGCCCACAGCGTGGTGATAGTGATCCCAAGCTGTGCGCCGGTCGCGACGCCGAGCGTGGTTGGCTCCGCCAGCGGGTTACGTAACACCTGCTGGAACAGCACGCCCACCAGCCCTAAACCGGCACCGACTAAAAGGGAGATTGCCAGACGCGGCAGCAGGCTGTAGTGGAACAGCATCTGCTGAATATTGTCGATATCCGGCGAGGCCAGCGCGGCTCCCCATTGCGCGCGCGGTAACGCGGCAGAGAGGTTGAACCCGGTTAACGCCAGCGCGGCAAGAAAAATCAGCATCAGCAGAAGCGCCGGGAAACGGGCAATACGCGTACTCATGCTTTACCTCCCAGGGCGTTATCCAGCACGCGGGCAAAATGCATCGCCGACAGCGTCGCGCCGTAGAACCAGACCGCCGGAGCGCGCTGGAAGCGCCGCTCGCGCACAAACGGCATCGCCTGCCAGAGCGGGGTCGCCATCAGGGTTTGCATGTCACGCTCGTTGCCGTGATCGAAGCACAGCACATCCACATCGCGAAACGCCGCGAGGCGATCGATACCCACAGCGGTACTGCCCCAGAACGTCATCTCCCCTTCCCAGGCGTTGCGAATGCCGAAGCTGTCCAGCACCTCCTGGAACAGGCAGTTTTTACCAAAGACCAGCATATGGCGGGCATCCAGCAGCGTCACCATCAGCAGCGGACGATCGCCCCGGTGAGCAAAACGCGGCTTCAGGGAGTCGATCAGGGCATCAAATTCGTCGAGATGCCGTTTGGCCTCCGCTTCCCGGTTAAGGAAATGCGCCATCTCGCCAATCGAATTTTTCGCTACGGCCAGCGGTTTTTTACCGTCGCTGAAAGCGAATCCGCGCCCGGGCGCAATGCGCGCCATCACCTCTTCTGACGGACCGTAGCCCGCGGACCAGAACAGGAACGAGGGTTTCATCTGGGTGAGCAGCTCGAGGTTTGGCTCCGTACGCAGGCCGACGTCGATCACCGAGTCCGGCAGCTTCGGCTCGTTCACCCAAAGGTTATAGTTGGGAATGTCCGCGACGCCGTAGGGCGTAACGCCGAGCGCCATCATCAGCTCGACCGGCAACCACTCCAGCGCCACTATGCGGTGCGGATCGACGGCGGCGGCACGCGCCGTATTCATTTTTAACAGCAGCGGTGAGAGGGCCATCGCCGTCAGCAGGCGACGGCGGCTAATGCGCATGTTGTCCAGCATCAGTACACGAAGCTCACCGGTGCAGCCCCGGCCGGGTGAGGCAGAATACCCATCGGAATACCATAAATCTGTTCCAGCGTTTCGCTGCGCATCAGCTCGGACGGCGTTCCCTGCGCAATCATTTCGCCGCCGCGCAGCGCAACAAGGTAATCGCAGTAGCGTGCCGCCATGTTGATATCATGCAGCACCGCAATCACCGTCAGACCGCGCTGCTGGCTCAAGCGGTGCACCAGCGCCAGAACATCGACCTGATGGGCGATATCAAGTGCGGAGGTGGGTTCGTCGAGGAGCAGGCAGCGGCTGTCCTGGGCCACCAGCATTGCAATCCACGCGCGCTGGCGTTCACCGCCGGACAGGCTATCCACCAGACGGTGCGCCAGCGGCTTAAGCCCGACCAGCGCAATCGCCTCTTCCACTTTCTCTCTGTCGGCCACGCCAAAGCGTCCAAGCGCGCCATGCCACGGATAACGCCCAATCGCCACCAGCTCTCGCACCGTCATCCCCTCCGCCTGCGGCAGCTGCTGCGGCAGATACGCCACTTTGCGGGCAAAGGCTTTACTGCTCCAGCTCTCCAGCGGTTGGTCATCCAGCAGGATGTCGCCTTCTGACGGCGGCTGATGGCGTCCCAGCATCTTGAGCAGCGTGGACTTACCGGAACCGTTGTGACCAATCAGGCCAGTGACTTTACCTGCGGGAAACGTCAAAGAGAGCGGATGCAGCAGGGTGCGCCCGGGTACGCGAAAGGAGAGATGGTTGAGCGTAAAGGTGGTGTCGGGTTGCGTTTGATTATCCTGCATATCAGCCAACTTAAATAAAAAGGGCACGGCGAACCGTGCCCGAAGAGAGATTAGAAGCGGAAGGTCGCGGTAGCAACAACCTGACGTCCTGCTCCCCAGTAGCAGGCATATTCGCTGTAGCAGCTGGAGACGTATTCGCGATCGAAGATGTTGTTCACGTTGACGCCGACAGAAGAGCCGGGAAGTCCAAAGCGTGCCAGATCGTATTTCACGGTGGCATCCGCCAGGGCATAGCCCGCGACGTTGAACGACTGGTAGGCTTTTGGCGACGAGGCAGAGTAATAGGACACGGTGTTACCAATGTAACGGGTGCCAGCCCCTACCGTCAGACCGCTCAACGCCGTCTCATGGAAGGTATAATCTGCCCACAGAGACGCCATATTGCGCGGCACTTCCGCCGGACGACGGCCTTCATACCAGGTATCGTGCGTGTATTTGGCATCAGTAAAGCTATAGGAAGCCGTCACGTTCACGTTGGCAGAGACGGCAGCTTTCGCTTCCAGTTCGAAACCGCGAGAGCGAATTTCACCGCCCTGCACGCTAAAGCCGCTGGTTGGATTCGCCGGATCGGCCGTCAGGTTGTTGTTTTTGGTTAACTGATAAACAGCAGCCGTGACCACAACAGGCAGATCTTTCGGTACGTACTTCACGCCCGCTTCATACTGCTTGCCGCGTGCAGGATCGAACGGTTTGCCGCCCTGAGTGGTACCTGAAATCGGTTCGAACGATTCGCTATAGCTGAAATAAGGCGTGATGCCGTTGTCGAACAGGTAGTTAATCCCGCCGCGCCACGTGAATGCCTGATCGTTGATTTCCGCGGTAGTACCGGTTGTACGCGTCAGTGCTGAGGTTTTCGCAAAGTCATAGCGGCCACCCATTGTGAGTACCCACTTATCCCATTCAGCCTGATCCTGCGCATAAAGGCCGGTTTGTTCCTGACGGTTGAGCACTTTGTAAAGGTAGTAAACGTCGACATTTGGATTGCCGTACGCAGGCTTCGTCATACTGATGGGATCGGCCGTGCCGTAGTCAGCATCAATATCATTACGCATGCGGAGGTAATCAACGCCCGTCAACAGGGTATGATCCACTGCACCCGTCGCGAATTTGGACTGAAGCTGAGTATCAACGGTAAACGAGTTGAGGTCCTCATCGGAGCGCACATACGCGCGGCTGATCTGAGCCGGTGCAATATAGCCGTTACCGTAGACGGAACGGTAAAGCGTATTGATTTTGGTGTAGCGCAGGTTTTGACGCACGGTAAAGGTGTCATCAAACTGATGCGAGAAGCTGTAACCCACCATTTTCTGACGACGGGAGATCTTGTTATCTTCTTCACCTTCGTTGAAATCGGTCGGCAGCTTGTGTGCTTTGCCGTTGGCATCGTAGTAAGGCACAACGGTACCTTCCCGCGGCAGCCAGCCGTAATAGCCTGCATCCGGATCGCTCTGGAAGTTGCTCAGGAAAGTAAAATCGGTTTTATCGTCAGGACGCCAGCTGAAAGCAGGTGCAATGGCGTAGCGGGAAGATTTCACCATCTCCTGCTGCGCATTTTCGCTGCGCCCCAGACCGGTCAGACGGTATGACCACACGCCGTCATCATCAATCGCATCGCTGAAATCAAACCCGGTCTGCCACAGGTTATCGGTACCCATTTTGAACTGAATTTCTTTCAGTGGCTCGGTGGTTGGGCGCTTGCTGACCATGCTGACCACGCCGCCCGGGTGGCTTTTACCGTACAGAACGGACGTTGGGCCACGCAGCAGCTCGACGCGCTCAAGGAAATACGGATCCATGGACGCTTCAGAATAGTTATCTCCCTGCAGCTTCATCCCGTCCAGATACTGGTTAGTATTCACGGTACTGGAGGTGGTGAACCCACGAATAGAAACAACGTCATACGTTGTTGACGCCCCGCGTGTTGCGAACACGCTCGGCGTATAGGCCAGCGCCTGTTTAACCGTCCCCGGCTGCTTCATGTCCATCTCTTCACGGGTGACGACAGAAATAGACTGCGGGGTTTTCTCAATCGGGGTATCGGTCTTGGTCGCGGTGGCGGTGCGTTTAGCCGCAATCGTGGGTGCCGGTCCCCAGGCACTTTCCTGTGCCGCAGGTGCTGCGGTTACCGTAATGGTTTCTTCTTTTTTCGGGGTTTCGGCAGCATGTGTATAAGCCGACATGCCGGCAACCGCTGTGGCGACGACGACCGCGATTTTACGCAGCGACGTATTGATTGGCTGAGCAGTATTGGAAAGCGCCATGGTGTATCTCTGATGGAAAAGTGAATGATAACGTAAACGAGAATTATTATTATGACCGCAGCATAATAGGCGAAACGCTGACTGCATAGCAAGCAGTAAGCGGCCCTACGAGAATTAAGGGTTTAAGAAATAACCAGGAGAGAACGAAGGGTTAATCAATATTAAAAAGAGGGTTAAAAAAAGGGGGGGAATGGGTAAAAAAATCCCCCCTTGCGGGGGGACCTCACGCGGTTAGTTACCGCCGAACATATCTTTAATCCAGCCTGCGACACCATCGCTGTCTTTCTTCTCGTTCTGCTGCTGCGGCTGTTGCTGCTGCGGCTGCTGTGGCTGAGAAGACTGCTCGAACGGGTTACCCGTTGGCTGTTCTGGCTGGCTTTGCTGGCACAGGGAATCCGGGTTGGTTGTCCAGACCGGCAGAGTACGCATTCCGCCGCCGCAGACGAAGTTACCGGAGCTGTCCACGCCCATATCGACGATATCTTCCGGCGCAACCAGGTTCAGCGGCACCGGGGACTGATTCGCCAGATAGCGCTGGTAAATCGACATCGCCCCGCTCGCGCCGTACAGCTTGGTCGGCTGGTTGTTGTCGCGGCCTACCCAGGTGATCACCACTTCACGACCATCAATACCGGCAAACCAGGTATCAACGTTGTTGTTGGTGGTCCCGGTTTTACCCGCCAGATGCAGGCCCGGATACTTCGCCCCCAGCTGACGGCCGGTACCGCGCTGCACCACCTGCTGCATCGTCCACAGCGTCATATAGGCCGCCTGCGCAGGAACGGCACGTTCCGCCTGCGGGAAGCTCTGATACAGCACGGAGCCATCTTCGGCAATCACCGAACGCAGGGCGGAGAGCGGCGCGCGGTTACCGCCGCTGGCGATCGTCTGGAACGCCTGCGCCACTTCGATCGGCGTCAGGTTGAGCGCCCCCAGGATCATCGCCGGTACCGGGTGCAGCTGATCTTTCGCCACGCCCAGCTTCTGCCAGGTATCGACAATCGCTGGCAGACCCAGCGACATGCCCAGGTTCACCGTCGGCACGTTCATGGAGCGCGTCAACGCATCCACCAGCATCACCTGACCGCTAAACTGCTTGTCGTCGTTCTGCGGTGACCACACCTGGCCGTTAGGCTGGCGCAGGGAGATCGGCGCATCCGCAATCCAGGTATTGAGACGATACTGGTTTGGCTGACTCAGGGCAGTGAGATAGGTTGCCGGTTTTGCCAGAGAGCCGATCGAGCGACGCGCCTGCATGGCACGGTTATAGCCAGCAAACTGCGGCTCGGCACCGCCCACCATCGCACGAACTTCGCCGGAGTTACGGTCAACCACCACCATCGCGGTTTCAAGATCGGAGAGCTTACGCTGTTTCTTCAGCGCCGGAATGCCTTCCACCGCCGCTTTTTCTGCCGCATCCTGCGCCACGGAGTCAAAGGTCGTAAAGATCTTCACGCCGGAGAGGTCTTTCACCTTATCGCCAAGCTTGCTCTGCAGCTCCTGACGCACCAGCTGCATAAACGCAGGCTGAGGCGAGATCACCCCGCCGCGCGGCTGCACGCCGAGCGGACGTGCGCTCAGCATGTCGTACAGCTCCTGGTCAATCACCTGCTGCTGTTGCAGCAGACGCAGAACGAGGTTACGACGCTCAAGGGCCAGTTTCGGGTTACGCCACGGGTTATAAATGGACGCCCCTTTCACCATGCCCACCAGCAGCGCCTGCTGATCCAGGCTCAACTCTTCGACCGGACGACCAAAGTAGTACAGGCTCGCCAGCGGGAAGCCGCGGATTTCGTTGTCGCCGCTCTGACCGAGGTACACCTCGTTCATATACAGCTCAAGGATACGATCCTTGCTGTAGCGTGCATCCATCAGCACGGCCATATACGCTTCGTTCGCTTTACGCCAGTAAGAGCGCTCGCTGGAGAGGAACAGGTTCTTCACCAGCTGCTGGGTCAGCGTACTTGCCCCCTGCACGGTACGGCCCGCGGTCAGGTTCGCCAGGACCGCACGGCCAATCGAGTAGAGGCTGATGCCGTCATGCTCGTAGAAGTGGCGGTCTTCGGTTGCCAGCAGGGTATCAACCAGCAGATCCGGGAAGCCGTTACGCGCCACGAACAGACGCTGTTCGCCGTTCGCCGACGAGAGCATGGTGATCAGACGGGGATCGAGACGGAAGAAACCGAACTGACGGTTGTTATCCATGTTCTCGATGGTATCCAGACGATCGCCGTCAAAGGTCAGACGCGCGCGCACCTGACCCTCTTTGCTGTCCGGGAAATCAAACGGACGGCGGATCATCTCAATGCTGTTGGCCTGCACGGTGAATTCGCCAGGGCGCGTCATTTTTGACACCTGACGATACTGGGTGGCTTCCAGCAGTTTTACCATTTCGTTTTTCGTGATGGACATATCTGGCTCAAGGTTCACCATGCGGCCATACACTGCCGCAGGTAACTGCCAGACTTTACCGTCGATACGGCTGCGGATCTTCTGATCCAGATAGACGCCGTAAATTGCCATCAGCACAACAAAAACAATAAAGAGCTTCAGCAGCAGCCAGAACCAGCCGCGTTTGCCCCGAGGCTTGCGCCCTTTGCCTTTCCCTTTACGCGGCATCGGTTCTTCATCCTCATCATCGTCTTCATAGTCATCGTCATAGTCCTCATCTCTGAGGCGACGACGGCTTACCTTTTCTTTCGCCGGACGCGTTGGTCTTCCCTTACGTCCTATTGGCTCGCGGTCATTCCCCGCCATGCTTTTTCTCCGCAACTTTCAGGCGCAAAGGCCCGATTCTCTTTTCTTCCACCGGTCTGTGAAAGAAGAAATCTCTCAAAATTAGTTCTCCCTCTCCCTGTGGGAGAGGGCCGGGGTGAGGGCATCAAGCCGCACATCCCTTTCAGGAATACTTCTTCGTCCGCTTCGTCGGCGCCGTATTCGCCGGATCGTCCGGCCAGACGTGTTTGGGGTACCGCCCTTTCATCTCTTTCTGCACGTCACGGTAGCTCCCCGCCCAGAACGCCCCCAGATCGCGAGTGATCTGCAAGGGTCGATGCGCGGGCGACAGCAGTTCAAGCACCAACGGCACGCGCCCTTCAGCGATAGACGGCGTGGTTGCCTCGCCAAACATCTCCTGCATTCGAACCGCCAGCGCCGGCGGATTATCCTCATGATAACGGATGGCAATCCGGCTTCCGGTCGGCACAGTGTAATGCCCTGGCAGTTCACTATCCAGACGTTGACGCAATGACCAGTCCAGTAAATTCTGTAACGCGACCTTAACATCAAGCGCTTTCAGCGCCCGCAGGGAGTGTACGCCGCTCATCTGCGGCAGTAGCCAGGCCTCCAGCGACGCGAGTAACGTTTCGTCATCCACCGCTGGCCAGGCGTACTCCGGCAACCAGCGAGCGGCGCAGTGCAGGCGAATGCGGTACTGTTCAGCCTCCGGCGTCCAGTTCAGCACGCTGAGCCCTTTTTCCCGAATGCCGTTCAGCATAGCCTGATGGAGCTCGTCTTCCGACGGCTTCGCCAGCGGCTTCGTTCCGAGTGTCAGTTTGCCAATCTGGCTACGACGAAACGCCTTCAGCGTGCCCTGGGCGTCATCCCACTCGACGATGTCCGATTGCTGGAGCAGATGCGGACAGGTACGGGTCAGGGCGTCAATATCGACGGCAATCGCTTGCAGGATACGCGCATCCGGGGAGTTGCTCCCCTGCAGCAGGAGCGGCGCAATCAGCCACTCATGACGCGTCAGGGCATCATCGCTGTCCAGCATCGCCCCCATACCGTTTGCCAGCTGGTAGCGACCGTCCAGCCCGCGCCGACGCGCAATCCGGTCCGGAAACGCCTGCGCTAACAGCCGGGAGATGCTCTCACTGTCTGGCACGCCGCCGCGGCTGTTAAGCCGCTTACAGAGCTGCTGCGCCCGCTGCTGCCAGTTCCCCTGATTGCGCGAAAACGCCTGCCCCAGATCGCTGCTGCCTCCGCGCGGCGGCTCCTCAAGGATAGCCGCCAGTTTGGCTGCCGTGGCAATCTCATCTTCCCCCTGCGCGGCCACCAGCATCGCGGCCAGACGCGGATCGTTGCCCAGTGCCGCCATTTTCTGGCCGCGTACCGTCAGACGTACGCCTTCCAGCGCACCAAGCTGGGTCAACAGGTTGCGCGCAGCGGTGAGGTTCACGGCTGGCGGGGAATCAAGCCAGGTAAGCTGTCCAGGCTCCGGGCAGCCCCACTGCAACAGATCCATTACCAGGCCAGACAAATCGCTTTGTAAAATTTCCGGTGTGCTTTGCTGCGCCGCGCGTTCCGCCTGCTCTGCGCTGGTCAAATGCAGGCAGATACCCGGCTCAAGTCGCCCCGCGCGGCCCGCGCGCTGCACCATTGATGCCTGGCTGATGCGCTGCGTCAGGAGTTTAGTCAGCCCGGTGCGCGGGTCAAAGCTTGCCACCCTCTCCTGCGCGCAATCGACCACCAGGCGAATACCTTCGATGGTCAAACTGGTTTCAGCAATATTGGTTGCCAGTACCACCTTGCGCTGTCCAACCGGGGCAGGAAGGATAGCTTTACGCTGCTCCTGCAGCGACAACGCGCCGTAGAGCGGGCAGAGCAGTACATCACCGCCTACGCGAGAGGAAAGCTGCTCCTGCACGCGCTGGATCTCCCCGACGCCCGGCAAAAACAGCAGCAGCGAGCCGGGTTCCTGACGCAGCAGTTCTGCGGTGGCAATGGCGACCGCTTCGTCAAAACGCTGATGGGAGGGAAGCGGTTGATAGCGGCGTTCAACAGGAAACGCCCGCCCTTCAGAGCTGATGACAGGCGCATCGGGTAGCGCCTGCCGTAGCCGCGCATTGTCCAGCGTGGCCGACATTATCAGCAGCCGGAGATCGTCACGCAGTCCCTGCTGAACGTCCAGCAACAGCGCGAGGGCCAGATCCGCCTGCAGGCTGCGCTCGTGAAATTCATCCAGGATCACCAGCCCGACGCCGGTCAGCTCCGGATCGTTTTGCAGCATGCGGGTGAGAATGCCCTCGGTGACCACCTCAAGGCGCGTTGTCGGACCCACGCAGGTCTCGGCGCGCATCCTGTACCCTACCGTTTCGCCCGGTTTTTCATTCAGCAGTTCCGCGAGGCGCTGCGCTACGTTGCGCGCGGCCAGCCTGCGCGGCTCCAGCAGGATAATTTTCCCGCTGATGTTCCCCTCTTTCAGAATCTGCAGCGGCAGCCAGGTGGACTTACCCGCCCCCGTCGGGGCATTCAGCAAAACCTGCGGGGAATGGCGTAAGGCAGCGAGAAGGTCAGGAAGAACAACGGCGACCGGCAATGAGGACACTAACAGCTCCAGAGGGTTAACATTCGTCGGCGTACATTGTAGCATCGGCGCATATCATTACCGAGTCCTCCGTATGCCTGAGTCGAAACGGCTGTTTTTTGCCATTGAATTGCCCACCCCCTTACAGCGTCAAATTGTTCGCTGGCGCGCTGACCACTTCTCGCCGGAGGCCGGTCGCCCTGTCGCGGCGGCCAACCTGCACCTGACGCTGGCCTTTTTGGGCGACGTCAGTGCCGAAAAACAGCGGGCGCTAGCCGCCCTGGCAGGGCGTATTGCCCAGCCGGAATTTACGCTGCACCTCGACGACGCGGGCCAGTGGCTGCGTTCGCGCGTGGTCTGGCTGGGTACGCGACAGCCTCCGCGCGGATTATTACAGCTGGCGAACATGCTGCGCGCGCAGGCGGCGCGCAGCGGCTGTTATCAAAGCCCACAGCCGTTTCATCCGCATATCACCCTGCTGCGCGATGCCGGTCAGGCCGTTGCCATCCCGCCGCCGGGTTTTCACTGGGCCTTTCAGGTCAACACATTCGCGCTTTATGAATCCGTCTTTATTCAGGGACGCACCCGCTATACGCCGCTACAGCGCTGGACGCTGGGCGACACCGAAAGGAATACTGATGAAGTTTAGTCCTCCCCTGCAGCACGCTACGCTTGTCCAACGCTACAAACGCTTCCTCGCCGATGTGATCACGCCAGAAGGCGAACAGCTCACCCTGCACTGCCCCAATACCGGTGCCATGACGGGCTGTGCGACGCCGGGTGACAGGGTCTGGTATTCCACATCAGAAAATACTAAACGCAAATATGCTCATACCTGGGAAATGACCGAAACCCAAAACGGGGCATTTATTTGCGTTAATACCCTGCGCGCCAATCAGTTAGTTAAGGAAGCGCTGACCCATGGCGTTATTCCCGAACTTGTTGGTTATGGCACGCATAAAAGCGAAGTGAAATATGGCGATGAAGGCAGCAGAATTGACTTCATGTTACAGGCGGAAGACAGGCCGGAGTGCTATATTGAAGTAAAATCAGTGACGTTAGCGGAACAGGAAAATGGCTACTTCCCGGATGCGGTAACGCTACGTGGTCAGAAGCATCTGCGAGAGCTAATGAGTGTTGCGGCGGCGGGCAAACGCGCCGTATTGCTGTTTGCGGTATTGCATTCAGCCATTGAACGTTTCTCCCCTGCCCGCCATATTGATCCTAAATACGCGCAATTGTTGAATGAGGCACAAAAGCAGGGGGTAGAGGTTTTCGCTTATAAAGCGGAACTTTCTGCCGATAATATGACTCTGAGATCCTCTCTTCCCATTGTCTTATAAGGGATTAGACGATTGACTATTAAGTGTTCTGGCCGCGTGCGCAAATACGCTTTTCCTCACAGGCTTGTCAAGTGTTACGTTTAGATAATTGCCATACGGAAAAGCATCTGCTATTTATAGCGACCTGATTTTTCCCCCAACACGGGGATCGATAGTGCGTGTTAAGGAGAAGCAACATGCAAGAAGGGCAAAACCGTAAAACATCGTCCCTGAGTATTCTCGCCATCGCTGGGGTGGAGCCGTATCAAGAGAAACCGGGCGAAGAGTATATGAACGAAGCCCAGCTGTCGCACTTCAAGCGTATTCTTGAAGCATGGCGTAATCAACTCAGGGATGAAGTCGATCGCACCGTTACTCATATGCAGGATGAAGCTGCTAACTTCCCGGATCCGGTAGACCGTGCCGCTCAGGAAGAAGAGTTCAGCCTCGAACTGCGTAACCGTGACCGCGAACGCAAACTGATCAAAAAGATCGAGAAAACGCTGAAAAAAGTCGAAGACGAAGATTTTGGCTACTGCGAATCCTGCGGTGTTGAAATTGGCATTCGTCGCCTGGAAGCGCGTCCAACCGCCGATCTGTGCATCGACTGCAAAACGCTGGCCGAAATCCGCGAAAAACAGATGGCCGGTTAACACCAGCGCTGTTTACACACTCCAAAGGCGGGAGTCTCTCCCGCCTTGTTACTGTTGATATGTCTGAATCACACTATATTGGGCGCTTCGCGCCATCTCCTTCCGGTGAATTACACTTCGGCTCATTAATTGCCGCGCTCGGCAGCTACCTGCAGGCTCGCGCCCGTCAGGGAAAATGGCTCGTCCGCATTGAAGATATTGACCCTCCGCGTGAAGTTCCCGGTGCAGCAGAGACGATTCTGCGTCAGCTGGAACATTACGGTCTTCACTGGGATGACGAGGTTCTGTGGCAGTCGACACGTCACGAGGCGTATCGGGAACGTCTGGCCTGGCTTCGCGCTCAGGGGCTTTCCTATAACTGCACCTGCACCCGCGCGCGTATCCAGAGCGCAGGCGGCGTCTATGACGGCCACTGCCGCACGTTGAACAACGGTCCTGAAAATGCCGCCGTGCGAATACTGCAGCGCTCACCGGTGACGCGCTTTCACGATTTACTCTCCGGTGAGATTCATGCCGATGAACGTCTGGCGCGTGAGGATTTTATTATTCACCGTCGCGATGGCCTGTTCGCCTACAACCTGGCCGTGGTGGTGGACGATCATTTCCAGGGCGTGACGGAAATTGTGCGCGGGGCGGATCTGGTCGAGCCCACCGTACGGCAAATCTCGCTGTATCACCAGTTTGGCTGGACGGCACCGGACTACATTCATCTGCCGCTGGCGGTTAATGCGCAGGGCTTAAAATTATCAAAGCAGAACCACGCCCCGGCCCTGCCAGACGGCGATCCGCGTCCTGTTTTGATCGACGCGCTGCGTTTTCTCAACCAGAATGTAACCAACGAATGGCAGGATCTGCGTATTGACGAACTGCTGAAAATGGCCATCGCCAACTGGACGCTCAGGGCTGTGCCAAAAATCCAGCATTCTCAAATGCGTTGCGCTGAGCTATGATTAGCCGCTTTTTTCATAACAAAACACACTACGAGGTGTACCATTTTTACCCGAGTCGCTAATTTTTGCCGTAAAGTGCTAAGCCGCGAAGAGAGCATGGCGAATGATGCTATTGCACAGCCACACATGTCGGTTATTCCGCGTGAGCAGCACTCTATTTCCCGCAAAGATATCAGTGAAAATGCCCTCAAGGTACTCTATCGTCTGAATAAAGCGGGCTACGAGGCCTATCTCGTCGGCGGTGGGGTGCGTGATTTACTGCTGGGCAAAAAACCGAAAGATTTCGACGTGACGACCAGCGCCACGCCTGAGCAGGTGCGCAAATTATTCCGCAACTGTCGTCTCGTTGGCCGCCGCTTCCGTCTGGCTCACGTGATGTTTGGGCCGGAAATTATCGAAGTGGCGACCTTCCGCGGCCACCACGAAGCGGGCGCATCCGATCGCACCACGTCGCAGCGCGGCCAGAACGGTATGCTGCTGCGCGACAACATCTTCGGCTCTATCGAAGAAGATGCCCAGCGTCGCGACTTCACCATCAATAGCCTCTATTACAGCGTGGCGGATTTCACCGTGCGCGATTACGTCGGCGGCATGCAGGACCTGAAAGAAGGTCTGATCCGCCTGATCGGCACGCCGGAAACGCGCTACCGTGAAGATCCCGTACGTATGCTGCGCGCCGTGCGTTTTGCCGCCAAGCTCAATATGCGCATCAGCCCGGAAACGGCCGAGCCGATCCCGCGTCTGGCGACGCTGATTAACGACGTGCCGCCTGCTCGCCTGTTCGAAGAAGCGCTGAAGCTGCTGCAGGCCGGCCACGGTTTTGAAACCTATAATCTTCTGCGCGAATACAACCTGTTCCAGCCGCTGTTCCCGACCATTACCCGCTACTTCACCGAAAACGGTGACAGCCCAATGGAGCGGATGATTGCGCAGGTGCTGAAGAATACCGATACCCGCATTCGCAACGACATGCGCGTGAACCCGGCGTTCCTGTTTGCCGCGATGTTCTGGTATCCGCTGCTGGAAACGGCCCAGCGCATTACCCAGGAGAGCGGGCTCGCCTATTACGATGCGTTCGCGCTGGCCGCCAACGACGTGCTGGACGAAGGCTGCCGCACGCTCGCCATTCCGAAACGTATTACCACTCTGGTGCGCGACATCTGGCAGCTTCAGCTGCGCATGTCACGTCGTCAGGGCAAACGCGCCTGGAAGCTGATGGAGCATCCTAAGTTCCGTGCCGCCTTCGATCTCCTGTCGCTGCGCGCTGAAATTGAACGCAACCAGGAGCTGCAGCGTCTGGCGCAGTGGTGGGCTGAATTCCAGGTCTCCGCCCCGCCAGAGCAGAAAGATATGCTGACCGGGCTGGATGAAGAGCCGGAACCGCGTCGCCGTCATCGTCGCCCGCGCAAACGCGCGCCGCGTCGTGAAGGGACAGCATGACCCTCGCGTATATCGCCATCGGCAGCAATTTAGCCTCACCGCTGGAGCAGGTGAATGCTGCCGTAGAGGCGCTGGGTGAGATCCCGCAAAGCCGCATCGTGGCGGTCTCCTCGTTCTATCGCACCCCGCCGCTGGGGCCGCAGGATCAGCCAGACTACCTCAACGCCGCCGTGGTTCTTGAGACTGAGCTGGATCCCGAAGCGCTGCTGGACAATACCCAGCGTATTGAGCTTCAACAGGGCCGCGTGCGCAAAGCTGAACGCTGGGGCCCCCGCACGCTCGACCTCGACATTATGCTGTTTGGTCACGAGACGATTAACACTGAACGTCTCACCGTTCCGCATTACGACATGAAAAATCGCGGGTTTATGCTCTGGCCACTGTATGAAGTTGCCCCTTCCCTTACCTTCCCTGACGGGCTCTCGCTAAAGGCCGTTCTCAATAGTCTCGGTGCGGAGAAACCCGCCCGCTGGTAAGGCTGTTTTTTTGGCGATTAACCATAAAATATTTATGGTTAATCGTTTACCTAAAATCATTGTTCCCTCGAATGTTACTGTTAGAATGCGCAAAGATTCGCTTTTGGGCTATCAGGAAACAGTATGAAACCAACCACCATCTCCTTACTGCAGAAATGCAAACAGGAAAAAAAACGCTTCGCCACCATCACCGCGTATGACTACAGCTTCGCCAAACTGTTTGCCGAAGAGGGGATCAACGTCATGCTGGTCGGGGACTCGTTAGGGATGACGGTACAAGGACATGATTCCACCCTGCCGGTAACGGTTGAGGATATCGCTTACCATACCCGCGCCGTGCGCCGTGGCGCCCCAGCCTGCCTGCTGCTTTCCGATCTGCCGTTTATGGCCTATGCCACGCCGGAACAGGCATTCGAAAACGCGGCGGCAGTGATGCGTGCCGGTGCCAATATGGTCAAAATTGAAGGCGGCGCCTGGCTTGTGGATACGGTGAAGAGGCTCACCGAGCGCGCCGTGCCGGTGTGCGGGCATTTAGGCCTGACGCCGCAGTCCGTCAATATCTTTGGCGGCTATAAGGTGCAGGGCCGTGGCGATGCCGCCCAGACGCTGCTGGATGATGCCCTGGCGCTGGAAGCCGCAGGTGCCCAGCTGCTGGTGCTGGAGTGCGTGCCGGTTGAGCTGGCGAAACGCATCACCGACGCGCTGTCCATTCCGGTGATTGGTATTGGTGCAGGCAACGTCACCGACGGTCAGATTCTGGTGATGCACGACGCCTTCGGTATCACCGGCGGACACATCCCGAAATTTGCCAAAAATTTCCTCGCCGAAGCGGGCGACATGCGCGCTGCGGTCAGGCAGTATATTGCCGACGTTGAATCCGGTGTTTACCCGGGTGAAGAACACAGTTTCCATTAAGGAGTCTCGTTGTGCTAATCATTGAAACCCTGCCGCTGCTTCGCCAGCATATCCGCCGCGCGCGACAGGAAGGTAAACGTATCGCACTGGTCCCGACCATGGGCAATCTGCATGACGGCCACATGAAGCTCGTCGACGAAGCCCGTGCACGGGCAGATATCGTGGTGGTCAGTATCTTCGTGAACCCCATGCAGTTTGACCGCGCAGACGATCTGGCACGCTACCCGCGTACCCTGCAGGAAGATTGCGAGAAGCTCAAAAAACGCCACGCGGATATCGTTTTCTCACCTGCACCGGCGGATGTTTACCCGCAGGGTACCGAAGAGGCAACCTACGTTGACGTCCCGGGCATTTCCACCATGCTCGAAGGCGCGAGCCGCCCGGGCCATTTCCGCGGCGTTTCCACCATCGTCAGCAAGCTGTTCAACCTGGTACAGCCGGACGTAGCCTGCTTTGGCGAGAAAGATTTCCAGCAGCTGGCGCTGATCCGCAAGATGGTTGCGGATATGGGTTACGATATCGAGATTGTCGGCGTACCGATTGTACGCGCCAAAGACGGTCTGGCACTCAGCTCGCGAAATGGCTACCTGACTGCCGAACAGCGTAAAATCGCGCCGGGCTTAAGCAAGGTCATGAACACCATGGCAGAGCAGATGCTGGCAAAAGAGTTAACAGCAGAAGAGATTATCGCCCTTGCCGAGCAGGCGCTTAACGATAAAGGCCTTCGTGCTGACGACGTACAAATTCGTGATGCTGATACGCTGCTGGAATTAACCCAGAACAGCAAGCGCGCAGTCATCCTGGTGGCGGCCTGGCTAGGTCAGGCGCGTCTGATCGACAATAAAGTGGTTGAGCTGGCGTAGTTCCCTTCACCCCTGATAATGATAGGTAAACGTAATGATTCGCAAAATGCTGCAAGGTAAGCTTCACCGTGTGAAAGTCACGCAGGCCGACCTGCACTATGAAGGCTCCTGCGCCATTGATCAGGATTTCCTTGATGCAGCAGGTATCCTCGAAAACGAAGCGATTGATATCTGGAACGTGAACAACGGCAAACGCTTCTCTACCTACGCGATTGCCGCCGAGCGCGGGTCCAAAATCATCTCCGTTAACGGCGCAGCCGCGCACTGCGCGGACGTGGGTGATATCGTGATCATCGCCAGCTTCGTGATGATGTCTGACGAAGAAGCGCGCCGCTGGCAGCCTAAAGTCGCCTACTTCGAAGGCGACAATGAAATGAAGCGCACCGCAAAGGCGATTCCGGTTCAGGTTGCATAAGCACTACCCCTGCGGCTGATTGCTGATCAGCCGCGACATCGTCTCCAGCGAATCCGTTCTTAAGATGTACAGGCGTTTCAGTAAGAACGGATTATCCCCCGGCTTCACCTTTCCTTTCACCGTCGTCACCGCCAAATGGAAACCGGCATCATTCGCCGCCTTTATCGCTTTATTGTCGTAGCCGCCGAAGGGGTAAGAGACATACAGCACGCGCGGGTTAAACTGCGCCAGCGCGCGACGCGAGCGTTCAAAATCAAACAAAATCACGTGATAGCTGCGGCTCAGTAAAATCGGATGCTTATTGGCATCCACGCGGTGCAGGAAGTGGGTATGAGACTGAATATCGAACACATCCTGAATCCCCTTAATCTCCTGCACGCTCATAAACTGCAGGGATTTAGGATCCCACTTCTGCGGATGGCCTTTTATGCGGGAAGAGATAATAAACGCGGTAGCCTTGAAGCCGTACTCTTTTAGCACAGGATAAGCATAGCGGCTGACAGATTTCAGGCCATCGTCAAAGGTTATCACCACCGATTTCGCAGGCAGGTTCATTTTGTTACGCACGTACCCTTCCAGCTGGTACATCGTCAGGGTGGTATAGCCCTGATCGCGAAGCCATGCCATCTGGTTATTGAACGCACGTACGCTGGTCGTCGTGGACGTATGTCGAAAGCGCGTGTTTTCTTCATCGCGCAAAATATGATGGTAGGTCAGAACAGGAAGGCCGTTATCTTCCTGCGCATCCAGGCTGCTGATCCACGCCAGACGATTACCGATGCGGATCTGAAACCAGGTCTGGTTTAAACGGTCTTTAAGTTTGTTCAGGATCGGATAGCGAAGATTGGCGCTTAAGGTGCCGAAGGGTGCGCTGCCGTTGTTCGGGGCGTTATAAACGGGCGTGTCTTTCCACGTTATCAGGTTTTGATTGCTCAGCGGTTTATTCAAATCCCCCAGGCCATCCTCGACGCGCTGTTTGCCCTGAACCGGCTCCAGATGCCCCTTGTCGATAAAGCCCGTGCCAAATCCGAAGCGAAATTCATAGTAGTCCGCCGCCGCAGGCACCACCGCGAGGATCTGCCCTGCCCGCACGTTGCCAACGTTAATGACGCTGTTGCCGATCTGCGCCCAAATCGCCGCATCTTCGGTGGTTTGCATATATTGAGCAGGCAGTCTTTGCTGACTTAATAAACTGGCAGAAACAGTGCCGGACACGAACATCAATAGCAGGAAAACAATACGCGTGGACATGAGGGTCTTATTCGAAGCGGAAATACTTACGCCATTGTAGCAAAAGCGACATCAATACCAATGTTTAATTCTTATACAGGTCATGCAGCAGGACAAAGGGAGGATTTTTTTGCTGTTGATGCCACAAGCTGCTGACGCCCGGGGTACCCAGCGAAACGATAGCGTTACGGAACGCTGCGCTGGTTAAGGTCTCGCGATGGGGATACATCATTTCAAGCAGTGGAAAGCTAATACCGGAGATCACCTCGCAGCAGTCGTGCTTATGGCTCATCAGGGCCGCAGCACGGTACGGCGCCGCGCCGGATTTATCGGTAAGAAAAATCACGCCGTCTCCGGTGTCGGTTTCATGAAGGGCATCGCACATCATCCGGCCAAGCATGTTGGTACTCAAGCCGCGCCAGTAGTTAACCGCGCGACACTGTGGCAGCGGACCAAACCTGGCTTCCAGCTTCAGCAGCATGTCCTGCGCCCGTTCATCGTGGCAGGTGATAACCCATCCCAGCATAACTCTCTCCTTAGCAGGCAAGTAGTTTAGCGGAGTGAAGGTTAGCTTTCGGTGATAACTGTCAAAGAAAGTGCCCGGCAGACAGAATGTCGCCGGGCTGAGGGCTAGCTGCGCAGACCGCGTCCGCGCTGGATCAGATACCAGCACAGCAGGTAGAAGACGATGATGAACACCACCAGCACCGCCACCGTGGTAAACAGCGGCACATCGGTGATGCCGAGGAAGCCAAAGCGGAAACCGCTGATCATGTAGACGATCGGGTTCAGGTGCGACAGCGCCTGCCAGAACGGTGGCAGCAGCGTCAGGGAGTAGAACACCCCGCCGAGATAGGTCAGCGGCGTCAGCACGAAGGTCGGGATCAGGCTGATGTCGTCAAACGTTTTGGCAAACACGGCGTTCAGCAGACCGGCCAGCGAGAAGAGGATCGCCGTCAGGAGCAGGGTCAGGGCCACGAAAAGCCAGGAGTGCACCTGGAACGGCACGAAGAACAGCGAAATGGCCGTCACCAGGATCCCAACACACAGACCGCGCGCCACGCCGCCACCGACGTAACCGGCAATGATCACATGCGTTGGCACCGGTGCCACCAGCAGCTCCTCAATATTGCGCTGGAACTTGGCGCTAAAGAAGGACGACGCCACGTTGGCATAGGCGTTGGTGATCACCGCCATCATGATCAGGCCAGGCACGATAAACTGCATATAGGTAAAGCCGTGCATCTCACCAATCCGGGAACCAATCAGGTTACCGAAGATGATGAAATAGAGCGTCATCGTGATGACTGGCGGCACCAGGGTTTGCACCCAGATGCGCATAAAACGGTTAATCTCTTTCGCCCAGATACTTTTCAGCGCGACCCAGTAAAGATGCGTCATGCCTTGTCTCCTTGTTTATCCTGCACCAGAGAGACAAACAGCTCTTCCAGTCGGTTCGCTTTGTTACGCATACTTAAAACCTGAATACCCTGCGCGCTCAGCTGGGAGAACACGCTGTTAATCCCCTGCTCGCGCAGCACTTCCACTTCCAGCGTCGAGGTATCCACCAGACGATACTGGTACCCTTCAAGCTTCGGTAGCGGGCTCTTTGCCGCCAGATCGAGAATAAAGGTTTCTGATTTCAGCTTGGAGAGCAGGTTCTTCATCGAGGTGTTTTCCACCAGCTCGCCGTGCTGAATGATGCCGATGTTGCGGCACAGCATTTCCGCCTCTTCCAGGTAGTGGGTAGTCAGAATGATGGTGGTGCCTTTGTCATTGAGGTCTTTCAGGAAGCCCCACATGGAGCGGCGCAGCTCAATGTCTACGCCCGCCGTCGGCTCATCGAGGATCAGCAGCTTTGGCTCGTGCATCAGCGCACGGGCAATCATCAGGCGGCGCTTCATCCCGCCGGATAACATCCGGGCGCGTTCGTTACGCTTTTCCCACAGATCGAGCTGCTTGAGGTATTTTTCGCTCCGCTCCAGGGCCTCTTTACGCTCAACGCCGTAATAACCCGCCTGGTTAACGACGATCTGCTGCACCGTCTCAAACGGGTTGAAGTTGAATTCCTGCGGGACCAGACCCAGCTGGCGCTTGGCGTTGACCACATCTTTTTGCAGGTCGTATCCGAACACGCTGACGCGGCCGGAGGTTTTGTTCACCAGCGAGCTAATGATGCCGATGGTAGTCGATTTCCCCGCCCCGTTCGGCCCCAGAAGCGCGTAAAAATCACCGGCCTCTACTTTAAGATCTATTCCGCGCAGCGCCTGAACGCCGCCCGGATAGGTTTTTTTAAGCTGCTCAAGCTCCAGTGCAATTGCCATGAAATTAACTTACCTTCAGTTCTGACACACGTTGTGTGGTTTCATTAAAAGTCGGGTTACCCTATAGTAGCGCAACGCAATTACTCGGTTACAGGTCGCTAACCTCCATGAACAACATAGATACACTCATCAGCAACAATGCACTATGGTCAAAAATGCTGGTGGAGGAAGACCCCGGATTTTTTGGAAAACTCGCGCAGGCGCAAAACCCACGCTTTCTCTGGATTGGATGCTCCGACAGCCGCGTACCGGCGGAGCGCCTGACCGGCCTCGAGCCCGGCGAACTGTTTGTTCACCGCAACGTTGCCAACCTGGTGATTCACACCGATCTCAACTGTCTTTCTGTTGTTCAGTATGCCGTTGACGTTCTGCAAGTCGAGCACATCATCATCTGCGGCCACTACGGCTGCGGCGGCGTGCAGGCGGCGGTTGAAAACACGGAGCTGGGGCTCATTGATAACTGGCTGCTCCACATCCGCGATATCTGGTTCAAACATAGCTCACTGCTAGGCGAAATGCCGCAGGAGCGCCGCATGGATACCCTGTGCGAACTCAACGTGATGGAGCAGGTGTATAACCTGGGCCACTCAACGATCATGCAATCGGCGTGGAAGCGCGGGCAGAAGGTCTCGATCCACGGCTGGGCGTACGGTATTCACGATGGTCTGCTGCGCAACCTTGAAGTGACCGCCACCAACCGCGAAACGCTGGAGCAGCGTTACCGTTCAGGAATTGCCAACCTTCAGCTTAAGCACGTAAACCATAAATAAACAAAGCCGGGTGGCGGCTGCGCCTTACCCGGCCTACATGTGCCCATTCGTAGGCCCGGTAAGCGCAGCGCCACCGGGCAACAAACCGCAATTACTCGTCCAGCAATACCACTTTCCCAACATACGGCAGATGACGATAACGCTGTGCGTAGTCAATACCGTAACCGACGACGAACTCGTCCGGGATAGAGAAACCGACGAACTCCACCGGCACCTGCACTTCACGGCGGTCAGGCTTATCCAGCAGGGTGCAAATCGCCAGCGATTTTGGCTCACGCAGGCTCAGGATCTCGCGCACTTTTGACAGCGTGTTGCCGGAGTCGATGATGTCCTCAACGATCAACACATCTTTGCCACGAATATCTTCATCCAGATCTTTCAGGATTTTCACATCACGGGTGGTGGACATGCCGCTGCCGTAGCTGGAGGCGGTCATAAAATCGACCTCATGGGGCACATGCACCTCACGGCACAGGTCTGCCATGAACATGAAAGAGCCGCGCAACAGACCGACCAGCACCATTTCGCTGCCGCTGTCCTTGTAATGTTCGGTGATTTGACGACCCAGTTCGGCGATACGCGCTTTGATCTCGGCTTCCGGGATCATCACTTCAACAGTATGTTTCATATTACTAACCAAATGATTTTAATGAAAATCTCTCAATACGGATGAGTTAATATCCAGCACTGATACGCAAGCCAGCCATTATATCAGCAAATGGATAACCCTGGCGTATGAGTTATAAAAAGCAAATATTGTGATTCCGATCACACTTGTTAATACCTATAATTAGTTGCTAGCAAATTATTAACAAAAACTGACGAGTACACTTTCTATGGCTGAAACAAACTCTAAACAGCCGCGTCTACTGGTGACATTAACAGCGCTATTCGCCGCCTTCTGCGGCCTGTACCTGTTAATCGGTGGCGTCTGGCTGGTCGCGATCGGCGGCTCCTGGTACTACCCGATTGCGGGCCTGGTTATGCTTGGCGTAACCGTCCTGCTCTGGCGTAGAAAACAATCTGCACTGTGGCTGTATGCCGCACTCCTTCTTGCCACCATGATCTGGGGCGTCTGGGAAGTCGGCTTTGACTTCTGGGCGCTGACGCCGCGCAGTGACATCCTGGTCTTCTTCGGCATCTGGCTGATCCTGCCGTTCGTCTGGCGTCGCCTGATCGTGCCGTCCAGCGGTGCGGTCGCGGCGCTGGTGGTAGCGTTGTTAATCAGCGGCGGTATCCTGACCTGGGCTGGCTTCAACGATCCGCAGGAGATCAACGGTACGCTGAACGCAGAATCGACGCCTGCGGCGGCGATCTCTCAGGTTGCTGACGGCGACTGGCCTGCCTATGGCCGCAACCAGGAAGGTCAGCGCTACTCTCCGCTGAAGCAGATCAACGCGGACAACGTTAAAAACCTGAAAGAAGCCTGGGTGTTCCGTACCGGCGATCTGAAGATGCCGAACGATCCGGGTGAACTGACCAACGAAGTGACGCCAATTAAAGTCGGCGATATGCTTTATCTCTGTACGGCGCACCAGCGTCTGTTCGCGCTCGACGCGGCCACCGGTAAAGAGAAATGGCACTTCGATCCGCAGCTGAACTCCAACCCGTCCTTCCAGCACGTGACCTGCCGTGGCGTCTCTTATCACGAAGCGCGCCCGGATAATGCGAGCCCGGAAGTCATTGCCGACTGTCCTCGCCGCATCATGCTGCCGGTGAACGATGGTCGTCTGTTCGCCATCAATGCCGAAACGGGCAAGCTGTGCGAAACCTTTGCCAACAAAGGTATCCTGAATCTGCAGACCAATATGCCGGACACCACGCCGGGTCTGTATGAGCCGACCTCCCCGCCCATCATCACCGATAAAACCATCGTGATTGCCGGTTCGGTAACGGATAACTTCTCCACCCGTGAAACCTCCGGCGTTATCCGTGGTTTCGACGTGAATACCGGTAAACTGCTGTGGGCCTTCGACCCGGGCGCGAAAGATCCGAATGCGATCCCGTCGGACGAACACACCTTTACCTTTAACTCGCCAAACTCCTGGGCACCTGCAGCGTATGACGCGAAGCTGGACCTGGTCTACCTGCCGATGGGCGTTACTACGCCAGATATCTGGGGCGGTAACCGCACGCCGGAGCAGGAACGTTATGCCAGCGCTATCGTGGCATTGAACGCGACCACCGGTAAGCTGGCCTGGAGCTACCAGACCGTTCACCACGATCTGTGGGATATGGATATGCCGTCCCAGCCGACGCTGGCGGACATCACCGTTAACGGTAAAACCGTTCCGGTGATTTACGCCCCGGCGAAAACCGGCAACATCTTCGTGCTGGATCGCAGCAACGGCAAGCTGGTTGTGCCTGCACCGGAAAAACCGGTTCCGCAGGGTGCGGCGAAAGGCGATTACGTCAGCAAAACCCAGCCGTTCTCCGATCTGAGCTTCCGTCCGAAGAAAGACCTCAGCGGGGCAGACATGTGGGGTGCCACGATGTTTGACCAGCTGGTGTGCCGCGTGATGTTCCATCAGCTGCGCTATGAAGGCATCTTCACGCCGCCTTCTGAGCAGGGCACGCTGGTCTTCCCGGGTAACCTGGGGATGTTCGAGTGGGGTGGGATCTCTGTTGACCCTAACCGTCAGGTCGCGATTGCCAACCCAATGGCGCTGCCGTTCGTTTCCCGTCTGATCCCACGCGGTCCTGGCAACCCAATGGAGCAGCCAAAAGACGCGAAAGGCAGCGGTACCGAAGCCGGTATTCAGCCGCAGTATGGCGTACCGTTCGGCGTAACGCTGAATCCGTTCCTGTCGCCGTTCGGTCTGCCGTGTAAACAGCCTGCCTGGGGTTATATCTCCGGTCTGGATCTGAAAACTAACCAGATCGTATGGAAAAAACGTATTGGTACGCCACAGGACAGCATGCCGTTCCCAATGCCGGTTCCGGTGCCGTTCAATATGGGTATGCCAATGCTGGGTGGCCCAATCTCCACCGCCGGTAACGTGCTGTTCATCGCGGCAACCGCAGATAACTACCTGCGCGCGTACAACATGACCAACGGTGAAAAACTGTGGCAAGGCCGTCTGCCAGCGGGTGGCCAGGCCACGCCGATGACCTATGAAGTGAATGGCAAGCAGTACGTTGTCATCTCCGCTGGCGGTCACGGTTCGTTTGGCACGAAGATGGGCGACTATATTGTCGCGTATGCGTTGCCTGACGAAAACAAGTAACTGAAAAGCCCGGTGGCGCTTACGCTTACCGGGCCTATGGATACGCTATGTAGGCCGGGTAAGGCGAAGCCGCCACCCGGCTTTTTTTATACGGTAAAGCCCAGCATCATCCCCGTATCTTCATGCTCCAGCAGATGGCAGTGCGCCATATAGGCAAACTCCTTCGGCGCATCGTGGTCAAACTTCACCAGCACCTCGCTGACGCCGCCTTCCACCTTCACCGTATCCTTCCAGCCCGCGCGATGCGCGTCCGGGGCTTTGCCGTTCTCAGAGAGAATGCGGAACTGCGTGCCGTGGATGTGGAACGGGTGCAGCATCATGTCCCCTTCACCTGAAATCACCCAGCGCTCAAACTGCCCTTTTGTCGCTGCAAACATCGGCGTGTTCATGTCGAACGCTTTACCGTTGATCATATTGGCGTTATGGAAATCAAAGCCATGGTCGCCGTGATTCATGTTACCCATGCCGCCCATTTTGCCGTGGTCCATATTCATGTGGCCCATCATCTGCCCGTGATGCATCCCCGCCATCGCCTTATCACCATATTTCGCCATCAGCGCCTGCATGCCCATCATATCGAGCATCGGGTTCATGGAGAGCTGCAGTTTGCGTTGCGTAAGCCCATCAAGCGACGGAAGGGCCGGCAGAGTGGTTAACGTATCAGGCAGCGTGCCGGAAGCGGTCACCTGTAACGGCTGAATACGCAGCACCGGATGCAGCTTGTCAAACGGCGCGACCGCCATCCCCATCTGACTAACCGGCAGGGTCACGAGGTCAAACGCCTTGCCGTCGCTGATATCCACCAGCACCTCAAAACGTTCCCCCATCAGCATCGGCAGTTCGTTGACCTTCACCGGCTCAGGCAGCAGCCCGCCGTCGCTGGCGACCACGTACAGCGGACGCTTATCGCTGGTGGCGAAGTTGAGGGAACGCGCGTTACAGCCGTTAAGCAGGCGCAGGCGCAGCCAGCCCTTCGGCGCGGCGTGCTGAGGATAAATGGCGCCGTTGGTCAGAAGCGTGTCGCCAAACCAGCCGACCGCCGCGCTCATCACGTCCAGCTGGTAGTCAATTTGCCCGTCAGCGGTGAATTTCTTGTCCTGCACAATCACCGGCACATCGTCGATGCCCCACTGCTTCGGCAGGCGCAGCAGGCGGCTTTCGTCGTCTTCAATCAGCACCAACCCCGCCAGCCCCATCGCTACCTGATGGCCCGTTTTGCCATGCTGATGCGGATGGAACCAGCAGGTCGCCGCGCGCTGGTTGGGCGTAAAGGTGACGCTGCGCGTGCCGCCCGCTTTGATGATGCCCTGCGGCCCGCCGTCTACCTCGCCCGGCACTTCCAGTCCGTGCCAGTGCACCGTCGTCTCTTCAGCAAGCGTATTGTGGATATCCACCGTCACCGCTTTACCTTTGCGCAGCTGTAGCGCAGGACCGAGAAGATTGCCGTTATAGCCCCAGGTTGTCGCGTTGTGCGCACCGAACAGCGTGTTACCGGACTGAACGACAAGCTGGATACGGCTGCGGGCGTCAGCGGTCAGCAAATCAGGGATGGGTAAGGCAGGCCTGTCAGCCGCGAAAACCGCACGGCTCCAGAGGGGTAAGGCGCTGGCAGCCCCCAGCGCCACGGAATATTTTAAAAAATCACGACGTTGCATGTTCATTTCCTTATTTCCAGCAGGCGATCTTTTGAGCATAAACCCTCCCCTTACCGGAAGGTCAAGTAAAGCGGCAATAATAAAGATCGTCGCACTGGCATCAAGTATGCTAACGTTAATTTTCCGTGAAGAAGTGGTAGAAGCAATGAAGACGTTTTTCAGGACAATTTTGTTCGGTAGCCTGATGGCAATGTGTGCGAACAGCTATGCGCTCAGTGAAAATGAAGCGGAAGATATGGCCGATTTAACGGCGGTTTTTGTATTCCTGAAAAATGATTGTGGCTACCAGAATTTACCCAACGGGCAAATTCGCCGCGCGCTGGTCTTTTTTGCCCAGCAGAACCAGTGGGATCTCAGCAACTACGACAGCTTTGACATGAAGGCGCTCGGCGAAGACAGCTACCGTGACCTAAGCGGTATTGGCATTCCCACGGCTAAAAAATGCAAAGCGCTGGCTCGCGATTCGCTCAGCCTGCTAGCCTACGTCAAATAACCTTCCCGACGCCTCCTGTTAAACCTATGGCCGTGCAACCACGGTTAGAGTTAGCTATCATGTTTCGCTCATTTTTTGTGAGCGTAACGGATGTTAACAAAGGAGGAGTCCGCGTATGGCCGACCACACGTTGTGGCATGAAACACTGCATGACCAGTTTGGTCAGTACTTTGCCGTTGATAACGTGCTCTATCATGAAAAAACCGATCACCAGGATCTCATCATCTTCGAGAATGCTGCCTTTGGCCGCGTGATGGCGCTGGACGGCGTCGTGCAAACGACCGAGCGAGATGAGTTTATCTATCATGAGATGATGACCCACGTCCCGCTGCTGGCGCACGGCCACGCGAAGCATGTCCTGATTATCGGCGGTGGCGACGGCGCAATGCTGCGTGAAGTTTCCCGCCATCGTTCCATTGAAACCATCACCATGGTGGAAATCGATGCGGGCGTCGTCTCGTTCTGCCGCCAGTACCTGCCCAACCACAATGCCGGTAGCTATGACGATCCGCGTTTTAATCTGGTGATTGATGACGGGGTTAACTTTGTTAACCAGACAACCCAGACCTTTGACGTCATTATCTCCGACTGCACCGATCCTATCGGCCCTGGCGCGTCGCTGTTTACCTCCTCGTTCTACGAAGGCTGCAAGCGTTGCCTGAACCCGGGCGGGATCTTCGTCGCCCAAAACGGCGTCTGCTTCCTGCAACAGGATGAAGCGCTGGATAGCCATCGCAAGCTCAGCACCTATTTCGAGGATGTCAGCTTCTATCAGGCGGCCATTCCGACGTACTACGGTGGGATCATGACCTTTGCCTGGGCGACGGATAACGACGTATTACGTCATCTTTCCACCGAAATTATTCAGGCCCGCTTCCATCAGGCCGGTCTTCAGTGCCGATACTACAATCCGGCTATTCATACCGCAGCGTTTGCTCTGCCGCAGTACCTGCATGACGCATTATCCACTAAGGGGGTGAGCTAATTGAAAAAGCTTAAACTGCATGGCTTTAACAATCTGACCAAAAGCCTGAGTTTTTGTATTTACGATATCTGCTATGCCAAAACAGCGGAAGAACGCGATGGTTACATCGCCTATATCGACGAACTCTACAACGCCAACCGTCTGACCGAGATCCTGTCAGAAACCTGTTCCATTATCGGCGCCAACATTCTGAATATTGCCCGACAGGATTATGAACCCCAGGGCGCCAGCGTGACCATACTGGTCAGCGAAGAGCCGGTCGATCCGAAGCTTATCGACAAAACGGAACATCCGGGCCCGCTGCCGGAAGTAGTGGTTGCTCACCTGGATAAAAGCCATATCTGCGTCCATACCTACCCGGAGAGTCACCCGGAAGGCGGGCTGTGTACGTTCCGCGCCGATATTGAAGTGTCGACCTGCGGCGTGATTTCCCCGCTGAACGCACTGAACTATCTCATCCACCAGCTGGAATCGGATATCGTCACGATTGATTACCGCGTGCGCGGTTTTACCCGTGACGTCAACGGCATGAAGCACTTCATCGACCACGAGATCAACTCTATTCAGAACTTTATGTCCGAGGACATGAAGTCGCTGTACGACATGATGGACGTGAACGTGTATCAGGAAAACATCTTCCATACCAAGATGTTACTTAAGGAGTTCGACCTTAAGCACTATATGTTCCACACGAAGCCGGAAGATTTGAGCGAAGAAGAGCGTAAGGCGATTACTGACCTGCTCTGGAAAGAGATGCGCGAGATCTACTACGGCCGCAACATTCCGGCCGTGTAAGTGTTGCCCGGAGCAGGGATGCTTCGGGAAATTACCGCTGTTTCATGAACTCGCGGTAGGCATTCACCACCTGAAGGAAGTCTTCTACGCCGCACAGCGACAGGCTTTCTTCGTCATAGTAGCTCATCCCCTCTTCCATCTCGTCGCCTGAAAACTCGAGCTGGTTGGCACGCACCATGACCTCTTCACCGTCCATCCACAGCGTGTATTCGTGCCCGGCGCGTTGCCAGGAGCGCTCACTGCCTTTCACCGTCTTTGCCGCCTGTTCAACCTCATCAAGAAGGGAGAGATTTTCTTTCACCTCTTCGTTAAACCAGTGTCCAACGGCTTCGTGGCCCATCGACATACGCACTTTCACCACTCCGGTGATGTCGCGCAGAAATTCGTAATCCATAGTGTTTTCCTCTGCAAAGCCATTAAGGTAATTATCGCAGCAGCGAGGAAGAAAAAAAGCGTGGGAGGTGGGAGGAATGAAAATAAAAAACCCACCGTAGTTGCGATGGGTTTTGTAGGCCCGGTTAGCGTAGCGCCACCGGGCAATGGGTCAGGTGCGGTCTGGTGCCCTCACCCCCAGCCCCTCTCCCACGGGAGAGGGTAGCATTTATACTGCCGTCTGGAAGATAACCCCGTCTGCCTTCTCAGTGTACTGAGAGAGCTGGTCGAAGTTCAGGTAGCGATAGGTATCCACCGCCGTCTTATCCACCTGAGCCACAAAGGTCTGGTACTCTTCCGGCGTTGGCAGTTTGCCAATCAGCGCCGCAACCGCCGCCAGCTCAGCAGAAGCCAGGAAGACGTTCGCACCGGTACCTAAACGGTTCGGGAAGTTACGGGTCGAAGTGGAGACCACCGTCGCGCCGTCGGCTACGCGCGCCTGGTTGCCCATACACAGGGAACAGCCAGGAATTTCGATACGCGCCCCGCTCTTACCAAACACGCTGTAGTAGCCCTCTTCGGTCAGCTGAGCCGCGTCCATACGGGTTGGCGGCGCCACCCACAGACGGGTTGGCAGCTGGCCTTTGTGGGTATCCAGCAGCTTACCGGCCGCGCGGAAGTGACCGATGTTGGTCATGCACGAACCAATGAACACTTCGTCGATCTTCTCGCCCTGGACCTCAGACAGCGGACGCGCGTCGTCCGGATCGTTCGGTGCACACAGGATTGGCTCTTTGATATCCGCCAGATCGATGTCGATCACCGCCGCGTACTCTGCGTCAGCATCGGCTTCCAGCAGCTGCGGATCGGCCAGCCATTTTTCCATGCCCTGGATACGACGCTCCAGCGTACGACGGTCGCCGTAGCCTTCTGCAATCATCCACTTAAGCAGCACGATGTTAGAGTTCAGGTACTCAATGATCGGCTCTTTGTTCAGCTTGATGGTACAGCCCGCAGCCGAACGCTCGGCGGAGGCATCGGTCAGCTCGAACGCCTGCTCTACTTTCAGATCCGGCAGACCTTCAATTTCCAGAATGCGGCCAGAGAAGATGTTTTTCTTCCCTTTCTTCTCAACGGTCAGCAGACCCTGTTTAATCGCATACAGCGGGATCGCGTGAACCAGGTCGCGCAGGGTAATACCCGGCTGCATTTTACCTTTGAAGCGCACCAGCACCGATTCCGGCATATCCAGCGGCATCACGCCGGTCGCGGCAGCAAACGCCACCAGACCGGAGCCCGCCGGGAAGGAGATACCGATTGGGAAACGGGTATGGGAGTCACCGCCGGTACCCACGGTATCCGGCAGCAGCATGCGGTTCAGCCAGGAGTGGATAACGCCGTCGCCCGGACGCAGGGAGACACCGCCACGGTTCATAATGAAGTCAGGCAGCGTGTGGTGCGTGGTCACGTCAACCGGCTTCGGATACGCCGCGGTGTGGCAGAAGGACTGCATCACCAGATCGGAAGAGAAGCCCAGGCACGCCAGGTCTTTCAGTTCGTCACGGGTCATTGGGCCAGTGGTGTCCTGAGAGCCTACGGAGGTCATCTTCGGCTCGCAGTAGGCGCCAGGACGGATACCGGCCACGCCGCAGGCGCGACCCACCATTTTCTGTGCCAGCGAGAAGCCGCGATTGCTCTCCGCCACGTCTTTCGCATGACGGAATACATCACTGTGCGGCAGACCCAGCGCTTCACGCGCTTTGGTGGTCAGGCCGCGGCCGATGATCAGCGGAATACGGCCACCGGCGCGCACTTCGTCAATCAGCACGTCGGTTTTCAGCTCGAAGCTTGCCAGCAGCTCGTTGGTGTCGTGGTTACGCACTTCGCCTTTATACGGGTAGACGTCAATCACGTCGCCCATGTTCAGGTTAGAAACATCCACTTCAATTGGCAGTGCGCCCGCATCTTCCATGGTGTTAAAGAAGATTGGCGCAATCTTACCGCCCAGGCACAGGCCGCCGCCGCGCTTGTTCGGCACGTGCGGAATGTCGTCGCCCATGAACCACAGCACGGAGTTGGTGGCAGACTTACGGGAAGAGCCGGTACCCACAACGTCACCCACGTAAGCCAGCGGGAAGCCTTTTTTCTGCAACGCTTCGATCTGTTTGATCGGGCCGACAACGCCTGGCTGATCCGGCTCAATGCCTTCACGGGCGTTTTTCAGCATCGCCAGGGCGTGCAGCGGGATATCCGGGCGAGACCACGCGTCCGGTGCCGGAGAGAGGTCATCGGTGTTGGTTTCACCGGTCACTTTGAAAACAGTAACGGTAATTTTTTCAGCCAGCGCTGGACGATTCAGGAACCATTCGGCATCGGCCCAGGACTGCATCACCTGCTTCGCATAGACGTTGCCTGCTTTGGCTTTTTCTTCCACATCGTAGAAGTTATCGAACATCAGCAGCGTTGACGAGAGCGCTTTAGCGGCAATCGGTGCCAGCTTGTCGTTATCCAGCGCGTCAATCAGCGGATGAATGTTGTAACCACCCTGCATGGTGCCGAGCAGTTCGATGGCTTTTTCAGGAGTAACCAGTGGGGAGGTGGCTTCGCCTTTGGCGATAGCAGCAAGGAATCCGGCTTTTACGTAGGCAGCTTCATCTACGCCAGGCGGTACGCGGTTGATCAGCAGATCTAACAGGAATTCTTCTTCGCCCTTAGGCGGGTTCTTCAGCAGCTCGACGAGCGCGGCCATTTGGGTTGCATCTAACGGTTTGGGTACAATTCCCTCGGCGGCACGTTCTGCTACGTGCTTACGGTATTCTTCTAGCACGACGGTTCTCCTCGCTCTCATTGTCATATGCGGCGGGCGTTCTCTTCACGCTCCTGTGAGACAGCAGTTTGTAGGGTAAATGCCCGATACCGCGTCGGGCAGCATAGCAGGATTTCTGCACAGTGTTAATCCGTTTACAAAAAAGCAACATTAAAAAGTTTGCTGAATCGTTAAGCATGGTGTAGCGGGGATTTAGGGCATCATTTTGCGGTTCTTCTGCACCGTGACGCTTCAGTTTTTTCTTCATCAGATATAATTGTGTAATAAATACTCACACTCTTTATCCGGACGTACCGGACGCTTCCCAATAAAAGTCAAAACAGTAAAAGACGGGTGAATAATACTCACGCCAACCGTAACGCCTCACGGCACAGCGCTGGTCTCGTTGGAGTCATTTTATGAAGTTGCCCTTTAAGCCACATCTGCTCATCCTTCTGTGCAGTGCCGGGCTGCTTGCCGCCTCAGGCGTCTTGTTTGTCAAAAGTCGTGCAACGGAACCCGTTGCGCCAGCCCCCGTCGCTCAACAACCGGCGGCACCTGCCGTAGCCCAGCCCGCCCCTGTGGTCGCGCCGACCTACACTGCCGCGCAAATCGATCAGTGGGTTGCCCCCATTGCGCTCTACCCTGACGCCCTGCTTTCACAAATTCTGATGGCCTCGACTTACCCGGCCAACGTGATTCAGGCGGCTCAGTGGTCAAAAGACAACCCTAAAATGGAAGGGGACGCCGCCATTCAGGCCGTTGCCAGCCAGCCCTGGGATCCGAGCGTAAAATCGCTGGTCGCGTTTCCTCAGCTCATGTCGCTGATGGGTGAAAACCCGCCGTGGGTACAAAATCTGGGCGATGCGTTTCTCGCGCAGCCGAAAGACGTGATGGATTCCGTTCAACGTCTGCGCGCGCTGGCACAGAAGACCGGTGCTTTACAATCTACGCCTCAGCAGACGGTCACCACCGTGACAAAGCCAGCACCAGCGAAAACCCGCGCCACCGAGGCAACAACAACAACAACAACCGCGTCTGCGCCCGCCCCAACGGTGATCAAAATTGAATCTGCCGATCCGCAGGTCGTTTATGTTCCCACCTATAACCCCAATACGGTTTACGGGACCTGGCCCAACACCGCCTATCCACCCACCTATCTCCCGCCCACGCCCGGAGAGCAGTTTGGCAACAGCTTCGTCAACGGCTTAGGCTTCAGCCTGGGCGTTGCCACAACCTATGCCATTTTCAGCAATATCGACTGGGATGACGACGATGACTGGGACCACCACCATGACGGTGACTGGGATAATCACGGCGGCTATAACCGCAACGGTGATAACAACATCAATATCAACGTTGAGAACTTCAATAAAATCAGCGGACAGCGTCTGACGGACGCCAACCGTACCTGGCAGCACAACCCGGCCTACCGGGAGGGTGTGCCCTATCCGACTAACCAGCTCAACACCCGTTTTCACTCCACCAGCACAGTCACCGGGCTAAGCTCAACGCAGCAAAAACCGGTTAACCGGGATAGCCAGCGTCAGGCGGCCCTGAGCCAGATGGAGAAATCCACGGGGAAAACCTTCCCGCAAACGGCACGTCCCGGCACGAAGGATGTGCAGCGTCAGGCCTCGAGTGAACAGCTGAAGCAAATTTCGCAGCGCAACAACTACCGTGGCTACGACACCAAACCGCAGACGGCGAAGCGGACCACCACGCAGCAGCGAGAAAATCGTCAGGCTGTAACCCAAAGACAGGAGAAACGCGCTTCACAGCCCGCGCAGCAACGCGCTCTGCAGCAGCGAAAAGGTCAGCCCCGGGCCAATGCGCTGAGCGGCAACGACAGCCGTTCCGCGAACTGGCAGGCGCAGCAGCAGCGCGGTGCGCAAAGCAGGCAGCTGCCAGCAGCAGCCCCGTCAGGTGTCTGGTGGACGCGCTGAACGCCGTGAATTTAGACATCGCTAAGGGAACCGACATGAAAAGTAAACTACTCAGTGGAATGGTGTTGTTCATGCTTTCGGCCTCGGTGATGGCGCAGCAGTCCTTTAGCACGCCCGACCAGGCGACCGATGCGCTGGCCAGCGCCATTAGTGAGCATAATGAGCGCGCGATGAGCAATCTGCTTGGAGAGAACTGGCGCGATTTTCTCCCCCCCGAAGGCGTTGATCCGGATGCCGTCGATCGTTTCCTGCGCGACTGGAAAGTTCGTCATAACACCGTTGTCGAAGGAGATACGGCGCATCTTGTTGTTGGAGACAACAACTGGCAGCTTCCCATCCCGGTGATCAAAACCGCCGCCGGCTGGCAATTCGATATCAAAGAAGGGGCTGAAGAGATCCTGACCCGTGAAATCGGGCGTAACGAACTTGCCGCCATTGAAGCCCTGCATGCCTATGTTGATGCGCAGCAAAGCTACTTTGCGATGAACCAGAAATACGCGCAGAAGATTGTCAGCTCGGAAGGGAAGAAAGACGGTTTGTACTGGCCCGTCTCACCCGGCGAAACGCCCAGTCCGCTCGGACCGGCATTTAGCCCGAAAGAGCCGGGTACCGGCTATCACGGCTATCGCTTCCGGATCCTGCCGGATAATAACGGTTTCGCGATGGTGGCGTGGCCGGTCAGCTACGGTCAAACGGGCGTGATGAGCTTTGTGATAAATCAGGACGACAAGGTGTATCAGTCCGATCTCGGCAAGGATTCTGAGCAGAAAGCCCGGGCGTTAACCGCTTATAACCCGGATAAAACCTGGCAACCCGTGGCTCCCTGAACGCAGCGCATAAAAAAAGCGGCCTCAGGCCGCTTTTTTTCATCTGAAGAAACTTATTTCTTCTTCGCTTTCGCGTTTGGCAGGTCGGTGATGCTGCCTTCAAACACTTCTGCCGCCAGGCCCACGGACTCGTGCAGAGTCGGGTGAGCGTGGATGGTCAGCGCGATGTCTTCCGCGTCGCAGCCCATTTCGATAGCCAGACCGATTTCACCCAGCAGCTCGCCGCCGTTGGTACCGACAATCGCACCACCGATTACGCGGTGAGTCTCTTTGTCGAAGATCAGTTTGGTCATACCGTCTGCGCAGTCGGACGCGATAGCACGGCCAGAAGCAGCCCACGGGAAGGTGGCGGTTTCGTAGCTGATGCCTTTCTCTTTCGCTTCTTTCTCAGTCAGACCTACCCACGCCACTTCTGGCTCGGTGTACGCGATAGATGGGATCACTTTCGGATCGAAGTAGTGCTTCATGCCGGCGATAACTTCAGCGGCAACGTGACCTTCGTGAACACCTTTGTGCGCCAGCATTGGCTGACCGACGATATCGCCGATAGCAAAGATGTGCGGCACGTTAGTGCGCAGCTGTTTGTCAACGCGGATGAAGCCACGGTCGTCCACTTCCACGCCAGCTTTGCCCGCGTCGAGGTTCTTACCGTTCGGCACACGGCCGATCGCCACCAGCACGGCGTCGTAACGCTGTGGTTCGGATGGGGCTTTTTTGCCTTCCATGGAAACGTAAATACCGTCTTCTTTCGCTTCAACGGCAGTCACTTTGGTTTCCAGCATCAGGTTGAATTTCTTGCTGATGCGCTTGGTGAAGACTTTAACGATGTCTTTGTCAGCAGCCGGGATAACCTGGTCGAACATTTCAACCACGTCGATCTCTGAACCCAGCGCGTGGTACACGGTACCCATTTCCAGACCGATGATACCGCCGCCCATCACCAGCAGACGCTTAGGAACGGTTTTCAGCTCCAGCGCATCGGTGGAATCCCACACGCGTGGATCTTCATGTGGAATGAATGGCAGTTCGATTGGGCGAGAGCCTGCCGCGATGATCGCGTTGTCGAAGTTGATCACGGTTTTGCCGTTTTCGCCTTCTACTTCCAGGGTGTTCGCACCGGTGAATTTACCCAGACCGTTTACCACTTTCACTTTACGGCCTTTGGCCATACCCGCCAGACCGCCGGTCAGCTGAGTGATAACTTTCTCTTTCCAGGTACGAATTTTGTCGATGTCGGTTTTCGGCTCGCCGAAGACGATACCGTGTTCAGCCAGCGCTTTGGCTTCTTCGATAACTTTCGCTACGTGCAGCAGCGCTTTAGAAGGGATACAGCCGACGTTCAGACAAACACCGCCGAGGGTGCTGTAACGTTCTACGATGACGGTTTCCAGACCTAAATCCGCTGCGCGAAATGCTGCGGAGTAACCTGCCGGGCCTGCCCCAAGTACTACGACCTGAGTTTTGATTTCTGTGCTCATCATGACCTCTTAGTTTATACCCGTCGTCCACCGGGTCGTTCTATCCGCCCGCAGTTTACAAAATTGTTAACAATTTTGAAACAACAAACGGCTCACGAATTGTCGCTTTCGCCAATAACCTCACAAACGCCATGAGATTATCAGAAAAAAGCCGGCCGACTGGCCGGCTTTTCGATTACATCACCAGGCGGCGAATGTCGCTCAGCATGTTGTTGATGATGGTGATGAAACGCGCACCATCAGCACCGTCGATCACGCGGTGGTCGAAGGACAGAGAGATTGGCATCATCAGACGCGGCACGAACTCTTTGCCATTCCACACCGGCTCCATCGCGGACTTGGACACACCGAGGATAGCCACTTCCGGCGCGTTAACAATCGGTGCGAAGTGGGTAGTACCCAGGCCGCCGATGCTGGAGATAGTGAAGCAGCCGCCCTGCATTTCGCCGGCAGTCAGCTTACCATCACGCGCTTTCTTGGAGATGGTGGTCAGTTCACGGGACAGCTCAGTGATGCTCTTCTTGTTCACGTCTTTGAAGACCGGAACAACCAGACCATTTGGCGTATCAACCGCAACACCGATGTTGATGTATTTCTTCAGCGTCAGCTTCTGGCCGTCTTCGGACAGGGAGCTGTTGAAGCGTGGCATCTGTTCCAGAGCCGCAGCAACCGCCTTCATGATGAAGACCACTGGGGTGAATTTCACGTCCAGTTTACGCTTCTCAGCTTCGGCGTTCTGCTGTTTACGGAACGCTTCCAGATCGGTGATATCGGTTTTGTCGAAGTGCGTAACGTGCGGGATCATGACCCAGTTACGGCTCAGGTTAGCACCAGAGATTTTCTGGATGCGGCCCAGTTCCACTTCTTCAATTTCACCGAACTTGCTGAAGTCCACTTTCGGCCATGGCAGCATGCCCGGGATACCGCCGCCTGCGGCTGCAGCTGGTGCAGCTTCGGCGCGTTTCACCGCGTCTTTCACATAAGCCTGAACGTCTTCGCGCAGGATACGACCTTTACGGCCAGTCCCTTTCACTTTCGCCAGGTTCACGCCGAATTCGCGCGCCAGGCGACGAATCAGCGGGGTCGCGTGGACGTAAGCGTCGTTTTCAGCGAACTCAGATTTGCTTTCCGCTTTTGCAGCAGGTGCCGCTGGTTTAGCAGCCTGAGCCGGTGCAGCAGCCGGTGCTGGAGCAGCCGCGGCAGCCGGAGCTGCGGCAGGCGCAGCGCCTTCCACTTCGAAGACCATGATCAGAGAGCCGGTAGACACTTTGTCGCCGGTGCTGATTTTGATCTCTTTAACGGTACCCGCGAACGGCGCAGGCACTTCCATGGAAGCTTTGTCGCCTTCAACGGTGATCAGTGACTGTTCAGCGGCAACTTTGTCGCCCACTTTTACCATCACTTCGGTGACTTCAACTTCGTCACCGCCGATGTCCGGTACGTTAACGTCTTTCGCGCCGCCAGCAGCAGCTGGTGCAGCGGCCGGAGCCGGAGCAGCGGCCTGTGCAGGCGCGGCAGCAGGTGCAGCACCTGCCACTTCGAAGATCATGATCAGAGAGCCGGTAGACACTTTGTCGCCGGTGTTGATCTTGATCTCTTTAACGGTACCTGCGAACGGCGCTGGCACTTCCATAGAGGCTTTATCGCCTTCTACGGTGATCAGTGACTGCTCGGCCGCAACGGTATCGCCCACTTTCACCAGGATCTCAGTGACTTCAACTTCGTCACCGCCGATGTCAGGCACGTTCACGTCTTTCGCGCTCGCGGCAGCGGCTGGAGCAGCGGCGGCCGGAGCGGCTTTCTTCTCTTCCTGCGCAGGTGCAGCAGCTGCTGCACCGTCGGCGGAATCGAAAATCATGATCAGTTTGCCAGTCTCGGTTTTATCGCCAACAGAGACTTTGATCTCTTTAACGATGCCAGCCTGAGGAGACGGGACTTCCATAGAGGCTTTGTCGCCTTCTACGGTGATCAGCGACTGTTCAGCTTCAACTTTGTCGCCTACTTTGACCAGGATCTCGGTGATTTCAACTTCATCAGCCCCGATGTCCGGTACATTGATTTCGATAGCCATTATTCTTTTACCTCTTACGCCAGACGCGGGTTAACTTTTTCTGCATCGATGTTGAATTTGGTAATTGCGTCTGCAACCACTTTCTTATCGATTTCGCCACGTTTAGCCAGTTCGCCCAGTGCTGCTACAACCACGTAAGAAGCATCAACTTCGAAGTGGTGACGCAGGTTTTCGCGGCTGTCAGAACGACCGAAGCCGTCAGTACCCAGAACGCGATAATCATCAGCTGGAACGTAAGTACGAACCTGCTCAGCGAACAGTTTCATATAGTCAGTAGACGCCACCGCTGGCGCGTCGTTCATCACCTGAGCGATGTACGGTACGCGTGGGGTTTCCAGTGGGTGCAGCATGTTCCAGCGCTCACAATCCTGGCCATCACGCGCCAGTTCAGTGAAGGAGGTCACAGAGTACACGTCGGAACCGACACCGTAGTCTTTCGCCAGGATCTGCGCTGCTTCACGAACGTGACGCAGGATAGAACCGGAGCCCAGCAGCTGAACTTTACCTTTGCTACCTTCGATGGTTTCGAGTTTGTAGATACCTTTACGGATACCTTCCTCGGCACCTGCTGGCATTGCCGGCATGTGGTAGTTTTCGTTCAGGGTGGTGATGTAGTAGTAAATGTTCTCCTGCGCTTCACCGTACATGCGCTGCAGACCATCATGCATGATGACTGCCACTTCATACGCGTAAGACGGGTCGTAAGAGATACAGTTAGGGATAGTCAGAGACTGAATGTGGCTGTGACCATCTTCGTGCTGCAGACCTTCACCGTTCAGGGTCGTACGACCGGAAGTACCACCGATCAGGAAGCCGCGAGCCTGCTGGTCGCCTGCCTGCCAGCACAGGTCACCGATACGCTGGAACCCGAACATGGAGTAGTAAATGTAGAACGGGATCATCGGCAGGTTGTTGGTGCTGTAAGAGGTCGCAGCAGCCAGCCAGGATGCGCCTGCGCCCAGCTCGTTGATACCTTCCTGCAGGATCTGACCTTTCTCGTCTTCTTTGTAGTATGCAACCTGCTCACGGTCCTGCGGGGTGTACTGCTGGCCGTTCGGGCTGTAGATACCGATCTGACGGAACAGACCTTCCATACCGAAAGTACGCGCTTCGTCGGCGATGATTGGCACCAGGCGATCTTTGATCGACTTGTTTTTCAGCATCACGTTCAGGGCACGAACGAAAGCGATAGTGGTAGAGATCTCTTTGTTCTGCTCTTCCAGCAGCTGAGAGAAGTCTTCCAGCGCTGGCAGTTCCAGCTTCTCGGTGAAGTTAGGCTGACGAGCTGGCAGGTAGCCTTTCAGCGCCTGACGACGTTCGTGCAGGTACTTGTGCTCTTCGGAGCCTTCCGGGAAGGTGATGTAAGACAGGTTTTCGACCTGCTCATCGGTCACTGGAACGTTGAAACGGTCGCGGATATAGCGCACGCCGTCCATGTTCATTTTCTTAACCTGGTGAGCGATGTTTTTACCTTCTGCGGTATCACCCATGCCGTAACCTTTGATGGTGTGGGCCAGGATTACAGTCGCTTTACCTTTGGTTTCACGCGCTTTTTTCAGTGCAGCGTAAATTTTCTTCGGATCGTGACCACCGCGGTTCAGGGCCCAGATCTGCTCATCAGTCCAGTCTGCAACCAGGGCTGCGGTTTCTGGATATTTGCCGAAGAAGTGCTCACGTACGTAGGCACCGTCTTTGGATTTGAAGGTCTGGTAGTCACCGTCAACGGTTTCGTTCATCAGCTGGATCAGTTTACCGCTGGTGTCTTTACGCAGCAGTTCGTCCCAACGGGAACCCCACATGACTTTGATCACGTTCCAGCCAGCACCTGCGAAGATGCCTTCCAGTTCGTTGATGATCTTGCCGTTACCGGTTACCGGACCATCCAGACGCTGCAGGTTACAGTTGATGATGAAGCACAGGTTGTCCAGCTTCTCACGGGTCGCGATGGTGATCGCGCCTTTAGATTCTGGCTCATCCATTTCGCCGTCGCCCAGGAAGGCGTATACGGTCTGCTCAGAGGTGTCTTTCAGACCACGGTGTTCCAGATACTTCAGGAATTTCGCCTGGTAGATCGCACCAATTGGGCCCAGACCCATGGATACGGTCGGGAACTGCCAGAATTCAGGCATCAGTTTAGGGTGCGGGTAAGAAGACAGACCTTTACCGTGAACTTCCTGACGGAAGTTGTTCATCTGCTCTTCAGTCAGACGACCTTCCAGGAATGCACGTGCATAGATGCCCGGAGAGATGTGGCCCTGGAAGTACACCAGATCGCCGCCGTCTTTCTCGTTCGCTGCACGGAAGAAGTGGTTGAAGCACACTTCGTAAACGGTCGCAGAAGACTGGAAGGACGCCATGTGGCCACCCAGTTCCAGGTCTTTCTTGGATGCGCGCAGAACGGTCATGATGGCGTTCCAGCGGATGGCAGAACGGATACGACGTTCCAGATCCAGATTGCCCGGGTATTCCGGTTCGTCTTCAACGGCAATCGTGTTTACGTAGTTGCTAGCCCCTGCACCTGAAGCAACCTTCACGCCGCCTTTGCGGGCTTCAGAAAGCAGCTGATCAATCAGATACTGAGCGCGCTCAACACCTTCTTCACGGATGACCGATTCGATCGCCTGTAGCCAGTCGCGAGTTTCGATCGGATCCACGTCATTTTGGAGACGTTCTGACATGGGGGTATTCCTTATCTATCTAATACGTTGATTTGTCTGGAACCTGTCCCATTGTGCTCTTGGGCAAGAACACAATAAGACAGGTTCTGCGTTTAGTTGCCGCGCTCTAAAAGTACCTGGCGCTTAATCCTTTCGTTGCTGTATGCGGCGTAATGAACGTTCGCGACGCGATTGTTCACGGCTGCGGTCCAGCAAGATTTCCTCAATGAAAGCCAGATGGCGGTGCGACGCTTCGCGCGCCTGCTCCGGTTCCCCGGCCATTATCGCCTCGAATACTCGGGTGCGATGGTTGCTTACCAGTGGGAGCATGTCCCGACGGGCATACAACAATTCAAAATTTTGACGAACGTTCTGGGCCAGCATCGGCTCCATGCAGCGTAGCAGATGGAGGAGCACCACGTTGTGGGCCGCTTCGGTGACGGCAATTTGATACTGGACGACGGCGCTGGACTCGGCGTCTAAATCGCCGGACTGCTGTGCCCGTTCAATGGCCTGATGAAGCTCGCGGATACGCACGCGATCTTCATCAGTGCTGCGAAGGGCGGCGTAATAGGCCGCAATACCTTCCAGCGCGTGACGGGTCTCAAGCAGGTCAAACTGGGATTCTGGGTGGTCAGAGAGAAGTTCTACCAGCGGATCGCTGAAGCTCTGCCACAGGCTGTTTTGCACAAAGGTTCCGCCGCCCTGGCGACGAAGCAGCAAGCCCTTTGCTTCGAGACGTTGAATCGCCTCACGCAGAGAGGGACGTGAAACGTCGAACTGTTTTGCCAGTTCGCGTTCTGGCGGAAGTTTCTCACCCGGGCGCAGAGTCCCTTCGAGGATTAAAAACTCCAGCTGCTGCTCAATCACATCAGATAGTTTTGGTTGGCGAATTTTGCTGTAGGCCATATTCCCTGTCTTACGCCTTTTTGCCCGGAGTCAATTGGTCTTACCAATTTCTATTTCGTATCGCTAAAGTAACAAAGTATTCACCTTCTGTCCATATTGGTTTTGATTGAAATCAGTAAACCCTGCACATTTTAACAACCTTACAGAAATAACGTTTCAGAAATGTAACTTTGCACAAATGAGTTGATTACCCACAAAGAGGGAGTTTTAACCATAATGAAACGAGGGTTTTTGCAATCTGAAGCGATTCAACAAGGCAAATAATGAAAATTCGCCCACTTAAGGCGCATTTCTATTCTATAGGTTGGGTGAGGAACAACGAGCGGGCCGATTTACAAATGCTTTCTTTTTATTCAAGTCGTCATCACCCCTTCATAAAGCAGGTGCATTCGCAGGCACTTACCACTATTCTGGCGCTTACGGAAGTCATCTCCGCTTTTTTCGGTCTCGTTAACCGTAAAGAAATAAATACAGAATATGGATTTTCATAATTACACACGCTCAGCGTGAACATAACAACCACACACGAGGTTTCAAATGGAAGCTCAACAGCACGGCGATCAGCTAAAGCGCGGGCTTAAAAACCGCCATATTCAGCTCATCGCACTGGGCGGTGCGATTGGTACCGGCCTGTTTCTGGGCAGCGCATCCGTTATCCAGTCTGCCGGTCCGGGCATTATTTTGGGTTACGCGATTGCGGGTTTCATTGCTTTTCTGATCATGCGCCAGCTGGGCGAAATGGTCGTGGAAGAGCCGGTCGCAGGCTCCTTCAGCCACTTTGCCTATAAGTACTGGGGCAGCTTTGCCGGTTTCGCCTCGGGCTGGAACTACTGGGTGCTGTACGTTCTGGTTGCCATGGCCGAACTGACCGCCGTCGGGAAATACATTCAGTTCTGGTATCCCGAAATCCCAACCTGGGCTTCTGCTGCAGCCTTCTTCGTCATTATCAACGCCATTAACCTGACCAACGTTAAAGTGTTCGGGGAGATGGAGTTCTGGTTTGCCATCATCAAGGTCATTGCCGTGGTGGCGATGATTATCTTCGGCGGCTGGCTGCTGTTCAGCGGCAACGGCGGCCCGCAGGCCACGGTGCGCAACCTCTGGGAACAGGGTGGCTTCCTGCCTCACGGCATGACCGGCCTGGTGATGATGATGGCGATCATAATGTTCTCCTTCGGCGGCCTGGAGCTGGTGGGCATCACCGCTGCTGAAGCCGACAACCCGGAGCAGAGCATCCCGAAAGCCACCAATCAGGTTATCTACCGCATCCTGATCTTCTATGTGGGCTCACTGGCGGTGCTGCTCTCCCTGCTGCCGTGGACGCGCGTGACTGCTGACACCAGCCCGTTTGTGCTGATCTTCCACGAGCTGGGCGACACCTTTGTCGCCAACGCGCTGAACATCGTGGTGCTGACCGCAGCGCTCTCCGTTTACAACAGCTGCGTATACTGCAACAGCCGCATGCTGTTCGGCCTGGCCCAGCAGGGTAACGCGCCGAAGATGCTGCTTAACGTTGATAAACGCGGCGTGCCAGTGAATACCATCATTGTTTCCGCCATCGTGACCGCCCTTTGCGTGCTCATTAACTACATGGCACCGGAATCGGCGTTTGGCCTGCTGATGGCGCTGGTGGTCTCTGCGCTGGTCATCAACTGGGCGATGATCAGCCTGGCGCACATGAAGTTCCGCCGCGCGAAGCAGCAGCAGGGCGTCACCACGCGCTTCCCTGCCCTGCTCTATCCGCTGGGTAACTGGATCTGCCTGCTGTTCATGGCGGCCGTGCTGGTGATCATGCTGATCACCCCAGGTATGGCGATTTCCGTCTACCTGATTCCGGTCTGGATTGCATTACTCGGCGTTGGCTATCTCTTCAGTCAGAAAAGCCGTAATGCCATGAAGGCGCACTAAGCCTCCCACCGCGGTGCCTGCTTTTGCGGGTGCCGCGCGTTGTTACCTCCCTCACACTTTCACGCCCACAGCGCATTTATCCATATCACCGCCCTGATACTGCAACGCATATATCCCTTCGCCAGCAAATAATTCTCTCCATACCGTAACCCGGAGAGCAGTCTATGGATAACGCAAAGCTGTCAGTAAAAGAAAAGATCGGCTATGGGATGGGCGACGCCGGATGTAACATCATCTTCGGCGCTATCATGCTGTTTGTTAACTATTTTTATACGGATATTTTTGGTCTGGCTCCTGCGCTGGTCGGCGTGCTGCTGCTGTCTGTCCGCGTGATTGACGCCGTAACGGACCCGATCATGGGTGCGATTGCCGACCGCACCCGCAGCAAATATGGCCGCTTTCGTCCATGGCTGCTGTGGATCGCTTTCCCGTACGCGCTGTTCAGCATCCTGATGTTCACCACGCCAGAGTGGAGCTATAACAGCAAAGTTATCTATGCCTTTGTCACCTACTTCCTGCTGTCACTCACCTACACCGCCATCAACATCCCCTACTGCTCGCTGGGCGGGGTGATCACTAACGATCCAAAAGAACGTGTGGCCTGCCAGTCGTATCGCTTCGTGCTGGTCGGCATCGCCACGCTGCTGCTCTCATTAACGCTGCTGCCGATGGCCGACTGGTTTGGCGGGGACAACAAAGCCAAAGGCTACCAGATGGCCATGACCGTGCTGGCGCTGATTGGCACCTGCATGTTCCTGTTCTGCTTCGCCACCGTGCGCGAGCGCGTGCGCCCGGCAGTCCAGACCAATGACCAGTTGAAAAACGACCTGAAAGACGTGTGGAAGAACGACCAGTGGGTGCGCATTCTGCTCCTGACGCTCTGCAACGTCTGCCCGGGCTTTATCCGCATGGCGGCCACCATGTATTACGTCACCTGGGTGATGGGCCAGAGCACCCACTTCGCCACGCTGTTTATCAGCCTGGGCGTTGTCGGCATGATGCTCGGCAGCGTGCTGGCAAAAGTGCTGACCGACCGCTGGTGCAAGCTGAAGGTCTTCTTCTGGACCAACATCGTGCTGGCGATTTTCTCCTGCGCCTTTTATTTCTTCGACCCGAAAGCGACCGTCACCATCGTGGTGCTCTACGTCCTGCTGAACATCCTGCACCAGATCCCGTCTCCGCTGCACTGGTCGCTGATGGCCGACGTGGACGACTACGGCGAGTGGAAAACCGGAAAACGCATCACCGGGATCAGCTTCTCGGGTAACATCTTCTTCCTGAAGCTGGGCCTGGCGATTGCCGGTGCGATGGTCGGCTTCCTGCTCTCCTGGTACGGTTATGACGCGGGCGCAAAAGCGCAAAGCGCGGACGCCATTAACGGGATCGTACTGCTCTTTACCGTCATTCCGGGCATTGGATACTTAATTACCGCTGGGGTGGTACGTCTGCTGAAAGTGGACCGTGAGACCATGAAGCAGATCCAGTCCGATCTGGAAAAACGCCGCAACAATTACCGCGAGCTGAATGACTATCAGGAACTCAAAGCCGCTGAGACTAAATAAGGAAAGCCGCATGCATAACTGGCCAAACCCGTTTATCGAACAACGCGCCGACCCGTACATTTTACGCCATGAGGGACAGTACTATTTTATTGCCTCCGTGCCGCAGTACGACAGGCTGGCGATCCGCCGCGCAGACTCGCTGGAAGGCTTACGTCATGCCGAAGAAGTGGTGGTCTGGCGCAAATCCGAGACCGGCCCGATGAGCCAGCTAATCTGGGCGCCAGAACTGCACCACATTGACGGAAAGTGGTACATCTATTTTGCCGCCACGCACACCCAGGCGCTCGACGCGCTCGGGATGTTCCAGCACCGCATGTTTGCGATTGAGTGTGCGGACCGCGATCCGCTCAGCGGTACCTGGATCGAGAAAGGGCAAATCAACACCCCGTTCGACACCTTCGCCCTGGACGCCACCACCTTTGTTCATCAGGGCAAACGCTGGTACCTGTGGGCGCAAAAAGCCCCGGATATTTCCGGTAACTCTAACCTCTATCTGTGCGAAATGGAGAACCCGTGGACGCTGAAAGGTGAGCCGGTGATGCTCAGCAAGCCAGAATACGACTGGGAATGCCGTGGTTTCTGGGTCAACGAAGGTCCGGCGGTGCTGGTTCACGGCGATAAGCTGTTTATCAGCTACTCCGCCAGCGCCACCGATGAGAACTACTGCATGGGATTACTGTGGATAGACCTGAACGCCGATCCGCAAAACCCGGCAAACTGGCACAAATCCCCTCGCCCGGTTTTCGTCACCAGCTACGAGAACCGCCAGTACGGGCCAGGCCACAACAGCTTTACGCAAACGCCGGAAGGGGAAGATGTATTGGTATACCACGCAAGAAATTACACCGAAATTGAAGGCGATCCGCTTTACGATCCGAACCGTCATACTCGCCTGAAGCTTGTCCGCTGGGACGAAAACGGGATGCCTGATTTCGGCATCCCGCCTGCGGACACGCTTTAATCGTTACGGCGCGCTGGCTTACACCAGCGTGCCGTAGATCGTCAGCAGCGCCACGATAACCACGACCACAAACGACGTTTTCTTCGCCATGGAGACAGCGGCTTTCGGCGTTTCAATCTTGTCGGTATGCGGCTCGCGCGCCAGCGAGAACTGCGCCAGACGCGTTAACACCTGATACTGCGACGTATGGCGATCGGCAAGCGAGGCGAACCACGCGGGCAGCGCTTTTTCACCGTGGCCAATTAACGCGTACACCACGCCCACCAGACGCACCGGAAGCCAGTCAACCACGTGCAGGATGGCATCAATGCCGGACAGCAAACGCTCGTGCGGCGTCAGATAGCGAGCAAGCCAGGTCTGCCAGGCGCGCAGGAACGCATACCCCATCAGCAAGACCGGTCCCCATGGACCGCCCACCACAAACCAGAACAGCGGCGCCAGGTAGTAACGGAAGTTAATCCACAGCAGCGCGTTCTGCAGTTCGCGCAGGAACTCGCGCTCGTCGCAGTCCGGCGGCACGCCGTGGATCATCGTCAGCTCGCTCGCCATGGCATTGCGCGCATGGGCATCGTCACGGGAGGCAGCTTTAAGGTACGCGTGATAGTGCAAACGCACCTTGCCCGCTCCAATGCAGAGCACGCCGAGCAGGATCCACACCACTAGCAGCGGCACGTTGAAAAAGAGTCCATACAGCGCGCGCAGCAGCAGGAACGTAATCACCATCACGCCCGCCATCATCAGCAGCGTGCGCAGCATGGAAAAGTGCTTGATACGGCGGAATAACACCTCCAGCCGGTGATCCAGATGCCAGTGCTCACCGAGCTTGAACAGGCGTTCAGCGATGATAACCAGCAGCATGGTAAACAACGTCATGGTATCTCCTTATTCTGACGACGCGGTGAGCATGGCGCGGAACCGCGGCCAGTCAAATGCCGGGCCGGGATCGGTTTTTCTCGCCGGAGCGATATCGCTGTGCCCGGTAATATTGTCGGCGATGGCCGGGTAAAGTCCGATAAGCGTGCGGGTCACAGCCGCTAGCTGTTGATACTGTGAATCGGTGTAGGGCGTGGTATCCGTGCCTTCCAGTTCGATCCCGATAGAAAAATCGTTGCACCGTTCGCGCCCGTGATACATCGACACCCCGGCATGCCAGGCGCGCTTATCAAAGGGAACATACTGAACCACTTCACCATCGCGACGAATCAGGCAATGAGCCGACACGCGCAGATGCGCAATCTCAGCAAAGAAAGGATGGGCATCGGGATCTATCGTTCCCGTGAATAACGCATCGATCCACGGGCCGCCGAATTCCCCCGGCGGGAGACTAATATTATGAACCACCAGCAGTGTGGGCTTTTCATCCTCCGGGCGGCAGTCGTGGTGCGGCGAAGGCACATGCCGCGCATCCACCAGCCATCCGTTTTCTAACAACATGCTGGAACTCCTTATGTATGGTGCTGTTACTCGGTTCAGAGTAGCATGTTTCAATATTTTGATTCGTTACCAATTTGGAGTTTTATCATGCCGCCTCGCCGCTACAACCCCGACCACCGACGTGAAGCGCTTCTGGAACGTATTAATATGGATATTCCGGCAAGCGTTGCCCATGCTTTGAAAGAAGATCTGGGCGGTGACGTCAATGCCGATAAAGATATTACCGCACAATTGTTGCCGAAAGAGACGCGCTCCCACGCGGTCATTATCACCCGTGAAGAGGGTGTGTTTTGCGGTAAGCGCTGGGTTGAAGAGGTCTTTACCCAGCTGGCGGGCGATGATGTGCAGGTCACATGGCACGTGGAGGACGGCGATAGCGTCACGCCAAATCAGCCGCTGTTCGAGCTGGACGGCCCTTCCCGCGTCTTGCTGACCGGCGAACGTACCGCGCTCAATTTTGTACAAACGCTCTCTGGCGTCGCCAGCGAAGTGCGTCGTTACGTTGACCTGCTGGCCGGCACCCGAACCCAGCTGCTGGATACCCGCAAAACGCTGCCTGGCCTGCGCACGGCGCTGAAGTACGCGGTGCTCTGCGGCGGCGGCGCAAACCATCGTCTGGGCCTGTCCGACGCTTTCCTGATTAAAGAGAACCACATTATTGCATCGGGTTCCGTACGTCAGGCGGTGGAGAAGGCCTTCTGGCTGCATCCGGATGTGCCGGTTGAAGTAGAAGTAGAAAACCTGGACGAGCTGGAGCAGGCGATTAAGGCCGGGGCCGATATCATCATGCTCGATAACTTCGAAACCGAGCAGATGCGTGAGGCGGTAAAACTGACCAATGGCCGGGCCCAGCTCGAAGTCTCCGGAAACGTCACCTTCGAAACGATCCGTGAATTCGCCGAAACCGGCGTGGATTACATCTCCGTCGGCGCGCTGACCAAGCACGTTCGCGCCCTCGACCTCTCGATGCGTTTTAAATAGTGATTCCTCCCCTCTCCGCCTGGAGAGGGGAATTTCAGCCCCGCTCGCAAATCCGCTGTTCTTTCCTGCAACACCGCATTAATTCTCTGAACGCGCTTTCCCGTTCCCTTTTTTGCCCCTCGTTTCTGCCCTTTTGCGCTGACAGAGTAGCGCCACTTAACGTAAGGAGCAGATATGAACAGACAACACGGATTCACTCTTATTGAGCTGATGGTGGTCATCGGCATTATTGCGATTCTGAGCGCCATCGGCATACCTGCCTATCAGAACTACCTGCGCAAAGCGGCGCTGACCGATATGCTGCAAACCTTCGTTCCCTACCGCACCGCCATTGAACTTTGCGCGCTGGATCACGGTGGTGTGGAGAGCTGCGATGCCAACAGCAACGGCATCCCTTCCCCCACCACGACACGCTACGTTTCCGGAATGAGCGTAGCGAAAGGGATCGTGACCTTAACAGGACAGGAAAGTCTTAACGGGCTGGAAGTGGTCATGACGCCGCAGTGGAGCGATGGTAACGGTATGACGGGCTGGACGCGCGTCTGCAACATCAGTGCTGATAGCGCTCTGAAGCAGGCCTGCGAAGACGTTTTCCGCTTCAGCAATAACTGAGGAGCGGAGAATGAATACCGATCAACTCGTGGCGCTTTGTCTTCGCCATCACGCACTGCTGTTATCCAGCGACAGTGAGAGGATCAACATTGCCGTCGTGGGAAAGCCCGCGGCCGAACTCATGGAGGCGCTGCGTTTCGCGACCCAGAAACGGATTGATATTGAGTGCTGGAGCGCGGAGCGCATGGAAAAACACCGGCAGCTGACGTCTCAATCGCATCTGCCCGGCGTTTCGCAAACACACTCTACGGTAGATGTCCTTAACCACACGCTGCAGCAGGCAATCAACCAGCGCGCCTCTGATATTCATATCGAACCGATGGAGCACGCGTGCCAGATTCGTTTACGTATCGACGGCGTACTTTGTCCGCAGCCTCCGCTTGCCGCTGAACTGGCTAACCTGTTAAGCGCACGTTTAAAAGTGCTGGGTAACCTGGATATTGCAGAACGCCGGCTGCCTCAGGACGGCCAGTTTACGATTGAACTGGCCAATGAGCCGGTCTCGTTTCGGATCGCGACGCTTCCCTGCAGCGGCGGCGAAAAAATTGTGCTGCGCCTCCTGCATCAGGTTCCGCAGGCCCTTGAGCCGAAAGCGCTTGGCATGAATGCTGAACAGTTGGCCTGTTTTAATGCGGTTCTCCACCAGCCGCAGGGGCTGATTCTGGTCACCGGCCCTACCGGCAGCGGCAAAACCGTGACGCTGTACAGCGCTTTGCAGTCGCGTAACACCCCTGACGTCAACATCTGCAGCGTGGAAGATCCTATTGAGATCCCCCTTGCCGGATTAAACCAGACGCAGATTAATCCCCGGGCGGGTTTAACCTTCCAGAACGTGCTGCGCGCACTGCTACGTCAGGATCCCGACATCATTATGGTCGGCGAAATCCGTGACGGAGAAACGGCCGGGATTGCCATTAATGCTGCCCAGACCGGGCATCTGGTGCTGTCGACCCTGCACACCAACTCGACGACGGAAACGCTGATTCGCCTGGAGCAGATGGGCGTCGCGCGCTGGATGATTTCTTCCGCGCTGACGATGGTGATTGCCCAGCGACTGGTCCGGCGTTTGTGCCCACATTGTCGCCGGGAAACCCGCGATCAGGCTCAACTACCTCGCTCAGTATGGCCCAGGCCGCTTCCACGCTGGCAGCCCACCGGCTGCGATCGCTGTTATCACGGCTTTTATGGCCGCGTGGCCATTTTTGAAGTACTCGCCATCGACAATGCCCTGCGGCAGGCCATTGCCAGCGGGGCGGGAACTGACGTCATAGAGGCGAGCGCCCGGCAGGCGGGGATGGTTTCTCTTTTTGAACACGGCTGCAGGGCCGTCGAACAAGGGCTAACCACGATTGAAGAGTTGCTGCGCGTCCTGGGAATGCCCAATGGCGGCTAATCAGCTCTGGCGCTGGCGTGCGCTCACCAAAGATGGAGAACCCCGAAGCGGGACACTCTGGGCCACAGACCGCAATGCGGCCTTCACCCGGCTGATGCGTAACGACCTCCATCCTCTGACGCTGACCCGATGCGCGCAGCGACAGCGCTGGCGGCCACACCACTGCGACGAGATGTTTCATCAGCTCGCCTCGCTGCTGCAGGCTGGGCTGACGCTGTCCCACAGCCTGCAAATGCTGGCAGAGCAACATCCGTTAAAACCGTGGCAGGCGCTGCTGCAAAGCATTGCCGATGAGCTCAGTGAAGGATGCCCGTTTTCTGAGTCGCTAAAAAAGTGGCCAGCTGTTTTTAGCCCGCTGCATGTCTCGATGGTGAAAACCGGAGAGCTGACGGGGAAGCTGGAGGTGTGCTGTCGTCAGCTCGCGCAGCAACAAAAAGCGCAGCAGCAGCTCAGTGCAAAAGTGAAAAAGGCGCTGCGCTACCCGGCGATCGTCCTGACGCTGGCTGTGCTCGTCGTGCTGGCGATGGTCACTCTGGTCCTGCCCGAATTTGCCGCGATCTACAAAACGTTTAATACCCCGCTTCCCGTGCTGACACAGATGGTTATGGGGATGGCCGCCTTTATGCAGTCATATGCCCTTGCGTTGTTCGTCCTGCTATTAGCCCCCTTAGCCGTCGCCTGGGCTCTGCGGCAGAATCCTCGCTGGCAGTGCATCCTGCTGCATACGCCCGTGATGGGCGCACTGGCAAAAGGTCAAAAGCTGGGACACGTCTTTACCGTGCTGTCACTCACGCAACAGGCGGGTATCCCCTTTTTACAGGGCCTGGAGAGTGCCGAGGAGACCGTTGAAAGTCAGTACTGGCAGGGAATACTGCGCGGCGTGCGGGAGGACATTGAAAAAGGCCTTCCCGTCTGGTCATCCTTTCAAAGAGCGGCAATCTTTACCCCGCTCTGTGTTCAGCTTTTACGAACCGGTGAAATGTCAGGTGCGCTGGATATCATGCTGGCAAACCTTGCCCGCCATCATACGGAACAGACCTTTCAACGTGCAGAGAATCTGGCGGCGCTTCTGGAGCCAGTGCTTCTGATAGTGACGGGGGTCATTATCGGTACGCTGGTGGTGGCAATGTACCTGCCGATATTCCACCTGGGAGATGCGATGAGCGCGGGATAGTACAACAGGGCTGGCGCACGGGCATGCGCCAGCGATAGCCATTACAGGCTGTTGAATACGCGGTTTTCTTGTTCCTGAACGCGAATAAACGTCGTACGCTTTGTCAGCTCTTTCAGGCGGGAGGCGCCAACGTAGGTGCAGGCAGAGCGCAGGCCGCCGAGGATATCGCGTGCGGTGTTTTCAACCGGGCCGCGCAGAGGCAGCTTGACGGTTTTACCTTCTGCCGCACGGTATTTTGCCACGCCGCCGACGTGGCGGGTCATCGCAGACTCAGAGCTCATACCGTAGAACAGCATAAATTTCTCGCCGTTCTCTTCTACTACGGTACCGCCGCTCTCTTCGTGACCTGCCAGCATGCCGCCGAGCATCACGAAGTCCGCGCCGCCGCCGAAGGCCTTTGCAACATCACCCGGCATGGTGCAACCACCGTCGCTGATGATCTGGCCGCCCAGCCCGTGCGCCGCATCGGCACATTCAATGACGGCAGAGAGCTGCGGATAACCGACGCCGGTTTTGACGCGCGTGGTGCATACGGAGCCCGGACCGATGCCCACTTTCACGATATCGGCACCGGAGAGGATCAGCTCTTCACACATTTCACCGGTCACCACGTTGCCCGCGATGATGGTTTTCGTCGGCCAGGCCTCACGCGCCTTGCTGACGAACTGTACGAAGTGCTCGGAGTAACCGTTCGCCACATCAATACAAACGAAGTTCAGCGCCGGGTTAGCCTTCAGAATCTGTTTGGTCTTCTCGAAATCCGCATCGGAGGTACCGGTGGAGACCATCACGTGCTTCACCACATCAGCAGAGGCGGACGCCACAAACGCATCCCACTCTTCAGGGCTGTAATGTTTGTGCACGGCGGTGAGGATGCCGAACTGTGCCAGCGCGGTTGCCATCTCAAAGGTTCCCACAGTATCCATGTTGGCAGCGATGATCGGCACGCCAGACCAGGTCTGACCGGAATGCTTAAAGGTGAATTGACGTTCGAGTTCAACGTCTGAGCGACATTCAGTGTAGAGCGTTTAGGGCGGATAAGAACGTCTTTGAAACCTAACTTCAGATCTTCTTCGATACGCATGTGCGGATTCCTGGGGTTAGAGGCAAATATGTTAAAAGCACAACTCCAGTGACGCTATCATACGCACTAATACCTGCTCCGCAAGACTGCGAAATTCTCTTTTTTTACGCTACAATCCTATAAATTTACCTGGTAAAAAGCCGGTAAACAGGGCTAAACAGTTGCTGGCGCACCTGAGAGTTTTAATCAACTGATTTTAATAATGAATAATTCCCAGGATTTGATTTAATGGGGTATATCGTTGCATTAACCGGTGGCATCGGTAGTGGCAAAAGTACCGTTGCAGACGCGTTTTCTCGTTTGGGTATCACGATTATCGATGCCGATATTATTGCCCGCCAGGTGGTAGAGCCCAATACACCCGCGCTTAAGGCCATCGCAGAACAGTTTGGCCAGGCAATCATCAATGCCGATGGCACGCTAAATCGCCGTCAGCTTCGCGAATGCATTTTTTCCGATTCAGCGGAAAAAGCCTGGCTTAATGCCCTGCTCCATCCCATTATCCACCAGGAAACACAGCGTCAGATAGCCGAAGCCCGCTCGCCCTATGTCTTGTGGGTGGTTCCGCTGCTGGTGGAAAATCAGCTGCATCAGAAAGCCGATCGGGTACTGGTGATTGATGTCGCACCCGAGACGCAAATCCAGAGAACCATGATGCGAGACCACGTCTCGCGCGAGCATGCTGAACATATTCTCGCCGCTCAGGCCACGCGCGCTCAGCGCCTTGCCGTGGCGGATGATGTTATTGATAATAACGGCGCACCAGATGCTATTGCATCGGATGTTGCCCGTCTGCACGCGCAGTATCTGACGTTAGCCGGGCAGGCCGTTGCACAGGAAAAACCATAATGTCGACTCACATCCTTTTTGAGCATCCGCTCAACGAAAAAATGCGTACCTGGCTGCGCATCGAATTCCTCATTCAGCAGCTTTCACAACATCTGCCGGTTAACGATCATGCTACGGCGTTGCACTTCTTCCGCAATGTAGGCGATCTGCTGGATGTGATTGAACGCGGCGATGTCCGCACAGAATTGCTTAAAGAGCTGGAGCGCCAGCAGCGTAAATTGCAGGCATGGGCTGAGGTTCCGGGGGTGGACGTAAGCCGTATCGATTCCCTTCGTCAGCAGCTTAAAACCAGCAGCAGCATCCTGATGGCCGCACCGCGCGTCGGGCAGTTTTTGCGTGAGGACCGCCTGATTGGCCTGGTGCGCCAGCGCCTGAGCATCCCTGGCGGTTGCTGCAGCTTCGACCTGCCGACGCTGCATATGTGGCTCCATATGCCACAAGCGCAGCGTGACGCGCAGGTGAACAGCTGGCTGGCAAGCCTGGAGCCGATGCACCAGACGCTGTCGCTGATCCTCGATCTGATCCGTAACTCAGCGCCGTTCCGCAAGCAAACCAGCCTGAACGGTTTCTACCAGGACAACGGTGATGATGCCGATCTTCTGCGCCTGAATTTATCGCTTGGCGAACAGCTTTATCCGCAAATTTCCGGGCATAAGAGCCGCTTTGCGATTCGCTTTATGCCGCTGGACAGCGAAAATGGCACCGTGCCGGAACGCCTCGATTTTGAACTGGCCTGTTGTTAAGGAGTGCCGATGTCTGATGTCACCACCGTAAACTGCCCGACCTGTGGTAAAACCGTTGTCTGGGGCGAAGTGAGTCCATTCCGCCCATTCTGCTGCAAACGCTGCCAGCTTATTGACCTGGGCGAATGGGCGGCGGAAGAGAAACGCATTCCGAGTAAAGGCGATTTTTCGGACAGCGATGACTGGAGTGAAAGCCAGCAGTAATCCGTAAAGCCTGCTGGCGCGTCGCTTAGCAGGCCTTCGGTTGTTCGACTAACCGCAGGATCACAGGCTCATTAGCTGGCGGGAATTTTTCGGCATCACTTGCCTGAAGCTCCACCCAGTTACCCGGCTGCCCCTCTTTCCCCCAGGGTTCACCTTCCCAGTTTTCCACCAGCCAGAACCACAGCGTGATGTGTCTGTCCGGAAACTGGTATTCAAGCTTATCAAACAGCGTTGCGCCAAGCGGGGTGATCCCCACCTCCTCCTGAAGCTCGCGAACCAGCGCCGCTTCCGGCGTTTCACCTGACTCGATTTTACCGCCTGGAAACTCCCACTTGTTCGCCATATGGGCGTCGGCAGCGCGCTGGGTGATGAAGATTTGATTTTGCGGGTTGCGAATAATCCCGACGGCAATTTGCAGTATTTTCATATTGTCACTTCCATAAAAAAGGCGCAGAAATCTGCGCCTTTTTGTTTTTTTATGAACTTAGCTCAGACGGCCGTGGCACGCCTTGTACTTTTTACCAGAACCGCACGGGCATGGATCGTTACGACCCACTTTACGATCGCCGGTTTGCGCGGCGATCGCCGCTGCGGCTTCGCTGTCGTCGGTCTGATGGCTCAGCTGTTGCATTTGCGCCAGACGCTCGGCTTCTTCACGACGCTGCTGTTCCATCGCTTCCACCTCTTCCGGCATACGCACCTGAACCTTGCTCAGGGTGCTGATGACTTCATACTTCAGCGACTCAAGCATAGAGGCAAACATGGAGAAGGACTCACGCTTGTATTCCTGCTTCGGATCTTTCTGCGCATAGCCACGCAGGTGGATACCCTGACGCAGGTAGTCCATCGCCGCCAGGTGCTCTTTCCACAGGGAGTCCAGCGTCTGCAGCATCACGCCTTTTTCGAAGTGACGCATCATCTCAGCGCCAACGACCTCTTCCTTACGCTTGTAGACGTCCAGCGCGGTTTCGTAGATACGCTCGCGCAGGGTCTCTTCGTGCAGCTCAGGCTCTTTATCCAGCCACTCTTTGATTGGCAGGTCGAGGTCGAAGTCGTTTTTCAGGCGTTCCTGCAGGCCTTCGATGTCCCACATCTCTTCCAGAGACTGCGGCGGAATGTGCGCATCAATCGTGGCTTTAAACACATCTTCACGAATGCTGTTGATGGTTTCGCTCACGTCGGACACGTCCAGCAGTTCGTTACGCTGGGTGTAGATCGCACGACGCTGGTCGTTAGCCACGTCATCGTATTCCAGCAGCTGCTTACGAATATCGAAGTTGCGGCTTTCCACTTTACGCTGTGCGTTCGCGATCGCTTTGGTAACCCACGGGTGCTCAATGGCTTCACCCGGCTTCATGCCCAGCTTACGCATCATGCCGGACACGCGGTCGGAGGCGAAAATACGCATCAGCGCATCTTCCATCGACAGATAGAAGCGGGAAGAACCGGCATCACCCTGACGACCCGCACGACCACGCAGCTGGTTATCGATACGACGCGATTCGTGACGCTCGGTACCGATAATGTGCAGACCGCCGGATGCCAGCACCGCGTCGTGACGCACCTGCCAGTCGGCCTTAATCTGAGCAATCTGTTCAGGCGTTGGGTTTTCCAGCTCAGCCACCTCGGCCTGCCAGCTACCGCCCAGCATAATATCGGTACCACGACCCGCCATGTTGGTGGCGATGGTTACCGCTGCCGGATAACCTGCCTGCGCAACGATATCTGCTTCTTTAGCGTGGAACTTGGCGTTCAGAACGTTGTGCTTGATGCCTGCTTTCGTCAGCTCGTTAGACACCACTTCGGACTTCTCGATGGAGATGGTCCCCACCAGTACCGGCTGGCCCTTCGCGGTACGCTCGCGGATATCTTCGATGATCGCCTGAATTTTCTCCGCTTCGGTCATGTACACCAGGTCCGGCATATCCTTACGGATCATCGGACGGTTGGTTGGAACGACCACGGTATCCAGCTTGTAGATAGAGCTGAATTCAAACGCTTCGGTATCGGCTGTACCGGTCATGCCCGCCAGCTTCTCGTACAGACGGAAGTAGTTCTGGAAGGTGATAGACGCCAGCGTCTGGTTTTCGTTTTGAATATCCACGCCTTCTTTGGCTTCTACAGCCTGGTGCAGACCGTCAGACCAGCGACGTCCCTGCATGGTACGACCGGTGTGCTCATCGACAATGATCACTTCGCCGTCTTTTACGATGTAGTCGACGTCGCGGGTGAACAGCGCGTGGGCACGCAGCGCGGCGGTCACATGGTGCATCAGCATGATGTTGCTTGGGGAGTACAGAGACTCGCCCTCTTCCATAATGCCTTCAGCCACCAGCAGCTCTTCGATTTTCACCAGACCACGCTCGGTCAGGTTCACCTGGCGCGCTTTTTCATCCACGGAGAAGTGACCTTCACCCTGGAAGGTATCCGAGTCTTCTTTCTCCTGGCGCAGCAGGTGTGGAATGATTTTGTCGACCTTACGGTACATCTCGGAGCTGTCTTCAGCCGGGCCGGAGATGATAAGCGGAGTACGCGCTTCATCGATCAGGATGGAGTCCACCTCATCCACCAGCGCGTAGTGCAGCTTACGCTGGACGCGCTCTTCAGGGCTGAACGCCATGTTGTCACGCAGGTAGTCGAAGCCGTATTCGTTGTTGGTACCGTAGGTAATGTCTGCGTTATACGCTTCACGCTTGGCTGGTGCAGGCAGGCCAGACATGTTGATGCCGACGGTCATGCCGAGGAATTCGAACAGTGGACGGTTGTTTTCGGCGTCACGCTGCGCCAGATAGTCGTTGACGGTAACGACGTGAACGCCTTTACCGGTCAACGCATTCAGGTAAGCCGGCAGCGTTGCGGTCAGGGTTTTACCTTCACCGGTACGCATTTCCGCGATGCAGCGTTCGTTAAGCACCATCCCGCCCAGCAGCTGAACGTCGAAGTGACGCATGCCGAACACGCGCTTACTTGCTTCACGCACGACAGCAAATGCTTCCGGGATCAGGCTTTCTAAGGTTTCACCTTTTTCCAGACGCGCACGGAATTCCGCCGTTTTCGCTTTCAGCTCATCATCAGAGAGCTTCTCCATCGCCGGTTCCATACCGTTGATGACGGCAACAGCTTTGCGCATACGGCGCAGGGTACGATCGTTACGACTACCAAAAACTTTAGTTAATAATTTGATTAGCATAATAAATTCTCAAACGCCCCATCATGGGCAGATAAATTAAGGTATTGAAAAAGTTAATTTAGCTGAGGCGTTGAGGCCCGGCGCGAATGCCGTGAACCTGGCTAATCCAGGTTGAAACAGAGAATGAAACAGGAGGAACGAGCGCGCGTTGCGCCGTCTGGCGAACCATGACCGGCGGCTGGCTGTCCTGCGTGAGCAGCGCGTTGAGCGTGTCCAGCAGGGCAAGATGCTGCGCCTGCACCGGCAGCGCCTCTTCCGCAACAGGCATTGCCTGCGGCGCCATCGCGAAGGAGAGATGTCGGATAACCGTGCGGATAGCGTGCTGGTGCCAGTAATCAACGGAGAAATTCGGGCGGCGATTGGCTTCAAGCCAGGCGAGATTTGTAAAGTTAACCCGCGTATTGAGATCGTGTTTGCTGGTAGAGGTCTTCGTCGGCGTCGCCGCTTCGGCACTGTTGCTGAGCACAGGCAAGCCGAAACTCGCCGCGACCATCCCTAATAAGAGATGCGGCCAGAAGTAACGTCTGCCAAATTGTCGCCAGCGCGTCAGTATTCCGCTCACTTGCTCCACCACATAAGCCAGCCTGTTACAGGCTATCTTCAGTTATTTTTTTAAGCGCCCAGATATTACCACTAAAGCCAATACACATCAGCAGGAATGAGGCGCCGCCGCGGGGAAAAACGGTCAAGAATGCAGCTAACGCACACACTTTCTACGCAGGACAGACTAGAAATAACGCTGGGACAAACAAAGAAGGGTAAAAATAAAAACGACTGGTCTTCCTGGCCGGAGAGAGTACCAGGTTAACCAGTCGATTTTTTACGAAACGGCGTGAACCGTTACGCCAGAACCATGCTTGGCGCTTTGAAAGCCAACGGCAGTTCTGCTTCGTCTTCGAAGGTCACATATTCCCAGGCTTCCTGTTTTGCCAGGACGGCCTGCAACAGTTTGTTGTTCAGCGCATGACCGGATTTGAACGCGGTAAATGCACCAATGATGTTGTGACCACACATGAACAGGTCGCCGATAGCGTCCAGCATTTTGTGACGAACGAATTCATCTTCGAAACGCAGGCCGTCTTCGTTCAGTACGCGATAATCGTCAACAACGATGGCACAATCGAAGCTGCCGCCCAGGCACAGGCCGCGGGACTGCAGATATTCGATATCACGCATGAAGCCAAACGTACGGGCTCGGCTGATCTGACGCATAAACGCATCGGCAGAGAAGTTCATCGCATAGCGCTGGGTGCTGGAATCAATCGCCGGATGGTTAAAGTCGATGGTAAAGTCCAGCGAGAAACCATTGTACGGTTTAAATTCAGCCCACTTGTCGCCATCTTCGACGCGAACGGTCTCTTTGATGCGGACAAATTTCTTCGCGCAGTTCAGTTCTTCGATGCCGGCATCCAGCAACAGATAGACGAACGGTGCAGCACTGCCATCCATAATCGGAATTTCTGGCGCGTCGACTTCAACAATAATGTTGTCGATACCCAGACCCGCCAGGGCGGCGTTCAGGTGCTCTACGGTAGAAATCCGCACGTCATGCTCGTTCACCAGACAAGTACAGAGCATAGTATCACGCACAGATTTGGCATCGGCCGGAAAATCTACCGGTGGATTCAAGTCGGTGCGACGATAGATGACCCCGGTATTGGCCGGCGCAGGGCGTAACGTCAGCGTGACTTTCTTGCCGGTATGTAAACCGACACCCGTCGCCTGAACGATACGTTTAAGTGTCCTTTGTTTGATCATCGTATAATCTCGCCAAATTAACTATCCAACCGAGAGTGTATATCACTAACGGTGGGCCAGTTTAGCACAAAGAGCGCAAATCCCCTAATTCCAGCCAATTCTTAATCAGCTTGCTTACGCAGGAACGCCGGGATATCCAGATAATCTGGCTCTTTCGCCGTTTGCGGCGTTGGGTCGTTCACCACTTTCGCGGCCGGTTTCTGCTCCTGAGTCAGCGGAGACATACCGTGCTGCTGGTAACGATCCATTACCGGTTGCTGAGTCTGCTTGTTAGTCACTAAGGTGATCTCAGGACGCTTGTCCATACCGATACCGGTTGCAACAACGGTAACACGCAGCTCGTCGTTCATTTCAGGGTCAAGCGAAGTACCGATTACCACGGTAGCGTTGTCAGAGGCGAACGCACGGATGGTGTTACCCACGGTTTCGAACTCATCCAGACGCAGGTCAAAGCCAGCGGTAATGTTGACCAGCACGCCGCGCGCACCAGACAGGTCGATATCTTCCAGCAGTGGAGAAGAGATAGCCATTTCAGCCGCTTCTTCTGCACGGTCTTCACCGCTCGCCACGCCAGAGCCCATCATCGCGTAGCCCATTTCGGACATCACGGTGCGAACGTCTGCAAAGTCAACGTTCATCAGGCCAGGACGGGTAATCAGTTCAGCGATACCCTGAACCGCGCCTTTCAGCACGTCGTTTGCTGCACCGAAGGCGTCCAGCAGGGAGATACCGCGACCCAGAACTTTCAACAGTTTGTCGTTCGGGATGGTGATCAGCGAGTCCACATGTTTGGACAGCTCGGTGATACCCTGCTCCGCGAAGGCCATACGCTTCTTGCCTTCAAAATTGAAAGGCTTGGTCACGACAGCAACGGTCAGAATACCTAAATCTTTAGCAACTTCAGCCACAACAGGTGCTGCGCCGGTACCGGTACCGCCCCCCATACCTGCTGCGATGAAGACCATGTCCGCACCTTCCAGTGCAGCGCGCAGGGCTTCACGATCTTCTTCAGCCGCATTGCGACCCACTTCCGGGTTAGCCCCAGCTCCCAGCCCTTTGGTGATACCACCGCCGATCTGGATAGTCTGGCCTACCGCCGTCTTACGCAGTGCCTGCGCATCGGTGTTAACCGCGAAGAATTCAACACCTTCAATGCGTTCACGCACCATATGCTCTACGGCGTTACCGCCGCCGCCACCGACGCCGATGACTTTAATCACCGCGTCGTTGGTCAGTTCCATAGGTTCAAACATAATTTCTCTCTCCGTTGTGCCTGTCGCCCGAGACCGCTAATTCTCTCCGGTCTCTTAAAAAAATTAAAACTCTTTTCGCAACCAGTTGTTCAGTCGTTTGACCCACGACCCCACTGAGACGCGTTTTTCCACTTCCGCTTCACCACTGAGATGAGATTCCTTCCCGTAGTGGAGCAGGCCCACAGCCGTTGAATAATACGGCTCCTGAGCATAATCCGTTAAACCGGTAATATTCAGCGGCGCCCCAATACGTACCTGCGTATGGAAGACGCGCTGCGCACAGGCCGCAAGACCTTCAATTTGCGCTGCACCGCCGGTTAATACAATCCCCGCCGCAAGATGATGTTTAACACCCTGCTGACGAAGCTGTTCCTGTAACTGTAAAATTTCTTCGTTGACCAGGTTGAGCAGCTCGGTATAGCGCGGCTCGATCACCTCTGCCAACGTCTGGCGCTGCAGGCTGCGCGGTGGACGACCACCGACGCTTGGCACTTCAACGCTCTCATCTTTGCCAACGATAGAACCCAGCGCACAGCCGTGGCGCACTTTAATCGCTTCTGCATCGCTCGGTGGCGTACCAAAAGCGTAAGCAATATCGCTGGTCACGACGTTTCCTGCGTACGGGATCACTTTGGTGTGGCGCAACGCACCGCCGGTATACACGGCCATGTCCATTGTACCACCACCAATATCGACCACACAGACACCCAGTTCACGTTCATCTTCGGTCAGCACGGAATAACTTGCCGCCAGACCGGCGAAAATAAGTTGGTCAACTTTCAGGCCACAACGTTCAACGGCTTTTACAATGTTCTTCGCCATATCGTTGTGACATGTGATCAGGTGCACTTTTGCCTGCATACGAACGCCTGACAGACCAACCGGGTTTTTGATCCCTTCCTGGTAGTCAATCGCATATTCCTGCGGGATCACGTGCAATACGCGATGCTCATCGCGAACACGCACGGACTTCGCCGTATGCACAACGTTTTCAACGTCTTCCTGCGTCACTTCCTCTTCGGAAATCGGCACCATACCGATTTCGTTCTGGCAGCTAATGTGCTTACCAGAAAGGGCAAGATAGACAGAAGAAATCTGGCAATCTGCCATCAATTCAGCCTGATCGATGGCGCGCTGGACGCATTTCACCACCGATTCAAGATCGTTTACCCCACCTTTATCCATACCACGTGACGGGCAACTGCCCACGCCAATGATATTGACCATACCGTCGGGCAGAACTTCCCCTACTAAAGCGGCAACCTTCGCGGTGCCAATCTCCAGTCCAACTACCAGTTTTCTGTCCGTCGCCTTGATCATTGTTGTTCTGCCTGTACCTGTGCCTGATTCTGTTGCTGATTAGGTTCCTCGACCGGAGCCGGTACCCAACCGACTGCTGCGCCTGAGTCATAGCGCAAATCAACGTAGCTTATCCGTTTGCCGTCAGTCTGTGCCTGCTGCTGTAAAACCGGGTAAAGTTCGACAAAACGCGCCAGACGCTTCATGGTGTCCCCGCGTCCCAGGTTGAGCTTAATGCCGTTCGTTAACGTAAGCTGCCAGGAGCGGCGCGCCGTCATTGCAGCATCTTTTAACGTAAACCTGTCCTTCGCCAGCACCTGGCCCATTTCACGAAAACCCTGTAACACCTCGTTTTCGCTGCCTTCAGGGCCATACAACATCGGTAAATTCTGCTTGTTGACACGATCGGTCGGGACGCTGAAGGAATTTCCGTCGACGTCAACCATGTGCTGATCATTCCAACGCGCAATGGGCACATATTCAACCAGATGAATCTTCAATTCATCAGGCCATTGCTTTCTTACGCTCGCCTGTTTTATCCATGGCAGACGTTCAATCTGGCTTTGGATAATATTGACGTCCTGCGTCATAAAGGTGCCAGGCGAGCCCAGCGCCAGTATTGACTGGCGAATATCGTCGTTACGCGTGTAGTGACGCTCACCGGTGACCACCAGCTTAGAAAGCGGCAACCGCTGCGCATCTTCCATCCAGCCCAGGACCATCCAGCCGCTGATAAACACGGTGCACAGCACCCCGAGCAGGAAAATGATGCCTGCAAGACGCGTTCCATTACTGCGGCGTGAAGAGGTGTATTCTTCCTCGTCATCGCGGTTGCGCGTGTTCAATGCAGCCTGAGACATATCAGCCCGCCTGGTCCAGAATGCGTACGACTAACTGCGAGAAGCTCATCCCCGCCTGACGCGCAGCCATCGGCACAAGGCTGTGGCTCGTCATACCCGGAGAGGTGTTGGCTTCCAGCAGATAAAATTGTCCATCCCGGTCCTGCATCACGTCGATGCGTCCCCAGCCCTGGCAACCCAGAACATGCCAGGCTTTAAGCACCAGGGACTGTAAATCGTCTTCACGCTCAGCTTCAAGACCACTTGGGCAGAAATATTGCGTCTCATCAGAGAGATACTTCGCCTCATAATCATAGAAGACTCCGGCGGGTTGGATACGGATTGACGGTAAAATTTCTTCGCCAAGCATCGCGACGGTGAATTCCGGCCCGCTAAGCCATTTTTCTATCAGAACTTCATCATCATGTTGAAATGCCAGCGCTAAAGCGGACGCTAAATCGTCAGCTTTGTCGACTTTGGACATTCCCACGCTGGAGCCTTCCCGGCTGGGCTTTACAATAACCGGTAAGCCCAGTTCAGCAATGCGTGCATTAACGCTATCCGGCAGGCCCAATTCAAATTCGCGACGCGTCAGTGCCACCGATGGCGCAACAGGTAAACCTGCGCCCTGCCACAGCAGCTTGCTGCGCAGTTTATCCATCGAGATAGCAGACGCCATCACGCCGCTGCCGGTGTATGGCAGACCGATCAGATCCAAAAGCCCCTGCAGGGTGCCGTCTTCGCCGCCACGACCGTGTAAAGCGATAAAGACTTTATCGAAGCCCATGGCTTTTAACTGCGTCACGTCGACCTCTTTTGGATCGACCAGGTGCGCATTGACGCCACCTTCACGCAGGCCAGCCAGTACAGCGGCGCCTGAATTCAGGGAAACCTCGCGCTCGGCGGAGGTGCCGCCAGACAGGACAGCAATCTTATCAGCCATGATGCTCATCCTCCTGGTTTTGCGGCTTCAGTTTGATTTCAGCTAAGGTACGGGCGATTTTGCCGATATTTCCCGCGCCCTGAATCAGAATGAGATCGTTACCTGTCAGGACCGGTGCCAGAATTTCCGCCACCTGCGCAGGGTCAGAAACCAGAATAGGGTCAACTTTACCGCGTCCACGAATGGTGCGACACAGAGAACGGCTGTCTGCACCAGGAATCGGCGTCTCGCCTGCGGCGTACACATCCAGCATTAACAGGGTGTCTACCTGTGACAGGACGCTGGCGAAATCGTCATACAGATCGCGCGTACGCGTGAAGCGGTGCGGCTGGAACACCATCACCAGATTTTTATCTGGCCAGCCTGCACGAGCGGCTTTAATGGTGGCGTCCACTTCGGTCGGATGGTGGCCATAGTCGTCCACCAGCATCGCCGTACCGGCTTTACCGTTCACGGCATCCAGCGGGAATTCACCGAGGAAATCGAAACGACGCCCGGTGCCCTGGAAGCTTTCCAGTGCGCGCAGAATCGCATCATCATCAATACCTTCTTCCGTCGCGACGGCCACTGCCGCTGCGGCATTGAGCGCGTTATGGCGCCCTGGCGCATTCAGCGTCACGTGCAGCAGCTCTTTGTCCTGACGCGCCAGCGTGAAGTGTCCCTGCGCGCCAATCTGTTTGTACTCTTCCACGCGGACGTCAGCGTCTTCGCTGAAGCCGTAGGTGGTGATTTGACGCCCCACGCGCGGCAGCAACTCGCGGATCACCGGATCGTCCACGCACATCACCGCGCGCCCGTAGAACGGCAGGTTGTGCAGGAAGTTGATAAAGGTCTGCTTTAAGTTCTCGAAGTCACCCTGGTAGGTATCCATATGGTCAGCTTCGATGTTGGTGACAATCGCCACCATCGGCTGCAGGTGCAGGAACGACGCGTCGCTCTCGTCCGCTTCAGCAATCAGATAACGACTGTGGCCCAGACGCGCATGTACGCCCGCGGCTTTGACCAGGCCGCCGTTGACGAACGTCGGGTCGAGACCCGCTTCTGCATAAATACTGGAAACCATCGCCGTGGTCGTGGTTTTACCGTGGGTCCCGGCAATCGCGATGCCGTGGCGGAAGCGCATCAGTTCCGCCAGCATTTCGGCACGGCGGATCACCGGAATGCGCGCGTCGTGAGCGGCAACGATTTCCGGGTTGTCAGAAGAGATGGCGCTTGAGACCACCACCACGCTCGCATCGCGCACGTTTTCCGGGCGATGGTTGAAATAGATAGTCGCCCCAAGCGACGCCAGCTGCTGCGTTACAGGGTTTGGCGCCAGGTCAGACCCGCTGATCTGATAGCCTTCGTTAGCTAACACTTCGGCAATACCGCCCATGCCGGCACCACCGATGCCAACAAAGTGAATGTGCCGGACGCGACGCATCTCGGGCACGATTGAACGCAGTTTTGCCAGTTGTTGTGTATTCATTCTCTAAACGCCATCGACTACTTAAAATTCGTGCCGCGCTTCACGCGCTGCGAGGGTTAAGCCTGGGCTGCCAGGCTCACTTCTTTTGCCACCCGTTCCGTCGCATCAGGGATAGCCGCCGCGCGCGCGCGTTCAGCCATCTCAAGCAATACGTCTCTGTTCCAGCCCGCCAGGGTGGTGGCGACCGCGTCAGCGGTAAATTGTGGCTGCTCAAAAATTTTCGCCGCACCGGCTTTCTCAAGCGGCAGGGCATTCCAGTACTGCTGTCTGTCTTTGTGCTGGAAAGGCACAAACAGGGCTGGCAGACCCGCGGCAGCGATTTCGCTTACCGTTAAGGCGCCAGAACGACAGACCACGACATCGGCCCAGGCATACGCTGCCGCCATGTCGTCGATAAATTCCGTCACGTTATGCTGCGGCTGCCCCGCCTCGGCGTAAGCCTGCTCAACGGTCTGCTGAGCGCCTTTTCCGCTCTGGTGCCAGATGGTGACGGCATCCCCCAGCTTTGCAGCAACCTGCGGCATCGTCTGGTTTAAAATGCGTGCCCCCTGAGAGCCACCGACGACCAGCACACGAACCGGCCCTTCACGGCCCGCCAGGCGAGCGTCCGGCAACGGCAGCGCCAGCACGTCCACACGGACCGGGTTACCTACCACGTCCGCTTTCGGGAACGCGCCGGGAAACGCCTGCATGACTTTGGTGGCGATTTTCGCCAGCCATTTGTTGGTCAGACCGGCAATACCGTTCTGCTCATGCAGTACGACGGGAATACCTAACGACCACGCTGCCAGCCCGCCCGGACCCGAGACATAGCCGCCCATGCCCAGCACCACATCGGGCTTAAAGCGCTTCATAATGGTGCGCGCCTGACGCCAGGCGTTAAAAATGCGCACCGGAGCCAGCAGCATTGCCTTGAGGCCTTTGCCGCGCAGGCCGGAAATACGAATAAAGTCGATCTCAATACCGTGTTTCGGTACCAGGTCGGCCTCCATGCGGTCTGCGGTTCCCAGCCAGCGTACCTGCCAGCCCTGATCCATTAAATGGTGCGCAACCGCCAGTCCCGGGAACACATGTCCGCCGGTACCGCCTGCCATCACCATTAACCGCTTCGGTTGATTCATCGTGAACCTCGTGTAAACGCCTGGGCTTTTTCCAGACGCGTTTCATAATCTATGCGCAACAACAGCATGATGGCCGTCGACATAATCAACAGACTAGAACCACCATAACTGATCAACGGCAACGTCAGACCTTTGGTCGGCAGCATACCCGCTGCGGCCCCGACGTTAACCAATGCCTGGAAACTAAACCAGATACCAATTGAGCAGGCCAGGAAGCCTGAGAAACGGTGATCGATCTCCAGCGCTTTCCGGCCGATGGACATGGCGCGGAAAGCGACGAAGAATACCATTAATAGCGCTAATACCACACCGATATAACCCAGTTCTTCCGCAATAATGGAGAAGATGAAGTCAGTATGCGCTTCCGGTAAATACTCCAGTTTCTGTACCGAGTTACCCAGCCCCTGTCCCCAGAGCTCACCACGACCAAAGGCCATGAGTGACTGCGTCAGCTGATAACCGCTGCCGAACGGGTCTTCCCACGGGTTCCAGAAAGAGGTCACGCGGCGAATACGGTAAGGCTCGGCGAGGATCAGCAGCACAACCGCTGAAATCCCCATCCCAATGATGGCGATGAACTGCCACAGCTTCGCGCCCGCCAGGAACAGCATGGCCAGCGTGGTCACAAACAGTACCACCACGGTACCGAGGTCAGGCTGCGCCAGCAGTAAGACCGCCAGCACCAGAATCACGCCCATCGGTTTTAAGAAGCCGCGCAGGTTGTTACGCACTTCATCTACTTTACGCACCAGGTAGTTCGCCAGGTAGCAGAACAGGGAGAGCTTGGTAAATTCCGCAGGCTGAATACGCAGCGGGCCAAAGGCGATCCAGCGTGATGCCCCGTTTACGGAGCTCCCCACCACCAGAACGATCAGCAGCATAATGATCGAGGCGATCAGCATGGCCGTACTGTGCCGCTGCCAGAACTCCATCGGTAGACGCAAGGTCACCAGCGCCAGGCAGAATGCCAGGATGATGTACAGACCATCACGTTTGGCAAACAGGAAAGGATCGTTCGCCAGACGCTGCCCGACGGGCATTGACGCTGACGTCACCATAATAAAGCCGACCGCCGCGAGCCCCATTGTGAGCCAGAACAGCGTGCGGTCGTACATGATCAGGCTGTCGTTATCTTTTTGACGAGAGCCCATCACCCAGCCTTTGAGCGCCGCAAACAACCACACCAGGATCCCAAATCCTGGCAGGCGCGGCATTTTCAGGCGAGGGAGAGATAAACGCATCAGCCTAACTCCTTCGCCAGGCGGGTAAAGACATCACCACGCTGTTCGAAATTCTTGAATTGATCGAGACTGGCACAGGCCGGAGAGAGCAGCACCATATCACCCGGCTTCACGCGAGGGGCAATCAGCCGCATCGCCTGTTCCATGGTTTCGGTTTGCTCGGCGATCTCAGGGCGCAGTTCAGCCAGCTCGCTGCCGTCACGGCCGAAGCAGTAGAGACGGATGTTATCGCCGGAGAGATACGGCTTCAGGGACGAGAAATCAGCAGACTTACCGTCGCCGCCCAGCAGCAGATGCAGGGTACCGTCAACGTGCAGCCCGTTCAGCGCGGCCTCCGTGCTGCCCACGTTGGTGGCTTTGGAGTCGTTGATCCAGCGCACGCCGTTGTGCTCCAGCGCCAGCTGGAAACGGTGCGCCAGGCCAGAAAACGTGGTTAACGCTTTCAGGCTTGAGGAGCGCGGCAGCCCCACGGCATCCGCCAGCGCCAGCGCCGCCAGCGCATTGGTATAGTTGTGCTGACCAGAGAGCTTCATCTCTTTCACGTTCAGCACTTTCTCACCTTTCACGCGCAGCCAGGTTTCGCCCAGCTGGCGGTTCAGATGGTAATCACCCATGGTGATGCCAAAACTGATGCAGCGCTCGTCTGCGCCACGCACCGGCATGGTCAGCGCATCATCGGCGTTCACCACGCAGACTTTGGCATTCTCATAAACGCGCAGCTTGGCGGCACGGTACTGCTGCAGACCAAAGGGATATCTGTCCATATGATCTTCAGTCACGTTGAGGATCGTCGCAGCGGCAGCATGCAGGCTGGAGGTCGTTTCCAGCTGGAAGCTGGAAAGCTCGAGAACATACAGTTCACAGCCTTTATCCAGCAGCATCAGAGCAGGCAAACCAATGTTACCGCCAACGCCGACGTTCATGCCCGCCGCTTTTGCCATTTCCCCCACCAGGGTGGTGACGGTGCTTTTACCGTTAGAACCGGTAATCGCGATAACGGGAGCCTGCGCTTCGCGGCAGAACAGCTCGATATCGCCAACAATCTCAACGCCCGCATCTGCGGCAGCGCTCAGGGAAGGATGCGCCAGCGCCATACCCGGGCTGGCGACAATCAGATCGGCTGCCAGCAGCCAGTCATCATTCAGACCACCCAGGTGGCGTTCAACCTGTTCCGGCAGCTTGTCCAGACCCGGCGGAGAGACACGCGTATCCATCACGCGCGGCGTCACGCCACGCGCGAGGAAAAAGTCCACGCAGGAGAGCCCCGTGAGGCCCAACCCGATGATAACGACTTTTTTGCCCTGGTAATCTGCCATGATTAACGTACCTTCAGCGTTGCCAGGCCAATCAGCACCAGCATCAGCGAAATAATCCAGAAGCGCACAATGACGCGCGGCTCCGGCCAGCCTTTCAGTTCATAGTGGTGGTGAATCGGCGCCATACGGAAGATGCGCTGACCGCGCAGCTTGAAGGAGCCGACCTGCAAAATCACCGACAGCGTCTCAACCACAAACACGCCGCCCATGATCACCAGCAGGAACTCCTGGCGCAGCAGCACGGCAATAATGCCCAGCGCGCCGCCCAAAGCCAGTGAACCGACGTCACCCATAAAGACCTGAGCCGGATAGGTGTTGAACCACAGGAAGCCAAGACCCGCACCGACAATCGCCGTACAGACGATCACCAGTTCACCCGCATGACGCAGATAAGGGATGTGCAGGTAGTTCGCAAAGTTCATGTTACCGGTCGCCCACGCCACCAGCGCAAAACCGGCCGCCACGAAGACGGTAGGCATGATTGCCAGGCCATCCAGACCGTCGGTCAGGTTAACGGCGTTACCGGTGCCGACAATCACAAAGTACGCCAGCAGAATGTAGAACAGACCCAGCTGCGGCATCACGTCTTTAAAGAACGGCACGACCAGCTCGGTCGCTGGCGTGTCTTTCCCGGCAAGATACAGTGCGAAGGCCACGCCCAGCGCGATCACCGACATCCAGAAATACTTCCAGCGGGCAATCAGGCCTTTGGTATCTTTGCGGACGACTTTGCGGTAATCATCGACGAAACCGATGATCCCGTAACCCACCAGTACCGTCAGCACACACCAGACGTACGGGTTGGACGGGTACGCCCACAACAGCACGGAAACGACGATGGCAGTCAGGATCATGATCCCGCCCATGGTCGGCGTACCGCGCTTGCTGAAGTGCGATTCCGGGCCGTCGTTACGCACAACCTGGCCGAAAGAGAGCTTTTGCAGACGGGCAATCATGCGCGGGCCCATCCACAACGAGATGAACAGCGCAGTCAGCAGGCTGACGATGGCGCGAAACGTCAGATATGAAAAGACGTTAAAGCCTGAGTAATATTTGACCAAATGTTCGGCCAGCCAAACTAACATGTCCCGTTCTCCTGTAATGCGTGCACAACCTCTTCCATGGCGGCACTACGTGAACCTTTCACTAACACTGTCACAATTTGTTTTTCTGTCATTAATGCCTTAAGGCGCTCAATCAAGGCGGCTTTATCGGCAAAATGCTCGCCAACGCCGCTGGCCTGGCTAATCGCCTGGCTCAATTTTCCTGTGCTCAGTACACAGTCCAGCCCCGCCGCTTTCGCCGCTTCACCGACCTGGGTATGACAGGCTTCGCTTTCGTCGCCCAGTTCTGCCATGTCGCCAACCACCATGATGCGGTAGCCCGGCATTTCAGATAACACCTGCACCGCCGCCGTCATCGAGCCAACATTCGCGTTATAAGAGTCATCCAGCAGTAGCTTGTTTTCCGAAAGCTGAATCGGGAACAGGCGTCCCGGCACGGCTTTCAGGTTCGCCAGCCCGGCTTTGATTGCCGCATGTGAAGCGCCCACCGCCGTTGCCAGCGCCGCCGCCGCAAGGGCATTGGCGATGTTATGGCGACCCGGCAGCGGCAGCAGCACCTCCACGCCACCCGTTGGGGTAGTGAGGGTGAACTCGGTGCCGTGCGACGTCACATGGATATTGGTCGCCGTAAAATCACTGTTGGCCGCATTTGGTGAGAAGCGCCAGGTTTTACGCGCACCAATGATGCTCTGCCAGTTAAGCCAGTCGTTGTTATCGGCGTTCAGAATGGCAATACCGTTATCCGGCAGGCCGGTGTAAATTTCACCTTTCGCTTTCGCCACGCCTTCCAGCGAGCCAAAGCCTTCCAGGTGCGCAGCCGCGAGGTTATTCACCAGCGCCGCTTCCGGGCGAGTCAGGCTCACGGTCCAGGCGATTTCACCCTGGTGGTTTGCGCCTAACTCGATCACCGCATAGTCATGCTCTTTGGTCAGGCGAAGCAATGTCATCGGCACGCCGATGTCATTATTGAGGTTGCCCGCGGTATAAAGCGTATTGCCGCACTGGCTGAGGATCGCCGCCGTCATCTCTTTCACTGACGTTTTGCCTGATGACCCTGTCAGCGCGACGACGCGAGCCGGCACCTGCTGACGAACCCAGGCAGCCAGCTCACCGAACGCGAGACGCGTATCTTTCACCACAACCTGCGGCAGATCGATATCAAGCTTGCGGCTGACCAGCAGCGCACCGGCGCCGTTCTCTTTGGCCTGCTCGGCAAAATCATGCGCGTCAAAACGCTCGCCTTTCAGCGCCACAAAGAGACAGCCTGCGGTGACTTTACGGGTGTCCGTCGTCACGGCATCGATGGTCAGGTCTTGCCCGTGCAGGTCGCCGTGCAGTACTTCTGCGGCCTGGCTTAAGGAGAGGCTAATCATGCGACAACTCCCAGCAGGCGAGCTGCCGTTACGCGATCCGAGTAGTCCAGACGGCGATTGCCAACGATCTGATAATCTTCATGGCCTTTGCCCGCCAGCAGAACAACATCATTCTCCTGCGCCTGCATGATGGCGTTCGTCACGGCTTCAGCACGGCCTTCCACGACGCGCGCGCGGCCTGCGTCCAGCATACCCGCCAGAATGTCATTAATGATGGCGCGCGGCTCTTCGGTACGCGGGTTGTCATCGGTGACAACCGGAATATCCGCGAACTGTTCCGCAATCGCCCCCATCAGCGGGCGTTTGCCTTTGTCGCGATCGCCGCCGCAGCCAAACACGCACCAGAGCTTACCGGTACAGTGCAGGCGCGCCGCTTCCAGCGCTTTTTCCAGCGCATCCGGCGTGTGGGCATAATCAACCACAACGGTCGGCTTACCCGGCGCGCTAAATACTTCCATACGGCCACAAACCGGCTGCAGTCGCGCGGCGGTTTTCAGCAGTTCAGCCATCGGGTAACCCAGCGCCAGCAGCGTTGCCAGGGCCAGCAGCAGGTTGCTGACGTTAAACGCCCCCATCAGGCGGCTTTCAATTTCGCCTTCCCCCCAGGAAGAGGCAAAGCGGATGGTCGCCCCGCTGTCGTGATAATTCACCTCAACCGCCTTCAGCCAGCGGCCGTGGCAGTTCGGATTGATATGGTCTTCCATCGAGACGGCAACCGCATCCGGCAGCTTCGCCAGCCAGCGGCGGCCCACTTCGTCGTCGGCGTTGATGATGGCCTGACCGTAATGGTGAGTAGAGAACAGCAGCCATTTCGCGGCTTCGTAGTGCTCCATATCGCCATGATAATCAAGATGGTCGCGGCTCAGGTTGGTAAACACGGATGCAGCAAATTTCAGCGCCGCGACGCGGTGCTGTACCAGACCGTGCGAAGAGACCTCCATCGCGGCGAAGGTTGCGCCCTGCCCTGCCAGACCGGCAAGCACGTGCTGTACGTCAACCGCCGAGCCGGTGGTGTTTTCCGTCGGGCTCACTTTGCCCAGCAGACCGTTACCCACGGTCCCCATCACCGCACCGGTTTCACCCAGCAGCTGTGCCCACTGCGCCATCAGCTGCGTGGTGGTGGTTTTACCGTTCGTACCCGTTACGCCAACCAGACGCAGCTGGTCGGAAGGTTCGTGATAAAAACGTCCCGCCAGTGCGGAAAGACGTTCGTTTAACTGGCTGAGATAGATGACCGGCACGCCGTGCATTTCACGGATCTCACCGTCGGTTGCCTCATATTTGGCCTCAGCAATAATGGCAGCCACACCTTGCGCAATCGCCTGCGGGATATAACGACGCCCGTCCGCCTGATGACCGACCACCGCCACAAAAAGATCGCCAGAAGCCGCTACGCGGCTGTCCAGTACCATCTCTCGCAGTGCTCGCTCCGGTGCATTTGGCACCCACGGAGCGAGAAGGTCGCGCAAATTACGATCTGCCACCTGTACCCTCGCCTTGATTAATTACAAATTCACTTTTTTCGCCCGTCGCCAGCGCATCCGGTTCAATGTTCATGGTGCGTAACACGCCGCCCATGATGGCCCCGAACACAGGCGCGGAGACGGCGCCGCCGTAGTATTTACCCGCCTGTGGATCGTTTATCACGACCACCAGCGCAAAACGCGGATTGCTTGCAGGCGCAACGCCTGCGGTATAGGCAATGTATTTGTTGATGTAGCGGCCGTCTGGCCCCACTTTTTTCGCTGTACCGGTTTTAATGGCGATACGATAGCCTTTAATCGCCGCCTTCACGCCGCCGCCGCCCGGCAGCGCCACGCTTTCCATCATGTGCACCACGGTACGAACGATGGATTCCGGGAAGATACGCTCGCCCGGGACCGGTGGATCAACTTTGGTAATCGACAGCGGGCGATAGACGCCATAGCTGCCAATCGTTGCGTAGACTCGCGCTAACTGTAACGGGGTTACCATTAGCCCGTAGCCGAAAGAGAAGGTGGCCCTCTCTATGTCAGACCACCGTTGTTTTTGAGGATATAAGCCACTGCGTTCTCCGACCAACCCCAAATTGGTCGCCTTTCCCAGTCCAAAACGTGAGTAAGTCTCTACTAACGCTGAGGACGGCATCGCTAACGCCAGCTTTGAAACACCGACGTTACTCGACTTCTGTAACACCCCGGTCAGGGTCAATTCGCTGTAGCGCGCCACGTCTTTTATCTCGTGGCCGTTAATACGGTATGGGACAGTGTTCAGGACCGTGTTTTCATTGACAATACCGCGCTGGAGCGCGGTCATCACCACCATCGGCTTCACCGTGGAGCCGGGTTCGAACACGTCGGTAATTGCCCGGTTACGCATGGCATCTTTTGCGGTGCCGGTAAAGTTGTTCGGGTTGTAGGACGGGCTGTTGGCCATCGCCAGCACTTCACCGGTGCTGACATCCACCAGCACGGCGCTGCCTGACTCCGCCTTGTTGAACGCCACCGCGTTGTTCAGCTCGCGGTAGACCAGCGCCTGCAGGCGCTCGTCGATACTCAGGGCCAGGTTATGCGCTGCCTGACTATCCGTGGAAGAGATATCTTCGATGACGCGCCCGTAACGGTCCTTACGCACGATTCGCTCGCCCGGCTGGCCGGTGAGCCACTTATCGAAGCTTTTCTCAACGCCCTCAATCCCCTGGCTGTCGACGTTGGTAAAGCCAATGAGGTGAGCGGTTACTTCGCCGGATGGGTAGTAACGGCGGGATTCTTCACGCAGATGAATACCCGGCAGCTTCAGTTTGCGAATGTAGTCCGCCATGTCAGGGTTAACCTGACGCGCCAGATAGATAAAACGTCCTTTCGGGTTCGCGTTAACGCGGGAAGCCAGCTGATCCAGCGGCATTTTCAGCGCATCAGAGAGGGCTTTCCAGCGGTTATCAAGGGTAATGCCACCGGCGTCGTGCAGCTCTTTCGGATCGGCCCAGATCGCTTTCACCGGCACGCTCACCGCCAGCGGACGACCGGAGCGGTCGGTGATCATCCCGCGGGACGTGGAAACCTCCTGCACGCGCAGAGAGCGCATATCGCCCTGGCGTACCAGCATGTCAGGGGCGACGATTTGCAGCCAGGCCACGCGGCCCAGTAGAAAACCCAGCGCCAGTAAAATGCAGCCGCAAAGCAACGCAAAACGCCAACTGATAAAGTTGGCCTGTTCTTCCTGACGTTTTGGTTTTAGCGTTTTTGCCGCTGCTTTCATGCGTCGCGTTTTCCCTTATTTTTGTACTACGATATTTTCCTGTGAAGGATCCACATGCTGCAGCTGCAGCTTTTCCGTTGCGATCCGTTCAACCCGGCTGTGATCGCCGAGCGCGTTTTCTTCAAGGATCAGATTTCGCCATTCAATATCCAGCGCATCGCGTTCCAGTACCATCTGCTCGCGTTGCGCAGTCAATAAACGTGTGTGGTGGGCGGTGGTGACCACCGTCACAGCCGTGACAATGATGCAAATGAACAGACAGAGTGGCAGTTTCCCAAACCGCAAAAGATCGTCGCCGATCACGCCAGGCAAGGCATGGCGCTCGTTGCTTCCTAACGAATCCTTAACTTTGCTTAGGGTCTCTGTCACTCTGCCGATCATGCGTTCGTCCTCTCTGCAACACGCAGCACTGAACTACGGGCGCGTGGATTCTCTGCCACCTCTTCTTCGCCCGGCATCAACTTGCCTAATGCTCGCAACTGACGGCCACCCAGTTTCCTGAGTTGTTCTTCCGTCATCGGCAGCCCCGCTGGTACCTGTGGACCGCGGCTTTGTTCACGCATAAAGCGTTTAACAATACGGTCTTCCAGCGAATGGAAGCTGATGATGGATAACCGCCCACCCGGGGCCAGCACGTCGAGCGAGCTTTTTAGCGCCAGCTCTATTTCCTCCAGTTCACTGTTTACCCAGATGCGAACCGCCTGGAAGGTACGGGTCGCGGGATGTTTGTGCTTATCCTTCACCGGTGTTGCCGCCGCGATCACCTCGGCCAACTCTTTGGTGCGGGTCATCGGCTCAATGCGATTGCGCTCAACAATGGCGCGCGCAATACGTTTGCCAAAGCGCTCTTCGCCGAAGGTTTTGATGACCCATGCAATATCCGCTTCGTCAGCGGTCTGTAACCACTCGGCGGCAGACTGGCCGCGAGTCGGGTCCATACGCATGTCCAGCGGACCATCACGCATAAAGGAAAAACCGCGTTCAGCATCATCAAGTTGGGGTGAAGAGACGCCAAGATCGAGAAGAATCCCGTCGATCTTGCCCGTCAGGCCGCGCTCAGCCACATAGTCCGCGAGCGCAGAAAAGGGTCCATGCACGATGGAAAAGCGTGGGTCATTGATAGTCTGTGCAACGGCAATTGCCTGCGGATCGCGATCGATTGCCAGCAGACGCCCCTCCTCACCCAGTTGGGAGAGGATCAAACGCGAGTGACCACCGCGACCAAAAGTGCCATCAATGTAGATGCCATCCGGACGAATATTCAGGCCGTTAACGGCCTCGTCCAATAACACCGTTTTATGTTTATAATTTTCCATCATATTTATAGAGACAAGTCCTGCAGCCGTTCCGATAATGTCGCGGAATCAGACTGCTCAGCGTCGATATCTTCCTTGACCTGTTGATACCAGGTCGTTTCATCCCACAGTTCAAATTTGTTGAACTGCCCGACCAGCATCACTTCTTTGGTCAGACCGGCATGTTGCCGTAACACAGGCGCGATCAGTAATCGCCCTGCGTTATCCATCTGACATTCACTGGCATGTCCCAATAACAACCGCTGCACGCGGCGTTCCTGCGGGTTCATGCTCGACAGTCGCGACAGCTTTTGCTCAATAATTTCCCATTCAGGCAGGGGGTAAAGCAGCAGGCAGGGGGAGTTAATGTCAATGGTGCAAACCATTTGACCCGCAGCGTTCTCAATCAGCTGGTCGCGGTATCGGGTTGGTACCGATAAACGCCCTTTACTGTCGAGATTGACTAACGTAGCTCCACGGAACATGCCAGTCTCACCCCTCCTCACCACTTTAACCCACAAATTCCCACCTAAAGGAGTTTACGGAGCGAGGGAAAAGCTTGTCAAGCCAGGACTCTCGGCATAAGGACTCGAAAGCCCTCTATTTACAGAGATAAACAGTCCTGGTTAATAACTGCACAACTGGCGAGGCAAAATTAACGTTATGAATATTTGTAAGAAAAAAACCGAATATGCACACTAGCGTTAAGGCTCACTCAATATCATCGCAGATAAATATAAAGTGTCAGTTTGCGACGCGGGCAGCATTTTATGACAGATTCTCAGGGGATGACAGCGCCAGATTCACTCAGGCGAGCGGTAAGCGCAGTGGTTATCGCGTAAGCTGTCAAAGGAAGAGGAAAAAACGTCTGAATATTCATCGACCGAAGAGGGTTTGTAACAAAATAATACAAAGAGTGCCGTTTAAAATCGCTGAGATGTTGTTTAAAGGGCAATTTAAAAGCCAAAATGAATAAAGAAAAATAGGCGATTATGATCTCCCAAGAATTATCCTAATTTCTCTCCGGGAATTATCTGCACGAATTATTGCAGCAAAAAGGGGCAGATTTCGCCGCCCCGGTCATTTCATTTTTGGCGGCTTAAAATTCCGCGATGGTAGAGGTTACGTTTGATACGCGTCAGGCCCGGCTTCGGTTTGCGGGGTTCATCCAGACTCGCCAGCACAATCTCCAGCACGCGTTCAGCCACATCGCGATGGCGCTGTGCAACCGCCAGCACCGGGCACTGAAGGAAGTCGAGCAGCTCATTATCCCCGAACGTGGCAATCGCCAGATCGGAAGGCAGTTTACCTTCACGACGTAAGGTCACATCCATGACACCCTGCAAGAGCGCAAACGAGGTAGTGAACAGCGCCTGAGGCATTGGATGCGTTTCCAGCCATTTTTCGAACAGCTGCGCGGCGGCTTCACGTTCGTAGCTGTTGGCATAGAGGTAGTGAACCTCGCGCGGATCGTCTTTCCATGCCGTTCTGAATCCCTGCTCGCGCAGGAAGCTCACGGAAAGTTCAGGCAGCGCGCCAAGATACAGCACCGTTTCCGCCGGGAACGTCCGCAGCTCTGCGGCCAGCATTTCGGCATCATCCTGATCGGCACCCACCACGCTGGTGAAATGCTCGCGATCGAGGGCACGGTCAAGCGCAACGATCGGGAACGGATCATTCGCCCAGCGCTGGTAGAAAGGATGCTCCGGCGGTAAGGAGGTCGAAACAATAATGGCATCCACCTGGCGCTGAAGCAGATGTTCAATGCAGCGCATTTCGTTATCAGGCTGGTCTTCCGAGCAGGCAATCAACAATTGATAGCCGCGCTGACGCGCCTGACGTTCAAGATAGTTGGCGATACGGGTATAGCTGGTGTTTTCCAGATCCGGGATCACCAGACCAATAGAGCGGGTGCGCCCGGCGCGTAGACCGGCTGCGACAGCATTCGGATGGTAGTTATGTTCACGAACCACCGCCATAACTTTTTCAACGGTCTTGTCGCTGACACGGTACTGCTTTGCTTTACCGTTAATCACATAGCTGGCCGTTGTTCGTGACACGCCGGCTAGCCGGGCGATTTCATCCAGTTTCACAATTGCCCCTTAAAAAAAGAAAAGAGTCCATGGCCCTGTCAAGGTTATGGTTAAATCTTTTAACATCTAAACGCAGAAAAGCCTTCGCGGCAACCGCTTTTATCTGCGTTGTCGGCTGATTACGCAAAAAAAAGCCCGGCTTTGGTGACCGGGCAGAAAGAGGCGAACCTTTTTGACAACTAACGCATGATTTTCTCGCCGCGTGACAGACCCACAACACCCGATCTCGCCACCTCGACAATTTTTGCGACATCCCGTACGGACGCCAGGAACGCATCCAGCTTGTCGCTCGTCCCGACCAGCTGAACGGTATAAAGAGAAGGCGTGACGTCGATAATCTGTCCGCGGAAAATATCCGCATTGCGTTTGACTTCTTCACGCCCGTAGCCGCTGGCCTGAATTTTCACCAGCATGACCTCACGTTCAACGTAGGCCCCTTGCCCCAGCTCGCTCACGCGCAGCACGTCGACCAGCTTATGCAGCTGTTTCTCAATCTGTTCAAGCACCTTAGCGTCGCCAACGGTTTGGATCGTCATGCGCGACAGCGTTGGGTCTTCCGTCGGGGCGACGGTCAGGCTTTCAATGTTATAACCGCGCTGCGCAAAAAGGCCAATGACGCGCGACAGTGCGCCAGACTCGTTTTCCAGTAAAACTGATAATATCCGGCGCATATCAGGTTCTCTCCGTTTTGCTTAACCACATTTCATCCATACCACCACCCCGAATATGCATCGGATAGACGTGCTCGGTTCCATCAACAATCACATCCATAAAGACGAGGCGGTTGTTTTTAACGTGCTCAAGCGCTTGTGCGAGCTTCGTTTCCAGCTCGGCCGGATCGGTTACCCGCATGCCAACATGGCCGTAAGCTTCAGCAAGACGAACAAAATCCGGCAGCGATTTCATGTATGACTGTGAGTGACGGCCAGAATAAATCATATCCTGCCACTGCTTCACCATGCCGAGGTAGCCGTTATTCAGGTTCAGCACGAGAACCGGCAGTTCATACTGCAGCGCGGTAGACAGTTCCTGAATGTTCATCTGGATACTACCGTCTCCGGTCACGCAGACGACGGTTTCATCCGGCAGCGCCAGCTTCACGCCCAGTGCGGCAGGCAGACCAAAGCCCATGGTGCCTAAGCCACCCGAGTTGATCCAGTGTCGCGGTTTATCAAACGGATAATACAGGGCAGCAAACATCTGATGCTGGCCCACGTCTGAGGTCACATACGCTTCACCTTTCGTCAGTCGCCACACCGCTTCGATGACCGCCTGCGGCTTAATGTTTTCGCTCTGCGTGTCATATTTCAGGCACTGACGCGCGCGCCACTGTTCAATCTGCTGCCACCAGTCGCGGATCTCATCCAGCGGCTGGGTCGCTTTCTCCTGGGCCAGCAGATCCAGCATCTGTTCCAGAACCTGACGGGCATCACCGACGATCGGCACATCAGCCGACACCGTTTTAGATATTGACGTCGGATCGATATCAATATGCAGCACGGTGGCATTCGGGCAATATTTCGCCAGGTTGTTGGTGGTACGATCGTCAAAACGCACACCGACGGCAAAGATCACATCGGAGTGGTGCATCGTCATGTTGGCTTCATAGGTACCGTGCATACCCAGCATACCCAGCGCCTGGCGGTGGGTGGCGGGAAACGCCCCCAGCCCCATCAGCGACGACGCAACAGGAAGGTTGAGTTTTTCAATCAGTTCACGAAGCTGGGCTTCACAGGCTGCATTGATCGCTCCGCCCCCGACATAGACGACCGGTTTCTTGGCTGCCAGAAGCGTTTGCAACGCCCGCTTGATCTGACCTTTATGCCCCTGCGTTGTCGGGTTGTAAGAACGCATGCTCACCGATTCCGGCCAGACGTAAGGCAGCTTGTTTGCCGGGTTCAGAATGTCTTTAGGCAGATCGACCACCACCGGTCCCGGGCGTCCGCTTGCCGCCAGCCAGAAGGCTTTTTTCAGTACGCCGGGAATATCTTCGGTTTGCTTAACCAGGAAGCTGTGCTTCACCACGGGACGCGAAATCCCAACCATGTCGCACTCCTGAAAAGCATCGTAGCCAATCAGCGAGGTGGCTACCTGCCCGGAGAGGATCACCAGCGGGATAGAGTCCATATACGCCGTCGCAATGCCGGTAATGGCGTTTGTCGCGCCGGGGCCGGACGTGACCAGGACCACGCCCACTTCACCCGTCGCACGCGCCAGGCCGTCGGCCATATGTACGGCCGCCTGCTCGTGACGTACCAAAACATGGTCAATGCCCCCTAACGTATGGAGGGCATCATAAATATCGAGGACCGCGCCGCCAGGGTAGCCGAACACTTGCTTTACGCCCTGATCGATCAGCGACCGGACGACCATTTCCGCGCCAGACAACATCTCCATGCTTTGCCTCCAGGCATTTTGTTATAGACGGACTGCCGAATTCATTTCCGCACCGTCTTACGATTGGGATGAACCAATCTTATATTTTGCAGAGTGTTCTTTACCTTAACCGCTCGTTATGAGGCAGGCAATTAGCAAACCCGGGGAGATAAACGGTGCGTAAAGCAGAAAACGCAGCCGTTAACAGAAGATATGGTTAATTCCTCTGAGAATAGAGGGCGGTGTGATAAATCATCGCTGAAAAGCAGGACAATGCAGGAAATCATCTATTTTTGCGTGCCGAAGAGCCGCCCGAAAAAAAGACTCACAGAACAAAATAGCAACTATCCAAAAAAACTCAGGATAAATCACATGATCCGATGCGATTTATCCCGATGCGTTTACCGGCGACAGATACCAACCAGCAACTCTTCCATCCACTGGTGTCCTTTATCCCGTCCGGCCGCTTCATGCCAGGAGAGATAACAGGTTCGGCTATTTAACTTGAGCGGCAGTGGCAAAATTTGCAGATTTAATGGGTCAGAAAACTCTTCTGCCAGCCAGCGCGGTGCAATCGCCACCAGCTGTGTCTGGGAGACCACGTTTAATACGCTGACCATAGCCATGCCCTGATAAGCCACGCACGCCTGTTTATCCGCAGTGTCATACCACGGCAGGCTAAAGGAAGCATATCTGTCGAGAGCAACAACGGCGTGCTGTTCGTTATAAACATCGTGTTCTCGCAGCGGAGAATTGAGACGTGGGTGTTTTTTACTGGCGACAAGAACCATTTCATCTTTAAAGAGCGGCACGCAGGAAAATTCCGGACGACGGAACTCTTCATACCCCAGCACGAATTCGATCTCCTGATAGCGTAACTGATGTTCCGTGTTTTGATTCAGGGATGATTTAAAAACCAGATTGATATTTGGTGCGATTTCTTCAACTTTATTATAAATAATCGACGTTAAATAATTATCTAATGGACTGCAGACACAAAGATGGAATACGCGCTCGCTGCTCAAGGGTTCAAAGCCCGATCCCGGCAGCTCATTTTGCACCAACTGCAACGCCTGGCGGATGGAACCGAACAACTGGAATGCGCGTGCCGTAGGCTGGATCCCCCTCCCGTAACGAACGAATAATTCGTCGTTAAACATGAGCTTGAGTCTGGCAACGGCATTACTCACAGCAGGTTGCGACATCCCCAACGCCTGGGCGGCGCGGGTGATATTCTGTTCCTGCATGACCGCATCAAACACCGTCAGAAGATTAAGATCCACCGTGCGTAACTGCGGTTTAATCCCATCAGTAGCTTGAGGTTGTTTAATATTATTTTCTGGCACTTCTGACTCCACTGTCACGCTAAACTCCCTTTGCCAACGTACGCTAATCATCTCGAAAAATATGATTTATCATGCAAATACGATCAGCGAAAGAGAATTATTTAAAATTCAGAATATATAAAGACGCTATATAAACGAAAAGAAAATAGCGCAAATGATATGTTTGACTTTAGGATTAAAATGAAACCATAAACCAAACAAATACACAATGACCGCCAGGTTAATGATGACTTAAGTATTATTAAACTGTTATCGCCACCGCTCTGCAGTTAGTTAATAACATGTTATCTCTTTTCGTTTTTCAGCGAAGCGCAATAGATTCACCATAATTATAACTTAATGATATTAAAACCCTTTACGTACAGAACATTCTCAGTAACGCGCGTCACTCATTTGAAACAATTATATTTATTTGTTTCTGCAACTGTTTTCTTCAGTCCAAAATTAGACAATTAGTCGGGTCGTAAAAGCCAAAACCAGCACAATTAGCTAAAGTAATTATCCTGCTGATTACGCCCGTCGGGCCCGTTTTTATCATCAGGGGTTGACATCAACTGGCGTATCCAGTACCACTAAAAGCATATTGAATTTAACGGAGCACGATTCATGATTCGCACCATTCGTTTCACCGGTCTACTACTACTAAACGCATCCACTGTGCGCGGTAGACTGGCGGGCGAAATTCAGCGTTGAATCGTCACCAGTAAGACTAAAAACCCGCGCCACTGCGCGGGTTTTTTTATGCTCGTAGCAAGGCGCCCTAAGACTGACAAGGACCTAACCCATGAGCCAGCAAGTCATTATTTTCGATACTACTTTACGTGACGGTGAACAGGCATTACAGGCAAGCCTGAGTGTAAAAGAGAAACTGCAGATCGCGCTGGCTCTCGAACGTATGGGTGTCGACGTGATGGAGGTGGGTTTCCCGGTCTCGTCTCCGGGTGATTTCGAATCCGTCCAGACTATCGCCCGCACCATTAAAAACAGCCGCGTGTGCGGTCTGGCACGCTGTGTTGAAAAAGATATCGACGTCGCGGCTGAGTCGCTGAAAGTGGCCGAAGCGTTCCGTATTCACACCTTTATTGCCACCTCACCTATGCACATTGCCACCAAGCTGCGCAGTACGCTGGATGAGGTGATTGAGCGCGCGGTATATATGGTGAAACGCGCACGCAACTACACCGATGACGTTGAATTCTCCTGTGAAGATGCGGGCCGCACGCCGATTGAAGATCTGGCCCGTGTGGTGGAAGCCGCCATCAATGCCGGCGCCAAAACCATCAACATTCCGGACACTGTCGGCTACACCATGCCGTTTGAGTTCGCCAATATCATCACCGGCCTGTATGACCGCGTACCGAACATTGATAAAGCGATTATCTCCGTCCACACCCACGATGATTTGGGTCTGGCCGTGGGCAATGCCATCGCAGCCGTCCACGCCGGCGCGCGTCAGGTAGAAGGCGCGATGAACGGTATCGGTGAACGCGCGGGCAACTGCTCGCTGGAAGAAGTGATCATGGCGATCAAAGTGCGCAAAGACATCATGGACGTGCACACCCGCATCAATCACAACGAGATCTGGCGCACCAGCCAGACCGTCAGCCAGATTTGCAACATGCCGATTCCGGCCAACAAAGCGATCGTCGGCACGGGCGCCTTCGCGCATTCCTCCGGCATTCACCAGGATGGCGTGCTGAAGAACCGTGAAAACTACGAAATTATGACCCCGGAATCTATCGGCCTGAATCAGGTCCAGTTGAACCTGACCTCCCGTTCCGGCCGTGCGGCGGTGAAGCACCGCATGGAAGAGATGGGTTATAAGGACAGTGATTACAACATGGATCAGCTGTACGACGCTTTCCTGAAGCTGGCCGATAAAAAAGGTCAGGTGTTCGACTACGACCTGGAAGCGCTGGCCTTTATTAACAAGCAGCAGGAAGAGCCAGAGCACTTCCGTCTGGATTACTTCAACGTGCAGTCCGGCTCCAGCGACATCGCCACTGCCTCTGTCAAGCTGGCCTGCGGTGATGAAATTAAGGCCGAAGCGGCGAACGGAAACGGCCCTGTGGATGCCATTTATCAGGCGATCAACCGCGTCACCGAGTACGACGTTGAGCTGGTGAAATATGACCTGACGGCCAAGGGCCACGGCAAAGATGCGCTGGGCCAGGTCGACATTGTTGTGACCCACAATGGCCGCCGTTTCCATGGCGTGGGCCTGGCGACCGATATCGTTGAATCCTCCGCGAAAGCGATGGTGCATGTGCTGAACAACATCTGGCGCGCCGCCGAAGTCGAAAAAGAGTTGCAACGCAAAGCTCAGAATAAAGAGAACAACAAGGAAACCGTGTAATGTCGAAGAATTACCATATTGCTGTGTTACCGGGCGACGGTATTGGCCCGGAAGTGATGGCACAGGCGCTGAAAGTACTGGAAGCCGTTCGCGCGCGTTTTGCGATGAAAATCACCACCAGCCACTACGATGTGGGCGGTATTGCGATTGATAACCACGGTACGCCACTGCCGAAAGCGACCGTGGAAGGCTGTGAAAATGCCGATGCCGTGCTGTTTGGTTCCGTCGGTGGCCCGAAGTGGGAACACCTGCCGCCTGCAGAGCAGCCAGAGCGCGGCGCGCTGCTGCCGCTGCGTAAACATTTCAAGCTGTTCAGCAACCTGCGTCCGGCGAAGCTGTATCAGGGCCTGGAAGAGTTCTGCCCGCTGCGCGCGGATATCGCCGCCAACGGCTTCGACATTCTGTGCGTGCGTGAACTGACCGGCGGGATCTATTTCGGTCAGCCAAAAGGGCGCGAAGGCAGCGGCCAGCATGAGAAGGCGTTCGACACCGAGGTGTATCACCGCTTCGAAATTGAACGTATCGCCCATATCGCCTTTGAGTCAGCGCGCAAGCGCCGCCATAAAGTGACCTCCATTGATAAAGCGAACGTGCTGCAGTCTTCCATCTTGTGGCGCGAGATCGTCAGCGAAGTCGCGAAGCAGTACCCGGACGTTGAGCTGTCGCACATGTACATCGACAACGCGACCATGCAGCTGATTAAAGATCCGTCCCAGTTTGACGTGCTGCTGTGCTCCAACCTGTTCGGCGACATTTTGTCAGACGAGTGCGCGATGATCACCGGCTCTATGGGCATGCTGCCATCCGCCAGCCTGAATGAAGAAGGTTTTGGCCTGTACGAGCCGGCAGGCGGTTCCGCGCCGGATATTGCGGGCAAAAACATCGCTAACCCGATTGCGCAGATCCTCTCTCTGGCCCTGCTGCTGCGCTACAGCCTGGATGCAGGCGATGCAGCAACCGCAATTGAAAATGCCATTAACCGGGCGTTAGAAGAAGGCGTTCGTACCGGTGATTTATCACGCGGCGCGGCGGCAGTCAGTACCGATGAAATGGGCGACATTATTGCCCGCTATGTCGCTGAAGGGGTGTAATCATGGCCAAAACGTTATACGAAAAATTGTTTGATGCGCACGTTGTCTACGAGGCACCAAACGAAACCCCACTGCTGTACATTGACCGTCATCTGGTACACGAAGTGACCTCTCCTCAGGCATTTGACGGCCTGCGCGCGCACAAGCGCCCGGTACGTCAGCCGGGTAAAACCTTCGCGACGATGGATCACAACGTTTCCACCCAGACCAAAGACATTAATGCCTCGGGTGAGATGGCGCGTATCCAGATGCAGGAGCTGATCAAGAACTGCAACGAATTTGGCGTTGAGCTGTACGATCTGAACCACCCCTATCAGGGCATCGTTCACGTGATGGGGCCAGAGCAGGGAATTACCCTGCCGGGCATGACCATCGTCTGCGGCGACTCCCATACCGCAACCCACGGCGCGTTTGGCGCCCTGGCGTTCGGGATTGGCACGTCTGAAGTTGAACACGTGCTGGCGACGCAGACCCTGAAGCAGGGCCGCGCCAAAACGATGAAGATTGAAGTGAAGGGCAAAGCGGCACCTGGCATTACCGCGAAAGACATCGTGCTGGCGATCATCGGTAAAACCGGCAGCGCAGGCGGTACCGGCCACGTCGTTGAATTCTGCGGCGACGCGATTCAGGCGCTGAGCATGGAGGGTCGCATGACCCTGTGCAATATGGCCATTGAGATGGGTGCCAAAGCCGGTCTGGTCGCGCCAGATGAAACGACCTTCAACTATGTGAAGGGCCGTCTGCACGCGCCGAAGGGCCAGGATTTTGACGACGCGGTAGCGTACTGGAAAACCCTGAAAACCGACGACGGGGCAACGTTTGATACCGTTGTCACGCTGCAGGCAGAAGAGATTGCCCCTCAGGTGACCTGGGGAACCAACCCGGGCCAGGTAATTTCCGTCAACGACGCCATTCCCGATCCGGCCTCCTTCGCCGATCCGGTCGAGCGCGCCAGTGCGGAAAAAGCGCTGGCCTATATGGGGCTGAAACCCGGCGTACCGTTGACCGACGTGACCATTGATAAGGTATTTATCGGCTCCTGCACCAACTCCCGTATCGAAGATTTGCGTGCGGCGGCAGAGATTGCCAAAGGCCGTAAAGTCGCACCGGGCGTGCAGGCGCTGGTGGTTCCAGGCTCCGGTCCGGTGAAAGCCCAGGCGGAAGCCGAAGGTCTGGATAAGATCTTTATCGAAGCAGGCTTTGAGTGGCGCCTGCCTGGCTGCTCCATGTGCCTGGCCATGAACAACGATCGCCTGAATCCGGGTGAGCGCTGTGCCTCCACCAGCAACCGTAACTTTGAAGGCCGTCAGGGCCGCGGTGGGCGCACCCATCTGGTCAGCCCGGCAATGGCCGCCGCTGCGGCAGTCACCGGTCATTTCGCCGACATTCGCAGCCTGAAATAAGGAGACAATCATGGCAGAGAAATTTACCCAACATACGGGCCGTGTTGTCCCGCTGGACGCCGCTAACGTTGATACGGACGCGATCATTCCTAAGCAGTTTTTGCAGAAGGTGACCCGCACTGGCTTTGGCGCGCACCTGTTCAACGACTGGCGTTTCCTGGACGATAAAGGCGAGGTGCCTAATCCGGAATTCGTTCTGAACTTCCCGGAGTACAAAGGCGCATCCATCCTGCTGGCGCGGGAAAACTTTGGCTGCGGCTCGTCGCGTGAACACGCCCCCTGGGCGTTGACAGACTACGGCTTTAAGGTGGTCATTGCCCCCAGCTTCGCGGATATCTTTTATGGCAACAGCTTCAACAACCAGCTGCTGCCGGTGACGCTGAGCGACGAACAGGTCGATGAATTGTTCGCGCTGGTTAAGGCAAATCCGGGCATGTCGTTTGAAGTGGATCTGGAAGGGGAAGTGGTGAAAGCCGGGGATAAAACCTACAGCTTCAGCATTGATGCCTTCCGTCGCCACTGCATGCTGAACGGTCTGGACAGCATTGGTTTAACTCTCCAGCACGAAGACGCCATCTCCGCGTACGAGAAAAAACAGCCTGCGTTTATGGGCTAAAGACAATGGCCCGCAAAAAGCGGGCCATTGATTTGTTTCGTAAAGCCGCCTTCCAGAATCAGACATCCTTAACCCGGCAAGTCAGCCCAAGCGTAACCACCGAAATCGCGGCAATCACCCAGTAAACTGAGCCATGCCCGTAACTTTGCGCCAGCGCCCCCTGAATCACCCCCGCCAGGATCACTCCGGTCGAAATGCTGTTGGTAAAAAGCGTGGTCGCCGACCCGGCGCGGCCCGGCATTAAATCCTGGAACCAGAGCATGCCGATCCCGGCAACGATGCCAATAAACACAGCATTAAACAGCTGCAGCGCCAGCAGCGCTTCACGCGAATGGAAAAGGATCAGTCCCGCGTAAAACAGCACCCCGGCCGCCACGGCGACGATCATCATCCGACGCTTCCCAAAGCGCTTAACGTAATAGCCCGCCAGAATCATCGCCGGAATTTCCAGCCCGGCAGCGGTGCCCATTAAGATCCCCGCGAGCTTGTCCGGTAAGCCCAGATCGCTGCTGATCCACAGCGGCATGTCGATGATGTACATGGTGTTGCAGGTCCACATCAGCGTGGAGGCAATAAACAGCATGCGGACGTTTTTGTCCTGCCAGCCGCTCACCTGGGTGAGCGGTTTATCCGCTGTCTGTTCGACGCGCGCCACGGACGGCAGCGCAAAGGCTATCAGCGCCAGGCTGATGACAAAAATCCCGGCCGCGATGGAGAACATCGCGGTAAAGCCGTAGTTCAACGCCAGCATGAAGGCCAGCGGCGGGCCAATGACCCACGCCAGCGAGAGCTGGGCACGCATCACCGAGCTGAACATCACCACTTCCCGCGCCGAGTTATCCGCGTATTCCCGGGCCAGCGCAAACAGCTGCGGCATGGCGGTGTTCGCAAGAGAGGCCAGCAGCACGCCGCAGGTAATGAGCGTCAGGTAATGGCGGTTAAAGGCAAAGAGCAGCGCGTTGCCCACGGCCATGGCGCAGCAAAAGAGGATCAGCTTACGACGATCGCCCTGGCTGTCCGATCGTTTCGCCAGCGCGAGGCTGACCAGGATCCCGGCAATCGCGTTGACGGTATAAAACAGCCCCACCCAGAACGGCTGTGCCCCCACCTCGCGGCTGAGAAACAGGCTCAGCGTCGGCGCCTGCAGCGCTCCCGCCACGCCCATCATAAAGGCCACCAGCATAAAAGCGGCATACACGCCGTTCAGGCGTCGCCCCATCGTCATCAACCACAGCATGCGCAAGTCCTTGTGAAAGCGAATCGAAATTGGGTGAAAGAATAAACGAAAAAAGCCAGCAAAAACATTTTGCTGGCGGGTGATTAGCACCAATACTCAGTCACACATGATCGAGGCGAGTCAGCGAGAAGAGGCCGGTTTCGTAACGTCCCACTGCATCAGTTCTTCTAACATTTTCAGCCGTTGCTCTGCACACGGGCGGGCCAGCCAGGACGATCCTTTTGTCGCTGAAAAGTACTGCTGATAAAACTGACGTGCGGTAGACCTCTTCATCATTTACCTCCTCGCTTCATCGGGAAGCATTATTGGCCTAATATAGGGATTAATAAATTGCTGGTTTTTTGTCAGGAGTTCCTCTTTTATGCCTTCCGGTCGTCTGCAGCAACAATTTATCCGCCTCTGGCAGTGCTGCGAGGGGCAATCGCAGGAAACCACGCTCAACGAGCTGGCTGACCTGCTTAGCTGTTCCCGCCGCCATATGCGCACGCTGCTCAATACCATGCAGCAGCAGGGGTGGTTAAGCTGGGAAGCGGAGGCGGGACGCGGGAAACGCTCGCGGTTGACCTTTCTCTACACCGGGCTGGCATTGCAGCAGCAGCGTGCAGAAGACCTGCTCGAGCAGGACCGTATCGATCAGCTGGTCCAGCTGGTGGGCGACAAGGCCGCCGTGCGCCAGATGCTGGTCTCCCATCTCGGACGCAGTTTTCGTCAGGGCCGACACATTCTGCGGGTGCTCTACTACCGTCCGATGAAAAATCTGTTGCCCGGCACGGCGTTACGGCGTTCTGAAACCCACATGGCCCGACAAATCTTCAGCGGCCTGACGCGGATAAATGAGGAAAACGGGGAACTGGAGGCGGATATCGCGCACCACTGGCAGCAGCTTTCCCCGCGCCACTGGCGCTTCTTCTTACGCCCCGGCATCCACTTTCACCACGGTCGCGAACTGGAGATGCACGACGTCATCGCCTCTCTGGAACGCGCCCGCAGGCTGCCGCTCTACTCGCATATTTCGCGCATCCACTCCCCCACGGCCTGGACGCTGGATATCGAGCTGGCGCAGCAGGACAAGTGGCTTCCCTGGCTGCTGGGCTATGTGCCGTCGATGATTTTGCCCGCCGAGTGGGAATCACTGAACAATTTTGCCAGCCTGCCGATTGGCACCGGGCCCTACTCCGTCTCCCGCAATAACAGCAACCAGCTGAAAATCCGCGCGTTCGATGACTACTTTGGCTATCGGGCGCTGATCGACGAAGTGAACGTGTGGGTATTGCCGGATCTCAATGAAGACCTGAGCTGCGGGCTGACGCTTGAAGGTCCCACCACCGGAGAAAAGGCCGTGGAGAGCCGCCTGGAGGAGGGCTGCTACTATCTCCTCTTTGACCGCCGCACCCACCGTGGGGCAAACCCGGCTGTCCGCAAGTGGATCAGCCACGTGCTGTCTCCTTCCAATCTTATCTACCATGCGGAAGAGCAGTACCAGACATACTGGTTCCCGGCGTACGGCCTGCTTCCGCGCTGGCACCATGCCCGACCAACGCGCTGCGACAAACCCGCAGGGCTGGAGTCCATCACCCTGACCTACTACCGCGAGCATGTTGAGCATCGTTTTATCGCCAGAATCATGACCCGCCTGCTGGCAGCGGAGGGGGTCAGGCTGGACATCAGGGAAGTGGACTATGACGAATGGCATCAGGGGGAAATCGCCAGCGATATCTGGCTCAACAGCGCTAACTTTACCCTGCCGCTCGATTTTTCCCTCTTCTCGCATTTGTATGAAGTCCCGCTGATCCAGCACTGCATCGACCGGGACTGGCAGCAGGATGCCGCCCTGTGGCGTGCGGGCGAGATGAATCTTGCCGTATGGTGCCAGCAGCTGCTGGCCGAACAGGCGATCGTCCCGCTGATCCACCACTGGCTGATGATCCAGGGCCAGCGCAGCATGCGCGGCCTGCGGATGAACACCCTGGGCTGGTTTGATTTTAAATCCGCCTGGTTTGCGCCCCCGGAGCCATAACGCTTTCGTAATATTCACCAAATCATTACAATAGCGTCGTTCTCAACGGGGTGCTGCATCACAGATGTGCGCTGAGATAATACCCGTCGAACCTGATCCGGATAACGCCGGCGAAGGGATTTGAGGCTGTCGCTCAAAATCCTTTGCCACTCAACCCTGAGGTGCAAAGTGTTAAAAAAAGTTCTCCCCCTGCTGGCGCTGTTCGCGCTGCCCGCTTTAGCCAAGCCCGTTCTGACGGTCTACACCTACGACTCCTTCTCTGCCGACTGGGGCCCTGGCCCGGTCGTCAAAAAAGCCTTTGAAGCCGACTGCAACTGCGAGCTGAAGTTCGTGGCGCTGGAAGATGGCGTTTCGCTGCTCAACCGCCTGCGCATGGAAGGGAAAAACAGCAAGGCCGACGTGGTGCTCGGACTGGATAACAACCTGCTGGAAGCCGCCTCGCAAACCAAACTCTTTGCCAAAAGCGGCGTCGCGGCAGAGGCCGTTAACGTGCCGGGCGGCTGGAAGAACGACACCTTTGTGCCGTTCGACTACGGCTACTTTGCTTTCGTCTACGATAAAAACAAGCTGAAAAATCCGCCGAAGAGCCTGAAAGAGCTGGTGGAAAGCGACCAGAAGTGGCGCGTGATTTATGAAGATCCGCGGACCAGCACGCCGGGCCTGGGCCTGCTGCTGTGGATGCAGAAAGTCTACGGCGATAAGGCGCCGGAAGCGTGGCAGAAGCTGGCCGCCAAAACCGTCACCGTGACCAAAGGCTGGAGCGAAGCCTATGGCCTGTTCCTGAAAGGTGAAAGCGATCTGGTGCTGAGCTACACCACCTCCCCGGCCTACCACATTATCGCCGAGAAGAAAGACAACTATGCTGCGGCTGATTTTGCGGAAGGGCACTATCTGCAGGTGGAAGTGGCCGCGCGTACCGCCGCCAGCAAACAGCCGGAACTGGCCGAGAAGTTCCTGAAGTTTATGGTTTCACCAGCATTCCAGAACGCCATTCCAGCGGGCAACTGGATGTATCCGGTCACCAGCGTTGCGCTGCCTGCAGGTTTTGAACAGTTGACCAAGCCGAAAACCTCGCTGGAGTTTACGCCGCAGCAGGTCGCCGCGCAGCGTGCCGCATGGGTAAGTGAATGGCAACGCGCCGTCAGCCGTTAATTCCCGGCTGGTTACTCCCCGGATTGCTCGCCGCCGTCGTGATGGTGGCGGTCAGTCTGGGAGCCTTTCTTGCGCTGTGGTTTAACGCACCGGAGAGCGACCTGCTCGCCCTCTGGCACGACAGCTACCTCTGGCACGTTATCCGGTTCTCCTTCTGGCAGGCGTCTCTTTCTGCCCTGCTGTCGGCGATCCCGGCTATTTTTCTTGCACGCGCGCTCTATCGGCGGCGTTTCCCCGGCAGGCAGGCCCTGCTGCGCCTGTGCGCCATGACGCTGATCCTGCCGGTTCTGGTGGCCGTTTTTGGCATTCTGAGTGTCTACGGTCGTCAGGGCTGGCTGGCTTCGCTGTTCGGCCAGCTTGGTATTGAGTGGTCATTCTCGCCTTACGGACTGCAGGGCATTCTGCTGGCGCACGTGTTTTTCAATATGCCGATGGCAACGCGCCTCTTTTTGCAGGCGCTGGAGAACATTCCCGGCGAGCAGCGGCAGATTGCCGCCCAGCTCGGCATGCGCGGCTGGTCGTTCTTTCGTTTTGTCGAATGGCCGTGGCTGCGCCGCCAGCTCCCGCCCGTGGCGGCATTAATCTTTATGCTCTGCTTTGCCAGCTTTGCCACCGTGCTGTCACTTGGCGGCGGGCCGCAGGCCACCACCATTGAGCTGGCGATTTACCAGGCGCTGAGTTACGACTACGATCCCGGTCGCGCCGCACTGCTGGCGATAGTCCAGATGGCGTGCTGTCTGGTGCTGGTGCTGTTGAGCCAGCGGCTGAGTAAAGCCATTCCCGCAGGTAGTCATCAAATAACCGGCTGGCGCGATCCGCAGGACAGCCTGCACAGCCGCATCAGCGATGTTATCCTGATCGCGCTGGCGCTGCTGCTGTTGCTGCCGCCGCTGCTGGCCGTTATCGTTGACGGCCTGAACCTCAATCTTATATCCGTCCTGCAACAGCCCGTTCTCTGGCAGGCGACCTGGACCTCGGTACGCATAGCGCTGGCTGCCGGACTGCTGTGCGTTATGCTGACCATGATGCTGCTGTGGAGCAGCCGTGAGCTCTACGCCCGCCAGGCGCAAAAAGCCGGACAAATGCTGGAACTGACGGGCATGCTGATACTGGCGATGCCGGGGATCGTGCTGGCAACGGGCTTCTTTTTACTGTTCAACAGCACCCTCGGCCTGCCGGAAAGGGCCGATGGCATTGTGATATTCACTAACGCCTTAATGGCCATCCCCTACGCGCTTAAGGTGCTGGAAAACCCGATGCGCGACGTCAATAGCCGCTACGGTTTGCTGTGTCAGTCGCTGGGCATGCAGGGCTGGCAGCGGCTGAAGGTTGTGGAACTGCGCGCGCTAAAACGTCCGCTGGCTCAGGCGCTGGCGTTTGCCTGCGTGCTCTCCATTGGAGACTTTGGGGTTGTGGCGCTGTTCGGTAATGACGATTTCCGCACGCTGCCGTACTGGCTTTATCAGCAAATCGGCTCTTACCGCAGTCAGGACGGCGCGGTTACCGCGCTGTTACTGCTGCTGCTGTGCTTTGCCTTATTTACCGTTATCGAAAAACTCCCGGGGCGTGATGTTAAAACTGACTGATGTAACCTGGCTCTATCAGCATCTGCCGATGCGCTTTACGCTCTCCGTTCAGCAGGGCGAGCGGATTGCGGTGCTTGGCCCAAGCGGTGCCGGGAAAAGCACCTTGCTCAATTTGATCGCCGGTTTTCTGCAACCTGCCAGTGGGTCGATAGCCATCGATAATCGTGATTTCACCAACGCCCCTCCGGCTAAACGTCCTGTGTCGATGCTGTTTCAGGAAAACAACCTGTTTACCCATCTGACGGTGCGGCAAAACATCGCGCTGGGAATGCATCCGGGGCTCAGGCTGAACGATGCCCAACGCGAAAAACTTGAAGTGATTGCCGCACAGATGGGGATCGCTGAATTCATCGACAGGCTGCCGGGCGAGCTCTCCGGCGGCCAGCGTCAGCGCGTGGCGCTGGCGCGTTGTCTGGTGCGCGAGCAGCCGCTGCTGCTGCTGGATGAGCCGTTCTCGGCGCTCGATCCCGCGCTGCGCCAGGAGATGCTCGCCCTGGTGCAGGAGGTCTGCCAGCGCCAACAGCTTACGATGCTGATGGTGTCGCACAGTATCGAAGATGCCGCACGGATTGCGCCGCGATCGGTGGTGGTTGCCGAAGGACGTATTTTGTGGAATGGGAAGACAGAAGAACTGCTGAGTGGTAAAGCTACCGCGTCTTCACTGTTAGGCATCAGGGCAATCTGATGCCCTCCCCTTCACTAAAAGGACTAAAAAGTCCTCCGTCATTTTTTTCAAAAGCAATGAAAGCCCCTTCTTTAATGTCATAGCCGAATGTCGCTCTGAATGAAAAGTCAGAGCGCATATAAACTGGTTTGGCGACCGACGATCCTGACCAATAATAAATCGAGCTTTTTCATTATTATTTTAAATCACATTCCGTTTATGAATTAATAATTTTTAATTATACGAACAATAAATACATCAAGAAAAAAATAAACACATCAGAATGGTTTCAACCCTTACGTTTGTTTGCTAAGAGAGTATTATTTTATGATTCTACTGCTCTTGTAAGGGATATTATCATGGCAGTGCGCCCAGGAAACTTTCAGCAAAACGACACGCTAAATCGATATTTACTTTTTTTCCCACGTAACGCTAACGCGTTAAATGACGTACATTCCTTTACAGGCGAAGAAGCACTCAGCCAGCCCTATCGCTATACCATCCGATTTACCAGCCCCAATGCAAATATTTCACCTGACGCCATTTTGAATCAGAAGGCGGAATTTCTTCTTCGCGCCCCTAACCCTAAGGCGTCATGGCATGGTCAGTCATCCTGGCTCCCAGTGCGCCAGATTAATGGAACAATTACTGCGTTTTCCCGCGTTAAGTCATCTTCAGATGAAGCGCTCTATGAATGCGTGCTTGAACATGAGCTTGCGTTACTGAACAGAAACTTCCGTTCGGCAGTGTACACCGATGTCACCGTGCCGGAGGTCGTCACGCAGTTGATGAAAGAGAGCCGTTATTTTGAAGGCTTCAATATTGATTTCGACAGCCTCAGATGTACCTATCCACGCAGGGAAATGATTATTCAGTGGAAAGAGACCGACCTGGAGTTTATTCGCCGCCTGTTGGCCGAAGTTGGAATATGGTTCCGTCTTGAAAATCACAGCACCACGCCGACGGAAACGGTCGTTATTTTTGGTGACTCTGCCAGCCGCTATATCATTAGCGAGAAGAAATTCCCCTTTGTTCGTCGCTCCGGGATGACCAGTCATGATGAGTACGTGACAGAACTGGAAGAACGACACGCGTTAATACCCGAAAATATAATGGTGAGGTCCTATAACTACCGCGATCCTCTTTCACCGCAGGCGGATAAAACTATTGTCAGTAACAACATTCCCGGTGGCATTACGACAGGTAGCGAATACCACCATTCAGATCATTTTCTGCAGGGCGGGGATTTTTATGGAGAAGAAAGTGAAACCGCTACGTTCTATGCACGTTTGCGCTATGAGCGCCTGCTAAATACCCAATGTGTACTCGGTGCCACAACCAGCGCAGCGGAACTGCAGCCGGGCATAAAGTTCGACATAACCGGTCAAATCCCTGATGGCTTTAAGAAAGGTTTTTTCGTTACGTCAATGACGATAACGGGCAGTCGCGCAGAGCATTATCAAGCCCTGCTGTCAGGCATCCCTTGCCGGCATGAGTATAGTTTCAGGCCAGAATTTCTTCCCCGACCACAAATTGCAGGTACCGTTCCCGCACGGGTAATGGCGATAGGTAGCAATAAAATCTATGCGGGGATTGATGCCGCCGGACGCTACCGGGTGAAGTTCGATTTTGATCTCGATGAGAAACGTTCAGGCTTTGAAAGTGCGCTGGTGCGCCTTGCCAGACCGTACGCCGGAGATGTTTACGGTTTTCATTTTCCACTGCTCGAAGGCACGGAGGTCGCCATTGCGTTTGAAGGCGGCGATCCGGATCGCCCGTTCATCGCCCATGCCATGCATAACGGCGCGCACACTGATTTAGTCACAAACCGCAATGATACCCGCAACATCATCCGTACTGCTGGCCTGAATAAAATCCGTCTGGAAGACAGGAGGGGCCAGGAACATATCAAGATTTCAACAGAGCGCGGAAAGGGACAGCTCAGCGTGGGCCATCTTGTCGATGCGGAAGGAAAGCCGCGCGGGGAAGGTCTTGAAGCGCGAACAGATGACTGGATGGCGCTGCGAGCGGCAAAAGGCGTAATGATCAGCACTGAAGCGCAACCGCGCGCCCAGGGACAACAGCTGGATATGACGGCGGCCATCGCGCAGCTCGAAAAAGCACTCTCGCTGGCCATAACGCTGCAGCAGTGCGCAATGACGGCCGGTGCCGATGAGGTGGATACCGAACGGCAAAATGCCCTGCTTAAGACGCTGAATAAGCTTACAGGCGCGGGCCTGCTGACCTATGCCGGAGAAGGACAGGCCCACATCACGCCGCAAAGCCTGCAGCTTTCGGCAGGTCAGGATCTGATTGCAACCGCTGGCCGCAACGGCAGCGTAAACGTGGTGAAAAAGTTCTCGCTGGCCGTAGGGGAAAGGCTCTCTCTGTTCGCCCGCAAACTTGGCATACAGCTGATTGCCAGTGCCGGTGATATCAAAACAGAGGCGCAGCGCGGAGCCCTGCACATGCTTTCTCAGGATGATTTCACCGTCACGAGCACGGCAGGCAAAATTAACGGCAGTGCGAAGCAGGGAATACAGCTGGTATGCGGTGGTGGTGGCATTCGTATTAGTCCCAGCGGGCTGGTTGAAATTTTCTCGCCAACCGGCGTGGACATTAAAGCGCCGAATTTTGCCTATAAAGGGGCGGAAAGCGTGCAAACGCAAGCGCCTGCGTTTAACCAGGGCGCGTTTGCACAGCGCTATCAGCTGCATGCGTCTGACGACCCGGAGCAGATCCTCGCTAATCGCGCGTTCCGCCTTAAAAGCTCGGCGGGCCAAATGATTGAAGGCGTGACCGACAGCAATGGCTGTTCCCCGCTGCTGGATGCGGCCGACCTTGATTCGTACAAACTGGAGGTACTCTGATGGCTGATGAGAAGAAAAGCCCGTATTGCCCGCGCGTGGTCTCTGAGAACGATATCCCCGTCCCCAAATCATTAAGCCTGACGGCGCAGACATGCAGGGTGGGCATTCCTCGTCCGATGCCGGGGATCGTGATTCTGGTTCATGGGGTAAACGATGTGGGTGAAGCTTATCAGAATCAGGAGAAGGGCATTATCGCCGGGTTAAATAAACGGCTTAACCGGACAGATATGTACGCGCATGAATGGAATCACTTCATCATGACGCACAATGAAGAGGCGCAAAAGAAAATCGCGGCGCCGGGCCGCTCGCCTGTTATCCCGTTTTACTGGGGCTATAAGCCTGTAACGCATGAAGAATACCGCGCAGATCAGCAGCGCTATCGCAATGAAGTCAGCAAGCTCAAGGCGGAGGCACATCTGCCGTTCGACGCTTACCCCGAGGATGATGCGAAGAAAAAAGCGGATTTGGGTAATGACGGCCAGGGGGCGTTTAAATACCAGAACGACAATTTTGGTAACGCGCTTGATGTGAACTATGCCAAGGGCGGCGGCACCTTTGCGAATGCGACAACCAATATTCCGGATATGCTGGGGCCAGGCGCAGGGGGATTCGCAACGTCCGCAGCAGGGATTATAACGTTGCATGCGAATGATGGTGATTTTACCCATCCTATTTTTTCTAATCCTCACCGGATTTACCAGTTCTTTGCCGCACAGCGCCTAGCGGATGTGATTCTTCAGATACGTGCAGAAGACGTAACAAGAAATGACGTTATCAATATCGTAGCCCACAGTCAGGGGACGATTATCACCATGCTGGCAAACATGCTGGTGAAGCAGGCGGGATATGAGCCGGTTAACTGCGTCATTCTCAATCACTCCCCTTACTCGCTCGAAAGTCGGCTGGCTGAAGATATTCAACCGGGTCATCATCAGACATCCGATGCGCGGGTGCAGACGTTTAAGAACTTTTGCGCACTGATGGCGACGCATTACAAAGGCGGTGAGATAACAGAAGCCGATATTCTGGCAATGGAAGCGGCCTGCACGCTGCGTAAACCGTCCGACAACCCGTTAAGGACGGATACAAGATACAGACGCGATAATAACGGCCGGGTCTATAACTATTTTTGTCCGAATGACGGCACCGTCTCCCTCAAGAACATACAGGGGTTCGGCTGGCGCGGTATTCCTGAAGATATTGCCAGCCATATTCCAAACCTGTATCAGCGGGTATTTTATCAACATGGAGAGGTGGGAACGACGCCGGACGGGAAACCGTTTAGCCTGCCGCCCGTGAGAACGGGTGATGCGGATTACGGTTCAGTCGGTAACGCCTCTTACACCGCGCATGACGTGATGGTGAACGGTGAAGAGCTACCGGTGAAGTTTATATTCACATTGCAGGGGGCAAATAATTATAAAGGCGACGATCCAAAAACGAGAGATAAGCCGTATACCGCCTCCATCGATCCGGACAGCCCGGACGCCTATATCTCCTACTCAGCAAAAGCCTACGCCATCAAACGGACGCAAAGCGCCACATACGGTGTTAGCAGATACCAAAGCCTAAGCTGGCATCCCGGCCATGTCTTGACGCCCGATGAGCTGAAAATGGAAAGCTATGAGCGCGGTGTCCAGGTGATTAACGGCGTGGTGGCAGGTTCAAAGGATTTTCCGACCGTGACATTAACCTGGCTTCGCCCGCGCGAAGAGCTGGAAAAGGAATGGGCGAAGTCCGACCCGGTAAGTTACAGCCAGCACTCGTCAATCGTGATGAGTGAATATGCCCCGTCCCATGCGATGGCTTATGACCTGGCCATCGGCCAGTGCCGGTCCTTTGATTATAAGGCGGGCAAATTCTGGGAAGACCTGCTGCACCGTGCGGACTGGCGGGATCCGCTGAATACAAATTTGCAGGCAGTGGAGTATTACCGTTCAGGAAAGCTGCCTATAGCAACGACTAAAAATTACATGAATAAGCCAAATGAAATTTTACCCGCAGGTAATTTTGGAGTTGTAAATGACTTTAACAATGCAACTACGGTGAAACTATCACGAGATTTGGCAGCTGGTAACCAGGAAGTCGCAAATCTGCAATGGGATATGCCCAAAACAAAAAGTGACCGTGAACTGGGATTACAAAATCAGATATCGGCGCTCGATCTTCGCCCTTATTGAACAAAACAGGGAAGTAAAGGGAAATGAAAAATAGAATAGGTACAGCCTTGGCTGTATTGCTGATGGCTTCAGGCTGTCAGGCCAACGAGCCGCCGACGCAGGTGGTCTATCGTTTTGATGACCATCGTTATCTCGAACTGAAGGGCTGGGACTGTGAAGGCGAGCTCTGGTATACGGATACTCAAAGAAAAATTCACTCTCAGCCTTACTTCCAATTTTATCGGGTATTTACACAAAAATTTATCCATTCTTCAGAGCGTTACATCGTGATCCCCAATTGGGAAGTTGATGGTTTCATCGTTTCTAAAGATTACGGCCAGACCTGGCGGTCTGTCAGCTATTCACCAGGTGGGAATGAACCGGACGGGATGAACTCACCTCCACGTGATGATGTTCTTTCTTTCACAGTGGTGAATGACCAGGGCTTTCTGCAGACAAAGCGCAGCCTTTATATGTCATCCAGACCGTTTGACGATCCACGCGTATTGCCCGGTGGTTCTGGAATTAAGTACCAGCTTGAAAATGGAGAGGTGGACGAAATAACTTCAGATGCACCTGGCTGGAAATGGGGGATGGTGTATTTCACAAAAGGATGGCTGGAGGGAAAAGTCGTCAGGCGTGAATCCAATTATCAGAATTTGCCAGATAAAGTCCCTGAAGTAAAAGACTACACCGGCTGGGACCATATGCAATGTGACATGGATGCGGGGCGCTAACTGATGAAAGCATTATGTTCAGGCCTGGCTGTTGCTGCTGTACTGATGACTTCAGGCTGTCAGGCGAAAGAGCCGCCGACACAGGTGATTTACCGTTTCGATGACCATCGTTATCTCGAACTGAAAGGCTGGGACTGTGAAGGTGAGCTCTGGTACACCGATACGCAGCGGGGGATTCATTCTGAACCTGTCAGCCAGTTTTACAGAATATTTACTAAAAAGTTTGTCCATCCCTCAGAACGATACATCGCTATTACAGGCTGGGGAGTCGGTGGGTTTCGTGTCTCTAAGGACTACGGGAAAACGTGGCAGGTTGCACAATTTTCTCCCGGTGGAAACGAACCGGATGGAATGAACTCACCTCCGCGAGATGATGTTCTTTCTTTCACAGTGGTGAATGACCAGGGCTTTCTGCTGACAAAGCACCGCCTTTATATGTCATCCAGACCGTTTGATGACCCACGCCTGGCAACTGGTGGGCCAGGAATTGATTATGTAGTTGAAGGCGTACCTCACAGAATTAAACCACAATCACCAGGACCTGCGTGGGGGCTCGATTACATCACTAAGGAGGCACTGGAGAACGATACGGCAAAATTCCATACCAATTATCAGAATTTACCCGATAAGGTCCCTGAAGTAAAAAACTACACCGGCTGGGACCATATGCAATGTGACATGGATGCGGGGCGCTAACTGATGAAAGCAATATTCTCAGGCATAGCTGCCGCTGCTGTACTGATGACTTCAGGCTGTCAGGCGAAAGAGCCGCCGACACAGGTAGTCTATCGTTTTGATGACCATCGTTATCTCGAACTGAAGGGCTGGGACTGCGAAGGCGAGCTCTGGTACACCGATACGCAGCGGGGGATTCATTCGCAGCCGTATTCACAATTTTATCGCATTTTTACCAAAAAATTTATTCACCCTTCAGAGCGATATATTGTCCTCACATCATGGGGTGGTGGTGCCTTTACCGTATCAAAAGATTTCGGAAAGACCTGGCAGTTAGCGCAGTTTTCTCCCGGAGAAAACGAGCCGAATGGTGATTCCTCACCAGCTTATGATGAGGTGCTATCTCTGACGGTAATAAACGATCAAGGCTTTCTGCATACAAAGCACCGGCTTTATATGTCCTCCAGACCGTTTGATGATCCACGCCTGGCAACTGGTGGGCCAGGAATTGATTATGTAGTTGAAGGCGTAACTCACAGAATTAAACCACAATCACCAGGACCTGCGTGGGGGCTCGATTACATCACTAAGGAGGCACTGGAGAACGATACGGCAAAATTCCATACTAATTATCAGAACTTACCCGATAAGGTCCCTGAAGTGAAAGGTTACACCGGCTGGGACCATATGCGCTGTGACATGGATGCGCGATAAACGACTAAGGATAAACAATGAACGGCGTAATTCGCTTAGACGATCCGCTGGCGAACGGTGGAAAAGTGACTTCAGCTTCAGGGGCCAATTTCATGGGTAAACCCGTGGCGCTAAAAGATGACATCGTTGAATGCCTGCTGCACAAAGGGAAGTACCCGATTACAGAGTGCCATCCACGCTGGACGATGCTCGGACGAGGCGTGGTTGTCGACCGGTGTAAAGCGGCGTGCGGGTGTGAAATAAGGACAACGCTGCCAACGGCGGGGGCTATATAATGGAGTGGTGGTTATATTCGAAGCAGAAAGATGCTGACGTGAAAATGCCAACATTAGCGATCGTTGCTGTGTATGTCGCCGCTGTTGTCGTAGGGATCATTCTTGAGATTGTTAACTGGCCTCAGAATAAACATGTGACGCTCTTTTTTTTCTTGCCGTCCGTACTGCTTCCGCTCAGCCTGGTAACGTGTCTGGTATTTGCGCTGAAAATGATAATAAGTACGTCAGTAAACTATGCAGAAACTCGCAAATATATAGCAAAGGAGAGGGCTATCCGGCTAAAACGTTTTGCGCGTCAGAACATTACCATTGCAGCCTGGTCGGTTCTCTCTCCGGTCGATCAGCTGGCGCTGAATATGCTAAAGCTTGAAGGTGAGTTTCCGCTGGCGCCCAAAACGCCGCTAAAGATTGAGGCAACCGAAGCGTTTGACCAGACTCCAGACGAAGCCGTCTTTTCGCGCCTGCTCGCGCCGATGGCCGATAAGCTCAAAATGAGTGCGTATCAGCTAAGACAAACATACGTCTGGGTTCGCGGGGGCGATGCGAACTGTGTTGAGGATCTGAGACGAGTGCTGGGAAATCTGAAGTTACACAGTGCGCAAAGCGGCAAAATTCAGTTTATCAGCGAGTGCCCTGACTACTCGCTCATCGGGGAATGGATAGCGGCAAGCGACAAGTTCATCGTTAACAGGCTGCTGATCGTCGTCGATATGCATGGTGAAGACGGTGACAGTAAGCGCATGGAAAACGCCTGCGCTTTTCTGTTCACTAACCAATACGTGCATACAGAGGGAGAGAAACCGGTTTATCTGTACCAACCGATGAGTAAGATCACGGACGTAGAAGAAACGATGCCGGTTTATCTGGATGTTGGCCCTGTGACGGCCCCAAAAGCGCTCTGGTACAGCGGATTATCCCGTACGGAAAAATATCCTTTGATGCAGGCGCTGGATGCTAAAAACGTTGTTATGGAACGGCTGGAAATGGAATCCTCACTCGGGGAAAAGAGCGAGGGATACAGATGGCTGGCGCTGGCGCTGGCTGCCGATGCGGTAAAATATGCGCAGGGAACTCAGCTGGTGGCAAATTCAGCAATGAATAAATTCTCCGTCACAGCCCTTTCCTCGCATGAAACTCATGTACCCGAAATCTGCCGATGGGACGTTTGGCTGCTTCCTTTTGTTAATGGGGTAATGACGGGGCTATTTTTATTATTCTCGTTATTTTTCATTATGATGATAACCAATAAGCCCGGTGAGATGCCTTCCATACTGGCATTAGCGGCAAGCATAATACTCTCTGTTCTGGTTCCAGCGGTAACAGGCGCTTTACTGTCGATCATCAGCTCAAACCGGGCTTACCGAGATATGGGATACTAGAGCGGGAAACCGATTAACGGCTCACCACCTTCAACAGGATCTCACCGTACACCGGCATCAGCGGGTGGCGAATCAGCGCCACAAGCGCCACCACGGCCACACCCAGCGTCAGCGGGGCCAGCCACAAAAGACGAGAGCGCGGGAGATAGCGCGTCAGGCGATCGACGCTCGCTTTCGCGCTGCGCCACAGGCGCCAGCAGAGCCAGACCGCCAGCCACAGCAGCACCGCCGTGCCCAGCAGCAGCCACTTGAACTCACCGCTTTGCATACCGTCAGGAATATCGATGGCCGCGCCCGCCAGAATACCCGGCAGGAAGTAGAACGGCGGCCAGAAGACGCAGCCGATGATGTTCGGCACCACAAATTTCGCGACGGGGAGATCCAGCATCCCGGCCACCATCGGCACCAGCGGACGCGTTGGCCCAACAAAACGGCCCACGAGGATGGTAAACATGCTGTGCTGGTGCAGCGCATGCTCGGTTTTATCCAGCAGCGCTTTGTTCTTTTTCATGAACGACCAGCGGTGCAGCGGCTTCTTAAAGCGCCAGCCCAGCCAGAATGAGATCCAGTCGCCCAGCAGACAGCCGATAATCCCGGCCAGCCATGCCTGCCAGAAATTGACCTCGCCGCTGCCGATCAGTGCCCCAAGCCCCGCCATCATCACGGTGCCGGGCAGGATTAACCCGACGAGCGCCAGCGATTCCAGAAACGCCACCAGCGCCACGGCGATGAGCGAGTACATAACGGACTGGGTAATAAAGTGTTCCAGCAATGCCTGCATAACTATTCCGGTCAGAAAACGAATCAGCGATTCTGCTTAGCGCCCTGCACCGCGTCAAGGCAACAATTGTCTGAATAGTTTACAGGTTGCTTCCCGCATTCACCTGTTTGTTTATCTTTTTTTACCGTTTATTCACATCCCGCGCGAAATTCACTGGGGCTGGCACCGGTACATTTTTTAAATACCCGGGAGAAATAGAGCTGATCCTCAAAGCCCACATTGCGCCCCACGGTGGCGATGGGCATCCGGGTGGTGCTGAGCAGTAGCTTCGCCTGGCTGATCCGCTGGTCCTCGCGCCAGCTCAACACGCTGACGCCAAGCTGCTGGCGGAACAGGTGCGACAGCCGCGACGGCGACAGGCAGACGTGCTGGGCAACGCTGGCGATATCAAACTGGCTATCGGCCAGGTGGTCGCTGATGTACTGGCAGGCGTCGCGCACGCGGTTATCCAGCGGCGGATTCAGCGACGCGTTAATCGCCTCCATCCGCCGCAGCAGCAGCTGTTCAAGGAGGTTTATCGCCAGCAGTTCGGCATAGCGTCCACCAGCCTGCCCCGCCTCGATTATCTGGGCAAAAAGCTCGCGAAACTGCGCCAGATGCACCTCATCCGGGCGATAAAACCCGGTGTGAGCAAAAATAGCCGGCCAGGAAAGCCACTCCTGCCAGTAGGCGCGCGGACGGAAGTAGACCCACTGGTGATACCACTCTTTGGCATCCGGATGACGGCCATAGTGGTGGATCTCCCCCGGCGGGAACAGCAGGATATCCCCCGGGCGGCAGACGAACTGCTGGTCACCGTTCTTGATGATCCCTTCCCCCCGCACGGTCAGGTTGAGGATATACCCTTTCATCCCGAGCGGTCGGTCGACGTAAAAGTCGAGATATCCCTCAGCCTCGATAGGGGTCAGCCCCGCCACAAGGTGCGCGTTAAACGAGTATCCCGGCAGCAGGGGATCGTTCTGCGTTTCGGCCATAGATTCAGTTCTCCCAAGGGTCCTGAAGGAAACCAATTGTCCATATCACTAAATGCAGGTTAAAAATGGCCCGCGAAAAGATCCAAAAAGCATCACGCCGCTTTTACGTCCGCCATGTTTCAGCCTTTCCCCCTGATTTCTCCGCCAGAGCAGGCAGATAACCAGTAACAAAAGTGTCTATAAGTGCGGCAGAAATGTCCACATTGAATATTTGCACGGCGTCACACTTTCCGTTGTAACAGCAATTTAGTCCATAAGATTAGCGGATCCTGCCTGACGACTTTTGTCCCCAGTCTCTAATGTTCTTCCATACCTGTTTTTTCGATGGAGCAACACCATGGCAATTGCGATTGGCCTCGATTTTGGCAGCGATTCAGTTCGCGCGCTGGCAGTGGACTGTACGTCCGGCCAGGAGATAGCAACCAGCGTTGAGTGGTATCCGCGCTGGCAAGAGGGGCGCTACTGCGATGCGCCAAACAACCAGTTCCGTCACCACCCGCGGGATTACATCGAGTCGATGGAAGCGGCGATCAAAACCGTTCTGGCAGACCTGACCGACGCCCAGCGGGCCGATGTTGTGGGGATTGGCGTCGACAGCACCGGCTCTACGCCTGCCCCTGTGGATGCCGAAGGCCGCGTGCTGGCTCTGCGCCCGGAGTTTGCCGACAACCCGAACGCCATGTTCGTGCTGTGGAAAGACCATACCGCCGTGGAAGAGGCCGAAGCCATCACCCGCTTATGCCATCAGCAGGGCAAAACGGACTACTCACGGTATATCGGCGGGATTTACTCCAGCGAGTGGTTCTGGGCCAAGATCCTGCACGTCACCCGCGCGGACGCGTCTGTCGCACAGGCAGCGGCGTCCTGGATTGAGCTATGCGACTGGGTTCCCGCCCTGCTCTCCGGCACCACGCGCCCGCAGGATATCCGCCGCGGCCGCTGCAGCGCCGGGCATAAATCCCTGTGGCATGAAAGCTGGGGCGGTCTGCCTCCGGCCGCGTTCTTTGATGAGCTCGACCCGATCATCAACAAGAGCCTGTCATACCCGCTGTTTACCGACACCTTCACCGCCGATATTCCCGTCGGCACCCTCTGCGAAGAGTGGGCGACGCGTCTCGGCCTGCCGCAGAACGTAGCTATCTCCGGCGGCGCGTTTGACTGCCATATGGGCGCCGTGGGCGCGGGCGCACAGCCAAACACGCTGGTCAAAGTGATCGGCACCTCCACCTGCGACATCCTGACGGCAGATAAAGCCACCGTCGGCGACCGCGCGGTAAAAGGCATCTGCGGCCAGGTTGACGGCAGCGTGGTGCCAGACTTTATCGGCCTCGAAGCCGGTCAGTCCGCGTTTGGCGATATCTACGCCTGGTTTGGCCGCGTGCTCGGCTGGCCGCTGGATCGGCTGGCGGCGTCACATCCTGAACTGAAAACCCAGATCGCCGAGAGCAAAAAGCAGCTCCTGCCGCAGCTTACCGACGCCTGGGCTAAAAATCCGTCTCTCGACCACCTCCCGGTGGTGCTGGACTGGTTTAACGGCCGCCGCACGCCGTTTGCCAACCAGCGCCTGAAAGGGGTGATTACCGACCTCAACCTGGCGACCGACGCGCCTGCGCTGTTCGGCGGTCTGATTGCCGCCACCGCCTTCGGCGCCCGCGCGATTATGGAGTGCTTCACCGAGCAGGGCATCGACGTGAACAACGTGATGGCGCTGGGCGGCATCGCCCGTAAAAACCCGGTGATCATGCAGGCCTGCTGCGACGTGCTGAACCGTCCGCTCCAGATTGTGGCCTCCGATCAGTGCTGCGCGCTGGGGGCGGCAATTTTCGCCGCCGTAGCCGCTGGCGTCCATGCGGATATCCCCACCGCGCAGCAGCATATGGCGAGTGCCGTCGAAAACACCCTTCAGCCGCGTGCCCAGCAGGCACAACGCTTTGAACAGCTTTATCAGCGCTACCAGCAATGGGCAAAAAGCGCCGAACTTCACTATCTCCCTGTCGCCGCCCCGGCCAAAAGCACCGCGGACACTACGGCAACCCTGACCCATTAAGGACACGATGATGACCATTTTTAATAATTATGAAGTGTGGTTTGTGATTGGCAGCCAGCATCTTTACGGACCGGAAGCGCTGCAGCAGGTAACGAAACACGCGGAGCACGTCGTTAACGCGCTGAACGCGGAAGCCAAACAGCCGTGCAAACTGGTGCTGAAACCGCTGGGCACGACGCCGGACGAAATCACCCACATCTGCCGCGACGCCAACTACGACGATAAATGCGCCGGTCTGGTGGTGTGGCTGCACACCTTCTCACCGGCAAAAATGTGGATCAACGGCCTGTCTATCCTCAACAAACCGCTGCTGCAGTTCCATACCCAGTTTAACGCCTCCCTGCCGTGGGACAGCATCGACATGGACTTTATGAACCTGAACCAGACCGCACACGGCGGCCGCGAGTTCGGCTTCATCGGCGCGCGTATGCGTCAGCAGCACGCGGTGGTCACCGGCCACTGGCAGGATGGCAAGGCGCAACAGCGTATCGGCGCCTGGATGCGTCAGGCGGTCTCTAAGCAGGACACCCGCCACCTGAAAGTGGTGCGTTTCGGCGACAACATGCGTGAAGTGGCGGTCACCGACGGCGATAAAGTGGCCGCGCAGATCAAGTTTGGTTTCTCCGTGAATACCTGGGCCGTGGGCGACCTGGTGCAGGTGGTGAATGACATCAGCGATGGCGACGTGAGCGCGCTGGTGGACGAGTACGAAAGCCGCTACCGCCTGACGCCTGCGGCACAAATCAACGGCGACAAGCGCCAGAACGTGCTGGACGCGGCGCGCATCGAGCTGGGCATGAAGCGCTTCCTGGAACAGGGCGGCTTCCACGCGTTTACCACCACCTTTGAAGACCTCCACGGTCTGAAACAACTGCCGGGTCTGGCAGTACAACGCCTGATGCAGCAGGGCTACGGCTTTGCGGGCGAAGGCGACTGGAAAACTGCCGCTCTGCTTCGCATCATGAAGGTGATGTCGACCGGTCTGCAGGGCGGCACCTCCTTTATGGAGGACTACACCTACCACTTCGAAAACGGCAATGACCTGGTGCTCGGCTCGCACATGCTGGAAGTGTGTCCTTCCATCGCGGTAGAGGAAAAACCGATCCTCGACGTGCAGTACCTCGGCATCGGCGGTAAAGCCGATCCGGCGCGTCTGATCTTCAACACCCGCACGGGCCCGGCCATCAACGCCAGCCTGATCGATCTGGGCGATCGTTTCCGCCTGCTGGTGAACTGCGTCGATGCGGTTGAAACGCCACACTCCCTGCCGAAACTGCCGGTCGCCAACGCCCTGTGGAAAGCACAGCCGGATCTGCCGACCGCGTCAGAAGCCTGGATCCTGGCCGGCGGCGCGCACCATACCGTCTTCAGCCACGCGCTGGATCTGAACGACATGCGTCAGTTCGCCGAGCTGCATGATGTCGAGCTGACCGTGATTGATAACGATACCCGCCTGCCCGCCTTTAAAGACGCGCTGCGCTGGAACGAAGTCTATTACGGTTCAAAACGCTAAAGCACTGAATGCCCGGTGGCGCCGCGTTTACCGGGCCTACGATCCTGTAGGCCGGATAAGCGAAGCGCCATCCGGCACTGGAGACAACAATGTTAGAAGAGCTCAAACGCCAGGTGCTCGAAGCCAACCTGGCGCTGCCGAAACATAATCTGGTCACCCTGACCTGGGGCAACGTCAGCGCCGTTGACCGCGAAAAAGGCGTGTTCGTGATCAAGCCTTCCGGCGTCGATTACACGGTGATGACGGCGGACGATATGGTGGTGGTCAGCATCGAAACGGGTGAAGTGGTGGAAGGGAACAAAAAGCCCTCCTCCGATACGCCAACCCACCGGTTGCTGTACCGCTCATTCCCAACCATCGGCGGTATCGTGCATACCCATTCACGCCATGCCACCATCTGGGCGCAGGCGGGCCAGTCCATCCCGGCGACAGGCACCACCCACGCGGACTACTTCTACGGCACCATTCCCTGCACGCGTCTGATGACCGATGCGGAGATCAACGGTGAGTACGAGTGGGAAACGGGCAACGTCATTGTCGAAACCTTCGAAAAACAGGGCATCGACGCCGCGCAAATGCCCGGCGTGCTGGTGCACTCCCACGGCCCGTTTGCCTGGGGTAAAAACGCGGAAGATGCGGTGCATAATGCGATTGTGCTCGAAGAGATCGCCTATATGGGGATCTTCTGCCGCCAGCTGGCGCCGCAGCTGCCGGACATGCAGCAGAGCCTGCTCGATAAGCATTATCTGCGCAAGCACGGCGCGAAAGCGTATTACGGGCAGTAGCTTGTAGGCCGGATAAGTGCAGCGCCGTCCGGCTAAACAGGCACTGTATAAAACCCCAGCAAACCCACCTCAACCAGGCTATAATCAGGCCTGGTTTTGTTTTATGGGATAACGGCGTGGCGCAGGCGCAAGAAGGCTTTTTACTGACCCGACACTGGCGGGATACGCCTCAGGGCACCGAGGTTGAATTCTGGCTGGCAACGGACAACGGCCCGCTGCAGGTGACGCTGCCGCCGCAGGAGTCCGTGGCGTTTATTCCTGAAGCGCACGTCGAAAAAGTGAAGCAGCTGCTGCGCGGTGAAAACGGCTGGCGCATTACCCCGCTTGAACTGAAAGATTTCCACCGTCAGCCGGTTCACGGCCTCTACTGTCGCGCCCATCGTCAGCTGATGCGCTATGAAAAACTGCTCCGCGAGGCGGGCGTGACGCTCTACGAAGCCGACATCCGCCCACCGGAACGGTTTCTGATGGAGCGGTTTATTACCGCGCCCGTCTGGGTCGATGGCACCGCGCACAACGGCAGCCTCGTTAACGCGCGGCTGAAGCCGAACCCGCACTACCGCCCGCCGCTGAAGTGGGTCTCCCTGGATATCGAAACCACCCGTCACGGCGAACTGTACAGTATAGGACTTGAAGGCTGCGGCGATCGGGTTGTCTATATGCTTGGGCCACCGAATGGTGATGACTCCGCGCTGGATTTCCGGCTTGAGTATGTTACCAGCCGGCCGCAGCTGCTGGAGAAGCTCAACCAGTGGTTTGCCGACTTCGATCCCGACGTTCTGATCGGCTGGAACGTGGTGCAGTTCGACCTGCGCGTGCTGCAAAAACACGCCGAGCGTTACCGCATCCCGCTGATGCTCGGGCGCGGCAACAGCGAGCTTGAGTGGCGCGAACACGGTTTTAAGAACGGCGTTTTCTTCGCACAGGCGAATGGCCGCCTGATTATCGACGGCATCGAGGCGCTCAAGTCCGCCTTCTGGAACTTCTCGTCATTCGCCCTCGAAGCGGTGGCGCAGGAGCTGCTTGGCGAAGGCAAATCCATCGACAACCCCTGGGACAGAATGGACGAGATCGACCGGCGCTTTAACGAAGACAAGCCCGCGCTCGCCACCTATAACCTGAAAGACTGTGAGCTGGTCACGCGGATTTTCCACAAAACCGAAATCATGCCCTTCCTGCTGGAGCGCGCGACGGTAAACGGCCTTGCGGTCGACAGGCACGGCGGCTCCGTGGCGGCCTTTAGCCACCTCTATTTTCCCCGAATGCACCGGGCAGGATACGTCGCCCCCAACCTCGGGGACGTGCCGCCGCAGGCCAGCCCCGGCGGCTACGTCATGGATTCCCGACCAGGACTGTATGACTCCGTTCTGGTCCTGGACTACAAAAGCCTCTACCCGTCGATAATTCGCACCTTCCTGATCGATCCCGTCGGGCTGGTTGAGGGGCTGGCCCAGCCGGATGATGGACACAGCACCGAAGGCTTCCTCGGCGCACGCTTCTCGCGGGAAAAACACTGCCTGCCCGACATCGTGGGCAACATCTGGCACGGCCGCGACGAGGCCAAGCGCCACGGCAACAAGCCCCTCTCACAGGCGCTGAAAATCATCATGAACGCCTTCTACGGGGTGCTGGGCACCAGCGCCTGTCGCTTCTTCGACCCGCGGCTGGCCTCCTCGATCACCATGCGTGGGCACGAGATCATGCGTCAGACTAAAGCGCTGATTGAATCCCGGGGCTATGACGTCATCTACGGCGACACGGACTCCACCTTTGTATGGCTTAAGGGCGCGCATTCCGAAGACGATGCCGCGCAAATCGGCAAAGCGCTGGTTGCCTTCGTGAACGACTGGTGGCAGGAACATCTGCAGAAATCGCGCTTAACCAGCGCGCTGGAGCTGGAATTTGAAACCCATTTTGCCCGCTTCTTAATGCCCACCATCCGCGGTACCGATCAGGGCAGCAAGAAGCGCTATGCCGGGCTGATTCAGGAAGGCGACGCGCAGCGGATGGTGTTTAAAGGGCTCGAGACAGTGCGTACCGACTGGACGCCGCTGGCCCAGCAGTTCCAGCAAACGCTCTATCTGCGGGTATTTCGCAATGAGCCGTATCAGGACTACGTGCGCGAAACGATCGCCAGCCTGATGGCAGGCGAACTTGACGCGCAGCTGGTGTATCGCAAACGCCTGCGCCGCCCGCTCGCGGAGTACCAGCGTAACGTTCCTCCGCACGTTCGCGCCGCGCGCCTCGCGGACGAAGAAAACGTCCGCCGTGGCCGCGCGCCGCAGTATCAGAATCGGGGAACCATCAAATACGTCTGGACGATAAACGGTCCGGAACCGGTGGATTATCAGCACTCGCCTCTGGATTATGAACACTATCTGACGCGTCAGCTTCAGCCGGTTGCCGACGGAATTTTGCCCTTCATCGACGATGATTTTGCTACACTAGTGACAGGGCAACTTGGCCTATTTTGACGCGTGACGAAATGGCTGCCATCCAGTACCATAGCGCCCTTTCCATTCCCGGACCCATTTTTCGATGACCGTCTTTTTTGACGGTGGTCGAACTATTGCCTGCAATTAAAGATTAGAGCCGAACAACTATGCCTTTTACACTTGGTCAACGCTGGATCAGCGATACAGAAAGCGAACTTGGATTAGGAACCGTCGTTGCCGTTGATGCGCGCATGGTTACCCTCCTCTTCCCTGCCACCGGTGAAAACCGCCTGTACGCCCGCAATGACTCCCCTGTAACCCGCGTGATGTTTAATCCGGGTGACACCGTGACCAGCCACGACGGCTGGCAGCTCAAGATTGAAGACGTAAAAGAAGAGAATGGACTGCTCGCCTACATCGGCACTCGCCTGGACACCGACGAGGCCAATGTCATCCTGCGCGAAGTGCTGCTCGACAGCAAGCTGGTGTTCAGCAAGCCGCAGGACCGCCTGTTTGCCGGGCAAATCGACCGTATGGATCGCTTCTCCCTGCGCTATCGCGCGCGTAAGTTCCAGAGTGAACAGTACCGCATGCCCTGGAGCGGCCTGCGCGGCCAGCGCACCAGCCTGATCCCCCACCAGCTGAACATCGCCCATGACGTGGGCCGTCGCCATGCGCCGCGCGTGCTGCTGGCAGATGAAGTGGGCCTGGGTAAAACCATCGAGGCGGGTATGATCCTGCACCAACAGCTGCTTTCCGGCGCTGCCGAGCGCGTGCTGATTGTGGTGCCAGAAACCTTACAGCACCAGTGGCTGGTTGAGATGCTGCGCCGCTTTAACCTGCGCTTCTCTCTGTTCGATGACGAACGCTACGCCGAAGCCCAGCACGATGCGGACAACCCGTTTGAAACCGAACAGCTGGTGATTTGTTCTCTCGACTTCGTGCGCCGCAGCAAGCAGCGTCTTGAGCATCTGTGCGATGCCGAGTGGGACCTGATGGTCGTCGACGAAGCGCACCACCTGGTCTGGAGCGAAGACGCGCCGAGCCGCGAATATATGGCTATCGAGCAGCTTGCCGAGCGCGTGCCTGGCGTCCTGCTGTTGACCGCTACGCCGGAACAGCTGGGTCTGGAAAGCCACTTCGCCCGTCTGCGCCTGCTCGATCCAAACCGTTTCCACGACTTCGGGCAGTTTGTTGAAGAACAGAATAACTACCGTCCGGTTGCGGATGCCGTCGCGCTGCTGCTGGCGGGCAAGCGTCTTTCTGATGATGAACTCAACACCCTGAGCGATCTGATTGGCGAGCAGGATATCGAGCCGCTGCTGCAGGCCGCTAACAGCGACAGCGACAACGCAGAATCCGCGCGTAAAGAGCTGATCGACATGCTGATGGATCGCCACGGCACCAGTCGCGTCCTGTTCCGTAACACTCGTAACGGTGTGAAAGGGTTCCCGAAACGCGAGCTGCATACCATTAAGCTGCCGCTGCCGACGCAGTATCAGACGGCAATTAAAGTTTCCGGCATCATGGGCGCGCGCAAAACGCAGGAAGAGCGCGCCCGCGACATGCTCTACCCGGAACAAATCTACCAGGAATTTGAAGGCGATACCGGCACCTGGTGGAACTTCGATCCGCGCGTAGAGTGGCTGATGGGCTACCTGACCGCGCACCGCTCCCAGAAGGTGCTGGTGATCTGCGCCAAGGCGGCCACCGCGCTGCAGCTGGAGCAGGTCCTGCGCGAGCGCGAAGGCATTCGCGCCGCCGTGTTCCACGAAGGCATGTCCATCGTTGAACGCGACCGCGCCGCGGCGTGGTTTGCCGAAGAGGACAGCGGCGCTCAGGTTATGCTGTGTTCTGAAATCGGTTCTGAAGGCCGTAACTTCCAGTTCGCCAGCAACCTGGTGATGTTCGATCTGCCGTTCAACCCGGATCTGCTCGAGCAGCGTATCGGTCGTCTGGATCGTATCGGTCAGGCGCACGATATTCAGATCCACGTGCCGTATCTGGAAAAAACGGCCCAGTCCGTGCTGGTGCGCTGGTTCCACGAAGGTCTGGATGCGTTTGAACATACCTGCCCGACGGGCCGCACCATTTACGATCAGGTGCACGGCGATCTGATCGGCTATCTGGCCGCGCCGGAAAACACCGACGGCTTTGACGATCTGATTAAGTCCTGTCGTGAGAAGCACGACGCGCTGAAAGCGCAGCTTGAACAAGGCCGCGACCGCCTGCTGGAGATCCACTCCAACGGCGGGGAAAAAGCGCAGGCGCTGGCTGAGAGCATTGAAGAGCAGGATGATGACACCAGTCTCATCAGCTTCTCCATGAACCTGTTCGACATCGTTGGCATTAACCAGGACGACCGCGGCGAGAACCTGATTGTCCTGACCCCGTCCGATCACATGCTGGTGCCAGATTTCCCGGGCCTGCCGGAAGATGGCTGCACCATCACCTTCGAGCGTGATGTGGCGCTGTCCCGCGAAGATGCCCAGTTCATCACCTGGGAACACCCGCTGATCCGTAACGGGCTGGATCTGATCCTCTCTGGCGATACCGGCAGCAGCACCATCTCGCTGTTGAAAAACAAGGCGCTGCCCGTAGGCACGCTGCTGCTGGAGCTGATCTACGTTGTGGAAGCGCAGGCGCCGAAACAGCTGCAGCTCAACCGCTTCCTGCCACCAACGCCGGTGCGTCTGCTGCTGGATAAAAACGGCACGAACCTCGCAGGACAGGTTGAATTTGAGAGTTTCAACCGCCAGCTGAGCGCGGTGAACCGCCATACCGGCAGCAAGCTGGTCAATGCGGTGCAGCAGGACGTGCATGCCATTCTCCAGCAGGGTGAAACCCAGATTGAAAAAGCGGCCAGAGCGCTAATTGACGCCGCGCGCAGTGAAGCCGACGAGAAACTGTCTGCAGAGCTGTCGCGTCTGGAGGCGTTGAAGGCCGTGAACCCGAACATCCGTGACGACGAATTGGCGGCGATTGAAAGCAACCGTCAGCAGGTGCTGGAAAGCCTGGATCAGGCAAGCTGGCGTCTGGATGCCCTGCGTCTTATCGTTGTGACGCATCAGTAAACGGAGCGCAAGATGGTGATGGAGCCGTACAATCCGCCGCAGGATCCCTGGCTGGTCATTCTGTATCAGGATGAACACATTATGGTGGTCAACAAGCCCAGCGGGCTGTTGTCTGTGCCGGGTCGTCTGGATGAGCACAAAGACAGCGTGATGACGCGCATTCAGCGCGATTATCCTCAGGCGGAGTCGGTCCATCGCCTGGACATGGCGACCAGCGGCGTGATTGTGGTGGCGCTGAACAAAGCGGCAGAACGCGAGCTGAAGCGCCAGTTCCGCGAGCGCGAGCCGAAGAAGCAGTATGTCGCCCGCGTCTGGGGTCACCCGGCGCAGGCGGAAGGGCTGGTGGATTTACCGCTGATCTGCGACTGGCCGAATCGGCCAAAGCAGAAGGTGTGTTATGAAACCGGCAAGGCCGCGCAAACCGAGTATGAAGTGCTTGAGTACGCGCCGGATAATACTGCGCGCGTCCTGCTTAAGCCGATTACCGGACGTTCACACCAGCTGCGCGTGCATATGCTTGCGCTGGGTCATCCGATTCTGGGCGACCGCTTTTACGCGCCGCCTGAAGCGCTGGCCTTAGCGCCACGTCTGCAGCTGCACGCGCAGACGCTTACCATCACCCATCCGGCCTTCGGTAACGCGATGACGTTTAAAGCCCCGGTCGATTTTTAAATTCCTGATGTGAATATTTACTGTCAGCTCACTGTCGACGGTAAATATTCACACAGCATATATATCTCCCCTGCTCATCTGAAAACCCGCCCAAGTTCATTCACGATAATTATCTCTTCCTTAAATAACACTCAGTATTTTTAGAAAGACTAAGGTTTGGATTAAAAAATATTAAATTGAACACGATGCAATTTATTACTGATAATCCAGCTCATTTTAAGGAAATACTAACTCTACCCTATCCAAACGGAGTTATTTTTCTACTCAACAGCCACACTTAGTTTACTCATTGATTCACAAGGAAGTGTATGAACCGTTCGTATAACATCGTCTGGAATTGCGCCAGAAATATGTACATCGTTGCCTCGGAGTTTTCAAAAGGGGACAGCAAAGTCAAATCCTGCGTACGCGCCGGAAGCGCGATCGCAACGTTTATCTTGTCAGGTGTTGTGAGTACCGCACACGCCAGTGACACGACGTTTGTTGCAGTCCCGGGTAATAATACCATCAGTGGTGAATATTCAACGACGAGCCCTAATACCTCGGCGGTATCCGCCTCTGGCTCTGATGTCATCGTCACCGATAACGGCGCCTTAACGATATCCACAACCGGGGATGCAGGCATGGGGCTATCCGTGTCGAATGGAGCGAAAATCACGCTCGATGATTCGGGATCCACAATCCGCACTTCCGGGGAAGGCAGTCATGCGATAACCATTGTCGGTGATAACTCAGAAGCCATGTTGAACAACCTTACCGTTTCGACGGAAGGCGAGATCGCATCTGCCGTATTGTTTAGCTCTAATGCAAAAGGCACCATTGACGGGGGGAGCTATACGGCGACGGGAGAGGGTTCTTATGGTGTTGAGATATTGAATGGCGCAGACCTGACGATAAAAAACGCGACCATTACGACTTCCGGGTATGGCATGGCTCGGGCTATTGTTAACCGATATGCCACCCTTTCATTAGACAATGTGAATATAAACACCACGGGAGATTTTGGTAATGCAGGTATATATAACGACGGTGAATTGACCGGCTCAAACGTCACGATTACCACTACCGGAAGTCAGAGCTTTGGTATTCAAAACTATACCAACACATTTAATTTAGCGGCATCCCACGTTGAAACTTACGGTGAGCAGTCAGTTGGCATAATGAATACCGGACGCGCAGAACTCACTGACACTCATATCGTCACTCATGGGAAAAATGCTGACGCAATATCCTCTGACGGGGCAAAGAGCACATTCGTACTGAATAACGGTTCAACGATCGCGTCCGGAGAAAATTCGCGGGCAGTGGCGATGACTCACGGTGGAGCCCTTGAGGCGAACAGCACAGATATCACCAGCGAACAATCTGCTGCCATTGCCTTAGAAAGCGCCAGCAGCGCGACCGTCACCCACAGCAACGTTTCCGGTAGCAATGTCGCCTTCTCGTTCAGCGGTGGAAAAAATGTCGCTACGATTGACGGAGGGAGCATTACGGCAACCGCGTCAGGAGGAAGTGCTTTTGCGGTGGATTCCGGATCTGCCGATATTAACGTGAAGAATGTGCAAACGATGAACGCAGACAATCTGCTCACCGTGGCCAATACCACTGATGCAGTCACCCTTCGCGCTGAAAACAGCAAGCTGTCCGGCGCCGTTAAGGCCAGCGGTGATAACGTCAGCATGACGCTGGATGCGAACAGCCAATGGCTGCTGACGGCCGATTCCAGCGTCGGTAATCTTACCAGCAGCGGACGCATCACACTCGGCGATGAAAACGGCAGCACTGGTACACTCAATGTCGGTAATTTCACCCTTCTGGCTAACAGCCAAACTGATGTCTATCTTGACGCAAACGCGACCAGTGCGCCTATTGTCGCTCAGAATGCGACGCTTGATGGCACACTAAATATTACAGGTTACGGTAGTGCCAGCACGCTTTCCGCGGATAGCGCCTTCACGGTGATTGACGCTGAAAATGCAATCAATGGCAATTTTACCAACCTCACCGTCGCGGGCATGGCATCTGGCTCCGTTGACTTCATCACCTTTAGCGGCACCATTGATCCCGCCGACGTGACCAATTACGTCCTGACACCGTCATTAACCTGGTATGCCAGCCAGAACCCAGCGGCAACAGCGGCTCACGGCACATTCACTCTGAACAATCCTGACGGCAGCTTTACGCTGAGCACGGCGCTTGTCGATCAAAACGCCGAAGCCACGACCGGATGGGACGGAAAATCGCTGACCAAAGAGGGGCAAGGTACGCTGATCCTTAATGCCGCAAACAGTTACAGCGGCACAACGGATGTGAACCAGGGCACGCTCTGGCTGGACGAGGCTGGCGTTATCGGCGTACAAAACAGCGAGCAGGCCGTGAATGTCGCGGCAGGCGCCACGTTTGGCGGTTCCAACGGTGTGGTGAACGGCAATGTTAATAGCAACGGCACCGTTAAGTTCAACGACACGCTAACGATCAATGGTGATCTGAGCAACGCAGGCAGCATTGTCAGCGGCAATATTGAGGGAACCAATGGTGCGACGACCGGCAACACGCTGATCGTAAACGGCGATTACACCAGCAACCAGGGTTCTGTGACGCTAAATACGCAGTTAGGCGACGACACGTCTCCAACCGATATGCTTAACATTACGGGGAATACGTCCGGGAACACCACCCTGTACATTAACAACGTTGGCGGTCAGGGCGCACTGACCCAAAACGGTATTGAAGTGATTCAGGTCGGCGGTGCATCAAACGGTACCTTTGTTCAGGGTAATCAGGTCCAGATTAACGCCTACGAATACCGCCTGTATCAGGACTCAGGGGACTGGTATCTTCGTTCCCAGGCCACGAGTGATAATGGCGACGTAACGCCTCAGTATCGTGCCGATATCGGTTCATACCTCAGCAACCAGTGGCTGGCTCGCGATCTGCAAATGCAGACCCTGTCAGACCGAGAAGGCAGTCAGTTCAAATCGGAAAACGGCACGACATGGGCGCGTTTCAAAGCAGGTAAGAACCAGTCTACTGCAGCAGAGAGCAATATTGATATCGACAGCAACTACTCCCAGTTCCAGATTGGGGGCGATGTTGCCGCCTGGAACAACGGCGAACAAAGCCTGGTGGTCGGGGTTATGGGTAGCTATATCAACGCCAGCAGCGACAGCACTGGCAATAAAGGTGCTGACGGCAGCCGCTTTAGCGCTGACGGTAAAGTCGATGGCTATAACCTCGGAGTCTATGCAACGTGGTTTGCCGATGCCCGACAGCATCAGGGTTTTTATGTCGACAGTTGGTATCAGTATGGGATGTACCACAACAGCGTAGATAACGGTGACGTTGGCTCAACGGATTACGATTCAAACGCCAACGCCGTTTCGCTGGAAACAGGCTACCGCTACGATATCGCACTCGGCGACAACACGCTGAGCCTTACGCCGCAGGCACAGGTCGTCTGGCAGGATTACAGTGCGGATGACATCAAAGACAGCAGCGGCACGACGATTGATGGGCAAAACGGCGAAAGCTGGACCACCCGTTTAGGCCTGCGCATTGACAGCAAGATGAATAAGTCGAACGACGCGGTTATCCAGCAGTTTGCGGAGGCCAACTGGCTGCATACCTCTGAAGACACGGCAGTCGACTTTGGTGACACACAGATCAAACAGGACCTTCCTGCCGATCGTGCGGAGCTGAAAGCGGGTATTCAGGCAAATGTGAGCAAGCAATGGAGCGTTATTGCCCAGGTCTCCGGACAGAAAGGTGATAATGATTACAGCGATGTAAACGGTAGCCTGAACGTGCGCTACAGCTGGTAACGCTGTATAAAGGGCCTGGCAGCTCATGCCGTCAGGCCCTTCATCATTCTAAAAAGGGGCTTATTTGAAGCCTTTCTTCTCTTTAATCAGCTCGTACGCTTTCTGAATTTCCTGCGCTTTTTGCTTCGCCATCTCCATCATTTCAGGCGGTAAGCCTTTTGCAACCAGCTTGTCTGGATGGTGCTCGCTCATGAGCTTACGATAGGCACGTTTGATGGTGGTCTGATCGTCAGAGGGTTTTACGCCAAGCACGTTGCAGGCATCTTCCAGCGTCGGACCACGCTGCGCCTGCTGCCAGGCACCGCCAGAAGACTGCTGGTGATACCCGCCGCCAAACTGTGCGCCACCCTGCATCATGCGCAGGAACTGATCGAACTGCATACGGGAGATACCCAGCTCTTCCGCAATCACGTATAAAACATCGCGTTCGTTAGGGTGAAGCGAGCCGTCGGCGAAGGCCGCCTGAATCTGAATTTCCAGAAACATCCGAATTAAATCAAAACGGCCGAAGCAGATGCTGCGGAACTGGCGCATTTTTTCGCGAAGCGGGTAGTTATCGGATTTCCCGATGCGAAACGCATTTTGCGCCTCCAGGCGGGAGTCACCGTGCAGATTCATGCGATCCATAAAGACGCTGGCAATCTGAATATCGGCTTCCGTGACGCGCCCTTTGGATTTGGTTAAATGCCCCATCACCTCAAAAGTGGTGGAGAAAAAGAGTGACTGGCGCTCGCGCTGGTTGGCAAACCAGGCCATTTTACGGCTGCGCGCCTTATCAAACATATGGCCAATAATAAGCCCCAGCACTATTCCCCAGAACCCGGCACCCATGATGATGGCGAACGCAACGCCGATTATTTTACCCCAATACTGCATATACTCCCCGGATAGTCATATTCCTGGCCGACGCAACGTCATCATCACTGTGTTCAAGTCACGGTCAATTGAAGGACATCGCCTATAATTTGCTTTATCATACTCGTCATTCGATAGCGAGCCTAACACTCTGGCACGCAAACGGGCAGGATTAACGCTGGTACTGCGCAGATGAGTAAGATAGTCTCTGAGCGTTTGTAAGCCGTAGCCACTGATGACGGAACAATAAAATACAACGTATGAAAAAACGTATCCCCACCCTCCTGGCCACAATGATTGGCACCGCCCTGTACAGTCAACAGGGGCTGGCGGCCGATCTCGCCTCGCAGTGCATGCTTGGCGTCCCAAGTTATAATCGCCCACTGGTGAGTGGCGATACAAATAGCTTGCCGGTAACCATTACTGCCGACAGTTCAAAAGGGACTTACCCTGACAATGCCACCTTTACAGGCAATGTCGATATTAACCAGGGCAATAGCCGCCTGCAGGCAGATGAAGTGCAGTTGCACCAGAAGCAGCCGGAAGGTGCGGCCGAGCCGGTCCGAACGGTGGATGCGCTGGGTAATGTGCACTATGACGACAATCAGGTCATCCTGAAAGGTCCGAAAGCCTGGTCAAACCTGAATACCAAAGACACTAACGTCTGGAAAGGTGATTACCAGATGGTGGGTCGCCAGGGGCGCGGTGACGCAGACCTGATGAAACAGCGCGGTGAAAACCGCTATACGATCCTGGAAAATGGCACGTTCACGTCGTGTCTGCCGGGTTCAAATACCTGGAGCGTGGTCGGGAGCGAAGTTATCCATGACCGCGAAGAGCAGGTCGCTGAGATCTGGAACGCCCGCTTCAAGGTGGGTCCGGTCCCCATATTCTACAGCCCTTATCTGCAGCTTCCGGTGGGTGACAAACGTCGCTCCGGTTTCCTGATCCCGAATGCCAAATACAGCACCACGAACTACTTTGAGTTCTACCTGCCGTATTACTGGAACATCGCGCCTAACATGGATGCGACGATCACGCCGCACTATATCCACAAGCGCGGTAACGTCATGTGGGAGAACGAGTTCCGCTATCTGACCCACGCCGGTGCGGGTCTGATGGAGCTGGATTATCTGCCGTCGGATAAAGTCTTCCAGGACGAGCATCCCACTGAAGGTGATAAGCACCGCTGGATGTATTTCTGGCAGCATTCCGGGGTGATGGATCAGGTGTGGCGTTTCAACGTCAATTACACCAAGGTCAGTGACCCGAACTACTTCAACGATTTTTCGTCAAAATACGGTTCGAGTACCGACGGTTATGCAACGCAGATCTTCAGCGTTGGCTATGCGGTGCAGAACTTCGATGCGACGGTAACCAGTAAGCAGTTCCAGGTGTTCTCAAGCCAGACGGCGAGTACCTATGGTGCCGAACCGCAGTTGGACGTTAACTGGTACCAGAATGACGTAGGGCCATTTGATACCCGCATTTATGGCCAGGCAGTGCATTTTGTAAACACCAATTCCTCTATGCCGGAAGCCACCCGTGTTCACCTGGAGCCCGTCATTAACCTTCCATGGTCGAATGACTGGGCTAGTCTGAACACGGAAGCTAAGCTGATGGCGACACACTATCAGCAGAAAAACATAGATGATTACAACGCGAACCCAAACAATACCGGTCACCTGGAAGAATCAGTAAACCGTACGCTTCCTCAGTTCAAAATGGACGGTAAGCTGATCTTCGAACGCGATATGGATCTTCTGGCGGATGGCTATACCCAGACGCTGGAGCCACGTATGCAGTATCTGTACGTGCCTTATCGCGATCAGAGCAACATCAATAACTACGACTCTTCTTTACTGCAGTCTGACTACAGTGGCCTGTTCCGCGACCGTACCTACGGTGGCCTTGACCGCATCGCATCAGCGAACCAGTTAACGACCGGGGTCACATCGCGCGTTTATGATGATGCTGCCGTTGAACGTTTTAACGTTTCTGTTGGTCAAATCTATTATTTCACCGAGTCTCGCACGGGCGATGACAACATTAAGTGGGAGAAAGATAATAAGACGGGTTCGCTGATTTGGGCTGGCGATACCTACTGGCGTATGACCGATCGTTGGGGCCTGCGTGGTGGCGTTCAGTATGACACCCGTCTCGACAATATCGCTAACAGCACGGCGGCTATAGAATATCGCCGGGATGAAGATCGGATGGTGCAATTGACCTATCGTTATGCCAGTCCCGAATATATTCAGGCGACATTACCAAACTATGGTACTGCCGAGCAGTATAAAGACGGTATTTCGCAGGTGGGTGGCGCAGCGAGTTGGCCTATCGCCGACCGTTGGTCAATCGTAGGCGCTTACTACTTTGACACTAACACCAATAAAGCTGCTGACCAGATGTTGGGGCTGCAATATAACTCCTGCTGCTACGCGCTGCGTGTCGGTTACGAACGTAAGCTTAACGGCTGGGAAAACAATCAGAGCAAATACGATAACGTGATTGGCTTTAACTTCGAGTTACGCGGCCTGAGTTCCAACTACGGTCTGGGTACGCAGAAAATGCTGCGCTCGAACATTCTGCCTTACCGCAGTTCCTTGTAATGTGCTTGATTTGCAACGTAATCCGCTTTGCGGTTAATTGAAATGGAAAAAGTATGAAGAACTGGAAAACGCTGCTGCTCGGTGTCGCTATGGTTGCGAATACCAGCTTCGCGGCCCCCCAGGTTGTTGATAAAGTCGCTGCTGTGGTTAACAACGGCGTCGTGCTTGAAAGTGACGTTGACGGTCTGATGAAATCGGTGAAGCTCAATTCGGGCGAAGCGGGTCAGCAGCTTCCGGATGACGCTACGCTGCGCCACCAGATCCTGGAACGCCTGATCATGGATCAGATCGTTCTTCAGATGGGGCAGAAAATGGGTGTGAAGGTTACTGACGAGCAGCTCGATCAGGCGATCGCTAACATCGCAAAGCAGAACAATATGTCTTTAGACCAGATGCGCAGCCGTCTGGCCTATGACGGCATCAGCTACGCTACCTACCGTAACCAGATCCGTAAAGAGATGCTGATTTCGGAAGTGCGTAACAACGAAGTGCGTCGCCGCGTTACTATCCTGCCTCAGGAAGTGGACGCGCTGGCAAAACAGGTGGGTAACCAGAACGATGCAAGCACAGAGCTGAACCTGAGCCACATTCTGATCCCACTGCCAGAGAACCCTACGTCCGATCAGGCTGCGGAAGCAGAAAGCCAGGCACGTTCAATTGTCGAACAGGCGCGTAACGGCGGTGACTTTGGCAAGCTGGCCATCACCTACTCCGCAGACCAACAGGCGCTGAAAGGCGGCCAGATGGGCTGGGGACGTATTCAGGAGCTGCCATCCCTCTTTGCTCAGGCACTGAGCACGGCTAAGAAAGGCGATATCGTTGGTCCAATCCGTTCAGGCGTGGGCTTCCACATTCTGAAAGTGAACGATCTGCGCGGCCAGAGCCAAAATATCTCCGTTACCGAAGTTCACGCTCGCCACATTCTGCTGAAGCCGTCACCAATCATGACTGACGATCAGGCGCGTGCGAAGCTGGAACAGATTGCGGCAGATATTAAGAGCGGTAAAACCTCGTTTGCGAAAGCAGCAAAAGAGTTCTCTCAGGATCCTGGCTCTGCTAACCAGGGTGGCGATCTGGGCTGGGCAGCGGCGGATATTTACGATCCTGCCTTCCGTGACGCGTTGATGAAGCTGAACAAAGGCCAGATCAGCGCGCCGGTCCACTCTTCGTTTGGCTGGCATCTGATCGAGTTGATGGACACTCGTAACGTTGATAAAACGGATGCAGCACAAAAAGACAGAGCCTACCGCATGCTGTTTAACCGTAAGTTCTCTGAAGAAGCAGCCACCTGGATGCAGGAACAACGCGCCAGTGCTTACGTGAAAGTGCTGAGCAACTAATGAAACAGCATCGTGTTGTTATCACGCCCGGCGAACCCGCCGGGATTGGGCCTGACCTCGTTGTCCAGCTTGTTCAGCGCAGCTGGCCAGTAGAACTGGTTGTCTGCGCCGATGCAACACTGTTACAAGACCGGGCAGCGCTGCTCGGTCTGCCTTTAACGCTCATCCCTTACCTTGAAGGTCAACAGCCTGCACCGCAGCAAGCCGGTACCCTCACCCTTCTTTCTGTTCCCCTTCGTACGCCGGTCATTCCTGGCCAGCTCAGCACGGAAAACGGCCACTATGTCGTTGAAACCCTTGCGCGCGCCTGCGACGGTTGCCTGAAGGGCGAATTTGCCGCCCTGATTACCGGCCCCGTCCACAAAGGCGTGATCAACGAAGCGGGCATACCGTTTACCGGGCATACGGAGTTCTTTGAAGAGCGCTCGCACAGTCCGAAAGTGGTGATGATGCTGGCGACGGAAGAAATGCGCGTTGCGCTGGTGACCACCCATCTGCCGATCAAAGCGATTCCTGATGCGATCACGCCTGAACTCCTGCGCGAGATCATCGGGATTTTGCATCACGATCTGCAGACAAAATTTGGGATCCCGCAGCCGCATGTGCTGATCTGCGGCCTGAATCCGCACGCCGGCGAAGGCGGGCACATGGGTACCGAAGAGATCGACACCATCATTCCGGTACTCAACGAAATGCGGGCGAAGGGGATGAATCTCAGCGGTCCGCTGCCTGCTGATACCCTTTTCCAGCCGAAATACCTGGATAATGCCGACGCCGTGCTCGCGATGTACCACGATCAGGGCCTGCCCGTGCTAAAATACCAGGGCTTTGGCCGCGGCGTGAATATCACCCTCGGCTTACCCTTTATTCGAACGTCCGTTGACCACGGTACTGCGCTGGATCTTGCAGGCCAGGGGAAGGCGGATGTCGGCAGTTTTATTACGGCGCTTAATCTCGCCATCAAAATGATTGTTAATACTCAATGACTAATCGAGTCCATCAGGGCCACTTAGCCCGTAAACGTTTCGGGCAAAACTTCCTTAACGATCAGTTCGTGATCGAAAGCATTGTCTCGGCTATTAATCCACAAAAAGGCCAGGCGATGGTCGAAATCGGCCCGGGCCTTGCCGCACTGACCGAGCCGGTAGGCGAGCGCCTCGACGAGCTGACCGTCATCGAACTGGACCGCGATCTGGCCGCACGCCTGCAAACGCACCCGTTCCTCGGGCCGAAGCTGACCATCTATCAGCAGGACGCCATGACCATGAACTTCGGCGAACTGTCAGAAAAAATGGGTCAGCCGCTGCGCGTATTCGGCAACCTGCCGTATAACATCTCCACGCCGCTCATGTTCCACCTCTTTAGCTATACTGATGCCATTGCCGACATGCACTTCATGTTGCAAAAAGAGGTGGTTAACCGCCTGGTTGCAGGCCCGAACAGTAAAGCGTATGGTCGTTTAAGCGTGATGGCGCAATATTACTGCAACGTGATCCCGGTACTCGAAGTACCGCCGTCAGCGTTCACACCACCACCGAAAGTGGATTCAGCGGTTGTGCGCCTTGTGCCGCACAAAACGAAACCGTACCCGGTAAAAGATCTGCGTGTACTGAGCCGCATTACCACTGAAGCCTTTAACCAGCGTCGTAAAACGATCCGTAACAGCCTCAGCAATTCCTTCACCGTTGAGGTGTTAGCTGAGCTTGGGATCGACCCGGCAATGCGTGCGGAGAACATCTCCGTAGAGCAATACTGCAAGCTGGCTAATTACATCAGCGAAAATGCGCCGCCGAAGGAGAGTTAAGCCATGATTGATTCGCCCCGCGTATGTGTCCATGTACAAAGCGTCTATGTTGAATCACAGTCCTCACCGGATGAAGAACGTTTTGTCTTTGCTTACACCGTGACCATTCGCAATCTGGGGCGGACGCCCGTGCAGCTGCGCGGACGCTACTGGCTTATCACCAACGGCAATGGCCGCGAAATCGAAGTCCAGGGGGAAGGTGTGGTCGGTGAACAGCCTCATATCGCCCCTGGCGAAGAATACCAGTACACCAGCGGCGCGGTGATTGAAACGCCGATGGGTACCATGCAAGGCCATTATGAAATGGTCGACGTCGATGGCAATGATTTCCGCGTTGCCATTCCTGTGTTCCGTCTCGCCGTAACCACACTCATTCATTAATCTAATGTCTACATATCTGATTGGCGACGTTCACGGTTGCTACGATGAACTGATCGCATTATTAAAACAGGTCGACTTTACGCCAGGACAGGACACACTCTGGCTGACGGGCGATTTAGTCGCGCGTGGCCCCGGCTCCCTTGAAGTATTACGTTTCGTCAAATCGCTAGGCGACAGCGTGCGCATGGTGCTGGGCAATCACGATCTGCATCTGCTGGCAGTGTTCGCCGGGATCAGCCGCAACAAGCCTAAAGATCGCCTCACCCCGCTGCTGGATGCGCCAGATGCCGACGATCTGATTAACTGGCTGCGTCGTCAGCCGCTGCTGCAGGTCGACGAAGAGAAAAAGCTGGTCATGGCGCATGCCGGGATCACGCCACAATGGGATCTTGAGACGGCGAAAACCTGTGCGCGCGACGTTGAGGCGGTGCTGGCGAGCGACTCCTATCCTTTCTTCCTCGATGCCATGTACGGCGATATGCCGAACCACTGGAGCGAGGATCTCAGCGGTCTGGCGCGTCTGCGCTTTATTACCAACGCCTTCACCCGCATGCGTTTCTGCTTCCCGAACGGACAGCTGGACATGTATTCCAAAGAGACGCCGGAGAGCGCGCCCGCTCCGCTCAAACCGTGGTTTGCCATTCCGGGGCCGGTGACAAGTGAGTACAACGTGGTATTTGGTCACTGGGCTGCACTGGAAGGAAAAGGCACGCCGGAAGGGATCTACGGTCTGGATACCGGATGCTGCTGGGGCGGAGAGTTAACCTGCTTACGCTGGGAAGATAAAACTTACTTTGTTCAGCCGTCCAACCGACAGCTGGATTTAGGGGGAGATGAGGCGGTTGCCTCCTGATATGCACTTCCCTCTCCCGGCCGGGAGAGGGAAAAAATCACTTAACGACGTTCCAGGATCTCGAAGCAGTAGCTGTGAGAATTCTGTGCATCCGCGTCGTGGAATTCACTGAATACCGATTCCCACTCGTCCGGATCGTAGTCAGGGAAATGGGTATCCCCTTCCACTTCCGCATCAATGTGGGTCAGATACAGCTTCTGCGCTTTTGGCAGGAACTGCTCGTACACGCGCCCGCCGCCAATCACCATGATCTCTTCGGCATTGCCGCATGCAGCAATCGCCTCGTCGGCTGATTTTACCCATTCGACGCGATCGTCAGTGCCCGGCTGGCTGCTGATAACGATATTTTTACGGCCCGGCAATGGACGACCAATCGACTCCCAGGTCAGGCGGCCCATCACTACCGGCTTGTTTAACGTAGTACGTTTAAACCATGCGAGATCGGCAGGCAGGTTCCACGGCATGGCATTTTCCATACCGATAACGCGGTCCACCGCCAGCGCTGCAATCAGACTGATCATTGAAAATTTCCCGGATGCAAAAAATTGCCGCCACTATACGGAAAGCTTAATCTTTCGTCGACTGGCGGCAGGGTAAAGATAAAGAAATTTTTTATTATTGCTGGCAACTCCACTTCACGCGGAAGGTTTACTCTCCGGTTCGTCAGCCGGATCCCCGGTATGCTTGCCCTCTTCCGTTCCCTGCCAGCCGTGACGCTGGATAAGCGACAGGTGATTACGGTCCTCGTTAATGATTTCCGTCAGCATCGCGCTGGTGCGTTTAAACACCGCCGCACGCTCGGTGGCCGTACTCCCGGCCATCGCCGCCATCTCTTCGACCATCTCGGTGTTAAAGCGGCGGAACAGGTCCGCACGCTCGCGCGCTTCATACGCGCCGAGCCCCAGATTTTCCAGCGCCATGCGGCCAGACTTCAGCGCACCTTCAAAGGTTTCACGCTCCGGTGCTTCTACCCCCGCCTGCCGCAGCCGGATATAGTGATCCACATCGCGGGCGCGGGAAATGATGGTCAGATTCGGGAAATGTTCTTTCGCCATTTCCACCATCTGCATGCTGGTCTCCGGATCGTCAATGGCGTTAATCAACACCTCCGCTTTTGCCGCCCCGGCAGATTCCAGCAGATCGACGCGGGTTGCATCGCCGTAAAACACCTTCATATCAAATTTTCGCAGGGTATCGACATGGTCGGGGTCGTGATCGAGGATAACCATTTTCACCCCGCTGGACAGCAGCAGACGGCCAACGATCTGCCCGTAGCGGCCAAATCCGGCAATAATGACGCGCGGCTGCTCTTCGTCAATTTCATCGGCTTCGCGCTCCTGCTCGCTACCCGATTTTTCCAGACGCGTCAGCACCACCAGCAGAATAGGCGTCGCGGCCATCGACAGCGCGACCGCGAGCGTCAGCGCTTTCGCCCATTCTGGGTCGAGGACGTTTGCCATCTGTGCTGCGCCAAAGACCACAAACGCAAATTCACTCCCCTGCCCCAGCAGAACCGCAAACCAGCTGCGCTGCTTATTCGGCACCTTGAGCGGACGCGCAATCAGCCACAGCATCGCCATTTTAATGATCAGGAAGCCAACCAGCAGGATGACGATCCGCAGCGGGTGCGTCACCAGCGTGCCGAAGTCGACGGACATCCCCACGCCGATGAAAAACAGCCCCAGCAGCAAGCCTTTAAACGGCTCGATATCGCTTTCCAGCGCGTGACGGTATTCGGAACTCGCCAGCAGAACGCCGGCCAGGAACGCCCCCATCGCCATCGACAGCCCGGCTTCCTCCAGCAGCAAACCAAAGCCAAACACTAGGAAGAGCGCCACGGCGCTGAACACTTCGCGAAGGCCCGAGCGGGCAACGAACCGCAGCAGTGGACGGGTGACGTAGCGACCAAGCACCACCACCAGCGCCAGCGCCCCCACGACTTTTAATGCCGACAGCGCGAACGCCCCCAGCGTCGTGGCGGAACCGCTGGCCGCCAGCAGTGGGATCATCGCCACCAGCGGGATAGCGGCAATGTCCTGGAACAGCAGCACCGAGAACGCGCTGCGTCCCATCTGGGAGACCGTCAGATTTCGCTCGTTCATGGCCTGCATGGCAATGGCGGTCGAGGAGAGCGCCAGCGTCATGCCGATAAGCTCTGCCACTTTCCAGTCCATGCCCAGCAGGATGCAGAACCCACCCAGCAGCAGGCCGCAGGCCACCATCTGCAGCGCCCCGCCGCCAAACACCGAGGCGCGAAGCTTCCACAGGCGCTGCGGATCGAGTTCCAGACCAATCACAAAGAGCATAAGCACAACGCCGATTTCAGCGAAATGGAGGATTGCCTCTGCATCCGTCACCAGTCGAAAGCCCCACGGCCCAATGACGCAGCCCGCAATCAGATAGCCGAGAACAGAGCCCAGTCCCAGGCGAACCGCCACGGGCACAATCAGCGCCGCCGCGCCGAGGTATATCAGCGCCTGTATCAGCGTATGGCTATCCATGGTGCGCCTCCTGCCACTCAAGTAAGCGTTGTTTATAATGGCGCGCCTGCGCCTGCAGCGTTTCATCGTCGCAGACAAAGGTGCAGTGCATCGCAAAAGGCGGGAGCCAGTTCAGCCCGCAATAAAGTGCGGTCGCCTGCAGCGGCTGTGCCAGAACCTCAAACCCCGGGAAGGAACCAATATCAAAGTGGCTTTCCCCTCCACCCGTGGTGACCGCCCACATCAGGCTTTTCCCTTTTAGGACATGGCCATTGTGGCCATACGCCCAGCCGTGGGAGAAGACTTTATCAATCCATAATTTCAGGAGCGGGGGCGTGCTGTACCACTGCAAGGGATGCTGCCAGACGATCAGATCGGCACGGGAGAGCGCCTCCTGTTCGGCGGCAATATCGATGTTGAAATCGGGATAGAGTTGATAGAGGGAACGTATCTCGACGTTTTCAAGCGTCCTTACCTGCTCAAGCATCCGCTTATTCGCATGCGAGTGCTGCGGATAGGGGTGCGCATAAATTATGAGTATCATCAAATGGCCTGTCTTCTTCTCTTCTTGTAGCAGTGAGTGTAGACAGTTAACCCGCCCGGTGAAAGGGGCGCAGCAGCCATGAAAAGGAAAGCGCAGCTATTGGTAATCATCATTCGTTGGACGATTTTTCCTCTCCAAAAAATCCAGGATGTGAATATCTCACTTCAATCCATATAGGAATGAGATATTTTAAGAAAATCTAAAATAATTATTTAATAAATCGATCTATACATAAAACATTGAAAAAATAATAATTTTACGCTCTTTGTAGCGAGCTCATTCTTTTTCTCCGCATACTGACGTGATTTTAATACGTCGTATCGCGCCTTTCTAATTCAAATGGATGTGTAAATGAGCAACAAAAATTTCAGACTCAATAAAACGACTAAAACTCTGGGAAGTCTCTTTCCTGCCCTATTGTTATTCACCCCCGCCGGCGCTTTTGCCAGCACGATTGACCAATCAACCTCAATTCCACAAAACTTCTCCACCGACGCTGAATACGTCATTAATAAAGACGTTACGATAACCTCTTCCGGGAATGAAGCTGCCGTCTCCGTTACAGGATTTAACGTAAAAACGGTCACCAACCAGGGTAATATTTCTGGAATGGAAAATGGTCTGGAGATTAATACTCGTGCGCAACATGTCATTATTAATAACGATCTCAACGCAAATATTACATCTACAACTGGCAACGCCATTAACATCGAGTCAATGCTGGGAGATTTAAATAATGAGGGGAATATTTCCGGTTCTGAAAATGGAATCTTTGTCAGTGAGTCCTCTTCTGCAATAAATATTAACAACAAGTCATCGGGAGTGATAAAAGGCAAGACAGGTATCAACGCCCAAACAGGTGCCGGTATAAATAACAGCGGTACAATAAGCGGTACAAGTGACAATGGTATTACCGTGAGCGAAGGCAATTCAAAAATCACCAATACTGGAACCGTTCAGGGTGCGCAAAACGGCATCAACGTAACGGATACGGCGAAAGTTGATATCATTAACAACGGTTCGATCGGTGGTGGCGGTACGGCTATTACGTTTGCCAGCAGCAAAAATAATACGTTGGTGCTTGACACTGGCTCGTCACTGAAAGGCGACGTCATTTCGAGCATCTCTAAAGGAAATACGATAACCCTGGCAGGAACCGGCACAGAAGACAGCAATTTTGTTGGCTTATCGGAAGGCGATGGCTTTGCTTCTTTAGAAATGGACGGCGAAAGCTGGGCGCTCTCAGGGAATATCGACATTATCGGTTCTGGCAATTCGCTGCTGGTTAACAGCGGTGATTTAATCCTGTCGGGGAATGTGTCTAATGCAGGTACGACTCTCGTTGCCAAAGATGCTTCTCTCCAGCTGGGTGATGGTACGAAAACCGCGACGCTGAGTGGTGGACTGACCAACAACGGCACACTTATTTTTAATCAGGGCAGTAATACGGCGTTCGCCACCGGCATTACCGGTAGCGGCAATGTTGAAAAAGTGGATTCCAACACCCTGACGCTAACCGGCAAAAACACCTACACGGGTGATACCGTTCTGCATAGCGGCACCACGCTGGTCGCTGTTGGTTCAACGCTTGGTACAAAGAGTAGCAACGCGACGATTACTGTCGAAAATGGCGCTCAGTTTGCCACTGCTGGCGAAGTAAACGACAATATCAACATCCTCACGGGTGGTACGCTGGCAGCATGGAATGCGATTCAGGGTAACGATACGCTGAGCGTTTCAGGTATCGATACGGTCAACGGCAACGTCACCAATGGTGGCACACTGTTACTCAGCGCCGCCAATCACAGCGTTGGCAATAATTTCACTATTAACGGCGACTATACCGGCTCTGCGGGCAGTCAGATCGTGATGAACAGTACCCTGGGTGAAGACAACTCGCCAACCGATCATCTCACCATTACCGGCAGCAGCTTTGGCCAGTCCGACGTCAGCGTGAACAACATTGGCGGCCTGGGCGCGCAAACCGTTAACGGCATGGAAATTGTCAGCATTGGCGGCAGCTCCGAAGCCAAGTTGACCCTTGCCAAACCGGTGGTTGCCGGTGCGTGGGAATATAATCTCTATCAGCACAGCAACGGCAACTGGTACCTGGAGTCAAAGGCCACGCCTTCCGATGAACCGTCTGATAATACCGACAACGGTGGTAACACCGACAACGGCAGCAATAGCGGTCCCGAAGTCATGGCTCCTGAGGTCGGCGCTTACTTAGGTAACTACCTTGCCGCGCAGAGCATGTTCCTGCACAAGCGTGACGATCGCGATCAGATCACCTTCCGTAACGAGGAAGATCTCAACACCTGGATGTACGTCAAAGGTCGCTACCATGAAAACAATGCGGGCGGTGACAAAGTCAGCTATGACACCACCACCACTGTCCTTCAGGTAGGCAGCGACTTCATGAGTAAGCCAATGGACAACGGCATCCTGCGTGCGGGTGGCATGTTCGGGGCAGGCCAGGCGAAGACCCACTCTGATGCAAAACACAACGTACGTGATGCGCAGGGCAAAGTGGATGGCTTTAACGTCGGCCTGTATGCAACCTGGCAGGAAGATCAGAAGCTGCGTCTGGGCAGCTACGTTGATACCTGGGCCGCCTATAGCTGGTACAACAATAAAGTGACCAGCAACCGTAATGATGAAGATTACGACAGTGAGGGCTTCGCGGCATCCGTCGAAGTGGGCCATGCATGGGTGATTGATTCAGAAAATGAACGCACCTGGAAAATCGAACCTCAGGCGCAGGTTATCTACAGCTATCTGGATCAGGAAAACCATACCGATCGCGACGGCGTGCGGATTACCACGCTGGACAACGACGGTCTGTTTGGTCGTCTGGGCGTCAAATCAAGCTACTTCGAACAGAAAGACGTGAAAGCCTGGCAGCCGTACGTTGCCGTGAACTGGCTGAAAGGCGCAGGTCAGAACGATCTGGCGTTTAACGGCGAGACCGTCAGCAACGATACGCCGGAAGATCGTGGTCAGTTAGAGCTGGGCGTCACCGGCAACCTGAACGAAACCACGACGCTCTCCCTGCGCGCCAGCGGCGAGTGGGGTGAGAACAGCTATGCTGCTTATGGCGGTCATATCCTGCTGAACCACCGCTGGTAATCGTTCCTGAAAGACTAAAAGCCGTGGCAAACGCCACGGCTTTTTTTATTAGTTATCCAGCTCGCCCATTGATTTCACCTGATCGCGGTTGATCTGCTCGGTCTGACCCGTTTCCGCATTTTTATACGACACCAGACCGGTATCGTCATCGACCTGCGGTTTTCCGTCGGTGACAATAGTTTTGCCATCGGTGGTTTTCACTGCCTGGTTAGAGGAACAGCCCGCGACGGTAAACGTTGCAGTGGCGGCAAGAAGGGTGGCGATCAGTAATTTATTTTGCATGGTGTTTTCCCCTGCTCTCAGTTGAATTTCGTTATCGACCTAACAATTTTAGGCTAACTGACTGAAAGAGGATGAAAAACCAGAAGGTTCTGAAGATGGGGTGAATGCCCGGCAACCGAACGGCACCGGGCATTTTTACTTACTTGCTAATCTGCGCGTGCATTTCCTGAACCGAAATCACCTTCTCGGTGGCATCCGCGTTCAGCGCCATGGCCGTTGCGAAACCGCCGTTCAGGGTGGTGTCGTAGTGCACTTTGTACTGCAGTGCGCTGCGGCGAATCAGCTTGGAGTCTTCAATCGCCTGGCGGCCTGCGGTGGTGTTGATGATGTAGGTGTATTCGCCATTCTTGATACGATCCTGAATGTGCGGACGACCTTCATGCACCTTGTTCACCAGACGCGGGTTGATACCCGCTTCGCCCAGCACAATTGCCGTACCGTGGGTCGCGTCCAGCTCAAAGCCCTGCTTCAGCAGCTTGGCTGCCAGGTCAACCACGCGCTCTTTATCGCCTTCGCGAACGGAGAGCAGCGCACGGCCCGATTTTCTCATGGTAGAGCTGCTGCCCAGCTGCGCCTTGGCAAACGCTTCTGCGAAGGTACGGCCCACGCCCATCACTTCCCCGGTTGAGCGCATTTCTGGCCCTAACAGCGGGTCAACGCCCGGGAATTTGTTGAACGGCAGCACCACTTCTTTCACCGAGTAGTACGGTGGAATGATCTCTTTGGTCACGCCCTGCTGTGCCAGCGTCTGGCCTGCCATCACGCGCGCCGCCACTTTCGCCAGCGGAATACCGGTGGCTTTAGAGACGAACGGTACGGTACGTGCCGCACGCGGGTTGACTTCAATCAGGTAGACTTCGTTATCTTTCACCGCGAACTGGACGTTCATCAGGCCGCGAACCTGCAGCTCGAAGGCCAGCTTCTGTACCTGCTGGCGCATCACGTCCTGAATCTCCTGGCTCAGGGTGTACGCTGGCAGAGAACAGGCGGAGTCGCCGGAGTGTACACCCGCCTGCTCGATATGCTCCATGATGCCGCCAATCAGCACCATTTCGCCGTCGCAGATGGCGTCAACGTCCACTTCTACCGCATCGTCGAGGAAGCGGTCGAGCAGTACTGGCGCATCGTTGGAGACGCTCACCGCCGTCTGGAAATAGCGACGCAGGTCGGCTTCGTCGTAGACGATTTCCATCGCGCGGCCGCCCAGCACATAAGAAGGACGCACCACCAGCGGGTAGCCAATCTCTTTCGCCTTCTCTACGGCCTGTTCGATGGCCGTCACCGTGGCGTTCGCCGGCTGTTTCAGCTTCAGACGGTCAACCGCCTGCTGGAAACGTTCACGGTCTTCCGCGCGGTCAATCGCATCCGGGCTGGTACCGATAACCGGTACGCCTGCCGCTTCCAGCGCGCGCGCCAGCTTCAGCGGAGTCTGGCCACCGTACTGCACGATAACACCTTTTGGCTTCTCGATGCGCACGATTTCCAGCACGTCTTCCAGCGTCACCGGCTCGAAGTAGAGGCGGTCAGAGGTGTCGTAGTCGGTGGAGACGGTTTCCGGGTTACAGTTGACCATGATGGTCTCGTAACCGTCTTCACGCAGCGCCAGCGAGGCGTGTACGCAGCAGTAGTCGAACTCGATGCCCTGGCCGATACGGTTTGGACCGCCGCCCAGCACCATAATCTTGTCGCGGTCAACTGACGGATTCGCTTCGCACTCGTCTTCATAGGTGGAGTACATGTACGCGGTGTCGGTAGAAAACTCTGCCGCACAGGTGTCGACGCGCTTGTAAACCGGGTGCAGGTCATACTGGTCGCGCAGCTTGCGGATCTCCGCTTCGCGCACGCCCGCCAGCTTAGCCAGACGCGCGTCGGCGAAGCCTTTACGCTTCAGCATGCGCAGGAAGTCTGCGTCCAGGCCGTTGATGCCCAGCTCTGCCACTTTCTCTTCCAGACGCACCAGCTCTTCAATCTGTACCAGGAACCAGCGGTCGATGTTGGTCAGGTTGAACACGCCGTCGACGGACAGGCCGGCACGGAAGGCATCGGCGATGTACCAGATGCGCTCCGCACCCGCGTCTTTCAGCTCGCGGCGGATTTTGGTCAGCGCTTCAGGGTCGTCCAGGCTCACTTTCGGGTCAAAGCCGGTCGCGCCCACTTCGAGGCCGCGCAGCGCTTTCTGCAGGGATTCCTGCTGCGTGCGGCCAATCGCCATCACTTCACCGACGGATTTCATCTGGGTGGTCAGACGGTCGTTCGCGCCTGCGAATTTCTCGAAGTTAAAGCGAGGAATTTTGGTCACAACGTAGTCGATGGACGGCTCGAAGGACGCAGGGGTGCGGCCACCGGTGATGTCGTTCATCAGCTCGTCGAGGGTATAACCCACCGCCAGTTTCGCCGCCACTTTCGCAATCGGGAAGCCGGTCGCTTTAGAGGCCAGCGCGGAGGAACGGGACACGCGCGGGTTCATTTCGATAACAATCAGACGGCCGGTTTTCGGGTTCACGGAGAACTGCACGTTAGAACCGCCGGTTTCCACGCCGATTTCACGCAGTACCGCCATCGAGGCGTTACGCATGATTTGGTACTCTTTGTCGGTCAGCGTCTGGGCTGGCGCAACGGTGATGGAGTCGCCGGTGTGGATACCCATCGCATCGAAGTTTTCGATGGAGCAGACGATGATGCAGTTGTCGTTTTTATCACGCACCACTTCCATCTCGTACTCTTTCCAGCCAATCAGCGATTCATCAATCAGCAGCTCTTTGGTTGGGGAAAGATCCAGACCGCGTTCGCAAATTTCTTCGAACTCTTCGCGGTTGTAGGCAATACCGCCGCCGGTGCCGCCCATGGTGAACGATGGACGGATGATGCACGGATAGCCCACTTCAGCCGCAACGGCCAGCGCTTCTTCCATGTTGTGTGCGATACCGGAGCGCGCGGTGTCGAGGCCGATTTTCTTCATCGCCACGTCGAAGCGGCGACGGTCTTCGGCTTTATCAATCGCGTCGGCGGTCGCGCCAATCATGGTCACGCCGAACTCGGCCAGCACGCCCTGACGCTCCAGCTCCAGCGCGCAGTTCAGCGCCGTCTGGCCGCCCATGGTTGGCAGCACCGCGTCCGGGCGCTCTTTTTCGATGATTTTACGTACCACTTCCCAGTGAATCGGCTCGATGTAGGTTGCATCAGCCATTTCCGGGTCGGTCATGATGGTGGCCGGGTTAGAGTTCACCAGGATGACGCGGTAGCCCTCTTCACGCAGGGCTTTACACGCCTGCGCGCCGGAGTAGTCGAATTCGCAGGCCTGGCCGATGACGATCGGGCCAGCGCCAAGGATCAGGATGCTTTTTATGTCTGTACGTTTTGGCATTGTCTTCTCGGCTCCTGATTATTTAGCGGTCTTACGGTATTGCTCGATAAGTTCGATGAAGTGATCGAACAGCGGCGCGGCGTCGTGTGGGCCCGGGCTCGCTTCCGGGTGGCCCTGGAAGCTGAACGCTGGCTTATCGGTGCGATGAATCCCCTGCAGGGTGCCATCGAACAGCGACTTATGGGTCACGCGCAGGTTAGCCGGCATTGAGGCTTCATCGACGGCAAAGCCGTGGTTCTGCGCGGTGATCATCACCGTGTTGTTATCGATGTCTTTCACCGGGTGGTTACCACCGTGGTGGCCGAACTTCATCTTGACGGTGTTCGCACCGCTCGCCAGCGCCAGCAGCTGATGGCCGAGGCAGATGCCGAATACCGGGATATCGGTTTCCAGGAAGGACTTGATAGCAGCGATGGCATAATCGCACGGCGCCGGGTCGCCAGGGCCGTTGGACAGGAAAATACCGTCCGGATTCATCTTCAACACGTCTTCGGCAGACGTTTCTGCAGGCACCACCGTCAGGCGGCAGCCGCGGTCAACCAGCATGCGCAGGATGTTGCGCTTGGCGCCAAAATCGTAGGCCACCACGTGGAACGGCAGCTCGCTCTCTTTTTTCGCTTCCGGCAGGTCGCCTTCCAGCGTCCAGCTACCCTGAGTCCAGCTGTAGGCTTCAGCGGTAGTCACTTCTTTCGCCAGGTCCATGCCGTTCAGGCCCGGGAAAGCTTTCGCTTTTTCCAGCGCCAGCGTCGCATCGAGGTTATCACCTGCGATGATGCAGCCGTTCTGTGCACCCTTCTCACGCAGCAGACGCGTTAACTTACGGGTATCGATATCGGCAATCGCCACGATGTTATGGCGCTTCAGGTAAGAAGAGAGATCTTCAGTGTTGCGGAAGTTGCTGGCAATCAGCGGCAGGTCACGAATGACAAGGCCTTGCGCATGTACCTGAGAGGATTCTTCGTCAGCCGCATTGGTGCCAACATTGCCGATATGAGGATAAGTAAGAGTAACGATTTGGCGAGAATAGGAAGGATCAGTGAGGATTTCTTGATAACCGGTCATTGAAGTATTGAAAACGACTTCCCCAACCGCCGAACCCGTTGCCCCTATGGCCCGACCGATAAACTGGGTTCCGTCTTCCAGAACCAATAGCGCTGACTTAATCAAAACACCCTCCAGAGAATATTCACTCACTTTATTTGCATATTAATTCATAACCATGTCATGGATCAATGCAAATGTGTTGCCAGCGGATTTTTGGCAAACGGCGGCATTCTGGAGATTTGGTGGGTAAAAGTCAACTTAAAACCGATATTTTGTTTAGTCTTTTGCGTATCTGGCGAGGCGAGTGAAGCTTAAGCGACAAAAAGATCAGGTAAATCACTGCGGAAAACGCTTGCGCGCCGGGTTTAATGAAAAATGAGTCGACGCAGCATCAAAAAGTGGACCAAATGGTCAAAATTTACATTTCAGTAACGAGAATCAAGAGGAACAGCTATACTTTCAAGGCTAAATGAACAAAATAATCACGAAACAGATAAAATAAAAGGGCAATAAATTATTGCCCTATGCAATCAAATGATTACGACTGCAATAACCACATCACGATGGGTAATAATGCTTACAAATTGTTGAGATCCAGCACATCTCTCATATCAAAAAGTCCATTTTTCTTCTCTTTCAACCACAAAGCGGACCGAACGGCACCATTGGCAAACGTCATTCGGCTGGACGCTTTATGCGTAATTTCGACGCGCTCGCCAATATCGGCGAACATCGCGGTATGTTCGCCGACGATGTCACCCGCCCGGACGGTTGCGAAACCAATAGTGCCTGGCACGCGCTCCCCGGTGTGGCCTTCGCGGGCATAGACCGCACAGTCTTTTAAATCTTTATCAAGTGCATGAGCAATCGCTTCGCCCATCGCCAGCGCCGTGCCGGATGGCGCATCAACCTTATAGCGGTGGTGAGCTTCAACAATCTCAATATCGGTGTAGTTGCCCATCACCTTCGCGGCCTTCTCCAGCAGCTTCAGCATGACGTTAACCCCCACGCTAAAGTTTGCGGCGAAGACAATCGCAATCTCTTTGGATGCATCCTGGATAGCCTGCTTGCCCGCATCGTCAAAACCGGTGGTGCCGATCACCATCCCCTTGCCGTGCTGGCGGCAAAATGCCAGATGCGTGAGCGTCCCTTCCGGGCGGGTAAAATCGATGAAGACATCGAAGTCCTCTTTAACCGCCTCCAGGCTGCTTTGTACGGTGACGCCGGTCTTTCCCGCGCCCGCCAGCTCACCAGCATCGGTCCCCAGAAGTGATGAACCGTCACGCTCCAGCGCCGCGCCAAGTGCTACGCCATCCATCTGAAGTGCCGCCTTAATCAGCTGACGGCCCATACGTCCACCCGCGCCCGCAATGGCGACACGGATCTGTGCATCATGCATAGTTATTCTCTTACGTTAAAATGATGTAAACCGTTTTCAGATTAACCAGCCTTTCTGAGCACTGCCAACTGAAAACACCAATAATTAGAATTTAACGTGAAACCGACTTAAATATCAGTAAAAGACATGATTTTGTCGTCACGATAAAGTAACGGGTAAAAAAAAGGCCAGCACAGGAGGTGCTGGCCTTTCATCAGAAAAGGGACTATTCGACTTCGCGGGCGTCGATGCGCAGTTCTTTCGGCACTTCGAAAACAATGTTCTCTTCACGTCCTTCCAGCGGCACCGCTTCGCCGCCGCCCAGCTCCTGCAGACGGGAAATGACGTTTTGTACCAGAATATCCGGCGCGGACGCCCCGGCCGTCACGCCAACGCAGGCCGCGTCTTTAACCCACGCTTCCTGAATATCCGTGGCATCGTCGATCAGGAACGCCGCTTTGCCCATTCGCTGTGCCAGTTCAGCCAGACGGTTGGAGTTGGAGGAGTTCTTAGAGCCGACCACCAGCACCACGTCCGCCTGTTCAGCCAGCGCGCGCACCGCTTCCTGACGATTGGTGGTGGCGTAGCAGATGTCATCCTTGCGCGGCCCGACGATTTTCGGGAAGCGCTGACGCAGGGCGTCAATCACGTCAGAGGTATCGTCTACGGAGAGCGTGGTCTGGGTCATAAACGACAGTCGCGCTTCATTTTTCACGTTCAGCGTTAACACATCTTCAGGCGACTCCACCAGATACATTCCCCCTTCCGGGTTGCTGTACTGGCCCATGGTGCCTTCGACTTCCGGATGCCCGGCATGGCCAATCAGAATCGACTCTTCACCACGACGGCTGGCGCGCGCCACTTCCATATGCACCTTGGTCACCAATGGGCAGGTGGCATCGAAGACGGTCAGATCGCGACTTTTCGCTTCGTTACGGACCGCCTGAGAGACGCCGTGCGCGGAGAAGATCAGGATCGCACCGTCAGGCACTTCGCTGATCTGCTCGATAAAGATGGCACCGCGTTCGCGCAGGCTGTCGACCACGTAGCGGTTATGCACCACTTCGTGACGCACATAAATCGGCGCGCCGTAAATCTCCAGCGCGTTTTCAACAATGCTGATAGCGCGGTCTACACCGGCGCAAAAGCCGCGCGGGTTAGCCAACAGGATCTGCATTTCAGGCCTCCAGTACCGGATCGATCTCCAGCACTTCAACATCAAAATGAACGGTACGCCCGGCAAGCGGATGGTTGAAGTCAACGGTAATCGAGTCACCGTTGATTTCGCGGATCACGCCAGGCATTTCGCTGCCGTCCATAGCGGTAAAGAGCATAATTGCCCCGATCTCCGGTTCACCCGCGTCCATAAACTCACGACGGGAGAAGTACTGGATCAGATCCGGGCTCGGGACACCAAACGCGGCATCCGGCTCCAGCGAAAAGGCTTTTTTCTCACCCTCTTTCAGACCCAGAAGCTGCTGTTCAAGGCCTTCAGACAGGGAGGTATCACCAAGACGAAACAGGGCCGGTTTGCCGTTGTTGCGGGTGGATTCGGCCGTGGAGCCGTCATCCAGCTTCAGCGTAAAGTGAACGAGAACCGCGCTGTTGCTCTGTACGGATTTAGACATGCAAATTGCTCGCTTGTTTTGGGTCACCTGTTGCCCGGTGGCGCTACGCTTACCGGGCCTACGGGCAGCCACAAATTCTGTAGGCCGGGTAAGCGTAGCGCCACCCGGCATTGATGCTTACGCCTGCTCTTTCGCGGCCGGTTTCGGCAAGAAGCCTTCCAGCACGATTAACGCCGCACCGATGCAAATGGCGCTATCAGCGAGGTTAAAGGTCGCGAAGTGCCAGTCGCCGACGTAGAAGTCGATCATATCGACCACAAAGCCGTGCCACAGGCGATCAAACAGGTTGCCCAGCGCGCCGCCAATGATCAGCGCGTAGGCGATGTTATTCAGCTTTTGCGTTGCCTTCGAGCGGTACATCAGCACCGCCAGGATCACGCAGATACCGAGAGCGATACCCGCAAAGAACCAGCGCTGCCAGCCACCGCTGTCGGCAAGGAAACTGAACGCCGCACCGTAGTTGCGCGCGTAGTGCAGGTTAAGCGACGGGAACAAAGGCACCGTCTCCCCCAGAGCAAAGTTCTGGAGGATCAGGAACTTGCTGCCCAGATCGATAATCAGCACCACCACAACCAGCCACAGCCAGCGCAGTCCTGTTGAACAGAGAGTTTTACTCATCAGGCAAACTTACGTTTTTCGCCGTCACCGGCGACGTTGCTTACACAGCGTCCGCAGATGTCTGCGTGTTCCGCCACCTGACCGACATCGGTGGTGTAATGCCAGCAGCGCGGGCATTTCTCACCGTCGGCTTTGCTCAGCGCGACTTTCAGTCCTTTGAGCAGTTCGCTCTGCTGAGCATCAGCAGAAGCCTCGGCATAATCCGCAACTTTCGCACCGGAGGTCAACAGGACAAATCGTAATTCATCGCCCAGCGCCGTCAGCTTCGCCGCCAGCTCTGGCTCCGCGTACAGGGTCACTGCCGCTTCCAGAGAGCCGCCGACTTTCTTATCAGCACGCGCCTGCTCGATAACCTTGTTCACTTCGCCACGCACTTTCAGCAGCTCGTCCCAGAAGGCATCGTTCATCGCTTCGGTGCTGGAGAGATCGAACAGACCTTCGTACCATTCGCCGGTGAAGACATACTTCTCACGATCGCCCGGCAGGTAACCCCAGATTTCATCCGCGGTGAAGGACATGATCGGCGCCATCCAGCGTACCAGCGCTTCTGCGATATGGAACAGCGCGGTCTGGCAGCTACGACGCGCCACGCTGTCCGCTTTCGCGGTGTACTGGCGGTCTTTGATGATGTCGAGGTAGAACGAGCCCATCTCAATGGAACAGAAGCGCATCAGGCGCTGCACCACTTCGTGGAAGTCATAAGACTCATAGGCCTTCAGGATATCTTCCTGCGCCGCTTTCGCGCAGCCTACCGCCCAGCGGTCCAGCACCACCATCTCTTCCGGTTTCACCATGTCTTTTGCCGGATCAAACCCGTTCAGGTTCGCCAGCAGGAAGCGCGCGGTGTTACGGATACGACGATAGCTGTCGGCAGCGCGTTTCAGGATCTCGTCAGACACCGCCATTTCGCCGGTGTAGTCGGTCGACGCCACCCACAGACGCAGAATGTCTGCGCCCAGCTTGTTCATCACATCCTGTGGAGAAACGGTATTACCGATAGATTTAGACATCTTACGGCCCTGACCATCCACGGTGAAACCGTGAGTCAGTACCTGACGGTAAGGCGCTTTACCCTTCATGGCGGTGGAGATCATCAGAGATGACATGAACCAGCCGCGGTGTTGGTCAGACCCTTCCAGATACATATCGGCAGCGTGACCGGCAAATTCCGGACGCACGTCAACCACGGAGGAGTGGGTAGACCCGGAATCGAACCATACGTCCAGGGTATCCGGCACTTTCTCGTAGTTATCCGCATCAGCGCCCAGGATGTCGCGGGCGTCGAGATCCCACCACGCCTGGATGCCGTCAACTTCGACGCGCTTCGCCACTTCTTCCATCAGTTCCAGGGTGTTCGGGTGCAGCTCCTGCGTCTCTTTATGCACGAACAGCGACATCGGCACGCCCCAGGTACGCTGACGGGAGATACACCAGTCAGGACGGTTAGCCACCATGGATTCGATACGCGCCTGACCCCAGTCCGGGATCCACTGCACGCCTTTGATCTCTTTCAGAGACTGATCGCGCAGGCCTTTCTGATCCATGCTGACGAACCACTGCGGGGTCGCACGGAAAATGATTGGCGTCTTGTGACGCCAGCAGCACGGATAGCTGTGCTGCATTTTTTCAACGTGCAGCAGCGCGCCGCTGGTGCGCAGCATGTCGACAATAATGTCGTTCGCTTTGAAGACGTTGATGCCGTCCAGCGCCGGGTAGGTGCCAGGCAGGTAAGAACCGTCCGGGCCAACCGGATTGGCGATTTCCAGACCGTACTTCAGGCTGATGTTGTAGTCGTCAGGACCGTGGCCACCGGCGGTATGTACCGCACCGGTACCCGCGTCCAGCGTCACGTGGTCGCCCAGGATCGCCGGAACGTCGAAGTCCAGGAACGGGTGTTTGAAGCGCATCAGCTCCAGCGCGTCGCCTTTTACGGTACCCAGCACGGTGTAGTCGGCGATATTCGCGCGCTTGAGCACGCTCTCAACCAGATCTTTCGCCAGGATAACCGCCTGGCCGTCAATCTGCACCAGCGCGTATTCGAACTCGCCGGACAGGGAGATCGCACGGTTGGCTGGCAGGGTCCACGGGGTGGTGGTCCAGATCACCAGCGAGATCGGGCCGTTAACGGACGATACGCCAAATTTGGCTTTCACCGCATCCTGATCGACGGCGTGGAACGCCACGTCGATAGACGGAGAGGTTTTGTCGTAATACTCCACTTCCGCTTCTGCCAGCGCAGAACGGCAGTCCACGCACCAGTGCACCGGCTTCGCGCCTTTGTGAAGGTGGCCGTTACCGATGATTTTGCCCAGCGCACGGATGATGTTGGCTTCGGTTTTGAAGTCCATGGTCAGGTACGGATGCGACCAGTCGCCCAGTACGCCCAGACGGATGAAGTCAGCGCGCTGACCGTCAACCTGGGTGGCTGCGTATTCGCGGCACTTCGCACGGAACTCAGCGGCGGTGAATTTCTCACCAGGCTTGCCAAATTCCTGCTCAACTTTCAGCTCGATTGGCAGGCCGTGGCAGTCCCAGCCCGGAACGTAAGGCGAGTCATATCCCGCGAGTCCTTTGGACTTCACGATAATGTCTTTCAGAATCTTGTTTACAGAGTGACCAATATGAATGCTGCCATTCGCATAGGGAGGGCCATCATGCAGAATGAAGGTTTTTTTGCCTTTTTTGGCTGCACGAATGATGCCGTACAGGTCATCATCGGTCCAACGCGCCAGCATTCCCGGTTCACGCTTGGCGAGATCGCCGCGCATCGGGAACCCTGTTTCCGGCAAATTCAGGGTTGATTTATAGTCACTCATCAGATTCTCGGTTCCGTATTTATCACGTAGGCAGTTAAGCCGGGTTCAAAGCCCAAAAAACTCGCGGGCTGTTAATTCATCTCGCGCAATTTGCGCTTTGAGTTCATCCAGCGAACCAAATCGCTGCTCGTTGCGTATTTTTTTACGCAGTATCACATCTATATGGCGACCATACAGGTCCATTACAACGTCCAGCAGGTGCACTTCTAGCTGTTGACGCACACCGGCAACGGTCGGACGCGTGCCAATATTGGCGACGCCGTAGAACGGCTTATCGCCCAGTCCTGCCACTTCTACCGCATAGACCCCTTTAACCGGGGAAACCTGACGACGCAGCGGTATATTCGCCGTCGGGAAACCTATCGTGCGGCCCAGCGCATCGCCATGGACCACGCGACCAGAGATGGTGAACGGATGTCCCAGCAGGTTTTCTGCCGTATCCAGTTCATCGTTGGCCAGCGCCTGCCGCACTGCCGTGCTGCTGACGCGCACGCCGCCTTCACAGAAGGTCATCGCGCTGGTGACGTCAAAACCGTACTCCAGACCAGCCTTCTGTAATAGCAAGAAATCACCCTGACGACCAGCGCCAAAGCGGAAATCATCGCCCACGGCAAGAAACTGCACGCCAAGACGCTTCACCAGCAGGTCGCTGACGAAATTTTGTGCTGTCAGCGCGGCAAAGCGGCGATCGAAACGTACGCACAATACATAGTCCACGCCGGACTCAGCCAGATAGCGCAACTTCTCGCGCAGGCGTGTAAGACGGGCGGGAGATTTATCGCCCGCAAACAGCTCCAGCGGCTGCGGTTCGAAAATCATCACTACAACGGGCAGGCCGCGGGCCTCCCCTTCTTTACGCAATCCCTGCAACAGCGCCTGATGACCACGATGCACGCCGTCGAAATTACCAATGGTCAGCACGCACCCGTGCGGGGCTCTGCTGAGATTATGTATGCCGCGTATCAGCTTCATGTCTGGCTCAAAACAGTGAAAATCGCCAAAGTATACCTTGTACAGCGGTTAAGGTTAACCGGCGATTGTTCGTGCAAAACAGAAAGCCGTAATGATTTCATCAGGCTGACCTTTCGCAGCGAAAAAATCTGCTCGCGAACTGCGATTTTTATGCCGAAAAGCTGTATTCACGGACAACAAGCTGGTAGAATCCTGCGCCATCACTACGTAACGTAGCGTCGCCACATTAACGGCGCTTATTTGCACAAATCCATTGACAAAAGAAGGTATAGAGGGCATATTCCTCGGCCTTTGAATTGTCCACATAGATCATATTTGGGAGTTGGACCTTGGCTAATATCAAATCAGCTAAGAAACGTGCTATTCAGTCTGAAAAGGCTCGTAAGCACAATGCAAGCCGTCGCTCTATGATGCGTACTTTCATCAAGAAAGTATACGCAGCTATCGAAGCTGGCGACAAAGCTGCTGCGCAGAACGCATTTAACGAAATGCAACCAATCGTGGATCGTCAGGCTGCTAAAGGTCTGATCCACAAAAACAAAGCAGCGCGTCATAAAGCAAACCTGACCGCGCAGATCAACAAACTGGCTTAATCGCCGCTTGTTGTTGCTTGTTTTAAAAGAACCCGCTTAACGCGGGTTTTTTTATATCTTCAGATTGCCGGTGGCGTAAACAGCGCCGAGTAGTCACGGTTACAGATTCGCTGTACCGCCGGATGCTGAATCATCCTTTCAGCAAAGATGGCGTGATACTCCTCCATCACGTTATCCACTCTGCCTATCTCCGTAATCTTGTCGTCCGAATAGAGATCGTGCGCGTAGAGCGTTGGCGCAACGAAGATGGCGTTGTGCGCTTCACCAAAGGCTTTCATCAGCGCCGCATCGTCAAATTCGCCGAGGATTTCCACGTTCAGCCCCTGCGAGTTAAACCAGTTCAGGAGCTTGCGCCCCAGCATGGAACGCCTTCCCGGCACCAGCAGTCGACGCTCTTCCAGGCAGGCCGGGAAGGGTTTCTCCGGCGGCGGATTAATGCACCAGAAGCTCACGCCGCATTCCCCAATTTTCACCGAGAACAGCCCTTCCTGCTGCGTGGAGTCGATCGGACAATCCGAGATAATCATGTCCAGCTTGTGCTGGCTCAGCTGTTCCAGCAGCATCTCGTGAGTGGATTCAAAGCAGCGCAGGTGGATTTGCTCGTCTTCGACCACCGCCGCATCCAGCACGCCGCTCACCAGCCGTTTGGACAGCGCATCCGCCACGCCAACATCAAAGAGCAGGTTCGACTCTTTGCGGTAGTTGACGATATCCAGCATCTCCTGGCTAAGGGTAAACATTTTGTCCGCGTAGCGGAAAACCAACTCACCCAGCTCGCTGGGTTCAATCCCGCGCCCCTTACGCTTGAACAGCTTGCCCTGCAAACGTTCTTCCAGCGCCTTGATTTGCCCGGTAATGGTTTGCGGCGTCAGGTAGAGCGCCTCTGCAGCCCCGACCACCGAGCCCTGTCTATAGACGTGCCAGAAGTAGTAAAGATGGTTGTAATTCAAATGAGACATCGCGTCTTCGCTCCTTGAGTGTGTTTCGGGAGAAGGATCGCCTTCTCCCGGTGTTCCGTTATGCCTGGACGGCCTGTCCGGACAATTTCACCTTCAACAAGGTATAACCAATTACGGCGGCCAGTAATGACCCGATGAGAATGCCGAGTTTCGCCCAGACGATCAGCTCAGGCGCATGCGCGCCAAACGCCAGCGTCGAGATAAAGATCGACATCGTAAACCCTATTCCACACAGCACGCCGACGGCCATAATCTGCTTAAACGTGGTGCCGTGCGGCAATGACGCCAGCTTCAGTTTCGTCGCCAGCCAGCAAAAGAGGCTAATACCCAGCGGCTTACCGATAAACAGACCGGCAATAATGCCCAGCGGCAGCACGGACGTCAGCCCGTCCAGCGTCACGCCGCCCAGCGAAACCCCGGCATTGGCAAACGCAAACAGGGGCAGGATCATAAAGGCGACCCACGGGTGCAGTACATGCTCCAGCTGTTTGGCCGGCGACTTGCCGTCCTGCGGCTTAAGCGGCACGAAGAAGCCGACGATCACCCCAGCCAGCGTGGCGTGCACGCCGGATTTCAGCACCGCCGTCCACAGCACCATCCCCACGAGGATGTAGATACCAATGCGGCGCACATTAAAGATGTTCAGCAGCGCCAGTACCGCAATCGCTCCGGCAGCCACGCTCAGAGACAGGATCGACAGATCGCTGGTGTAGAACAGCGCGATAATCACAATGGCGCCAAGATCATCGATGATCGCCAGCGCCATCAGGAAGATTTTCAGGGCAACCGGCACGCGGCTTCCCAGCAAGGCCAGCACCCCGAGCGCAAAGGCGATATCCGTCGCGGCCGGGATCGCCCAGCCGTGACGTGCAACCGGATCCTGCCAGGTGAACGCCAGGAAGAGCAGCGCCGGCACCACCATCCCACCGAGCGCGGCAATGACCGGGAACGCCGCGCGCTGGCGGCTGGCAAGCGAGCCCAGCACCAGCTCACGCTTAACTTCAAGCCCCACCAGCAGGAAGAACACCGCCATCAGCGCATCGTTGATCCACAGCAGCATGTTCTTGTTAATTTCCAGCGCCCCGACCTTCAGCTCAACGGGCGTTTCCAGAAATGCATGATAGAGATCCCGCGTGATGCCAAGATTAGCCAGCACCATCGCGGCCGCTGCGGCAATAATCAGGAGCACGCCACCGGACGCCTCACTGCTAAAGAAACGGTGTAGTAATTTCATTAAAGTTCTCTCTTTTACAACAATACCTCGATAAAACCATAATACCAAGCCAAATAGCTCGGCAAAAACAGATTAATATTGAGTATAGATTCACTTTTACCGAGCAATAACCGTAAATAAAAAAAGCCCGGAATCGCTTCCGGGCTTTTTGAAGATGAAAACCAGCTAACGGATTAGCGGGTCAAATCATCGAAGAATTTTTTGACGCCATCGAAGAAGCTTTTGGAGCGCGGGCTGTTTTTCTCTCCCGTCGGACCACCAAAGCTCTCCTGCAACTCTTTCAGCAGCTGTTTCTGCTTATCGTTCAGGCCAACCGGCGTTTCCACGACGACGCGGCACAGCAGGTCGCCCTGCGCACCACCGCGAACGGATTTAACGCCTTTCCCGCGCATGCGGAACAGCTTACCGGTCTGGGTCTCGCCCGGGATCTTCAGATTGACGCGACCATCCAGCGTCGGCACTTCGATTTCGCCGCCGAGAGCCGCCATCGCGAAGTTGATCGGCACTTCACAGTACAGGTTATTCCCTTCGCGCTCGAAGATAGCGTGCTGTTTCACCTGCACCTGAACGTACAGATCGCCTGCCGGTGCGCCGTGTTCGCCAGCTTCACCCTCACCCGCCAGACGGATGCGGTCGCCCGTATCCACGCCAGCCGGGATTTTAACGGACAGTGTCTTGGTTTTCTCAACGCGACCGTGGCCGTGGCATTTGGTGCACGGATCTTTAATCAGCGTACCGCGACCGTGACAGTGAGGACAGGCCTGCTGTACCGCGAAGAAGCCCTGACGCATCTGGACCTGACCGGAGCCGTGACAGGTTGGACAGGTCTGCGGCTGAGTACCCGCTTTCGCGCCGCTGCCGTGGCAGACGTCACACTCTTCCAGCGTCGGAATACGGATCTCTTTGGTAACACCGCGAACGGCCTCTTCCAGCGTCAGATCCATGTTGTAGCGCAGATCCGCGCCGCGCGCCGCGCGCTGACGACCACGACCGCCGCCGAAGATGTCGCCAAACACATCACCAAAGATATCGCTGAAGTCGGCACCGCCGCCAAAGCCGCCGCCACCGAATCCACCGCCGCCCATGCCGCCCTGTTCAAAGGCTGCGTGACCGTACTGGTCATAGGCTGCACGTTTTTGTGCATCGGTCAGGACTTCGTAGGCTTCTTTGATCTCTTTAAATTTGGCTTCAGCCTCTTTGTCACCCTGATTACGGTCCGGGTGGAATTTCATGGCCAGGCGCTTATACGCCTTTTTGATTTCACGCTCTTCCGCAGTTTTCGGAACGCCTAAAATCTCGTAATAGTCTTGCTTTGCCATTGGTTTTTTTAAGCCCCTTAACATGCGAGCACGGGCGTGGAGAGTTCTCCTACGCCCGTGCCGATTAATTACCCTGCATCAGGGCGATTATTTTTTATCTTTAACTTCTTCGAACTCAGCGTCGACAACGTCGTCGTCTTTTGCATTGTTCGCCGAAGCGTCAGCGCCCGCCTGCTGTTGAGCGTGCTGCTGCTGAGCGATTTCCATCAGCTTCTGAGAAGCCTGTGCCAGTTCCTGCATCTTCGCTTCGATGTCCGCTTTATCTTCACCTTTCAGTGAGGATTCCAGCGCACTCAGTGCAGCTTCGATAGCAGTCTTGTCTTCCGCTGGCAGTTTATCGCCTGCTTCTTCAACCTGCTTACGGGTGCTGTGCAGCAGATGGTCACCCTGGTTGCGGGTCTGAACCAGCTCTTCGAACTTACGGTCGGATTCCGCGTTAGCTTCGGCATCGCGAACCATTTTTTCGATTTCCGCTTCGTTCAGACCAGAAGATGCCTTGATGGTGATCTTCTGCTCTTTACCGCTGTTTTTGTCTTTCGCAGACACGTGCAGGATACCGTCAGCATCGATGTCGAAGGTGACTTCGATCTGTGGCATGCCGCGCGGTGCCGGGTTAATACCGTCCAGGTTGAACTGACCCAGAGATTTGTTATCCGCCGCACGCTTACGCTCACCCTGCAGCACATGGATGGTTACCGCAGACTGGTTGTCTTCAGCGGTAGAGAACACCTGGCTGTGCTTGGTTGGGATGGTGGTGTTTTTGTTGATGAGCGCAGTCATCACACCGCCCATGGTTTCGATACCCAGAGACAGCGGGGTAACGTCCAGCAGCAGTACGTCTTTCACTTCACCGGTCAGTACGCCACCCTGAACCGCAGCACCGATAGCCACTGCTTCGTCCGGGTTAACGTCTTTACGTGGCTCTTTACCAAAGAACTCAGCCACTTTCTTCTGCACCATTGGCATACGGGTCTGGCCACCAACGAGGATAACGTCGTTGATATCAGACACGGACAGGCCAGCGTCCTGCAGAGCAACTTTCAGCGGCTCGATAGAACGGTTCACCAGGTCTTCTACCAGGCTTTCCAGTTTCGCACGGGTCACTTTGATGTTCATGTGTTTAGGACCGGTCGCGTCTGCAGTGATGTACGGCAGGTTCACGTCGGTCTGCTGAGCGGAAGACAGCTCGATCTTCGCTTTCTCAGCGGCTTCTTTCAGGCGCTGCATAGCCAGCGGATCGTTACGCAGGTCAATGCCCTGATCTTTCTTGAACTCGTCAACGAGGTAGTTGATCAGACGGGTATCGAAGTCTTCACCACCCAGGTGGGTATCACCGTTGGTTGCCAGAACTTCGAAGGTTTTTTCGCCGTCAACTTCGTCGATTTCGATAATAGAGATATCGAAGGTACCACCACCCAGGTCGTAAACCGCGATAGTACGGTTGCCGACTTCTTTATCCAGACCGTAAGCCAGAGCAGCCGCGGTTGGTTCGTTGATGATACGTTTTACTTCCAGACCTGCGATACGGCCAGCATCTTTGGTTGCCTGACGCTGAGCATCGTTGAAGTATGCAGGAACGGTGATAACAGCTTCAGTTACCGGCTCACCCAGGTAATCTTCAGCGGTTTTCTTCATTTTTTTCAGCACTTCAGCAGAAATCTGCGGTGGTGCCGTTTTGGTGCCTTTCACATCAAGCCATGCATCGCCGTTATCTGCCGCGATGATTTTGTAAGGCATGATGGAAACGTCACGCTGAACTTCTTCGTCCTGGAAGCGGCGACCGATCAGGCGTTTAATCGCAAACAGAGTGTTTTGCGGGTTTGTCACTGCCTGACGTTTAGCCGGCTGACCAACCAGAGTTTCACCGTCCTGAGTATAAGCAATGATAGAAGGCGTGGTGCGATCGCCCTCGGCGTTCTCCAGCACGCGTGCAGTAGTGCCATCCATAATCGCTACACAAGAGTTGGTAGTACCCAGGTCGATACCAATAATTTTACCCATCTAAACGTCTCCACTAAAAATTCAGTCAACATGTGGTTGTGTACCTGTAATAAGGGCAGAACGTGCTTTTTCAACTGCCCAGATTTGATTTTTTTCAGGTCCACACACTGCGGTTGACTACAAGATGGGGTCGCGACGGCATCCATCAAGGGGCAAGCATAAAAAAAATTTTAATTTCACCCTGATGAGATCATAGACGCCATCGATTGCGCCCATTATGATGCCGCGCCCCGTCAGGGAGAACTGACGCGGGTTTAACCATTTCACCATATTAATGATGATTTTTTTGAGGACTTATGGGCAACACTAAGTTGGCTAATCCGGCTCCGCTGGGCCTGATGGGTTTTGGCATGACCACTATTCTGCTGAACCTGCACAATATCGGGATGTTCCCGATGGATGGCATCATCCTGGCGATGGGCATTTTTTATGGCGGTATCGCGCAAATCTTTGCGGGCCTGCTGGAATATAAGAAAGGCAATACCTTCGGCTTAACCGCCTTCACCTCTTACGGTTCTTTCTGGCTGACCCTGGTCGCCATTCTGCTGCTGCCTAAAATGGGCATGGCAGACGCGGCAAACGCCCACTTCCTGGGTGTCTACCTGGGCCTGTGGGGCGTCTTCACCCTGTTCATGTTCTTCGGTACCCTGAAAGGCAACCGCATGCTGCAGTTCGTCTTCCTGAGCCTGACCGTGCTGTTTGCCCTGCTGGCAATCGGTCACCTGGTGGATAACGAAGGCATCGTTCACGTTGCCGGCTGGATTGGTCTGGTTTGCGGCGCAAGCGCTATCTACCTGGCAATGGGTGAAGTGCTGAACGAGCAGTTTGACCGCACCGTTCTACCGATTGGTGAAAAACACTGATCCCTCTGTCGTGCCCGCCTCGCGGGCACGACATCCCCCCGCCTGACGAAGCCAAAATCCCAATACCAGCCCCATCACCGACAGCGCCAGCACGTACCAGGCCGGAGCCATGGGAGACACGCCCATCAGGACCGTCACCGCAATCGGCGTCAGCCCACCGAAAATGGCATACGACACGTTGTAGGAAAATGAGATCCCGGTGAAGCGAACCTCCGGCGGGAATGCGCGCACCATGACATACGGCACCGCGCCGACAACGCCCACGAACAGCCCTACCACGCCGTACAGCAGGAACAGCTGTTCAGGATGGCTGCCAGCCAGATGGTAAAACGCCCAGCTTGATGCGGCCAGTAGCAGGCTGCCGACAATAAAGGTAACGCTGGCCCCGAAACGATCTGCCGCCAGCCCGGCGGCCAGACAGCCAAAGCAGAGCATGATTGTCGCGATACTGTTTGCCTGTAGCGTCACGGCAGGGGCGAAACCGTACTGCTTTTGCAGCCACACCGGAGACATCAATATCACCACCACAATCCCGGCCGAGAGTAGCCAGGTGAGCAGCATCGACACCACCACCGCCTTTTTATGACGTACCACAACCGCCTTCACCGGCAGCTCCTGCGCCAGCGCTTTACGCTGCTGCATTTCGAGGAAAATCGGTGTCTCCTGCAGCCAGCGGCGCAGGTACATCGCCACCAGGCCAAACGCCCCGCCCAGCAGGAACGGAATACGCCAGCCCCAGTCGTGTACGGCCTGCTGCGTCATGCTGGTATTCACAATGGTGGCGACCACCGAGCCGAGCAGGATCCCGATGGTCAGCCCCGCGGTTAAGGTTCCACAGGCGATACCAATGCGGCGCGCCGGAACATGCTCTGCGACAAACACCCACGCGCCCGGCACTTCACCGCCAATCGCCGCGCCCTGAAGCACGCGCATCAGCAACAGCAGCAACGGCGCGAGAATGCCCATCGAGGCATAGGTGGGCAGCAGACCAATGGCCAGCGTGGGGACCGCCATCAGCAGGATGCTGAGGGTAAACATCTTTTTACGCCCGACCAGATCGCCAAAGTGGGCCATGATAATGCCGCCCAGCGGACGCGCCAGATACCCGGCAGCAAAAATGCCGAAGGTTTGCACCTGACGCAGCCACTCCGGTATATCGGCCGGAAAGAAGAGCTCCCCCACTACGGCAGCGAAGAAGACGAAGATAATGAAATCGTAAAACTCCAGCGCACCGCCTAAGGCCGCGAGCGTGAGGGTTTTGTAGTCCTGTCGATTCAGAGGTCGGGTGTTATGTGACATAGCGAACCATTGTGCGTGTATTGTGGATTTATTTTTACAGCAATCGTAAAGAAAAAATTACTATACCGTAAAACCGTTACCACGCTATCGCCGCTTCAGCTTATGTCACATATTGATTAATTTCAGGAGATTGTTTCGCGACGCGCGTTTTTAGGACGAAAAGCTACTACCACTTTCTCATCGGTTTCGACATACGGGCCGTCAAGCAGCTGTATACAATACGGTACACTTGCAAAGATGCCGTGAACGATGACGCTGCCGTCTTCCGCTTTTAGCCCTTCCAGCGTCTCTTTGATCGACTTCGGCTGGCCCGGGAGGTTTAGAATCAACGCCTGCTTGCGGATCACCCCTACCTGGCGGGAAAGAATGGCCGTCGGGACAAAGTGTAGACTGATCTGGCGCATCTGTTCGCCGAAGCCCGGCATTTCACGATCGGCAATCGCCAGCGTCGCGTCCGGCGTCACATCACGGCGCGCGGGCCCGGTTCCGCCGGTGGTTAACACCAGGTGACAGCTCATCTCATCCACCAGCTCACACAGGGTCTGCTCGATAATCGGCTGTTCGTCGGGAATAAGGCGAGTCTGGATCTCAAACGGGGTAGTCAGTGCACTGGCCAGCCACGCTTCCAGAGCGGGGATGCCTTTATCCTGGTAAACACCGCTGGAGGCGCGGTCAGAAATCGACACTAAGCCGATGCGTAAGGTATTCATATCCATTCCATTCAAAGAGTACTGATTAAAGGGAATGATACACGCAGAGAGGAAATTCAGACAGGGTACGAAAGCAGTCGCGTGACCGGGAGCCCGGTCACGCGGAATGATTACAGCAGGTCGCCGATCATTTTTTCCAGTTTTTCCTGGTCAACAGCAAACTTACGGATACCGTCCGCCAGCTTGTCTACCGCCATTGGATCCTGGTTGTGCTGCCACAGGAACTCGGATTCAGTGATGCGCTCTGGGCGTGCTTTCACTTCACCGGTGTAAGACAGTTTACGCTCCAGGGTGCCTTCGCTTTCTGCCAGCTCTTTCAGCAGCGCTGGCGCGATGGTCAGGCGGTCACAGCCAGCCAGCTCGATGATTTCACCGACGTTACGGAAGCTTGCGCCCATAACCACAGTCTCATAGCCATGCTGTTTGTAGTATTCGTAGATTTCAGTCACAGAAATCACGCCTGGATCTTCAGCCGGTGCGTACTCTTTCTTATCGGTGTTGGCTTTGTACCAGTCCAGAATACGGCCCACGAACGGAGAAATCAGGTATACGCCAGCTTCTGCACATGCACGCGCCTGCGCGAAGGAGAACAGCAGGGTCAGGTTACAGTTGATACCCTCTTTTTCCAGCTGCTCTGCCGCGCGGATACCCTGCCAGGTAGAAGCCAGTTTGATCAGGATACGATCATTGCTGATGCCCGCATCGTTGTACAGTTTGATCAGACGTTTTGCTTTCGCGATAGACGCTTCGGTGTCGTAGGAAAGACGTGCGTCTACTTCGGTAGAGATACGGCCCGGAACCAGTTTCAGGATCTCGAGACCGATGTTCACGGCCAGTTTATCAGTAGCGTCCACAACCTGCTGCGCGCGGTCGTTGCTCTGCGCTTTCGCCCAGGTCACAGCCTCGTCAATCAGTTTGCGATACTCAGGGATCTGTGCGGCGTTAAGGATCAGAGAAGGGTTAGTTGTGGCATCCTGCGGCTGGTACAGCTTCATTGCCGCGATATCTCCGGTGTCAGCTACGACAGTGGTGAACTGACGAAGGGAGGTCAATTTATCCGTCATGATAGTGTTTCTCTTTTAACGTGCCCTGGATAATTCACGCTACCGACAGCATGCCTGCAGCGGAAAAATGACAGGTTTACTTGTTAGGGGGATGTAACCGGTCTGCCCTGATGATAACACGACGGAGGGGTAGCGCAACCGCAGACAGTGCGCTTAGGCAGAGTATGATAAACTCAGAATATTAACAGGCTGCTAAGCAACAGCATGCCCAATCAGTGGTAGCGCTTACATATTCACGTTGGCATCAACAAGAGGGACGTTAATGCCTGATTTCTTTTTCTTTATTAACGAAGTCCTCTGGGGTTCGATAATGATTTACCTGCTTCTGGGAGCAGGTATTTGGTTTACGCTACGCAGTGGGTTTATCCAGTTTCGCTATATTCGCAAGTTTGGCAGAAGTCTGAAAAACAGCGTCACGCCCCAGCCGGGCGGATTAACGTCGTTTCAGGCGCTCTGTACCAGCCTTGCGGCACGCCTGGGCAGCGGGAATCTGGCGGGGGTAGCACTGGCCATCAGCGCCGGTGGGCCAGGCGCGGTCTTCTGGATGTGGATGACGGCACTTCTCGGTATGGCCACCTCCTTTGCCGAAAGTTCGCTTGCGCAACTCTACAAAGAGAAAGATAAGCGCGGCCAGTTTCGCGGTGGTCCAGCCTGGTACATGGCGCGTGGCCTGGGGATGCGCTGGATGGGCGTCCTGTTCTCGCTTTTTTTACTGCTCGCGTACGGTCTTATTTTTAATACCGTCCAGGCTAACTCGGTCGCCCATGCCATGCGCTATGCCTTCTCCTGCCCCGAGTGGCTCGCGGGTCTCGCTTTAGCTTCGATCGTTCTGCTTACCATTTCATTCGGTCTCAAGGGTATCGCTCGCCTGATGCAGTGGCTGGTGCCCATTATGGCGCTGCTCTGGGTTGCCGCGAGCCTGTTCGTCGCCGCACTGCATCTCGACCAGGTGCCGGGCGTGCTTGCCACCATCGTCAAAAGCGCCTTTGGCTGGCGCGAAGTGGCATCCGGCGCGCTGGGCTACACCTTCAGCCAGGCGCTGATGGCGGGTTTTCAGCGGGGCATGTTCTCCAATGAAGCCGGTATGGGGTCAACCCCCAACGCGGCAGCCGCCGCCTCTTCCTGGCCGCCACACCCGGCCGCACAAGGTATTGTGCAGATGATTGGCGTCTTTACCGATACCATTATTATCTGTTCCGCCAGCGCCATGATTTTGCTGCTGGCAGGCCCCGTACCGCACGCGTCGGGAACCGTCGGGATACAGCTTCTCCAGCAGGCGCTGGTGAACCTGACCGGCGGCTGGGGAGCCGGATTTGTCTCGCTCATCCTGATCTTGTTTGCCTTCAGCTCGATTGTGGTGAATTACCTCTACGCCGAAAATAACCTTATTTTCCTGAAACTCGACTCCCGCGCCGCGATCGGAACCCTGCGTCTGGGGGTTATCCTGATGGTGGTAGCAGGCTCCCTGCTCAGTATGCCGCTGGTCTGGCAACTGGCCGATATCATTATGGCGCTGATGGCAATCACGAACCTCACGGCGATCCTGCTGCTCTCGCCCGTGGTGACCCTGATTGCCAGAGACTATCTGCGCCAGCGCAAACTCGGCGTTCCGCCGGTCTTTGATCCCGCCCGCTATCCCGATATCAAGGCGCAGCTTGCCCCCGGCACGTGGGATGATTTGCCACGGCAATAACAGCTATCGATCAATTCAGGGCGATTTTTTGCTAAAGTCGCTCTAAATTTCCTGCAAGGACTGGATATGCTGATTCTGATTTCACCTGCAAAAACGCTCGACTACCAGAGCCCGCTCGCCACCGAGCGCTATACCCAGCCTGAACTGCTGGACTATTCGCAACAGCTGATCCGCGAAGCGCGTAAGCTCTCTGCGCCGCAAATCGCCTCGCTGATGAGCATCAGCGACAAGCTGGCCGATTTGAACGCGACCCGCTTTCACGAGTGGCACCCGGATTTCACCCCTGCCAACGCTCGCCAGGCGATTCTGGCGTTTAAAGGCGATGTGTACACCGGCCTGCAGGCGGAAGATTTTAGCGAAGCCGATTTTGATTTTGCCCAGCAGCATCTGCGTATGCTGTCGGGCCTGTACGGCGTACTGCGACCGCTGGATCTGATGCAACCTTATCGTCTGGAGATGGGGATTCGCCTGGAGAATGCCAAAGGCAAAGATCTGTACCATTTCTGGGGCGATATCATTACCGATAAGCTGAATGCGGCGCTGCGCGCGCAGGGCGATAACGTGGTGATTAACCTGGCATCCGATGAATACTACAAGTCGGTGAAGCCGAAAAAACTGGATGCCGACATCATCAAGCCGGTATTCCTCGACGAGAAAAACGGCAAGTTCAAAGTGATCAGCTTCTACGCCAAGAAAGCGCGCGGTCTGATGAGCCGCTACATCATTCAGAACCGCCTGACGAAGCCGGAGCAGCTAACCGCCTTCAACAGCGAAGGCTATTTCTTTGACGAGGCGTCGTCAGGGAAAGGCGAACTGGTGTTTAAGCGCCACGAGCAGTAAAAACAAACCCCGCCGGCTGGCGGGGTTTTGCATTAGTGGTGTTTCCAGTCCGGACCTGGACGATGATCGTCATGATGATGGTCACGCTCGCGATGCTCATCGTGAGGACGCCAGCGGTTATCGCGCCAGTCATAATGCGCCTTCCACCAGTCATGGTCGCGCCAGCGGCCACCGTCCCAGTAGTGCCCGTTATTATCCCGGTCGCCAATCTGCAGTTTGACCGCAGGTACGAGGGTAATTTCAGATGCCTGAACCGCCATGGGAGCGACCAGCATCAGTGAAAGCGCAATCAGCGCAGGTTTCAGTTTTGACATCGGTGACTCCTTATTATCGTTGCCCAACGTGGGCCGATGTAAGGAGAGTACGCGAGGGGAACGGGGGATGTTATTCTCTGCAATCCTAAACGCTAAGTGACCGCATTTATTGGGAATTTCTGCTTTTTCCCTGCTATTTTTCTCCTTAATTTCTTCACAAAAAAAGCCGGGTGGCGCTTCGCTTACCCGGCCTACGATTTGTTCGTCTTTGTAGGCCCGGTAAGGCGAAGCCGCCACCGGGCAACACAATCACGCACGCGTCATCATCAGTTGTAGGTCGGGTAAGGCGTAGCCGCACCCGACAAAAATCACGCGCGGGTCATCATCAGCTTACGCAGCGCCGCAAAGTCCGCCGGCAGGTCATGGGACAGCAGCGGCAGGTCGGCACGCTCGGCCAGTTCTTTCGGCAGCGGCAGCGTTTCGCCCAGGATCGCCTCCACGCTCTCTTTGAACTTCGCCGGATGTGCGGTCCCCAGGAACAGGCCGTATTCACCTGGGTTAAGCTGGTCGCGCAGCGCGCGGTAAGCAATCGCCGCGTGCGGTTCAGAGGTATACCCCACCGCCTTCAGCTCGCGCATGGTGGATTTGGTGGTTTCATCCGTCACCGCAGCATAGCCCAGGTCGCCCAGACGCCAGATCTTACGGCGGAACAGCTCTTCCACCCGCGGCCAGTTGTTCGGCTGAGACACATCCATCGCATTGGAGAGCGTCGCCTGCGTGGCGTTCGGCGCCCACTTACCGTCTTTCAGGAAGCGCGGCACGGTGTCGTTAGCGTTGGTGGCGGCGATAAAGCGTTTCACCGGCAGACCCAGGGATTTCGCCAGCAGGCCAGCCGTCAGGTCACCGAAGTTACCGCTCGGCACGGAGATCACCAGCTGGTTACGCGCTTCCTGCGGCAGCTGCGCCACCGCTTCGAAGTAGTAGCAGATCTGCGCCAGCAGACGGCTGATGTTGATGGAGTTGGCGGAGTTCAGACCCAGCGCCACCTTCAGCTCTTCGTCGTCGAAGGCCTGCTTGACCAGCGCCTGGCAGGCATCGAAATCGCCGTCAATTGCCACGGTTTCAATGTTGCCGCCGAGGGTGCAGAACAGTTTCTCCTGCAGCGGGCTGATTTTACCTTTCGGATAGAGGATCACCACGCGGACGTTTTTCAGGCCGTAGAACGCGTGGGCGACCGCCGCGCCGGTATCCCCGGAGGTCGCGGTCAGGATGGTCACCGGCTTGTCGCCACTGATGTGGGTCAGCATCTGCGCCATAAAGCGGCCGCCGAAGTCTTTGAACGCCAGCGTCGGACCGTGGAACAGCTCCAGGCAGCCAACATCAGGCTCAACCTGCTGAACCGGCGCCGGGAAGGCGAATGCCGCGCGTACGCGCTCTTCCAGCAGCTCCTGCGGAATTTCATCCCCGATAAACGCGGACAGAATTTTGGTGCTGCGGGTGACAAAATCCTGCTTCAGCAGGTCATCAATCTCGGTCAGCTGGAATTCCGGCAGGTCATGAGGGAAAAACAGCCCCTGATTTTTGCCCAGTCCCTGAGTCACCGCCTGCGCGAAGCTGACCTGCTCGTTATGATCTTTAAGGTTGTAGAGTTTCATTAATTATCCCAGTACTCGTGCGCCAGCCGTGTCCAGACGGCAAATATGAACAAAGCCTTCCTGATTTTGCAGGTAGTGTTTAGAGAGCCAGTCCGCCACGCGCTGCGCAGTGTCAGGCTTGTCGCACAGGGCGAACAGCGTCGGGCCGGAGCCGGAGATGCCGCACGCCTGCGCGCCGATATCCATGGACGCCTGTCGCGCCTCGTTAAAGCCGGGCAGCAGCTTCGTGCGGTACGGCTCGGCAATGACGTCCTTCATCAGTTTGGCCGCCAGCTGCGGCTGACGGGTGTAGCAGGCGTGGATAAAGCCCGCCAGATGACGCCCGTGGGCGATACAGACCTGACGGCGATACTGCGCGGGCAGGATCGCACGCGCTTCCGCGGTTGATACCTTGATACCCGGATAGGCCAGCACCCACAGCCACTCATCAAACCCTGGCACCTGCTGGCTGATGATGCCATTTTCTTCGATCATCAGCTGCATGCCGCCGAGGAAGCATGGCGCGACGTTGTCATAATGAATGCTGCCGGAGATACGCCCTTCCAGCTCGCCCATTAAGGCAAGCAGGCGGTTGTTGTTCAGCGGCTTGCCGCAGTGCTCGTTCATCGCCACCAGCGCGGCGACCACCGAGCAGGCGCTGGAACCCAGCCCGGAGCCAATCGGCATACTTTTTTCCAGCGTCATGGCGACCGGCACGTTTTTACCGATCTCCTGACAGAAACGCTCCCAGCACTGATAGACGATATTCTCGCGTGGCTCAGACGGCAGTTTGCTGGCGAAGCGACCCACGTTATTCAGGCTGAAGCTGTCTGCCGCTTCCACCGTCACCGTATCGCCCAGCAGCGAACCGTCCACCGGCGTTACCGCCGCACCCAGCACGTCAAATCCGACGCTCATATTCGCGCTGGAAGCCGGGGCATAAACTTTGACCATGTTAAACTCCTAACTTCCATGACAGGGTACGCAGCAGATCGGCAAAGACACCCGCCGCCGTAACATCGTTCCCTGCGCCATAGCCGCGAAGCACCAGCGGCAGTGGCTGATAATAGTGGCTGTAAAACGCGAGGGCGTTTTCGCCGTTTTTGACTTTGTACAGCGGGTCGTTGCCATCCACTTCGGCAATCTTCACCCGGCACACGCCATCTTCTTCAATGTTGCCAACATAGCGCAATACCTTACCTTCATCACGGGCTTTCGCCACGCGGGCGGCAAACGCGTCGTCAAGCTGCGGCAGCCTGGCCATAAAGGCGCTGACGTCACCGCTGCTGTCAAATTCTGCCGGCAGGACCGGCTCAATCACAATATCGGAAAGCTCAAGCTCACGGCCCGTTTCGCGCGCGAGGATCAGCAGCTTGCGCGCCACGTCCATACCGGAAAGGTCGTCACGCGGATCCGGCTCGGTATAGCCCAGCTCACGCGCGGCGCGGGTGGCCTCCGAGAGGCTCATTCCCTCATCCAGCTTGCCGAAGATAAACGACAGCGAGCCGGAGAGAATGCCGGAGAAACGCTGCAGCTCATCGCCCGCGTTAAGCAGGTTCTGCAGGTTCTCGATAACCGGCAGGCCTGCCCCCACGTTGGTGTCGTAGAGGAACTTGCGGCGCGACTTGCTCGCTGCCAGACGCAGCTGGTGATAGTAATCCATCGACGAGGTGTTGGCCTTTTTGTTCGGCGTCACCACGTGGAAACCTTCGCGCAGGAAATCGGCGTACTGGTCGGCCACCGCCTGGTTCGAGGTACAGTCAACGATCACCGGGTTAAGCAGATGATACTCTTTTACCAGACGGATCAGCCGACCCAGGTTGAACGGCTCTTTTGCCTCATTCATCTCGGCCTGCCAGTTTTCCAGGTTCAGGCCGTGGACGTTGGTCAGCAGCGCTCTGGAATTCGCGATCCCGCAGACGCGCAGGTCGATGTGTTTCTTCTTAAGCCATTCCTGCTGACGCTTCACCTGCTCCAGCAGCGCGCCGCCGACGCCGCCCACGCCAATCAGGAACAGCTCGATGACCTGATCGGTGTTGAACAGCATCTGGTGAACCACACGAACGCCGGTGGTGGCATCGTCGTTATCCACAACAACAGAAATTGAACGCTCTGACGAGCCCTGGGCAATCGCCACGATATTGATATTGGCGCGCGCCAGCGCGGCAAAGAATTTGGCGGAGATACCGCGCAGGGTGCGCATACCGTCGCCCACCACGGAGATGATCGCCAGACGCTCCTGAATCGCGAGCGGCTCCAGCAATTCTTCTTTCAGCTCCAGATAGAACTCTTCCTCCAGCGCGCGGCGAGCACGAAGGCAGTCAGCCTGCGGCACGCAGAAGCTGATGCTGTACTCGGAGGAAGACTGGGTGATCAGCACCACCGAAATACCGTTGCGGGACATGGCCGCAAACACGCGTGCCGCCATGCCGACCATCCCTTTCATCCCCGGACCCGAGACGCTGAACATCGCCATGTTGTTCAGGTTGGAGATGCCTTTCACCGGCAGTCCGTCCTCATCGGTACTCGCGCCAATCAGCGTACCCGGCGCCTGCGGGTTACCGGTGTTTTTAATCAGGCAAGGGATTTGGAACTGGGCAATCGGGGAGATGGTACGCGGGTGAAGTACTTTGGCGCCGAAGTAGGAAAGCTCCATCGCTTCCTGGTACGACATCGACTTCAGTAGCCTGGCGTCCGGTACCTGGCGCGGATCGCAGGTATACACGCCGTCAACATCAGTCCAGATCTCACAACAGTCCGCGCGTAAACAGGCGGCCAGCACGGCGGCGGAGTAGTCGGAACCGTTACGGCCCAGCACCACCAGCTCGCCCTTCTCGTTACCGGCGGTGAAGCCTGCCATCAGGATCATGTGGTCAGCGGGAATTTTGCTGGCGGCGATACGGCGGGTGGATTCGGCAATATCAACGGTGGATTCGAGGTAGTGGCCCACCGCCAGCAGTTTTTCAACGGGATCGATCACGGTCACGCTATGGCCGCGCGCTTCCAGCACGCCGGCCATGATGGCGATAGAGAGTTTTTCACCGCGACAAATCAGCGCCGCGTTGATGCTGTCCGGGCACTGGCCGAGAAGGCTGATGCCGTGCAGGACATGTTTAATTTGCGCGAATTCTTGTTCAACAAAAGACTTCAGCTGCGCATGCGGGAAGCCAGGCAGCGCTTCTGCCAGGCCTTGCAGTAAGTCAGCGAAGATACGCTCTGCGTCGCTGATGTTCGGAAGTGCATCCTGGCCACCGATGGTTTTTTCAATCATCGCCACCAGATGGTTCGTGATTTTTGCCGGGGCAGAGAGCACGGTCGCAACCTGCCCCTGCCTGGCGTTGCTTTCCAGGATATCGGCAACACGCAGAAAACGTTCTGCATTTGCCACTGATGTACCGCCGAACTTCAACACTCGCATGGTTCTACCTCGTTTCCTTTAGCCGAAAAAAAAGCCCGCACTGTTCAGGTGCGGGCTTTTTTCTGTTTTTCCTGTACGCGTCAGCCCGCATCGTTACCTGTGGTAATGATGATGGTTGTGGTAATGGTGGTGATGCTGATGCGTTTCATGGATGTTGTGTACTCTGTCATTATTATCTGTCTGTGCTGTATTCTTTTAGGGTTAAAGGATCGGGCCCCTTAAGTCAATGGATTTTTAATTTGATCACATTTCGGAAGACTCTCACGTCCCGCTGCGTACCGCTTTATTTTCATCCAATTCCCCCAAACGCAACCCGTTCAGACAGACTTATTCGCCATAATAAAAACTTATGGCAGTATTTTACTCGGTCAATTTTTTTTCAATATCGTGCAGCAAACGGTGCAACATGGCGGTGTCCCGTTGCTCAAGACGACCAAGACGCTGCTGCAGCCAGTCGGCCATTTTCTGATCGTCCGCGACGCCAAGGCTCGATAACAGCCCCTGCACGCGAGTTCGCAGCGCGGCCAGCTGATTTTCATTTGCCGCTTGTGGCTGAGGTTGAGGGATTTGCATTAGGGAGGCTAATTGATAGCAATAGACCATGACCGCCTGGCCCAAATTCAGGGAAGGATAATCGGCCACCATCGGCGCACCGGTAAGAACGTCCGCCAATTCCAGCTCTTCGTTGGTTAATCCGGAATCTTCACGTCCAAATACCAGCGCGGCTTTCTCCAGCCACTGGCTTTTCTCTTCGAGCATGGGTACCAGTTCAGCAGGCGTGGCGTAATAGTGGAACTTCGCCCGGCTGCGCGCGGTGGTTGCAACGGTAAACGAAATGTCATGCAGCGCGTCGGCAAGCGTAGCATAAGTGGTTATATTATCGAGAATATCTCCCGAACCGTGCGCCACCCACCGGGCGGCTGGCTCCAGATGGGCCGTGCTGTCCACAATACGTAAATCGGTAAAACCCATGGTCTTCATCGCACGCGCCGCTGCGCCTATATTTTCTGCTCTGGCTGGTGCAACCAGTACAATCGACAGATGCATTTATGCTCTCTTTTTAATCAGTTAGCCGGTAAAAATGTGATGCACTTCAACATATTACGCAGCGCGAATTTACAAAATTGCAACACAAATCACCGAAATAGCGTTTCATAACAAATTAAAAACGCTAAACTATTCTGTGTCTGAACAATCAGTTAGAATGTTAACAGAACACTATTATCCCTATGTTTTATAATGATAATAGTGACATGAATACTCTATTCTGATTGGATTCGCTTCGTTTATAAATCAATGTCCGCAACTAGTTGGTTTATTGAAAAATTGTGACAAAGGCTAGCATTCGGCTACGATGATTTCATCAAACTGTTAACGTGCTACAATTGAACTTGATATATGTCAACGAAGCGTAGTTTTATTGGGTGTCTGGTGTCACTTAGCCTGTTATGTTGCTGTTAAAATGGTTAGGATGACAGCCGTTTTTGACACTGTCGGGTCCAAAGGGAAAGTACCCAAGACCAAGCTAATGATGTTGTTGACGTTGATGGAAAGTGCATCAAGAACGCAATTACGTACTTTAGTCACGTTAAGCCGATCATGTTAATTTGCGACATGCATCAGGCAGGTCAGGGACTTTTGTACTTCCTGTTTCGATTTAGTTGGCAATTTAGGTAGCAAACATGCAGACCCCGCACATTCTTATCGTTGAAGACGAGTTGGTAACACGCAACACGTTAAAGAGCATTTTCGAAGCAGAAGGCTACGATGTCTTTGAAGCGACCGATGGCGCAGAGATGCATCAGATCCTTTCTGAAAATGATATCAACCTGGTGATCATGGATATTAACCTGCCGGGCAAAAACGGTCTTCTTCTGGCGCGCGAACTGCGCGAGCAGGCGAACGTCGCGTTAATGTTCCTGACGGGCCGTGACAACGAAGTTGATAAAATTCTTGGCCTGGAAATCGGTGCGGATGATTACATCACCAAGCCGTTCAACCCTCGCGAGTTAACCATTCGTGCACGCAACCTGCTGTCCCGCACCATGAACCTGGGCACGGTCAGCGAAGAGCGTCGTAGCGTCGATAGCTACAAATTCAACGGCTGGGAACTTGATATCAATAGCCGTTCGCTGATTAGCCCGAACGGCGAGCAGTATAAACTGCCGCGCAGTGAATTCCGCGCGATGCTGCACTTCTGCGAAAACCCGGGCAAGATCCAGTCCCGTGCAGAGCTGCTGAAGAAAATGACCGGCCGTGAGCTGAAGCCGCACGACCGTACCGTAGACGTCACCATCCGTCGTATTCGTAAGCACTTCGAATCTACGCCAGATACGCCGGAAATCATCGCCACGATCCACGGCGAAGGGTACCGTTTCTGCGGTGACCTGCAGGAGTAATCCCGCAGTTAACGCATTAAAAAACGGCGCATTTGCGCCGTTTTTTTTATTTCCAGATCCGCATCGTATCGTCATCCGGCGATGCAGGTGGCTCAGGCCGCTTCGGCTGTGAAAGTGAATACCAGTCGAGATGTCGGGTCAGGTACATCACGGCGAACAGTGCCAGCGCCAGCACCGCTGACCCCAACAGCAGCGCGCTATCCTCCGAGCGCAGCAAGAACCACATCACCACGTCCAGCCCCAGCAGGGCCAGCACGAACAGCCCGCTACGCTTCCAGCTTTTCAGCACAGCCCGCAGGTACATCCCGTTCATCGCCGCGCCAACCAGACTTGCAACAACCCAAGCTGGCGTAAAGCCGACGTGTTCTGACAGCGCCAACAGCACCAGATAGAACAGCACCAGCGACAGCCCCACCAGCAGATACTGCATCGGGTGCAGGCGCAGCCCGGTCAGAGTTTCGAAAACAAAGAAGGCCATAAACGTCAGCGCAATCAGTAAAATAGCGTACTTTATCGCCCGGTCAGTCAGTTGATACTGATCGGCGGGCGTGGCTACCGTAACGCTAAAAGCAGGGATTGATTCCCACTCTGGCGATTCACTGCCGTTAAACCAGCTCTCAAGATTGTTCGCAAACCAGCTGCTCTGCCAGTTCGCCTGAAAGCCAGAATCACCAATTTTATGCTTTACCGGCAGATAGTTACCCATAAAGCCCGGATGTGGCCAGTTGCTGTTGAGCATCATTTCACTGTTGCGTCCCACAGGAACCACGGCAAAACTCCCCGTTCCGGCCAGATTCAGGGACATCTCCAGGGCAAACGTTTTTGACTCCAGCGTTTTGTCAGTCAGCGGGATATGAATCCCGGAAAGCCCCCCATACACGCCTGAACCCGGCTCTACGCCCAGCGTCTCACCGTTGATACTGGAGACGTTCACCGTGCCAATGCCCCGCGCATCCCCCACGCCGACAACGATAAACGGTTGCCCAAGGGTCATCGTTTCCCCTTTAAGCTGCGCCATTTTCTCGGTGCTGAACCGCACTTTTATCCTGAGATCAGTGTTCCAGATTTGTCCGTCATAGATCCCGATATTTCGGGACTCAACGTGCTGGCTACCTTCAACAACCAGTGACTCCGGCAGAATAAAATGCATATAGCTTTTCTTGTACTCGACTTTCTTCTCATCCTCTACCTTGTAAAAAATCTCCGTTACCGGGATAGCAATCAGCGGCCCGACCAGTTTTTGCGGCCCGCTGGTACTCTGACGCAGCGTATTTTCAACATCATTGCGGTAGCTCTCTCGCTCTGATATCAGGTTACTGACCATAAAAAGCGGGACTAACAGCAGCAGGATGCACCCCAGCAGGGTGCTAACTTTCCAGAACAGGGGGGATTTCATCATTACGTCTCCTTTGTGATGAGGAGAGCGTAACCAGGCTATGTGGGGCCAGTTTGAAGTTATGTGAAGGGACGGTGAAGTCTCAGCGTGGCCATCACGCCACCTTCATCACGATTACGCAATGTAATCTCTCCCTGATGCAGACGCGCCACCTCCTGAACAAACGCCAGCCCGAGCCCGCTGCTCTTTAACCCGTTCTCGCGCGGAAGGGAATAAAAGCGCTCAAAAATACGCTCCAGCGCGTAATCCGGGATCCCGCTTCCGCTGTCGGTGACGATCAGCTCTACCTGCCTGCGATCTTCACGGGCCGCCAGCGCAATGGCGCCACCCTGCGGGGTGAAATCGATAGCGTTATCCAGCAAATTGCCGAGCGCCTGTTCGAGAAGGTCGGGATCGCCCGCCACGTAAAGCGATGTCGGCTGAAGGGTCAGCACAATTTCTTTCGCTGCCAACAGCGTCGCTCGCGCGTCTGCAAGCCGAGTGAAGAGCGAGTCAACGCTGACAGCATCAGGCGTAATCTCGACACGATTTTCAAGCCGCGCCTGAGTGAGCAGCTTTTCAACCAGCGACTGCATGCGCGCATTTTGCACCAGAATATTATCGATAAACCGCGTGGCAACCTGCGGCGGCGGCTGCTCGGAGAGAATTTCTGCCGCGCCGCGTATAGCGGCGATGGGGCTTTTCAGCTCATGGGTCAGCGCATGGACATAGCGTTCAATGTAGTTTTTTCCTTCAAGGCGAATACGCATATTTTCCAGCGCCTGTGCCAGCTTTTGCAGCTCGCTACTGCCTGGATTAGGCAATGGGAGAGGCGTATCGGTGGTTACCGAGTCGGCATAGCGCGATAACGTACCGATAGATCGATTGATCCACCACGCCACCGCCAAGCCAATCAGCAGGGCAATGCCGAGCAGCGCACCGCCTGCCCACAGTATCCGTCGCTCGCTGCGGTGAATCACCGGCGCCATCGCGCTGTTCGGTTTCCCCACGGACAGCACGCCGATAATCTTGCCCTGATCCACAACCGGCGCGGCAACATACATCACCGTGCTCTCCGGATCGTCGGGATGGCTCTGGGTACTGCGCGCGCCGTATTCGCCGCGAAGCGTCAGCCAGACATCGTTCCAGCGCGAGTAATCTTGCCCCACGGCCAGACCGGCGGAATCAAACACGACGCGGCCCTGCGCATCGGTCATGTAGACGTGATACTCGTTACGCACTTTATGGATCCCGCCGATATTGGCGCGGAAAGGGCGCTGATGAAGCTGGGAAAAGGCCTGTGCCAGCTTGCCCTGCTGCGCATGACCCGAAAGCAAATCATCACGTCCGATTTCGGCCAACAGGGTCGCGGTATCGATTAACGTGCCCTCGGTTGCCCTGCGCACGCCGGGCTTCACTTCCTGAACAAAGATCGACAGCACAAACCACGCGGCAATGGCCACGATGAGGAAGTATCCCAGCAACAACCGCATCCCAATGCGCATCAGTAAAGGCCCAGACTGTAGCCCATACCGCGATGGGTGCTGATGGGGGACAGTTCCTCGTTCACCGCCCGCAGCTTGGCGCGCAGGGTTTTGATGTGGGTGTCCACGGTACGATCGAAGCTGTCGCCGTCTTCACCCCATACCTTGTCCATGAGCTGCTGACGCGAAAAGACCCGCCCGGGTGCCTGTAACAAGGTTTTGAGCAGCAAGAATTCGTAGCGGGTCAAGGGCAGTGCTTCCCCGCACCAGCTGATTCGCGCGGCAGGTTCGTTCAGTTCAAACTGCCCGATACGCAACGTTTCTGACGGTGCAGCGGATTTTTGCATGCGCCTCAAAATCGTCCGCACCCGGGCGCAGACTTCACGAGGGGAGAAAGGTTTCGCAACGTAGTCATCAGCGCCCATTTCCAGGCCAAGCAGCTTATCGACTTCATCACTGCGCGCCGTCAGAAACAGCACAGGCAGCGAGGGATGCTGCGCCAGCAGCCGACGGCAAAGCTCAAACCCGCTGATGTCGGGCAGTCCGACATCCAGAATGGCGAGCGCCGGAACCTGCCGCCGCGCCTCCTCCAACACGGGTAAGCCGCGTTCAAACGCCTTTACCGCGAATCCTTCCTGCTGAAGCATGTAGATCAGCGTATCGGCGATACTGGTTTCGTCTTCAACCAGCCAGACCACAGGTTGTTGCATGATTCATCCCTGAATTACTGCCACGGCATAATCGGCACCGCGCTGATCGCGTTTTTCGGTGAACCTTCCACCACTTTGTCGGAATAGGCCAGGTAAGCCAGCGTATTGCGTTTGGCATCGTAGAAACGCACAACCTGCAGCTTTTTGAACACCAGCGAGGTTCGTTTCTGGAATACCACGTCGCCCTGCGCTTTGCCGTTTTTAATTTTATCGCTCAATTCAACCGGGCCCACCTGCTGACAGGAGATCGCCGCATCGGAGGTGTCTTCCGCCAGCCCCAGACCGCCCTTGATACCGCCCGTTTTCGCACGGCTGACATAGCAGGTGACGTTTTTCACGTCCGGATCGTCAAACGCCTCCACCACGATTTTGTGGTCCGGGCCAAACATTTTGAACACGGTGTCGACAGAACCTATCTGTTCCGCCTGTGCCACGCGCCCGGCCATCAACATCAGCGCGGTGAAGAGCAAAGTCTTGTATTTCATATTGTTACCATTCTTTAAAATTACACTGAGCGATTATTCAACACTTTAGACAAAAATGTAGCAAGATCACAGGATTAGAATATATTTGCCCATAATGCCCTGCAAAAAGCATGAATGCGCAAAAAAAACACTGAATGCTAAAACATCAAAAAATGCTATTATCCGCTAACCTGTTATCAGGCACCTGCTGTTTTAAGGATGAGGATAGTATATGGATCAGGCTGGAATTATTCGCGACCTGCTCACCTGGCTGGAAGGTCATCTCGACCAGCCTTTGTCACTGGATAATGTGGCGGCTAAAGCAGGCTATTCCAAGTGGCATCTGCAAAGGATGTTCAAGGATGTCACCGGTCATGCTATCGGGGCCTATATTCGCGCACGTCGTTTATCGAAATCTGCTGTGGCTCTGCGCCTGACCGCGCGCCCGATTCTTGATATTGCCCTGCAATATCGTTTCGATTCGCAGCAGACCTTCACCCGCGCCTTTAAAAAACAGTTCTCGTTGACGCCAGCGCTGTATCGTCGCTCGCCTGACTGGAGCTCGTTTGGCATGCGTCCGCCGCTGCGTCTGGGCGAGTTCGCGATGCCGAAGTATGAAATTATTACCCTGCCGGAAACCCATCTGATCGGCACGACGCAGAGCTACTCCTGTTCGCTGGAGCAGATTTCCGAGTTCCGTCATCAGATGCGCGTCCAGTTCTGGCGCGACTTCCTGAGCCACGCACCGGCGATCCCGCCTATTCTGTATGGTCTCAACGAAACGCACCCAAGCCAGGAAAAGGACGACGAGCAGGAGGTGTTCTACACCACCGCGCTGACGCCAGAGATGGCCAATGGCTACATTCAGGGTTCAAAACCTGTCGTGCTGGAAGGCGGTGAATACGTGATGTTCGCCTATGAAGGGCTGGGAACGGGCGTTCAGGAGTTCATCCTGACCGTTTACGGAACCTGCATGCCGATGCTGAATCTGAATCGCCGTAAGGGTCAGGACATTGAGCGCTACTACCCGGCGCAGGATGCCAAACCGGAAGAAGGCCCAATCAATCTGCGTATGGAATTCTTGATTCCGATACGTCGTTAACGCTGCAGTTCGTCAAGCGCAGGGGCATCGAGATGCGAAATGTCCCCTGCCATCTCCACCACCCAACCTGACGCCAGCCATGCGCTCTCCTGATAATCAATTCGGGAAATAGAGCAGTTGCGCAGACGCAAACGGCGCTCAGCGTAAGCCGGTAGTCCCAGAATGGTGCTCACCAGGCATCCCAACGCAATCCCATGACTCACCAGCAGCGGACGGCTTCCCGCCGGGAGCTTCAGGCATTCCGCCAGGGCGGCATGCATACGTACGCTGAGCTCCTGCATGGATTCGCCCTCAGGAATACGGCCATCTTCGGTACCGTTTACCAGCGTGCGGCGCCAGCCCTCTTCCGTTTCCGTCAGCGTATCGATATGGCGTTTTTCCAGCACGCCCATATCCAGCTCGCGCAGGCGCGGCTCAAGCATGACGTCACAGCCGCAGGCGTCCGCGATGATGCGCGCCGTCTGCTGTGTGCGACCTAAATCGCTGGTAATCACGTGGGTAATGCCCAGCGTTCTGGCGCGTTCCGCCACCTGCCACGCTTGCTGCACACCCTTCTCAGTGAGAGGACTGTCTGACTGGCCTTGAATACGTCGCTCGGCGTTCCACTGCGTTTCACCGTGGCGAACAAGGTATACCTGTAACATGCTTTTTTTCCGTTATACTGCGATGAGTTTTTTTTGAATCGAGCTTAATTATGCACCATGTTGTCTCTGCTACCACTAATCCTGCCAAAATTCAGGCAATTCTAAGGGCATTTGACGAGATCTTCGGCGCAGGATCCTGCCATATTGAGGCCATCGGCGTCGAGAGTGGCGTTCCTGAACAGCCGTTTGGCAGCGAGGAAACGCGCGCTGGCGCACGAAATCGCGTGGCAAATGCCAGGGCTGCGGCCCCGGATGCGGACTTTTGGGTGGCGATTGAAGCCGGTATCGACGAAGGCGCAACCTTTAGCTGGGTGGTGATCGAAAGCCGCGAGCAGCGCGGCGAAGCGCGTTCGGCCACCCTGCCCCTGCCGGAGATCATTCTGGAAAAAGTGCGTGCGGGTGAAGCGCTCGGGCCGGTGATGTCGGAGTACACCGGCATTGATGAGATTGGCCGTAAAGAAGGGGCGATTGGCGTCTTTACCGCCGGTGCGCTGACGCGTTCAGGCGTTTACCATCAGGCGGTGATCCTGGCGTTAAGCCCGTTCCATAACGCGATCTATCGTTAGGCGTTTTTCAACAACACCGCTTCCAGCCACTGGCGCAGCTCAACGGGCGCCGACTTCAGGCTGTTCGATCCGCGGGTAATCGTCGCAATGCCCGCGCCGAGCTCATTTTTCAGCTCGCGCTGGCTCATCTCGCCGCGCAGCAGCTCTTCAATGATCCGCACGCGCGTGCCCAGCGCCTCACGCTCGTCTGGCGTGAGCATTAGCTGCATCAGGGGTAAATGCAAATCCTGCTCGTAAGACTGGCGAAGCAGCTCCACAAAACGAAGCCACTCCTGGTTACGCTGTTCGGCCATCGCCGAGGAATATGGGGAATGCTGGGTCATGTTATGCTGCCTCTTGTACTCTTTAGCGAGTACAGCATAACACAACCCACGCCGATCAGTAACGTCTCTGCCACTCGGCATCGCTCATCAGGGTATCTTTCTGCCCCATGAAGTAGCGATAGTAGGCGTCATAAGCCAGCACGTTCTTCACGTAGCCGCGCGTTTCCGAGAACGGGATGCTCTCGACAAACGCCACGGCGTCGATGCGTCCGGCGCTGTTGCCGAGCCAGGTGCGCACACGACCCGGCCCCGCGTTGTATGCCGCCGACGCGAAGATACGGTTATTGCCGAACTGCTGATACACATACTGCAGGTAGCTGGTACCGATGTTGATGTTGGTATCCGGATCGAGAAGCTGTGACGGGCTACTGTATCCAGGGATGTTAAACATCTTCACCGTGTGCGTCGCCGTGCCCGGCATAATCTGCATCAGGCCGCTGGCGCCCACCGGGGAACGGACTTTCGGGTTCCAGGCGCTTTCCTGACGGGCAATCGCCATCGCGTAACTTTGCGGGATATCTTTGCCGCGGGTGTAGCGATCGAACAGATCCTTGTAAGCCAGCGGGAAACGCTCTTCGAGATGATCCCACAGCTTACCGGCGATCGTCGCCTGCACGCTCAGATCCCACCAGTGGTTATCAAACGCATAGCGGGCAAGCTGAGCTTTTTCATCGGTGGTGCGGCTGGTCACCAGATTCGCCCACTCGCTGCGCGCGGTGTTGTCCATATTCCAGTACATCAGCTCTCGAACGCGCGCCATTTCTGGCCCCTGGGTCAGCGCCGGATTCGCGTTAGCGGGCGCTTTATCGATGCGGAAGGTGTACTCCTCGCCCAGGCGCTGCGCGGCCGCCATCGGGTAGAACCCGCGCTGCTGCATCAGCGTATGGAGGATATCTTTGGCTTCATCATCACGACCGCGTTCCAGCAGCAGATCGGCCTGCCAGTAACGCCATTCATCTTTCTCCTTGGCCTCCATAGGCAACCGGGCGAGCCAGGTATTGAGCCCACGACGGTCGCCCGTACCCAGCGCCATTCGCACGCGGCGTTCCACCAGCGACGTGGAGTTCGAACGCATAATCGCATCGTCTCGCCAGCGCGCCTGCTCGTCGGTCACATCGGTGCCCATCAGTCGCCACGCCACGATATCGCGCAGCTCCTGCGTTTGCTCCTCATTAAGCTGCTGCGCCTGCACCAGCTGCGGGATCATCAGCCGCGCGTTTTCCACATCGTCACGCGCCACGCTGGCAAAAGCCACCGCCGCCATCTGGCGGGTAAAATCGGTCGCGCCCGTACTGCGGGCAAAGGTCAGGACGCTGTTGGGATCGTTTGCCAGCGAGATAACTGCCGTGGAGATAGTCTGGTAATCGGACGGCATCTGCCCCGCCAGCGCAGTCACCAGACGCGTATTACCGGCTTTCATCGCCAGGCGGATACGCTCAAGGTAGGACAGCGGATCCTGCTTGCCGGAAGCACGCCACGCGCCGAACAGGGAATCACAGGCGTTCGGCTGGTTTTTCCCGGTCAGCCAGAGCTCTTTCGCCCCGGCCCAGGCCTCTTCCTGCTGGCCGGTCGCCCATTTTGCGTAGTAGTAGTTACACTGCGCTTCGGTGGTATTCGGCTTTTCAGGGCTAAACGCCAGCAGCCCGCGCCAGTCTTCACGTCGCGCCAGTTCGTTCACAAAACGAGACTGAAGATTCCGGGCTGGCGGCAGGGTCGGGTTCGCCTGAATGAAGTTATTCACGGTAACGGTGGGCTGGTTCATGAGATCGTCCGTAATTTGACGATACTCCAGATACGGATACAGCGGATAATCCTTGAGCGTCGGCATCAGCGCCTGCACGGTATCCATCTGCTTGTTGTCCCATGCCTGCTTAATCTGGGCATACCGGTTACGTTGTTCATCCAGTGAATCGGCATGCACCGCCTGGCTTACCGCCATTACGCATACGCTGGCAGCCAGCAGACGCCAGACCACCCGTTTGGCTTTTTCCACAAGCTCTTCCTCATTGTTTTTTCGTCAATTGCAGCGTCTTGCCACGTCAAAGTCTCATTAACTTATGCTAACCAGGCATCCTGCAACGCGCCACGTCATGGACACTTTTTTACCTTTCTTGCGCGTTTTAACACTCCCGACGTTCCTGGCTGGGATTAGGGCGGGAAAAAGGCTACACTTCGAGGCTGAAATTCCTTCTCATTACGATAAAAGAGGCGAAGTCCAACGTGGCTCAATTCGTTTATACCATGCATCGTGTCGGCAAAGTTGTCCCGCCGAAACGTCATATTCTTAAAAATATCTCGCTGAGCTTCTTCCCGGGCGCAAAAATCGGTGTTCTGGGTCTCAACGGTGCCGGTAAGTCCACCCTGCTGCGCATCATGGCCGGCATTGATACAGACATCGAAGGTGAAGCCCGTCCGCAGCCTGGCATCAAGATTGGTTACCTGCCGCAGGAACCTCAGCTGAACCCGGAACACACCGTTCGCGAATCCGTTGAAGAAGCGGTGTCCGAAGTGGTTAACGCCCTGAAAGGTCTGGATGAAGTGTATGCCAAATATGCCGAACCGGATGCGGACTTCGACAAGCTGGCCGCACAGCAGGGCAAGTATGAAGAGATCATCCAGGCGCACGACGGTCACAACCTGAACGTGCAGCTGGAGCGCGCGGCGGATGCCCTGCGTCTGCCGGACTGGGATGCAAAAATCGCGAACCTCTCCGGGGGTGAACGCCGCCGCGTGGCGCTGTGCCGCCTGCTGCTGGAAAAACCAGACATGCTGCTGCTCGACGAACCGACTAACCACCTGGATGCGGAATCCGTGGCGTGGCTGGAGCGCTTCCTGCACGACTTCGAAGGCACCGTTGTGGCGATCACCCACGACCGTTACTTCCTCGACAACGTCGCCGGCTGGATCCTGGAGCTGGACCGCGGTGAAGGTATTCCGTGGGAAGGCAACTACTCCTCCTGGCTGGAGCAGAAAGATCAGCGTCTGGCTCAGGAAGCGTCTCAGGAAGCGGCGCGCCGTAAGTCTATCGAGAAAGAGCTGGAGTGGGTGCGTCAGGGCACGAAAGGCCGTCAGTCTAAGGGCAAAGCCCGTCTGGCACGCTTCGAAGAGCTGAACAACACCGAATACCAGAAACGTAACGAAACCAACGAACTGTTTATTCCACCTGGAGCACGTCTGGGGGATAAAGTGGTTGAAGTGACCAACCTGCGTAAGTCCTACGGCGACCGCGTGCTGATCGACGATCTGACCTTCTCCGTACCGAAAGGCGCTATCGTGGGCATCATCGGTCCGAACGGCGCGGGTAAATCGACCCTGTTCCGCATGATGTCCGGTCAGGAACAGCCAGACAGCGGCTCTATCACCCTGGGTGAGACCGTGAAGCTGGCCTCCGTTGACCAGTTCCGTGACGCGATGGATAACAGCAAAACCGTGTGGGAAGAAGTCTCCGGCGGTCTGGATATCATGCGTATCGGCAACACCGAGATGCCAAGCCGCGCCTACGTTGGCCGCTTTAACTTCAAAGGCACCGACCAGGGCAAACGCGTGGGCGAGCTGTCCGGCGGTGAGCGCGGTCGCCTGCACCTGGCGAAGCTGCTGCAGGTGGGCGGTAACGTTCTGCTGCTCGATGAACCAACAAACGACCTGGATATCGAAACCCTGCGCGCGCTGGAAAACGCCCTGCTGGAGTTCCCGGGCTGTGCAATGGTTATCTCGCACGACCGCTGGTTCCTTGACCGTATCGCGACCCACATTCTGGACTACCAGGATGAAGGTAAAGTGGAGTTCTTCGAAGGTAACTTCACCGAATACGAAGAGTACAAGAAACGCACGCTGGGCGCCGACGCGCTGGAGCCGAAGCGTATTAAGTACAAGCGTATTTCTAAGTAAGTGCTCAAAAGCCGGGTGGCGCTCACGCTTACCCGGCCTACGGTTCTGCGCTGTTTGTAGGCCGGGTAAGGCGAAGCCGCCACCCGGCTTTTTTATTTACCCACGTAATACCGCTTCACCTCATCAAACTGCATTGCAAAGTCGATATAGCTCATCAGCGCGGGTGAGTTGAGCTTACGGCTCGGATAGGCCAGCCACAGGTCGTTTCCTTCAACATTCCACTCCGGCAGTACCTGCACCAGCGCCCCTTTCTCGACCTTATCTTCCAGCAAAAAAGCCGGAAGGAGCGTAATCCCCGCACCGGCAATCGCACATTCGCGGGCGTATACCAGGTTATCGGTCATGTGCGCGTTATCCGGCAGGTAGCGGTAATCCTCGCTCTCGCTTCGCAGAAGCCACTCTGACCACGCCCGATGCGTAATGCTGCGGTGCTCCACCAGCTGACGGGGATGCGTCAGCGGCGCCCGGCGCGCCAGATAGTCCGGCGAAGCCAGCATATAGCGCGGGCAGTGCCCGATCATGCGGCCAATCAGGGAGGAGTCCTGCGGCTTGCCGGTACGCAGCGCCACGTCAAAGCCGGCCTCGACCAGATCCACCACGTCATCAGAGATCGACACGTCCAGCGAAACCTCAGGATAGCGAAGCTGGAACTCGGCATTCATATGCGCCAGCAGCGTCGCGCCAATCCCCGCCGGGCAGGTGATGCGCAGCCGCCCGCTGGGGTTTTCGCGCAGGCGCTGGATGGCGTACTCCGCCCGCTCGCTGGCTGCCAGCATTTCGCGGCAGTGCACCAGATAGTGCTCGCCCGCAAACGTCAGGTTCAGCCTGCGCGTGGTGCGGTTAAGCAGGCGAATGCCCACCTGCTGCTCCAGCTGGCTAATCCGCTGGCTCACGCTGGATTTTGGCAGCTCCGCCTTCTGGGCTGCCGCGGTAAAGCTGCCCATCTCGGCCACCAGCGCGAATAGCGCCATATCCTGCAGCTGTTTAAACATGATTGTTCATCCTGTACGAACGCTGAGTTCTTGATTGTCCATCTTATCATGCAGATGGCCACTTAATAGACTAGCCTCAACAAAACGCATGCCATTGAGGAGCACACCATGTCAGTTAAAGCCATCGCCGTTAACCCTGAAAATCCCTCTACTTTCATTGAAATCACTCCACCGATGCCGCAGCCCGGCGAGCACGATCTGCTGGTGGAGGTGAAAGCCGTCTCCGTTAACCCGGTCGATACCAAAGTCCACGCGGGCATTGCTAAAAGCGGGCTGAAGGAGCCGCGCGTGCTGGGTTGGGATGCCAGCGGGATCGTCAAAGCCGTTGGGGCTGGCGTCACCGGATTCAAAGCGGGAGATGAAGTGTGGTACGCAGGCGACATCACTCGTCCGGGCAGCAACACCACACATCAGCTGATCGATGCGCGCATTGTCGGGCACAAACCGTCAAGCCTCGGCTGGGCGGCTGCCGCCGCGCTGCCGTTGACCGCGCTCACCGCGTGGGAAGGCCTGTTTGAACGGCTGAATATTCAGGATGCCGGTACGGACAAAACCCTGCTGATCGTCGGCGGGG
>NZ_JAJFTC010000009.1:0-168209 GCF_020733125.1 Enterobacter cloacae complex sp. 2021EL-01169
GCCTGGCGGCTTTAGCGCGGTGGTCCCACCTGACCCCATGCCGAACTCAGAAGTGAAACGCCGTAGCGCCGATGGTAGTGTGGGGTCTCCCCATGTGAGAGTAGGGAACTGCCAGGCATCAAACAAGTGAAGAGGCCATCCGAAAGGATGGCCTTTTTGCGTTTCTGCGCTGCACAAACAGATCCCCCAACGCCCTGCTTATACGGTAAACTACCTGCGTTTTTGCATCAGGATAGCGTCTATGAACCACTCCCTTAAGCCCTGGAATACCTTTGGCATTCAACGCAATGCTAATCAAATTGTACGTGCCGATACTGCACAGCAACTGCTGGATGCATGGCAAAGCGCAACAGAAAATAACGAACCCGTACTGATTTTGGGCGAAGGAAGTAATGTCCTGTTTCTCGACGATTTTGCGGGAACGGTGATTATTAACCGCATCATGGGAATTGATGTGGAAGAGCATGCCGATAGCTGGCATCTGCACGTGGGTGCCGGAGAAAACTGGCATCACCTGGTGCAATTTACCCTCGCAAAAGAGATTCCGGGTCTGGAAAACCTTGCGCTTATTCCAGGCTGCGCCGGCTCGTCACCCATTCAAAACATCGGCGCCTACGGCATCGAACTGAAGCACGTCTGTGACTATGTCGACTGCATCGAACTGGCGACCGGAACGGCCACGCGTTTAACGGCAGAACAGTGCCGTTTTGGCTATCGTGACAGTATCTTCAAGCATGAATATCAGGATCGCTACGTGATTGTCGCCGTGGGCCTGCGTCTGTCTAAGAACTGGCAGCCCGTATTGACCTACGGGGATTTAACGCGTCTCGATCCGGCTACCGTTACCGCCCGCGACGTTTTTGACTCGGTTTGCCATATGCGGATGACCAAGCTTCCCGATCCCAAACTTAACGGAAATGCAGGAAGCTTCTTCAAAAACCCGGTGATCGGCGGCGAAAATGCCCGACGTTTTCTGGAGGAGTGGCCAACCGCGCCACATTACCCTCAGGCGGATGGCAGCGTGAAGCTGGCAGCAGGATGGCTTATCGATCAATGCCAGCTAAAAGGCACTTCAGTCGGCGGGGCAGCCGTTCACCGACAGCAGGCTCTGGTGCTGATTAACCAGCGCGATGCAACCAGCGACGATGTGGTACAGCTGGCTCATTATGTTCGTCAGCGTGTGGGCGAAAAATTTAACGTCTGGCTGGAGCCAGAAGTCCGCTTCATTGGTCGCACAGGTGAAGTCAACGCCGTGGAGACTATCGCATGAAGGACAATACGGTCCCGTTAACCCTGATTGGTATCCTGGCGGATGGTGAATTCCATTCCGGCGAGCAGCTGGGTGAACAGCTTGGCATGAGCCGCGCCGCCATTAATAAACATATCCAGACGCTTCGCGACTGGGGGGTTGATGTGTTCACGGTTCCTGGAAAAGGGTACAGCCTGCCGGAGCCGATACAATTATTGAATGAAGACACGATCCGCAGCCAGATTGGATACGGTAATGTGGCGGTGCTGCCGGTGATTGATTCGACGAACCAGTATCTGCTGGATCGTCTGCCTGAGCTGAAATCCGGCGATGCCTGCGTTGCTGAGTATCAGCAGGCCGGTCGCGGCCGTCGTGGCCGCAAGTGGTTTTCCCCCTTTGGTGCCAACCTCTATCTGTCTATGTACTGGCGACTCGATCAGGGCCCGGCCGCTGCCATTGGCCTGAGTCTGGTCATCGGTATCGTTATGGCGGAGGTGCTTCACGATCTGGGGGCGGATCAAGTGCGTGTTAAATGGCCTAACGATCTGTACCTCAACGATCGTAAACTTGCCGGCATTCTGGTCGAACTGACGGGCAAAACGGGCGATGCGGCGCAAATCGTCATTGGCGCGGGCCTCAATATGGTGATGCGCAATGTCCAGAATGATGTGGTGAATCAGGCCTGGACTAACCTCCAGGAGGCGGGGATCGTCATCGATCGTAACACCCTTGCCGTACGTATGATTAAAGAGCTGCGCAGCTCGCTCACGCTTTTTGAGCAGGAAGGGCTGGCACCGTTCCTGTCTCGTTGGGAAAAACTGGATAACTTCATCAACCGCCCGGTGAAATTGCTGATTGGGGATAAAGAAATCTACGGCATTTCCCGCGGTATTGACGCTCAGGGCGCGCTGCTCCTGGAGCAAGATGGTGTGATCAAACCCTGGATGGGCGGTGAGATTTCCCTGCGGAGTGCCGAATAACCGGATGGAGTGAATGATGCGAAAAACCGTCTGCGCGACGCTGGCCGTCATGATGAGCGTGTTGTTCTCACCCCTCTCTCAGGCGGGTCAGGCCTGGGAGAGTTATAAGGCACGCTTTTTCAAACCGGAAGGCCGCATTGTCGATACCGGCAATGGCGGCGTGTCGCATACGGAAGGTCAGGGATTTGCCATGCTGATGGCAGTGGCCAACGACGATAAGGCCACGTTCGATAAGCTCTGGCAATGGACAAACCGTGAGCTGAAGAACAAAGAGAACGGTCTGTTTTACTGGCGCTATAACCCCGCAGAGTCCAACCCGGTCGCTGACAAAAACAATGCCGCCGATGGCGATGTGCTGATTGCCTGGGCGCTGCTTAAAGCCGATGCCCGCTGGCACGAAAAACGCTACGGTGCCGCATCGGATGCCATTACAAAAGCGCTGGTTGCCCATAGCGTCATCCGCTATGCGGGTTACCGCGTGATGCTGCCCGGCGTCCAGGGATTTAAGCTTGACGGTGAAGCGATCCTTAACCCTTCCTACTTCGTGTTTCCGGCCTGGCAGGCCTTCGCCGGACGCAGTCATTTACCGGTCTGGCGCGATTTGATTAAGGACGGGAAGCGCCTGCTGGGAAAAATGGGCTCGGGTAAAGCGGATCTGCCCGCTGACTGGGTCTCGCTGGCATCAGATGGCAAGCTGGAACCTGCCAAAAGCTGGCCGCCGCGGATGAGCTATGACGCGATTCGTATTCCGCTGTATCTTGCCTGGTCTGATAAGCAAAGCCCGCTGCTGGCGCCGTGGAAAGCCTGGTTTGGGCAATTCCCCCGGGAACAAACGCCCGCCTGGGTTAACGTCATGACCAACGAATATGCGCCCTACATGATGGAAGGCGGCCTGTTGGCTGTACGCGATTTAACGATGGGACAGTCTTCCGGAGAACCCGAAATCACCTCTAAAGACGACTACTATTCGGCAAGTCTGAAAATGCTGGTGTGGATTTCGGCGCAATAACAACGCACTGACTATCCCCTCTCCCTAATGGGGAGAGGGTTAGGGGTAAATCAGTTACTGCGGATACGGTACCCAATCCCCGCCGTTCAGGCGAACGTACGGTTTGTTCTGATACTGAATGACGACCGCGTTGGCGTTCTCAGAGACTTCTGCCGTTTGCGGCAGGTTGCTGGTGAGCTGATCCCAGTTCACGCTATCTTCCACAAACAGCTTCCCGTCAACGGCACGGGCAACCAGTTCAGAGATCGCCAGATAGCTGGTCGGCTGGGTGATTTCAATCGGTGCGCCCTGATGGGGTGCTTTCATACCAAAGAATTTAATGCCAGCAGGCACGTTGGTGATGGACGGGCTTGGGATATCACGCAGACCCGACACCTGCATTCTGTCGCCTTTCAGCGCGCCGCCGTGCTCAGGTACCACAACCACCATCACTTTACGGCCTGATTTTTCCAGCTCCGTGAAGAACGCGTCCAGCTCGTCGAAGAACTTCTGCGCACGCACTTTATAATCTGCCGTTTTGCTCACGCCCGGGAAATGGTTACCGTCGTGGAGCGGCAGGGTGTTAAAGAAGGTCGCACTGCGCGGATTACTGTCTTTCTCGATGGTCTGAAGCCAGCGCTGCAGCACGGCGGTATCGTCATAAACCGGCGAGCCGTCGAAGCCCAGCAGAGTAACGGGAAGACCAGTTTGATCCATCAACGGTGCCTGCATACCACCCTGTTCACGCACCTCTTTCAGGACGTTACCGAACTGGCCGTTATGTCCCAGCATCAGATGCTGCGTAAAGCCCAGTTTGGCGAGGTTATCAAACAGATAACACTGATTGCCGGCAGGCTGATACAGATTCTTATGCGATGCCTGACCGCAGCTTGCACGCAGCAGGCGGATTGCTGCCGGGCCGCTGTACGAGGTGGCAGAGTTAAAATCTTTAAACTGAATGTCGAAATGCGACCACAGCGGATGGGACATCAAACCGGCTGCATCCACGTCGGCCCATGAGAGAGAGCAGATGTTGATCACCAGCAATTCAAACGGCTGAGCATCCGCCGGCAGCGCGTCCGGGAATTTGGTCTGTCGCTTGTCTTCCGCAGTGTAGAAGCTGGAGAGCCAGGCGTTCAGATTTGTGGAGGTCGGCGGTGCGGTCTGGGTTGGGATATCGCCCACTACAGGCGTATCGCCAGCCGTGGTAACGGTTGCTGCTGCGCTTCCCCCTGTGGTGGTCACCGTGGTGGTCGGTTGACCAGCAGGCCACAGCGAAAAGCCCGGACCAGCCAGCGTCAGCACGTTCAGCCAGATCATAATCGCGACGACAAACACCGTGATACGGATCCACTGTGACAGGAACAGCCAGGCTACCAGCAGCACAAATACCGCGCCAATCATCTGCCAGTTAATAAACCGCTCGGTCAGATCGAGAACATAGCTGGCGCTAAAGCCCGCCACCTGCGACCCCTGGCTCATAATGCTATCCGGCCCCGGTAGCCAGGTATCATGCCAGAACAGCGCAAAGCCGACAGGGATGGCTATCCAGTGACGCAAGCGATGCAGCCTGATATTCGGCAGGGGCATCAGCAGGAAGGCCATAAACACCAGGTTGAGAAGGGGATGGAAATTCAGATAGCCTGCCCACAGCAGACCAAACTTCACGAGAAAGTAGAAGTTCCAGCCGGAAAGGCCGCGCCAGTATTGCCAGAGCGGCGAGGGTGACGAAGCGGTATAGGTAGAATTAGTCATGTTTTCGGTCTGCCTTGACGTGTGATGCCCGTGTCAGTGTTCCGGCTGGTTTTACATAGCGAGGTTTTATAAACAGCACTCTGGCCGTATCACGGATACGACGTATGGAATGGCGTGCATAGTAGCCAAGCGGGAAAAAAATCAGCGCACAGAATATAACCAGTTGGATGATATCGCTGATATTCATGATGGTGCGTTCTCCGCGTTGTCCGTTAATAAGCGAAGGGGCTCCGGAACCCGGCGCCAGATATGGCCATCATGTCTGGCATTGAGGATCGGTTTCGCATCGCTCTTAATTGCGAGCGGTTTAGCCCATTGTTCAGGCTGGAGCGCACGCATCTGTACCAGCTCCGCGCTGATCGTATTATCTTCGAACCAAATCATACGGTTCGAGAAAATATCCCCGGTAGGCAGGGGGAAGATATGGTTTAGCGCCGTATCGAGATCGTTGACCCGGCAGAAGGACAAAAACAGTACCAGGCGATTGTCGCCAATGGTCATGATATCTCCCGTACGGTTGGGGCGACACAAGGTGAGCGCCTGTTCAACGCGGATACCCGGTACAGGACGCAGGGCAACCATAACCCCTTTTCCGTCTGCAGGAAGAAGCGTATTGCTCATCATGTTGCCGACGGCGTCGCAGAAGGTATCCCATTTTTGATATCCACGCAGCTTCATCGGCTGCGTCATAGAGAGCAGCGTGGAAATGTCTTCCGGTACATGGCGGCTAAACTGCTGGCCCTGAACGCTTTCGATCAGCGTCAGGCAGCGTGACAGCGGCGCATTCCACGGAATAACCATATTTGCCCCGCAGCCAAGAAGCAGGCGCTCATCGGTGGCGCGCAGGCTGGTATTGTTTTCGCGCACGATGATTTTTAACGCGCTTCCGCGCTGGCGGCGCAGGGTGTGGATTTGCCTTGCCAGCGTCTCAATCTGGTTATTCTGCATCAATGAGAAAATTAGGGTCGCCGCCTGGGTTGTGCGGGCTTCGTGGAAAAGGTCTTCGTTAGATTCAAACAGCGACCAGTTTTCCGACAGGGCCGGTGCTCCCTCTAAAACCGCGATATGGCTCAGGATACGTTTTTCATCACTGCGCGGTTGCACCACGGTTTCTTCCTGCTGTGCCAGGTGCCACTTACCCTCGATATGTTTCAGCGTAAGTTGTTGTCTGGCGCTCACACCTTTTTCATTACACCAGAATGCAATATCGTAGAGATAGCTGCCCACCTGGTCACGAACGCTTGCCAGACCGAACAGAGAACGATATTCACCCATTAAAAGTGAGAACAACTTGTCATTATTACTGCCGGGATTGACTATCAGTAGCGTGCAATTTTGAAATTTTGCCCATTTATTGATTTTTTCCAGCCAGGGCAGCAGTTTTTCAGCAGGGATATTTTGCAGGACGTTATTTGCACATTTAAGAATCACTAAATAGTGATCCGGATCAATAGTGCACTGAACGTCGCGGGACAAAAAGTATAGACTATCGGCTTCCGATGTCATGGAAAATAATCGCACCGTCTGAGGGCCGCGATCGTTTTCCAGCGTGATAATTTTCTGCGGATCTTCGCCCATGCTAATGACAGCCACGCGGGAATCCTTATCCTGGGCAGCAATTGTCTGGTTTACCAGACTGATAGCATCTTCATTACGGTCCGTATTAATCCACCAGACTCCTCCGACTGGCATGTGGCTCAATTCGTCCCATAATGACTGGATGCCAATAGAAAATATGGAGTCCACGGTGTCCCTCTTTTCGTCTAATTTATCTGTATCTCAGTTTACTAGCGAAAGCGTAGAAATAAACCTAACATTGAAATTAAAGAACATCAGATTTAGCATGTAAATGAAATTTCATAGGGCAGGATGCCTCGCTACTTCTGAACTGGCGATTTTACGCAAAGGGATGGAAAAAGAATGGATAATAACGAACCCGGAACCCCAGTCGACTCGACCCTGGGTTACACATTCCAAAACGATTTTCTGGCGCTGACGCAGGCCTTTTCTTTACCTGAAATAGATTACACCGATATTTCCCAGCGGGAACAGTTGGCTGCGGCTATTAAACGCTGGCCGTTATTAGCTGAATTCGCCCATCAACAATAAGGGAGCCATTGATGGCCATACTCGGATTACAGGGTGTCCGTGGGGGTGTGGGTACCACATCTGTTACCGCGGCGCTGGCGTGGTCATTACAGCTTTTAGGTGAATCGGTGCTGGTTATTGACGCCTGCGCCGATAATTTGCTGCGTATGTCGTTTAACGTCGACTTTACTCGCGAAGAGGGCTGGGCCCGCGCGCTGCTTGACGATAAAGACTGGCAGGATGCAGGTATGCGCTATACCTCCCTTCTTGACCTGCTGCCGTTTGGTCAACTGACCACTACGGAACGCGAGAATGAAGCCGCGTACCAGCGCCTGTTTTCACAATTCACGCTGGCACTGCAGAGCCTGAGGGAAAAGGGGCACTACAAGTGGATCTTGCTGGATCTGCCGCACGGTGCCGGCACGCTGACACGACAGCTTATTGCCCAGTGCGATCATGTCCTCTCGATCGTTAACGTCGATGCGAACTGCCATATCCGCCTGCACCAGCAGGGACTGCCTCAAAATGGCCATATCCTGATTAACGATTTGCGCATTGGCAGCCAGATCCAGGACGATCTCTATCAGGTCTGGCTGCAAAGCCAGCGCCGCCTGCTTCCGATTGTCATCCATCGTGATGAGGGAATGGCGGAATGCCTTGCGTCTAAGCAACCGCTCGGTGAATACCGCAGCGATTCACTGGCGGCAGAAGAGATCCTGACGCTGGCTAACTGGTGTCTGCTGAACTTCGCCAACAGGGCGGAGCATGCAGGGAGTGCTGTATGAGTCGTCTCGCCAGCTGGTTACTCATCCCACCGGTCAGTTCGCGTTTGAGCGAACATTACCGGCATTTTCGCCGTCACGGTGCGTCGGCATTTAGCGCCGCGCTCGGCTGTTTCTGGATGATTCTGGCCTGGATGTTTATACCGCTTGAACACCCGCGCTGGCAGCGCATACGTGCACGGCACAGCGAGCTATATCCGCACATTAATCCTGACCGGCCGCGTCCACTGGATCCGGCGCGCTATCTCATTCAGGCCATCTGGCTGGTGGCAACCTCCTCCCGCGCGGAGACAAAAACGCCGCACTGGCGGAGCTTCTCCCGCGTGCAGCAGTTACGTGAACGCTACCATCAGTGGCTGGACAGACTGCCCGACAGCGTGAGCGATAAGACCAGCCATCTGGATAACCATAAAGAGCTCGGGCATCTCCACCCGGGCTTGCGGCGTTTTATCCTCGGCGTAATCGTCGTGTTCTCGCTCATTCTGGCGCTGGTCTGCATTACGCAGCCTTTCAACCCTCTGGCGCAGTTCACTTTCCTGATCCTGCTGTGGGGCGTGGCGCTGCTGGTGCGCCGAATTCCGGGTCGCTTCTCGGCGCTGATGCTGATCGTGTTGTCGCTGACCGTCTCCTGCCGCTACATCTGGTGGCGTTATACCTCGACGCTGAACTGGGACGACCCGGTGAGTCTGGTGTGCGGCCTGGTGCTGCTGTTTGCTGAAACCTATGCCTGGATTGTGCTGGTGCTGGGCTATTTCCAGGTGATTTGGCCGCTCAACCGCCAGCCGGTTCCGCTGCCAAAGGACACGACCCAGTGGCCAACCGTCGATCTCTTCGTGCCGACCTACAACGAAGACCTGAGCGTGGTGAAAAACACGATTTATGCTGCGCTGGGCATCGACTGGCCGAAAGACAAGCTCAAGGTCTGGATCCTGGATGACGGCAACCGCCCGGCGTTCCGCCAGTTCGCGGAGGAGGTCGGCGTCGAATACATCGCCCGTCCGACGCACGAACACGCTAAGGCGGGGAACATCAACAACGCGTTGAAGTATGCCACCGGGGAGTTTGTTTCGATTTTTGACTGCGACCACGTGCCGACGCGCTCGTTCCTGCAGATGACCATGGGCTGGTTCCTGAAGGAGAAAGAGCTGGCGATGATGCAGACGCCGCACCACTTCTTCTCGCCGGACCCGTTTGAACGTAACCTTGGCCGCTTCCGCAAAACTCCGAACGAAGGCACGCTGTTCTATGGCCTGGTACAGGACGGAAACGACATGTGGGACGCCACCTTCTTCTGCGGCTCATGCGCGGTTATCCGCCGTAAACCGCTGGATGAAATTGGCGGTATCGCCGTCGAAACGGTCACTGAAGATGCGCACACCTCACTGCGCCTGCACCGTCGTGGCTATACCTCTGCCTATATGCGTATCCCGCAGGCGGCCGGTCTGGCAACCGAGTCACTGTCGGCGCACATTGGTCAGCGTATTCGCTGGGCGCGCGGCATGGTGCAGATCTTCCGTCTTGATAACCCCCTGATCGGGAAAGGACTCAAGCTGGCGCAACGTCTTTGCTACGTCAATGCCATGTTCCACTTCTTGTCCGGCATTCCGCGGCTGATCTTCCTGACCGCGCCGCTGGCGTTCCTGCTTCTTCACGCTTATATCATCTACGCTCCCGCGCTGATGATTGCGCTGTTCGTTCTGCCGCACATGATCCACGCGAGCCTGACGAACTCGAAGATTCAGGGGAAATACCGCCACTCCTTCTGGAGTGAAATCTACGAAACGGTGCTGGCCTGGTACATCGCGCCGCCGACGATGGTGGCGCTGATTAACCCGCACAAAGGTAAATTCAACGTCACCGCGAAGGGCGGGCTGGTGGAGGAGGAGTACGTCGACTGGGTGATCTCCCGGCCGTATATCTTCCTGGTGCTGCTGAATATCGTGGGCGTCATTGCGGGTATCTGGCGCTACTTCTACGGCCCGGAAAACGAAATCCTGACCGTCTTCGTGAGTATGGCGTGGGTCTTCTACAACCTGATTATCCTCGGCGGCGCGGTGGCGGTGTCGGTGGAGAGCAAACAGGTTCGTCGCGCGCATCGCGTGGAAATCTGCATGCCAGCGGCGATCGCCCGTGAAGATGGCCATCTCTTCTCCTGTACCGTGCACGACTTCTCTGACGGCGGTCTGGGGATCAAAATCAACGGCCAGGCGAAGGTGCTGGAAGGGCAAAAAGTTAACCTGCTGCTTAAGCGCGGCCAACAGGAGTATGTCTTCCCGACGCAGGTCGTTCGCGTGGTGGGCAATGAAGTCGGCCTGCAGCTGATGCCGTTGACCAAAAAGCAACATATCGATTTTGTGCAGTGTACGTTTGCCCGCGCGGATACGTGGGCTCTCTGGCAGGACAGCTTCCCGGAGGATAAGCCTCTGGAAAGCCTGCTGGATATTCTGAAGCTGGGGTTCCGTGGCTATCGTCACCTTGCAGAATTTGCCCCGTCGTCGGTGAAATTAATTTTCCGGTCACTTACTTCGCTGGTTTCCTGGGTCGTGTCGTTCATTCCTCGTCGTCCTGAGCGGGATGAGGCGAAGCAGGCGGACCCGGTTATGGCTCAACAATGATGATAACGCGATGAAAACAAAACTTTCCTGGTTATGTGCAGTGGCAATGGGGATGAATGCGATCCCCGCAACAATGGCTAACGCAGCCCCGGGTAACGCAGCGGCAACGCCTGCGCCAACCGTACCTGTCGTCGCGCAAGCAACCGATCCGGTTGTCACCGCGGCACCGGGTCAAACTGAAAACATCATGCCGAACCAGCCAACGGAGGGGAACACCCTGCCGGGAGACGGCCAGGTCATCGGGCAGGTGATGCCGGGCGTCCGGGGGGCCAATGCGCCCGTCGTTGCGGACAATGCGCCGTCGCGTGACGTGAAGCTGACCTTCGCGCAAATTGCGCCGCCTCCGGGCAGCATGGTGCTGCGCGGCATCAACCCTAACGGCGGCATTGAATTTGGCATGCGCAGCGACGAGGTCGTCTCTAATGCGGTGCTGAATCTCGAATACACGCCGTCGCCATCACTGCTGCCGACCCAGTCTCAGCTGAAGGTCTATCTGAATGACGAGCTGATGGACGTTCTGCCGGTCACGAAAGAGCAGCTCGGCAAGAAAACGCAGGCGCAGGTGCCGATCAACCCGCTGTTTATCACCGACTTTAACCGTATCCGCCTGGAGTTTGTCGGCCACTACCGCGATGTCTGCGAAAACCCGGCCAGCAACACGCTGTGGATGGACGTCGGGCGTAACTCCTCGCTGCAGATGACCTACCAGTCGCTGGCGCTGAAAAACGATCTCTCGGCCTTCCCGGTTCCGTTCTTCGATCCGCGTGATAACCGTCCGCTCACGCTGCCGATGGTATTTGCCTCGTCCCCGGACGTGACCGAGCAGCTGGCGGCGACCATTGTGGCCTCCTGGTTTGGTTCACGTGCGGGCTGGCGCGGCCAGAGCTTCCCGGCGATGTATGACAAACTGCCGGACAGAAATGCCATTGTGTTTGCCACCAATGCGAAACGTCCGGCCTTCCTGCGCGATCATCCGGACGTCAACGCGCCGACCGTTGAGATGATAAGCCACCCGGAAAACCCGTACGTGAAGCTGCTGGTGGTCTTTGGTCGTGATGATAAAGATCTGGTTCAGGCAGCAAAAGCCATTGCCCAGGGCAACGTCCTTTTCCGCGGCAACAGCGTCGTGATAGATGAGGTCAAACCGCTGCTGGCGCGTAAACCTTATGATGCGCCAAACTGGGTACGTACCGACCGTGCGGTCACCTTTGGCGAGCTGAAAACCTATGAAGAACAGCTGCAGGCGACGGGGCTTGAGCCAGCGCCGATTAGCCTGTCGCTGAATCTGCCGCCGGATCTGTACCTGCTGCGTACCAACGGCATTGATATCAATCTGAACTACCGCTATACCGCGCCAGCCACTAAAGACAGCTCGCGCATGGATATCAGCCTGAACAACCAGTTCCTGCAATCCTTCAGCCTGCAAAGCACGCAGGATACGAACCGCCTGATGCTTCGCCTGCCGGTGCTGCAGGGGCTGCTGGACGGTAAAACGGATGTTTCTATTCCGGCACTGAAGCTGGGTGCGATAAACCAGCTGCGCTTTGATTTCCAGTACATGAACCCAATGCCTGGCGGCTCGGCGGAAAACTGCATCACCTTCCAGCCGGTGCAGAACCACGTGGTGATTGGCGATGAGTCGACCATCGACTTCTCGAAGTACTATCACTTCCTGGCGATGCCGGACCTGCGCGCCTTTGCTAACGCGGGCTTCCCGTTCAGCCGTATGGCCGATCTCTCTGAGTCCATTGTGGTAATGCCAAAAGCGCCAAACGAAGGTCAGGTTACGACCCTGCTCGACACCATGGCGACCGTTGGAGGACAAACAGGATTACCGGCCATTAACGTCACGTTAACGGACGATGGCAGCCAGATTCAGAACAAAGATGCTGACATCATGGTGATCGGGACCATCCCGGATAAGCTGAAGGATGACAAACGTATCGATCTGCTGGTGAAAGCGGCCCAGTCCTGGGTTAATACGCCGCTGCGACAGACCGAGTTCCCGAGCATTATGCCGGATGTGAACGATCGTCAGGCCAGCGCGCAGACGACGGTAACGTCTCAGGGGGCGATGGCCGCGGTGGTGGGCTTCCAGTCGCCTTACAACGAACAGCGCAGCGTGGTGGCTCTCCTCGCGGACAGCCCGCGCGGGTATGAACTGCTCAATACGGCCATGAACGACAGCGGTAAACGTGCCGCGATGTTTGGTTCCGTGTCGGTGATCCGTGAGTCCGGCGTCAATAGCCTGCGCGTGGGGGATGTGTACTACGTGGGCCATCTGCCGTGGTTCGAACGCCTGTGGTATGCGCTGGCTAACCATCCGGTTCTGCTCGCTATCCTGGCTGCGGTCAGCGTGGTCTTGCTGGCATGGGTGCTGTGGCGTCTGCTGCGAATCATCAGCCGTCGTCGTCTGAACCCGGATGAGTAAGATGTGATGAAAGCCTTTCGCTGGTGTGTATTAGCAGCGGTGATGCTGGCGGCGCTTCCTCTTCGCGCCGCCTGTACCTGGCCTGCCTGGGAGCAGTTTAAAAAGGACTACATCAGTGAAGGCGGGCGCGTCATTGATCCCAGTGACACGCGCAAAATTACGACCTCGGAAGGGCAAAGCTACGCCCTGTTCTTTGCCCTGGCGGCGAACGATCGCAAAGCCTTTGACCTGCTGCTGACGTGGACGCGCGATAATCTCGCCAGCGGCGATCTCAACGCCCATCTGCCTGCCTGGCTATGGGGTCAGAAAGATAAAGACGCCTGGGCGGTGATTGATAACAACTCCGCCTCAGATGCCGATGTCTGGATCGCCTGGTCACTGCTCGAAGCGGGTCGGCTGTGGAAAGATCGGGACTATACCCGCACGGGTAAGGCGCTGCTGAAACGCATTGTCAGCGAGGAAGTGGTCAACGTCCCGGGGCTCGGCGCAATGCTGCTTCCTGGTAAAGTCGGTTTTGCCGATGAGAACGCCTGGCGTTTTAACCCCAGCTATCTTCCTCCGCAGCTAGCGGCTTATTTCACGCGCTTTGGTTCCCCGTGGACCCAGCTTCGTGAAACTAACCTGCGCCTGCTGCTGGAGAGTGCGCCGAAAGGTTTTTCGCCGGACTGGGTGCAGTATCAGAAAAACAAAGGCTGGCGGTTACAGCAGGAGAAAGCGCTGGTGGGCGGCTACGACGCCATCCGCGTGTATCTCTGGGTGGGCATGATGAGTGATAAAGATCCTCAGAAAGCCCGGCTCCTGACGCGCTTCCAGCCGATGGCGGCAAAGACCATGAAACGGGGTGTGCCGCCGGAGAAAGTGGATGTGGCGACGGGGAAACGTACCGGTGACGGCCCGGTCGGTTTCTCTGCCGCTATGCTGCCGTTTTTACAACAACGTGATGCCCAGGCGGTTCAGCGCCAGCGCGTTGCAGACCATTTTCCCGATAACAATGCCTATTACAGCTATGTGCTGACGCTTTTTGGGCAAGGATGGGATCAGCATCGTTTTCGCTTCACCGCAAAAGGTGAATTAATACCGGATTGGGGCCAGGAATGCGCAAGTTCACAGTAAATCTACTCAGTTTATCGCTTGGCCTGGCGCTTATGCCGTGGGCACAGGCCGCCAACTCTCCGCAGCAGAAACAGCTGCTGGAGCAGGTCAGGCTGGGCGAATCGACACAGCGTGAGGATTTGGTTCGTCAGTCGCTCTATCGCCTTGAGCTGATTGACCCCAACAACCCTGACGTCATTGCCGCCCGCTTTCGCTACCTGCTGCGTCAGGGCGATAACGCCGGCGCGCAAAAAGAGCTGGATCGTCTGAAAGGGATCGCCCCGGATTCGAGCGCTTACCAGTCCTCACGCAACACCATGCTGCTTTCTACTCCGGATGGCCGACAGCAGCTCCAGCAGGCGCGACTGCTCGCCACTACGGGGCACACGCAGGAAGCGATTGCCGCCTATGACAAGCTGTTTGACGGCAACCCGCCGGGTGGCGACGTGGCGACGGAATACTGGAACGTCGTGGCGAAAGATCCAGCTCGCCGCGGGGCGGCCATTAACCAGCTGAAAAAAATTAACAGCAGCAGCCCCGGGAATACGCAGCTGCAGACAACGCTGGCCCAGCTTCTGTTCCAGAGCGGACGACGTGATGAAGGCTTTGCGGTATTGCAGGAGATGGCCAAATCCACCAATGGCCGCAGCCAGGCGTCTGATATGTGGTATGACCAAATCAAAGACCAGCCTGCCAGCAGCGCCAGCGTCAGCGCGCTGCAAAAATATCTGAGCGTATTCAGCGACGGGGATAGCGTCGCTGCGGCGCGTGCCCAGCTTGAAGCGCAGCAAAAACAGCTCGCCGATCCGGCGTTCCGCGCGAAAGCGGAAGGGCTCGCGGCGGTGGACGCCGGGCAGGGCAGTAAGGCGGTGGCCGAACTGCAAAAAGCCGTCAGCGCCAACCATGCCGACAGTGAAGCGGTGGGTGCCCTGGGGCAGGCGTATTCCCAGAAGGGCGACCGTGCCCGCGCGGTAGCGCAGTTTGAAAAGGCGATTGCCCTCGATCCGCAGAGCGATAATCGGGGTAAGTGGGATAGTCTTCTGAAGGTTAACCGCTACTGGCTGCTGATCCAGCAGGGCGATGCGGCGCTGAAGGCGAATAACCCGGCGCAGGCAGAGCGTTACTATCAGCAGGCGCGTAACATCGACAATACCGACAGCTACGCGGTGCTGGGGCTGGGCGACGCCGCCGCGGCGCGTAAAGATAACGACGCGGCGGAGCGTTATTACCGTCAGGCGCTGCGAATGGACAGCGGCAACAGCAACGCGGTTCGCGGCCTGGCCAATATTTACCGCGCGCAGTCCCCGGAGAAAGCCTCGCAGTTTATCCAGTCGCTTTCCGCCAGCCAGCGTCGGAGCATTGATGATATCGAGCGTAGTCTGACCAACGAGCAGCTCTCTGCCCAGGCCGAACAGCTGGGAAAATCAGGGGAAATACGCCCAGGCAGCAGAAATCCAGCGTCGTCGTCTGGCGCTCTCTCCCGGCGACGTGTGGATAACCTATCGTCTTTCGCGCGATCTCTACAGCGCGGGTCAGCGCAGCCAGGCGGACACCCTGATGCGTCAGCTTGCCCACCAGAAACCGTCCGACCCGGATCAGGTCTATGCCAGCGGGCTCTACCTTTCCGGAAACGATCAGGACCGTGCCGCGCTGGCGCATCTGGACACGCTGCCGCGCAGCCAGTGGAACAGCAATATTCAGGAACTTGCCGACCGCCTGCAAAGCAATCAGGTGCTGGAAACCGCCAACCGCCTGCGGGACAGCGGTAAAGAGCAGGAGGCGGAGAATCTTCTTCGCCAGCAGCCAACCTCCACCCGCATCGACCTGACGCTGGCGGACTGGGCACAGCAGCGTGGCGATCTGAACTCCGCGAAAACGACGTACAACGCCGTCCTGCAGCGTGAGCCGCAGAACGAAGACGCGATCCTCGGCCTGACCGAGATTTACAGCGCCCAGGGTAACAAAGATGCCGCGCGCGCGGAGCTGGCGAAGCTGCCCGCCGCGCAGAACGGCCAGCCGCTGTCGCTCAATATGCAGCGCCGCATCGCGATGGCGCAGGCGGGGCTGGGTGATTCCGCCGCGGCAGAACAGACCTTCAGTAAAATCATCCCGCAGGCTAAATCGCAGCCCGGATCCATGGAAAACGCGCTGGTGCTGCGTGATGCCGCGCGTTTCCAGGCGCAGAACGGGCAGCCTCAGCAGGCGCTGGAAACCTATAAAGATGCGATGGTATCGACGGGTATCACCACGACGCGTCCGGCTGATAACGACAGTTTCACCCGTCTGACGCGTAACGATGAAAAAGACGACTGGCTGAAGCGCGGCGTGCGCAGTGATGCCGGTGAGTTGTACCGCCAGCAGGATGTTAACGTCACGCTGCAGCACGATTACTGGGGCTCCAGCGGCACGGGCGGCTATTCCGATCTGAAAGCGCATACCACCATGCTGCAGGTGGATGCGCCGCTCTCTGACGGGCGCATGTTCTTCAGAAGCGATCTGGTCAATATGGACGTCGGATCATTCGATACCAGGAACGGGACTTACGACCCTAAATGGGGAACCTGCTACGAAACGCCGTGTAGCGGTAACACCCATCAGTCAGACAATGGCGCAAGCGTCGCTGTCGGCTGGCAGAATAAAACCTGGGCGATGGATATTGGCACCACGCCGATGGGCTTTGACGTCGTCGACGTGGTGGGCGGCATCAGCTACAGCAGCGATCTGGGGCCCATCGGCTATACCGTTAACGCCCATCGTCGGCCAATCTCCAGCTCTCTGCTGGCCTTCGGCGGGCAAAAAGACACCAACACCGGCACCACCTGGGGCGGCGTACGCGCGACCGGTGGCGGCGTGAGCATCAGCTATGACAAAGGGGAAGCGAACGGCGTCTGGTCAAGCCTGAACGCGGAAACGCTGACGGGTAAAAATGTGGAGGATAACTGGCGCGTCCGCTGGATGACGGGTTACTACTACAAGCTCATTAATAAAAACAATGAGCGCCTGACGGTCGGCGTCTCCAACATGCTCTGGCACTACGACAAAGACCTGAGCGGTTATACCCTGGGTCAGGGCGGCTATTACAGCCCGCAGGAGTATGTCTCCTTCGCCTTGCCGGTGACCTGGCGTAAGCGCACGGAAAACTGGTCCTGGGAGCTGGGGGGCTCGGTCTCCTGGTCTCACTCCAAAACCAAAGACGAACTGCGCTACCCGATCCAGAATCTGATCCCGACCGATGAGCCAGACCGCTATACCGACCGGGGCGCGATGGAAACCGGCAGCAGCTCCTCAGGCACGGGTTATACCGCGCGGGCCATTATTGAGCGCCGGGTTACGTCCAACTGGTTTGTTGGCATGGGCGTGGACATTCAGGAAGCGAAAGACTATACCCCAAGCCATGCGCTGATCTATGTGCGCTACTCTGCTGCAGGCTGGCAGGGCGATATGGACTTACCGCCGCAACCGCTCATCCCTTACGCGGACTGGTAATCGGATTTTCCTTAATCCATTTGTAAGTCTCTCTTAACAGCGCAGCAATCGGGTATACTCAGGCGCGCCAGGTTTACACCCTGGCGCGCCCTGCGCTTCGAGTTTTGTGGAGAGTCATTTTGCGTGTCAGCCGTTCCTTAACAATCAAACAGATGGCGATGGTCTCTGCCGTCACCATGCTGTTTGTCCTGCTCTTCTGCGTAATTTTGCTGTTTCATTCCGTACAGCAGAATCGCTATAACACGGCTTCGCAATTAGAAAGTATCGCCCGCTCGGTACGCGGCCCGCTGTCTGCCTCCATTCTGAAAGGGGATATCCCCGAAGCGGAAACCATTCTAAAACGTATTCAGCCGGCCGGTGTTGTGAGCCGGGCGGACGTCGTGCTACCCAATCAGTTTCAGGCGCTGCGGATGAGCTTTATCCCGGAGCGTCCCGTCCCGATGATGGTGATGCGCCTGTTTGAACTGCCGGTGCAAATTTCGCTTCCCGTCTATTCGCTTGAGCGCCCTGCGAATCCACAGCCTCTGGCCTACCTGGTGTTACAGGCAGACTCCTACCGCATGTATAAATTCGTCATGAGTTGGGTGGTTACGTTAGTGACCACTTGCTTACTTATGACGCTTATTCTCAGCGTTGCGCTGACATGGTGCATTAACCGGCTGATTGTCCATCCCCTGCGCCGTATCGCCCGCGAGCTGAACACGCTTGCGCCGCAGGATCAGATGGGACATCAGCTTGAGCTGCCGCGTCTGCATCATGACGATGAGATCGGCATGCTGGTGCGCAGCTACAACCTCAACCAGCAGCGCATCCAGCGTCAGCAGGATGAGATGAACAGTAGCGCCACCCGTTTTCCGGTATCGGAGCTTCCCAATAAAGCGTTCCTGATGGCGATGCTGGAGCAAACCGTTGAGCGCCAGCAAACCACCGCGCTGATGGTCATTGCCTGTGAAACCCTGCAGGACACTGCTGGCGTGCTTCAGGAGAGCCAGCGAGAGATGCTGCTGCTCACCCTGGTGGAAAAGATCAAATCTGTCCTTGCCCCGCGCATGGTGCTGACCCAGGTCAGCGGTTACGACCTGGTGGTGATTGCCAACGGCGTAAAAGAACCCTGGCATGCGATCACGTTAGGTCAGCAAGTACTCACTGTCATTAATGAGCGGCTGCCGATTCAGGGTATCCAGCTTCGCCCGAGTGCCAGTATCGGGATTGCCATGTTCTATGGCGACCTGACCGCGGAACAGCTTTATCGCCGCGCCTTCTCGGCGGCCTTTACCGCCCGGCGCAAAGGGAAAAATCAAATCCAGTTCTTCGACCCGGCGCAGATGGAAAAGGCGCAGCAGCGCCTGACGGAAGAGAGCGACATCCTGACCGCGCTGGATAACCGCCAGTTTGCCCTCTGGCTGCAGCCGCAGGTGGATCTGCGGACGGGAGAGGTAAAAAGCGCCGAGGCCCTGCTGCGTCTGCAGCAGCCGGATGGCACATGGGAGCTGCCGGAAGGGCTGATTGAGCGCATCGAGTCCTGCGGCCTGATGGTCACCGTCGGCTACTGGGTGCTCGAAGAGTCCTGTCGTCAGCTTGCCGCCTGGCAGGAGCGCGGCGTAACGCTGCCGCTGTCGGTCAATTTGTCTGCCATGCAGCTTATGCACCCGACCATGGTTTCTGAGATGCTGGAGCTGATCCATCGTTACCGGATCAAGCCCGATACGCTGACGCTGGAAGTGACGGAGAGCCGACGCATTGACGATCCTAACGACGCGGTTGCCATCCTGAAGCCGCTGCGCAATGCCGGCATTCGCATTGCCCTGGACGATTTTGGCATGGGCTACGCCGGGCTGCGCCAGCTTCAGCACATGAAGACGCTTCCGGTGGATGTACTGAAAATTGACAAAGCGTTTGTCGACGGTCTGCCGGACGACAGCAGCATGGTGCAGGCGATTATCCAGATGGCGCGCAGCCTCGACCTGCATCTTATTGCCGAGGGAATTGAAACCGACGCGCAACGCGCCTGGCTGGCAGAGGCGGGCGTGGAGAGCGGGCAGGGTTTCCTGTTTGCCCCCGCAGTGCCTTCGGATGTCTTTGAAGAACGATACCTTTCTGGTGCTGACAATAACGCAAAAGTGTAATTTTGTTGCTGGCTTGTGCGAGCCAGCTCAAATTTCTTAACATTTGTGTTTCAAATTTGAACTGAGTTTATTTCTGTCCTGTTATGCGGGTGTTATTTTAAAGCCGCAGGTTAACCATAACCTTACAAAGCCTGTGGTTTTTCTTCCCAAGGACACCCTATGAAAACCTCACTCTTCAAAAGTCTTTATTTCCAGGTCCTGACAGCCATCGCCATCGGTATTCTGCTGGGTCACTATTACCCTGAACTGGGCGCGCAAATGAAACCGCTTGGCGACGCGTTCGTTAAGCTCATCAAAATGGTCATCGCGCCGGTGATCTTCTGTACGGTCGTCACGGGCATCGCTGGCATGGAAAGCATGAAGGCGGTTGGCCGTACCGGTGCAGTGGCGCTTCTCTATTTTGAAGTGGTCAGTACCCTTGCGCTGATTATTGGTCTGGTCATCGTTAACGTGGTGCAGCCAGGTGCGGGGATGAACGTCGATCCCTCGACGCTGGATGCCAAAGCGGTTGCGGTCTATGCCGAACAGGCGAAGGATCAGGGCGTGGTGGCCTTCCTGCTGGACGTCATTCCTGGCAGCGTCATTGGCGCGTTCGCCAGCGGAAACATCCTCCAGGTGCTGCTGTTCGCCGTGATGTTTGGCTTTGCCCTGCACCGCCTGGGGAGCAAAGGCCAGCTTATCTTTAACGTGATCGAAAGCTTCTCGCAGGTCATCTTCGGCATCATCAATATGATCATGCGCCTGGCGCCCATCGGTGCCTTCGGTGCGATGGCCTTCACCATCGGTAAGTATGGCGTCGGTACGCTGGTCCAGTTGGGTCAGCTGATTATCTGTTTCTATATCACCTGTATTCTTTTCGTGGTGGTGGTGCTGGGCTCCATCGCCCGCGCGACCGGTTTCAGCATCTTCAAATTTATCCGTTACATCCGCGAAGAGCTGCTGATTGTTCTGGGAACCTCCTCGTCAGAATCGGCGCTGCCGCGCATGCTCGATAAGATGGAGAAACTCGGGTGTCGTAAATCGGTGGTGGGGCTGGTGATCCCGACGGGCTACTCCTTCAACCTGGACGGCACCTCGATATACCTGACGATGGCGGCGGTGTTTATCGCACAGGCCACCAACAGCCATATGGATATTTTCCATCAGATCACCCTGCTGGTGGTGCTCCTGCTCTCCTCTAAAGGCGCGGCGGGCGTAACGGGCAGCGGCTTTATCGTGCTGGCTGCCACTATCTCTGCAGTGGGGCACCTGCCGGTGGCGGGCCTGGCGTTGATTCTCGGTATTGACCGCTTTATGTCAGAGGCGCGTGCGTTAACCAACCTGGTGGGTAACGGCGTGGCAACGGTAGTGGTCGCGAAATGGGTGAAAGAGCTGGATCACAAAAAGCTCGACGATACTCTGAATAATCGTTCAACTGACAGCAAAAATCCTGGCTTATCCTCTTAATCTTGTCACAAATGCCCGTATTCCCTTGTGGGGATGCGGGCTCCTGCGCATAATAACTGTTCATACCTGTCATAATTCGACAAGATTTTTTTTGGGTATATTTCACTTCGGACCGTGACGTTTTGCCGAACGCGCGGTCTAATCGACGTGTTTTCATCGTCATCTTTAAGAGTGAAGCGCGTCGCGAGGCACTCTTTTTTTACCAGGAATGTTGATCAGGGGTTCACATGCAGGGCACAAAAATTCGACTCTTAACCGGCGGTTTGCTGATGATGGCAGCAGCCAGTTATGTGCAGGCAGATGCGCTCCAGCCAGACCCGGCCTGGCAACAAGGGACACTAGCGAACGGTTTTCAGTGGCAGGTGTTAGCCACGCCGCAACGTCCCAGTGACCGTATTGAAATCCGTCTGTCTGTTAATACCGGTTCTCTTACGGAAAGCACCCAGCAAACCGGTTTCAGCCACTTTATTCCCCGGCTGGCGCTCACGCAGAGCGGCAGCCTGCAAGCGGTTCAGGTGCGTTCGCTCTGGCAACAGGCCATCGATCCGAAACGCCCGCTTCCTCCGGCTGTGGTCTCGTATGACTACACCATGTTTAACCTGAGCCTGCCTAATAACCGCAACGATCTGCTTAAAGAAGCCCTGACGTATCTCTCCGATGCCTCCGGCAATCTGGCGATTACGCCGGACACCGTCAACTATGCGTTGAGCAACAGCGACATGGTGGCGACCTGGCCTGGTGATACCAAAGAGGGCTGGTGGCGTTACCGCCTGAAAGGCTCGACGTTGCTGGGACATGACCCTGCCGAGCCGCTAAAACAGCCGGTGGACGCCGAACAGGTGAAATCGTTCTACCAGAAGTGGTACACCCCGGACGCGATGACGCTGATCGTGGTGGGTAATGTGGACAGCCGCGCGGTGGTGGAGCAGATCAACAAAGCGTTTGGCGATCTGAAAGGCAAGCGTGAATCGCCTGCCCCTGTTCCGACACTCTCCCCGCTGCGTGCAGAGCCTGTCAGCATTATGACGGACACCGTGCGTCAGGACCGACTCTCCGTGATGTGGGATAACGCCTGGCAGCCCATCCGTGAGTCCGCGGCGCTGTTGCGCTACTGGCGTGCCGACCTGGCGCGTGAAGCGCTGTTCTGGCACGTTCAGCAGACGCTCAGTAAGAATAACGTGAAGAATATCGGTCTTGGCTTTGACTGCCGCGTGCTGTTCCAGCGTGCGCAATGCGCCATTAACGTTGAATCACCGGGCGATAAGCTGAATGCCAATCTGGGTGTCGTCGCGAAAGAGTTGGCAAAAGTGCGTAAAGAGGGGCTTTCCGAAGAGGAATTCAACGCGCTTGTGGCGCAGAAAAAACTCGAGCTGCAGAAGCTGTTTGCGACCTACGCGCGCGCCGATACCGATATTCTGATCAGCCAGCGTATTCGCTCTTTGCAGAATCAGGTGGTGGACATTGCGCCGGAACAGTACCAGAAGCTTCGTCAGGATTTCCTGAACGGTCTGACCGTCGAAATGCTCAACCAGGATCTCCGTCAGCAGCTGTCGCAGGAGATGGCGTTGATCCTTCTGCAGCCGAAGGGCGAACCGGAATATGACATGAAGGAACTTCAGAAGACCTGGGATTCCATCATGGCGACCGCGCCGCAGCCGACGCAGGCCGCGACGGCTGATGATTTACACCCGGACGCGACGGATATCCCGCAAGGGCAGTAAGACGTAGACATTCCCTCTCCCTGTGGGAGAGGGTTAGGGTGCGGGCATCAGCCCGCACCCTACTTAAACAGGCATTGCCTCACGCGGAATAATCGCCCCGCGATACTGAATCACCGTGCTGGCCGTCAGATGTCCACGCTGTGCCGCCGCTTCCGGCGTTCCGCCCGTCAGGCGTACTGCCAGATAGCCCGCGCTGAATGAATCACCCGCCGCCGTGGTATCAATCACTTTCTCTTTGGCAAGCTTCACCGCCGGGACCTCAATCGCCGCTTCACCCGTAATCGCGACCAGGCACGACTCCGCACCGCGCTTAATCACCACTTCGCTCACGCCAGCCGCTTGCGTGCGTGCAATCACGTCCTCTACCGGTTTCTCCCCCCAGAGGGCGTCTTCATCATCGAGCGTCAGGAAGGCGATGTCGGTGCATTGCAGCATCTGCTGATAGACCTGCTGCGTCTCTTCACGGCTGGCCCACAGGCGCGGGCGGTAGTTGTTATCGAAAATGACCTTGCCGCCGTTGGCACGGCATTCGCGCAGCAGCGAGAGCAGCTTTTCACGGCTGGTGGGGCTCAGGATCGCCAGGCTGATCCCGCTCAGATAGAGATAGTCGAAGGTCGACAGCGCTTCGCAGATGGCCGCGGCGGCCTCGCTCTCCAGCCAGAATTTGGCCGCGGCTTCGTTACGCCAGTAATAAAACGTGCGTTCGCCGGTATCGTCGGTCTCAATGTAATACAAACCCGGCAGGCGGTTTTCCATACGCTGGATCAGCGAGGTATCAATATGTTCACTTTGCCAGGCCTCAAGCATCTGCTGGCTGAAGCTGTCCGTCCCCAGGGCGGTAACGTAGTTCACGGTGAGCGCCTCAGGCGCAACCTGGCGGGCAATATAAACGGAGGTGTTTAACGTATCGCCACCAAATCCGCGGCTCACTTCCGCGCCTTTTTGTGACAGCTCAATCATGCATTCGCCAATCACGGCAATTTTTTTAGACATAATCGTGAACCTGAACAGAAGAATGATCAGCAGTGTGCGCTGAGTGAATTAACAGGTCAACTATATTAAAACAACGTTCCATTATTTTATTTGAGCCAGCGCGTGTTCCTGCGCATTTCTGTCATCTTAATTTCATTTTCCCGGTGAATTGAACATAAAGTTCTCAATTGTCGCGCCGATAATCCTGTGACGAGTCCAGAAAGGCCATCCCAACAACAGGACATCTGAAATGAAGTCAGAGCAGGTTATCCAGCGGCTGAGCACCACGCCTGAGGCAAGTATTGAGAACTTGCAGGAGCATCGCTACTGGCTGCAATGTGAGCGTGCGTATACCTATCAGCCGATATACCGAACAGACGGTCGACTGATGGCCATTGAAATTTTGACCGTCGTGACGCATCCCTCAAACCCTACCCAGCGTATCGCACCGGATCGCTATTTTGCCGAAGTGGCCGTTCGCCAGCGTCTTGACGTGCTGGAAGAGCAGCTCCGTATGCTTGCAACGAAGCAGGCCTTTTTCGAACAGCACGATATCCTCGCCTCAGTGAATGTCGATGGCCCCACTCTGCTGGCGCTGCGTCAGAACGCGAAATTGCAGGCGCTGATCGCCACTCTGCCGTGGGTGCGCTTTGAGCTGGTGGAGCATGTCCGCCTGCCGCAGGACTCCTCGTTTGCCTCCATATGCGAATACGGCCCGCTATGGCTGGATGACTTTGGCACCGGCATGGCGAACTTTTCGGCTCTGAGTGAAGTGCGTTATGACTACATTAAAGTGGCCCGCGATCTGTTCATTATGCTGCGTCAGACCCCGGAAGGGCGGAACCTGTTTACGCTGTTATTACAGCTGATGAACCGCTATTGCCAGGGCGTGATTGTTGAAGGTGTGGAAACGCTGGAAGAGTGGCGTGATGTGCAAAGCTCGCCTGCCGCGGCGGCGCAAGGCTATTTCCTCTCCCGACCGGTACCCATGGATCGCCTCGATAGCGTGATAACTACCCTCTGATAAGCCCGCTTCCCTTTGTCTGGACTATAGTTTTACAGGACAGGTCATCAGGAAAGGGGATAAAAATGACAAGAACAACCAGGGTAATCTCCTGGACAGCAGGGATTTTCTTGTTGTTGTTCGTGGTCGTCGCCATCATTATCGCGACGTTTGACTGGAACCGTCTTAAGCCGACCATCAACCAGAAAGTCTCAACCGAACTAAACCGCCCCTTCGCCATACGCGGTGATTTAGGGGTCGTGTGGGAGCGTCAGAAAGAGGAGCCCGGCTGGCGAAGCTGGATCCCCTGGCCGCACGTCCACGCCGACGACATCATTCTCGGTAACCCGCCGGATATCCCGGACGTCACCATGATCCACCTGCCGCGCGTTGAGGCCACGCTGGCCCCGCTCGCGCTGCTGACCAAAACGGTCTATCTGCCGTGGATCAAACTTCTGCAGCCCGATGCGCGCCTGATCCGCCTCTCTGAAAAAAACAATAACTGGACGTTTAACCTTGCCAGCGACGGCGAAAAGGATCCGAATGCCCAGCCCTCTTCGTGGTCATTCCGTCTGGACAATATTCTTTTCGATCGCGGGCGGATCGCCATCGACGATAAGGTCAGCAAGGCCGACGTGGAGATCCTGGTCGATCCGCTGGGCAAGCCGCTGCCGTTTAGCGAGGTCACGGGGACGAAAGCCAAAGGTGACACGGCAAGCGTGGGCGACTATGTCTTCGGCCTGACGGCAAAAGGACGCTACAACGACCAGCCGCTCAGCGGTAAAGGGAAAATAGGCGGCATGCTGGCGCTCCGGAGCGAAGGCACGCCGTTCCCGGTGCAGGCGGACTTCCGCTCCGGTAACACCCGCGTGGCGTTCGTGGGAACGGTCAACGACCCGATGAACATGGGCGGCGTCGATCTTCAGCTTAAATTTGCCGGTGATTCGCTGGGCGAGCTGTATGAGCTGACCGGCGTGCTGCTGCCGGATACCCCGCCGTTCGAAACGGACGGGCATCTGGTCGCCAAAATCGACAGCGAAAAATCGTCGGTTTTTGACTACCGTGATTTTAACGGCCGCATCGGCGACAGCGATATCCACGGCTCGCTGACCTACACCACCGGAAAACCGAGACCGAAGCTGGAAGGGGACGTTGAGTCCCGCCAGCTGCGTCTGGCCGATCTCGGCCCGCTGATCGGCGTGGATTCCGGTAAAGGTACGAAGTCAAAAGAGGTGAAAAAGGACATTCAACCTGCGGGAAAAGTGCTGCCTTACGATCGCTTTGAAACCGATAAGTGGAACGTGATGGATGCGGATGTGCGCTTCAAAGGGCGTAAGATTGAGCATGGCAGCACGTTGCCGCTGAGCGATCTGTCGACGCATATCATCCTGAAAAATGCCGATCTGCGCCTGCAGCCGCTGAAGTTTGGCATGGCGGGCGGGACGATTTCCTCCAACATTCACCTGGAAGGCGATAAAAAGCCGATGCAGGGGCGCGCGGAGATTCAGGCCCGCAGGCTTAAGCTGAAAGCGCTGATGCCGAACGTCGAGCTGATGCAGAAGACCCTCGGCGAGATGAACGGCGATGCCGACATTCGCGGCGTGGGGAACTCCGTGGCGGCGCTGCTGGGCAGCGGTAATGGCAACCTGAAGCTGCTGATGAACGACGGGCTGGTGAGCCGCAACCTGATGGAAATCTTGGGCCTGAACGTCGGGAACTATATCATCGGGCAAATCTTCGGTGATGATGAGGTGCGGGTGAACTGCGCGGCGGCCAATCTGGATCTGGTTAACGGCGTGGCGCGTCCGCAGATTTTTGCCTTCGACACGGAAAATGCGGTGATTAACGTGACCGGTACCGCCAGTATGGCGTCCGAACAGCTGGATTTGACCATCGATCCGGAAAGTAAGGGGATCCGTATCATCACGCTGCGCTCGCCGCTGTACGTGCGCGGAACCTTCAAAAATCCGCAGGCGGGCGTGAAGCCCGGACCGCTGATTGCGCGTGGTGCGGTGGCTGCGGCGCTTGCGACGCTGGTTACCCCCGCCGCAGCGCTGCTGGCGTTGATATCGCCGTCAGAGGGCGAGGCGAATCAGTGCCGGACCATTTTGTCACAGATGAAGAAGTAAGGTGCGGCCTGTTTTTGCCGGGTGGCGCTGCGCTTACCCGGCCTACATTTGAATCGTAGGCCGGGTAAGGCGTAGCCGCCACCCGGTATTAGCTTACAGAGCCTGGTGCTTCGTCTCGTGCGTCAGCAGCAGCGCAATCAGCGTCAGTGCCGCCATGGCAGCCAGATAAACGCCCACATAGAACAGGCCGTAGTTTGCCTGCAGCCAGGTGGCGATATACGGCGCAACGGAGGCGCCCAGAATAGACGAGACGTTGTAGGAGAACGACGCGCCGGTATAACGCACTTCCGTCGGGAACAGCTCTGGCAGCAACGCCCCCATCGGGCCGAAGGTCAACCCCATCAGGCTCAGGCCAATCAGCAGGTAGGCCATCACCAGCGCCGGGCTACCTGAACCCAGCAGCGGCGGGAAGACGAACAGAGCAAACAGAACGATCAGCGTGGTGATGGTGATCATGCTTGCGCGACGACCGAACTTATCCGCGAGCAGGCCCGCAATCGGCACCATCACGCCAAACCCGATCACCGCCATCATCAGCATCCACAGCACTTCGTTACGCGGCAGACCCAGCCCAACCGGCGCGGCGGCGGTACTGAAGGTCATGGAGTAAACGGTCATGATGTAGAACAGCGTGTAGGTGGCCAGCATGATAAACGTGCCCAGTACGGTCACGCGGACGTGCTTGGTCAGCAGCGTGCCCAGCGGCACTTTCACCTGCTTGTTCGCCGCGGCCACTTTCGCGAAAACAGGGGTCTCATGCAGAGAAACTCGCACGTACAGGCCAATCAGCACCAGCACGGCTGAGAAGACAAACGGGATACGCCAGCCCCAGCTCATGAACTGTTCATCCGTCAGCAGCCAGGAGAGCAGCAGGAACGTCCCGTTGGCGAAGAAGAAGCCAATCGGTGCGCCAAGCTGCGGGAAGGAACCATACAGCGCGCGCTTGCGCGCCGGGGCGTTTTCGGTGGCCAGCAGCGCCGCGCCACCCCATTCACCACCCAAGCCCAGACCCTGACCAAAACGCGCCAGCGCCAGCAGGACCGGCGCCAGAATGCCGATGGTCTCATACGTCGGCAGCAGGCCGATGGCCACGGTGGAGATCCCCATCGTCAGCAGCGAGGCCACCAGCGTCACTTTGCGTCCGATGCGATCGCCAAAGTGTCCAAACAGCGCGGAGCCAATCGGACGCGCAACAAACGCGATAGCAAAGGTCGCCAGGGACTGCAGCGTGGCCGCCGTCGGATCGCCCTGCGGGAAGAAAATGTGCGGGAAGACGATGACCGCCGCGGTGGCGTAAATGTAAAAGTCGAAGAACTCGATGGCGGTGCCAATCAGCGAGGCGACGACAACTTTATTTCGCGAATTTACCGGAACGTTTTCCGTTTCTGAGTCGAGTGTGGTGGCGGTTGCTTGCATAATATTTTCTTATTTTTGTCGAACGAAAGGCCATATTACGCACAGCAAAAGCGACATTTCAATCTGTAACAAAGCCGCGACCTGGTGATAAAAGCAACAAAAAGCGGATAATTTTCAGGCCAGCCAAAACACGTCTATGAAATGCTTCACAGATTTTAAATATCAGTCAATAAAACTGGTTTTCGGTTAAATAAAAGTTACGGACTGGATTTATATGCTGAAATGATGAATCGGGCTGAAATTTCAGCCCGGGAGAGGGGTTAACGGTGCGTTTTGCCCGGCATTCGCGGGTCGTCTTTGTACTCGGCAGTGGCGATCCACGCTGCGCAGAACAGGGTTAAACGTGCGAAGAAGTAGAAGAACGCCATTAACCCCAGCACCGAGCCGAACGCCGCGCCGGAAGGGGATTTCACCAGCGACGGCAGGGTGTAGGTCATCACGATTTTGATCACCTCAAAGCCGATCGCCGCGATCAACGTGCCGCGGATCAGCGCCTTCTTGCGGGGACGATGACGGGGCAAGCGCCAGAAGATCCAGAAGAACAGCAGGTAGTTGGCGAAGATGGAAATGGCCAGCCCAATGCTGCGCCAGGCGGGCTTCAGCCATTCGATGTAATCAAGGTAGAGCGCGGAGATGATCATCTGCTGCGCGGAGCCCGCCACGGAGGTAATGGACAGCGTCACGATGAGCGCGACGAGCAGGCCAATCAGCGAAACAAAGTCGCGGAGATACTTCACCCAAATCTTCTCCTGATCCTGCGGCTTACGCTCCCAGACATCGCGCGACTGGGCGCGAATGGCCTCGCGCAGGTTGCCCATCCAGTTAACGCCGGAGTAAAGGGCAATCAGCAAACCGACGATACCGACGGTGGTGCGCTGCTGGACGGCGGTATTGATGGTGCTTTTGAGCGTGCTGGCAAGGGTTGGATCACTGACGTTATTCAGGATTTTGTTAAAGATATCCTGCAGCAGCGTCGGGTGCGACGCGAGCACAAAACCGGCCGCCGCAAACGACACCATCAGGATCGGGATCATCGACAGGAAGGAGAAATAGGTGATAGCGGCACCAAACTGGTTTCCCATGCGGTCATTAAAGCGTTCGGTCGCACGTATCAGATGCGCAATCATGGGAAACTGCTGAATTCTGGCGATAATGCCGGTGACGGTCCCCAGCGCTTTGCTGGCGGTACCTGGAGACCTGGTCTCTTCCGGCTCGGTCTCCATCTTCTTGATGGGTTCATACTCTAAATGTTGGGTGGGTCGTTGCGGGTTATTTTCCGGCGTCACGCGTCTTTTCCTTTTCGTTTGGCTGGATGTTACTGAATTATAGCTTGCGACTAGTCCACGTAAGCTTTTGTGAGTTCGGTCAGCCACTCCATGAACAGATGTACCCGGCGGGAGAGGTTGCGCCGGTGGGGATAAATCAGGGAGACAGGCATTGGTTCGGCCCGGTATTGCGGGAGAATTTCAATCAGTTTCTTCGCGCGCAGTAAATCTCGCACCCCAACCCGCGGAACCTGAATGATGCCCAGCCCGGCGAGGCAGGCAGCCTGGTAAGTTTCGGTGCTGTTAACAGTTAACACCCCTCCCGTTTTTATCCACTGCGTCGTACTGCCGTTATAAAACTCAAAGCCCTGTGGGCGAGTTCCCAGCGTAGCGGTGTAGTGAATGACGGCGTGCGAGCCTAAATCGTCCAGCGTTTCCGGGTAGCCAAAACGCGCCAGATAATCCGGGCTGGCGCAGTTAATCACCGACAGCTTGCCCAACGGTCGGGCAATAAGCCCTGAATCTTTCAGGGTGCCGACGCGTACCACGCAGTCAAACCCTTCGCGGATCACATCCACCAGACGATCGCTGCTGCTGAGCTCCAGCTCGATGCCCGGATAATGCTGCAGAAAAGCAGGCAGTTTGGGGATGACTAAATTTCGAGCTACGGCGACGGGCATATCCACGCGGAGCCGTCCGCTGATGCTGGAGGGATCGTGCAAAAACATACCGTCCAGCTCATCGAGGTTTGCCAGCAGATCTTTTGCCCGTTCGTAATAGACCATACCGTCCTGCGTCAGGCTGACGCGGCGGGTGGTGCGGTGCAATAGCTGGGTGCCAAGCCGGTTTTCGAGGGCCTGAATCTGTCGTGACACGCTGCCTTTCGGCAACGTTAATGTTTCTGCCGCGCGGGAAAAACTCTCCAGTTCCGCGACGCGAACAAACAGCTGCATTGCGTGAATTTTATCCATAGATATAGCTCATTGTTGTTTGTGCTGAAACAGTGAAGCGTTTTAACTCATCTTTATTGATTTTCTATCACCTAATAAGCTCTTACTCAATCTCCATAACAGCCAAAACGAGGTTTATGATGACTGAACGTATCGCATTAGTGACGGGTGGTAGCCGTGGTTTGGGTAAAAACGCTGCCTTAAAGCTGGCGGCAGACGGCACGGGAATTGTGCTGACCTACAACCGCAGCCAGCAGGAAGCGCTGGACGTTGTGCATGAAATTCAGGAAAAAGGCGTCAACGCGGCGGCATTGCAGCTCAACGTCGGGGATATCACGAGCTTTGAGCATTTTGCCCAACAGCTTCAGGAAACCCTTAAGAGCGTCTGGCAGCGTGAAACGTTTGACTATTTATTGAACAATGCCGGGACGGGTTTATATGCGCCTTATACCGACACGACGGAAGCCCAGTTTGACGAGGCGCTGAACGTTCATTTCAAAGGACCTTTCTTCCTGACGCAGCGCCTGCTGCCGCTGCTTAACGACGGCGGACGGATCCTCAACGTCTCCAGCGGGCTGGCCCGTTTTACCCAGCCGGGATCGGCGACCTACGCGGCGATGAAAGGAGCAATGGAAGTGTTGACGCGTTATCAGGCGAAAGAGCTGGGCGCGCGCGGCATCTCCGTCAATATCATTGCGCCTGGTGCGATAGAAACCGACTTTGGCGGCGGACACGTGCGCGACAACGCGGAGCTCAACCAGATGCTGGCGTCCCAGACGGCGCTGGGGCGGGTGGGGCTACCTGACGATATCGGCGATGCCATTGCGGCACTGCTCAGCGACAAACTGGGCTGGATGAATGCGCAACGTATTGAAGTATCAGGCGGTATGTTCCTGTGAGGTACGCGCTTGAGTAAATCCTTAAGATAAATGTGTCTAAATACTGACAGATATAAAGAACACCGGGGATTTGTAACGTATCCATTCGTTGAGTTTTTTCTTAAATAATGCCTCTGTAGAATCCCCCTTCGCTATTCTCAGAGGGGAAAAAACGATGCGAGTAATCATGTTTGACAGGCAGTCACTCTTTATTCACGGAGCGATACACAGTCTTCAGAGGTTGATTCCGGAAATAAATATAACTGGGACCTGTCAGGCAGAAGATTTATGGACTCAGATTTCTGCTTCACCGTCGGCTATCGTCATGATTGATGGGAATTTAATTCAGGACGAAGGGAGCACTTTGCTGGAAGCGATCCTGCATCGCTTTCCGGCGATACGTGTGATTCTGATTTTGGCGAAAAAAGAGGCCAAATGTGCTGAGCAGCTGCGGCAGCGAAACGTCATGGCCATTGTTCCCCGAAACGCCAATCCCGAACGGTTTTCCGCCGTACTGGATTCGGTATCCAGAGGGATGGTCTGTTTTCCCGGAGAATGGGTCAGAGAGCCGACGTCGCCTCAGGCATTATTATCCTTGAGCGAGCGCCAGCGCGAAGTCTTGAAATTGCTGGCGGCGGGGGAGTCGAATAAAGAGATTGGCCGCAATCTGAACATCAGTGCGGCCACGGTAAAAGCGCACCTCGAGGCGCTTTTCCGGCGGCTGGACGTGAAAAACAGAACGCAGGCAGCCATGTATTATACCCGGGCGACGGCCTGAAAAAGCGCGTTTGGGAGCGACGTTATCTCTCCGAAACTGAATATCATCATCACCAGCGCATCATGCTGCTGTTGGGTTAATGGACGTGTCATATTTTCCCGCAGCAGCGCTTCACACAACCGGATATCTTCGCGCAGCAAAGTCTCAGCCTCCAGAGGTGTGACAGGGCCGTGAAAATGCTCCTGATCGCGGATAACGTGGCCATAGCCGATAACCCATAATCCTTTTTCGTCACGATATTTTTCCAGAGAAAGACCCTGATGTTTCTTTATTAACGCGATGGCGGCAGAAGATATTTTCAGCGCATGCTCTTTCATATTCATTTCCTCTTAATGGCGACACTGTAGAGGAAATGAGGTACGAGAAATATCCGCCAAATGGCTATTGATCAGGGATTGTTATTCAGATATTCCTGCCGCAATAAACCAAATAACCAGTCATTATGCCAACGTCCCGCAAGGTAATAGCTCTCGCGTAATTCGCCCTCCAGGCAAAAGCGGGCTTTTTCCAGCAGACGTCGTGAGGCGACATTCCCGGCGGTGACGGTGGCGGTAAGTCGACGTATACCGCCCTGATGAAAAGCGTAATCGCAAAGCGCTTTCAGGGATTCAAAGCCGTAACCTTTCCCCTGCGCCTCGGGAGCGAAAAGAAAACCGACCTCAGCGCAATCCTCCTCCCGATGAATATACCCGGTGACGCCCAACGGAGCCCTGGAAGCGGCGTCACGCACGACGAGGCACAGCCAGTGCGCGCTCCCTGGCGTCCAGGGCGTCAGGCGCGAATCAAACGCCTCGCGGATCGCCGCGACGGGGCGGTCTTCCGCCACAAAGCGCATGACGTCGGGATGCTGCTGTAGCGCCAGAAAAAAGGGCCAGTCTTCTTCTCGTAAAGGCGAGCAGTTCAGGCGAGGGGTAATTAAAACCGGCATTCAGATTCTCCTGAAACATTTTAAATGATTTTAGGGTTGTCACTTTATTTCAACAGAAAGTCAGGTATGGTTAACCGCGTATAAATAAAAAGAAAAAAGGCCGTTACGTGCCAATCCGGATGTCTTCGTTGTCGCTTAAGGAAAACAATGACTCTCAGCACATCACATCATATTCGCGAACAGTTCGAACACTGTCTGGCGGTCATTCGCCATGCGTCGGTGGAAATTTTGCTTCTTCTGAATGTACATGCTTCTGAGGGCAAAGATCCACGCTGGTTTCTGGAACAACTGGACAGCGCGCGATTAGCCCTGGGCGGCTGGGGAGCCGTGGCGAAAAAACTCAACCTGAATGATGCCGAGATGTCGGAATTTACGCTCCAGCTGCGCCTGCTGCAGCAGCGCGTGCCGCAGTATGAAAGCGGACAGGATGTGAGTGAAAACCAGCTGATTGCGGCGATGCGCTTTGTCACCGCGCTGGAGCACCTTCGCCTGCAGCAGCCGCTGTTGACCTACAGCACGGAGCTGACTCCGGGCAGCGAACTTCAGCAGCAGCAGGCGCATAAGCAGGTGCGGGCGATAGAGCTCATGATAAAAGGGCTCATCCAGCAGGCCTGGCCCGATCAGGTAAGGCTGAATAACCATCTCAAGACTTTGTTTAACGCCGACCGCGTACGGCGCTGGCTGAAGTTGGGCGAGATCAACGATGTCCTGAGCGGCATGATGTTCAGCGAACTGGCGCAAATGCTGGTGGATAAAAAAGAGTTCAGCCGCTATTACGCTTCGCTGTTCAGCGACCCGTCCATGCTGACGCTGCTGGTTGAACCGCGTAAAACGCTGCAAACCTTCCTCGATGACATTCGGCAAATTCGCAACAACATCACCGTCCAGAAAACGTTAAGCTCGGCGCAAATCCAGCTGCTGGATAACTACTATGCGCAGATCGCGCGGCCCGTTCAACGCGCGTTTGAAGAGGGGAGAACGCGCGTCAATCCGGCGGGATTCATGGCGGTAGATGCCAGCGAACTGCATACCTTCTGGGAAAAGGCGCAGAAAATGGATCGGGTCACCGGTGGGGATCTGTTTGAAGTCCGTGACACCATTGAAAAGCCGACCCAGCGCGCGCCGCGCACCCCCGAACAACGCGAGCAGCTCATTTCCGGTGCGTTATGGGGGGCGGTTGGCGTTATGGTGATTGCCATCGTGGCGGGAGGCTTCTGGCTGGTGACCAGCAGTAAACCGCAGCCTGCGGCCGTCAGCGCGGCTGAAGCGGCGCCGCCACAGGAAATGCGTGAGACACCTTCCTCGCGCGAAACGCTCACGCGCTTGGGAGTGACCTGGGACGAGAATAATTTCCGCTCGGCCATTAACCGCAACGACACCCGCGTGACCCAGCTCTTTTTGCAGGGCGGTATGGACTGGAAGCTGTCCTGGACCGAAGAGGCGATGTCGGCAGGCTATGACGACGTGCTGGAGCTGATGCTACGCTACCGGCAAAACATGGTGGAGGAGAAGCCGTGTCGGCGCTTCATCAACACGCTCAGCCACGCGATGTCGAACGGCGAGTCTCTGACCTCGGTACGTAAAGAGTACCTCAAAGCTTTCTGCACCGTGCCAGCGGTGGTGAAACGCCAGCAGCACGATCTCGACATGGCCACACGCCGTGCGAAGTCACAGCCGGATGCCACCACCAAAAAATGGCAGTCTATTCAGAGCGCCATTTATGAGGTGATTCGCTGATCTCTCCTCCCTCTCCCCGTGGGAGAGGGCCGGGGTGAGGGCACCAGACCGCACCCTATTCAAGGCTCCCCATACAACCCAATCAGCCGCCGCACCACGCCGTTCGTCCAGCCGAAACCATCCTGCAGCGGATACTCACCCCCGCCCCCTTCGCGTGGCGTGCTGCTGGCGATGTGGTACTTCTCAATCAGCTTATGATGCGTCTGATAAAAATGGTTCACCGTATGCAGCCAGCTCCAGGCGATTTCATCCCCCAGCGAGTCGTTGCCGTACTGCTTGAACCCCTGGATCGCCATCCACTGCAGCGGCGCCCAGCCGTTGGGTTTATCCCACTGCTCGCCGGTTTCGTACTCGGTCGCCAGAATCCCGCCCGGCGTCAGCAGTCGCGCTTTGACCGCATCAGACAGGCGCTCGGCCTGCTCATGGGTCGCCATGCCGACATACAGCGGCACAATGCTGGCGGCAGAAAACAGCGCCAGCTCTTCGCGTCGCCAGTCGTAATCTCGGTAACAGCCGCTCTCCTCGTCCCACAGATAGCGGTTCACCGCCTCGCGGCGATCGCTGGCTTTCTGGCGGAACAGGTCGGCCGTCTCTTTATCCCCTTTCGACGCCGAGATGTTGGCGATTGCGCTTTCCAGCTTGAACAGGAAGGCGTTCAGATCGATGGGGATAAACTGCGTCGTGCGGATGCTGGCGAGCCGCGACGGATCGCGCAGCCAGCGGGAGGAATAGTCCCAGCCGGACGCCGCCCCGGCGCGCAGGTCGCGATACACCTCGTTTGGCGGACGGCCCGAATGGCGGGCAGTTTCCACGTCCTCAATCCACGATTCATCGCGCGGGGTATCACGGTCATCCCAGTAGCGGTTGAGCAACGAGCCGTCCGGCATACGCACGGCGCTGCGGTAGGCCTGGTTAAGCAGGAGCGACTCCGCGCCGTCCATCCAGAAGGCGTACTCCATTTTGAGGTGTTCCAGATAGCGTTTCGCACCGCGCACGCCGTCCTCCTCAAACAGCTCCACCATCAGCGCAAAGACCGGCGGCTGGGAGCGGCTGAGATAATAGGTACGGTTGCCGTTGGGAATATGCCCGTAGCGTTCAATCAGCCAGGCGAAGTTATCCGCCATACATTTCAGCAGATCGTTACGACCGCTCTCCGCCAGCCCCAGCATGGAGAAATAGGAATCCCAGTAGTAGGTCTCGCTGAATCGTCCGCCGGGAACGATATAGGCTTGGGGCAGCGCCAGCAGGGAAGACCAGGGAATATGATCTTGCGGCTCGCGCGTCAGCACCGGCCACAGGCTGTCAATGTGCTCTTTGAGGGACAGACCGGGGTCGGAGACATATTCCGTACTGTAGGTCTCCGGCAGCCAGAAGTGGTTTTCCACAAACTGGCGCAGGTCGAAATCCCGGTGGCGTCTGACCTTGCGATAGCGGATCAGGATATCCAGCGGATCCATCTTCGGCGCGCAGTCGGGAAAGGTTTTGCTGTCCGTGAACAGGCGCGAGGACTGCACGTGCTCAAACAGTTCAAGATAGCGGTCTGCGGGCGTCAGTGCATCGGAGGCGGGTAGCCCCTCGATCATCTCGGGTTCCGGCTCCGCCTCAATCATTTCATCCAGTTTCAACTCGCAGGGATCGGTCTCGTAGCGCAGCTCTTCTGCAATCTCGAATTCGATGTTCTCGGTAGCCTGTAGTTTCTGGTTGAACATGGTGATAGGGACCTCCGGTTGTGTGTTCAAAAGACAGGTTTATCCGGGCGTCTTATAAGCGTAGACATTCGCTTCGGTAGATGTGGAGGGATATGTGCGGTAGATCACTCTTTTCGGAGCATTCGTTTTGCAACGATTTATGAATGTGAATAAAAAAAGCCCCTCCGGAGAGGGGCTTATGCATTAACGCATGGTGACAAACTCTTCGGCGGCCGTTGGGTGGATCGCCACGGTATTGTCGAAATCTTTCTTGGTCGCGCCCATCTTCAGCGCTACCGCAAAGCCCTGCAGGATCTCATCCATGCCGAAGCCAATGCCGTGGATACCGACAATCTTCTCTTCCGGGCCGACGCAGACCAGCTTCATGCGGCACGGCTGACGGTGGGAGGTAACGGCGGTATACATCGCGGTAAACGCGGATTTATACACTTTCACCTGGTCGTCGCCATACTGCTCGCGCGCCTGCGGCTCGGTTAAGCCGACGGTGCCGATTGGCGGGTGGCTGAAGACCACGGTCGGGATGTTGCTGTAGTCCAGATGCTCGTCCGGCTTGTTATTGAACAGGCGCTCGGAGAGACGGCGGCCCGCCGCAACGGCAACCGGGGTAAGCTCAACGGCACCGGTGTTATCGCCGACCGCATAAATGCCCGGTACGCTGGTGTTCTGGAATTTATCGACGACGATATAGCCTTTTTCGTTGGTTTTCACGCCGGTCACGCCCAGGTTGAAATTATCGTTCGCCGGTTCACGGCCAATCGCCCAGATCAGGCAATCGACGGTCTGGCTGCGACCATCCTCCAGCTCCAGGGTCAGGCTGCCGTCTGCATTTTTCACCACCGCTTTTGGCACGGCGTTGGTATGCAGGGTTGGGCCTTCGGTGTTCATCACTTCAACCAGCGTATCAACGATCAGCGGATCGAAGCTGCGCAGCGGCGCGTGTTTACGCACGAACAGGTGCGCTTCGGCGCCCAGACCGTTAATCACGCCAGCCAGCTCCACCGCGATGTAACCCGCGCCCACCACGGCAACGCGCTTAGGCAGGGCAGGCAGTTCGAAGAAACCGTCAGAGTCGATGCCGTATTCCACGCCCGGGATGTTCGGGTGGCTCGGACGGCCGCCGGTGGCGATCAGGATGTGATCGGCGGTGATCGTCTCACCGTTCACTTCGATCGTTTTCGCGTCCATAAAGCGGGCGAAACCGTGGATAACGTCGACGTTATTTTTACCCAGCACGTTGTCGTACGAGGTGTGAATACGGTCGATGTAGGCGGTACGGCTGGCGATCAGTTTGTCCCAGTCGAAGTGGTTGATGGTGGTGTCAAAGCCGTAGTCCGGGCCATACATATGGATAGCTTCACGGATTTGCGCCGCATGCCACATCACCTTTTTCGGTACACAACCCACGTTCACGCAGGTGCCGCCCAGCGCTTTGGCTTCAATCAGCGCACACTTCTGGCCGTACATGGCCGCGCGGTTGATGGAGGCGATGCCGCCGCTGCCACCGCCGATGGCGATGTAGTCATAATGCTTAGTCATAGCTTTTGTCCTTAATCGTGAATTGCCGCGATTGTATACCTGAAATCAATAGTTTCCACCGATGGCTGCGATTACTCCGGCACGATCCAACTGACGGAGGTATGACCCGTACCGGCTGGCACCAGCGTTTTGTGCAGCCACGGCAGCACGTTGTTCATCTGCGCTTCGAGCTTCCACGGCGGGTTAATGACGATCATGCCCGAGGCGGTCATGCCGCGCTGGTCGCTGTCCGGACGCACGGCCAGCTCGATCTGCAGGATTTTGCGGATGCCGGTGGCTTCCAGGTCTTTGATCATGCGCTTGATTTGCGCGCGCAGCACCACCGGATACCACAGGGCGTATGTTCCGGTGGCGAAGCGTTTGTAGCCTTCGTGAATACCCGTCACCACCGCCTGATAGTCGGTTTTGATTTCGTACGGCGGGTCGATCAGTACCAGGCCGCGACGGGAAACCGGCGGCAGCTTGGCTTTCAGCTGCTGATAGCCGTCGGCTTTTTCCACGCGGGCGCGGCTGTCTTTCTGGAATTCAGAACGCAGCAGCGGGAAGTCGCTCGGATGCAGCTCGGTCAGCTGGATGCTGTCCTGCTCGCGCAGCAGCTGGCGGGCAATCAGCGGGGATCCCGGGTAGTAGCGCAGCTGGCCGTTGCGGTTGAAGTGATTCACCACGCCGATATACGGCTCCAGCTCGGCAGGCAGGTCGTCCTGCTGCCAGATGCGGGCGATCCCTTCCAGGTATTCACCGGTACGCTCGGCATGCTCACCGCTCAGCTGATAACGGCCCGCGCCCGCGTGGGTGTCCAGATAGAGAAACGGCTTCTCTTTCTCTTTGAGCGATTCGATGATCAGGCTCTGAACAGTGTGTTTAAGGACGTCGGCGTGGTTGCCTGCGTGGAAGCTGTGGCGATAACTGAGCATGGGTAATGATATTCCGCTGAATTGACGATTTGCCACAGTTTACAGCAGAACGGCGCAGATTACCCGTAGGCCCGGTAAGCGCAGCGCCACCGGGCTCTTTTCGACAACGTCTGGCATTGAAATCCTCTACACTTAACCCCATTCTAGATCGCATATGCACAGCGCCGGATGCGCGCTTCATTCATCTTATTCAACAGGACAGCGTTTATGACCAATCCATTACTGACGCCTTTTTCGTTGCCGCCGTTTTCTAAAATCCTCCCCGAGCATGTGGTTCCAGCGGTTACGCAATCGCTGGACAACTGCCGCGCGGCGGTAGAAAGCGTGGTCGCGCAGGGCGGGCCGTACACCTGGGAAAATCTGTGTCAGCCGCTGGCCGAAGTGGACGACGTGCTGGGGCGTATCTTCTCCCCGGTGAGCCACCTGAACTCGGTAAAAAACAGCCCGGAACTGCGTGAAGCCTACGAGCAAACCCTGCCGCTGCTCTCTGAGTACAGCACCTGGGTCGGCCAGCACGAAGGGCTCTACAAAGCCTACCGCGACCTGCGCGACGGCGATCACTACGCCGAGCTGAACACCGCCCAGAAAAAATCGGTCGATAACGCCCTGCGTGATTTTGAGCTGTCCGGGATTGGCCTGCCAAAAGAGAAGCAGACCCGCTACGGTGAAATCGCCGCGCGCCTGTCCGAGCTGGGCAACCAGTACAGCAACAACGTCCTTGACGCCACCATGGGCTGGACGAAGCTGATTACCGACGAAGCTATGCTTTCCGGCATGCCGGAAAGCGCCCTGGCGGCGGCAAAAGCGCAGGCCGAAGCGAAAGAGCAGGACGGCTACCTGTTAACCCTGGATATCCCAAGCTATCTGCCGGTGATGACCTACTGCGAAAACCAGGCGCTTCGCGAAGAGATGTACCGCGCCTACAGCACCCGCGCTTCCGATCAGGGGCCGAATGCCGGTAAGTGGGACAACAGCCCGGTGATGGCGGAAATCCTCGCCCTGCGCCACGAGCTGGCTCAGCTGCTGGGCTTTGAAAACTATGCTGATAAATCCCTCGCCACCAAAATGGCGGAAAATCCGCAGCAGGTGCTCGACTTCCTGACCGATCTGGCGAAACGCGCCCGTCCGCAGGGTGAAAAAGAGCTGGCCCAGCTGCGCGCCTTCGCGAAAGCGGAGTTCGGCGTGGACGAGCTGCAGCCGTGGGACATTGCTTACTACAGCGAAAAACAGAAGCAGCACCTCTACAGCATCAGCGACGAGCAGCTGCGCCCGTACTTCCCGGAAAACAAAGCCGTTAACGGCCTGTTTGAAGTGGTGAAGCGCATCTATGGCATCACCGCCAAAGAGCGTACCGATATCGACGTCTGGCATCCGGACGTGCGCTTCTTCGAGCTGTATGACGAGAAAAACGAACTGCGCGGCAGCTTCTACCTCGATCTCTACGCGCGTGAGAACAAGCGCGGCGGGGCGTGGATGGACGACTGCGTGGGCCAGATGCGTAAAGCAGACGGTTCCCTGCAGAAGCCGGTCGCCTACCTGACCTGTAACTTCAACCGTCCGGTGAACGGCAAACCTGCGCTCTTTACCCACGACGAAGTGATCACCCTGTTCCACGAGTTCGGTCACGGTCTGCACCATATGCTGACCCGCATCGAAACCGCAGGCGTGGCAGGCATCAGCGGTGTACCGTGGGATGCGGTCGAGCTGCCAAGCCAGTTTATGGAAAACTGGTGCTGGGAGCCGGACGCGCTGGCGTTTATCTCCGGCCACTACGAGACCGGCGAACCGCTGCCGAAAGAACTGCTGGATAAAATGCTGGCGGCGAAGAACTACCAGGCGGCGATGTTTATCCTGCGCCAGCTGGAGTTCGGCCTGTTCGACTTCCGCCTGCACGCCGAGTTCAGCCCGGAGCAGGGGGCGAAAATCCTTGAAACCCTGGCCGAGATTAAAAAGCAGGTCGCGGTTATTCCAGGGCCAACCTGGGGCCGCTTCCCGCACGCGTTCAGCCACATCTTCGCGGGCGGCTATGCGGCAGGTTATTACAGCTACCTGTGGGCCGACGTGCTGGCGGCGGATGCCTTCTCTCGTTTCGAAGAAGAGGGGATTTTCAACCGCGAAACCGGCCAGTCGTTCCTCGACAACATCCTGACCCGCGGCGGTTCCGAAGAGCCAATGGTGCTGTTCAAACGCTTCCGTGGGCGCGAGCCGCAGCTGGACGCGATGCTTGAGCATTACGGGATCAAAGGCTGATTGTTACGTGAATATCTGCTTAGTGGATGAAACAGGCGCCGGAGACGGCGCCTTATCTGTTCTGGCCGCCCGCTGGGGGCTGGAGCACGATGAAGATAACCTGATGGCGCTGGTGATGACACCAGAACATCTCGAATTACGTAAGCGCGACGAACCGAAGCTCGGCGGGATTTTTGTCGATTTTGTCGGCGGGGCCATGGCGCACCGGCGCAAGTTCGGCGGCGGTCGCGGCGAAGCGGTGGCGAAAGCGGTTGGGATTAAAGGAAGCTATCTGCCGGACGTGGTGGATGCCACGGCGGGGCTGGGGCGCGATGCGTTTGTGCTGGCGTCTGTCGGCTGTCATGTGCGGATGCTGGAGCGCAATCCGGTGGTGGCAGCCCTGCTCGACGACGGTCTGAGCCGTGGCTACGCGGACCCGGAAATCGGGCCGTGGTTGCAGGAGCGTTTGCAGCTGATCCATGCCTCGAGCCTGACGGCGCTGACCGATATCACCCCGCGCCCGCAGGTCGTCTATCTCGACCCGATGTTCCCGCACAAGCAGAAAAGCGCGCTGGTGAAGAAAGAGATGCGGGTGTTTCAGTCTCTGGTGGGGCCTGATCTGGATGCGGATGGCCTGCTGGAACCGGCTCGTCAGCTCGCGACGAAGCGGGTGGTGGTGAAGCGCCCTGACTATGCGCCGCCCCTGGCGGACGTTGCCACGACCAATGCGGTGACCACCAAAGGGCACCGGTTTGATATTTATTCGGGGACACCGGAATAAAAAAAGCCGGGTGGCGGCTTCGCCTTACCCGGCCTACATTTCGGGCCGCCTGTAGGCCCGGTAAGCGTTAGCGCCACCGGGCTTTTTTGCGCTTACTCGTCTTCTTCGTCACGCAGCGGAACAATCAGCATATCCACGTGAACGGTATTAATCAGCTGGCGAGCGGAAGACATCAGCTTGCTCCAGAAGTCCTGATGGTGACCGCACACCACCAGATCCATGTCGTATTTCTTGATCGCATCAACCAATACCTGGCCCAGGTCGCCGCTGCCGCTCAGGGTTTCGGTAATCGGGTAGCCCGCGTTGGTGGACAGTTCGCTCAGGGCGTGGTGCGTCTCTTCGGAGATACGCTTCTGCATATCGCCCAGATTGACGTCGATCAGACCGGTGTAGAGGTCGGAGTAATTCACATCAACGTGAATCAGCGAAACTTTCGCGTTGTAGGGACGTGCCATGGATACCGCTTTATCAACCAGCACTTTGCTCTCCGGGGAGAGGTCTACCGCGATGAGAATGTGTTTGTAAGCCATAGTGTTACTCCTTCCTTAAGTTATCGATGACTAAATGGGAAAGCCGTCGTCTGATGCTTTCATTACGGCCCAGTTAAACATATTTTTCAAGCTTTGGTGTTGATAACGATTAACCTTGTGGCAAAAAAATTAACGGATCTCCTACACTATTAAATGAGCCGTTCGGATATTAAAACGCGAACCGGATCGACTTTTGGTCATTCTTTCACTGAACTGTCTGTCAGGGCATTGGGGTGCGGTAGCTCAGAAGCCTTGCTTCGTGGGCGGACGCCGGGGAGGATGTATGATTAGCACCGTCGCATTGTTTTGGGCGTTATGCGTAGTTTGCATAGTGAATATGGCGCGCTACTTCTCATCGTTACGTGCGCTGTTAGTGGTACTTCGTGGTTGCGATCCGTTGCTTTATCAGTATGTGGACGGTGGAGGGTTCTTCACCTCGCATGGACAGCCCAGCAAACAGATGCGTCTGGTGGGATATATTTACTACCAGCGCTACCGCGATCATCACGATGAAGAGTTTATCCGTCGCTGCGAGCGCCTGCGTCGTCAGTTCATTTTAACCAGCGCCCTGTGTGGCCTGGTCGTGGTCAGCATGATTGCATTGATGATTTGGCACTGAGCATAAAAAAAGCGGGTCAGTTTCCTGACCCGCTTTTTTGTCGCCTTTAACCGATTAAATCAGCTTCAGCGAAATCCAGTACAGCCCGCCAGACAGCAGGATGGACGCCGGAAGGGTGAACACCCAGGCCATCAGAATGTTGGTCACGGTTTTGCGCTGCAGACCGCCACCGTCAACAATCATGGTACCTGCCACGGACGAGGAGAGTACGTGGGTGGTCGATACCGGCATACCGGTATAGCTCGCCAGACCGATAGACACTGCCGCCGTCATCTGCGCGGACATACCCTGCGCATAGGTCATGCCTTTCTTACCGATCTTCTCGCCGATGGTGGTCGCCACGCGGCGCCAGCCAATCATCGTACCGATACCGAGTGCCAGCGCGACCGCCATGATGATCCAGATTGGCGCGTACTCAATGGTGTTGAGCATATCGCCTTTCAGTTTCTTCAGGAGACGCTGGTCGTCAGCATTCACGTCTGGCAGCTTCGCCACTTTATCCGTCACATCAGAGATGCACAGCATAATGCGACGCAACTGACCACGCTGCTCAACGGTCAGTTTGTCATAGCTTTCGATATTGCCCAGCATGCCTTTCGCACGTTCCAGCGCGTTAATCGCGTTTGCCGGATGGCAGTGGAACTCGCCTGGCGCAGTCGTGGCACCCGCTTCCGGAGACGGGATTAACTGGTCAACGCCGGTCGCTTTTTTCAGCAGTTCAGGGTGCTGCTGGAAATAAGTTTCAACGTTGTTGACCGCATCGCGGGTACGGGTGATTTCGTAGCCGGAGGCGTTCATGTTAACCACGAAGCCTGCCGGAGCAACACCGATCAGTACCAGCATCACCAGACCAATGCCTTTCTGACCATCGTTCGCGCCGTGTGAGAAAGCCACGCCGATAGCGGAAATGATCAGGGCAATACGCGTCCAGAATGGCGGCTTTTTCTTGCCGTCTTTCTTTTCACGCTCTGCCGGCGTCAGGTGAATACGGGAGCGTTTTTTGGTATTGCTCCAGTAACGACGCAGGATGAAGATCAGCCCGCCCGCCACCACCAGACCCACGATAGGGGAGACGATGAGAGAGGCAAAGATCCCCAGTACTTTCGGGATATTTAACGCATCAACAACCGATGTACCGGTCATGAGGGCGTTGGTTAACCCGATACCGATAATCGCGCCGATGAGGGTGTGAGAACTGGATGCAGGCAGGCCGAAATACCAGGTACCGAGGTTCCAGATAATTGCAGCAAGCAGCATTGAGAACACCATAGCGAGGCCATGGCCAGAACTTACGTTAAGCAGCAGATCTGTTGGCAGCATATGCACAATCGCATACGCAACGCTCAGTCCGCCCAGGAGGACACCAAAAAAGTTAAATACCGCCGCCATAACAACCGCAAGCTGCGATCGCATTGCGCGAGTGTAGATAACCGTCGCTACTGCGTTTGCAGTGTCGTGGAAGCCGTTGATCGCTTCGTAAAACAGTACAAAAACCAGAGCAAGCAAGAGTAAAAGCCCGGTATGTAAATCCAGGCCGGCAAACAAATGTAGCATAGGACGTTACGCCATTTTGAGGACATGAACGCGGCGCATTATCCAGGACAAATGCGCAACGGGCAAAGTGAAATATAGACTTTTTTTGACATACCACCTGAATTGAGAAAAGTGCCTGAAAGGATATTCTTTAAATTTCAATGGAATGGCTTTGTAATATCTTTTTACGCTGGTGTGACCACAGAGGAAACTTTACAATCCGCGGCAGTTAACAAAGAGGGTTTTGACGTGGAAAGGTTTGATGCCGTGGTAATTGGCGCCGGTGCGGCGGGTATGTTTTGTGCGGCAATGGCCGGACAGGCGGGTCGTCGCGTGCTGCTGCTGGATAACGGTAAAAAGCCAGGCCGCAAGATCCTGATGTCCGGCGGCGGGCGCTGCAACTTTACTAACCTGTATGTTGAACCCGCGGCCTATTTGAGCCAAAACCGTCATTTTTGTAAATCTGCGCTGGCGCGTTATACCCAGTGGGACTTTATCGACCTGGTGGGTAAGCACGGTATCGCATGGCATGAGAAGACGCTGGGCCAGCTGTTCTGCGACGACTCCGCGCAGCAGATTGTCGATATGCTGGTGGCCGAGTGCGAGAAGGGCGGCGTGGTCATGCGCCTGCGCACCGAAGTGCTGGACGTTTCCCGCGATGACCAGGGCTACACGCTGCAGCTCAACGGTGAAACCGTCAGCGCCGATAATCTGGTGATTGCCAGCGGCGGCCTGTCTATGCCGGGGCTGGGCGCTTCCCCGTTCGGCTATAAAATCGCCGAGCAGTTTGGCCTGAAAGTCCTGCCTACGCGCGCCGGGCTGGTGCCGTTCACGCTGCATAAACCGCTTCTGGAACAGCTTCAGACGCTGTCTGGCGTGTCCGTTCCCGCCGTTATCACCGCCGAAGACGGCACGGTGTTTCGCGAAAACCTGCTCTTTACCCATCGCGGCCTCTCCGGCCCGGCGGTCCTGCAAATCTCGAGCTACTGGCAGCCGGGAGAGTTTGTCACGGTTAACCTGCTCCCGGACTGCGATCTCGATGCCTTCCTCAACGAGCAGCGTACCGCGCACCCGAATCAAAGCCTGAAAAACACCCTCGCAATGCAGCTGCCGAAGCGTCTGGTGGAATGTTTGCAGGTGCTGGGGCAGATCCCCGACGTGTCGCTCAAGCAGCTTAACAGCCGCGAGCAGGAAACGCTGGTCGAGACGCTAACAAACTGGCGCGTGCAGCCAAACGGCACGGAAGGCTACCGCACGGCGGAAGTCACGCTGGGCGGAGTCGACACGAATGAACTCTCTTCCCGTACCATGGAAGCGCGCAACGTGCCGGGGCTCTACTTCATCGGTGAAGTGATGGACGTGACCGGCTGGCTCGGCGGGTATAACTTCCAGTGGGCCTGGGCAAGTGCCTGGGCGTGTGCTCAGGCGCTGGCAGAAGACAAGTGACATCAGCGCGCTGCCACTCGTCACGCTTGGCTTTACGGGCTGACGGTGGTGGCATCCGTCACGGCCAGAATATTGCCCGCGGCCACGGTCCCCATCTTGATGTATGACGCGGCGGTAACGCCGCCAATATGCGGTGAAATCACCACGTTTTCTACGGACTGCCAGAGGTGCGGCGCCGTCAGCGGCTCCTGGGTAAAGCTGTCCAGCGCTGCGCTGTGCAGCGTGCCATCCCGGAGCGCCGCCAGTAACGATTCACTGTGGATCAGTCCACCGCGTGCCGTATTGACCAGAATGGCGTTCCGTTTGCAGTGTGCGAGCGCCTCGCTATTGATCATTCCCCGATTCTCATCGGTTAGCGGACAGTGCAAAGAGATGACATCGGAACGGGAAAGAAGTCCGATCAGCGTCTCTGCGCGTTCGCACAGGGCAGGCATGGACTTCGCATAAGGATCGTAAGCCAGCACCTTCATACCGAAGGCATGACCAATAGTTGCCACGCGCGAGCCGATAGCGCCCAATCCGATTAGCCCCAGGGTTAATCCCTCCAGCTCAATGGATTTATGCGTTGCCTTATCCCAGTGCCCGTCTCGTAACCGCTTGTCCAGAGGCACTACAGACTTTGCGCAGGCGAGGATCAGCGCCCAGGTATGTTCAGCCACTGCCGCCGCGTTTGCGCCTGGGGCCGCGCGGACGGCGATATTGCGCTCGGCCGCTGCCGTCTGGTCTATCACATCGATCCCGCTTCCGTGCTTGGAAATAACCTGCAGAGCCGGGGCGGCATCCATGACTTTCGCGGTGATCCGGCCGTAACGAACCAGAATCGCCACGGGATTGTGTCGTTTACACAGCGCGATCAGGTCATCTTCTGTCGGCTGGCGGCCCGCAAACACCACCTCAAAGCCCTGCAGCATCACCATGGCCTGCTCCGCCAGGTCGCTTCCGGTAACCAGAATTACGTCTTTGCCCCCCATCACAGCGTCTCCCCGTCAGCTAACATACCTGCCTTACGAAGCGCGTCATCTAGCCAGTGTGGACGCAAATCGCCTTCACGGATGGCGGCAAGACGCCGGGTCTCCATCTCCAGCTTTTCTTTTGCCAGCGCGATGACCTGCTGAACCTCATCACGCGGGATGACGACCACGCCGTCGATATCCGCGACAACCAGATCCCCGGCCTGAACCGTCGCCCCGGCGACTGAAATGGGATGATTAACCCGGCCAGAAATTAACTTTGTCGGGCCGCAGGGGTTCAGACCGGCAGAAAAGACAGGGTAGTGACCTTTGCTCAGGGAATCGGCGTCACGTACAGCGCCGTCAATAATGATGCCCGCAATGCCGCTCGCCTGAGCCTGAGTGGCCATGATTTCGCCCAGCAGCGCGCAGCTCAGGTCGCCTTTGCCGTCGACGACCAGGACATCGCCGGGTTGCGCAACCGCCATCGCGGCATGAATCGCCAGATTATCACCCGGACGGACTTCCACGGTGATGGCCGGACCCGCAACGGACATGTGAGGAGCCAGCGGTTTGATGCGGCCGTGAAGCGTACCGCGGCGACCGGCGACGTCGGCCAGAATGGCGGCCTGATACTCGGCAGCCCGACGAACGTCCTCGGCAGAAACGCGTTCGAACTGGCGATTAATCGGTTTTTTTTCAGAAACGGACATGAATGCCTCCATATTGTTTTACTGAGTACAATGTAGGTGTACAGAACAAAACAACTATAGCGGTGTTGCTTTCCTTTTAGCCAGACCCGAGGTGGCGTTTGTGATGTAAACACGAAGTGACTCACAAAATTTGAGGTACACTCACTGCCGGGCTAACAAGGAGATAATGATGGGGAATGAAGGCGTTGTAGCGGTTGAAAAAGCGCTGGCTTTACTGGATTGCTTCCGTCCTGGGGATGAGAGCCTGACGCTGACCGCGCTGGCACAGCTGTCGGGTTATCACAAAACCACGGTTTACCGCTTGATGAATTCTCTTGAACGGATGAATTACGTCGTCAGGCATGAAGACGGCAATTATGCGCTTGGCCCACGTCTGCTTTACCTCGGCAAGCTGTATGAACAATCTTTCCATCTTTCGCGGGTGGTTCAGCCAGAGCTTCAGGCCTTATCCCTGGCGTCTCAGGAGAGCGCCAGCTGGTATGTGCTGGAGGGCGGGCAGCGCCTTTGCCTGTTTCGCGCTGAAGCGTCGCACGGCCTGCGACACAGTAATCTTCCCGGCAGCCAGTTCCCGCTTGATAGTTCGGCCATCAGTAAGGTCTTGCGCCACTGGGGGCTCAATGAGAGCCTGCCGGAGGGCGATGCTGAACTCCCTTTCTACACGTCAGGCGCACGCGATCCCCATACCGCTGCGTTTGCGATGCCTGTCTTCGGCGATCACGACAAGCTGGTTGCGGCGTTAGCCCTGACCGGCCCCATCTCACGGCTGACGGAAGATCGTCGTGAGAAGGAGATAGGCCCGTTGATGAAGGCGGCGGCCAGCCGTCTGTCGCAGAAAATGGGAGCCAGTAAGCCCTTCTGTCAGCAGTTCTTTGGTGAAACGAGCGACGCGGCGGAAGAAAATCTTTAAACGCAGAAGCGGGACATGTGTCCCGCTTCTGTCATCACGAATGTGTGACCTGTTTTTCGTGTAGCTGAGCGTTGCGTGCCTGCCGTCCCATAATGAGTACCGCGATACCCCCGGCCAGGCACAGCACGGCCAGCGGGAGCATAGCCAGCGTGTAGCTGCCCGTTTGCTCGCTGATCATGCCGTAGGCATTTACCATGACCGCCCCGCCAATCAGGTTCGCGATGGCACCAATCGCGGCCAGCCCTGCCGCCGCCGAGGAGCTGCTCATCCAGCCGGACGCCAGCGCCCAGAAAGGCCCTTTCATTGAATACGCGCCCGTCAGGATAATGCTCAGGATCGCGAGAGTGGCAAAGAGCGAGACGCTGACAAAGGCAGCGAACACACCGGCGGCAATCATGAACAGCGTCAGCGCAGTATGCCAGCGGCGTTCATTGGTGCGATCGGAGTGTCGTCCCCAGACAATCATCAGAACCGATGCCAGACCGTAAGGAATGGCGTTAAACAGACCGGTTTGCAGATTATCAAGATGGAAGGATTTCAGCAGCTGAGGAGACCAGACGCTAATAGTGGTGCCCGCGGACGATGCGCCCGCGTAAATCAGCGCCATCAGCCAGATTTGGCGATGCTTCAGCAGCTGCCACGTCGTCTGGTGTCCAATGTTCTTTTGCTGGCTACGCTCGGTCTCAAGGGTGGTTTCCAGCCACTTTTTCTGTTCATCGCTGAGCCATTTCGCCTGATGAGGGCGATCCCGGAGAATAAACCAGGCCGCAATACCCAGCAGCACCGCAGGTAAGCCTTCAATGATGAACAGTAGATGCCAGCCGCGAAGACCCAGCCAGCCATCCAGCGACAGTATCAATCCGGAAAGAGGGGAGCCGATGAAGTTAGCGAGCGGGATGGCAACCATAAAGGACGCAATAATGGGCGCGCGGTAGCGGGCAGGGATCCACCAGGTCAGATACAGCACGACGCCCGGGAAGAAGCCTGCTTCCGCTGCTCCGAGAAGAAAACGGACGATATAGAGCGACGTGGTATTTTGAACCAGCGCCATGCCCATGGAGACGATGCCCCAGCTGATCATAATGCGCGGTATCCACAGCCGGGCGCCGACTTTCTGCATGGCCAGGTTGCTCGGCACCTCAAACAGGAAATAGGCCACGAAGTAGAGGCTGCTGGCGAAGCCAAACGCCGCTTTGCTGAGGCCAAGGTCCTCATTCATCTGCAGCGAAGCCATGCCGATATTCCCGCGATCGATAATGGAGACCAGGTAACTGACAATCAGAAACGGAAGAATACGCCAGATCACCTTCCGCATCGTCTCTCTTTCTATGTCCTCGGTGGCGGTCGCGCCGTTACGTAAATGTTCTGTCATTGTATCCTCGCAGGGTGTGTTCTTTGTTTTATTAGGTACAACTTAGTTTTATTAAACAAAACCACTATAGCGACGGCGCGTTCTTTTTATCCAGTTAATGGAAGGTTTAAATGATGTAAATAAGAGGTGACTCACAGATAGTGCGCTGCGGATATCGCTCAAGGCTGCTGGCCAGCCGCAAGCAGGACGTGCTGGCAGAGAAATAATCACGTAGCGCAATTATTGCACCAACTTTTCCTCTCCCTTCGACTAAGCTTCGACCAGATGCCCCGCCGCGCTCGCGGGGCCATACTCCTTTTGGTCAGAGCACGTACCATGCAGCTACTCAGCATTATTATTTTGCTTACCCTAACCGTGGTCATTCATTCGCTGTGGATGTTTGGCGTTTTAAAATTCATCACGTTAGACGTCGATTCTGCGGTACGCATTGTTTTACGCAATGTCGGTATCGTTATCTCTATGATTTTCGCCCATCTCCTGGAGGCCGGGCTGTTTGCTGCCTTTTATTTTGTCATCGACGCGTTTAATGACTGGAACACCAGCTTCTATTTTTCACTGGTCAGCTACGCGACGGTAGGGTACGGCGACGTCACGTTACCCCAGCACTGGCGGCTCATCGGCGGGGTGGAAGGACTGGTGGGCGCATTGATGGTAGGTTGGTCTGTGGCGGTTCTGGTCGCAGTGCTGCAGCGTTTGCGTGGCATGAGCGCCTAAACGGTAGATGTGCAATCCCCATCTGGTAAGGTAAAGTACACCCCTTACGCGGCCGTCGCGCTGCGGTTTTGAGGGTGGATGTGATAAACAGCCCACCCTTTTTCTCTGCTGGTTTACGCCAGCCTGCATGGTGCTGTGCTTTGCCTCTATAAAAGGGTTATGTATGTCTGCTGCTCATCTCGGTTTCCCGACGGAAACCGTTGTTGTCTTTGTGGTGATGGCCGTTGGGGCGATGTTTATCGACCTCTTTATGCACCGTCACGATAAACCGATCTCGCTGAAAAGCGCCGCAATGTGGTCCCTCTTCTGGGTCATGATGGCGATGGCCTTCGCCGGGTTCCTGTACGTTCACCACGGCGCCGAGATGGCGAGCCTGTTCCTCACCGGTTATGCGCTGGAGGAGGTGCTCTCCGTCGATAACCTGTTTGTGATGATGGCGATCTTCGCCTGGTTCGGCGTGCCGGATAAGTACCGTCACCGCGTGCTCTACTGGGGCGTGCTGGGGGCGATTGTCTTCCGCGGTATTTTCGTGGCTATCGGCACCAGCCTGTTAAGTCTGGGGCCTTACGTCGAGGTGATTTTCGCGCTGGTCGTCGGCTGGACGGCGGTAATGATGCTCCGACGCAATGAAGAGAGTGACGAAGTGGAAGATTACTCGGGTCATCTCGCCTATCGCCTGGTGAAACGCTTCTATCCGGTCTGGCCGAAAATCAGCAGCAACGCCTTTATTCTGACGCAGAAAGAGGTGGATGCGGAGCTTGAAAAGCCGGAAAACCAGGACGTGATGGTCGGACGCGTGAAGAAGGCGAAGCGCTATGCGACCCCGCTGCTGCTCTGCGTGGCGGTGGTGGAACTCTCAGACGTGATGTTCGCGTTTGACTCCGTGCCGGCCATTATCGCCGTCAGCCGCGAGCCGCTGATTATCTACAGCGCCATGATGTTCGCTATCCTCGGCCTGCGTACCCTTTACTTCGTGCTGGAAGCGCTGAAGCAGTATCTGGTGCATCTCGAGAAAGCGGTGGTGCTGCTGCTGTTCTTCGTGGCGTTCAAGCTGGGGTTAAATGCCACCGATCACTTCTGGCATCACGGTTACAGCATTGGCGCGACCGCCAGCCTGTTTGTGGTATTGGGCGTGCTGGCGCTGGGAATTATTGCGAGCGTGATGTTCCCGGGGAAACGAGAAGCCTGATGTACCGCCCGGTGGCGCTTCGCTTACCGGGCCTACAGTTCGAATGTAGGCCGGGTAAGGCGCAGCCGCCACCCGGCAAAAAGGCTACTTGATGGGTGAATTGCGGCGCTTGCGCGGCGGGTGGAAGTGCCGCCAGTGCGGATCCTGCGCCGCCGCCAGCAGCTCGTGGTCGCCGCGGGTGTCCCCCCAGGCGCGCAGGTGATAGGCGTTCAGATCGCCATACACTTTTTCCAGCCTGGCCACCTTCTGGGCGCAGCGGCAGTTATGGCCCGTGATGCGCCCCGTCAGCTTGCCGTCTTTCACTTCCAGCTGCGTGCCAATCAGCTTAATGCCCAGTTTGTCAGCCCACGGCTGAAGCACCAGCGCCGGAGACGCGGAACAGATGGTCACCTCCGCACCGGAATTCACCTCTGCCGCCACGGCCAGAACCCCTTCGGGGCGCATCAGCTTGCTCCAGTATTTTTCGCAAAACGCTTCCGCCTGCTGGCGCAACCAGTGTTCATCCACGCCCGTCAGGAACGTTTTGATCAGCACTTCCTTTAGCTCATCGCGCGTCAGCTTGCGACGCACGCAGTGGAGCGTGGGCAGCGCCATACGCACCAGACGGCCCGCGAAGTAGCGTTTCCCGAAGGCAAAGCGCAGGAAAGGAATAAAGCTGTCGTGGTGTGTTAACGTCCCATCAAAGTCAAAGACAGAGAGCACGCTGGATTTCGCCACCGTCTCGTCGGCAATCATATTGGTCATAAATACGTCTTAGCTGAAATACACATTCTGTGGATCAGTTTACCTGCTTTACCAGGACAGTCCTTACATCACCACCATTTTTTTCTCGATCTTGCGATCTCAAAGTGAGTCCATTTTTGGCCTCAATAAGAATTGGTGAAAAAACGATCTGTCTATATTATCGCCACATCGCACGATATTCAGGGGAACCCTTTGGCCCCACAGGTAAGGAAAAACTCACTCACTACTGCTTTCTTGATATGACTCTTAGATCGTTTATTTCAATCCTGACGTTAAGTTTTGCTTCGTTTTCTGCATTCAGTTTTCAACTCCCCGCGTCGATGCTATCGATGAACAGTGACCTGGCCGTCTCGCCAGCGAAATCTGCACTGATGCAACAGGATACGGGCCCGCTGCGCGCGCGCATCCTTGATCAATACCAAAAGTGGAAGGGGACCCAGTATCAGTGGGGCGGAACCACGCGCCGCGGGGTGGACTGCTCCGCGCTGATGCAGCACCTGTTCAGCGATGTAGCGCATCTTAACTTACCGCGCACGACCGGCGAGCAGATCCACCGCGGGGTGCAGGTGACGCAATACCGCCTGAGGCCCGGAGATCTGGTGTTCTTCCAGACGGGTCCGAACCGCAGGCATGTCGGCGTGTATATTGGCAATAGCCAGTTTATTCATGCCTCAAGCAGCCAGGGCGTCACGGTCTCAACCCTGACGGATGCTTACTGGCAGGCGCACTACATTACTGCCCGTCGGGTTGCAGGCAGTGCGGCCTGACAGCCTCAGATGATGTCATCTACCACGCCGCCATCGACGCGCAGCGCCGCGCCCGAGGTGGCGGAAGCCTGGGGCGAACAGACATAAATCACCATATTGGCCACCTCTTCTACCGTGGCCGCGCGCTGGATCACCGAGCTGGGGCGGTTGGCCATCACAAACTCTTTCGCCAGCTGCTCCAGCGATTTACCGGTTTTTTCGATTTCATCCTTCATCATCTCTGCGAAACCGTCCGACATCGTTGGCCCCGGCAAGACGCTGTTGACCGTCACGCCGCTTCCCGCCACGAACTTCGCCAGCCCGCGCGCCAGGGAGAGCTGCGCCGTTTTGGTCACGCCGTAGTGGATCATATCCGCCGGGATATTGCAGGCCGACTCGGAGGAGATAAACACCACCCGTCCCCAGCCCTTTTGCACCATGCCCGGCAGGAGGGCGCGGGAAAGACGCACGCCGGACATCACGTTGGTCTGCCAGTAACGCTCCCAGGTCTCATCGTCGATGCCATAGAAATCCTGCGGGCCGTAAATCCCGGCGTTGTTAACCAGAATATCAACGTTATTCGCCACCTTCAGCAGCGACTCGACCCCTTCCGCCGTGCTGAGATCGGCAATCGCGGCGCGCACCTGCACGCCCGGCACCACCTGCTGCAGCTGCTGAATGCCTTTATTCACCGATTCCGTGCTGCGGCCATTAACGATCACCTCGGCACCGCTTTCTGCCAGCCCTCTGGCAATGGCGAACCCGATCCCGCCGGTTGAGGCGGTCACCAGCGCCACTTTCCCCGTAAAGTCGATTTTCATCATCCGCTCCTTATCATTTTAACGTTCGGACCTTAAAGCGTAGCAGGTGAGGATGACGGCTCCTGGCTAAAAAGGCGCAGCAGCGTCTCCACCTGCTCGTCAAGCGGGGCGAGGGAGCGCTTAACAATCAGGTGAAGCGGCGTCGCTCTGCGTGCACCGTGGCTCAGCGGCAGGCGTTTCAGGATGCCTTGATCCAGCTGGGTCTGGATGCGTTCCTCCGGCAGCCAGCCGTAGCCGACCTGAGAGAGGACGGCCTCAATGGCGGCATCGATGGTGGAGAAGGTCCATGACTCACCGGCCGCGCGCGCGGCGGGCTGACTGTCCGCAATCTGAATGAGCGGCCACGGGCGTAGCATGTCGTCGTTAAGCGGCGCGTCGAGGTGAAAGAGAGGATGCTGATGGTGGGCCACGGCAACAAAGTCGATATTCATCAGCCATTCGCCGAGCCCGGTCATGTCCTGGCGGCGGGTGAGAACCATCGCATCGGCTTCGTCGTTAATGGCATCGTCCCGGGTGTTTTCCAGCACCTCGGTGAGGCGTACCTGGGTTTGCGGATACTGCTGCTGGAACTGGCGCAGAATGGCAAACAGGCGGCGGCGGGGGAAAATGGAATCCACCACCAGATCCAGCCGCGTGCGCATTCCGTTGCGAAGGGTCGCTGCGCGCGTCTCAACGTACGAAAAGGCTTTCAGCAGCGGTTTAACCTGGTTGAGCAGCAGTTCTCCTGCCGGCGTTAACACCGCCCGTCGTCCTTCCGGCACCAGGAGGGCCACGCCCAGCCGCTCCTGCAGCAGCGACAGGTTATAGCTCACCGAGGACTGGCTGCGGTGGGTTTCTTCTGCGGCTTTGGCAAAGCTGCCCGCCTCGACCACTCTTTCCAGTAAAGACCATTGTTCCAGCGTCGTCTTATGCATAATTTATCTAAAATTTGGATGAATTTGATTAAAAAATAGCGTTATTCATTCATTTTTTGAAGGGGTACGATCGTCTCATCAAAACAAAGGAGACATCTTATGAACACCTTCGACAAACACGACTTAAGCGGCTTCGTTGGCAAACACCTTGTTTACACCTACGACAACGGCTGGAACTACGAGATTTACGTCAAAAACGAGACGACCCTGGATTACCGTATTCACAGCGGTCTGGTGGCAAACCGTTGGGTGAAAGATCAGCAGGCTTACATCGTGCGGGTAGGGGAGAGCATCTATAAAATTTCCTGGACCGAGCCAACCGGCACCGACGTCAGCCTGATTGTGAACCTGGGCGACAAACTGTTCCACGGCACCATCTTCTTCCCGCGCTGGGTCATGAACAACCCGGAAAAAACCGTCTGCTTCCAGAACGATCATATTCCGCTGATGAACAGCTACCGAGATGCGGGCCCGGCGTATCCAACCGAAGTGATTGATGAATTTGCCACAATCACCTTTGTACGCGACTGCGGTGCCAATAATGAAAGCGTGATCGCCTGTGCGGCCAGTGAATTACCGAAAAACTTTCCAGATAACCTGTAATAAGCGCGACAATTAACTAAATAGAAAAGTTCCCGGCTATTTCATATTATTTTGAAATGGCCGGGATTTTTTTTGTTTGTTGAGGATTGGTTTAAATGTTTCCATTTCAAAATGTTGCGGAAGATCACATCAAAAATATTTAATATAAAATTAACTTGTTGTTTTTCAATTGGCTGCTAGTTGTCTTATAACGTTGTAAACGTTGTCTTAATTTTTCCCTAAGGAAAGAGAGCTACTTTGATATGAGTTTATGGTTCGTTGAAATAAGCGGGCTGGCATTTGGTTAATATCAAAAACATGCCATTTTGATTGCAAGGAAATTAATAATGAGTGATTTTCTGCCTTTTTCGCGGCCGTCGATGGGCGCTGAGGAAATTGCGGCGCTTCAGGACGTTTTGATGTCGGGCTGGATCACCACAGGGCCTAAGAATCAGCAACTTGAAGAGGCATTCTGTCAACTTACCGGGAATCAGCATGCGATTGCCCTCTGTTCCGCCACCGCGGGCATGCACGTTACGCTGATGGCGCTGGATATTGGCCCGGGCGATGAAGTTATTACCCCTTCCCAGACCTGGGTCTCCACGCTGAATATGATCGTATTGCTGGGCGCCACGCCGGTCATGATTGATGTGGATAAAGATACATTAATGGTGGCGCCAGAAGCCGTGGAAGCCGCTATTACCCCGCGCACTAAAGCCATTATTCCCGTTCACTATGCCGGCGCGCCGTGTGATATCGACGCAATTCATGCCATCGGTGAACGTCACGGTATTCCGGTGATTGAAGATGCGGCCCATGCCGCCGGAACGTATTACAAAAACCGTCACGTGGGCTGGAAAGGAACGGCAATTTTCTCCTTCCACGCCATTAAAAACATGACCTGCGCGGAAGGCGGCCTGGTGGTCACCGATAACGCGCAGCTGGCACAGCGGATCCGCAGTCTGAAATTCCATGGCCTGGGCGTAGATGCCTATGATCGCCAGACGCACGGTCGCGCGCCGCAGGCGGAAGTGATCGCGCCGGGCTATAAATACAACCTGGCGGACATCAACGCCGCTCTGGCGCTGGTGCAGCTAGGCAAACTGAAAGAGGCCAACAGGCGCCGTGAGGAAATAGCACAACGCTACCTGCGGGAGCTTGCCGATACGCCGTTCCAGCCGCTCACTATTCCGTCATGGCCGCATGTTCACGCCTGGCACCTGTTTATTATTCGCGTGGATGAAGCGCGCTGCGGGATCTCACGCGACAACCTGATGGCGGCGCTGAAAGAGAAAGGTATCGGTACCGGCCTCCATTTCCGCGCGGCCCACACGCAAAAATACTACCGCGAGCGTTTTCCTGATGTATCGCTCCCGAATTCTGAATGGAATAGCGCACGTATTTGTTCTCTCCCTCTTTTCCCGGACATGACTCATGACGACACAACCCGCGTCATTACCGCACTCCATCAGCTTGCAGGACATTGATATGTTCAGTGCACCGCCTGTACAAAAAGTATCCGTGGTCATCCCGGTTTATAACGAGCAGGAGAGCCTGCCCGAACTGATCCGCCGTACAACGGCCGCCTGTGACACGATGGGCAAGGCCTACGAAATTCTGCTGGTGGATGATGGCAGTAGCGATAATTCCGCGCTGATGATGACCGAAGCCGCGCAGGCCGAAGGCAGCCACATCGTTGCCGTGCTGCTCAACCGTAACTACGGCCAGCACTCGGCGATTATGGCGGGGTTTAGCCACGTCACGGGCGATCTGATTATCACCCTGGACGCGGACCTGCAAAACCCGCCGGAAGAGATCCCGCGCCTGGTGGCCAAAGCCGACGAAGGCTATGACGTGGTCGGCACGGTACGTCAGAACCGCCAGGACAGCCTGTTCCGCAAGCTGGCCTCGCGCACCATCAACCGTCTGATCCAGCGCACGACAGGTAAAGCGATGGGCGATTACGGCTGCATGCTGCGCGCCTACCGCCGCCATATCGTCGACGCCATGCTGCATTGCCACGAGCGCAGCACCTTCATTCCGATTCTGGCGAATACCTTTGCCCGTAAGGCAACGGAAATCCCGGTCCTGCACGCCGAGCGCGAGCACGGGGAGTCGAAGTACAGCTTTATGCGCCTCATCAACCTGATGTACGACCTCATCACCTGCCTGACCACCACGCCGCTGCGTCTGCTGAGCGTGTTCGGCAGCATCATCGCCGTGGCCGGTTTCGCGCTGTCCGTTCTGCTGGTGGTGCTGCGACTGGTCTTTGGCCCACAGTGGGCGGCGGAAGGGGTCTTCATGCTCTTTGCCGTGCTGTTTATGTTCATCGGCGCCCAGTTTGTCGGGATGGGGCTCCTCGGTGAATACATTGGCCGAATCTATAACGACGTTCGCGCGCGTCCGCGCTACTTTATTCAACGTGTTGTCCGTCAGGAACACAAAGCATCTCAAGAGGAAATTCACCCATGAAAGCTGTTGTATTTGCCTATCACGATATGGGGTGCACGGGCACGCAGGCCCTGCTGGAAGCGGGCTATGACATTGCGGCAATCTTTACCCATCCGGACACGGCTGGAGAGAATAACTTTTTCGGCTCCGTGGCGCGTATCGCCGCCGAGCGCGGTATCCCGGTTTATGCGCCAGACGACGTCAACCACCCGCTGTGGGTGGAGCGCATCCGCGCCCTCGCGCCTGACGTCATCTTCTCGTTTTACTATCGCAACCTGCTCTCCGACGAGATCTTAGGCCTGGCTGCAAAAGGCGCCTTTAATCTTCATGGTTCTCTGCTGCCTGCCTACCGTGGCCGCGCCCCGCTGAACTGGGTGCTGGTGAACGGTGAAACGGAAACGGGCGTGACGCTGCACCGCATGGTGCGCCGTGCGGATGCGGGCGCTATCGTGGCGCAGCAGAAGGTCGCTATTGATGCGGACGATACCGCGCTGCAGCTGCATCAAAAGCTGAACGCGACGGCACAGACGCTGCTGCGCGATGCGCTGCCGGGCATCCTTAACGGCACCTTCAGCGAGACCGCGCAGGACGAGAGCAAGGCAAGCTGCTTTGGCCGCCGCGCACCGGAAGATGGTCGTCTGGACTGGAACAAACCGGCCCGCCAGCTGCACAACCTGGTGCGCGCCGTGACCGACCCGTGGCCGGGCGCCTACAGCTTTGCGGGCGTCAGCAAGTTCATCGTCTGGAAATCCCGCGTGCGTGACGACATTCCGGCGGCAAAACCGGGCACCGTCGTCTCCGTCTCCCCGCTGATTGTGAGCTGCGGCGAGCAGGCGCTGGAGATCGTTACCGGCCAAACCGACAACGGCCTGTACGTTCAGGGCACCCAGCTGGCGCAGTCGCTGGGGCTGGTGGCCGGGGCGCTGATCACCAGCGCGCCGGTGGTGGCCATCAAACGCCGTACCCGCGTGCTGATCCTCGGCGTGAACGGTTTTATCGGTAACCACCTGACCGAACGTCTGCTCAAAGACGATAACTACGAAATCTACGGCCTGGATATTGGCGCGGATGCGATCAGCCGTTTCCTCGACAACCCGCGCTTCCACTTCGTGGAAGGGGATATCAGCATCCACTCCGAGTGGATTGAATACCACATTAAAAAATGCGACGTGGTGCTGCCGCTGGTCGCTATTGCCACGCCAATCGAGTACACCCGTAACCCGCTGCGCGTGTTTGAGCTGGACTTCGAAGAGAACCTGAAGATCATCCGCGACTGCGTGAAATACGACAAGCGCATCATCTTCCCGTCCACCTCTGAAGTGTACGGCATGTGTACCGATAAGAATTTCGATGAAGACACCTCCAACCTGGTGGTCGGGCCGATCAACAAGCAGCGCTGGATTTACTCCGTCTCCAAACAGCTGCTGGACCGCGTGATTTGGGCCTACGGTGAGAAAGAGGGCCTGCGCTTTACCCTGTTCCGTCCGTTCAACTGGATGGGTCCGCGTCTGGATAACCTGAACGCGGCGCGTATCGGCAGCTCCCGTGCGATCACCCAGCTGATCCTGAACCTGGTGGAAGGCTCGCCAATCAAGCTTATCGAAGGCGGGAAACAGAAACGCTGCTTTACGGATATCAGCGACGGTATCGAAGCGCTGTTCCGCATCATCGAAAACAAAGATAATCGCTGCAACGGTGAAATCATCAATATCGGCAACCCGGACAACGAAGCGAGCATTCGCGAACTGGCCGAGATGCTGCTGGCCAGCTTTGAGCGCCACCCGCTGCGCGATAAATTCCCGCCGTTTGCCGGCTTCCGCGAAGTGGAAAGCAGCAGCTACTACGGTAAAGGGTATCAGGACGTTGAGCACCGTAAGCCAAGCATTCGCAATGCGAAGCGCTGCCTGAACTGGACGCCGACGGTGAAGATGGAACAAACCATTGATGAAACGCTTGATTTCTTCCTGCGCACCGTGGAGCTGTCGGAACAGGTCTCATGAAAAAAGTCGGTTTACGCATTGATGTCGACACCTTCAGGGGAACGCGTGACGGCGTACCCAAACTGCTGGAACTGCTGAGCAAGCACGGCGTGCGCTCCAGCATTTTCTTCAGCGTGGGGCCTGACAACATGGGACGCCATTTATGGCGTCTGGTTAAACCGGCATTTCTGTTCAAAATGCTGCGCTCGCGCGCAGCATCCCTCTACGGCTGGGATATTTTGCTGGCCGGCACCGCCTGGCCCGGCAGACGCATCGGCGCGGGTAATGAAGCGGTTATCCGTGAAGCGGCGCAGCATCATGAGGTGGGTCTGCACGCCTGGGATCACCATGCCTGGCAAGCCTGGGCGGGCGTCTGGGATATCCCGCGCCTGTCCCGTGAGGTCGAGCGTGGGATGCTGGAGCTGGAGGCCATTATCGGTCAGCCCGTGTGCTGCTCCGCCGTGGCGGGATGGCGTGCGGATCAGCGCGTCGTGAAGGCCAAAGAAGCCTTTGCGTTTCGCTACAACAGCGATTGCCGCGGAACCGGGCCCTTTTTGCCGCTGTTGGGCGAAAATCGCTACGGTACGGTGCAAATTCCGGTCACGCTTCCCACCTGGGATGAAGTGGTCGGGCGCGAGGTCAAAGCTGATGAGTTCAATCGCTACATCCTGGACCGCATTCATCGTGACGCCGGTACGCCGGTGTATACCATCCATGCCGAAGTGGAAGGGATTGCGTATCAGCATGATTTCGACGAACTGCTGACGATGGCCGCTCAGGAGGGCATTGCGTTTTGCCCGTTAAGCGAGCTGCTGCCAGACGACCTCAGCACCCTCCCCGTGGGCAAAGTGGTCCGCAATGAACTGGCTGGCCGGGAAGGCTGGCTTGGCTATCAACAAACCGTGAGTCCGGTCCAATGAAAACAGCCCGTTATGGCTTAGCGCTTCTCGCACTGTTTATCGTTTACTACCTCATCCCGGTTGATATCCGCCTGCTTTGGCAGCCTGATGAAACGCGCTATGCGGAAATCAGCCGCGAAATGCTGGCCTCCGGAGACTGGGTTGTCCCGCATTTTTTGGGGCTGCGTTACTTTGAAAAGCCGATTGCCGGCTACTGGATCAACAGCATCGGGCAGATGCTGTTCGGGCACACGAACCTCGCCGTGCGCGCCGGGTCTATCTTCTCCACCGGTTTAGCGGCGCTGCTGGTCATCTGGATGGCCTGGCGTCTCTGGCGGGATAAGCGGACAGCCCTTTTCTCCGGCCTGATCTTCCTGACCCTGTTCCTGGTGTATGGCATCGGCACGTATGCGGTGCTGGATCCCATCATCACCCTGTGGCTGGTGGCGGCGATGTGCAGCTTCTGGCTGGCGTCACAGGCCAAAACCGTTGCCGGAAAAGCGGGGGGCTATGTGCTGCTTGGGCTGGCCTGCGGGATGGGGGTGATGACCAAAGGCTTCCTGGCGCTGGCGGTACCGGTGATTGGCGTGCTGCCGTGGGTGATCGTCCAGAAGCGCTGGAAAGAGGTGCTGATTTTTGGCTGGCTCGCGATCCTGAGCTGCGTGCTGATTGTTCTGCCATGGGGGCTGGCGATTGCGCAGCGTGAGCCTGACTTCTGGCGTTACTTCTTCTGGGTTGAGCATATTCAGCGTTTCGCCCAGAGCGACGCGCAGCACAAAGCCCCGTTCTGGTACTACGTGCCGTTCCTGATCGCGGGTAGCCTGCCGTGGCTGGCGCTGCTGCCCGGCGCGTTCCGTCTCGGCTGGCGTGACAGACAAAACGCGGGCGGCGGATTCTATCTGCTGGGATGGGTGATAATGCCGCTGCTGTTCTTCAGCATCGCCAAAGGCAAGCTGCCGACCTATATCCTGCCGTGCTTTGCCCCGCTGGCGATCCTGATGGCGCGCTATGCCTGCCTCGCGGCGGAGAAGGGCGCCAGAGCGTTACGCATTAACGGCGGGATCAACCTGGCGTTTGGCGTTATTGGCATGGTGGCGGCGCTGGTGGTCTCTCCGTGGGGGCTGGCTAAGCATCCGGTCTGGTCCTCGGTTGAACTGTATAAAGTGTTCTGCGCGGTGGTCGCGTTCCTCATCTGGGCCGCGGTCGGCTGGTTTACGTTCAGGCAGAGTCAGCAGCGCTGGTGGCTTGCGGCGCTCTGTCCTGCGGGCCTGGCGCTGCTGATCGGTTTTGCCATTCCTAACCTGGTGGTGGATTCCAAACAGCCGCAGTCGCTGGTCGACACCGTGCGCGAGCCGCTTCAGGACAGCCGATTTGTCTTGGCCAATAACGTGGGCCTGGCCGCTGGCCTGGCGTGGGAGCTGAAGCGCAATGACATCACGCTGTTTGGTCAGAGTGGCGAACTGCGCTACGGGCTGGATTATCCTGATGTGAAAGATCGTTTTGTCGGTAAAGATGACTTCGCGCAGTGGCTGGCTGAGCACCGTCAGCAGGGACGCGTATCGCTGGTTATCCTGCTGTCAAAACGCGATGACCTTTCGCGGGCGGATCTGCCAGAACCGGACAGCCTGTATATCCAGGGCCGTCTGGCCTACCTGCAGTATCTGCCGAAGTGATGACCTGGATCTGGCTGATACTGGCAAGCCTGCTCAGCTGTGCAGGACAGCTGTGCCAGAAACAGGCTACCCGTCCGGCGAAAGCCGGGCGGCGTGGCGTGCATATCGCGCTGTGGCTTGGCCTGGCTCTGCTGGCGCTGGGCAGCGGGATGCTGGTCTGGCTGGTGGTGCTGCAGCGCCTGCCTGTCGGCATTGCCTACCCCATGCTGAGCCTCAATTTTGTCTGGGTGACGCTGGCGGCGAAGGTATTCTGGCGTGAAAACGTCGCCTTGCATCACTGGCTGGGGGTGGGGTTGATCATCATTGGGATTGTTATCCTGGGAGGGAGCCTGTGAAAGGGGCGTTCTGGGCCTTATGCAGCGTGCTGTTAGTCAGCGCCGCGCAGCTGTTGCTGCGCGAGGCCATGCAGGCTCTGCCTCCGGTCAGCGAGCTTCTGACGTTTATTTCCGCGCTGTGGCACGTCTCGTCCGGCACGGGCGCGCTGCTGCTGGGGTTGATGGGGTATGTGGCTTCTATGGGCTGCTGGTACCTGGCGCTGCATCGCATGGCGCTCAGCAAAGCGTATGCCTTGCTGAGTCTTAGCTATATCCTGGTGTGGGGCGCCGCGATCCTGCTGCCGGGCTGGGGAGAAAGCTTCTCCTGGCACGGGCTGGTCGGCGTCGTGTTTATTATGTTGGGTGTACTGGTGATTTTCCTGCCCCGACGTGGATAATCGACTCGGTGGTCAGGGTGTAAGGGGTCGACGTACAAACGGCCAGGCTGAGTGAGCCGATCTGCACCTGGCTGACCGAGTGCGACGATGCCGTGCTGTCAATGCTGACAATCTGCCAGGCGCTACCGCCACGCTGTTTGATGATTGCCTCTTTTCGCGTCCAGATACGCCAGAAGGCGGCAAGCCGTTCCTCTGGCGCTTCGCGCTCAAGCTCATCATGCTCCGTCATGCTGAAGACGGCATTCGCCAACGCCTGCCAGTTCTTCCTGGGGCGAATCACTTCGATATCACAGCCGACTTCGCCTTCATCGCTCATCAGCAAGGCGATATCGTCACCGCTGTGGCTCAGGTTGAACCACAGCGGATGGCCCTCCGCAAAGGCCGGTTTCCCCTGCTCGCCGTAAATAATGTCGGGGAGCGGATGAGGGGATAACGCTCTGGCGAGCAGCATCCTGCCAGCCAGCCATGAGGCATTGCGAGCACCCTGAGGTGCGCTGTCTGCGAGCGTTGACGCCAGCGGGTCCGCGCAAAGGGTGGATATTTTTCCCAGTACAAACTGGTACATAGTTACGCCCAGCGTTTAATGATAATCGAGGTGTTGATGCCGCCAAACGCGAAGTTATTGCTCTGCAGGTACTCGCAATCGATCTGGCGGGCTTCTCCCATAATATAATCTAAAGCACCACATTGCTCATCCGGTTGCCTTAAATTGAGTGTCGGGGCAAACCAGCCTTCACGCATCATCTGTAAACTCATCCATGCTTCCAGCGCGCCGCAGGCTCCGAGCGTGTGGCCAAAATAGCTCTTCAGCGATGAAATCGGCACGTTGTCACCATAGATGGCGGCAGTGGCCTGGCTTTCAGCAATATCACCGCGATCGGTGGCAGTACCGTGTGCGGAGATATACCCCATATCCAGGGCGCTTAATCCCGCCATGGCCAGCGACTGCTCCATACAAATCTGCATGGTTTCACGCTGAGGCTGGGTGATATGGGCCGCATCACAGTTAGTGGCAAAGCCCACGATTTCGCCGTAGATAGTGGCCCCGCGCGCTTTGGCATGCTCCAGCTCTTCGAGTATCAGGGTGCCCGCGCCTTCCCCAATCACCAGACCATCGCGCTGCGTATCAAATGGCGAAGGGGTGGTTTTGGGTTCATCGTTACGCTGGCTGGTGGCAAACAGCGTGTCAAACACCGCCGCTTCAGACGGACACAGCTCCTCAGCGCCCCCCGCAACCATAACGGTCTGATAGCCGTGACGAATCGCCTCCCAGGCGTAGCCAATTGCCTGGCTGCCGGACGTACAGGCGCTTGAGGTCGGGATGACGCGGCCACGTAATCCAAAGAACAGTCCGGTATTCACCGCGGTGGTGTGCGGCATCATCTGCACGTAGGTTGTGCCGGTGATGTTATTGGTGTGCTTTTCGGTGAGCATAGTGGCGAATTCGCTGACGGGCCCGGTACTGCCTGTGGATGAGCCATACGCGATACCCGTTTGCCCATTGGTGAGCACCGCCTCGCCAATCAGCCCCGCCTGCTCCAGCGCCAGCTCGGTGGCGCGGGTCGACATCAACGACACGCGGCCCATGGCGCGGATCCGTTTGCGGGTATAATGTTCCGGCAGCGTGAAGTCATCAATCGGCGCGCCCAGCAGGGTGTGCAGGCCATCATAGACCTGCCATTCCGGCATTTTACGCACCGCGTTTTCATACGCCAGCAGCCTGCTGGACACGGATTGCCAGTTTTCGCCAAAGGCGGTCACGCCGCCCATGCCCGTAATCACCACGCGACGCGTCATAGCATTCCTCCGTTAATGGAAATGACCTGGCGGGTGACGTAACCCGCAATATCTGACATCAGATAGCTTGCGAGCCCGGCGACCTCCTCAGCCTGGCCCATGCGTTTCATTGGAATGATGGACATCGCTTCTTTCAGCGCGGCCTCTTCCATTTCAATCATTCCGGTATCAATCAGCCCCGGTGCAATGCAGTTCACGGTGATTTTGCGTTTTGCCAGCTCAATCGCCAGCGCTTTGGTGGCACCGATAATGCCCGCTTTTGCCGCGCTGTAGTTCACCTGCCCGCGGTTACCCATCACGCCGGACACGGACGATAGGGTGATAATGCGTCCCCCTTTACGGGTGCCAATCATCGGCATAATGCAGGGGTGAATGACGTTATAAAAACTGTCGAGATTGGTGTGGATCACGCTGTCCCAGTCGTCTTCACTCAATGCCGGAAAGGCGCCATCGCGGGTGATACCCGCGTTGCTGACCACGCCATACCATGCGCCATGGGCTTCAATGTCCTGTTCCAGCACCTCGCGGCACTGCTCGCGGTTGCCCACATCAAACGAGAGTAAACGGCCGTTGCCGCCCGCCTGCGTGATGGCGTCCAGCGTCTCCTGCGCGCCTGCAGCATCACGATGGTAATGCACGCCTACGGTAAACCCGTCGGCGGCAAGCTGGCGGGCGATGGCGCGCCCTATGCCTTTGCTGGCCCCGGTGACCAGTACGGAACGACTCATGCGTTAGATCCCTGATTAAAAAGCGAGGTTAATTCTTCTGCGCTTGGCTGGAAGGTGTTGACCCGGCCCGTGGCCAGCGTCTCTTCATTAGCGGAAATTGCGCATTCAAAACTGCCGAAGCGTTCGTCCTGCATCAGCAGCTTAACGGTGATGTCCAGCGTCAAGCCTGCGGCGAAACGCCCGCTGGCGCAGATCAGTTCACGCGCGCCGAGCACCATGCCCAGCGCAATATGCTCCTGCCCCTGCTGCTGGCGATGCCAGCCGGACCAGACGCCGACGGTCTGCGCCATCAGCTCGAGCGCGTACCAGCCCGGCAGGTCGCCATCGGCATTCAGAAAGGGTGCCAGCACGCTTTGTCTGTCTATCGCGACGCGGCATACCGCCATGTCGTCCGTCACATTCTCAACGGACTCCAGCAACATCATGGGCGCATCGTGCGGCAAATAGGCTTCGGGTGATAAGTAGCTCATGACGCTCTCCCCAGCAGAATACTGGCGTTGTTGCCGCCAAACGCGAACGAGTTAGACAGAATGACCGGCTTTGTCAGCGCTGTGCGCTGGTGCAGCAGACCGCACGGCGCCAGCGTGTCGTCCGGTGCGTAGCGGGTGAAGTCCTGCGGCGGTAAGGGCAGATCGCGCGTCAGAATCAGCCAGCTCAGGGCCGCTTCGGTGATACCGGCAGCGCCCAGCGTATGGCCGGTAAGGTGTTTGGTAGAGCTACAGGGCACGCTCTCCCCAAAGAGATCGTGTACCACCTGCGATTCAATCTGATCGTTAAGCGGCGTGGCCGTGCCGTGCAGGTTGATGTAGCCGATATCCTCCGGCTGCATACCCGCTTCGTTGAGCGCCTGCGTGATGGCCCTGATCGCCCCTTCGCCCTGCGGATGCGGAGCGGAAATATGGTACGCATCGCTGGATTCACCCGTCCCGAGCAGCGCCACGTCCGCGGGCTCACGGCTAAGCACCATCAGCGCGGCGGCTTCACCGATGGTGATCCCCCGACGGTCGCGACCAAAAGGCTCGCAGAGCGTAGGGGAGAAGGATTCAAGGCTGTTAAACCCGTTGACGGGCATCCGGCTCAGGGTATCTGCTCCGCCAACAATGGCAATGTCCACCAGCCCGGCTTCAATCAGACGTTTGCCGCCGATCATCGCCCGCGCGCTGGAAGAGCAGGCTGTCGAGATCGTATAGGCCGGGCCTTCGAGCTGAAGCCAGTTGGCGAGGAAGCGGGACGGATCGCCGAGCTCCTGCTGCGGGTACTGCCAGTGCGTGCTCGCTGCGCCATGGGTCATGCGCTGCACGTGCTCATCGCCTTCATCCAGCCCAGAGGTGCTGGTCCCCAGCACCACGGCCACGCGATCGCGGCCGACGCGGGCGATAGCCTCGTCGACGGTCGACTGAATCTGCGCCAGCGCGGCCAGCAGAAGCTGGTTGTTGCGGGTGCGGTGAGCGGACAGCGTTTCCGGGATGGGCGGCAGTTCGCCTTCCACACCGCCCAGCACGGCGTCGGGTGAACCCTGTAACCAGCCGGTTCGGGCATGCATACCCGGCGCTACGCCCGTCACCAGGTTAGCAGCGATTTCATCATGCGAGTTGCCCAGCGCGTTGACCATGCCAACAGCGGAAATATAAATCATCTCAGTCACCCAGATATTGAATGGTGATGTGGTATTTAAAAACGTGTTGCTCGATGCTGATCGGCTCGCGCTTGCCTTTACGCTGCAGGTAGACAATCTCCGTCACCAGCTTGCCGCTGGCGTTACGCAGTTCGCGCCGATCGCCCGTGTCAGTCAGCGTCCAGCCCTTCGGCAACTGCGGCTGCCAGGCGCTAATCGGCCAGTGGCTGAGCATCACGTCGGCCAGCACCTGGCTGGCGGGCGGCAACTGCGGCACAACGATCGACTGCTCGGTATGAATACCGGTCTCATCGTACGTCGCCAGGAACAGACGAATGCCCACGGAAGAGAGCCCGGCCAGCGTCACTTTATGCGCATCCGCGTTGAGCATCACCAGCAGGGACTGCGTTTGCCCGTTAAAGCTGCCGGTCAGCAGCTGCTGGGAGCTTACCGCCGGGCTAATGCCGGGCGGTGGGAGCGTAACGCGGGTTCCCGGCTGGAGCCAGGCCTGGGGACGCGTCTCTTGGGTATCGGTCGAATGGCTGCAGCCTGCCAGCAGCAGCGCCGCGGTTAGCGCGACGGCGCGGTAAAAAGCGTTCATTTACGTTTTCTCTCTTTCTTATCCGGCATCGCCAGCGGCGCCAGCAGGAAGGCGGTAAAAATACCGCTCACCAGCACGATACCAAAGCTGCTGATGGCCTGCGTGGCGCTGAAGACGAGCATGCCCAGCGTCAGCAGCGTGGTCATCATCGCCAGCGTAATCGCCAGCATCGAGGTCAGCGGCGTGCCGCGCGGGTTGCTGAAAAACAGCGTGTAGTTAATGCCAATGCCGAGCACCAGCACCAGCGCCAGCAGTGAAAACAGGTTTACCGGGTGGCCCGTTGCGGCCAGTACTGCCAGCCCGCAGCTCAGCGAGAGCACGGACGGCACCAGGCTTATCAGCCCCTTACGCCAGCCGAGGCGCACCATCGCCCCGCAGGCAATCACCCCCAGCGCGGCAAACAGGAGCCCCGTCAGCAGCGTGCGGTAGAGGGCAAACAGGGTGTCAAAACTGGCTTTGCGATCGACCCAGACGACGCCGTCATGGCGCGCGGCCAGCTCGCCGAGGGCCGCGCTGTTTTTTGCGCCGTCCACCGGTACGAGCACGCCGCTTTGACCGTCGGGCAGGGTCAGCCAGAGCAGACGCCAGCCTTCGCTGGCCGGGCTTTTAAGCCACGCGTCCACGCTGACCGGCATGGCGTCCAGATTCGGGGAGACGGCGTTGAGCCCTGCGCTTTTCAGCACGTTCGTTACCGCAGGCGCGGCGTTTTGCAGCAGCGTAAGATCGCTTTTCTGACGGGCCAGTGAGTTCAGCGGCAGGGTGCGCCAGCGGGTAATTTCTCCCGCTTTCTGCGCCTCTGCCAGCGCCGGGGTAAAGGCTTCCAGCCGCTCCAGCGTTTGCTGAGGCGAAGCGCCATGAACCACAAACCATTTCTGATCCACGCTCTGTCCGGTCAGGGCGGTAATGGCCTTCTCCTGCGCCAGAATATCTTTCGGCAGCGCCTGCAGCTGGGCGATGTCGTCGTCCACCTTCAGCGTGCTTATTCCCACGGCGGAGAGCAGCGCCAGCGCGATGGGAAGACCAATTGACAGTTTTTTACTGCGTCGCCAGGCGGCCAGCCAGCGCAACAGCAGGACCATAAAGGGAACCGGGCGCACCGGCAAACCCCGGCACAACCACGGATGCCAGAAAATCACCGTCAGGCAGGAGGCGCTGAGTCCCACGGCAGCGAACACCGCCATCTGGCGGATCCCGGGGAAGGGGGCCAGCATCATAATCAGGTAGGCGGCGACGGTCGTCAGCAGCGCCAGCAGCAGCGCATTGCGAACTTTGGCCAGGCTTTGCCAGGGAGTATGCTCCGCGCCGTGTACCATCCGTTCGGTCAGGTAGTAAAGCGTGTAGTCTGCCGAAATTCCGATGATGCTCATGCTCATCACCAGCGTCATCAGGTGCAGCTCGCCAAAGAGCAGCAGCGTCACCACCGTCCCCGCCAGCGCGCCGATGGCAATGGAGAGCACGCTCAGCAGCAGCGGGCGCAGAGAGCGGAACACCGCCACGATGAGCAGGAACACGCCAAGCAGGGTGGCGATACCCAGCGTCGAAACATCACGTTTGGCCTGCTGGCTGGCGTAATCGCTGTAGAACACGGTCCCGCGGGAAAGCAGCTGTGCCTGAGGGTAGCGGGCTTTCAGCGTCTCCTGCAGCACGTTAAGCGTCGTCACAAGCCGGTGGGTCTGCTGCATATCAAATGATGAGCCCGCCAGCTCGCCGTGGAGCAGATACCAGTAGTTTCCCGCCTCATCTTTTGCGACCAGCCAGCCGTCCATCAGCCGCAGCTTCTGGCCGTTTTGCGCCAGAGCGAGCTGCGAGCCGCGCATCAGCATCAGGGGATCGTTTTGCAGCTCTTTGCCGCTGACGCCGGAAAAGGCCGAATAGAGCTGAGATAAAATCCACTGCGCCTGCGCTTCTCCGCCGTTTTGCAGGCGGGCGCGGGTGGCGGGGTCAATCAGGCCATTTCGGTGCTGCCAGAAGAACTCTCCCCAGGCCTTTTGCCCGGCGGCGTCCATCGGGCCTTTGACCTCGCTGAGCGAATCAGTGCTTTGCAGCAGCGCCAGCCACTGCTGTGCCACGCGCGGATCCGGCTCTTTGCCGGGGCTGACCAGCCAGACCAGCTGGCGGTCGAGACGCTGCATAAACCCGTCGTTGAGCGCCGGCGGGATAGCCCCCAGCGTCTGCTTCGGCAGCATGGCCAGCACGCTGCTGTTCAGTCGCGCGCCGGGCAGCAGCGACAGCAACACGCCCAGCAGAATCAGGCATAGCGTGGCCCACAGCAGCGCCGGGCGCAGGGATTTACGGTGCGGCAAAGCGTTGGCGTTCGTCATCGGTCAGGCTGGCGGGCGTCAGTTGGTGGCGAGAAAGGGCGATATCGGTACGGTCGCCCTGTTTGTCGTTGAGGCGAATCGTTTCCAGATAGGTCGCGCCCCCCAGATCGAGGGTGGCGAAAATCTTGTCCAGCGGCGTCGTTTTTGGCGTAAGCACCAGCGACCAGCGGCCCGCTCCCAGGTCTTTAAAATCGATGCGGAAGTTCTCTTCCAGCACCTTGCGGTCCGCCTGGAACAGGGCGCGCAGAAGATGGTTGAACTGGAACATCTGCGGATTATTGTCGGCAGTGATGGTTTGCGGCGGCTGGCCGTTAATCGCCTGAACCATCCGCTTGTCGTCCAGCAGGAGCGTCATCGGAAACGGCGCTTTTTGATCCCACAGCAGGCCGCTGTCGCGGGCGATCAGCATTTCGCCCTGCGAGCGCAGCGGCTGCGGCATATCTTTTATCGTGCGAACCTGTTCGAAATGCGCGCGCACCACGGGCTGCTCGGTGAAGCGCTGCTGCAGCTCATCCAGCGTCACGGCGCTGACCAGCGGGCTGACGATCAGCGCCAGTAAAGGCAACCATTTCATGGTGTTACTCCCATACGTTCAAACAGTATTGCCGGGCTTACAAAGCACATTTCGCGGGTCGCTTCTTCCACCGCCACCTGAATGGTGTAACCGGTGGTCGTGCGTTTGCCGGTCTGCGCATCGAAAATTTGATAGGCAATGCGCAGGCGGTTTTCATACTCTTCAATGTGCGCGCGGACGCGAATACGCTGCTCAAAGGTCACCGCATCGCGGTATTTCACCCGGGTGTCGACGACGGGCCAGACGTAGCCGGAGGCCTTCATCTGGCGATAGCCATAATCAAACTGATTGAGCAGCGCCTCGCGGGCGATCTCAAAGTAGCGGAAATAGTTACCGTGCCAGACCACGCCCATCATATCGACGTCGTGGAACGGAACGGTGATCTCGACTTCAGTCGTAAAGCGGGGATCGGTCAGCACCCTTTACTCCTTCTCACTGGACTCTGGCAGATGCCAGAAATCGAAAAAATTAAACCAGTCGAGCGGCGACATGAGGGCGTAATGTTCCAGCCGCTGCGCATAGCGATCGACGGTATCTTGCAGTGCCTGCTGGCGTTCACCGCGCGGCAGGCGCAGCGGGTCGGCAAACGGCTCGCAGTGCAGGACGAGCTTACCCTGCTGGCGCAGGGCGAAAATCAGCACCACCGGGCAGCGGAGGATGGAGGCCAGGATAAACGGCCCCTGTGGGAACGGTGCAGGCTGGCCCATGAATCGGCTCCAGATCACGCGCCATTCGCCGCCGCGCTGCGGATTCACCGCGATGCGATCCCCCACAATCGCGACCCATTCACCGCGCTCAAGCTTCTCTTTGATGGCAATGGCGGTGTCCGGGCCGATGTCGGTGACCGACATCAAATTCACGCCAGCTTCGGGCGCCATTTCGCTCATGATTTGCTTAAAGCGCTGGGCGTTCTCGCTGAAAACCAGGGCGTTGATGATTTTACTGCCTTCCAGCTGAGCCAGGGCCCGGCAGGCCTCTACGTCGCCAAGGTGCGAGGCCAGCAGCAGTTTGCCCTGTGGAGCCGCGATGTTTAACGCTTCGCTCGCGCCGGGGGCAAAGACAATATCGCGATGAAGCTTCAGCTCGCCGCGCCAGCTGGCGACTTTATCCAGCATCGCGTTGCCGAAGCGCATGAAATGGAAAAAGCTGTTAAGCCGTGAGGGAACAGGCATGCTCCGCTGACGCAGTTCTTGCTTCACTCTCGCCATCCACTGCCGCGAGGCCTGCCGCGCCGGACGCGCGATAAGCCAGTACACGCCGATAACCGGCCACAACAGCACGGTAAAGGCCCGCCGACCCAGCCGTTCCCAGACGCGCAGCATCAGGCGCATCCCCCACAGACCCTTGACCTCGTCCTGCTGCGCCCAGTGCTGGCGGCGTCGACGGAAAAGCAGGCCGGGCATGCGGGGCAGCATGCCGAAGAAGAGCCGGGTATGCATCAGGGAGATCCGCACGTTATCTTTTAGCGCGTCGAAGTGGGACAAACCGTCCTGCGGATAGGTCACGCGCGTGGGCAGAAAGACGCTGGTGTTGCCCTGCCAGTAGAGACGAACCATCACTTCGGTGTCAAAGTCCATCCGCTTGCCGAGCGGTTCGCGCGCGGCCAGCCGCAGCGTGGGTGAAACCGGATAGACCCGAAAGCCGCACATGCTGTCTTTAAGCTGCAGCGATAAGGTTTCAATCCACACCCAAACGTGGGTGATCCAGCGTCCGTAAAGTCGGGAGCGCGGAATAGAGTCATCGTAAATGGGCTGGCCGGAAATCAGCGCGTCCGGGTGGCGCTCCGCCAGCGCCAGCAGTTTGGGGATATCTTCAATGGCGTGTTGACCGTCCGCATCCACCTGCACGGCGTGGGTGTAACCCGTCCGCGCGCACTCCTCCAGCCCTCTGATGACCGCGGCACCTTTTCCGGCGTTTTGCGCCAGACGAACCAGCGTCATCTGTGGCTCCGCCGCCGCCAGGCGCTCAAGCTCCTGACGGGTGACTGCGTCGCTGCCGTCATCCACCACCAGGCACGGCAGGCCGAACGGCGCGAGACGTGACAATACGCTGGCAATCATCGCGCCGTGGTTGTAGCACGGGATCAGCACGCAGGGACGAAAGATTACTGACATAGACGAATTTTCCCGCTGCTGGCGGTGTGGCGCTCAGCCCCGGCATGGCGTTGATAGCTGAAGGTCAGCATCTGACGTTCGGCATGCCACTCAAGCATCAGCGTCACCGTGGTTTCCGGCAGCAGGGGTGCCTGAAACTTCACGTTTTGAATGCTGTGAAAGCGATAGCCCGGTGCCAGTAACGTCGTGGCGTAGTGCATCACCCAGTCAAGCTGCGCAACGCCGGGCAGCAGCGGTTGTACGGCGAAATGGCCCTGAAACCAGAACAGCGTTGCGTCGAGATGCAAAACGATCTCCAGCTTCTCCGGCTGTGTCTGGTGGCGCTCAATTTCATGAATTTTCATGAAATAACTCCTCTAACTGCGCATAGACACGCTTGTTCATACTGTTTACCGGCATTTCATCAACGATGCGCCAGTAGCGCGGCACCGCGACAGGTTCAAGCCACGGCAGTAGGGCGCGACGCCAGGCGAACTCCTGCGCTTTTTTATCCTGCACATACCCGCGCTGACGGGCCGTTTCATCCAGAACCAGCAGGGCGCCAATCCCCTGACGACCCCCGCGCGTGACCGGCAGTGCGGCCGCTTCGCAAATACCGTCGAGCTCCAGCAGGCGGCGTTCGATCTCGTTAAGCGAGATGCGTTTTTCTTCAATTTTGACCACCCGCCCGCGGCGACCGGCGATGCTGAAAAGCCCCTCGCTGTCGAAGTGCAGGATATCGTCGAGCTGGAGCCCCTCTGGCTCATGGATCAGTGGCGACGTAACGCGACAGGCGTCATCTTCCTGATGGAAGATCACGCCGGGGAACGGTAGCCAGGGCACGTTATCCTCCTGACGATGGCGCCAGGCGAGGATCCCGGTTTCGGTACTGCCATAAATTTCATCCGGCCAAAGGTTAAGCCAGCCGGAGGTGGTCGAGACGTCACGCCAGGGCAGCATTCCACCTGCTGAAATCAGCATCCTGACGGGCGGCGCGGCAAGCTCGGTATCCAGGCGCTTCAGGAACGCCGGGCTGCTGATGAACAGGTATTGCCTGTCAGGAGGCAGAGCGGCCAGCTGTTCTGCGTAATAGAGCATCGCGGCATGCAGCGGCAGGCCCAGCGCCATCGGCAAGACGATACGGAATGTCAGGCCATACAGATGTTGCGGTACGACCGAGGCCACAATGCTGCATCCGGCCAGACGCTCACCAAAGCGGTTAGCCAGCAGGCGGGCTTCGCGATCCAGACTGACGATGTGCTTAACCACCCGGCGCGGCGTGCCCGTGGAGCCTGAGGTGAACAGTTCAACGAAGCGGTTTTCGTCAATGGCCGGCAGAGGCACCCAGTGGCTGGCTGTCTGGTGGCTGGAGGCCACCACAATCTGTTTCCCATGAAAACCAAGCGTTCGATCGCTCAGAACGCCGCTAAACAAAGATTGCTGTTCTTCAAGCTGCGAGACGCGGCTATGGCCGGGAATGACCGGTGTTTTACCGGCATGCAGCGAGGCCAGCAGCGCAACAATAAACAGGTAGCTGTTTTCAAAGCACAGCGCCCAGCGCTCGCCTTCCTGCTGACGCAGGGTCTCGACCAGTAAGGTTACATCGTGGCGCAACTGGCCCAGCGTCCAGGTACGATCGTCAAGCCAGGCAACAGGCGTGTCGTCAGGGCGCGGCGCATTTAACCACTGGCCCAGCGGAAGGGGGTTAGTCATTGTGCATCTCTTTTTTTATCACCCGCTGGCGCACCAGCCACTCTGCTGCCATCAGCATCCCCATCAGGATGTAAGCCACCATACCGTTCCATAGCGTCCACATATGCATGTCGCCGTGGAGGACGGTAAACAGCGCCATCGTGCCGTTGCCGACGAAAAAACCGCACCAGACGAGGGTCACCTTACGGGTATAGCGCACGCCCTCCGGGGGCAAGTTTGGCTCGCGCAAGCGCGCCAGTCGTTCGACAAGCGGCATCGCTGTCCACAGCGAACCGCCAAACACGGCCAGCATGACAAGGTTGACGACCACCGGGTAGAGCAGCAGCCACTGGTGGGCTTTCAGCAGGTAGCTTGCCGTGCAGAGGGCGATCCCCGCCAGCGCCACGCACTGCACCACATACCGCATCGGGCTTGTGTTCCGCTGCGCCTGACGCAGCCGCAGCAGTAACACCAGAGCCATCACGGGTAATAGCCACTGCAGGCTGTTATGCGCCAGCCCAAATCCAATCAGGAAGGGCCACGCCAGCAGCATCAACCCCGTCAGAAGTGGGATGATCGGGAATGTCCGTCCGCCGCGCACGACGTCTTACTCTTCGCGCAGAAGCTGTTCGACGGCGTCTACCACATCCTGAACGGTACGAACCGATTTGAAGGTTTCCGGCTTGATTTTCTTGCCCGTTTTCTTCTGCAGATGAACAATCATGTCCACCGCATCAATGCTGTCCAGCTCCAGGTCTTCGTAAAGACGGGCTTCAGGGGTAATATCCTGCGGGTCGATTTCAAACAGTCGGGTCAGAAGGCCACAGACTTCCTGATAAATGGTTTCTTGTTCGGTCATCGTGATCACATCTCAGGCGCGTTGAGCGTTGATAAAGGACGCCAGCGTGGCGACGGAAAAGAAGTGCTGGCGCATCTCTTCGCTTTCAGCGGAAAGCACCACGCCATACTGGTTTTTCACGGCCAGACCCAGTTCCAGCGCGTCGATAGAGTCGAGACCCAGCCCATCGCCAAACAGCGCGGCATCGGTATCAATATCCTCTGCGGTAAGCTCGTCCAGATTCAGCGTGGTGATAATGAGATTCTTAATTTCAAGATAAAGCGCTTGCATCATTAATTCCTGACAAAGATTGAAGGCCTGATGTTAATCGATGCTGTAGATGCCGGTTTAACTGCCTTGCCGCCAGCGCCGGTTCTTGTTCATTTGCATCGTAAAATTCGTCGATGTTCACGCGGTCGCGGACATCCACGGTGAAGACAGGTTTTTCTGGCGGCACATCATACCAGCGACTTTTTTTATCCAGCAGATGTTCGCTACAGTGGATCAGCACCACCCGCAGATCGCTGTTACAGCGCACGGCGATATTTGCTGCGCCGCGCTGGAGGGAAATAGCTTCGCCAGACCGGGTACGTGTGCCTTCCGGGAAGATTAACAGCGTGTCGCCCTGAGCCAGCCGCTGCTGGCTTGCAGCCAGCAGAGGCTCGGCTTCGCTGTTAATCAGGTAATCCGCCGCGCGGATGACGCCGCTGACAAACGGATTGCGCAGCAGCGCGCTTTTCACCAGACAGTCGGTTTCTGGCATCACCGATGCCAGAATCACGTAGTCAATTAACGTGGGGTGGTTAGCCACCACCAGACAACCCCGATCGTTGCGCAGGGCGTCAAGATTGTGAATGCGATAGTCCAGTACCCCGAGGCCACGGGCAACGGTCAGGAAGAAGCGGAAGCTGGCCGCAATGCTGCGCCGCGCAAGGCGACGGCGGTTGGTGCGGTCGCGTTGGACGATCAGCAGCAGGTTGAACCATACCAGTGACAGCAGCAGCCCGCCCACGCCAAACAGCACGAAGCAGAATCCGGTCATCACCAGACGCCATAACCAGTTAATTCGGGCAGTCAGGCGGTTCATGCGCGCGTCCATTGCCACAGCAAACGTTCGCCGGGTACCACAAACTGGCGTGCCTCGCTGAGATAGCGTTGCAGGAACACCAGGCTTTGCGGAAGGGCGGGTTCATCCCCCGTGCTGCCGCTGCGGGTTTCACACTGCAATTCCTTGCCGGATTCAATCACCAGCGCCAGCGCGTAGGGCCAGTTGGGCATCTGGTGCGGTAACGCTGGGTGGTAAAATTCCGGCAGTGCGCCGTCAAAATCGACCAGCAAGACGCGGGAGTAGCCCGCCTGCAGCAGGCTCAGGACTTCACATAATGCCTGCTGGAAGGTGTCCAGCCCGGCAGAAATGGATGACGAGACGATTGCCTGGCGTGCGGTAATCGTGAGATTGCCCACCGCCGAGTTGTGCACGGACATGGCGAAGTCGGTAGGCGATACGGATTGCCCCGTCGCCAGAGCATGCAGAATACGGTAGTTGCGCTCCAGCTCGCCGTGGCGGCTGGAATAGACGACGGCATCAATGGCGTGGTGTTGCAGCATAGCGAGACCAATGTCCACCGCCAGCTTACTGCCTGAATTGAGGCGGCGCGCGGTCATCATGGGTAAAGCGGTCAGCCGGGGAAGCGGGGCCGCTGGATCGACGGGCAGCTGCAGGCGTGACCACGCCTGCCACTCTGTGGCATCGCTGAGTCCTGGGGCTCTCGCCTGCCAGTCGATAATGTTCAGTGAAAATTTCATCTACGCGCGTCCGCGAAAAAAAACCGTATTCAAAGGGCAGACCTGGCCACCCGGGCAGCTAAGCTGCTCTATTGTTCACGTTTGGTGCATATCAGCAGGGTATGACCGACCCCAAGGTTATCCAGACGCTGTTCAACGCTGAAACCTGCGCTCTCCAGGTAACGATAAAACGCCTCTACGCTGTAAAACCGGCTATTGCCATTCGCCATACAGGTGAAATAGAGCGAGGTGGCATTCAGGCTGAAAGAGGCCGCTTCAAACTTCTGGGCATCCCAGAAAAGCTCCATGATGCACAAACGTGCGCCTGGCTTCATGACCTGTGCGACGCGCGTCAGCATGGCGACAATCTGATCCGGAGAGAAACAATCCAGAAACTGGCTCATCCACCAGACGTCGGCCTCACCCGGCAAGGCTGCTGGGCTAAGCATATCGACAGCATGGAATCCAATACGATGAGAAAAACCTGCTTTTGCGATGTTTTCCTGCGCCAGCGCTATCTGCTGCGGCAGGTCGAGGATCGTCACGGCAACATTTTCGTCATAGCGGCAGCAGCGTAACGCCCATTTACCCGTATTTCCGCCCACATCGTACAATTTTGTCGGCGAGCTTGCGAATATATATGGCAAAGCGGCGTCAAACGCGGCGTCGGAATAGTAATGATCAAAGGCGAACCAGCTCTCTTTCGCCTGAGCCGGTAATTGGGATAATGCCGGATAGATGGTTGGCCAGTTGCCAAACACCGCTAATCCCGCAGGTTTTTCTTCCTTCAGGGCGTCCGCCAGGTGAAATAGCCCTTTGTAACAAACGTCCTGAGTGAAATCCATATTTACGCGGGTCATTTCATCGTGCAGTAAAAAGTGGCCCACTTTCGCCAGAAAATAACGTCCATGCTGTTGGGTAACGATCCGCCCGCTTAATCCCATATCCAGCAGTACGCTGACGGCATAGCTGCCGAGCGTGCTGTGTTCGGTTATTTCCTCGAGGCTGGCACCCTCTTTACCTTGTTTATCGAGCCAGGCGAGAATGCCTGAGTTACGCAGACAAAGCGCGGTCTGAAATAACATCGGAGCAAAAGCGATGCGTTGCGCTTCGGTAATGGCATCCAGTGCGCTGAGCGTATCCTTTTCGTACATTGCTGCGTAACCTTTCAGGGCAAGAAATAAGGGTTATCGGGCCATATGCGGCCCGACTTTAGAAAAATATTACAGTGCGGCGCCCGCGGAGAGGTTCAGCTGAATATCGTGGTCGAGGTTATTCACCCAACGGTTATAATTTTTGTGAATTTTACCGTCAGCCGCTTTCAGGTTCATACTGCTTTCGTAGTTAATGGAATAGCTTGTTGCGGAATAAGGAATACGAACGTCGACCGAGTGGTCGCGCGCCTGCAGACGACCTTTGATAACGCCCGGACCGGCTTCCGTCATGATCCAGTCACGTTTTTGTCCTGCTTTCAAAATCGCGGTTTTTACCTGGTCGGCGGTATGACCCGCGCTCACAGTAGAGTGAACCTGAGCGATTGGGGCAGTACGCGCACAGCCTGCCAGTGCGCCAACGAATACGGCGGCAGCACACCATTTAACGATCTTTTTCATCAACAACTCCATATCAATAATAACAATTAAAGGTAGTGGTTTTTACAAATAATATTTATCCGGCGTTTCTTATGTGCCAGATGTTTTTTTAATCAATATTAAGGTTTGCATTACGTTGACGCGAAGGCGGGCATAATAACATGGAAAATAATTAACAATTTCATTTTTTTTAATTTGCGTTAAATCATGATTTGCGTTTCAACGTAATGCGACCGACGTAAACAAAAACAGAATTAATATTTCCTTAACGCAAATAAAAATACCGCGTCAGGTAATGAACGCGGTAATTTAAGGCGGATTATTGGCGGTTTAAACCTACCTATAAAGGTAGGTCAGCTACCCAGGCAACCGGCTTTTCGGCCTTCCCGGCCCGAGCAAAATGGCCAGCTTGCTGCCGCCTTTGGTGGTCTCCATCCAGATCTTACACACGCTGGTCAGGGGGACCGAGAGCAGCATACCGACCGGGCCCAGCAGCCATCCCCAAACCAGTAAGGATAAAAAGACGACCAGCGTCGACATGCCGAGCCGGTGCCCCATCATGCGTGGTTCGAGAATATTGCCCAGCACCATATGCACGACGAGAAATAACGCGCCGACCAGCATACATTCGTAGAAACCGTTAAACAGAAACGCCTGAATCATCGGCGGCACGGCGGAAAGCACCGCGCCAATGTTGGGCACGTAGTTCAGCAGAAACGCCAGCACGCCCCACATCAGCGCGAACTGCACGTTCATCAGCATCAGCCCCAGCCAGACGATGATCCCGGTCCAGACGCTCAGCAGCGTTTTCAGCGCCAGATATTTAGAGACGCCCTTCAGCGCCCGGTGTAAGCCAGCAATGTGAATTTGTGGGTTATTCAGTGCAAAGCGCAGCTTATAGGGGACGTGACGGACTTCAAACAGCATAAACACCACCGTCATGACCAGCAGCAGAATGCTGGCCATCGCGCCGGAAAGCCCCGTCATCAAGGTGGTGGCGTAGGTCATGACCTTCTCGGAGTCCATCCTGCGCAGCATCCGTTCGGGTGAGATATGCAGATTAAGGAAAGGCACCATCTCCTGGAGTGCGACGATCTTCCGCGTCAGCTCTTTGTTGTACTGCGGCAGCATGGTGGAGAATTCACTCAGCGAGGCCGCCAGCACGCCGAAGAGCGCCGTCAGGGCAATCAGCATCACGATGACGACGATAGTGATGGCTACCGGGCGGCTAACGCCCCGGCGCAGAAACCAGGTGACCAGAGGATTAAGCACAATGGCAAAAAAGAGCGCCAGCAGGAGCTGAACTATGATGTCGGCGGCCGCATGGATACCCGCAAGGATAACCACCAGACAGGCGAGCTTTAATAAGATGTGGAGTCCTGCTTTGTCGGACGGGTTAGCGATCATGCGCGTTCCTTAATGTGATGACCCGGTAAGTGTAGTGCCCGGGCCTCGCTTCGTCTGGCACCGTTAATCTGAAAGTCGCTGCTGATTTTCTTATTGGGGCGTGGTAATAGTGAAACACTGTTGTAAAAAATCCAGGTAGAACCCCATGCCCGAACCTGCCGCTGAACCGGCACTGAGCGGACTGCGCCTCAATCTGCGCATCGTTTCCGTTGTGATTTTTAACTTTGCCAGCTATCTCACCATCGGCCTGCCGCTGGCGGTTCTGCCGGGCTATGTCCATGACGTGATGGGCTTCAGTGCCTTCTGGGCGGGGCTGGTGATTAGCCTGCAGTATTTCGCCACGCTCCTGAGCCGCCCACATGCCGGGCGCTACGCGGACACGTTCGGTCCAAAAAGCATCGTGGTGGTGGGATTGTGCGGCTGCTTCCTCAGTGGTCTGAGCTACCTGCTGGCTGCCTCAGCCAGCCACTGGCCGCTGGTCAGCCTGGCGCTGCTCTGCCTGGGCCGCGTCATCCTCGGTATCGGGCAAAGCCTGGCGGGAACCGGCTCGACGCTCTGGGGCGTGGGGGTTGTCGGGACGCCACACATTGGTCGGGTGATCTCCTGGAACGGGATTGTCACCTACGGCGCGATGGCGCTCGGCGCGCCGCTTGGCGTGGCCTGCTATGCCTTTGGTGGGCTGTATGGCCTGGCCGTCACCATTATGGCGGTCGCGCTTGTGGCGATACTGTTTGCGCTGCCGCGCCCGACAGTGAAGGCCAGCAAGGGCAAGCCGCTGCCGTTCCGGGCGGTGCTCGGGCGGGTCTGGCCATACGGGATGGCGCTGGCGCTGGCGACCACCGGCTTCGGTGTCATCGCCACCTTCATTACCCTGTTCTATGACGCCAAAGGCTGGGACGGCGCGGCCTTTGCGTTAACCCTGTTCAGCTGTGCGTTTGTTGGTGCGCGCCTGCTTTTCCCTAACGGCATCAACCGTCTGGGCGGGCTGAACGTGGCGACGATCTGCTTTGCGGTAGAGATTGTCGGGCTGCTGTTGACCGGCGTAGCCAGCGCGCCCTGGATGGCGAAAATGGGCGTATTTCTCGCGGGAGCCGGTTTTTCACTGGTCTTTCCGGCGCTGGGCGTGGTCGCGGTGAAAGCGGTGCCGCAGCAGAACCAAGGGGCGGCGCTGGCGACCTATACGGTATTTATGGATATGTCGTTAGGCATTACCGGCCCGCTGGCGGGACTGGTGATGGCCCGGGCGGGCGTGCCGGTGATCTATCTTGCCGCGGCCGGCCTGGTCATGATGGCATTGCTGCTGACGTGGCGGCTAAAAAAATGGCCCCCGGTGCAGGCACCGGAGGCCACGTCATCATCGTGAAACGTTACTGGATTACGATGGTGTTAATGATGTTTTCAGCAGCCGTCTGCGCTTTCTGCTGATCTTCCGCTGGCAGGGTGATCTGCAGGGTCAGGAGTTTGTTATCGACCTTGCCCAGCACGACAGAGGAGTAAGCGGTCTGGCCTTTCGCAGAGATGATGCTGTCCAACTGCTGCAGCTTATGGCCTTTCAGCTCGATGGATTTGTTGGTCACGACCTGCAGCTGCGGGTCGCGGCCGCGCTGCTGATCTTCCAGACGTTTGGACAGGACGGCCAGATCTTCGCTGGTGTCGTCGCCCACAATCACAATGACCGCTTTCTGCCCGGTTGCGTCGGAGTAAACGTGCATGTTGTTCGCCTGAGTGCCCAGCTTGCCGCTCTGGTCAGTCATATCGGCTGGCAGAGAGAAGCTAAGTTTGCCATCCATCAGATTCACCGGCTGGCCGGTCGCATTGCTTTCTGCGGATGCGCCCTGAGCAGGCGTTTTCGTGTCGCTGTTATCACAGGCTGCAAGACCCACAACCAGCAGGCCAATCCCGACATATTTAACCAGATTGCGCATTGACTTCTTCCTTTCGATAAACGGCCATAACGGCTCATTCGCTCATCTTATCACAACTGATAAAGCGAACCCTTAACCAGCCTGCAATGCCGTGATTTCAGATTTATCTGCCAGCCTTTTCAGCAGCATATTCAGCAGCACGCCGTACATGGGTAGGAAGAACACAATGCTGATGAGCACCTTGAAGCAGTAGTCCACCAGCGCGATTTCCATCCAGTGTTCGGCCATGAACGCATCCGGGCTACGCCAGAAGGCGATGAAGAAGAAGGCCAGCGTATCGCTCACGTTACCGAACAGCGTGGAGGCGGTGGGTGCCATCCACCAGCGATGATTCTGACGCAGGCGATTAAACACGTGCACGTCCAGAATCTGCCCCAGCGCGTAGGCCATAAAGCTTGCTGCGGCGATACGGGCGACAAACAGGTTGAAGTGGGTTAACGCCTCAAAACCCTGCCAGCTTCCCATATAAAACAGGGACGAAACCCCGTACGAGATGAACAGCGCCGGGAGCATGACCGCAAAAATAATGCGGCGAGCCAGCGGTGCGCCAAAAATACGCACGGTCAGATCGGTGGCGAGGAAAATAAACGGAAAACTGAACGCGCCCCAGGTGGTATGAAAACCAAAGATGGAGATAGGGAGCTGCACCAGATAGTTGCTGGAGGTGATCACCAGCAAATGGAAAAGCGAAAGCCAGAACAACGCTTTTACGCGCTGTGATTGAGAAAACTGCGTCATATTGTGACCTTTTTATACGTTGGGGTGAGGGAACCCAATAAAAACCGCAGCATGATACTGCTTTGGCGGGACATTGCAATGGTTAGTTTTTACGCAATCGTTAACCTGGTTTGCATTGACCGCAACGGGGCGTAAACTACAGCCGTTTTTACCTGACCGAGAAGATCATGACCGACCTGTTTTCCAGCCCAGACCACACTCTTGATGCCCAGGGCCTTCGCTGCCCGGAACCGGTAATGATGGTACGTAAAACCGTGCGCAACATGCAGACCGGTGAAACGCTGCTGATCGTTGCCGACGACCCTGCCACCACGCGCGACATTCCCGGTTTTTGTACCTTTATGGAGCATGAGCTGGTGGCGCAGCAGACGGAAACGCTGCCGTACCGGTATTTGATTCGTAAGGGGTAGCCCTCACTTATTTGGGGGGAGGTTGAGGGTATCAGGCCGCACCCATGCTTGAACCTGTTCCTGAATATTTAAAAGCGAGTTTAACGGTAGATGACCTGCCTCTGGACGTCCCTGCCTTCGAACCGGAAGTTGAACAGTTGGGAAGCTATTGCCCGCTATTAACGCAGTTGCTGTTGGCTCGTTCACTTTCAGAAAGTGATGAAAGAGTGGCTGGAGATTTTTTGCAAGGCTTAGTTGGGCTGTATAGCGGTATGTTGAAAGCACCGCGCTGGTTGCGTACAAATGAAGGCATCTTGCCACTGTGAAAAAAGTCGGGTGGCGCTAACGCTTACCCGACCTACGGGACTAGAGCCGTTGTAGGCCGGGTAAGGCGAAGCCGCCACCCGGCAAGAATACGGCCTCTGCGGCCTGATGCCCTCTCCCACAGGGAGAGGGAGAACGTCATCCTTTCATCCACGCCCTGATCCCATCCAGGAACATCTGCGTTGCCATCATGACCAGAATGAGCCCCATCAGGCGCTCCAGCGCGTTTACCCCTTTTTCGCCCAGCAGGCGCAGGAACAGGGACGACTGCAGCAGGATGATAAACGTCCCGCCCCAGGCAATCAGCAGGGCAATGACCAGATGGCTCATCTGGTTCGGATACTGGTGCGACAGCAGCATCAGCGTCGCCAGAATGGTTGGCCCCGCGACGAGCGGGATCGCCAGCGGCACAATAAACGGCTCTTCACCCGCAGGCAGGCCGCTGCTGCTGCCTTCCGCGCTCGGGAAAATCATCTTAATCGCAATCAGGAACAGAATAATCCCGCCGGAAATCGACACGGTTTCAGCGCGCAGGTTCAGGAAGGCGAGGATTTTTTCACCCGCAAACAGGAAGATAAACATCACCAGCAGGGCGATGAGCAGCTCGCGGATCATGATCGCCCGACGGCGCTTCGGCTCGGTGTGCTTCAACACCGACATGAATATCGGCAGGTTACCCAGGGGATCCATTATCAGGATCAATAAAACCGCTGCGGAAATGATTTCACTCATGTAAATTATCCCTGAATTTCTCTAAGGTTATTATGATAATTAGCTGTATTTCTGATTGCCGGACAATCATCGATTAATTTCGCTTGCGACTTTGGCAGCATTTTGTAATGTGAAGCATATCCCAGTTCAATACTGGCTTGCACAATCAGCACACACCCTCAGCAGGAAAAAAATGCTATGAAAAACGTTGGTTTTATCGGCTGGCGCGGTATGGTCGGCTCTGTACTCATGCAACGCATGGTTGAAGAGCGCGATTTCGACGCTATCCGCCCGGTCTTCTTCTCCACTTCTCAGCTCGGCCAGGCTGCTCCGTCCTTTGGTGGTACCACAGGCACGTTGCAGGATGCTTACGATCTGGAAGCGCTGAAGGCACTCGACATTATTGTGACCTGCCAGGGCGGCGATTATACCAACGAAATCTATCCAAAGCTGCGTGAAAGCGGCTGGCAGGGCTACTGGATTGACGCGGCCTCGTCGCTGCGCATGAAAGACGATGCCATTATCATTCTCGACCCGGTTAACCAGGGCGTGATCGCCGATGGCCTGAACAACGGCGTAAAAACCTTTGTTGGCGGTAACTGCACCGTCAGCCTGATGCTGATGTCCCTCGGCGGCCTGTTCGCGCAGGATCTGGTGGAGTGGGTCTCCGTGGCGACCTACCAGGCGGCGTCCGGCGGCGGCGCGCGTCACATGCGCGAGCTGCTGACCCAGATGGGCCAGCTGCACCAGAGCGTTGCGACCGAGCTGGCAAACCCGGCGTCGGCTATTCTGGATATCGAGCGTAAAGTGACCGAGCTGACCCGCAGCGGCGAGCTGCCGGTGGATAACTTTGGCGTACCGCTGGCCGGCGGCCTGATCCCATGGATCGACAAACAGCTGGATAACGGCCAGACCCGCGAAGAGTGGAAAGGCCAGGCCGAGACCAACAAAATCCTCAATACCGCGAACACCATTCCGGTTGACGGTCTGTGCGTGCGTATCGGCGCGCTGCGCTGCCACAGCCAGGCTTTCACTATTAAACTGAAAAAAGATGTGTCTATTCCGACCGTGGAAGAGCTGCTGGCCGCGCACAACCCGTGGGCGAAAGTGGTGCCAAACGATCGCGATATCACCATGCGCGAGCTGACCCCGGCAGCGGTGACCGGCACGCTGACCACGCCGGTTGGCCGTCTGCGTAAGCTGAACATGGGGCCGGAGTATCTCTCCGCGTTCACCGTTGGTGACCAGCTCCTGTGGGGCGCCGCTGAGCCGCTGCGCCGCATGCTGCGCCAGCTGGCGTAATAATTTGTTAAATACCGGGGGTGATTTTCACCCCTTTTTTTTGCGTACTACATGGAGTAACACGCGTATGTCTTATTTTTTATCAGGAGTCATTTAGAGCGTTGGCTATGCTTTAAGGAAGAGTCATTTCTTACCTGAGGTTCGAACGGAGCAGAATGGATGCACATTTTTGTGCTGTCCCGTTCAGGTCACATTAAAAGTCGTCCCGGAGCGCTTAAAAAGGACGACATAAAAACAGGATGAATACCATGTCCGATCGTGTGGATAGAGACGTGATTAATGCGCTTATTGCGGGTCATTTCGCTGACCCCTTTTCTGTGCTTGGGATGCACCGTACTGAGGCAGGTCTGGAAGTTCGTGCCCTGTTGCCGGATGCCACAGAAGTCTGGGTGATTGAACCCAAAACCGGCCGCAAAGTCGGTAACCTTGAATGCCTCGATTCCCGTGGCTTCTTCTCGGGCGTGATGCCCCGTCGTAAAAACCCTTTTCGCTATCAGCTCGCCGTTCTCTGGCACGGCCAGCAGAACCTGATTGACGATCCCTACAGCTTCGGCCCTCTGCTTAAAGAGATGGATGCCTGGCTGCTCTCCGAGGGGACCCATCTGCGTCCTTATGAAACGCTGGGTGCCCATGCCGATACCATGGACGGCATCACCGGCACGCGGTTCTCCGTGTGGGCGCCCAATGCCCAGCGCGTCTCCGTTGTCGGCCAGTTCAACTACTGGGACGGCCGCCGTCACCCGATGCGCCTGCGTCGGGAAACCGGCATCTGGGAGCTGTTTATCCCCGGGGCGCACCACGGGCAGCTTTATAAGTTCGAGATGATCGACGCCCACGGCAAGCTGCGCATTAAAGCCGACCCGTATGCCTTCGAAGCGCAGATGCGCCCGGATACCGCGTCGCTGATCTGCGGCCTGCCGGAGAAGGTCGTCCAGACGGAGGAGCGTAAACAGGCCAACCGTTTTGATGCGCCAATATCCGTTTATGAAGTCCATCTCGGCTCCTGGCGCCGCCATACCGATAACAACTTCTGGCTGAGTTACCGGGAGCTTGCCGACCAGCTGGTGCCATACGCCAAATGGATGGGCTTTACCCACCTTGAGCTGCTGCCGGTCAACGAGCATCCGTTCGACGGCAGCTGGGGCTATCAGCCCACCGGGCTGTATGCGCCGACCCGCCGCTTCGGCACCCGCGACGACTTCCGCTATTTCATTGATGCCGCGCACGCCGCCGGGCTGAACGTGATCCTCGACTGGGTGCCGGGCCATTTCCCGGCGGATGATTTTGCGCTGGCAGAGTTTGACGGCACGAAGCTGTACGAGCATAGCGATCCGCGCGAGGGCTATCACCAGGACTGGAACACGCTGATCTACAACTACGGTCGCCGTGAGGTCTCAAACTACCTGGTCGGGAATGCCCTGTACTGGATCGAGCGGTTTGGCATTGACGCCCTGCGCGTGGATGCGGTGGCGTCAATGATCTACCGCGACTACAGCCGCAAAGAGGGGGAGTGGATCCCGAACGAGTTTGGCGGCCGCGAAAACCTGGAAGCGATTGAATTCCTGCGTAATACCAACCGCATTATCGGCGAGCAGGTGGACGGTGCCGTGACCATGGCGGAAGAGTCGACCGACTTTGCGGGCGTCTCCCGTCCGCCGTCATTGGGCGGCCTGGGGTTCTGGTATAAATGGAACCTGGGCTGGATGCACGACACGCTCGACTACATGAAGCTGGATCCGGTTCATCGTAAGTATCATCACGATAAGCTGACGTTCGGGATGCTCTACAACTACACCGAAAACTTCATGTTGCCGCTGTCGCACGATGAAGTGGTACACGGTAAAAAATCGATTCTCGACCGCATGCCGGGCGACGCGTGGCAGAAGTTTGCCAACCTGCGCGCCTATTACGGCTGGATGTTTGCCTTCCCGGGCAAGAAACTGCTGTTCATGGGCAATGAGTTCGCCCAGGGTCGCGAGTGGAACCACGACGCCAGCCTCGACTGGCATCTGCTGGAAGGCGGCGACAACTGGCACCACGGCGTGCAGCGTCTGGTGCGCGATCTGAACCTGACCTACCGCCACCACAAAGCGCTGCACGAGCTCGACTTCGATCCGTACGGCTTTGAATGGCTGGTGGTGGACGACCACGAGCGCTCGGTGTTTGTCTTTGTGCGTCGTGACAAAGCGGGTAACGAGATCATCGTCGCCAGCAACTTTACGCCGGTGCCGCGCGAACATTACCGCTTCGGCATTAACCAGCCGGGCAAATGGCGCGAAATTCTGAATACCGACTCGATGCACTACCACGGCAGCAACGCCGGTAACGGTGGGCTGGTACAGAGCGACGCCATTGAAAGCCACGGGCGACCCAACTCCCTGAGCCTGACGCTGCCGCCGCTTGGCACCATCTGGCTGATGCGGGAGGGCGAATGACGCAGCTTACGGCAGGTAAACCCGAACCGCTCGGGGCGCATTTTGACGGAAAAGGGGTGAACTTCGCCCTCTTTTCCGCTCACGCCGAGCGGGTTGAACTGTGCGTGTTTGACGGGGAAGGTAACGAGCACCGTTACGATTTACCCGCGCGCACGGGGGATACCTGGCACGGCTACCTGGCCGGAGGACGGCCCGGTATGCACTATGGCTTTCGCGTTCACGGTCCGTGGGATCCCGCGCAGGGGCACTGGTTTAACCCGGCGAAGCTGCTGATTGATCCGTGCGCGCACCGCGTGGACGGCGAATTTAAAGATGATCCGCTCTTCCACGTGGGCTACGGCGAGCCCGACCACCGCGACAGCGCGCCCGTCGCGCCAAAAAGCGTGGTGGTGAACGATCTTTATGACTGGGAAGACGATGCCCCGCCGCAGACGCCGTGGGGCAAGACCGTCATTTATGAAGCCCACGTCAAAGGGCTGACGTACCTGCATCCGTCGATCCCCAAAGAGATGCGCGGCACCTACAAGGCGCTCGGGCATCCCACCATGATCGCCTACCTGAAACACCTCGGCATCACCGCCCTGGAACTGCTCCCCGTCGCCCATTTTGCCAGCGAGCCGCGTCTGCAGCGGCTGGGGCTGAGCAACTACTGGGGCTATAACCCGCTGGCGATGTTCGCGCTCGAGCCGCGCTATGCCGTCCATCCGGAAAAGGCGCGGGAAGAGTTCCGCGATGCGGTGAAGGCGCTCCACGCGGCGGGCATTGAGGTCATTCTGGACGTGGTGCTGAACCACAGCGCAGAAAGCGATCTCGACGGCCCGACGCTCTCCATGCGCGGAATTGATAACCGTAGCTATTATTGGATCAGGCACGATGGCGATTATGAGAACTGGACCGGCTGCGGTAACACGCTCAATCTCAGCCATCCGGCGGTCACGCATTTTGCGTATGAATGCCTGAAATACTGGGTGGAGACGTTCCACGTCGACGGTTTTCGTTTCGACCTGGCGCCCGTCATGGGACGCACGCCGGCGTTCAGCCAGCAGGCGCCATTGTTTGAGGCGATAAAAAACTGTCCGGTGCTCTCGCAGGTGAAGCTGATTGCCGAGCCGTGGGACATTGGTGAAGGCGGTTATCAGGTCGGGAATTTCCCGCCGCTGTTTGCCGAGTGGAACGACCACTACCGCGACGCCGTACGCCGCTTCTGGCTGGAGCGGAACCTGTCGCTGGGGGAGTTTGCCGGGCGCTTTGCCGCGTCGAGCGATCTCTTTAAGCGCGACGGCAAACGCCCGTCGGCCACCGTTAATCTGTTGACGGCGCACGACGGTTTTACGCTCAGGGACTGCGTTTGTTTCAATCAGAAACACAATGAGGCGAATGGCGAAGAGAATCGCGATGGCACTAACAATAACCATAGCTTTAATCATGGTATAGAAGGGTTAGGCGGAAGTCTGGATGTGATAGAGCGGCGACGCGCCAGCGTTCATGCGCTGCTGACAACGCTTTTACTGTCGCAGGGCACGCCGATGCTGCTGGCAGGCGACGAGCATGGTCACAGCCAGCACGGTAACAACAACGCCTATTGCCAGGACAACACCTTAACCTGGCTCGACTGGGGTGAAGCCAACAGCGGGCTGATTCATTTTACCGCTGCGCTGATCCATCTTCGCCAGCAGATCCCCGCGCTGACCGCCAACAGCTGGTGGGAAGAGGGTGACGGCAACGTTCGCTGGCTGAATAAAGACGCGCAACCGTTAAGCGCGCAAGAGTGGCAACACGGCGTACCACGCCTGCAAATCCTGCTGTCGGATAAATGGCTGGTCACGCTGAACGCGACGGATGACGTCGCAGAGATTGTTTTACCTGACGGGGAGTGGCGAGCCGTTCCCCCCTTTGCCGGAGCGGATAATCCGGTAGTAATGGCTGTCTGGCACGGGCCTGCGCACGGAGTGTGCGTATTCCAAAGATGATAAAAAAGGAGTTAGTCATGGTTAGATTAGAGAAGAACGATCCCTTAATGTTGGCACGCCAGCTACCATTAAAAACGGTTGCCCTGATACTTGCGGGCGGGCGTGGTACCCGTCTGAAAGATTTGACCATCAAGCGCGCCAAGCCGGCCGTTCACTTTGGTGGTAAGTTCCGTATTATCGACTTTGCGCTCTCCAACTGCCTGAACTCGGGCATTCGCCGCATTGGCGTCATCACGCAGTATCAGTCGCACACCCTGGTGCAGCATATTCAGCGCGGCTGGTCATTCTTCAGCGAAGAGATGAACGAATTTGTCGATCTCCTTCCTGCGCAGCAGCGCGTTCACGGCGAGAACTGGTATCGCGGGACAGCGGATGCGGTGACCCAGAACCTCGACATCATTCGTCGCTATAACGCGGAATACATTGTGATCCTCGCCGGGGACCACATTTACAAGCAAGATTACTCCCACATGCTCATCGACCACGTCGAAAAAGGGGCGCGCTGCACCGTGGCGTGTCTGCCTGTGCCCGTTGCTGAAGCGACGGCGTTTGGCGTCATGCACGTGGATGCCGACGACAAAATTATCGACTTCGTTGAAAAACCGGCGAACCCGCCAACCATGCCGGGCGATGACACCAAATCGCTCGCCAGCATGGGGATCTATGTCTTTGACGCAGATTATCTTTATGAGCTGCTGGAAGAAGACGACAAAGACGAAAACTCAAGCCACGACTTCGGTAAAGACATCATTCCGAAAATCACCAAAGCTGGCATGGCGTATGCACATCCTTTCCCGCTGTCCTGCGTGCAGTCCGACCCGAATGCGGAACCGTACTGGCGCGATGTGGGCACGCTGGAAGCGTACTGGAAAGCGAACCTCGATCTGGCATCGGTCACGCCTGAACTGGATATGTACGACCAGAACTGGCCGATTCGTACCCATATGGAGTCGCTGCCGCCAGCCAAATTCGTGCAGGACCGCTCCGGTAGCCACGGTATGACGCTGAACTCGCTGGTGTCCGGCGGGTGCATCATCTCCGGTTCGGTCGTGGTGCAGTCGGTGCTGTTCCCGCGCGTGCGGATAAATTCATTCTGTAATATCGATTCGGCAGTCTTATTGCCGGACGTCTGGGTAGGGCGCTCGTGTCGTCTGCGTCGTTGCGTGATCGACCGTGCCTGCGTCATCCCTGAAGGGATGGTCATTGGGGAGAATGCGGAAGAAGACGCGCGTCGTTTCTACCGTTCGGAAGAGGGGATCGTGTTAGTCACACGGGAAATGTTGCGGAAGCTGCAAATCAAACAGGAGCGATGATGCAGGTTTTACACGTATGTTCTGAGATGTTCCCGTTATTAAAAACGGGCGGTCTGGCAGATGTGCTTGGCGCATTACCGGCGGCACAAATCGCCGGAGGCGTGGATACCCGAGTCCTGCTGCCCGCCTTTCCGGATATCCGGCGCGGTATACCTGATGCAAAAGTGGTGACCCGCCGTGAAACGTTTGCCGGACGCATTACCCTGCTGTTTGGACATTACAATGGCGTAGGGATTTACCTGATCGACGCGCCGCATTTATACGATCGCCCGGGCAGCCCGTATCACGATACGAACCTGTTCGCCTATACCGACAACGTGCTGCGCTTTGCGCTCCTCGGCTGGGTTGGAGCAGAAATGGCGACGGGGCTGGATCCGTTCTGGCGTCCGGATGTGGTGCATGCGCACGACTGGCACGCCGGGCTTGCTCCGGCGTATCTCGCGGCGCGCGGCCACCCGGCGAAATCGGTCTTTACCGTGCATAACCTGGCCTATCAGGGGATGTACTACGCCCATCACATGAATGACATCGATCTGCCATGGTCGTTCTTTAACATGCACGGTCTGGAGTTTAACGGGCAGATCTCGTTCCTGAAGGCGGGGCTGTACTACGCCGATCACATCACGGCGGTGAGCCCAACCTACGCGCGTGAGATCACCCAGCCGGCATTTGGCTACGGCATGGAAGGGTTGCTGCAGCAGCGCCACCGCGAAGGCCGCCTGTCGGGCATTCTGAACGGCGTGGATGAACAGATCTGGAGCCCGGAAACCGATCTCCTGCTGGCGGCGCGCTACGGTCGTGATTCCGTGGAAGACAAAGCGGAAAACAAACGCCAGCTGCAGATTGCGATGGGCCTGAAGGTTAACGACAAAGTGCCGCTGTTCGCCGTCGTAAGCCGCCTGACCAGCCAGAAAGGGCTGGATCTGGTGCTGGAGGCGTTGCCCGGTTTACTGGAGCAGGGCGGGCAGCTGGCGCTGCTCGGCGCGGGCGACCCGGTATTGCAGGAAGGTTTCCTTGCCGCCGCCGCGGAACATCCGGGGCAGGTGGGCGTACAGATTGGTTACCACGAGGCGTTTTCGCACCGCATTATGGGCGGCGCGGACGTCATCCTGGTGCCGAGCCGTTTCGAACCCTGCGGCCTGACGCAGCTTTACGGCCTGAAATACGGCACCCTGCCGCTGGTTCGCCGCACGGGCGGGCTGGCGGATACGGTATCGGATAGCTCACTGGAAAACCTGGCGGACGGTATCGCCAGCGGGTTTGTCTTTGAGGACAGTAATGCCTGGTCGCTGCTTCGGGCGATTCGGCGTGCTTTCGTCTTGTGGTCCCGTCCATCGCTGTGGCGCTACGTCCAACGCCAGGCGATGTCCATGGACTTTAGCTGGCACGTTGCGGCGCAGTCATACCGCGATCTCTATCAACGCTTGATGTAACGAGGCGAAGTTACTGATATGAACGCTCCATTTAGCTACTCTTCACCCACGCTCAGCGTTGAGGCGTTAAAGCACTCCATCGCCTACAAGCTGATGTTCACCATCGGGAAAGATCCGGTTATTGCCAACAAGCACGAGTGGCTGAACGCCACCCTGTTTGCGGTGCGCGACCGCTTAGTTGAACGCTGGCTGCGCTCAAACCGCGCCCAGCTCTCGCAGGAGACGCGTCAGGTTTACTATCTGTCGATGGAATTTTTGATTGGCCGCACGCTGTCCAATGCGCTGTTGTCGCTCGGTATTTATGACGACGTCAAAACCGCACTGGAAGAGATGGGGTTAGATTTAGAAGAACTGATCGACGAAGAGAACGACCCGGGCCTCGGTAACGGCGGTCTGGGACGTCTTGCCGCCTGCTTCCTCGACTCGCTGGCGACGCTGGCGCTGCCGGGCCGCGGCTACGGTATTCGCTACGATTACGGCATGTTCAAGCAAAACATCGTCGACGGGCGTCAGAAAGAGTCCCCGGACTACTGGCTGGAGTACGGCAACCCGTGGGAGTTCAAGCGCCACAACACGCGCTACAAGGTGCGCTTTGGCGGGCGTATTCAGCAGGAAGGAAAAAAATCCCGCTGGGTGGAAACGGAAGAGATCCTGGCCGTGGCATACGACCAGATCATCCCCGGCTACGACACCGATGCCACCAACACGCTGCGCCTGTGGAGCGCTCAGGCCAGTAGCGAAATTAACCTCGGTAAATTTAACCAGGGTGACTACTTCGCGGCGGTGGAGGATAAAAACCACTCCGAGAACGTGTCCCGCGTGCTGTACCCGGATGACTCGACCTACTCAGGCCGCGAGCTGCGCCTGCGTCAGGAGTATTTCCTCGTTTCGGCGACCATTCAGGACATCCTCAGCCGCCACCATCAGCTGCACAAAACCTACGCCAACCTGGCGGAGAAAACCGCGATCCACCTTAATGACACCCACCCGGTGCTCTCCATTCCGGAGCTGATGCGCCTGCTGATCGACGAGCATAAGTTCAGCTGGGACGACGCCTTTGAGGTGACCTGCCAGGTGTTCTCGTACACCAACCACACGCTGATGAGCGAAGCGCTGGAGACGTGGCCGGTGGACATGCTCGGCAAAATCCTGCCGCGCCATCTGCAGATTATCTTTGAGATTAACGACTACTTCCTCAAGACGCTGCAGGAGCAGTATCCAAACGATACCGGCCTGCTGAGCCGCGCGTCCATCATTGATGAGTCGAACGGCCGCCGCGTGCGCATGGCCTGGCTGGCGGTTGTCATCAGCCACAAGGTCAACGGCGTGTCCGAGCTCCACTCGAACCTGATGGTGCAGTCGCTGTTTGCGGACTTCGCGAAGATCTTCCCGACGCGGTTCTGCAACGTGACCAACGGCGTCACCCCGCGCCGCTGGCTGGCGCTGGCTAACCAGCCGCTCTCTGAGGTGCTGGACGAGAATATCGGCCGCACCTGGCGTACCGATTTGAGCCAGCTGAGCGAGCTGGAACAGCATATTGATTTCCCGACGGTGAACAAAGCCGTGCGCGAAGCCAAGCTGCTGAACAAAAAGCGTCTGGCGGTCTGGCTGGCGATGCACCTGAACGTGGTGGCAAACCCGAAAGCGCTGTTCGACGTTCAGATCAAACGTATCCACGAATACAAGCGTCAGCTGATGAACGTGCTGCACGTGATCACCCATTACAACCGCATTAAGGCCGACCCGACGGCCGAATGGGTGCCGCGCGTGAAGATCTTCGCCGGTAAGGCGGCGTCGGCCTACTACATGGCGAAGCATATTATTCATCTTATCAACGACGTGGCGAAGGTGGTTAACCAGGATCCGGACATTGGCGACAAGCTGAAGGTGGTGTTCATTCCGAACTACAGCGTCAGCCTGGCGCAGCTGATCATCCCGGCAGCGGATCTCTCTGAGCAGATTTCTACGGCGGGCACGGAGGCATCCGGCACCAGTAACATGAAGTTTGCCCTTAACGGCGCGCTGACCATCGGCACGCTGGACGGGGCGAACGTCGAGATGCTGGAGCACGTGGGCGAAGAGAATATCTTTATCTTCGGTAATACGACGGAAGAGGTAGAGGCGCTGCGCAGGAAAGGCTACTCGCCGCGTCAGTATTACGAAGAGGATGAAGAGTTGCGTCAGGTGCTGACGCAGATTGCAACCGGCGTGTTTAGCCCTGATGAACCGAGCCGCTACCGCGATCTGGTGGATTCGCTGATTAACTTTGGCGATCACTACCAGGTGCTGGCGGATTACCGCAGCTACGTCGACTGTCAGGATAAGGTGGACGAACTGTATCGCCAGCCTGAGAAGTGGACCAGCGCCGCGATGTACAACATCGCCAATATGGGCTATTTCTCGTCAGACAGGACCATCAAGGAGTATGCCGAGACGATCTGGCATATTGATCCGGTGAGGTTGTAAAAACAAAGCCGGGTGGCGGCTTCGCCTTACCCGGCCTACTTGATCCCGTAGGCCCGGTAAGCGTAGCGCCACCGGGCGTTTTTTTGCATCAAGACGCCAGCGACAGCTCGCGTTTCGCCGCATGTTGCAGCAACCACTGCGCCACGCGAGACTGCTGTTCGGCGTTGAGCCACATCCCTTCTTTGGTACGGCGCCAGATAGCATCATCCAGACGACGCACCCACTCGTGCTCAACCAGATAACGCAGCTCGGCTTCGTACAGCTCGTGGCCGAAATGCTCGCCCAGATCGGCAATCTCTTTTGCATCACCCAGGATCAGCTCGGTATTGCTGCCGTAGGTGCGGGCATAGTGGCGCGCCATCCCTTCGGTGATGAACGGGAAGCGACGGCGCAGCTTCGCGGCGTAATCATCGCGGTTATCGCCGATATCACCGCCGGGCAGTACCGCGCCTTTGGTCCATGCCGGGCCAATGCCTTTGTAGTACGGCGCCAGTTTTTCCAGCGCGTGCTCGGCCAGCTTGCGGTAGGTGGTGAGCTTGCCGCCAAACACGGACAGCAGCGGCGCCTGACCGTCTACGTCGTGAATATCGAGCGTATAGTCGCGGGTGATGGCCTGCGGTGAGTCGGATTCGTCATCGCACAGCGGACGCACGCCGGAGTAGGTCCAGACCACGTCGTCGCGCGACAGCTGTTTCTTAAAGTGCGCGTTATACACTTTAAGCAGGTAGTTCACTTCGCTCTCGTCGATCTCGACGTTCTTCGGATCGCCTTTGTACTCCACGTCGGTGGTGCCGATGATGGAGAACTCGTCCATCCACGGGATCACAAACACGATGCGCTTGTCTTCGTTCTGCAGGATGTAAGCCTGCTTCTGGGTATGCACGCGCGGCACCACAATGTGGCTGCCCTTGATCAGGCGGATGCCGTACGGGGAGGGCAGATGCATGCCGTCGTCAAAGAACTGCTTCACCCATGGGCCGGTGGCGTTCACCAGGCCGCGCGCTTTCCAGCTGAACTTCTCGCCGGTATCGATATCTTCCGCCTCGACAATCCACAGGCCGTTTTCACGACGGGCAGCGGTCGCGCGGGTGCGGGTTTTCACCTCGCCGCCTTTCTTCTCAACCATCTGCGCGTTCGCCAGCACCAGGCGGGCATCATCCACCCAGCAGTCGGAATATTCGAATCCGCGCACGATTTCCGGCTTAAGGACCGATTCTGAGCCAAAACGCAACCCTTTCGAACCCGGGAGGCTGGTGCGTTTACCCAGATGATCGTACATAAACAGACCAATGCGGATCATCCACGCCGGACGCAGATGCGGGCGATGGGGCAGGCGGAAGCGCATCGGAATCGCCAGATGCGGGGCCATTTTCAGCAGCACTTCACGTTCGGCCAGCGCTTCGCTGACCAGGCGGAATTCGTAGTGTTCCAGGTAGCGCAGGCCACCGTGAATCAGTTTGGAGCTGGCGGACGACGTCGCGCAGGCGAGATCGTTAGCTTCCAGCATCAGTACGGATAAACCGCGTCCTGCGGCATCGACCGCAATACCGGCACCGTTGATGCCACCGCCTATCACAATCAGATCTTTGGTTTCCATAACACCCTCATGCACTTTCGTTAAAGCTCAGAAATGTTCGATATCGCTCATAATAGCAAAGGAACGCGCTTTTGGTAACATCAAAAAAACAATTTAGAGTGATATGGATAACATAATGGCGTTTACCCGCCGCCAGGACGTACACTACGGGGTAAAATCTTGTCGTTGACCACTGTTAAGAGAACACCATGGATCAGTTTGAATGTATTAACGTAGAAGAAGCCCACCAGAAGATGCACCAGGGAAAAGCGGTGCTGGTGGACATCCGCGATCCGCAGAGTTTTGCGATGGGCCATACGCCGGGCGCGTTTCATCTTACCAACGACACGCTGGGCGCGTTTATGCGCGATAACGACTTCGACACGCCGGTGATGGTCATGTGCTACCACGGCAACAGCAGCAAAGGCGCGGCGCAGTATCTGCTTCAGCAGGGTTACGACGCGGTTTACAGCGTCGACGGCGGTTTCGATGCCTGGCATCGTCATTTCCCGGCGGAAGTGGAATACGCGTTTGAGCGCTGATCCCGCTATACTGTCCCCTTTTGTGTGGAAATAAGCGACCACTGCCCATGTTGATGATCACCTCTTTTACCAACCCGCGCGTCGCCCAGGCGTTTGTCGACTATATGGCGACGCAGGGCGTTATTCTTACTATTCAGCAACATACGCAGACCGACGTCTGGCTGGCCGATGAGAGCCAGGCCGGGCGGGTAAACGAGGAGCTGGCGCGTTTTCTTGAGAACCCTGGCGACCCGCGCTATCTCGCGGCCAGCTGGCAATCCGGCCAGACCGGCAGCGGATTGCACTACAGCCGCTTTCCCTTCCTTGCCACCCTTCGCGAGCGCGCGGGCCCGTTTACGCTGCTGCTGATGGCGGCCTGCATCATCGTCTTTATTATCATGAACGTGGTCGGCGACCAGAGCGTGATGATTGCCCTGGCGTGGCCCTATGATCCGTCGCTTGAGTTTGACGTATGGCGCTACTTTAGCCACGCGCTGATGCACTTCTCGGTGATGCATATCCTCTTCAACCTGCTCTGGTGGTGGTATCTCGGCGGTGCCGTTGAAAAGCGTCTGGGCAGCGGCAAGCTGATCGTTATCACCATCATCAGCGCCCTGTTGAGCGGCTACGTACAGCACAAGTTCAGCGGCCCGTGGTTTGGCGGGCTGTCGGGTGTCGTCTATGCCCTGATGGGCTACGTCTGGCTTCGCGGGGAGCGCGATCCGCAAAGCGGCATCTATCTGCAACGCGGATTGATAACCTTTGCGTTAATATGGCTAATTGCCGGATGGTTTGATCTGTTTGATATGTCTATCGCCAACGGTGCGCACGTCGCCGGGCTGGCCGTGGGGCTGGCGATGGCCTTTGCCGACACGCTCCATGCGCGAAAACGAACATAATTCTCAGGGATAATTGATGAAACAAACACAACGTCATGACGCCATTATCGAACTGGTAAAAAAACAGGGATACGTCAGCACCGAAGAGCTGGTGGAGCAGTTTGCCGTCAGCCCACAAACCATCCGTCGTGACCTGAACGACCTGGCCGATCAGAACCGCATCCTTCGCCACCACGGCGGCGCGGCGCTGCCGTCCAGCTCGGTCAACACCTCCTGGCACGACCGAAAAGCGACGCAGACGGCGGAGAAAGAGCGCATTGCCCGCAAGGTCGCCAGCCAGATCCCGAACGGGGCGACGCTGTTTATTGATATCGGCACCACGCCGGAAGCGGTCGCCCATGCGCTGCTGGATCACGAGAACCTGCGCGTGGTCACCAACAACCTGAACGTCGCCAATACCCTGATGCAAAAAGACGATTTCCGCATCATCCTCGCGGGCGGCGAGCTACGCAGCCGCGACGGCGGGATTATCGGTGAAGCGACCCTCGACTTTATCTCTCAGTTCCGCCTCGACTTCGGCATTCTGGGCATCAGCGGCATCGACAGCGACGGTTCGCTGCTGGAGTTTGATTACCACGAGGTGCGCACCAAGCGCGCGATCATTGAAAACTCACGCCACGTGATGCTGGTGGTGGATCACTCGAAGTTTGGCCGTAACGCGATGGTGAACATGGGCAGCATCAGCATGGTGGATGCGGTCTATACCGACGTGATGCCGCCGGCGGGCGTGATGCAGGTAATTAAAGATAATAATTTGCAGCTGGAATTGTGCTAGCGGTTGTGTCGGGTGGCGCTGCGCTTACCCGACCTACAAATTGTTTTCCCTCTCCCTGTGGGAGAGGGCATCAGACCGCACAAAACTAAACGCCGTACCCCATCATCTTCAACAGCTGCTGCGCATGCTGCACCGCATCCTGTCGATGCGCCACGCCCAGCTTCTGGTACAGGTTGCGGATATGCGTTTTGATGGTGGTCGCCGCCACCGCCAGCTCGCCGGCAATCTGCTCGTTGCTGTAGCCTGAATAGATCAGCCCCAGAACCTGCCATTCGCGCTGGGTAAGCGGACTGGTGCGGATAAGCTCCGGCACTTCAGGGTGGTTTAGCAGACGTTCAACGAAGTTCTCATCGAAATGCGCAAACTTGTGGCGATGATGCTGGTTAATCTCGCGCAGAATACGCTGGGCGCGATGCTGATCCAGCTCCGGCAGCGTGTTGAGCTGAATCAGCTGACGCAGCTGCTGGGCCATCACTTCCCCTTCAATCACAAAGTGGCTGATAAACCCGGTGCGGTTAGCCAGCTGTAGCGCCTCCAGCAGCACGCGCTGGGCATCGTTTTTACGGCCCGCCTGCCAGTAGAGCTGATTTTGCAGCAGCAGGTTGCGGTTCAGGTCGCTCATCAGGCGCAGGCTGCGCGCGTTCTCGTTCAGCTCTTCCAGCACAATCTCTGCGGGCTCTAATTCACCCAGCAGGATCTGCGCGCGGGCAATGTTGCGCCACTGGCTCTGCAGGAAGTGGTTGTTGGCAAATTCCGGTTTTGGCGTCTGACGCAGCCAGTTGGCGGCGGATTTTTTATCGCCGGTCATCTGCCAGTAAATCACCCGGACCTTGTCGGCGTTTGACACCCAGTCGCTATGATACTGGCCGTTGCCGAGCAGGTTTTCCAGGCGGTTAAGATGGTTGCGGGCGTTATCGAGATCGCCGCGCGCCAGCGAGCACTGCACCAGCAGCGCCAGGCACTGCAGCTGCTGCTGAGGCTGGAAACTGGAAAGAACATCCACACCCTGGCGGGCGCAGCTTTCTGCTTCATCCAGACGCGACCATGCCCACAGTAATTGAGCGCGAATACGCAGCAGGAACTCGTGCATCGGCAGCTGTTCCAGATGCTGCTCGCGAATCAGCTGGAACGCTTTCTCCTGGTTTTCCCAGGCGGCCTGCAGGAACCCCTGCGCGAATAAAATCTCGCTCTGCTGGATCAGGCTCCACAGCGCGTAGTGCCAGACATCATGACGACGCGCCATCTGTTCGGTTTGCTGCATCAGTGAAAGCGAGCGCGTGAGATCGCCTTTGCAGTGCAGCACTTCGCCGTGGACGGAGGTCGCCACGATGCGGCTGTAGAAGTTGGCCAGCGGCAGTTCATCCAGCGCGACCATCGCCAGCCGTTCCGCTTCGTCCGGGTCGCCGTCGTTAATGGCCACCTGAGCGCGCAGCGCGTTGAACTCGCCGTGCAGGGTGGTATCCATCTCGCTTTCCATCTCCTGCTCGGCGCGCGCCAGCAAGGTGTTCACTTCGCTGTAGCGATGCTGGCTCTGCATCAGCCAGGCCTGCAGCAGCACCAGACGCGGATTCTCCAGCAGGCTTTCCCACGGCAGGGCTTTCAGGGACTCTTCCAGCAGGGTCAGCTCGCTGTGGTTAAACAGGCCCCACGCGTGATTGAGGAGGATATCGCGCAGCATGCTGGCGTCACCGGCGGCGAGCGCGTGGTGGATGGCCTCGCTCGGGAAGCCCTGTGCCATCCAGCTTTCGGCAGCGGCACGGTGGATCTCCGGCAGTTCAACCGCCAGCTCCCACTGACAGCGCTGGCGCAGGAAGCTACCAAACAGCGGATGATAGCTAAACCACTCGCCGGGATCGTCCATGCGCGTCAGGAAAAGACCCTGACGTTCAATCTCTTCGAGCTGAAGCTGACCGTTTTCACAGCCCGTTACCCGCACGATCAGCGCATCGTTCATGGAGCGCAGCAGCGAGCTTTTCAGCAGGAAATTACGCGTCGAGGGATCGACGCTGTCCAGCACCTCATCCACCAGGTAATCAGAAAGGTGGCTGGCGTTGATGCCGGCCAGACGGCGCGCTGACTGGTGTGCCGGGCTGTTGTTTTGTCGGGCAGAGAGGGCAATCAGCTGCAGCGCCGTTGCCCAGCCCGCGACGTCATCACACAGACGGCTGCTTTCGGCGGCCTCAATCGGTGAGTTCAGGCGGCAGTCGAAGAACTGTTTCGCTTCCTGGTGGGTAAAAGCAAGCTGTTGGCTACCCACTTCCAGAAGCTGATCGCGCACGCGCAGGTTGGCAATACCCAACTGCGGCAGGTTGCGTGACAGCACCACTAACGTCAGGTTTTCCGGCTGATGGCGCAGGAAGAAACGCATCGATTCATGAATCACCGGGTTAGTGATGAGATGGTAATCATCAATCACCACGTAAAGCGGGCGATGCCATTCAGCCAGTTCGATAAACAGCTGAGAGAAAAGGGAGGACAGGCTGGCGTACTGGCGCTTTTGCACCATCACCTCACTGGCGACGCAGTGTCCATGGGTAGCTTGCTGTATGGCGGCAATCAGATAGCTGGCAAAACGTTCTTGCTGGTTATCGCCCTCATCAAGGGAGTACCAGCCAAGATCGCTCTTACCTGCGGCCCATTGCGAGATGAGCGTTGTTTTTCCATAACCTGCAGGGCTCGTAACCAGCGCCAGTCGGAAATTATGCGCGCCGGAAAGTTTAGCCAACAGACGCTCGCGGACCACTGTATGGTCAAGACGAACCGGGCGACTTAATTTAGACGGAATCAACATAGGTTTCACTTCACTGTGGGGAACGAGAGATTTTATTTTTTTTGCGCTTCGTAATTAATACGATATAAGGTCGGTCAGAAAGAGAACTATTGCAAGTTATGTCTGGATTTGGTGGCTCTGAATTTGCACTCTGTCACAAAACATTCAGGCAGATGATGGAACTTTCTGGAAAGGGCTTTAATGCCGCGTCAATGCTGGCTTGTATGGTTGTGCTGCGGCTGCGCTGAAACTGGTTTCAGGAAGAGATAGTGACGTCAAATTTAATAAAGTGTGGGTAAAGTTCAGCGAGAATAATACCTTTCCTGGTCATGACATCCTGTTGCAAAATTATTATTCCAGGTAAGTAATTATTTCGGCAGGGTTTAATTTCATCCGAAACTGCATTTCATTTCTTTGACATTCTCCTCGGTTACTTTTTTATCTTCCGGGCACACTCGAACTATGCTCTGAGAGTGGCCTTGATCACACTTTTCTGCTCATCCCCGCTACTCCTCCCTGTCTAATCCCCTACGGGAGGAGGAAGAGGTGAAATGAGCCAGGCACACTAGCGCCAACTTGTGTTTTCTTTCTAAAGGATGCCGATCCCCTATGTCACAGCCTACCTTCAACAAAGCTCAATTCCAGGCTGCCCTGACGCGTCAGTGGCAGCGTTTTGGCCTTCATGCTGCTAACGAGATGACGCCTCACCAGTGGTGGCAGGCAGTGAGCGGTGCGCTCGCAGAGCAGCTGGATGCTCAACCTCTGGCAAAACCGGCAAACGGGCAGCGCCATGTAAACTACATTTCAATGGAGTTCCTGATTGGCCGTCTGACGGGCAACAACCTGTTGAACCTCGGCTGGTATCAGGAGGTTGGTGACGTTCTTAAAGAACACGACATTAACCTGACCGATCTGCTGGAAGAAGAGATTGACCCGGCGCTGGGCAACGGTGGCCTGGGGCGTCTGGCGGCCTGTTTCCTGGATTCCATGGCGACCGTCGGCCAGTCGGCGATTGGTTACGGTCTGAACTACCAGTACGGCCTGTTCCGTCAGTCCTTCGCTGACGGCCATCAAATGGAAGCGCCGGACGACTGGCATCGCAATACCTACCCGTGGTTCCGTCATAACGCGCAGCTGGACGTGCAGGTTGGCATTGGCGGGAAAGTGACGAAGCAAGGCCTCTGGGAACCTGCGTTCACCATTACCGGCGAAGCCTGGGATCTGCCGGTGCTTGGCTACCGTAACGGCGTGGCGCAGCCGCTGCGTCTGTGGCAGGCGAAGCACGCCCATCCGTTTAACCTGACCAAATTTAACGACGGCGATTTCCTGCGTGCCGAGCAGCAGGGCATCGACGCCGAGAAGCTGACCAAAGTTCTCTACCCGAACGACAACCACCTGGCCGGTAAAAAGCTGCGCCTGATGCAGCAGTACTTCCAGTGCGCCTGCTCCGTGGCGGACATTCTGCGTCGCCATCACCTGGCGGGCCGCAAGCTGGCGCAGCTGCCGGACTTCGAAGTGATTCAGCTCAACGACACGCACCCGACCATTGCCATCCCGGAACTGCTGCGCGTGCTGATTGACGAGCATCAGCTGAGCTGGGACGACGCCTGGGCCATCACCAGCCGTACCTTTGCCTACACCAACCACACCCTGATGCCAGAAGCGCTTGAGTGCTGGGATGAGAAGCTGGTGAAAGCGCTGCTGCCGCGCCACATGCAGATCATCAACAAGATTAACGACCAGTTTAAAACCCTGGTGGATAAAACCTGGCCGGGCAACAAAGCGGTCTGGGCGAAGCTGGCGGTGGTTCACGATAAGCAGGTACGCATGGCGAACATGTGCGTAGTAAGCGGCTTTGCGGTGAACGGCGTGGCGGCGCTGCACTCGGATCTGGTGGTCAAAGATCTGTTCCCGGAATACCACCAGCTGTGGCCGACCAAATTCCACAACGTGACCAACGGCATTACGCCGCGTCGCTGGATCAAGCAGTGCAACCCGCTGCTGGCTGGCCTGCTGGACAAGACCCTGAAGAAAGAGTGGGCGAACGATCTGGACCAGCTCATCAACCTGGAAAAATACGCTGACGACGCGAAATTCCGCGAACAGTACCGCGCGATCAAGCTGGAGAACAAAGTTCGCCTGGCGGCGTTCGTGAAAGCGCGCACCGGGATTGAGATCAACCCGAATGCGATTTTCGATATCCAGATCAAACGCCTGCACGAGTACAAACGTCAGCACCTGAACCTGCTGCACATTCTGGCGCTGTACAAAGAGATCCGCGAGAACCCGCAGGCTGACCGCGTGCCGCGCGTGTTCCTGTTCGGCGCGAAGGCGGCGCCGGGCTACTACCTGGCGAAAAACATTATCCTCGCCATCAATAAAGTGGCGGAGGCGATCAACAGCGATCCGAACGTGGGCGACAAGCTGAAGGTGGTGTTCCTGCCGGATTACTGCGTCTCGGCGGCTGAAATGCTGATCCCGGCGGCGGATATCTCCGAGCAGATCTCAACCGCAGGAAAAGAAGCCTCCGGTACCGGCAACATGAAGCTGGCGCTGAACGGCGCGCTGACCGTCGGCACGCTGGACGGGGCGAACGTCGAAATCGCCGAGAAGGTGGGCGAAGAGAATATCTTTATCTTCGGCCACACCGTGGAAGAGGTGAAAGCCATCAAGGCCAAAGGCTACGACCCGGTGAAATGGCGTAAGAAAGACAAAGTGCTGGACGCGGTGCTGAAGGAGCTGGAGAGCGGCAAATACAGCGACGGCGACAAGCACGCGTTTGACCAGATGCTGCACAGCATGGACAAACACGGCGGTGACCCGTATCTGGTGATGGCGGACTTCACGGCCTACGTTGAAGCGCAAAAACAGGTCGACGTGCTGTATCGCGACCAGGAAGCGTGGACCCGGGCGTGCATTCTGAACACCGCGCGCTGCGGCATGTTCAGCTCTGACCGCTCAATCCGTGATTATCAGGCCCGTATCTGGCAGGCAAAACGCTAAGGAAGCGCGATGGATAGTAAACGTCTGGACAGTGCCGCGCAGGCGGCGGGAATTAGCCTCAGTTACATTAATGCTCACGGCAAACCACAGTCTATTGGCGCCGACACCAAAAGACGTTTGCTGGATGCCATGCACAAAACCGACGCGAAAGCGTCGGCTGCGCCGGTACCGAACGTGAAGGTATTCACCGCAGGTAAAAAGATGCCGCTCGCGGTGGAAGGGCGCGGCGAGTTTAGCTGGCTGCTCACGACCGAAGAGGGGCATCAGCACAAAGGCCACGCCACCGGCGGCAAAACCCTTAACCTTCCGGCGAAGCTGCCGGAGGGCTACCACACCCTGACGCTCACCCAGGACGATCGGCGTTTCCACTGCCGGGTGATCGTCGCGCCAAAACGCTGCTACGAGCCGCAGGCGCTGCTCGAAGGGAAAAAGCTGTGGGGCGCCTGCGTGCAGCTCTACACGCTGCGTTCCGACAGCAACTGGGGGATCGGTGATTTTGGCGATCTGAAGAACATGCTGGCATCCGTGGGCGAGCGCGGCGGCGCGTTTATCGGCCTCAACCCGATCCACGCCCTCTATCCGGCCAACCCGGAGAGCGCCAGCCCGTACAGCCCGTCCTCCCGTCGCTGGCTGAACGTGATTTATATCGACGTTAACGCCTTAGATGATTTCAAAAACAGCAAAGAGGCGCAGGCCTGGTGGAAACTCAGTACCACGCAGCAGGCGCTGAAGCAGGCGCGCGAAGCCGACTGGGTGGATTACTCCACCGTCACGGCGCTGAAAATGGCCGCGCTGCGTCTGGCGTGGAAAGGCTTTTCGCAGCGCGATGACGAGCAGATGGCGGCGTTCCGCCAGTTCGTGACGCAGGAGGGCGAGAGCCTGTACTGGCAGGCGGCGTTCGATGCGCTGCACGCGTATCAGGTGAAAGAGGACGAAATGCGCTGGGGCTGGCCGGTCTGGCCTGAAGCGTATCAATCCGTCGACACGCCGGAAGTGAAAGCGTTCTGTAAAAAATATGCTGATGAAGTGGACTTCTACCTGTGGCTGCAGTGGCTGGCGTACAGCCAGTTTGCCGCCTGCTGGCAGGTGAGCCAGGGCTATAAAATGCCGATTGGCCTGTACCGCGATCTGGCCGTAGGTGTGGCAGAGGGCGGCGCGGAAACCTGGTGCGACCGTGAACTCTACTGCCTGAAGGCCTCCGTCGGCGCGCCGCCGGATATCCTTGGCCCGCTCGGCCAGAACTGGGGCTTGCCGCCGATGGATCCGCACGTGATGGCGGCGCGCGCCTACGAGCCGTTTATCGACCTGCTGCGCGCCAACATGCAGAACTGCGGGGCGCTGCGTATCGACCACGTGATGTCCGTGCTGCGCCTGTGGTGGATCCCGTACGGTGAAACGGCGGATCACGGGGCATACGTGCAGTATCCGGTTGACGATCTGCTGTCGATCCTGGCCCTGGAAAGCAAGCGTCACCAGTGCATGGTGATCGGTGAAGATCTCGGTACCGTGCCGGTGGAGATTGTCAGCAAGCTCCGCGACAGCGGCGTCTACTCCTATAAAGTGCTCTATTTTGAAAACGACCATGAGAAAACCTTCCGCGCGCCGCAAGCGTACCCTGAACAGTCAATGGCAGTCGCGACGACGCATGACCTTCCTACGCTTCGTGGCTATTGGGAAAGCGGCGATCTGACCCTTGGCAAAACGCTGGGCCTGTATCCTGACGAAGAGGTGTTACGCGGCCTGTATCAGGATCGCGAGCTCTCCAAGCAGGGGCTGCTGGATGCGCTGCATAAGCATGGCTGTCTGCCGAAGCGCGCCGGGCATAAAGCGTCGCTGATGGCGATGACTGCGACACTCAACCGCGGTTTGCAGCGCTATATTGCCGACAGCAACAGTGCGCTGCTGGGCCTGCAGCCGGAAGACTGGATTGATATGGCGGAGCCGGTGAACATTCCGGGTACCAGCTATCAGTACAAGAACTGGCGTCGCAAGCTGTCCACCACGCTTGAGGCGATGTTTGCCGATGACGGGGTGAACAGGCTGATCAAGGATTTGGATAAGCGGCGAAAAGCTGCTGGTAAGAAGTAATAAAAACCCCGCCAGTGGCGGGTTTTTTATTATCAGGTGGTGCTCATGTAGGTCGGGTAAGGCGTAGCCGCCACCCGACTTAGGGCATCAGACCACCATATTCAGCAGCAGCACCCCGACCAGACCGCACACCGAAATAATGGTTTCCAGCGCGGACCAGGACTTGATGGTTTCACCGATCGTCAGGTTGAAGTACTCCTTGAACAGCCAGAAGCCCGGATCGTTTACGTGAGAGAAAATCACGCTACCGGAACCGACGGCGATAACCATCAGCTCAGGGCTCACGCCCGTGGTGGCAATCAGCGGCGCAACGATGCCGCCTGCGGTGATCGCTGCAACGGTCGCAGAACCCAGCGCAATACGCAGAACCGCGGCAATAGACCAGGCCATCAGGAGCGGCGACACGTTGGTTTCATGCATCATGGCAGCGATGTATTTGTCCACGCCGCTGTCGACCAGAACCTGTTTGAACGCACCGCCACCGCCGATGATCAGCAGCATCATGGCAATGATTTTGATGGAAGAGGTCAGCGTGTCGTTGATCTGATCCATGGAGCGGCCGCGGTTCAGACCGAAAGTGAACATCGCGATCAGCACGGCAATCAGCGTTGCCATCACCGGGTCACCCAGGAATTCTGCAACGGACAGGAACGCATGACCTTTTGGCAGAACCATCTCTGCCACGGCGCGCATCGCCATCAGGATCACCGGTACCAGAGAGGTCCAGACGCTGACGCCAAAGCCAGGCATCTCTTCTTCGGTGAAGGTTTTGGCGCTGTACAGACCTTCCGGAATCGGCTTATCAATGCCTTTCAGGAAGCGGGCATAAACCGGGCCTGCCAGAATCACCGTTGGGATCGCCAGAATCGTACCGAACAGCAGGGTTTTACCCATGTCGGCGTGGAAGATGGTGGCGATAGCGGTTGGGCCCGGGTGCGGCGGCAGGAAGCCGTGGGTCACGGACAGCGCCGCGGCCATTGGCACACCGACATACAGCAGCGGGATGCTCGCGGCAGCCGCAATGGTGAACACCAGCGGCAGCATCAGCACGAAGCCTACTTCATAGAACAGCGCGAAACCAACGGTAAAGCCGGTTAACACCACTGCCCACTGAATGTTCTTCTTACCAAATTTGTCGATAAGCGTGGTGGCAATACGCTGCGCGCCACCGCAGTCCGCCAGCATTTTACCGAGCATGGCGCCGAAGCCCATGATCAGCGCCAGGCTGCCGAGCGTGCCGCCGACACCGGCTTTAATCGAGCTGATAACTTTAACCAGCGGCATCCCCTGCATCAGACCGACTGCAAGTGCCACCAGAACCAGAGCGATAAATCCGTTCATTTTGAAGCGGATCATCAAGAGCAGTAATAACACAACACCGATAGCAACGATGACTAATGGCATGATTTACCTGGCCTTTGAATTGTTATGGGTAACGTCATTGTTTCAACGACAAATTCCGGTTGTCCCAACTGGGAACAGAGAAGTAACGGCACTAATACTGATGCCTTTTAAACGATTAAGTTTAGTCGGCTGTTATGAGTGTGCTTAGTGCCCATGAGAATGATACGGGTAACATGGCGTGATTGAGAATCACCCTGGAAGGCAAAATGTGAATTATGAGACGCAGGTCAACATATAGAGGGGAGCGAAGAGGGGGAGCAGGGTTTTGTAGGCCCGGTAAGCGCAGCGCCACCGGGCAATACAGACGGGCAATGAATCAGTAGTAAGAGTGCTCGCCGCGCTGGTGTTCGGTCAGGTCACGCACGCCTTTCAGTTCCGGGAACTCGTTCAGCAGCTGCTTCTCGATCCCTTCTTTCAGGGTGACATCGACCATTGAACAGCCGTTACAGCCGCCGCCAAACTGCAGAATGGCAAAACCTTCGTCGGTGATTTCCATCAGGGAAACACGACCGCCATGGCCAGCCAGCTGCGGGTTAATCTGGGATTGCAGCAGATACTCAACGCGCTCCATCAGCGGGGCATCGTCAGACACTTTACGCATTTTCGCGTTCGGCGCTTTCAGGGTCAGCTGAGAACCCAGCTGATCGGTGACGAAGTCAATCTCCGCATCTTCAAGATACGGTGCGCTCAGCTCATCAACATAGGCGGTGAGCTGTTCAAATTTAAGGGCAGTGTCGGTGGCTTCCACGGCGTCCGGAGGACAATAAGAAACACCACATTCTGCATTCGGCGTGCCTGGATTGATCACAAACACACGGATCTGCGTCCCTTCTTCCTGATTTGCCAGCAGTTTGGCAAAGTGCGCTTGTGCAGAATCGGAAATACGGATCATAGCTTTGGCCTAATAGTTGACTAAATTACCTGGGTATAATCATACGCCCATTGAAGAAGGGCTACAAGGTACGGCACAGACACCATACCTGAACCGACGCGGCGCCGCTTTGCAAAAGCAGTCGGGAAAGTTCAGCAACGGTACTGCCTGTGGTGACGACATCATCCACAATCGCGATATGGAGACCGTCGACCGGCAATTCAAGGCGAAAGGCATTTTTGAGGTTTCTTTTGCGAAGCCGGGCGCTGAGCTGATGCTGGATGGCGGTGGCATGAACACGCGTCAGCGCGCGGGCATCATACTGACAGCCAAGCCACCGGGCGAGGGGACGGCAGATCAGGTCACTCTGGTTATAGCCCCGCCGCCAGTGCCGACGTCGGTACAGGGGGACATTTACCACCCTGTCGATTTTCGGCAATGCGCGGTGGCGCCGCGCCTGCAAAACCGCCAGCAGTAGCAGTCGCGCAAGGGGCTGTGCCAGTGAACTTTGACCAGAAAACTTCAGCGCGTGAATCAGCCTGCTCAGCGGCGGAACATAATTATCCACCGCCACCAGCGCGCTCCACGGCGGGGATTTTTTCAGGCACCGGCCACAGGGCAAAGAGGGATTTGTGGCCGGTAAACCACATTGTGGACAGATCCCGATACGCCATTGCAGCGATCGCGTACAGACGGAGCAGATGCCCCACCTGCTGAGTGCCAGCGGCATTCGGCATAGCCAGCACAACCCAGGTACTGTTAGCATGTGCAACCTCCATGTGAAAAAGAGAACAGTAACTGATGAAGACGCTGTGGTGGCAGACCGTCGGAACGGGAAATTGCCATCTTGTGCTGCTGCACGGATGGGGACTGAATGCTGAGGTGTGGCGTTGCGTAAGCGAGGAACTTGCCTCGCAATTTACGCTGCATCTGGTGGATTTGCCGGGTTATGGCCGCAGCCGCGGCTTTGGCGCGATGTCGCTTGATGAGATGGCGCAGCAGGTTCTGGACGCCGCGCCGCAAAACGCTGTCTGGCTGGGCTGGAGCCTGGGCGGGCTGGTGGCAAGCAAGATTGCGCTGGATAACCCCGGGCGCGTGAGCGCGCTGGTTACCGTTGCCTCGTCACCCTGCTTTAGCGCGCAGGACGCGTGGCCGGGGATCAAGCCTGAAGTGCTGGCAGGATTCCAGCAGCAGCTAAGCGACGATTTCCAGCGGACGGTGGAGCGTTTTCTCGCGCTGCAGACGATGGGTACAGAAACCGCGCGTCAGGACGCGCGCACGCTAAAGCAGACCGTGCTGTCGCTGCCGATGCCTGACGTTGAGGTGCTTAACGGGGGGCTTGAGATACTCAAGACGATCGATCTGCGTGAACCGCTGGCGTCGCTGGCGCTTCCGCACCTGCGTATGTATGGCTATCTGGACGGGCTGGTTCCGCGTAAGGTGGTTCCACTGCTGGATAACCTGTGGCCGGAAAGCCAATCAATGGTGGTCGCTAAAGCGGCACACGCGCCATTTATTTCACATCCTGGCGAGTTTTGTTCGGCGCTGTCCGCCTTTATTCGCGCAGTGCCCACCACTCCCTGAGGCAGGCTTTTCCTTCCGGGCAATGTTTACAGCTGCCGGACAGACAACCGTCCGTCTCTTCCTGAATGCGCACCGCTTTCCCCATGGCTTCCAGTCTTTCCAGCATGGCGTCGATCATCGGCTGCGGCGTATGCAGGCTGAGGCTCAGCTGTTTCGCCTCCATTCGCCCCTGCAGTGCCAGCAGGTCACGAACCTGAATCAACGATGCCATGGGGTGTGCTCCTTAGTGACAGTCGCCTGCCGGGCTGTTGCAGCAGGTTGCGGCGGTTTTACGGTTTGCCAGCAGGTCGATGTCGACGCGGCTGCGTGCCCGCCGCAGCAGGCCGAGAACGATCACGTTAAACAGCACAACCGCGAGAATGCAGACCAGGCTGTAGCGCGGGTGCTGGCTGAAATTAACGGTTTGATAAAACAGCGTCGCCAGCGAATACGCGATGTTTAATCCCCACAGGATGGAGAAGCCCATCCAGCCGCGGCTGGACTCGCGGGCAATCGCCCCCATCACGGAGATGCATGGAATATAGAGCAGAACGAAGATGAGGTAGCTGTAGGCCGCGGACGCGCTGCCAAACTTCTCGCCCATCACGCCCATGGCACCGGTCGCCATCTCGCCGTCGCCTTTGCTCGCCTCAATCGGGTTCGCCAGCACGCTCAGGCTGAAGGTGTCCTTCAGGCTCTGCCAGGTTTCCTCTACGGCACCCAGCAGTTCGTCACCGAGGTGAAACTCCGCCGGGTTAAATTCCTGCTCCTGAATGTTCTCGGCGGTGTAGAGCGTGTTCAGGGTACCGACAACCACCTCTTTTGCCATCGCGCCGGTAAACAGCCCGACGGTTGCCTGCCAGTTATCCTCATGCACGCCAATTGGTTTGAAGACCGGCGTGATGACGCGGCTGACGGAGGTGAGGGCAGAGTCGTTAATGTTATCCGCTGCCTGTCCACTCAGGGTAAAGCTGTTCAGCGCGCTCAGGAAAACGCTGACGATGACAATCACCTTACCGGCGCGCAGGACGAAGCCTTTCAGGCGCTGCCAGGTCTGGATCGCCAGGCTTTTCAGATGGGGGACGTGGTACACCGGCAGCTCCATCACGAACGGTGACGCTTCACCGCGCATGATGGTGTGTTTCAGCATTAAGCCGGTCAGGATCGCCATCACGATGCCCAGGACATACAGCGAGAAGACCGCCAGCGCGCCCTGCTGGCCAAAGAAGGCTGCCGCAAAGACCGCAAAGATCGCCAGTCGGGCACCGCAGGACATAAACGGCGCCATCATGATGGTCATCAGACGCTCGCGCGGGGCATCCAGCGTGCGCGCGCCCATCACCGACGGCACGTTACAGCCGAAGCCGACGATCAGCGGGACGAAGGATTTGCCCGGCAGGCCCAGCGCCTGCATCAGACGATCCATCACGAACGCCGCGCGCGCCATGTAGCCGGAATCTTCCAGGAACGAGAGGAACAGGTACATCATGCCGATCTGCGGCACCAGCGGCAGAACGGTATTGATACCGCCGCCGATCCCCTGCGCGAGGAAGATGGTGAGCCATTCCGGGAAGTGCAGAGTGTAGCCCACCCACTGAATGCCGTGCACGAAGACCGCGACGGAACCGGCGTCAAAAATCGGCTGCAGCGCGCCACCGATGTTAATGGCGAGCAGGAACATCACGTACATCACCAGCAGGAAGATCGGCAAACCGAGGAAGCGGTTGAGCACAATCTTATCCACCGCCGCCGTAAAGCGGCTGGGTTCTGCCGTCAGCGCGTTACTGACCACGTCGCAGATCGAGGCGATAGCCTGGTAACGGGCATCGGCGATGTGCAGCGCCGGGTCTTCCAGCTCGTCGCTAAGACGGGCCACCGTCACGTCCAGCTTATCGGCCGCATGACCGGCATAAGCGCGGCTGTAGATATCCCCTTCCAGCATCTGCAGGCCAAGCCACAGGCGCTGTTTCGCAGGCATGGCTTTGTCCATCTCCTGCGCCAGGACGTTGGCTTCGCGCAGGAGAGGCTGGGCGTAATGCACCAGCTCAACGTCGCGATTTCCCGCGTGACGGTCAATGGCCAGCTTCAGCGCATCAATACCGCGCGCGCGCGTCGAGACCAGCGGAACGACCGGGCACCCGAGGCGCGCGGAGAGGGCATCAACGTCGATGCGTAGCTTTTGTTTCTCTGCGATGTCGAGCATGTTGAGCGCCACGATGCAGGGGATACCCAGCTCCAGCAGCTGCAGCGTCAGATAGAGGTTACGCTCGAGGTTCGAGGCATCGACCACGTTGATCAGCAGATCCGCATCGCCGCCAAGAATGTAGTGACAGGCGATTTGCTCATCGAGCGAAGTTTGCGACGAAATGGTGGTTAAGGAGTAGGTGCCGGGAAGGTCAACCAGCGTCACCTGGTTGTCTGTCGTCGTGAACTGGCCCTCTTTACGTTCAACCGTTACGCCCGCCCAGTTGCCCACGCGCTGGCGAGCCCCGGTCAGCTGGTTAAAAAGCGTAGTCTTGCCGGAATTAGGATTGCCAATTAAGCCAATAGTTAACTTTTTCATTTTTCTGGACTCACTGAAACCGCTGGCTTGTTATCGGGATAAGGCTTCGACTTCTATTAACGCGAGGTCTTTTTTACGCAGGACCAGATTCACGCGTCGGGTTTCGATATGAACCGGATCGCCTAACGGCGCCACGCGTACGACCTGGAATGACGAGCCGGGCAGCATGCCAAGCGACAGCAGCTTTTGCCGATAGGCCGGGCTAATTTCGCGGGTAAAACCGGTAATCTTCCATGCACTGTCTGGAGTGAATTGCATAACGCCTGATTCCACGAAAGGTTAAATTATCTACTATGCGATGATAATGAGAATAGTTTTTATCAGCAATATTAAAACTGTGACGGAATGTTGTTTACGGTATTAATTTACGGCCTGTTTGACCTTGCTCAATATTTGCTGAAATGCCGGGAAAACGAAAAGAGAGGTATTTGTTAACGGGGTGATAATTCGTGGTTTAAATATGGCTACACGCTATTTATTTTAATTCCCTGCGGCCTGCTTGCCGGGCGGCACTGCGTTTGCCCGGCCTACAAAACCGTAGGCCCGGTAAGCGTAGCGCCACCGGGCATGTACAACCTTAGCGTTTTTTACCCATCGCGGCCGCCAGCGCATCCATCATCGCGCTGTTGCCTGCAGGCTGGGCGTCACGTCCACGCGGCTTCGCGGCTTTCGCGGCCGGACGCTGCGGCTCGCGGCCCCCGCCGTTGCCGCCGCGGCGCGCGCTGGTGTCACCCGGCTGCTCGTCCAGACGCATGGTCAGGGCGATACGCTTGCGCTGCAGATCCACTTCCAGCACTTTGACCTTCACGATGTCGCCCGCTTTGACCACGGTGTGCGGGTCTTCAACGAACTTGTCGGCAAGGGATGAGATATGGACCAGGCCATCCTGATGCACGCCGATATCCACAAACGCGCCAAAGTTGGTGACGTTGGTCACCGCACCTTCCAGCACCATCCCTGGCAGCAGGTCGTTCATGGTCTCGATACCGTCAGCAAAGCTCGCCGTTTTGAACTCAGGACGCGGATCGCGGCCCGGTTTTTCCAGCTCTTTAATAATGTCGGTAACGGTTGGCACACCAAATTTGTCGTCAGTGAAATCAACGGCTTTCAGGTTGCGCAGGGCGCTGCTGTCGCCCATGAGATCCTTCAGCGCCTGCTGGGTGGCGGCCAGAATGCGTTCCACCACCGGGTACGCTTCCGGGTGAACGGTGGAGGCATCGAGCGGGTTATCGCCGTGGTTGATGCGCAGGAAGCCCGCGCACTGCTCAAACGCTTTTGGCCCCAGACGGCTTACCTTCAGCAGCTGCTGACGGTTCTGGAACTGGCCGTTCTCATCGCGCCAGGCGACGATGTTTTGCGCCATCATGCGGGTTAAGCCCGCTACGCGGGTCAGCAGAGGGACGGAGGCGGTGTTCAGGTCAACGCCAACGGCGTTTACGCAGTCTTCCACCACCGCATCCAGCTTGCGCGCCAGCTGAGTCTGGCTCACGTCATGCTGATACTGGCCCACGCCGATCGATTTCGGGTCGATCTTCACCAGTTCCGCCAGCGGATCCTGCAGGCGGCGAGCGATCGAGACCGCACCGCGCAGGGAAACGTCCAGGTCCGGGAACTCCTGGGCCGCCAGCTCGGACGCGGAATAGACGGACGCCCCGGCCTCGCTGACGATCACTTTCTGCGCCGTCACTTTCGGGAACTGCTTCTGCACGTCGAGGTAGAAACGTTCGGTTTCGCGGGACGCCGTACCGTTGCCGATGGCGACAAGTTCGACGTTGTATTTTTCGCACAGCGCCGCTACCACAACGGCCGCTTTCGCTGCCTGGCCGGTATGCGGATAGATGGTGTCTGTGGCGACCAGCTTGCCGGTGCCGTCAACGACAGCGACTTTTACACCGGTACGCAGACCCGGATCGAGACCCATGGTCGCGCGCAGGCCAGCAGGGGCGGCCATCAGCAGGTCGTGCAGGTTGCGGGCGAAGACGTTGATGGCTTCATCTTCGGCGCGTTCGCGCACGGTGCCCATCAGCTCGGTTTCCAGGTGCATCAGCACCTTGATGCGCCAGGTCCAGCTCACCACGCCTTTGCGCCAGCTGTCAGCCGGGGCGTTGTTCAGGCGCAGGCCAAGATGGTCGATGATGATCTGCTCGCAGTGGCTCTCTTTCGGCGGCTCGTCAAACTGCGGGTCGGCGTTCAGGGAGAGCTGCAGCACGCCTTCGTTGCGGCCGCGGAACATTGCCAGCGCGCGGTGGGAAGGGGTGGTGGAAATCGGTTCGTGGTGATCGAAGTAGTCGCGGAATTTCGCGCCTTCTTCCTCTTTACCCGCGACGACGGTAGAGACGATGTGGGCGTTCTTCCACAGATAATCACGCACTTTAGCGAGGAGGGCGGCATCTTCAGCGAAGCGCTCCATCAGAATGTAGCGTGCGCCGTCGAGGGCGGCTTTGGTGTCCGCTACGCCTTTGTCGGCGTCGATGAATTTCGCCGCTTCGGTATCCGGATCGTGGGACGGCTCGTTCCACAACAGGTCGGCCAGCGGCTCAAGACCCGCTTCAATTGCAATCTGTCCGCGCGTGCGGCGCTTCGGCTTGTACGGCAGATAGAGGTCTTCGAGTTCGGTTTTGCTCAGGGTGCCGTTAATGGCGCTTTCCAGCTCGCTGGTCAGCTTGCCCTGTTCGCCGATAGATTTGAGGATCGCCTGACGACGTTCTTCCAGTTCGCGCAGATAACCGAGACGGGTCTCCAGGTTACGCAGCTGCGTGTCGTCCAGACCGCCGGTGACTTCCTTACGATAGCGTGCAATAAACGGCACGGTGTTCCCTTCATCAAGCAGGCGAACGGCAGCTTCTACCTGTTCGGCTCTGGCCTGAAGTTCACCCGCAATAATGCGGCAGAGCGAATCTTTCATCATGGCTTTATCATCTGTTGAGTCGAAAAAATCAGGGGATAGTTATACGGGCTGACACGGCAAAATGCCAGCCGGGGAGGGCGCTCTCGGACTATTTTACGTAGACGATCTCATTAACGTACCAGCTGGCTTCACCGGCTGGGGTTTGCACGACGGCCAGATCGCCCACTTCCTTTTTCAGCAGCGCGCGGGCCATCGGGGAGTCGATGGAGATGTAATCCTTACGACCAAAAATTTCATCGTAGCCGACGATGCGAAAACGCAGGGTGTCACCGTCGTCGTTTTCAATCTCCACCCACGCGCCGAAGAAGACCTTGCCCTCCTGCTGCGGGGAGTAATCGACGATTTTCAGGTTCTCAAGGCACTTCGTCAGATAGCGTACACGGCGGTCAATTTCGCGCAGCCGCTTCTTGTTGTACTGGTAGTCAGCGTTTTCGCTGCGATCGCCCAGGCTCGCGGCCCAGGTCACCTTTTTGGTCACCTCAGGACGCTCTTCGCGCCAGAGGAAATCCATCTCTTTTTTGAGCTTCTCGTACCCTTCGCGGGTGATCAGGGGCGTTTTCATGGTGCTGCCTTTGCTGCCGGTTCTCTGTTTTGCGCACAATACGTACCACACAGTGTAACAGACAGGATTAATAATAATTTATGTGGTGAAATGAAAAGATAAGCTGCTGTTAAATATGCTTTGTAACAATTTCGACTAGAATTTATACCAGAATTAACTGGTCGAATACGTGCACTTTTTTAGAATACGCTGTTACAAAGACTATCCGAACCTTTGGGAGTACACACAATGCAAGAAAACTATAAAATTCTGGTCGTGGATGACGACATGCGCCTGCGTGCGCTGCTGGAGCGTTATCTGACCGAGCAGGGCTTCCAGGTTCGCAGCGTCGCGAACGCTGAGCAAATGGATCGTCTGTTGACCCGTGAATCTTTCCATCTGATGGTTCTCGACCTGATGCTGCCAGGCGAAGACGGGCTCTCTATCTGCCGCCGTCTGCGCAGCCAGAGCAACCCGATGCCGATCATTATGGTAACGGCGAAGGGCGAAGAAGTTGACCGTATCGTGGGCCTCGAAATCGGCGCCGACGACTACATTCCAAAACCGTTTAACCCGCGTGAACTGCTGGCGCGCATTCGCGCCGTGCTGCGCCGTCAGGCGAACGAGCTGCCGGGCGCACCGTCGCAGGAAGAAGCCGTTATTGCCTTCGGCAAGTTCAAGCTGAACCTCGGCACGCGCGAAATGTTCCGTGAAGACGAGCCAATGCCGCTCACCAGCGGCGAGTTTGCGGTGCTGAAAGCGCTGGTCAGCCACCCGCGTGAGCCGCTCTCCCGCGACAAGCTGATGAACCTGGCGCGCGGTCGCGAATACTCCGCAATGGAACGCTCTATCGACGTGCAGATCTCCCGTCTGCGCCGCATGGTGGAAGAAGATCCGGCGCATCCTCGTTATATTCAGACCGTGTGGGGTCTGGGCTACGTGTTCGTCCCGGACGGCTCTAAAGCATGAGGCGAATGCGCTTCTCGCCGCGAAGCTCGTTTGCCCGCACCCTGTTACTGATCGTCACCCTGCTGTTCGTCAGCCTGGTGACGACCTACCTGGTGGTGCTAAACTTTGCGATCCTGCCGAGCCTCCAGCAGTTTAATAAGGTCCTGGCCTACGAAGTGCGTATGCTGATGACCGATAAGCTGCAGCTGGAGGACGGCACGCAGCTGGTTGTTCCCCCGGCGTTTCGTCGTGAAATCTACCGTGAACTGGGCATCTCGCTCTACTCGAATGAAGCGGCGGAAGACGCGGGTCTGCGCTGGGCGCAGCACTATGAATTCCTCAGCCAGCAGATGGCGCAGCAGCTGGGTGGCCCGACGGAAGTGCGCGTCGAGGTCAACAAAAGCTCGCCCGTTGTCTGGCTGAAAACCTGGCTGTCACCCAACATCTGGGTGCGCGTCCCGCTGACCGAAATCCATCAGGGCGATTTCTCGCCGCTGTTCCGCTATACCCTGGCGATTATACTGCTGGCGATAGGCGGAGCCTGGCTGTTTATCCGAATACAAAACCGACCGCTGGTCGACCTGGAGCACGCTGCGCTGCAGGTCGGTAAAGGCATTATTCCACCTCCGCTGCGCGAGTATGGCGCCTCGGAAGTCCGCTCGGTGACGCGTGCGTTTAACCATATGGCGGCAGGCGTGAAGCAGCTGGCGGATGACCGTACGCTGCTGATGGCGGGGGTGAGCCATGACCTGCGCACCCCCCTGACGCGTATTCGTCTGGCGACGGAGATGATGGGGGAAGAGGATGGTTACCTTGCCGAGTCCATCAACAAGGACATCGAAGAGTGCAACGCCATCATCGAGCAGTTCATCGACTACCTGCGCACCGGCCAGGAGATGCCGATGGAAATGGCGGACCTGAACGCGGTGCTGGGTGAAGTGGTGGCGGCAGAAAGCGGCTACGAGCGTGAAATTGATACTGACCTTCAGGCCGGTGAAATTCAGGTTCGTATGCACCCGCTCTCCATTAAGCGCGCGGTGGCGAACATGGTGGTCAACGCGGCGCGCTACGGTAACGGCTGGATTAAGGTCAGCAGCGGGTCTGAGCTCAACCGCGCCTGGTTCCAGGTGGAAGACGACGGTCCGGGCATCAAGCCCGAGCAGCGTAAGCATCTGTTCCAGCCGTTTGTGCGCGGCGACAGCGCACGCAGCACCAGCGGTACGGGCTTAGGCCTGGCGATTGTGCAGCGTATTGTGGATAACCATAACGGGTTGCTGGAGATTGGTACCAGCGAGCGGGGCGGGTTGAGCATTCGCGCCTGGTTGCCGGTTCCGGTCACGCGGGGGCAGGTGAAAGAGAGTTGAAAAAAGGGTGGCACGAGCCACCCTTTTTTGCAGGTCGGGTAAGGCGAAGCCGCCACCCGACATGGACTACAGTTTTGGACCCGCGCTCACCAGCGCAGCACCTGCCGGGGTATCGGTATACTTCTCGAAGTTCTCGATAAACAGCTTCGCCAGCGATTCCGCTTTCTCGCGCCACTGTTCAGGCGAACCGTACGTATTGCGCGGGTCGAGGATATGCGTATCCACACCCGGCAGCGACGTTGGGATCGCCAGGTCAAACATCGGCAGCGTGAAGGTTTCGGCGTCGTCCAGAGAACCATCCAGAATAGCGTCGATAATGGCGCGGGTATCTTTGATGGAGATACGTTTGCCGGTACCGTTCCAGCCGGTGTTCACCAGGTATGCCTGCGCGCCGGATGCCTGCATGCGTTTCACCAGCACTTCAGCGTACTGCGTCGGGTGCAGCGACAGGAAGGCTGCGCCGAAACAGGCGGAGAAGGTTGGGGTTGGCTCCGTCACGCCGCGCTCGGTACCCGCCAGCTTGGCGGTGAAACCGGAGAGGAAGTGGTACTGCGTCTGGCTGGCCGTCAGGCGAGACACCGGCGGCAACACGCCGAACGCATCCGCCGTCAGGAAAATAACCTTCGTGGCATGACCCGCTTTTGACACCGGCTTCACGATGTTGTCGATGTGGTAGATCGGATAAGAGACGCGGGTGTTTTCCGTTTTCGACGCATCGTCGAAGTCGATGGAGCCGTCGGCACGCACGGTGACGTTTTCCAGCAGCGCATCGCGACGGATCGCGTGGAAGATATCCGGCTCGGCCTCTTCAGACAGGCGAATGGTCTTCGCGTAGCAGCCGCCTTCAAAGTTGAATACGCCGTCGTCATCCCAGCCGTGTTCGTCATCACCAATCAGACGACGTTTTGGATCGGTAGACAGGGTGGTTTTCCCGGTGCCGGACAGGCCGAAGAATACCGCCACGTCGCCTTTTTCACCGACGTTAGCCGAGCAGTGCATGGAGGCGATGCCCCGCAGCGGCAGCAGGTAGTTCATGACCGAGAACATCCCTTTCTTCATTTCGCCGCCGTACCAGGTACCGCCGATCAGCTGGATACGCTCGGTCAGGTTGAAGGCAACAAAGTTTTCGGAGTTCAGACCCTGCTCTTTCCACTGTGGGTTGGTGCATTTCGCGCCGTTCATCACGATGAAATCAGGGGTGAAGTCCTGCAGCTCTTCGTCGGTTGGACGAATAAACATGTTTTTCACGAAATGCGCCTGCCAGGCCACTTCGGTTATAAAACGTACGGAGAGACGGGTGTCGGCGTTAGCGCCGCAGAAAGCGTCGACAATAAACAAACGCTTGCCGGAAAGTTGATGGGTGACGAGCCCTTTCAGGTGCTGCCAGGTTTCCGGAGAGAGCGGTTTGTTGTCGTTCTTCCCTTTGCCCTTGTCAGCCCACCACAGCGTATCGCGGGTGGTTTCGTCTCGGACGATATACTTATCTTTCGGCGAACGACCGGTAAAAATACCGGTATCGACGGCGATAGCACCAAGATTCGTCAACACACCGCGCTCGTATCCTTCCAGTGCTGGATTGAGCTCTTCCTGATACAGCGTATCGTAGTCGGGGTTGTAGACGACTTCCTGGACGTCGTGAATACCATAAGCCTTGAGATCTTGCGGGGTTAAACCAGTAACACGCATATCACTGCTCCTTAGCCAATATGTACTGCCTGAAATTGTAGGGTTTTTCTGAGGTTGTTTACCGCGACGGGGCTCATAGATTCACGCATCTGGACAAAACCCTTACTAACGGAAAACGCTGCGACTCCAGTCACAGCGCAGGCGGATTATCGCAGGAATCGCTTTTTTGTTGGGGAAAATGTTCCGAAAAGGTTAAAGGCTGGTGATTTTATCGGAAAGAATGTGAATGTAATCGCATACACGTAAGAAAATTACGTAAGAGTTACATTGGGAAAACGATTCAGCTTGGGGGGTGTTTTTTACCCCTCAACCCAGCCCTCTTCCCAAACGGAAGAGGGTGAGGGGAAAGAGGTTTAGTGAACCTGCGGATCCGCCGGGGAGGCGTTGTTGCGGATCTCAGCGATATCCATCGAATTGAACACATAGTGCGTACCGCAGTAGTCACAGTGCATATCAATTTCGCCGTCTTCCGCCATGATGCTGTCGATCTCTTCATCCGGCAGGGTTTTCAGTGCGCCAGCGCAGCGCTCGCGGGAGCAGGTGCACTTAAACTCCACGGACTGCGGGTCGTAGACGGTCACTTCTTCTTCGTGGTACAGACGCCACAGCACGTCGGTCGCCGACAGGTTGAACAGCTCTTCCGCCTTGATGGTTTCGGTCAGCGTCGCCAGGTGCTCAAAATCATTGGTCTGCGCGTCCTGCGCAGGCAGAACCTGCAGCAGCATCCCGCCAGCAGCTGGCTGGCCGTCCACTTCACCGGTGCGGATGAAGAGACGCGTCGGCAGCTGTTCAGAACGCATGAAGTAATCTTCCAGGCAGGCTGCCAGGGTATCGCCTTCCAGGCCGACCACGCCCTGATAGCGTTCACCTTCCTCCGGGGAGATGGTGATCACCAGGTAGCCATTACCTACCAGCGTTTTGAGGTCAGCATTTTCAGGCACGTCGCCCTGAACGCGCGCCACGCCGCGCATCTGCTGCTGGTTATTGCCGTTGATCACCGCCAGCGACATTGGGCCGTCACCCTGCAGCTGCACGGTGATATCGCCGGCAAACTTCAGCGTTGCGGTCAGCAGGCTGGTGGCAACCAGCAGTTCGCCCAACAGGGTCTTCACCGGCAGCGGGTAGTTGTGGTTTTCCAGAATCTGTTTCCAGGTTTCGGATACGGTGACCAGCTCGCCGCGCACGGCGAATTGTTCAAACAGATAGCGGTGTAATTGGTCGTGTTGGGCCATTTTCATCTCTCGTGCGGGTGAGGGTTACTCGCTCTCACCGTGTTTAAATTTCATCAGATCGCGGCGCTCTTTTTTATCCGGTCGCCGGTCCGGGTGGGGCATGGTCAGCGCATTCATTTTGCGCGCCAGCGCGGTCTTCTCGCGCTTTTCAATGCTTTCCGCCGTCTCTTCATAAAGCAGGACGGCTTCCGGGGCGGGCCGTCGTTGTTCGGTAATGGCTTTAATCACTACCGTACGTTCATCGTTGCCCTGACGCAGCGTTAAGGTGGCATTCAGCTCAACCAGCTTGCTTGGTTTGCTGCGCTGGCCGTTGTAATGCACCTTTCCGCCGTCAATCATCTCGCGGGCAAGGGCGCGCGTTTTATAAAAACGCGCCGCCCACAGCCATTTATCCAGTCTTACCCCGTCAGAGGGTTTTTCTTTCATGGCCTCTCCTTCACGGTCAGTGAGGGGATCATCTGGCGGTAGTCGTTCAGTCCCGGGTGGCGCAGATAGCTTTTTTCAGCCAGGCCAGAGTCAGGATTGGTGACGCCCAGACAATAGCGAATGCCAAACCTTGCCGCGGAATCCAGAATGGGCTCGCTGTCGTCAATGAACAGCGTACGTTCCGGCTGCAAGCCCGTCTCTTCCTTCACCGCATGCCATAACCGCTGATCCTCTTTCGGATAACCAAATGTGTGGGTGGAAAGTAATAAATCAAGGTGTGATGCCAGACCCGTATGCTCTAGCTTCACGGCCAGGTTATGGGGATGCGCATTGGTCAGCAAAATACGGCGTTTGCCGCTGGCTTTCAGCGCATCCAGGAACGGAACCGTATCCTCGCGCAGTATGGCGCGTGGACCCTGGGCGGTGGTCATGGCACAAATATCCAGACCGAGGCGCTCGCTCCAGTAGTCCAGACAGTACCAGTTTAGCGTATGTTGCACGGCGCTATATTGCGAACGAATGAATGCCTGCGCTTCTGCCGGGGAGATTCCCTGCTGCTCGCCATAGGTTTCCGGCACCAGCGTTTGCCAGAAATAGTTATCAAAGGCGAGATCGAGCAGCGTGCCGTCCATATCCAGCAGAACGGTGTCGACCTGCTGCCAGTCGATATCAAGATGCATAGGGGGGAACTCCAGCCAGAAGAAACGTGCGCGACAGGGTAGCACATCTTGTCGCGCAACGACGTTATCAGATCAGGCTCTCAGAGGAGGGGATCAGCTTAGGATTGAGGCAATTTTCATAATATTGCTGGATCTCTGCAAGCCGGGTGCGCGAGCGCTGGTAGCGTCGCAGGGCCATAAAGCCGTTCCAGAAAATGGCGATCAGCATCGCGGTCATCAGCAGAGAGGTACCGATGTAGCGCCATAAACCTGCGCTATCCGGCATCCGGTGCAGGCCGATATGGCGAGTGCCGTTGGCGTCGGTATAAACACTCGTGACAATCCCTTCTGCGCTGAACGGCGTTTGCATCAGCATCTGCGCCAGGCGCTGGAACTGGCTCCACTGCTCCTGCGCCGGGTAGTCATAAAGCGCCACCTGCGGGTAAGGCTGATCGACCAGGTCGCTGCCTTCATCGCTTGCAATCACAAAGCCTCCCGGTGCCGGGCTGTTCAGCGCCTGAGCCGCCCGGGTGGTTTCGCGCATCATAAACGGTGATGTGGAGGTGGCGACCAGGTTATCCAGCGATTCAGCACTCACCGGACGCAGCAGCACGTTGACGCCATCCAGTCGTCCCGCTTCGGCGCGCTTTACCAGCGAGTCCCAGTCTTTACTGTTCCCCAGGTTGACCAGGGCATTTTTAAGACGTATGCACTCATCCTGCGAAGAACAGAGATCCTGCGTTTTCAGAACGATGTCACCAAAATCATCCAGCAGAACCATGCCTGATTTTTGAATGGCCGAACGCAGTGCGGGACTAACGCGTGAATCATCGTCCGGTTTCGGGTGCAGCTGGCGGTTAACCGTCTGGGTAAGCGCCGTGGCTTTATTCACCACTTCTGATTCCGGCAGCGGCAGCGGCGGTGCGTCGTTCCAGATAATTTGCGAGCAATCGAAAGGCATGAACGGCGAGTTCTGACGCGTGTTCCATGCCCCCGGCGTGTGAATATTACACATCCCGGTTCCCTTCAGGCGCAGCGTGTCCCCCACGCGCACACCGGCTTCATCCAGCTTGTTGACGCTGGTCGCTTCAATGGTTTGCGCCCCTTTGATCCACGACAGGGTGAATTTGATGGGCATATCCAGCGGTACGAAAAGCAGCAGCATGACTAAGACCAGCGCCGCGCCCCCGGCAATGACCGTGCTGCGAAGCCAGTGCTGAAGCGGGAAATTTTTCACTTCATCATGCAGGGATAAGAAGCGTCCCTGACGCACGACGTGGCGGTCAAGGTAGATATCAATATCGGTTTTCTGGCCTAAATCCTGCGCGATCCACGGTTGCCAGTGGCGCGGGTAAATCAGATCAATAATCCCGAGCGAGATATTGTTGAGGTGTTCCTGATCGTTTTCACCGAACAGACCCCAGCGCTTTGGCGTCCCGCGCAGGCAGTGGATCTCGCGCAACGAGGTTTTGGCCGGTGGAGCAAAGAGCCCCCAAAGCCCGCCCGCCAGCAGCAGCACCGCACCGCCCGCCAGCCAGGGGACAAACACATCCGGCGTCAGCAGGCAGAAAAAAAAGAGCAGGAAGGCGGCGACGATCAGCAGGGCTTCACGAATGCCGTCCGGGCGGCTCAGGGCGTACTCTTCATGCGTCTCCTGACGAATGTTCAGCAGTTCAATCTGCTCTGTCTCTTCGCCACGAATAGAAGCCTGCGTCGAACTGGCGCGCTCCAGCGCAAAACGCGGGGCTTCCTGAAGATATTCATTCAGCGTGTGGCCGTTAAGCGAGATAACCAGAGGCAATGAATCGGTGTGAATCAGCTCAACGCTGTTTTCGTCATTAATGTATTGCTCCCAGGACGGAGGGAGATGCACTTCGACGGAATCAAGGTAATAGCGCCACTTGTTGGGGTCATCAGTCGTGATGCCGTAGCGCGTGATGGATCGCGTCACGCAGAGCACGGTATCACTCTGCGCATTAAGCTTTAACGCCACGGGCGCAGCGGTGGCACCCGTTGGCCCAGGCGTGAGCTGAGTACGGTTCAGGATTTCGAGATAGTTTTCAACCGCATCGCGCTCGTCTTGCGTGAGTTTACGCGTGGTCGCGCCCGCAAATGCAGTTAAAAAAGGCAGGCGATAACGGCGCTGTATGCGGCGCCTGTACAACCACCCTGCAACCAATGCGCTGGCCAGCATAGCAGCGAGAACAATCAAAATGGTGCTCATGCTTTCCCCATCTTACTTATCTTCTTACAGGTGTAGTCAGTAGCACCTTTACATTGAATGAGAGTCTGTGGCTGGCTATCGGCAAGTATGGAGTCGAACTTGAGCATTCTGAAGCGCATCCCAGTGACCGGTGATGATAGCAAAGCCTGTTATGGCGCGATATCAGCAAATTCCTGGAAACATTTCAACCTCTTGACATTTGTTTTGAATTGAGGATTGATCCCTGCTACGTTGCATAAATGTAAATAAAGAACGATTGACATTGCCGAAACCGTGCGGCGTATCGCACAATAACGCCAGTTCTCACTGCTAAGACCCATCACGATGAGCAAACCACTACAAAAACCCACCATTCTGAATGTTGAAACAGTCGCCAAATCGCGCCTGTTTAATGTCGAAAGTGTGGATCTGGAGTTCAGCAACGGTGTGCGTCGCGTTTATGAACGTATGCGCCCCTCGTCGCGCGAAGCGGTGATGATTGTGCCGATTGTCGACGATCATCTGATTTTGATCCGCGAATACGCTGTGGGAACGGAATCTTACGAGCTTGGGTTCTCGAAAGGGCTGATCGACCCGGGCGAAACCGTCTTTGAAGCGGCAAACCGCGAGCTGAAAGAAGAGGTGGGGTTCGGGGCGAATGAGCTTTCATTCCTGAAAAAACTGAGCATGGCGCCGTCCTATTTTTCCAGCAAAATGAATATCGTGGTGGCTGAAGATCTCTATCCTGAATCGCTGGAAGGGGATGAGCCGGAGCCGCTGCCGCAGGTTCGCTGGCCGCTGGCGCATCTGATGGACCTCCTGGAAGACCCTGACTTTAATGAGGCTCGCAACGTGAGCGCGCTGTTCCTGGTACGGGAGTGGCTGAAGGGGCAGGGGCGACTGTAGGCCATAAAAAAGCCGGGTGGCGGCTTCGCCTGACCCGGCCTACGCTGTATTGCCCGGTTTTTACCGGGCATTTTTACATTTAGAACAGCTCGTGCGTTTCGCCGTTATCGATAATCTCTGTACCCACCTCATGCACCGCCTGTGTGGTTGGCTGTGTGCCCTCGATGAAATACTCCTCGCGACTATTACCGCCGTTGGCGAGCTGGCCCGTGCTGCGGTCGATATTGACCGTCACCACGCCTGGCGGTGGCGTCAGCGGCTGCTCCGGCACGCCTTCAAGAACGGCCTTCATGTAGGCGTCCCAGGCTGGCTGCGCGCTCTTCGCGCCGCCTTCATAGCCGGAAATCTGATCTTTAATTGCGCCGGAGGCCGTGGTACGCCCTAAATCGCGGCGGTGATCGTCGAAGCCGATCCAGACCGAGGTCACCACGCCCGGACCGTAACCGGAGAACCACGCGTCTTTCGAGCTGTTGGTTGTCCCCGTTTTACCGCCGATATCATGGCGCTGCAGATCGCGTCCTGCGCGCCAGCCGGTACCCTGCCAGCCTGGCTCACCGAAGATGTTGGTGTTCAGCGCGCTTTTGATCAGGAAAGACAGCGGCGTGTTGATCACATGCGGGGCGTATTCCTGCGCGCCGGTCTGCGCCACCAGCGCCTGGTTCGCCTGCTCGAGCTGCGGCTGCGGCACCACGCCGTTCTGCTGCTCCTGCGACACGGCAGGATCTTCCATGTCCTTGTTTTCAAGTACTTCAGATTTCGGCGTATTGCCATAAATGACCGGAATATCGCAGTCAGGGCAGGCAATTTTCGGCTTCGCCTCGAACAGCACGCCGCCCTGATCGTTCTCGATCTTGCTGATGAAGTACGGGTCAATCAGGAAGCCGCCGTTGGCCATCACCGAGTATCCACGCGCGACCTGAAGCGGCGTAAAGGAGGCTGAGCCTAACGCCAGCGACTCGGTGCGAACGATGTTCTGCGCCGGGAAACCGAAGCGCTGCAGATACTCTGCGGCATAGTCGACCCCCATGGCGCGCATGGCACGCACCATCACCACGTTTTTCGACTGTCCCAGACCCTGACGAAGACGAATCGGGCCGGCATATTCCGCAGGGGAGTTTTTCGGCTGCCAGTCGGAACCCGCCCCCGCATCCCAGCGGGAGATTGGCACGTCGTTGAGGATGCTGGCGAGGGTCAGGCCCTTATCCATCGCGGCCGTGTAGAGGAACGGTTTGATATTCGAACCGACCTGACGCAGCGCCTGGGTGGCACGGTTAAATTTGCTCTGGTTGAAATCGAACCCGCCTACCAGGGCCAGTACAGCGCCGTTCTGCGGATTGATAGAAACCAGGGCCGAGTTGACGTCCGGCACCTGCGCCAGCCACCAGGATTCGCCAACCTTGCGCACCCAGATTTGCTGCCCGGTCTGTACCGCATCGGTCACTTTACGCGGCGTGACGCCCTGCAGGGTATCCGAGCGGTACGGACGCGCCCAACGGATACCGTCCATGCGCAGGGAGACGGACGTACCGTCCGCGAGCGTTGCAACGGCTTCCTGAGGATCGGCCTGCGTCACCACCGCAGGAAGGAGCGGCCCGTAGGTAGGCAGTGCTCTCAGCGTACTGATGATTTTTTTGCTGTCCCACGCGCTTTCGCCCACCTTCCAGAGCACGTTTGACGGGCCGCGATAGCCGTGACGCATATCGTAGTCCATCACGTTGTTGCGCACCGCGTCCTGCGCCGCCTGCTGCACTTTACGGGTGACGGTGGTGTACACGCGATAGCCATCTTCATAGGCCTTGTCGCCATAACGGTTCACCATCTCCTGGCGAACCATTTCGGTCAGGTAAGGCGCAGAGAAGGCGATCTCCGGGGCGTGGTAGTTAGCGTCAATGACGTCGTTGCGCGCCTGGTCGTACTCGCTCTGGCTGATATAGCCTTCGCTCAGCATACGTGACAGGACGACGTTACGACGCGCGGTGGCGCGATCGAGCGAGTAGAGCGGGTTAAACGTGGACGGCGCTTTTGGCAGACCGGCGATGGTGGCCATTTCGCTTAAGGTGAGTTGCTCCACAGGCTTACCGAAGTACACCTGCGCGGCCGCCCCCACGCCATAGGCACGGTAGCCCAGGTAGATTTTATTGAGGTACAGCTCAAGGATCTCATCTTTGCTCAGCAGCTGCTCAATACGGATCGCCAGGAACACCTCTTTGATCTTACGGGTCAGCGTCTTTTCAGGGCTGAGGAAGAAGTTACGCGCCAGCTGCTGCGTAATGGTACTCGCCCCCTGAGAGGCGTGACCAGAGAACAACGCAATGCTCGCGGCACGGAAAATCCCCACCGGATCGACACCGTGGTGCTCGTAAAAACGGCTGTCCTCCGTGGCGATAAAGGCTTTCACCATCACGGGTGGAATTTGGTTTAAGGTCAGCGGGATACGACGCTTCTCGCCATACTGCGCCATGAGCTCGCCATCGGCGCTATAGACCTGCATCGGGATCTGGAGACGCACATCGCGAAGCGTGGCGACATCAGGTAGCTGTGGCTCAATATATTTGTACAAACCGTAAATCGAGCCTGCTCCCAGCAGAATGCAACAGACTGCAAGGATGAATAAATACTTTACGAACTTCACCGGAGATTTCCCATTTGGTTTCACTTGGGCAGTTTCTAAACAATCGCGCGGTAGTATAAAGGCAAGCCTGATTCATTGATATAGCCGTCAGGGCGACGGGCGATAAGGAGATCGTGAAGCATGGCCTTCAAAACATGGCAAACGGGCGTTCATATTCAACAGGATAGGGTGCTGATCGTGGCGCTGGACCGGGATAAGTCCGGCAGGCGTCTGCGGCGCTGGTGGGCAATCCCGCTGGGCGAAGGCATCATTCGTGACGGCAAAATTTGCCAGCCAGAACAGCTGGTTGATGCGTTGCGCGACTGGCGAAAAACGCTGCCGCACGCCCATCGGGTGTTCCTCTCTTTCCCGGCAGCACGTACCCTGCAGCGGTCGCTTCCCCGCCCGACCGTTGCGCTGCGCGACAGCGAGCAGCTCTCATGGCTGGGTAGCGCGCTCGCCCGCGAACTGGAGATGTCTGCCGATACCCTCTGTTTCGATTACGCGCAGGATACCTTCAGCAATACCTTTCACGTGACGGCCGCACAAAACAACGAGATCGATACCCTTCTGGCGCTGGCGAAAACGCTGCGTTTGCGGCTGGTGACCATTACCCCGGATGCCAGCGCGCTGACGAATCTTCTTTCCGCAGTGGCGCCAGCGCAGTGCGTTGCCTGGCGGGACGATCGGCAGTGGCTCTGGGCGATGCGCCACCAGTGGGGACGCCGCTTAACTACCGAAGCAGAAAACGTGGCCGAGCTGGCGGCGCTGCTGGCGCTTGGTCCGGATGACATCGCGCTGTTTGATTGCCAACGTGATCCGTGGGAAATCCTGGAACGCTGCCATGCTCCGCTGCCGGAATGCGGGGCTGATTATACCGTCGCGCTGGCGTTGGCCATGAGCGAGGTGCCCGGATGAGCATCCTGAATTTTCTGCCCTGGCGACAGCAGCGGCGCGCGCGATGCCTGCGCTTCTGGGGCGCAATGTGTATCGGCACAGTACTGTTAATGTTCGTAGTCATTGTTTGTCTGCGGATGAACCAGTTCGTGAAACTGCGCGCGCTGCAAACGGATCTGACGGGAATGCAGTCCGTGCAGCACACGCTTGTCGCCCGGCAAAAACTGGCCGCACAGGCGCAGCTCCCCGTGCAAACCAGGCAACGACGCGCATGGCAACCGGTGCTGGCCTCCCTTTCCCGCGCCATTCCTTCACAGGTCTGGCTGACAGAGCTGCGCTATCAGCCGCCTGCGCTGATTTTGACCGGTTACGCCATCACCCTGCCGGCCCTCTCTGCCCTGCGCGATGGGCTGGGACAACTCGCGGGCTTTACGCCCGGGACGCCGGGCGAGCTTCGTCAGGATAGCCGGGGGCACTGGATGTTTACGCTTCATCTCAAAAGTGAGGGGTAACGCGTGAATACCTTGTTAGAACGCTGGTGCGAAAGCCGTCCCTGGCATCGGGTACTCTGCTGGTGCCTGGGGAGTCTCCTGGCAGGGCTGGTCGCGTGGGGGGCGTTGCTCAGACCGGTAGACAGGCAGTGTGCTGAACAACAACGCCAGCTGATTGAGAATGTAAGCACTAATGCATCGTTATGGCCTGTTGTCAGAAAGGGGCCGTTTCTTCCGGACGCTGCAAAGGCACGGGCGCTGACGCCATTCTCCCCGCTCGATTTTCAGAACGATGAGACGACGCTGGTTCACTGGAAGCCGCTGCAGAATGGAGGGGAACTGACGCTGGATACGGAGTGGCAGGCCATTCCGGAACTTTTTTCCCGTCTGGCACAGCAGGATGTGCAGATCGCCGCTTTCGCGATTGCGCCACAAGGTACGGCGTTACGCCTGCAGCTGGAGCTGGAACATGCGAAATAGCGCGCGATGTTTGCTGGTTTGCTCAGTGCTGCTATTGACCGGTATGCGCGATCCGTTTCGTCCCCCGGACGATCCTTGCGCCATTGGCGAGCTGGCGCAGTGGCGCTTTCGCGGCCTGGTGGAAGGGCAGGAGACTATCGGCATTTTACAGGATGGGGAAAAGCGCTGGCACCGGCTGAAAATGCATGAGCGCTTCCCGGCTGGCTGGAGGATAACCGCCGTCAATGCAGCGGAGCTGGCGGTTGATGTGGGTGACACCTGTGACCCGGGAAAATGGACGTGGCAACGAGAAGGAACGGACAAAAATGAATTTACGGATAATGCTGTGGCTGCTGGCGTTCAGCCAACCGCTGTGGGCCGCCGCGCCAAAACCGGTCACGCTGGTGGTGGATGACGTGCCTGTGGTCCAGGTGTTACAGGCCCTGGTCGCACAGGAGAACCGTAATCTGGTGGTATCGCCTGATGTCAGCGGTACGCTTTCGCTTAACCTGACGCGCGTCCCCTGGAGGCAGGCGTTACGAACGGTCGTCTCCAGCGCCGGACTCGTCTTGCGCGAGGAGGGCGGTATTTTTTATGTGCATACCGCGGCCTGGCAGCGTGAACAGCGGGAGCGTTCAGAGCAGGAACAGGCGCGTCGACAGCTTGATGCCCCGCTGGTCACTCAGGGCATTCCCTTTTCTTATGCGGATGCCGGGGAGCTGCAAAAAGCCGCGGAAAAACTCCTGAGCCCAAAGGGGAGCTTATCCGTCGACAAACGTACTAACCGCCTGCTGATTCGGGATAACCAGGCTGCGGTGGATACGCTGCGGCGCTGGGCCGCCGAGATGGATATTCCCGTCGAGCAGGTCGAACTGGCGGCGCATATTGTGACCATCAACGAAAAAAGCCTGCGCGAGCTGGGGGTGAAGTGGAATCTCGCCGACGCTACCGACGCGGGCAAGGTGGGACAGCTCACGACGCTGGGCAGCGATCTTTCTGTTGCCAGCGCCACCAGCCACGTGGGGTTTAATATCGGTCGGATTAACGGCAGGTTGCTTGATCTGGAACTTTCAGCGCTGGAGCAAAAACAGCAGGTCGATATTATCGCCAGCCCGCGGCTGTTGGCCTCGCATATGCAACCTGCCAGCATTAAGCAGGGCAGTGAGATCCCGTATCAGGTCTCAAGCGGGGAAAGCGGCGCCACCTCCGTTGAGTTTAAAGAGGCGGTACTCGGAATGGAGGTCACACCGGTGGTATTGCCGGGGGGACGCGTGCGCCTGAAACTACACATCAGCGAAAATATGCCGGGACAGGTTCTGCAGCAGGCCGATGGCGAAACGCTGGCTATCGACAAGCAGGAGATAGAAACCCAGGTGGAAGTAAAAAGTGGAGAAACGCTGGCGTTGGGCGGAATATTTTCCCAGAAGAACAAAACCGGCAGTGACAGCGTACCCGGTCTGGGAAGCATCCCCTGGATTGGGTCGCTTTTTCGCCATGACGGGAAAGACAACGAACGGCGTGAATTAGTGGTGTTTATTACACCACGTCTGGTCGGTATTCGCTGACGGGTAACGATCCCCGCAATGATTTTGCATTCAGTTTGTTGCAGATGTTTGACGTGGGGCATGAATTAGCATACAAGGAGTACCGATTTGAGTTGGACTTACGTCTTATTACCTTATGCGCCCAGCGCGGTGATTTAATCAGTTGCCAAACAAGCCGGAGTATTGAGATAATTTTTAGTCTGACTCTCGCTCTATTGCATATGAGGTTTCAGTTCATGTCCTGCTACGCCGGGTGTCTGCGAAGCGGGGATTACCATTAACGAATAGTCTTAGTAGTACCGATAAAATGGCAGAGAAACGCAATATCTTTCTGGTTGGGCCTATGGGTGCCGGCAAAAGCACTATTGGGCGTCAGTTAGCTCAACAACTCAATATGGAATTTTACGATTCTGATCAAGAGATTGAGAAACGAACCGGAGCTGATGTGGGCTGGGTTTTCGACGTAGAAGGCGAAGAAGGTTTCCGTGACCGAGAAGAAAAAGTGATCAACGAACTCACGGAAAAACAGGGCATCGTTCTGGCAACAGGCGGCGGCTCTGTGAAATCTCGCGAAACCCGCAACCGTCTCTCCGCCCGTGGCGTAGTGGTCTATCTTGAGACGACCATTGAGAAACAGCTGGCACGTACGCAGCGCGATAAAAAGCGCCCGCTGCTGCAGGTTGAAACGCCACCACGCGAAGTTCTGGAAGCGTTGGCCGATGAACGCAATCCGCTGTATGAAGAGATTGCCGATGTGACCATTCGTACCGACGACCAGAGCGCTAAAGTGGTTGCAAACCAGATTATTCATATGCTGGAAAGCAACTGATTCTGGCTTTATATACACTCGCCTGCGGGTAAAAGCATTAAAGGTGGATGTCGCGTCATGGAGAGGATTACAGTTACTCTCGGGGAACGTAGTTACCCTATCACCATCGCGGCTGGTTTGTTTAACGACCCAGCTTCCTTTTTACCACTGAAAGCGGGTGATCAGGCGATGCTGGTCACCAACGAGACGCTGGCTCCGCTTTATCTCGACCGCGTACGCCACCTGCTTGAGCAGGCGGGCGTAAAAGTCGACAGTGTGATTCTCCCCGATGGCGAGCAGTATAAAAGCCTGACGGTACTGGATACCGTCTTTACCGCATTGCTGCAAAAACCGCATGGTCGCGATACAACACTGCTTGCCCTGGGCGGCGGTGTTGTGGGCGATCTGACCGGCTTTGCGGCCGCAAGCTATCAGCGTGGTGTCCGCTTTATTCAAATCCCAACCACGTTGCTGTCCCAGGTCGACTCCTCTGTCGGTGGTAAAACGGCAGTGAACCATCCGCTCGGCAAAAACATGATTGGCGCGTTCTACCAGCCCGCATCGGTGGTGGTGGATCTCGACTGTCTGAAAACCCTGCCCAAGCGCGAGCTGGCTTCGGGTCTGGCGGAAGTGATCAAATACGGCATTATTCTGGACGGCGAGTTCTTTAACTGGCTTGTAGAGAATATGGATGCGCTGCTGGGCCTCGATGAGGCAAAACTGGCATACTGTATTCGTCGTTGCTGTGAGCTGAAAGCAGAAGTTGTTGCCGCAGACGAGCGTGAAACGGGCTTACGTGCTTTACTGAATCTTGGGCATACGTTTGGTCACGCGATTGAAGCCGAAATGGGTTACGGCAACTGGCTGCACGGTGAAGCCGTCGCGGCCGGCATGGTGATGGCTGCCCGCACCTCTGAACGCCTTGGGCAGTTCAAACCGGAAGAGACGGCACGTATCATTGCGCTGCTTGAGCGTGCAGGTTTGCCGGTGAACGGGCCGCAGGAGATGTCGGCGCAAGCGTATTTACCCCACATGATGCGCGATAAAAAAGTATTGGCAGGTGAGATGCGTCTTGTACTCCCGCTTGCAATAGGGAAGAGTGAAGTGCGCGGCGGAGTGCCGCACGATGTCGTTCTTGGCGCTATCGCTGACTGTCAGCAGGCGTAACAACTAGAAAGGTCAGGCCACTGTCGCAGGTGGTCGTTTAGCTTCAGGTGAAATGCAAAGTCGTTGGCATAAGCCTTTGAGTGGGGTGTTAAATGGATGAATTCAAACCAGAAGACGAGCTGAAACCCGATCCCAGCGATCGTCGTACTGGTCGTTCTCGTCAATCTTCAGAACGTGATAACGAGCCGCAGATCAACTTTGACGATGTTGATCTGGATGCAGACGATCGTCGCCCTTCGCGCAGCCGCAGCGCGCACGAAGAGCGAGCAGAAGAGGATTATGAGTCCGAAGAAGATTCAATGGACGAACAGCCTGTAGAGCGTCGCCCGCGTAAACGTAAAAAAGCCGCTGCGCCAAAACCGGCGTCCCGCCAGTACATTATGATGGGCCTTGGCGTTCTGGTGCTTGTGCTGCTGATTGTCGGCATTGGCTCCGCGCTTAAAGCACCGTCAACGAACTCAACCGAGCAAACGGCTTCCGCTGAGAAGAGCATCAACCTTTCCGGTAACGATGCGTCCAATCAGGCGAATGGCGCACAGCCAGCGCCGGGTGCTACTTCCGCAGAGCAGACCGCCGGTAACACCACAGCGCCGCAGGATGTTTCTCTGCCGCCCGTTTCTTCAACCCCAGCTCAGGGTCAGGCACCTGTTGCGCCAGAAGGTCAGCAGCGTGTGGAAGTTCAGGGAGACCTGAACAATGCGCTGACGCAGCCGCAGAACCAGCAGCAGGTTGATAACGTCGTGGTTAACTCTACGCTGCCAACTGAACCTGCAACCGTTGCCCCGATTCGCGGCGGTAACGCTCAGCCGCAAACGGCCGCGACGGAAACCAAACCGCACCAGACGCAGACTACAACACGTCCTGAGCGTAAGCAGGCAGTGATTGAGCCTAAGCGTGAAACCAAACCTCAGGCAGTGGTAAAAACGCCTGAAGTGAAAGCCGTACCGACCCAGCCGAAACGCACGGAAACGGCTGCGGTGAGCGAGCCTGCTAAAGCGCCCGTCACGCAGACTGCGCCGAAAGCCACGGCGACCACCACGGCACCGGCTGCCACAGCGGCACCAGCCGCGACGGCAACCGCATCCAGCAGCGCGGCAGGTAAAACGGCAGGTAACGTCGGTTCGCTGAAGTCTGCGCCTTCCAGCAACTACACGCTGCAGCTGAGCAGTTCGTCTAACTACGACAACCTCAACAGCTGGGCGAAGAAATCAAATCTGAAAAACTATGTTGTTTATCAGACGACCCGTAACGGTCAGCCGTGGTATGTGCTGGTGAGCGGTGTTTATTCGTCAAAAGATGAAGCAAAACGTGCCGTAGCGGCGCTGCCAGCTGACGTTCAGGCGAAGAACCCATGGGCGAAGCCGATTCATCAGGTTCAGGCCGATCTGAAGTAATGTTTAAAGCGCAGGATGCTGTCGGAGCTTTCTCCACAGCCGGAGAAGGTGTAATCAGTTAGTCAGCATGAAAAAAAATCGCGCTTTTCTGAAATGGGCAGGGGGGAAATACCCCCTGCTCGATGATATTAAAAAGCACCTGCCTGAAGGCGAGTGTCTTATCGAACCTTTCGTGGGTGCGGGATCGGTGTTCCTCAACACCGATTTTTCTCGTTATATCCTGGCGGATATCAACAGCGACCTTATCAGCCTCTATAACATCGTTAAGCTCCGTACCGATGAGTATGTCGCAGAGGCGCGCAAGCTGTTTACGCCCGAGAACAATAACCCGGACGTTTACTACCAGTTCCGCGCGGAGTTTAACCAGAGCCAGGATCCGTTCCGCAGAGCCCTGCTGTTCCTCTATCTCAATCGTCATGGTTACAACGGCCTGTGCCGGTATAACCTGCGCGGGGAATTTAACGTGCCGTTTGGTCGCTACAAGCGCCCGTATTTCCCACAGGACGAGCTTTATCACTTTGCTGAAAAAGCGCAGAACGCGGAGTTTCATTGCCTCTCCTATGAAGAGTGTATGGAACTGGCAGGCGTTAATTCGGTGGTTTACTGTGACCCGCCATACGCGCCGCTGTCTGCGACGGCGAACTTCACCGCCTACCACACCAACAGCTTCAGCCCTGCCGAGCAGGCGCGTCTGGCGGAGATGGCGGAAAAGCTGGTCAGCAAAAGAATTCCGGTGTTAATTTCGAATCACGACACGCCTGATACGCGCGAATGGTACAAAGCCGCGAAGCATTTTCAGGTTAAGGTGCGGCGTAGCATTAGCAGCAACGGCGGCACACGTAAAAAGGTGGACGAACTCCTGGCTCTTTATCGCCCCTGAGCCGTTTTGCCCGCCGGTAAACACATTTCAAGGAGAAGCGGATGAAACAGTTTTTGATTGCTCCCTCAATTCTGTCGGCCGATTTTGCCCGCCTGGGTGAAGATACCGCCAACGCACTGGCGGCTGGCGCGGATGTCGTCCATTTCGACGTGATGGATAACCACTACGTTCCTAACCTGACCATCGGTCCGATGGTGCTCAAGGCGCTGCGTAACTATGGCATTACCGCCCCGATCGACGTTCACCTGATGGTGAAACCGGTTGATCGCATCGTGCCTGACTTCGCCGCGGCGGGTGCCAGCATCATCACCTTCCATCCGGAAGCCTCTGAACATGTGGATCGCACGCTGCAGCTGATCAAAGAGAACGGCTGTAAAGCGGGTCTGGTGTTTAACCCGGCCACGCCGCTGAGCTATCTCGACTATGTCATGGACAAGCTGGACGTGATCCTGCTGATGTCCGTTAACCCCGGTTTTGGCGGCCAGTCATTCATTCCTCACACGCTGGATAAGCTGCGTGAAGTCCGCCGTCGTATCGACGAGTCAGGCTACGACATTCGTCTGGAAGTAGACGGCGGCGTGAAAGTGAATAACATTGGTGAAATTGCGGCGGCAGGCGCGGATATGTTCGTTGCCGGTTCTGCCATTTTCGACCAACCGGATTACAAAAAAGTCATTGATGAAATGCGCCGCGAGCTGGCGAAGGTAAGTCATGGATAAATTACAGGCTATTCGGGGGGTGGCATTCGACCTCGACGGCACGCTGGTTGACAGCGCGCCGGGCTTAACGAGCGCCGTCGACCAGGCGCTGTATGCACTTGAACTCCCCGTTGCGGGTGAAGAGCGCGTCGTCACGTGGATTGGCAACGGCGCCGATGTTCTGATGGCGCGCGCGTTGACGTGGGCGCGTCAGGAGCGTGCGTCGCAGCGTTCCGCCCAGGGTAAACCGAGCGTCGATCACGCGGATATCCCGCAGGAAGAGCAGCTGCGTATTTTGCGCAAACTGTTCGATCGTTTCTATGAAGAGACCGTCGAGGAGGGCAGCTTCCTGTTCCCGGACGTTCAGGAAACGCTGAGCGCGCTGCACGCGAAGGGCATCCCGCTGGGTCTGGTGACCAACAAACCCACGCCGTTTGTCGCACCGCTGCTGGAAGCGCTCAATATCGCGAAGTATTTCTCCGTGATTGTGGGCGGCGACGATGTGCAAAACAAAAAGCCCCATCCGGAACCGCTGCTGCTGGTGGCAGGAAAATTATCCTTAACGCCTGCGGAGCTGCTCTTTGTCGGCGATTCCCGCAATGATATTCTGGCTGCCCGCGCGGCCGGGTGTCCTTCCGTGGGGTTAACCTATGGCTACAACTACGGTGAAGCCATCACGCTGAGTGAGCCGGACGTCGTTTTCGACCACTTCAAAGATTTGTTGCCCGCACTCGGGCTTTCGCACAGTGAACATCAGGAATTGAACAATGACTAAGCCCATCGTTTTTAGTGGCGCACAGCCTTCAGGTGAATTGACCATTGGTAACTACATGGGCGCGTTACGTCAGTGGGTCAGCATGCAGGATGACTACCATTGCATTTACTGCATCGTCGATCTCCATGCGATTACCGCCCGTCAGGATCCTGAGAAGCTGCGCAAAGCCACGCTGGACACCCTGGCGCTGTATCTGGCCTGCGGTATTGATCCAGAGAAGAGCACCATCTTCGTTCAGTCTCACGTGCCGGAGCACGCGCAGCTGGGCTGGGCGCTGAACTGCTACACCTATTTCGGCGAGCTGAGCCGCATGACGCAGTTCAAGGATAAGTCCGCGCGCTACTCTGAAAACATCAACGCCGGCCTGTTTGACTATCCGGTGCTGATGGCGGCAGACATTCTGCTGTATCAGACAAACCAGGTCCCTGTGGGCGAAGACCAGAAGCAGCACCTGGAGCTGAGCCGCGATATCGCCCAGCGCTTTAACGCGATCTACGGCGATGTGTTTAAAGTACCAGAGCCATTTATTCCGAAGTCCGGCGCACGCGTAATGTCGCTGCTGGAGCCGACCAAGAAGATGTCCAAGTCTGACGATAACCGCAACAACGTTATCGGCCTGCTGGAAGATCCGAAATCGGTGGTGAAAAAACTCAAGCGCGCGGTGACCGATTCCGACGAGCCGCCAGTCGTGCGCTACGACGTGCAGAACAAAGCGGGCGTCTCCAACCTGCTGGATATCCTCTCCGGCGTCACCGGCCAGAGCATCCCAGAGCTGGAAAAACACTTCGAAGGCAAGATGTACGGCCACCTGAAAGGCGAAGTGGCAGATGCCGTTTCCGGCATGCTTACCGAGCTGCAGGAGCGTTATCACCGCTACCGTAACGACGAAGCGTTCCTGCAGAAAGTGATGAAAGAGGGCGCGGAAAAAGCCAGCGCGCGCGCGTCCGAAACCCTGAAAGCGGTGTATGAAGCGATTGGGTTTGTGGCGAAACCTTAAGCCGCTGTGCCGGGTGGCGGCTTCGCCTTACCCGGCCTACGGGACCGTGTAGGTCGGGTAAGCGTCAGCGCCACCCGACAAAAAACACACTCTCCAAAACTAAAAAACCGGGATATCCCGGTTTTTTTATGCCTGTAAAACGCTTACTGCTGTGCCGCCGGGCCGCAACCACCGATGATCTTCGAAATGGAGATCGCCGGGTGCAGCAGATAATCGTAGCTGCAGTTATTTTTGGTGTTCTGTACGTGACCGGTGCAGGCCGTCAGCGTCGATAACAGGCCAACCAGAACGGCGGCTTTTGCCAGTTTGAACATATGCATTCCTTGTCTAAAAATGGATGTAATACGAGGGAATAAATGGAAAAGTTCCACTATGCGAGCGGTATGGTATCGGTAGGCGTAAGAGGGGAGTAGTCCGCTTAAGGACTACTCCAGGAAGGGAGAATATGCGTTAGTGATTCGAGAACCAGTTCAGCCTGTCGCGCAGTTCAACCACGCGGCCCACCACAATCAGCGCCGGGCTTTCGACCTGCTGCGCCAGCTCGCCTAACTGCGTCAGCACGCCATCCACCACGCGCTGCGTAATGGCGGTGCCGTTTTCGACCAGCGCGACGGGCATATCCGCATTCATACCGTGCTCCAGCAGCTTCGCCTGAATCGTGGCGGCCTGATTGAGCCCCATGTAGAACACCAGCGTCTGCTTTTCGGCGGCCAGGTTATGCCAGTCCAGCTCGCTGCCGGTCTTCAGGTGGCCCGTCACCAGACGCACGCTCTGAGCGTAGTCGCGGTGGGTCAGCGGAATGCCAGAGTACGCTGAACAGCCGGACGCCGCCGTAATGCCGGGCACCACGGAGAACGGAATACCCGCGTCGCACAGGGTTTCCAGCTCTTCACCGCCGCGTCCAAAGATAAACGGATCGCCCCCCTTCAGGCGGACCACGCGTTTTCCCTTTTGCGCTTCGCGCAGCAGGATCTGGTTAATCTCCTCCTGCGGCACGCAGTGGTAGCCCGCGCGCTTGCCCACGAAGACGCGGTCGGCGTCGCGGCGCACCAGGTTCATGATGTCATCGGAGACCAGACGGTCGTACACCACGATATCCGCCTGCTGGATCTGCTGTAGCCCTTTCAGCGTCAGCAAACCCGCATCTCCGGGGCCTGCGCCTACCAGCACCACTTCGCCGCGATGGTCCAGCGGTTCGCTTAGCAACTGCTCAGTCGTCTCTTCAACGGCTTTGGTGTCCTGATTCGCCAGCGACTGCGCCAGCCTGTCGTTCACAAAGAATTTTTCCCAGAAGCGACGGCGCTCGCCCACGGTCGCGAAGGTTTGCTTCACGCGTGAACGCAGCTGCCCGGCATAATGCGTAATCTGGCCAAGGTGTTGAGGCAACAGGGCTTCCAGTTTTTCCCGCAGCAGACGCGCGAGAACCGGCGAACGTCCCCCGGACGAGACCGCAATCATCAGCGGCGAGCGGTCGATAATCGACGGCATGATAAAGCTGGCCTCTTTCGGCGCATCCACCACGTTGCAGAAGATACGGCGCGCTTCGCAGGCGTCGCTCACGCGCTGGTTCACTTCATCGTCATCCGTCGCGGCAATGGTCAGCCAGCAGGTGTCCAGCAGGGATTCATTAAACGCGCCCTGTTCCAGCGTGAGCATCCCTTCCTGGGCCCAAACCTCAAACTGGGGGGCGAAGGACAGGGCATTCACGGTCAGGCGGGCGCCAGCCTCTAGCAGCAGGCGCGCTTTGCGCTCGGCCACGTCGCCGCCGCCCACGAGCAGGCAGTCGCGGTTGCGTAATTGACAAAAAATCGGCAGGTGATCCACGACGTTACCTCACAGCATTCATGGCGGGGGAAGAATTGACGTCAGGATAACAGCAGGAATCGTACAGAACATACGGTTTTTCCTGCCGTTACCCATAAGGGGTCATAAGCCTTTCCTATTGAAAAGGCGAGGGGTTACGCTTTCAGCTGCACCTCGCCGTCCTTCACGCGGACGTCGTAGTGTTTGACCGAGAAGCTTTCATCTTCCATGCAGAGTCCGTCGGTTAAGCGGAAACGCTGCTTTTTCAACGGGCTGGCGACCCACAGTTCACCCTGGTGCTCGGCAATCAGTCCGCGGGAGAGCACGCTGGCCTCAAAGAACGGGTCGATATTGCTGATGGCAAAAACCTGTTCATCGTGGCGAGGGCGGAAAATCGCCACCTGCTCGTTGCCCAGCAGCGCACAGACGCCGGTGGCGGGGAGAATGTCGTTAATATTGCAGATGTTTACCCACTGGCTCATGCGTTTTCCTCCACCAGCGTGACCGGAATACGTTCATACGGCGTCGCCGGACGATGCTGTTCGCGCTCCGGCACAACCTGTACGTTCGGGTCGCGCTGGGTGCTGTTGATAAAGTGTTTGAAGCGCGTCTGCGCCGCCGGGGTGTTGACGGTTTCCGTCCACTCGCAGATCACCGCCTCGCGCAGGCGCGCCATTTCCGCTTCCAGATGTTCGTTCAGGCCCAGCTTGTCGTCGATAATGACCGATTTCAGGTAGTCGATGCCGCCCTCGAGGTTATCGAGCCAGGAGGCGGTACGGGTCAGCTTATCGGCGGTACGGATGTAGAACATCATGAAGCGGTCGAGATACTGAATCAGCGTGTCGCGATCGAGATCCGCCGCCAGCAGGTCCGCATGGCGCGGTTTCATCCCGCCGTTGCCGCACACATACAGGTTCCAGCCTTTCTCGGTGGCAATAATACCCACGTCTTTACCCTGCGCTTCCGCACATTCGCGGGTACAGCCGGAGACGCCGAACTTCATTTTGTGCGGGGTACGGATGCCTTTGTAGCGGTTTTCCAGCTCAACGCCGAAGCCCACGCTGTCGCCGACGCCGTAGCGGCACCAGGTGCTGCCCACGCAGGTTTTCGCCATGCGCAGCGCTTTGGCGTACGCGTGGCCGGTTTCGAAGCCCGCTTCAATCAGCTGACGCCAGATTTCAGGCAGGTCGTCCTTCTGCGCGCCAAACAGGCCGATACGCTGGGAGCCGGTAATTTTGGTGTAGAGGTTAAATTCACGTGCGATACGGCCCACCGCGACCAGCCCTTCCGGCGTGATTTCACCACCGGCCGAGCGTGGAATCACGGAGTAGGTGCCGTCTTTCTGGATGTTGGCCAGGAAGTTGTCGTTGGTGTCCTGCAGCGGCGTGTGTTCCGGCTTGAGCACGTACTCGTTCCAGCAGGAGGCCAGCAGGGAGCCGACGGTGGGTTTACACACCTCACAGCCGTAGCCCTGGCCGTGCTTCGCCAGCAGTTCGTCGAAGGACTTGATGCCTTCCACGCGGATCAGATGGTACAGCTCCTGTCGAGAGTAAGCGAAGTGCTCGCACAGGTTGTTGTTCACTTCGATGCCCTGTTTCGCCAGCTCGGCGTTCAGCACCTGAGTGACCAGCGGAATACAGCCGCCGCAGCCGGTACCGGCTTTGGTTTCCGCTTTCAGCGCCGCAACGGTGTGGCACCCTTTGTTGATCGCGGAGATCAGCATGCCTTTGGTGACGTCGAAGCAAGAGCAAATCTGCGCGCTGTCCGGCAGTTTATCCACGCCGATGGACGGCTTACCGCTGGAGGCATGCGCCGGGAGGATCAGCGCGTCCGGGTTTTCCGGCAGCTCGATGGCGTTGAGCACCAGCTGGAGCAGGTTGCCGAAGTCGCTGGTGTCGCCCACCAGCACCGCCCCGAGCAGGGTCTTGTTGTCCTGGCTGACGATGAGACGTTTGTAGACCTCTTTGCTTTCGTCGAGGTAGACATAGCTGCGCGCGCCGGGCGTGCGGCCATGCGCATCGCCAATACCGCCTACGTCCACGCCCAGCAGCTTCAGCTTGGCGCTCATGTCTGCGCCGGTGAAGGCGTTTTCGCTGCCCAGGATATGATCCACGGCGACCTGCGCCATTTTGTACCCGGGCGCGACCAGGCCGAATACGCGGTTGTTCCAGCTGGCGCATTCGCCGATGGCGTAAATATCCGGGTCGGAGGTCTGGCAGGTGTCGTTAATCATGATCCCACCGCGCTGCGCGACGGCCAGGCCGCACTGCGTTGCCAGCTTGTCGCGCGGGCGGATGCCGGTGGAGAAGACGATGAAGTCCACTTCCAGCTCGCTGCCGTCGGCAAAGCGCATGGTTTTGCGTGCTTCAGTCCCTTCCTGAACGATCTCTTTGGTGTTTTTGCTGGTGTGAACCTTCACGCCCATGCTTTCGATCTTACGACGCAGCTGGTCACCACCCATGTGGTCCAGCTGTTCGGCCATCAGCATCGGCGCAAATTCGATGACGTGGGTTTCAACGCCGAGGTTTTTCAGCGCGCCCGCGGCTTCCAGGCCCAGCAGGCCACCGCCAACAACCGCGCCGCGTTTGCTTCGACGCGCACAGGATTCAATGGCGTTGAGGTCTTCAATGGTACGGTAAACGAAGCAATCCTGCGTTTCCGAGCCTTTAATCGGCGGGATCCACGGATACGAGCCAGTCGCCATGATCAGCTTATCGTAAAAAACCGTACGGCCGGCGCTGGAGTGGATCACTTTTTCCTGACGGTTGATGGTGATAGCGCGTTCGCCCACCAGCACTTTTACGCCATGCTTCTCGTAGAAACCTTCACGCACCAGAGAGAGCTCTTCGGCGGTATGATGGGAGAAGTAGGAAGACAGGTGCACACGGTCGTATGCCTTGCGGGGTTCTTCACAGAACACGGTAATATCGAACTGCTCAGCATCGGCTTTATCGAGAAGATCCTCAATAAAGCGGTGGCCGACCATGCCGTTACCGATGATAGCGAGTCTGACTTTGCTCATTATTGCCTCGATTTCTTTTCTATTATTGCCTACCTTAACGATTCAGCAGGGGCGCTTATTGATGCAAATCAAATACGCCTTCGCCTACTCCTTAGGTGGTATATGACTGATTTGTCAGGATTTTTATAAGTGGCGGAAATCGCAGGCTTTTCGTGTTCGTTGAATTTGTGTACAAATCAGGGGCGGTTTTGCAAAAATCGATACGCCTGAATATCAGCTGCGTTTATGAGGGGAAAGTTATGTCTACATCACCGTTATGGCTTGTTCAGAATGTGCGTTTACCGGGTCGGGATGGGCTGTGGCAACTTGCCATCGAGAACGGGCGATTTGGTGACATCACCCCCATGGACGACACCCACGCCGAAAGTTATGAGGTACTGAACGCGCGCGGTGGGCTGGCTATTCCCCCGTTCATCGAGCCGCATATTCATCTTGATACCACCCAGACGGCGGGTGAGCCGAACTGGAACCAGTCCGGCACGCTGTTCGAAGGCATTGAACGCTGGGCGGAGCGCAAGGCGCTGCTCAGCCATGAGGATGTGAAAGCACGCGCCTGGAAAACGCTGAAGTGGCAAATCGCTAACGGCATTCAGTTTGTCCGCACCCATGTGGATGTCTCTGACCCAACGCTTACCGCCCTGAAGGCGATGCTGGAGGTGAAGCAGGAGGTGGCCCCGTGGGTAACGCTGCAAATCGTCGCGTTTCCTCAGGAAGGTATTCTCTCTTACCCGAACGGCGCGGCGCTGCTTGAAGAGGCGTTAAAACTGGGGGCCGACGTGGTGGGGGCGATCCCACATTTTGAGTTCACCCGTGAGTACGGCGTCCAGTCGCTGCATATCGCTTTTGAGCTGGCGAAGAAGTATGACCGCCCGCTGGATATCCACTGCGATGAAATTGACGACGAACAGTCGCGGTTTGTCGAGACGGTGGCCACGCTGGCGTATGAGGCCGGCATCGGCCCGCGCGTGACGGCCAGCCACACCACCGCCATGCACTCCTATAACGGCGCTTACACCTCGCGGCTCTTCCGTCTGCTGAAGATGTCGGGGATTAACTTCGTTGCGAACCCGCTGGTCAACATCCACCTGCAGGGGCGCTTTGATGACTATCCGAAGCGTCGCGGCATCACCCGGGTGAAAGAGCTGCAGGAAGCAGGTATTAACGTCTGCTTTGGTCACGACGATGTCTTCGATCCGTGGTACCCGCTCGGCACCGGCAATATGCTGCAGGTGCTGCATATGGGGCTGCACGTCTGCCAGATGATGGGCTATCCGCAAATCGACAGCGGCCTGAACCTGATTACCCATAACAGCGCCCGCACCTTTGGCCTGAGCGATTACGGTATTGAAACGGGAAATCCGGCAAACCTGATTATTCTGCCTGCGGAGAGCGGGTTTGAAGCGGTGCGCTGCCAGGTGCCGGTGCGCTGGTCAATCCGTCAGGGGAGGGTGATTGCTACTACGCAGCTGGCGCAGACGTGGATCCAGATGGATATCGGGGGAGAAGAGGTGAGCTTTGCCAGAAACAGCCCCTCTGCCGAGCGCAAAGGGGCGTAGGGATTAGTGAGACGCCGCTGTCGCGTTGTGCTGGCGGTGGCGGGTCACAAAGCCCAGGATGAAGCACATGATGAATACCACGGCGTACAGACCGTTCGCGGTGTGCAGCGCGGCCAGCGGGCCGCTGTGGGCAACGATCGGGCCCGTCACCACGAAGGTCAGCATGGTACCGATGGTGCCGCAGGTCAGAACGAAGTTAACCAGCTTCGGCGAGGCCACTTTGGTCTGCAGTGAGCCCAGGGTGATGATCGAGGTATAAATGGCGCTGGAGAAGAAGCCCAGGGTCAGAATGAACCATGGCATATGCTCCGGGGAACCGTTGATGAACAGATACATCAGCACGGTCGCCAGGCCCGCCAGCACGGTCAGAATGCGCTGCAGGTCGAAGAAGCGCAGGATGAAGCTAAACGCCCACATGCCGAACATGTAGGACATCCAGAAATCGCTCACCAGTTTGCCCGCGTTGTTCAGGCTCATGCCCAGACCTTTGGCATATTCCGGTACCCAGGAGATAAAGCCCAGCTGGCCCAGGATGTAGCACAGGGCGGCGATGGAGAGGAACAGCACGCCGATACCCCATTTCTCTTTCGCCACAGGCTCTGCCGTGGTTTGCGCTTTTTTACCCAGAACCGGGAAGTCGCAGCCGAAGGTCAGAATGAAAATAGCAACGTAGACCAGACCGATGCAGGCGTAGACCCAGTACCACTCAATGCTGCGCGCCAGCAGAACAGCAGCGACCATCGGGAAGATCATTCCGGCCATGCTGAAGAAGGAGTCGGTAAACAGCAGGCGCGCGCCGCGCTGGCGGCCTTCATACATATGGGTAATCAGGAACGTCCCGATCGACATGGTGATCCCGCTGACCAGGCCGAGCACGAACATGGCGGCTGAGAACAGGGCGATGCTGTGGCTCAGCATCAGACCCGCCACGGCGGCGACCATCAGCACGAAGCCGAAGCGAAGCTGGGTTTTCAGCGGCACGATTTCCATCAGCCAGGCATTCAGGAAGATAGAGATCAGGATCCCTGCGTTGAGGAAGGTGAAGGTGTTGCTCATGCTGGAAACGGGCAGCTGGAAGTAGTCTGCGATATTCCCCATCACCATCCCGGTGACGATCACCAACGCGCCGGTCAGGGCGTAGGAGAAGAAGCTGATCCATGTGAGCTTGATGCGATTGCTGTTAGTCATGTCTGGCCTGTTCAAAAAAAGAAAAGCGCCGAAGGGGCGCTGAGAGCGGGCAGATTTTAGTCGCTAAAGTGATCCATTCCTATCTTTTAAGGGTAATGATTATGTCATTGCAGGTTTTAATGTGATCTAAATCACATTAAGTGGCGGTCTAACCAATCGTTTGCGCAGTAATAATTGTTTCAATTTCGTAAAATTAGGTAAAAGGCTGGTCTACGTTCATACTGCTCTTTAGAATCAAGCCATTCGCTTTTTATACTGCGCTTTGTTAAGGAATTCTCATGCTCAAATCAACACTGGCGGCTGTCGCAGCTGTGTTTGCTCTTTCTGCCGTTTCCCCTGCTGCGCTGGCAGCAAAAGGGGACCCTCACGTTCTGCTGACCACCTCCGCCGGGAATATTGAGCTGGAACTGAATAGCCAGAAAGCTCCGGTTTCTGTGAAAAACTTCCTCGACTATGTGAACAGTGGTTTCTATAACAACACCACCTTCCACCGCGTGATCCCGGGCTTCATGATTCAGGGTGGCGGCTTCAACGAGCAGATGCAGCAGAAACAGCCGAACCCGCCAATCAAAAACGAAGCGGACAACGGCCTGCTGAACAAACGCGGCACGATCTCTATGGCGCGTACCGCAGACAAAGATAGCGCGACCAGCCAGTTCTTCCTCAACGTGGCGGATAACGCCTTCCTCGACCACGGCCAGCGCGACTTCGGCTATGCGGTGTTCGGTAAAATTGTGAAAGGAATGGATGTGGCCGATAAGATTTCTCAGGTGCCTACCCATGACGTCGGTCCGTATCAGAATGTGCCGTCCAAACCTGTCGTGATCCTCTCCGCAAAAGTTCTGCCGTAACGTTCTTCGACGCGGGCGAGGCTCGCCCGTGTTGTGACCCCTCCCTGCGAAAGCGCGTTTTGCTGCTTATACTTGTGGCAAACGGACTATTCAGGGAGGCGTTAAGTGAAAAAGCTCACCGACAAGCAAAAATCCCGTCTCTGGGAGCAGCAGCGTAGCGTCAACTTTCAGGCCAGTTGTCTCCTTGAGAAAGGTAATGGTCCATCGGATCCCGAGATTGAGAGCCTGGCGCTTGGGCCTTCCGCGCCCGGGTTACCCCATCTGTGCCTTATTCACCGCCATCTCTACCGCAGAGAGATGAAGCGGGCAGGTGAGTTCCGGACCGACGATATTTTCAAAGGTGATATTCCCTTCTGCCATTTCGAATACATCGAAAAGATGGGTAATGAACTGATGGCGGCGCTGGAAAGCGAAAAGTATCTGGCTGGCCTTGAGAAAGCGGCGTTCATTGAAAAAATTAGCCATTATTATTGTGAAATCAACATGCTGCATCCTTTTGCGCGTGGTAACGGTATTGCTCAGCGCGTTTTCTTTGAGCAGCTGGCGATCCATGCGGGCTATTCACTTGACTGGCGCGATATCGATCCCGAGGAGTGGGTGTCCGCTAACCGCAGCGGCGCAACGGGGGATTTAACCGCGCTAAACGCGATCTTTGCCAAAGTAGTGAGCGAAGCGCGGGAATCTGAGTAGAATAGGGCGGCATTTTTTTCGGGAGCCGCCATGATTCTGCTGATTGATAACTACGATTCCTTCACCTGGAACCTTTACCAGTATTTTTGCGAACTGGGTGCAGAGGTGGTTGTCCGACGTAACGACGAGATTGGCCTGGCCGATATCGAGACGCTGGCTCCGCAGAAAATCGTGATTTCACCCGGCCCCTGCACGCCGTCGGAATCAGGTATTTCGCTGGAGGTTATCCAGCACTATGCCGGCAAGCTGCCGATCCTCGGCGTTTGTCTGGGCCATCAGGCGATTGCTCAGGCCTTTGGTGCCACCATCGTGCGCGCCGCCAAAGTCATGCACGGCAAAACCTCGCCGGTCACCCACACGGGCACCGGAGTGTTCACGGGGCTCAATAATCCGTTAACCGTGACGCGCTACCATTCGCTGGTGATTGACCCGTCGACGCTGCCCGACGGCTTTGAGGTGACCGCCTGGAGCGATACGCAGGAGATCATGGGGATTCGTCACCGCGAATGGGATCTCGAAGGCGTGCAGTTCCATCCGGAAAGCATCCTCAGCGAGCAGGGGCACGCGCTGCTGGCAAATTTCCTCCATCGCTGAATATCTGTTGCCTTGCTATGATTTTTTATGCATATTTTGTGATTATATTTTCACAATCAATGTGACATAAATGGATGGGCATGACATGGCAACTGAACAACCAGCAATTACCCGCGCGACATTCGATGAAGTGATTCTGCCGATTTATGCACCGGCTGAATTTATCCCGGTGAAGGGGAAAGGCAGCCGCGTCTGGGATCAGCAGGGCAAGGAGTATGTGGATTTCGCGGGCGGGATTGCGGTCACGGCGCTGGGTCATTGCCATCCCGCGCTGGTGGAGGCGCTGAAAACCCAGGGTGAAACCCTGTGGCACACCAGCAACGTGTTCACCAACGAACCGGCGCTGCGCCTGGGCCGTAAGATCATTGATGCCACGTTTGCCGAGCGCGTGCTGTTTATGAACTCCGGCACCGAAGCCAACGAAACCGCCTTTAAGCTGGCGCGCTACTACGCGACCACGCGCCACAGCCCGTACAAAACCAAAATCATCGCCTTCCACAATGCCTTCCACGGGCGCTCCTTCTTTACCGTCTCCGTTGGCGGCCAGCCGAAGTATTCCGACGGGTTTGGTCCGAAACCAGCCGACATCATCCACGTGCCGTTTAACGATCTGCACGCGGTGAAAGCGGTGATGGACGACCACACCTGCGCGGTGGTGGTCGAGCCTATTCAGGGGGAAGGCGGCGTGACCGCGGCAACCCCGGAATTCCTGAAAGGGCTGCGCGCGCTGTGCGACGAGCATCAGGCGCTGCTGGTGTTTGATGAAGTGCAGTGCGGGATGGGGCGTACCGGGGACCTGTTTGCCTATATGCACTACGGCGTGACGCCGGATATTTTGACCAGCGCGAAAGCGCTCGGCGGCGGTTTCCCGGTAAGTGCGGTTCTGACGACGCAGGAGATCGCCTCCGCGTTCCACGTCGGTTCTCATGGCTCTACCTACGGCGGTAACCCGCTGGCGAGCGCCGTAGCGGGGGCCGCGTTCGACATCATCAACACGCCAGAGGTGCTAAACGGCGTTAGCGCGAAGCGCGAGCTGTTTGTGAAGCACCTGAAGCAGATTGACGAGCAGTACGACGTGTTCAGCGAGATCCGCGGGATGGGGCTGCTGATTGGCGCCGAGCTGAAGCCGCAGTACAAGGGCCGCGCGCGCGACTTCCTGCACGCCGCCGCTCGCGAAGGGGTGATGGTGCTCAACGCCGGGCCGGACGTGATGCGCTTTGCGCCGTCGCTGGTGGTGGAAGACAAAGACATCGAAGACGGCTTAACCCGCTTTGCCGCGGCGGTTGCAAAGATCGTTAAAGGCTAATATTCGGTTCGTTTCAACCGGCGCGTTAACCAAACCCCATGTTGCGGACGCTGACGCCATGCCACCGACGAAATAGTGTGCATGGTGTTCAGATGCCCCAGCACGCGCTGCAAGTGTTGCTCCAGGGTGCTCATTGGCCCGTGGGTTAACGTCTCCGGCGCTTCCAGAATATTTAAATCCCCCGACTCGCCCGGTGAGTCATACTCCAGACGCTGCTGGCAGCGCTGCAACGCAATTTCACACGACTGCAGGTAGCGCTGCGCCAGATCCGGCGTCAGCATCGTGTGCTCGCGCGCCAGCGTCGTCATGGCGTTAATGTGCTCAACGATAAACTGACTGTGCGTTACCCACAGCTTCATATCGGCCAGATAATGTGAGTTAAAGCCCGGCTCCTGCATCGCCTGGTTGAGCGAGTTGAACAGAGCGTTGTGCGCCTGGTTGACCTTCATGCGCTGATACGCCAGCGGGGAGGGCTGCGGGTCGTCGCTCAGGATGAGGCGAATGGCCTGCTGGTCGGCCTCCAGCGCGTCGTGGGCGTTCTGCCTGAGCAGCCCGCTCTGCCACTGCGGCCACAGCCAGACCATGCCGCCGAAGGCAATCAGGCAGCCGATCAGGGTATCAATCAGCCTGGCGACAATAAACTGTTCGCCGTTCAGCGTAAGCAGCTGCAGGGTGTATACCGCCGTCACCGTAAAGCCCACCATCGCCCAGCCGTAATTTTTGCGGATAATCAGGTAGCTCACCAGCGTGATCGCCAGCATGCCTGCCAGGGTATAGCCTTCCGGCACGTGGAAGTGCAGCGTTACGCCTGCAATGATCAGCCCTGCCATCGTGCCGCCCGCCCGGTGCAGGATACGCACCCGCGTGGCGCCGTAGCCGTTCTGGGTGACGAACAGCACGGTCATTAAGATCCAGTAGGGCTTCGGCAGATGCAGCGCCATGCCCATCAGGCTGGCGATACTGAGCATGACGCTAATTCGTGCGGCATTGCGCAGGGCGGACGATTTGAGAGACAGATAGCTTTTGAGCGCGGGCAACAGGGGAAGCCGTTTTTGTTTATCCGCCATCAGGTCGCGGGAATAAAGCGGGCGCTGGGTGCGCAGCACGCGGGCGATGCGGCTGAAGTGCCAGGCGGCAAACTGGCCGACCGGGTTATCCGGATGCTGACGGGCGATTTTCTCCAGCGCGCCGAGCTGTTTTTCCATATTAAAGCGCGTGGGATAGCGGTGGTAGAGAATATCGTCAGCCAGCACGCGCAGGCGTGCCGAGACGGTCTGCGCGTTCCAGCGGATCACCGCTTCGGCGTGGCTGCGCTCAACCAGCTTTTGCACCTCCTGCGGGTGGTGCAGGCTAACGGAGATATGCTCCTGCAGATCCAGGCCTACCTGGAAGGTGCGCAGCAGCCGTTTGTATTCGTGGTTCTTGTTGGCGGCGAGCATATGCAGCTGCTGATAGCACTGGCTTATCAGATCCACCACCTTCTGCTGGCGCGTCAGCAGCGGCGGTAAGGCTTTTTCCGGATCGGTATGCTGGGTGAGCAGGGTGTATTTGGCTTCGCAGTATTCCGCCAACTGCACATAGAGCAGGCTCAGGGATTCGCGCAGCGGCTGTTCCCGCCACAGCCAGAACCAGAACCAGTTAAACAGCCCGTACCACAGTGTCCCCAGCGCGTAGATCAGCAGCGGCTCCCACACCGGCATATTCCCGGCGAGGCTCAGCGTGAAGATGGCCGCAATCAGCGAGGCGGGAAGCAGGCGGGCGTGCAGCGAGCTGATTTCCGCCGTGACGCCGAGCGTCATCGCCAGCACCGTCAGGATCAGCGGCAGCGGGATATCCCGGGCCAGTAAAAGCTGTACGGCAAGGCTACAGCCAGCAAAAAGGCAGCCGCCCACGATCAGTCGTTTGAAAAAGCGCTTATGCGGTGTGTCCAGGCCAGCAATGTTGCAGCAGGCGGGCACGAGGGAAAAGAGCAGGCCTTGCTGAAGGTGTCCGAGGATCAGGCCGATGGCCACGGGTAGACACAACACCAGCGTTTGTCGCAGTGCGTAGTTAACTTCCGGGTGATAGATCAGCCTGCGCCACATGAGGAGTAGAGACAAAAACGGCGTGACACCTTGCGATGGCACGCCGTTTAAGCGGAATTAACGCGTTCCGTAGACCACGATGGTTTTACCGTGGGCGGAGATCAGGTTTTGATCTTCCAGCATTTTCAGGATACGGCCCACTGTTTCACGAGAGCAACCGACGATCTGACCAATTTCCTGACGGGTAATTTTAATTTGCATGCCGTCCGGATGGGTCATGGCGTCCGGCTGTTTCGCCAGGTTCAGCAGAGTTTGTGCGATGCGGCCCGTCACGTCCAGGAAGGCGAGGTTGCCCACTTTCTCTGAGGTGACCTGCAGACGGCGCGCCATCTGGGAAGAGAGACGCATCAGAATGTCAGGGTTAACCTGAATCAGTTGACGGAACTTCTTGTAAGAAATTTCAGCCACTTCACATGCTGTCTTTGCACGAACCCAGGCGCTACGTTCCTGGCCCTCTTCAAACAGGCCCAGTTCACCGATGAAATCGCCCTGGTTCAGATAAGAAAGGATCATCTCTTTCCCTTCTTCATCTTTGATCAGCACTGCCACCGAGCCTTTAACGATGTAATACAACGTTTCCGCTTTTTCACCCTGGTGAATCAGCGTGCTCTTTGATGGGTACTTATGAATGTGGCAATGAGACAAGAACCATTCGAGAGTCGGGTCTGTTTGCGGTTTGCCAAGCACCATGCGCTGTTATCCTCTGTTATAAGCTGTCACCAGAGTCATCAGATGCATCCGGACTCTGGGGTTGCAATCGAATTCTTACCCATACCCTGGGAAGTCGGCTACCGTAACGTTTCGCAGCCAGTAAAGTTTGATGTCCTCTGCATACATGTGTAACGTCAATGTATTACTGTAGCATCCTGAGTGTTTTAGCATAGCTTTCGCCGCGTGTCTCCTGGTGTCTCGCTTCAGCATGATGCAGGTCGCCTTCCATTGCGAGAAATGTAACGCACGCGTAATCTGTCACCAAAAATGCAACGTTGGAGTTTAAGAATATGCAAGCGCGCGTGAAGTGGGTTGAAGGTTTAACGTTCCTGGGCGAGTCCGCGTCAGGACATCAGATTTTGATGGATGGTAACTCCGGCGATAAAGCGCCCAGCCCAATGGAAATGGTGCTGATGGCGGCAGGGGGATGCAGTGCCATTGACGTGGTGTCGATTCTGCAAAAAGGCCGTCATGACGTGACGGATTGTGAGGTCAAACTCACGTCAGAACGCCGCGAAGAGGCGCCACGCCTGTTCACCCACATCAATCTGCACTTTGTAGTCACCGGTAAAGAACTGAAAGACGCGGCGGTTTCACGTGCGGTGGACCTGTCTGCGGAGAAGTACTGCTCTGTGGCGTTAATGCTGGAGAAAGCGGTAAAAATCACCCATTCGTATGAAGTGATCGAGGCTTAATGTTTTGGCGGGTGGCGCTTCGCTGACCCGCCCTACAAAAGCACGACCATAGGCCCGGTAAGCGCAGCGCCCCGGGCAAAAAACTCACGCGATCTGTTTCCCTTCCATCAGTCGCTCCACCAGCGGCGTCATGATGAGCTCCATCGCCAGCCCCATTTTTCCGCCCGGTACGACTAATGTATTCATGTGAGAAATAAACGAGCCCTGCAGCATCGCCAGCAGCCAGGGGTAGTCAATGCCTTCGAGATTGCGGAAATGGATCACCACAAAGCTCTCATCCAGGGATGGGATACTTTTGGCCGCGAACGGGTTGGAGGTGTCCACCGTCGGCACGCGCTGGAAGTTGATATGGGTGCGGGAAAACTGCGGCGTCAGGAAGTTGATGTAGTCTTCCATGGAGCGCACCACCGAATCCATCACTGCTTCGCGCGAGTGGCCGCGCTCGCTCATGTCACGCGTCAGCTTCTGGATCCACTCCAGGTTAACGATAGGCACCACGCCAACCAGCAGATCCACGTGGCGCGCCACGTCGTGCTGCGGCGTGACCACGCCGCCGTGTAATCCTTCGTAGAACAGCACGTCGGTAGGTTCCGGCAGGGGCTGCCAGGGGGTAAAGGTGCCAGGCACCTGATTCCAGGGAACGGCTTCATCATAGGTATGCAGATACTTGCGGGACTGCCCTTTACCGCTCTGGCCGTACTCAATAAAGGTTTGTTCCAGCAGGCCGAAGTCATTGGCTTCCGGACCGAAGTAGCTGATGTGTTTACCCAGATCGCGCGCCTTACGGATGGCCATGTCCATCTCCGGGCGCGTGTAGCGGTGAAAGCTGTCGCCTTCGACCTCCGCCGCACGGAGATTCAGCTGGGCGAAAATCTTGCGAAATGCGAGGCTGGTGGTGGTGGTTCCCGCACCACTTGACCCCGTAACGGCAATAACCGGATGTCTGGCAGACATAGCAACTCCCTGACTGAAAAGGGTGGAAGATCAGCCGTGAAACGCGTTGCGGGGCATGATATTGACCGTCTCATGCAGTTCTGACCACACCAGCACCACGTCGCCGCTTTTCAGCTGGCGCTTTACATCGTTGACCTTTTGCTCAAGCGAGCGTTCCTGTTCACCATAATCGGTGCCTTCGCGTAATACAAAGCTTTCAATCAGATTATCGAGCGTTTCGGGAGCCAGATCCTGCCAGGGAATAATCATGTTGCACCGTCCAGATAAGGGGTTAGCCAGTCAGGAATACGCGCCTCAAGCCACATTTTCGGGCGGCGCAGCGTGCCGCCGATAAACCCGACGTGGCCGCCGTGCTCGGTCAACTGATAGTGAACATTGTCGGGCAGGAATTCCTGAGCGGGAATCGAGTGATGATCCATAAAAGGGTCATCTTTGGCGTGAATGATCAGCGTTGGCTGCGTGATCTTGCTGAGCAGCGGCATGGCGCTGCACTGACGATAATAGTCAATCGCATCGGCGAAGCCGTGGATTTTCGCGGTGATCAGGTCGTCGAATTCGCGAATGCGGCGCACTTTTTTCAGCTGGCGCAGGCTGACCGGGAGAGTATCCGGGTAGGCTTTCAGTTTACGCGCGGCATTGGCCTTCAGCAGGTTGAGCAGGTAGCGCTGATAGACGCGGGAAAAGCCTTTGTCCATGTGGTAGCTGCACTGCTCCAGCATGAACGGGGCGGAGACGATGACGGCGGCATCCAGCGGGACGCTTTCCCCTTCTTTAGCTAACAGGCAGGCCAGCATATTGCCGCCCAACGAGTAGCCTACGGCCGCGGTGGGCACGGTGCCAAAGTTGTCCCGCAGCCAGTGTAAAAACCACGTGCCGTCTTCTGTTTCACCCGAGTGATAGATACGCTTCTGCCGGTTCGGCTCGCCGCTGCAGCCGCGAAAATGCATCACCACGCCGAGCCAGCCGCGCGCTTTGGCCGCCTCAATGAGCCCGTGTGCATACGGGCTGTGCAGGCTGCCTTCCAGACCGTGAAAAACCACCAGCCGCGGCTTATGTCGAGCCTGATCCGGCGCTTCGCTCCAGGCGAGATCCAGAAAGTCACCGTCTGGCAGATCTAGCCGCTGCCAGTGAGGGGTGAACTGTACCTTGCGGCGGATCAGTCGCGGCAGCATGGTCTGCAAATGGCGATTGGCGACGCCGCGCATAGGCACGAACTCAGTGCTGTCTTCGGCTGCAATCTCGAAGCCTGATGGAATGATTTGGGTCATAAGCGCGATGCTGATTCTTGTCGGAAATTAACGATACTTTCCGAATTGTACCCCGTTTAGCCTGGTTTTCCGAACCAGGCTAAACGGAGCAATGAATTCAGTCAGCCTGCAGCATTGTTTCCAGCTGTTCCTGCGCGTCCAGCCACGCCATCTCACACTCTTCAAGGCTGGATTTGGTCTTCGCCTGCGTTTGCAGGCAGTCCGTCAGTTCCGCTTTACGGCTCTGGTCATACAGACCGCTGTCGCCCAGCTTCTCTTCAACGGTAGCAAGCGTGGCGTTGAGCTTTTCCATCTCTTTTTCGAGACGGGCAATCTCTTTACGCAGCGGCTGCGTCTGGGTGCGCAGCTCCGCTTCACGGCGCTTCTGGTCTTTACGTGCCTGCGCGCTGTTGGCGTTGTCTTTCGCCGACTCTTCCGGCTGGTTTTCCTGCTTCTGCACGTCCGTCAGCCACTGCTGGTAGTCTTCCAGATCGCCGTCGAACGGTTCGACTTTGCCGTCGTGCACTAAGTAGAGCTCGTCCGTGGTGGAGCGGATCAGGTGACGATCGTGCGAAACGACAACCAGCGCCCCTTCGAATTCAATCAGCGCTTCGGTCAGCGCCTGACGCATGTCGAGATCCAGGTGGTTGGTCGGTTCATCGAGCAGCAGCAGGTTCGGGCGCTGCCAGACGATCAGCGCCAGCACCAGACGGGCCTTTTCGCCGCCGGAGAAGCGCTCGGTGTTTTCGGTGACCTTATCGCCCTGGAAGCCGAAGCCGCCGAGGTAGTCGCGCAGCTTCTGCTCCATCTCCTGCGGCGCCAGACGCGCGAGGTGCTGAATCGGGGATTCATCCGCGCGTAAAAATTCCAGCTGATGCTGGGCGAAGTAACCCAGCTTGATGCCCTTCGCCAGGCCGATTTCACCCTTGACCGGATTAAGCTCGCCCGCCAGCAGTTTGATCAGCGTGGATTTACCGGCACCGTTGCGTCCGAGCAGACCAATACGTGAACCCGGCACCAGGTTGAGCTTGATGGAGTCGAGAATAATGCGGTCGGCATAACCCGCGCTGACCTTTTCCATTTTCAGCAGGGGATTTGGCAGGCTTTCCGGGGCCCGGAAGCTGAAGTGGAACGGGTTGTCGACGTGCGCCGGGGCGATCATCTCCATGCGCTCCAGCATCTTGATGCGGCTCTGGGCCTGCTTTGCTTTTGACGCTTTGGCCTTGAAGCGATCAACAAAGCTCTGCAGGTGCGCCACGCGCTGCTGCTGGCTTTCGTACATTGACTGCTGCTGGGCAAGACGCGTCGCGCGCTGGCGCTCGAAGGAGCTGTAGTTGCCGGTGTACTCGAACATCGTTTGCTGTTCGATATGAATGATTTTATCCACCACCGGGTCGAGGAAGTCTCGGTCGTGGGAGATCAGAATCAGAGTGCCCTGATAGCTCTTGAGCCACTTCTCCAGCCAAATAACCGCATCGAGATCGAGGTGGTTAGTCGGTTCATCGAGCAGCAGCAGGTCAGAGCGGCAGATCAGCGCCTGCGCCAGGTTGAGGCGCATGCGCCAGCCGCCCGAGAAGTCGCTGACCGGGCGTTCCAGCTGTTCATTGCTGAAGCCCAGGCCGTGAAGCAGGCTGGAGGCGCGGGAGCGAATGGTCCACGCGTCAATGGCGTCCAGCTTGCCGTGAACGGTGGCGATGGCGTGGCCGTCGTTGCGCTCGTTAGCGGCGTTAAGTTCCGCCTCGAGCTTGCGGTATTCCCGGTCGCCGTCGATAACATAGTCGAGTGCCGGTTCGCTCAGGGCTGGCGTCTCCTGGTTCACCCAGGCGAGCTGCCAGTTCCCCGGGAAGGTGAAGTTACCGCCATCCGCGCTAATCTCGTTTTTCAGCAACGCCAGCAGCGTGGATTTACCACAGCCGTTTTTGCCGACCAGACCCACTTTTTGGCCTGGGTTGATGGTAGCAGTGGCGTTATCCAGCAGGACGCGCACGCCGCGACGAATTTGTAACGAGGAGAAAACAATCATAGAAGCGCCGTATGTTCCGACTATGTTAATTTGTCATTATGATAATGTAAGGTGTGGGCCGTTTTCCGCACCGGGCCGCCATGGTAGCCCAAAACAGCGACGATACACAAAAACAGAAACAAGACCGGGAGGGGAATGATGTCTCAGACAGCAAAAGTGCTGCTGCTGTATGCCCATCCGGAATCTCAGGACTCGGTGGCAAACCGGGTGCTGCTTAAGCCGGCTACTCAGCTCAGCAACGTGACGGTGCACGATCTCTACGCGCACTATCCTGATTTCTTTATTGATATTCCTTATGAGCAGGAACTGCTGCGTCAGCATGACGTGATTGTGTTCCAGCATCCGCTTTATACCTACAGCTGTCCGGCGCTGCTCAAAGAGTGGCTGGACCGCGTGCTGAGTCGGGGCTTCTCCAGCGGGGTGGGGGGCAACCAGCTGGCGGGAAAGTACTGGCGTAGTGTGATTACGACCGGTGAACCCGAAAGCGCCTACCGCCACGACGGGCTGAACCGCTATCCGATGAGCGACATTCTGCGGCCTTTTGAGCTGACGGCGGCCATGTGCCGTATGCACTGGATGAGCCCGATTATTGTCTACTGGGCCCGTCGTCAGGATCCGAAAGAGTTGGCCAGCCACGCCAGAGCCTACGGCGAATGGCTGGCGTCACCGATTCCGGCAGGAGGGCGTTAATGGAAGGATCGAATTTGCTCCTCGCCGGGGTGCTGTTTTTATTTGCGGCCGTCGTCGCGGTGCCGCTTGCCGCCCGTATCGGCATCGGGGCGGTGCTGGGGTATCTGCTGGCGGGGATCGCGATTGGCCCCTGGGGACTGGGATTCATCAGCGATGTGGATGAAATTCTCCATTTCTCCGAGCTGGGCGTGGTGTTCCTGATGTTCATCATTGGCCTTGAGCTCAACCCTTCTAAATTGTGGCAGCTCCGACGCTCCATCTTTGGCGTAGGTGCCGCTCAGGTGTTGCTCAGCGCCGCGATTCTGGGTGGCCTGTTAATGCTGACGAATTTCTCCTGGCAGGCGGCGGTGATCGGCGGGATAGGCCTTGCGATGTCGTCGACGGCGATGGCCCTGCAGCTGATGCGCGACAAGGGGATGAACCGTAACGAAGCCGGTCAGCTGGGTTTTTCGGTGCTGCTGTTCCAGGATTTGGCGGTCATCCCGGCGCTGGCGCTGGTGCCGCTGCTGGCGGGCTCCGGGGACGATCATTTCGACTGGGCTAAAATCGCCATGAAGGTGCTGGCCTTCGCGGGCATGCTCATTGGCGGACGTTTCCTGTTACGTCCCGTATTCCGCTTTATTGCCGCGTCCGGCGTGCGCGAGGTGTTTACCGCCGCGACGCTGCTGCTGGTGCTGGGGTCGGCATTGTTTATGGACGCGCTGGGGCTGTCGATGGCGCTCGGGACCTTTATTGCCGGGGTGCTGCTGGCGGAAAGTGAATACCGCCACGAGCTGGAAATTGCCATCGATCCCTTCAAAGGATTGCTGTTGGGGCTGTTCTTTATTTCGGTGGGGATGGCGCTCAACCTTGGCGTGCTTTATACCCATCTCCTGTGGGTTGTGGTGAGCGTGGCCATCCTGGTGGCGGTGAAAACGCTGGTGCTGTACGTTATGGCGCGCATTTACGGCCTGCGCAGCTCGGAGCGCATGCAGTTTGCGAGCGTGTTGAGCCAGGGAGGCGAGTTCGCGTTTGTGCTGTTCTCTACCGCCTCGTCCCAGAAGCTGTTTAAAGACGATCAGATGGCGCTTTTGCTGGTAACGGTCACGCTGTCCATGATGACCACGCCGCTGCTGATGAAGCTGGTGGATAGACTGCTGTCGCGCCGCCTGAACCCGGCAGACGACGAAGACGAAGCGCCGTGGGTGGAAGACGATAAGCCCCAGGTGATCGTGGTGGGCTTTGGCCGTTTTGGACAGGTAATCGGCCGTTTGCTGATGGCGAACAAAATGCGCATTACGGTGCTGGAGCGGGATATCAGCGCGGTCAACCTGATGCGCAAATATGGCTACAAGGTTTACTACGGCGACGCGACCCAGCTTGAGCTACTGCGCTCGGCGGGGGCAGAGGCGGCAGAGTCCATCGTCATTACCTGTAACGACCCGGAAGACACGATGAAGCTGGTGGATCTCTGCCAGCAGCATTTCCCGCATCTGCATATTCTGGCGCGTGCGCGGGGACGTGTTGAAGCTCACGAATTATTGCAGGCGGGTGTGAAACACTTCTCCCGTGAGACGTTCTCCAGCGCGCTGGAGCTGGGGCGCAAGGCGCTGATCTCGCTTGGCATGCATCCGCATCAGGCGCAGCGCGCCCAGATGCACTTCCGCCGGCTGGATATGCGGATGCTGCGCGAGCTGATGCCGGTACATACCGATACGGCGCAGATCTCCCGCGTGCGGGAAGCCCGTCGCGAGCTGGAGGAGATCTTCCAGCGCGAGATGCAGCAGGAACGACGCCAGCTCGATGGCTGGGATGAATTTGAATAAAGGGTAACGAAAGATGGCTGTACGTAAACGCTTTATCGCGGGTGCAAAATGCCCGACCTGCCAGGCGCAAGATACCCTGGCGATGTGGCGGGAAAATAATATTGATGTTGTTGAGTGTGTTAAGTGCGGTCACCAGATGCGTGAGGCCGACAAAGAGGCGCGCGAGCACGTTCGCAAAGAAGAGCAAGTTATCGGGATTTTTCATCCGGACTAGCGATATGCCCTGAGTTTTTTTAAGCTAAAGGGTACACAGGTGCAGATTTCCGCTACAATCTGCGCCAGCAATTTTCCCACGCTCAGGAGATATCATGAAAGTAGCAAAAGACCTGGTGGTCAGCCTGGCCTATCAGGTACGTACAGAAGACGGTGTGTTGGTTGATGAGTCTCCGGTGAGTGCGCCGCTTGACTACCTGCATGGTCACGGTTCCCTGATTTCCGGCCTGGAAAACGCGCTGGAAGGTCATGAAGTTGGCGACAAATTTGACGTTGCTGTAGGCGCGAACGACGCTTACGGTCAGTATGACGACAACCTGGTTCAGCGCGTTCCTAAAGACGTATTCATGGGCGTTGACGAACTGCAGGTTGGCATGCGCTTCCTGGCGGAAACCGACCAGGGCCCGGTTCCAGTTGAAATCACCGAAGTGGAAGATGACCACGTCGTGGTTGACGGCAACCACATGCTGGCTGGCCAGAACCTGAAGTTCAACGTAGAAGTTGTTGCGATCCGCGAAGCGACCGAAGAAGAGCTGGCTCATGGCCACGTTCACGGTGCGCACGGTCACGACCATGACCACGATCACGGCCACGACGGCTGCTGCGGTGGTCACGGCCACGACCATGGTCATGACCACGGCCACGGTAAAGGTGGTTGCGGTAACGGCGGCTGCGGCTGCCACTAATTCCGTCATGCGGAAAATAAAAAAGCGGGATTATCCCGCTTTTTTTTACGCCTCAATAATGAGGCGGTGGCGTCTCTTCTGACTGAGAGGCGATGTTCGACGGCTGCGTAGCCTTCAGCTTTTCCGTCAGCAGGCGCATATGATCCCGTAGTTTCGCCATTTCGAGTTCATGTGCGGTCACGGTCTGGTTTAGCTCTTCGATGGTGATGTCCTGAAAAGCCAGGCGGCTTTCCAGCTCAGCCATTCTCGCTTCTAATGCTGTATCCTTCATCATTCACCTCGTTTATTTCAGATTCGCCATAATGGCCCAGCGGCGGGGCAGTTTAACTGAGTTTATCCTTAAGTACAGTTCGCATCCCTCTGGCAAGAAACTTATTTAAACAAAAATAGTCTGAAAAGTGGCGAGAATTGGACGTGTCTGTCTGTAGATTTCTTCTGCAACGTTTTATAGTACGTCACTCATTTACGTTTAACGCTGGGGTGAGAGTCCCCAGGCCCTGGAGATATGGATGAAATCACTGTTTAAAGTAACGCTGCTGGCGACGACGATGGCTGTTGCGCTGAACGCGCCGCTGTCATTCGCTGCTGATACTGCTGCGAAGCCTGCTGCCACTGCAGACAGCAAAGCAGCGTTCAAAAATGACGACCAGAAATCCGCCTACGCACTGGGCGCATCTCTGGGTCGTTACATGGAAAACTCTCTGAAAGAACAAGAGAAACTGGGCATCAAACTGGATAAAGCTCAGCTGATCGCAGGCGTTCAGGACGCATTTGCCGATAAGAGCAAGCTGTCTGACCAGGAAATTGAACAGACTCTGCAGGCGTTCGAAGCGCGTGTGAAGGGCGCCGCGCAGACTAAGATGGACGCGGACGCTAAAGACAACGAAGCGAAAGGCAAAGCCTACCGCGATGCCTTCGCTAAAGAGAAGGGTGTGAAAACCTCTTCGACTGGCCTGGTATACAAAGTTGAGAAAGAAGGCACCGGCGATGCACCTAAAGACAGCGACACGGTTGTCGTGAACTACAAAGGTACGCTGATCGACGGTAAAGAGTTCGATAACTCTTACACCCGTGGTGAGCCGCTCTCCTTCCGTCTGGATGGTGTGATCCCTGGCTGGACTGAAGGTCTGAAAAACATCAAGAAAGGCGGCAAGATCAAGATGGTCATCCCACCGGATCTGGCCTATGGCAAAACCGGCGTTCCGGGGATCCCTGCCAACTCTACGCTGGTCTTTGACGTAGAGCTGCTGGACATCAAACCGGCACCGAAAGCGGATGCCAAGGCAGACGCACCGGCTGACGATAAAGCCGCTGCTGCTAAGAAGTAATGCTGAAAAAAAACCGCCGCCTTTAAGGCGGCGGTTTTTTATTGTGGGGCAGATATAATTAACACTGGAAAGCGTTAGGCACGCTGTATTAATTTAGTTGTCCGTGTAGATAATGAGCCTGCCCTGAAAACCTAACGACAGGCTCCTGAAAAGGAGTGTTTTTTTCATGTCCAGGTCGCTTTTAACCAACGAAACCAGTGAACTTGATTTGCTGGATCAACGTCCTTTTGACCAGACCGACTTCGATATTCTGAAATCCTATGAAGCGGTAGTGGACGGGTTAGCGATGCTCATTGGCTCCCACTGCGAAATCGTATTGCACTCCCTGCAAGATCTGAAGTGTTCCGCCATCCGCATTGCGAATGGTGAGCATACTGGCCGTAAAATTGGCTCGCCAATTACCGACCTTGCATTGCGTATGTTGCATGACATGACCGGCGCGGACAGCAGCGTCTCCAAATGCTATTTCACCCGCGCCAAAAGCGGCGTGCTGATGAAATCAGAAACCATCGCGATTCGAAACCGCGAGCATCGTGTTATTGGGCTGCTGTGCATCAACATGAACCTTGATGTGCCTTTCTCGCAGATCATGAGCACCTTTATTCCACCAGAAACGCCGGATGTTGGCTCTTCTGTTAACTTTGCCTCTTCCGTCGAAGATCTCGTCACGCAGACGCTTGAGTTCACCATTGAAGAGGTGAATGCCGACCGCAGCGTCTCGAACAACGCCAAGAATCGCCAGATCGTGCTCAATCTCTATGAAAAAGGGATTTTTGATATTAAAGACGCTATCAACCAGGTGGCCGATCGTCTCAACATCTCCAAGCACACGGTCTACCTCTATATTCGCCAGTTCAAAAGCGGTGATTTCCTGGGACAAGACAAGTAATGCGTTTTGCGTTAATGGTGACAGGCCCGGCGTACGGGACTCAGCAGGCCAGCAGCGCGCTGCAGTTTGCGCATGCGCTGCTGGCAGCCGGACATGAGCTGGCGAGCGTCTTCTTCTATCGGGAAGGGGTGTATAACGCGAACCAGTTTACGTCGCCGGCGAGCGATGAGTTTGATGTGGTGCGCGGCTGGCAGGCATTAAACGAAAAGCAGGGCGTAGAACTGCACATCTGCGTGGCGGCGGCACTGCGCCGCGGCGTGACCGATGCAACCGAAGCCGCCCGTCTTGGTTTGTCGGGTTCTAACCTGCAGCCCGGTTTTTCGTTAAGCGGTTTGGGCGCGCTGGCACAGGCGGCGCTCACCTGCGACAGAGTGGTGCAATTCTGATGAAGCGCGTGGCATTTGTTTTTGCGTCTGCGCCGCACGGGAGCGCTTCTGGCCGCGAAGGGCTGGATGCGTTACTTGCGACGTCCGCGCTGACCGAAGATATCGGCGTCTTCTTTTTAGGGGACGGTGTGTTTCAGCTTCTGGCGGGTCAGCAGCCACAGGCCATTCTGGCGCGGGATTACATCGCTACGTTTAAAGTGCTGCCGCTGTATGACATTGAAACCCTTTATGTCTGCGCCGACTCGCTGGCCGCTCGCGGTTTGGATGAGAAGACGCCTTTCGTGCTGGATGTGACCGTCGTCTCTTCTGCGGCATTGCGCGAACACCTTTCCCACTACGACACCGTTCTGACTTTCTGAGGCTGCCATGCTCCATACTCTGAGCCATTCACCATGGCAATGTGATATCGACGCGTTACTGAGTATGCTGCGCGACGGTGATGACCTGCTGCTGATTCAGGACGGCGTGCTTGCCGCACTTGAAGGCAGCCGCTTCGTTGAAATGCTCACGAATGCCCCCATAACAGTTTCTGCGCTGAAAGACGATCTGGATGCGCGGGGTCTTTCTGGTCAAATTTCAGCCAAAATTGACGTGGTTGGCTATACTGATTTCGTCAATCTTACTGTGACGCACGCCAGTCAAATGAACTGGTGATTTGAGATCGCTGTATATTTCTTGACACCTTTTCGACGTAGCCCTAAAATTTCGCGTCCTCATATTGTATGAGGTCGTTTTATTACGTGTTTACGAAGCAAAAGCTAAAACCAGGAGCTATTTAATGGCAACAGTTAACCAGCTGGTACGCAAACCACGTGCACGCAAAGTTGCGAAAAGCAACGTGCCTGCGCTGGAAGCCTGCCCGCAGAAACGTGGTGTATGTACTCGTGTATATACCACCACTCCTAAAAAACCAAACTCCGCACTGCGTAAAGTATGCCGTGTGCGTTTGACTAACGGTTTCGAAGTGACTTCCTACATCGGTGGTGAAGGTCACAACCTGCAGGAGCACTCCGTGATCCTGATCCGTGGCGGTCGTGTTAAAGACCTTCCGGGTGTTCGTTACCACACCGTTCGTGGTGCGCTGGACTGCTCAGGTGTTAAAGACCGTAAGCAGGCTCGCTCCAAGTACGGCGTGAAGCGTCCTAAGGCTTAATGGTTCTCCGTTAAGTAAGGCCAAACTGATTTATCTTAATGTCATACTAAACTCTTTGAGTTTTGGACAATCCTGAATTAACAACGGAGTATTCCCATGCCACGTCGTCGCGTCATTGGTCAGCGTAAAATTCTTCCAGATCCGAAATTCGGATCAGAACTGCTGGCAAAATTTGTAAATATCCTGATGGTAGATGGTAAAAAATCTACTGCAGAAGCAATCGTATACAGCGCGCTGGAGACCCTGGCTCAGCGTTCTGGTAAAAATGAACTGGAAGCTTTCGAAGTCGCTCTCGACAACGTTCGCCCAACTGTAGAAGTTAAGTCCCGCCGCGTTGGTGGTTCTACTTATCAGGTTCCAGTTGAAGTTCGTCCGGTTCGTCGTAATGCCCTGGCAATGCGTTGGATCGTTGAAGCTGCTCGTAAACGCGGTGATAAATCCATGGCTCTGCGTCTGGCGAACGAACTTTCTGATGCTGCAGACAACAAAGGTACTGCAGTTAAGAAACGTGAAGACGTTCACCGTATGGCAGAAGCCAACAAGGCGTTCGCACACTACCGTTGGTAATCCCTTCGGAGTCTTAGTCACCAGGCGGGCGCTTCAGAGAAGCCGCCCGCTCTGGGTAACTTAACTGAACGCCTAAAGATATAAACGAGGAATCAAATGGCTCGTACAACACCCATCGCACGCTACCGTAACATCGGTATCAGTGCGCACATCGACGCCGGTAAAACCACTACTACCGAACGTATTCTGTTCTACACCGGTGTAAACCACAAAATCGGTGAAGTTCATGACGGCGCAGCCACCATGGACTGGATGGAACAGGAGCAGGAGCGTGGTATCACTATCACCTCCGCAGCGACTACTGCATTCTGGTCAGGTATGGCTAAGCAGTACGAACCGCATCGCGTAAACATCATCGACACCCCAGGGCACGTTGACTTCACCATCGAAGTAGAACGTTCCATGCGTGTTCTTGACGGCGCGGTAATGGTTTATTGCGCAGTTGGTGGTGTTCAGCCACAGTCTGAAACCGTATGGCGTCAGGCGAACAAATATAAAGTTCCACGCATCGCGTTCGTTAACAAAATGGACCGTATGGGTGCTAACTTCCTGAAAGTTGTTGGTCAGATCAAAACCCGTCTGGGCGCGAACCCTGTTCCGCTGCAGCTGGCAATTGGTGCTGAAGAAGGCTTCACCGGCGTTATCGACCTGGTGAAAATGAAAGCCATCAACTGGAACGATGCAGACCAGGGCGTTACCTTCGAATACGAAGATATCCCAGCTGCAATGCAGGACCTGGCTGACGAATGGCACCAGAACCTGATCGAATCCGCTGCTGAAGCTTCTGAAGAGCTGATGGAGAAATACCTGGGTGGTGAAGAACTGACTGAAGAAGAGATCAAAAAAGCTCTGCGTCAGCGCGTTCTGAACAACGAAATCATCCTGGTAACCTGTGGTTCTGCGTTCAAGAACAAAGGTGTTCAGGCGATGCTGGATGCGGTAGTTGACTATCTGCCATCCCCGGTTGACGTTCCTGCGATCAACGGCATCCTGGACGACGGTAAAGATACCCCGGCTGAGCGTCACGCAAGCGACGAAGAGCCATTCTCTGCACTGGCGTTCAAAATTGCTACCGACCCATTCGTGGGTAACCTGACCTTCTTCCGCGTTTACTCTGGTGTGGTTAACTCCGGTGACACCATCCTGAACTCCGTGAAAGCGGCGCGTGAGCGTTTTGGCCGTATCGTACAGATGCACGCTAACAAACGTGAAGAGATCAAAGAAGTTCGTGCGGGCGACATCGCTGCAGCTATCGGTCTGAAAGACGTGACCACTGGTGACACCCTGTGTGACCCGGATCACCCAATCATTCTGGAGCGTATGGAATTCCCAGAGCCGGTAATCTCCATCGCAGTTGAACCAAAAACCAAAGCTGACCAGGAAAAAATGGGTCTGGCTCTGGGCCGTCTGGCGAAAGAAGACCCATCATTCCGCGTATGGACTGATGAAGAATCTAACCAGACCATCATCGCTGGTATGGGTGAACTGCACCTTGACATCATCGTTGACCGTATGAAGCGTGAATTCAACGTTGAAGCGAACGTGGGTAAACCTCAGGTTGCTTACCGCGAAGCGATTCGCGCGAAAGTTACCGACATTGAAGGTAAACACGCTAAGCAGTCTGGTGGTCGCGGTCAGTACGGTCACGTTGTGATCGACATGTACCCACTGGAGCCGGGCTCTAACCCGAAAGGTTACGAGTTCATCAACGACATCAAAGGTGGTGTAATTCCTGGCGAATACATCCCAGCCGTTGATAAAGGCATCCAGGAACAGCTGAAAGCGGGCCCTCTGGCTGGCTATCCGGTTGTTGACATGGGTATCCGTCTGCACTTCGGTTCTTACCACGACGTTGACTCCTCTGAACTGGCGTTTAAACTGGCTGCGTCTATTGCCTTTAAAGAAGGCTTTAAGAAAGCAAAACCAGTTCTGCTTGAGCCAATCATGAAGGTTGAAGTAGAAACTCCTGAAGAGAACACCGGTGACGTTATCGGTGACTTGAGCCGTCGTCGCGGTATGCTGCGTGGTCAGGAATCCGAAGTAACTGGCGTTAAGATCCACGCTGAAGTTCCGCTGTCTGAAATGTTCGGATATGCAACTCAGCTGCGTTCTCTGACCAAAGGTCGTGCATCATACACCATGGAATTCCTGAAGTATGATGATGCGCCTAACAACGTTGCTCAGGCCGTTATTGAAGCCCGTGGTAAGTAATCCACAGGATTAAAACCTAAGTCCCGTGCTCTCTCCAGAGGGGAGAGCACTATAGTAAGGAATATAGCCGTGTCTAAAGAAAAATTTGAACGTACAAAACCGCACGTCAACGTTGGTACTATCGGCCACGTTGACCATGGTAAAACTACCCTGACTGCTGCAATCACTACCGTTCTGGCTAAAACCTACGGTGGTTCTGCTCGTGCATTCGACCAGATCGATAACGCACCAGAAGAAAAAGCTCGTGGTATCACCATCAACACTTCCCACGTTGAATACGACACCCCGACTCGCCACTACGCACACGTAGACTGCCCAGGCCACGCCGACTATGTTAAAAACATGATCACCGGTGCTGCGCAGATGGACGGCGCGATCCTGGTTGTTGCTGCGACTGACGGCC